>JAIQFK010000001.1 GCA_020073305.1 Terriglobia bacterium
GACTACAATTAAGGGTGGCGATCTGTGTGCGAACGTTTACGTGTTCACGCCGGACCAGCAGTTGGCGGAATGCTGCAGTTGCAAGATCACCCCGAACGGAATGCAGTCATTCAGCTTGAACAATGACCTGACCAAGAATCCGTACACTCCGGGCGTGCAGCACTCCGGAGCCATCAAGATCGTCGCCTCTTTCGGCGGCGGACGTCGTGGTGCCGGGTTGCCCCCGACGCCCAACAGCCTCAGCGACAGCGAGAGAAAATTCTGCGATGCGGGCAGCGACTACTGGCCGTCGGGCAGATTGGAATCCTGGATTACGCATGTCCGGACGTTAGGGGTTGCGTTAGGAGCCGCTTATACGGCCACGGAGATTAACTTCCAGGACGCGCAGTTGAGCTGGTCGGAATTGAAGAAGTTGGAGCAACAGTGCTTCGCTATCTCGGCTGATCCCAGCCTCGGCGGGAACGGCAGCGGAGCCGGCACGTGCAGTTGCGATCCGAACAAGACGTTCTAGTCAAAACAAACGGCAAGCACGCTAAAGCACCGGGTCAATTCTGACTGTGACCCGGTGCTTTTTTTTGCCCGTGCCTAGTGGCTGCGCTTGAGCATGCGCCCAGGGCGCACGGTTCGCCATTAACCAAAGCAATCATTGTCGCTATGCAGGCGGGCCGCTATCCTCGGTGTAAGCAGTTGGAGAGGACCCCTCAATGCAGGTTTGTTATCCGGAGCTGCTGGAAGTTGCGAGGAGGGGCGGCGAATATGAACGATGTCTGCCCGATTGACTGGAACGTATTTTATTGCTGGCTCCACTACGAGCCGGGCCTTCTGTTGATCCTCTGTCTCGCTATTGTCTGTGCAACGCTCGCTGTGAAATCCACCAATAACTGAATTCACACGCCCGGCGGCCCGTTCGAAATGCCGAGCGGCGTCAGGTCCTGGGAGAGAGATTATGCCTGGCGGGCGGGAGTGGAACCGAGCACTGGAGATCCGACCATCTCTTCGGCGCCGTTCTTGGGCGGAGCGCCGGGGGCCTCGGCTCGCTCGAAAAGCCACTCTTCGTCACTTTGCAGCAACGTCGCGATCCGCTTGCGCATGTCCTGGCTAGGCTCTCGGAAGCCATTGACGATCTTGCTGAGCACGCTTTCGTTCACTGCCAAGAGCTGTGCCAGACGGTTTTGGCGCATCCCGGTTTTGAGAAGTTGCAGTTTCAGGTTCAGATACATGAAGAGCCTACTGTCATTTGGATCGCGGGCCTGGGGATGGAACGGACAACTCAATCGCAGTCTTATGCGTTCGGCCGGAATTCACGGACCAGTGAGGAACGCAGGTATCCAGCAACCGCTCAATCATGCTTCTGACGTCTGATCGGTCATCGCCCTCGCCGGAACTCTCAGCCTTTCGGCTGGGTTCCAGAACGTCCAGATTGTGCCAGCACAAACTCACTCGATCCTCGTTTTCATCCTGCGAAATGGACAGCCGAGTTTACCCTTGCGGCTACTGTCCAATTGGCAATTTGTTTACCAAAGCGAGTAAACGAGTGTTTACACAAGTTGTGGGCGTTCGAGGCGCCAGACTGGGCGGCTTTCTTGCACATTGTCCGAATCTTTTTGGTCCGCAAAGCCGCCGGATTCAGGGGATTACCGGATGGGATTGCTTAACTGCGGGGGTCGGCAGCCAGGGCACGAAGGATCTCAGGCCGAGAGTTCATAAGCAGTTCATAATCTTCAATATAGCAGCCAAGGCCAAAACTGTCGCTTTGATTCTCAACCCTCATTACCTGCACACGGCATTGCAGTTGGACGCGAGCTTCCGAATAACCAAAGGCCCCAGCGGGGACTACGATGATGCAGTGCAGTCGTTCACCGAGTTGGAAGGGCTCTCTGGAAACACAGTAGAAACCGTTGCTGGTGAGGTTTTCCGTGGTGCTGTCGATGGAGTAGGAGCCGTGGTCCCGGTACAGACGGACAGGCCAATGCAATGCGATGCGCTTTCGTTTGCGTCGTTCCCGGCTGGCGACCATGGCCATTGACCTCAGTCTGCAAACACGTTAGCTTCCAACCTCTTTCTCCGGGGGACGGCCCAAACCAGCGGTCTGTGCCAAGCTGCGAATTGGGCGGCGTGCGGCCCTGACTGCTCGCGAACCCAACCTGATGGGAGCCACACTATCTTTCCAGCGCTCTCGGTTAACGCCCAACAATACGGAGGAATGGTCCAGCGGAGTGGCAAGCACTTTTGCAGCCAGTCGGGTTCTGACCGGTTGAGCACGTGAAAGCCCGTTGTAACAAGAATTTCTCCTGTACTGTCCCCCCTGTCACGTTCAAGTTCGCAACTGGAAGTCCTGTAGCACTTTGTCACAAGGGAGGCAAAGTTCTGGGATAAGCCGCGACGACCGTAGGGGATTTACCGTATTGAAGTTATGGCCAATCCCGTTTATAGCTAGAGATGTGCTCAGGGAAAAAAATTGGAGTTCTAGTTGGAAAATCTTGACAAAAATCAGGATTGCGATATCCTGCTCTCTAACTTTCGTTAGTACTACCACTACGTAACCGCCTCATGCACATTCAGTTGGTGTCCACAGACAAATCGCTGTACCGGCTCTGTCGCGAGACTTTGGCAGCATCTCGCCGAACCGACTGGACCCTGAACGTGGGCGCGGCGCCGAATGGGGATGCTTCCCCAGACCTGTTTATTTGGGACGGCGACTCCGATGTTCCGCTGCCGCGCGAGTTGGATTTCGAGCAGGAACGCAAGAACATCTTCCTGGTGTCACGGAAGAAGATGGCGGCGCTGCTCGAGCGGTTGCCGATGGCCGCCATGGCGATTCTGCTCAAACCGGTGAACCAGGTGACGCTGGGGGCATTTCTGGAGCACGCCGCCAAACGCCACGAGCAGAACCGCGCGCGGGACGTGAACTCCTTGCGCGCCGACCGCGATGAGATCCTGCAGTGTCTTCTGCACACGAATCTGAAGTTGCAGGAATACGACCAGGACCGCACGAATTTTCTGGCGCGAGCGGTTCACGATTTTCGCGCGCCGCTGACGGCCATTGACGGATATTGCGGGCTGATCCTGGGCCAGCAGCTAGGGCCCATTACGGAGGAGCAGCAGGAAGTTCTCGAGCGCATGCAGCACTCGATCAAGCGGCTCTCGCGCATGGCTACGGCCATGTTCCAATTAAGTGTTGGCCGGCAGGTGGAACAAAGGCCCAATCTGGCGAAGGGAAATATCGAAGCTTGCATCCAGCAGTCGATTCACGAGATCACGCCGTTTGTCGAAGTCAAGCACATTCAGCTGAGCCTGCAGCTGACTCCTCCGCTGCAGCCCTTATATTTCGATCGGGAGCAGATCGAGCAGGTGCTGATCAACCTTTTGGACAATGCCTGCAAATTCACTCCTCAGTACGGCGCCATCGAAGTAAGAGGGTATCCGTTCTTTTGGGACCGGCGCATCAAGGTGAAAATGGCTTTCACCAATGGGGAACGCCGTATGGCAGGCATTCAAGTGCCCAACTCGTATCGCGTCGATATCCGCGATTCCGGCTCGGGCGTGCCGCTTGAAAACCTGGAGAAGATATTCGAAGAGTACACGTCCTATTCCGGCGGCCAGGACAGGTCGGGAGGAGGCCTGGGGCTGGCAATTTGCAAGTTGATCCTCAAGTTACATCAAGGTCAGGTTTGGGCCGAATCCGGCGAAGAAGGGTCGAGATTTTCCTTTGTTCTTCCTTTCGCGCAGCACGAGGCTCAACTGCCCCTCATGAGCGAACCGCCACACCACTTGATGCGAGCGGGAGCATAGTCTGGTGATTCTCGGAGGAGCGATTCAAATGGTCAGCAAAGGCAGAACCATACTGCTTGGCGAAGACGAACTGGAAGTACGCAGCTATCTGGAGATGGCTTTGCGGTGTCACGGATATTCCATCGAGGCGGCGCAGGATGGGGAAGAGGTGCTGGCGTGCCTGGAGCGGGAACGGGACAAGATCTCTTTGGTGCTGCTGGACATCATGATGCCTCGCAAAGACGGGCTGGAGACTCTGCGGGATATCCGGCGTGTGGACCGGGATCTGCCCGTGGTGATGCTATCCGGAGCTTCCTCGCCGTTCAAAGTGGTAGAAGCCATGAAAAGTGGCGCCACGGATTTTATCCCCAAGCCGGTAAGCCATGAGGACCTGTGCGACGCGATTGAAAAAGCTTTGGGGGTTAGCATCTCCGTCAACGGGCATGTTGCGCCGGCGGTGCAGACTCAACCCCCGGCCAAAGTGGTTGCCATGCGCGTCAAAGCCATCGAACCTCTGCTCAGGCAGATCGGTTCGTCGGAAGTGCCGGTGCTCATCCAAGGGGAAACGGGGGTCGGTAAAGAAGTCATCGCCAGGCAGTTGTGCGCGCAATCGCCGCGCGCCAACAGAGTTTTCCTGAAACTCAATTGCGCTGCGTTGCCGTCGGAACTGGTGGAAAGTGAGCTGTTCGGCTACGAACGTGGCGCATTCACCGGCGCTTTTCAGAAAAAACCCGGCATGTTTGAGATGGCCGACAGCGGCACGATCCTGCTGGACGAAATTGGCGACATGGATTTCAAGCTGCAGGCAAAACTGTTGCAGGTTTTGCAGGACCAGGAATTCCAGCGCCTGGGCGGCAAGGAGACCATTCATGTGGACGTGCGCGTCATCGCCGCGACGCACTGCGATCTGGAAGACGCCATTATGGACGGCCGGTTCCGCGAGGACCTGTTTTATCGTTTGAACGTGGTCACCATCCGCGTCCCGCCGCTGCGGGAGCGGCAGGATGAGATTGTTCCTATGGCCGAGTTCCTGTTGAAGAAACACGCCCCGGCGGGGATGGCCCCGCTTCCCATCACTCCGGCCTTGCATCAGGCTCTGGTGGCGCATCCCTGGTCCGGCAACATCCGGGAGTTGGAGAACGTGATGCGCAAATACCTGGTCGTCCGGGATCCGGAGACGATTATTCGAGATCTGCGGTCACGACCGTTGCGACAGAGGCCGCCCGCGGCTGTGCCGAGCCAGATCAAAGCCGTGGCGGCCGCGGCAACCGCCGGCCTGAATTACGATGAGCCGCCGGCCGCACCCATTCTGTCCCAGGTCAATAAGGCCAAGGAACAAGCCGAGACCGACGCCATCCTGGCGGCGCTCAACTCCACCCGCTGGAACCGCAAGCATGCCGCGCAGCTCCTGAACATCGACTACAAAGCGCTTCTTTATAAAATGAAGAAGCTCTCGATCGAGAACTAACATAGAAGCCGGGAGTTGGAGTCGCGTGCCGGACCTCGCTGCAACGTTGCCGTGTGTCCAGGTTCCCGGTGGCTACTTTCTGATGGGATGTGACCAGGGCCGTGATGAGGAGCGGCCGGTGCATCGCGTCTGGGTGGACGAGTTCCAGCTCGGCGTCTTTCCCGCGCGCAACCGCGACTACCAGCTTTTCCTCGAGGCCACTGCCCACCCTGCGCCGCCTCTCTGGAGACATCCGGACTTCAGCCATCCCGATCAACCTGTGGCGGCGGTGAGCTGGGTTGAAGCGGAGAAGTACTGCCAATGGCTGAGCGCTGTCTCGGGAAAACATTACCGGCTGCCGACCGAAGCCGAGTGGGAACGCGCGGCCCGGGCCGGCCGCGAGGGCGCGCTTTACGTCTGGGGCAACGAGCCACCGCAGTCTCATCCCGCCTACCTGCGGCGTTGGGGCGGGGAAGTGAAGGCCACGCTGCCCGTGGGCGAGGGCATCGCGAACGACTGGGGCATCTACGAGCTCGGCGAGAACGTTCATGAGTGGTGCGCGGACTGGTTTCTGAAGGATTACTATGCTGTTTCACCGGAGCGGAATCCGCAAGGGCCGGCTGAGGGCGAACGGCGTGCCTCGCGCGGCGGCTCCTGGAGGCATCACGTCAAGGTGAGCCGGTGCGCGGCGCGCTCCAGCATTCCGCCACATTTTCAATATGCGGATTACGGATTTCGCGTAGCGTGCTCGGCCGGCTGAACACGCGCTTCCAGGAGTCGCACACACTCGGCTCTGGTGAAAAGGCCGCATCTCACCAGGTAATCGAGATCCGATTCTCGCGGCAGCGCGGGTTCGGGTGCGTCGTATTGCCACCACCCCCAGGGGCGAGATCCGGGTTCCACCAGGCGCAGCAGTTTCTCGGAGTGCAAGCGCCACGCGGCGCGCCTGGATTCGTCCGAAGTGAAAGTGGATCCCGCATCGCCGGGACCCAGCAATAGTTCGAGGAACTGCTCCAGGTCCGGACAAGCCTGCACTTGTGCGGCTCTGGTGAAAATGGCGGCATCATGCGTGTGATTGGGGAGTTGAGTGCTCACGGATCGCCCTCTGGAAGATAGTGAACCTAACGCCGTGGGTGTTTCAACAACTGTGGCTGTGTTTCTTTACGATCTGAGGACCACAATGGTGAAATCCGATGCCGTTCACGGAAAGGGCTTGGACTGCGTTAATTGAGTCAGCAGCGCGGCATATTTCGGGTAAAATCGAAGCCATGGCTCAAGCCGTTACCTCTTCTCAGCGCGATCTGGACCTGCAGCATCTCTGGCACGGAAACATGCAACATCGGGGGCTCGAGGCGCGGCCTCCGCTGGAAATTGCCGGTGCGGACGGCTGCTATGTCGTGGATGCGGACGGGCGCCGGTATCTGGATGCGATGGCGGGCTTGTTCTGCGTCAACGTAGGCTACGGCCGCCGCGCCATCGTGGACGCCGTGACGGCCCAGATGGGTCAACTGGCGTACTATCCCCTGACGCAGTCGCACGGCCCCGCGGCGCGCCTGGCGGCCCGGCTGGCGGGGATGCTGCCGCGCGGGCTGAGCCGGGTCTTCTTTTCCAACAGCGGCTCGGAAGCCGTGGAGACGGCGCTGAAAATGGCGCGGCAGTGTGCGCGCCGCAAGCATCCGGGCCAGAACCGATACAAGATCATTGCGCGCCACCGGGGCTATCACGGCTTCACCATGGGCGCGGCGTCGGCGACCGGGCAGAGCCCGCGAAAAATGGCGTTCGAGCCGCTGGTGCCGGGCTTCCTGCACGTGCCGCCGCCCGATCACTACCGCTGCTCGTTCTGTTCTTCTCAGCCGGCCTGCACCTTGACGTGCGCCGACGAGATCGAGCGCGTGATCCGTATGGAGGGTCCGGAAACGGTGGCCGCGGTCATCGCCGAGCCGGTGATCGGCGGCGGCGGGATCTTTCCAGCGCCTGAGGGTTATCTGGAGCGCGTGCGAGCCGTCTGTGACCGGTATGGCGCCCTGCTCATTATCGATGAGGTGATCACCGGATTTGGCCGCACGGGAAAGCTGTTCGGTTTCGAGCATGCGGGCATCCGGCCGGACATCCTCACCTTCGCCAAAGGATTGACCTCGGCGTATCTGCCGCTCGGCGCCACCGTGGCTTCCGAAGAAATTTTCGAGTCATTTTACGACGATGGGGAGAGCGACGCGAAGTTTGCCCAGGTGAGCACATTCGGCGGGCATCCCAGTTCGTGCGCCGCCGCGCTGGCCAATCTGGATATCCTGACAGGCGAACGGCTGTGGGAAAACGCAGCGGCAACCGGCGGCTATCTGTTCGAAAAGCTGCGAGGAATCGATTCGCGCTGGATTGGTGAAATCCGCGGGCGCGGCCTGCTGATCGGCCTCGAGATCATCGCCGACGCGAACAAGACGCCTTTGCCGGAGGCCCGCATGGTCCAACTACAGCGAGCCATACGCGAGGCCGGCGTGCTGGTGGGCCGCAACAACGATTCCGTGCCGGGTTACTGCAACGTACTGATCTTGTCACCGCCGCTGATCCTCAGCCGCGAGCAGGCGGACACCATCGTGTCGGCGATCCAGGCGGCGCTGGCGAAACTCTGAACGGCCCGCTAGTGCGCGGCGGGACGATACTGGAACTTCAGAACCACTTCGCTGGCCACCGGCCGGCTGCCGCGCCACGCCGGCTCGAAGCTCCAGCGTAGGGCGGCATCGCGCGCAGCTCCCACGAGCAAACTGCTCACCGGTTGCTTTCCCGGCACTGGCTCCGCCCGGACCACGGCGCCCTTATCATCGATGTGTACGCGAATCTCCACCTCCACCAGCGACTTAACTGCAGCGGCGCCTGTTGGGGGGAGTTGCGGCTGGACTTCACGCAGGGGTTGCGCGGGAGTGTAGGATTCGCCCAGGCGCGGCGGTGAGGAGAGCGGCGTGGGTCCGGGCTGCGTAGACTCCGGGACGCGCTTGGAGGCTGCGCCGGGCGCAGGCGGGTTCACCATGGCTACGCGAACCGGCTCTCCGAAATCACGGGTGGATGCCGGCGAAGGCGGCGTCGTTTGCCCGCTCGCGGCAGGGCCGGCCTGCGGTTGATTCCTGCCGGGTGCTGGACTGAAAGCGGGCACCGCCCCCGGCGGCAGGCCGGCGCTGGAATCCATCCTGGCAGCGGTCAGCGCAAGCACCGTCTCGCTCGTTTTCACATTGTCCTGGTCGGTGACTTCGAGCCGGAACTGCACTGTCGGAAAGGCCGGAGTGTAGAAGATGCTCCCATGGCGAAGCTGGTCAACATCGAGATGCAGTTGTTGTTCCTGCAGGCTGCCATCGCGGATCTCGATCACGCCGTCGGTCGCCCGCGCCACTGCGAACGCATGGCGGTTCCAGCTTACCCGAAGATCGCCGCTCTGGCGTTCGATCTGCAACGCGAGCGCAGGCGAGTCAGACGCCACTTTGGTGTCGGTGGGCGCAGCGCTCCACTTCATGTAGATCCCGTAGCAGGCGGCGCCGAGGACCATCATCCCGAGGGCCAACAACGCCTGCAAAAGCCAGCGGGGCCGCCGGGGAGAGATCGCCTTGAGGGCCAGCTCTTCCAGCGAGGGCATCTCGGGCACGGAAAAATCAGCGGGCGTCAGCGGCTCTTCCTGGGACTTTTGCTCCGGGCCGGGTTCCGGGAGGCGCGTCTTCAAGGTTCCGCCGGTGAGCAGCCGCGATTCAAACGGAAACTCGAGGTATGAAAATTGTGAGTCGATTCGACCGTCGTCCCAAAAGAAAAATCCGGCGTTCGAGGAACCCTGTTCGGCCGGCTTCACCAGCAAAAAGACGTTGGCTGGATTGCTGAAATACTTTTCCGCTAGAGAAATATCGCGCGGGCGCAGGCTGAGGCCTTCTCCAATGTGGCTCCGATAGAATCCGACTACCGACAGCCCGTCGCGGCGATAGCCCGCGTGAGCCGCTAGCAATTTTTCGAGCTTGCGGTCGTCGGTGTCGGAAAGAATGAATTTGTGATCGGTCCGGTACTCACAGAGAAACGGCTCGAAATGCTTGATTTCGATGACCCCGCTCGCGACGACGTCAGACGTGCCCAGCAGAAGTCCCCCGATCTCCACGCTGTGCGAGGGGACGGATTCACAGGCACGCCGCACCTCGCGTCCGAGCAATTCCACGACGTTGAGATGTAAGTGGACACGGACTGGCGCTCCGGGGAAAGTCCAGGTGTAAAATTCCGGCGCGGCGGCCGATTGAGTGGTGGGGGATCCTTCGGACAAAGACATGCGAAGAACTCTAGCGCGCGACTGACAACTCATTATAACGGTCGCGGGGCAGCTTTCCTATCGAGCGAATCGCCCGGACAGCGGACCAATGCATAACGGTATATGTCTGCTTGCACCGGTAGCTGACTGTTCACCTCAAACGGCCCCATTTCCCGTGAGCAGGATCTTCATCGCTCCTGGCCTGGCCGCCTGCCGGAACGCTGCCGGAGCGCGCTCGAGGGGCATTCGCTCCGAAATCATACCGGCAACATTGATGACCCCGAGCTGCAGCATCTCCATGGCGGGCTCGAAGCGCCCGCAGCGCGAGCCGACCAGGGTGATCTCATTGACGATCACCGGCGCACTGTCGACGCCTACAAGCCCGTGCACCGTGGACTTCATGATGATGGTGCCGCGCGGCCGCGTCATACGGACAGCGGCGGGAAGACCCTTGGGCGAGCCGGTGGCCTCCACCACCCAGTCGTATTCAGCCTCCGGCAGGCGATCGCGCACGATTTCAGTTGAGACGCCTGCGCGCGCGGCGATCCCCAATTTTTCCTTATGATGGCCGAACTGATGTACCTGATAGCCGTGAGCCTGGAGCACCTGTGCCACCAGCAGCCCCAGTTTTCCGTCGCCCAACACCGCAATTTGCGAGCTGCAGGGAATGTTCACTTGATCCAGAATCTCGCTCGCGGCGGCGAGGGGTTCAACGAAGACCGCCTGTTCCGTGGGAATGGAATCCGGCAGAACGTGGAGGTTGCGCTCCGGCAGGGTGAGGAATTCGCGAAACGCTCCGGGATGTTTCACGATGCCGAGCACCTTGCGGGCAGGGCAGTGGCGTCCCAGGCGCTTGCGGCACCAGTCGCACGTGCCGCAATCCAGATTGATCTCGCCCACCACGCGCCGGCCAATCAAGTCGCGGCGGCCCGCCTCCACCACTTCGCCCACGAATTCGTGGCCGGGGATGCCGGAAAAACCGTAGTAGCCGCGCTGCAGTTCGAGATCGGTATTGCAGATGCCGCCGCACAGAAGCCGGATGAGAGCGAAACCCCGCGGCACACGGGGCCGCGGAACGCGCTTGACCGAAACATGCCTGTTCTCCAGATGAACCGCGAGCATCGTGGTTCAGTATACGCTGGCGGGGTAATGGCCGGGCATGCCCCGCCACTACGGGGCTGCGACGCGGGGAGCCGCTTGCAGATATTGAACGATCACCGAAACCCGCCGGTTGGAGGCGGCGTCCGGGTCCTGCGGCATGCGCAAACGCTGATCTGCGAACCCCCGGACCTGCTTCACCTGATCCCCGCGCAATCCATGTCCCTGCATCAGCCGGCGCGCCGCATTCGCCCGGTCAGCGGATAGTTCCCAGTTACTGTAGGCGGACTGGCCCTGGTAGGGCTTGGCGTCGGTGTGCCCCTCGATCGCGATGGTGTTGGGCAGCCGGCCCAGTTCCGCTGCGAGCCTCACCAGCAGTTCCTGCCCTTTTTCCGTCGGCTTGAAGTTGCCGCTTTCAAAGAACATGCCTTTGTCCGACTCGATGAGTTCGATCCGCAAGCCTTCGTTCGTAATCGTCAGCTCGACGTTGTTCTTCATCTGCTCGAATTTCGGCATGGTCTTTATGGCCTGCTCGAGGCGCTTTTTGAGCTCATTCATGTCGTCCTTGGTGAAGGTGATGCTCTCGCCCGTGCCGCCGAGAGTACTGCCCATCATCTTGCCGCTGCCGGTCGGGTCTTGAAAGTAGCTGCCGACGGCCTTCTTGATTTTTTCACTGCTGCTCAACAGCCAGAGGACGATAAACAGGGCCATCATGGCCGTGACGAAATCGGCGTAAGCCACCTTCCACGCGCCGCCGTGATGGCCTTCGTGAGAGACCTTCTTGCGGATGATGATGATGGGTTCGCGGCCTTCGGACTCGGGCATGATCTAGGCCGCGCTCTTTTCGGCCGGCGGACTTTCTTTCCCGCTCTTTTTGCAGGTATCTTCCATCTCTTTGAATGTCGGCCTCACCGCCGAGGGGATGGCCCGCCGCGCGAATTCGACAGCCAGGATGGGCGCCGCTCCGCGGATGAACGCCGCGAGCCCGACACGTAGGAAATGGTAAAACTGCGATTCCGTTTCGTTGATCTTTGCCATGCTGGAAGCCATGGGGCCCAGGAATCCATAACACAGCAGGATGCCGAGAAAGGTCCCCACCAGAGCCGCCGCCACTTTGTGACCGACTTCCTCCGGCGGCCCGCCGATCGACCCCATGGTGATGACCACACCCAGCACCGCCGCCACAATGCCCAGTCCCGGCAGCGCATCGGCCACCGTGCTCAGGGCGTTGACCGGTGCGCGAACGCCCGCATGGTGCACTTCCATATCCAGCTCCATCATCTGGTCCAGTTCCATGGCGCTCACACCGCCGCTCACGTACATGCGCAGGGTGTCGCAAACGAAGTGCAGCGCATGGTGATTCTTGGCGAACTTGGGATATTTGGTGAAGAGTGGGCTCTTCTCGGGCTCTTCGATGTCCTGCTCCAACTTGACCATTCCGTATTTGCGCGAGGACTGGAAAATTTCATAGAGCAGCTTGATATGTTCCAGATAGAAATCTTTGGAGAACGCGCTGGGCTTAAAAATTCCGGCAAGTCCCTTCAGCAGGAGAACGATGGTGGAGAGCGGGTTGCCAATCAGAACGGTCCCGACGGCGGCGCCGCCGATGATGATCAGTTCGGCGGGCTGCAGGAGCACCATCAAATTGCCGTGCTCCATCAGATAGCCCCCTACAATGGCCCCGATGACCACCAGAATCCCGATGATGGCAAACATAATCGCTTGTGTTTACTTCACGTTACGAGGTCAAGCTAGACGAGATAACGCTAACGGCAGGCTGTCCCTTTTGGATTCTACGACCCACCACAAAAGGGGGCAAGATATCGAAGGTTAAGCACCGCCCGATGTAATTCGACTTCGCCCCTTACAATGGGTAGTTCATGTCGTCCAAATTGATCTGTTTTGAGCCAACCTGCCGCGCTCAATTTGCCGTGACCGAGGTGCTTTACAACTGCCCGAAGTGCGGCGGCCTGCTGGAGGCGCACTATCCCGGCTGGAACCTCGATCCCGAACCGGTGAAGTCGGTATGGCGCGCGCGGCGAATCTCGAATGCGCCGCTCGATCAAAGCGGCGTCTGGCGGTACCGCGAGATCATTCCTTTCCTCGAAAATTTCGACCACGTCGTTTCCCTCCGCGAAGGCAACACGCCCCAGTTGGCCGCACCGGCGGCCGCGCAGTACGGAGGTCTCCACCGGCTCACATTCAAACACCAGGGATTCAATCCTACTGGTTCGTTCAAGGACAACGGCATGACCTGCGGCGTCGCCCAGGCGCTTCGGCTCGGTATGAAGCGCGTAGCCTGCGTCTCTACCGGGAACACTTCCGCTTCCATGGCCGCGTACGCCAGCGCCGCGGGAATCGAGCCGCTGATTTTCATTCCTCACGGAAATATTTCTTATGGCAAGCTGGCGCAGGCTCTCGAGTACGGCGCACGAACTTTCCAGGTGGAAGCGAACTTCGATCAGATCCTGGCGCTGGTCCGCGGACTCGCCGAGGGCCTCGGCATTTATCTGCTGAATTCCATCAATCCGTTTCGCATCGAGGGGCAAAAAACGATCATTGTCGAGATGCTCGACCAGCGCGATTGGAACGCTCCCGACTGGATCGTGCTGCCCGGCGGAAACCTCGGCAACACATCGGCCTTCGGAAAGGCGTTGCGCGAGCTGAAGCACTGGGGCTTCATCCAGAAGATGCCCAGGCTGGCCGTGATTCAAGCCGAAGGCGCCGCGCCGTTCTATGAACTGTTCCGGGCGAGCGAACGGCGGCGGCTGGAGCCCGTGGGCCATCCCGAAACACTGGCCACGGCCATCAAGATCGGCGATCCGGTCTCATGGCCCAAGGCGCTGAGAGAAGTGGAGGAATCGAACGGCGTGGTGGAGAAAGTCAGCGAGCAGGAGATCGCCGATGCCAAGGCCGTGATCGGCAAGTGCGGCATTGGTTGCGAGCCCGCCTCGGCCGCGACGCTCGCGGGCATGCGCAAGTTAACCGCGGAGGGCGTCATCGAGCGCGACGCGGACGTGGTGGCGGTGCTCACGGGTAACTTGCTGAAGGACCCGGATTACATTTACCGCTACCATACCGGCCAGCTGGACGCTCCGGACGGCACGCGCATCCGTTCCACTTTCGCCAATCAGCCCATTGTGGTGCCTAATGATCCGGAGAGAATCGCTTCTCTCTTGTAAGCCTCCTAATCATCCCAGCTACTCCCCCCACATTCGTAGGACCGCCACTCCCGCCCCGATCCTACGATAGTTTCCCCATAAGCGGGCTTTCCGCACGACCGATTGTCGTGCAGTCTGGGACATGCAAATAAAGCCTCCCCTCGTCGCCACGACAGGCCATGACATCGGAAAGGAACTGGAGCACCTTTACGCACAGCTTTCGGCCGTGGAAGCGCTGATCCGGGCACTCAAAAAGTATAAGAAGTTTTATCCCGAACTTGTCGTCCAACGAAAAGAGACCGCTTGACAGTTGCAGTCGCTTAGTTTCCGCCCATTTCGGCCAGCTTGCTGGCGAGTTGTTGGTAGGGCATGACGCCAGGGTGATAGAGTCGCACGACACCCTGGCGATCAATCAGGACGAGTGTCGGCGTAGTACTGGCCCCGAATCTCTGAAAGTTCGCCTCGCTCACCGGAACGCTCATGTCCGGGAGGGCGGCGTAGTAATGGTTTCGGACTGCGTCGATGTAGCGTGTTTCCTGCTCGCGTGAGGCGTCCTCGCCGCGCGCGGCATAGCCATAGTGTTGGGTGGGACCGATCAGCACAAGGCCCTTGGACTGGTATTGCGCGACCAGCCGCGCAAGCTCCGGGACCTCCGCCTTACAATCGCCGCACCAGTGGGCCCAGAAGAACAGCAGCACCGGATGGCCTTTCAACTGAGCGAGAGCCACCGGCTTGGGTCCCAGCCACTCCGTGATCTCGAGCGGCGGCGCGGGCTTGCCCTCCAGGGTCAGCAGGTTGATATTCTTCTGAATCCGTGGGGCGATGGACGTGCTGCGGTAGGTCGCCAGTTCGCGGCGCAAGAACACGATGGCCTCTCCGCGAGAGCCGCGAGCGGCAAGCACTTCTGCGTGGATTTCGATCGATGCGCCCAGCGCGATGGGCAGGTGCCGCTCATCGTCCATTTTGCGCCTGGCGAGTTGCTCGAGAGCGAGCTTCCGGGTCTCAGCGGCGTAGCGTTCCGCCTGGTCGTATTGCTTCGCATCCAGCACGCCGCGGCCGAGCCACGAGAGCGCTTCCAGCACTTCCGGCGTCACGCCGCTTTTCGCCCGATAGTTCTGGATATATCGCTCGGCGTGCGCGAAATCACCTTCTGCGATGGCTTCGCGCACATCGCCGATCACCTGGCCGGCGGCGGAGAAGCTCGCCAATGCGGCCAAAACCGTCAGCCAAAACCCGCGCATGTAGTTTCAGGTTAGCATCGGAGGCCGGAATGCCTCGCCCGCGGCTACTTTTCGGCCGCGGCGCTGCCTGGTTCGGATGGGTAGTTTTTGCTGTACCAGTCGGTGTGCATGTTGGTTGCGATGTTGAGAACGCGCAGATGCGTGAAGCCCAGTTCCTTGAGCGCGCGATACGCCGGCCGGATATTGGGACACTTCACCATCGGGCAGCAGCCGCAATAGATGACAACGTCGGCGCCTTTCGAGAGGCGCGCGGCCGCCTGTTTCAGGGCGTCGATGCCCTCGGGCTTGTAACCGGGTCCTGCGTCGATGGCGTGAAGAATGTGGCGGCTGCGATACAGAACGGGAAACGCCACGCACAACACCGCCGGAGGTTTGGCCGATTGAACTGCTTTCACGAGCGCCGCGGGCTCCATGAGGTCCGCCTTCGGCCACGGATCCGCGGCATCCTGGCTCAGACAGAGCGTGGCTAAGAGCGCCAGCCACAGAATGCGGGCATAGGAAGAGAGGGAGGGTCGCACGAAATCCAGCATAGCTTTACCTCGTGACTGATTCAAACGGCGTCTGATTCAGGCAGCCAGCCGCCGCATCGCACCGCGTCAGTTTCGGCGGCCGCGCGTCCGGTTCCAACAGCCACACGGCTCGGTTGGGATAATAGCGCCTTAGCTTCTCATCTTCCGCCTCGCCGAGGTCTCGAGCCCACACGACCCGCGCGCTATCGATGTCGGCCGCATTGTAAACCCACTCCTGCTGGAAAATATGCTGCGGCCAGTAACGCACGAACACGAGTTGCTGGCCGGGCGCCGTCGCAAGCTGGGCGTCGACCGCCCTCCGCCCGAAGGGATCTCCGTGATTGATGGCATTCCAGGTTTCGTACCGCCGCATGGCCAGCGAGAAGGGCTGGTCATCGAAAACGTGAAGACCATGCCAGAAAAGGAAATGCGCGGCGCACAAAAAAACGACCCACTGAGCCGCGGCACGGCCCACGGGCAGGCCCCGAATGGCACACGCGCTAAGCCAGCCGAGCCCCATGACGCTCACCAGCACAAACAGGCACGTGACGGCGGCGATGTAATGAAATTGAAACGCTGGGAAGAAATTAACGCCCAGCGCGAAAATCAGAAGCGTAAGAACGAGCCACGCAATACGATAGCCTCTGACCGTGACGAGAAAGGCGCCCGCCGCCAGATACAGCGGGACGAGGAAGAAGAAGCGGTAAAAGCGCACGCGGTACTCCAGGCGGATCAAAAACCTACCGATCGTCTCCGGACCGTTTCCGCGAAACGAGCGCTGCATTTTGTAGTCGAGCGCTTGTTGCGGAGTCAGCTCTCGATGGGGAATCGGGTCCTCCTGGAAGGTGAGCGACGCCGGAACGCCGTACTGATATTGGCTCAGCATTTCCGGCAGCGTCATCCAGCTTCCTGTAACCTGCTTGTCCTGAACCAGCGTGATGCCGATCGCGGCAGCCACGGCCAAAGCGGCGGCGGGCAGAGTTCGCGCCACGTTTCGCAGCGCCTGGCGGTTGCGCAGTTCGGGCATGAAAAACAGGAGCACGCTGGCGGCTAGGAAAATGGACTCATATTGGCGCGTTAACACGTGTAGCGCCAGACCAATGCCTAATAGAGCCGCGTCCCTGGTCCGGCGGTGCTCGCGCAATCGGGGAAGCGCGCCGAATACCAGGCAACCGGCGGCCGCGGGTAGGGCGCCGCCCCAGTAATTGTTCGTCCATTGGTTCAGCGGTCCGAACTCGAAGACCGCCAGCAGGCCGCCCACCAGCGCCCAACCCGGCGTCGTCCAGCCGCGCAGCATCCAGTAGCAGAGCGAACTGAGAGCCGCCACGGAGAGGAGCACCCCGGCCCATGCGTGACCAAAAATCATCCAGCCAAACGCCAGCACCAGGCCCTGGCCAATGGGGTAGATCGAACTATACGTCGGCTCCTGCAGCACAAAAAAGGTTTCGAAAAATTGAGGCAGCGGATGCGGCGGGTTCGCCAGGCGAAAGTGCCGCAGAGTGTCGGCAACCAGCAGGTGACTGAATTCGTCGTAGATTTCGGGCCGAGGGACCGGATGGTGCGGCAACAGGAACAAGCGAAGCGCCACCGGCAGAGCCGCCAGCAGCAGCATACACCACCCGGCTTTATGCGCCAGCCTTAGGCCAAACGGTTCAATCCACGGGCGCCACGCCAATGCAAGCAGCACCAGCAGCGCGGCCCACGTTAGCTCAATGAAGTCTCTGGCGCCGAAGCCGATGGGGTTACGAAGAGGCTGAAAAGCCTGGAGTATCTGGCACAGAAACATGCAACGTTTCTATCTTCCCAGAGGTTGGCCACCCAAACGGTAACCGTTCAACTCTCGCATACGCCTCTCTCTTACAATCAAAGATTCAGGTTCGCCAGGTGATTAGAAACATCTCAGTCGCGGAGTGGGACGTCACATACGCGCTTGAGGATCAGGAGCGCATGGCCAGAGCGAAAAACTATTTCGCCTGGCAAGGCCGCCTCGTTCTGCCGGAATTGGGCCGAAGGGTGGTCGAAGTGGGCTGCGGCATCGGCAACTTCACAGAGCTGCTGCTGGACCGGGAGGTCGTCATCGCGCTCGATAAACACCCGGGTTGTATCGAGCGGTTCCAGAAGCGCTATCGGAATCAGAACAATGTGCGCGGTTTCGCGTGCGACGTGGTCGACCCAGAATTTTCCGATATCGCCAGGCTCCGCCCGGATTCCTGCGTTTGTCTGAACGTGCTCGAGCACGTCGAAGACGATCGGCAGGCTCTCCGCCGGATGGCGTCCGTCCTCTTGCCCGGCGGCGTCATCGTGCTACTCCTTCCGGCGTTTGGGGCTCTCTATGGCCCGATCGACAAAAATCTCGGGCATCACCGGCGCTACAAGCGGGACTCGATCACCAGCCTGGCCTCTCTGAGCGGCTTGCGCGTTAAGAAGGCGCACTACATGAACTTCACCGGCTTCTTCGCCTGGTGGGTGAACGCGCGCGTTCTGAAACGCGAAGCTCAGTCGGAAGGGCAGATAGAAATTTTCGACCGGTTCGTGGCGCCGATCCAGTCACGTCTTGAAAGCTGGATGCCACCACCGTTTGGCCAGTCACTGTTTGTGGTGCTTGAGAAACCCGTGTGAAGGTTTCCATCATCATTCCCGTTTACAACGAATTCCGCACCTTCAACCAGGTGCTGGAGCGGGTTCGACTTGCGCCTTTGCCGGACGGCTGCTCCAAAGAGATCATCGTGATTGACGATGGATCCACGGACGGCACCGCGCAGATGATTGCCGGGCACGTCCGGGCCGGCGACATCGTGGGCCATCACTCCATCGGGAATTCCGGAAAGGGCACGGCTATTCGCGCCGGCATCGCGCTGGCATCCGGCGACATCGTGCTCATACAGGATGGAGACCTCGAATACGATCCCGACGATTACGCTCGCATTCTGGAACCTATCGTCGCAGGGACGGCGGATATCGTGTACGGCTCGCGTTTTCTCGGCAGACCCGTCGGGATGGCCACGCGAAACCGGATCGCCAACTGGATCCTGACCGCGGCGGCGAACCTTCTCTATCGCGCCCGGCTGACAGACGAAGCCACGGCCTATAAGGCTTTTCGCGCGTCCATTCTCCACGAGCTGGATCTCACATGCAGGCGTTTTGAATTCTGCCCCGAAGTCACCGCCAAGGTGCGGCGTTTGGGTTTCCGGATCTGGGAAGTGCCCATCAGTTACAACGCACGAGGCATCGCCGACGGGAAAAAAATCCGCGCCCGCGACGGCTTTGAAGCTCTGTGGACTTTGGTGAAGCACCGATTGACTCCTTGTGAAACCTTCGCGCGCACTCGCGCCGCCGCTTTCCCGGCGGCCGCAGTATGGTCCCAGAACAAGTCATTGCCGGCGCAGTGTTGGAGATGGCCGGCTGAAGGGCTGCGAAGCATCGTGCTGGAGCGGTTCGGCTCGTTGTCCGCGCCTTGGCATCGGAGAGTCAGCAGTAAATGAAATCCATCAGGAATGTCTTTAAGTCGATCAGTTTGGAGTTGCTCTTGTCACTGGCAGCCTTTTTCTTGGCAACATGTGCCTTCGCTCAGCCTGGGGCAATCGTTGCTGATCAGCAAAGTTCGCCGGAAGATCGGAGTCCACAAAACGACCCCCCCGGCGTGCCTGCAGCCAGTGATGCAAAACCATTGGACCCGGCTGCGCCAAATGCTCAGGCGGTTCCGCCGTCCCAACAGCAGCCCAAGCGCATTTTGGGAGTTATGCCCAATTACCGCGCCGTCAGCGCGGGAGAAATTCCGCCGCCGCCGACGATGAGGGAAGCGTTTAAGATCGCAACACAGAACAGCTTCGATTATTCGAGTTTTATTTTTGTTGCCTTCACTTCTGGGATCGCCGATGCCCAGGGCGCGCACAAGCAGCTTGGCGTCGGTTTGCCGGGTTATTGGGGATATTACTGGCGCGGGTACGTTGATAAGACTGACGGAAATTATCTGGTAATCTTCGCTCTGCCGACCGTCTTTCATCAAGACGAGCGTTATTACGCGATGGGGAAAGGCAACTTTGGGAAGCGTGCCCTCTACGCGGCGACACGGGTTCTCATCACTCCCGACTATCACGGACACAACAGCTTCAATGCATCGGAATTGTTGGGCCGCGGGATTGCGCAGGGAATCTCGACTACCTACTATCCCAGTAAGGATCGGACCGCAGGGGAGGTCGCGACCAAATGGACATACGCCATCATGCGGGACGCGCTGACCAACGTCTTCCGGGAATTCTGGCCCGACATCGCCACGCATGTATTGCATCGCCACCCGTGACGGTCAGTTCCGCAGCTAATGCGGATACGGCGTCAACCTCGGCGGTCTGGCATCCGGCTCGAGCAGCCAGGCGGTGCGATCGGGGAAGTACCGGCGCAGTTTCTCATCGTCGGTCGCGCCCAGGTCGCGCGCCCAAACGATCTGTGAGCCGTCAATATCGGCCGCGTTGTGAACCCACTCCTCAAATAGATGCTTCGGCCAGTAGCGCACGAAGACAAGTTGCCTGCCTGGAGCCTGTGCAAGCCGGCGGCCGATGGCAATCCGACCTTCGGGGTCATCGTGATTGATCAAATCCCAGGTTTCGTATGGCCGCAACGCAACGGAAAACTCGGCGTCGTCGCAAACATGCAATCCATACCAGAACGCAAAATGCGCGCCGCACAGGAGAAGGATCAGGACTGCGGCATCCCAGCCCGCCCGCTGCCCTCGAAGGCTCAACCGGCTCAGCCGTTCCAGTCCCGCAACGCTCACCAGCACGCATAAGCACGTCACCGCGGCGATGTAATGCGGGTAGAAGTATGGATAGAAATTCGCACCCAGGCTGAAAATCAGCAACGCCGCGGCAGCCCAGGCGAAGCGGAATTCCCCGAGGCGCATCAGAAAAAATGGCAGCGCAAGATAGAGCGGGGGAAGAAAGAAGAAGCGGTAGAATCGCACCCGCTGCGCGAGCCGGCGGAAATATTCGTTGACCGTATCGCGATGGTCCCCATGAACGGCAACCTGCACCTTGTAATCCAGGTCCTGTTCGACAGTCAGCTCGCGGTGGGGAACAGCATTTGGCTGGAACGTGAAGGTTGTCGGCACTCCGTACTGATAGCGGCTGAGCACGTAAGGGAGCGTGGTCCAGCTTCCCGTGACCTGCCAGTTCTGAAAAAGCGTGAGCGCGATGGCCGGCGCCACAACCAGCACCACGGCCGGCAAGGCCCTCGCCAACCTTGGCCATTCATCCCGTCTTCGCAGCACCGGGAGGAAAAACAGAGCAACGCACACAACCAGCAGAATGGACTCGTACGGCCTGGTCAACAATTGCAGCGCAAGGCCCAGTCCCAGTAGCGCGGCATCCCGCGTGCGATAGCTTTCACGCAGCCTGGGCAGAGCGCCGAACACCAGACACCCGGCCGTCGCGGAAACGGCGCCGCCCCAGTAGCCGTTCATCCACTGGTTCAGCGGGCCAAATTGAATCGCGGCCAGCACACCGCCCGCCAGCGCCCACGCGGGCGCAGTCCAGGCCCGCAGCATCCAGTAGCACAGCGAGCAGCATGCCGCCACCGACATGGCCACCCCCGCCCACGGATGGCCAAACAACACGCGGCCCAACGCCAGCACCAGGCCCTGGCCGATCGCGTAAATCGAACTGTATGCCGGCTCCTGCAGGACGAAGTAGGTCTCGAAGAACCGGTGCATGGAGTGCGCGGGATTCGCCAGCCGGAAATGCAGCAGCGTATCTGCAACCAGCAAATGGCTGAACTCGTCGGAAACCGTGGGCGAAGGAATGGGATGGTGCGGCAGAAGGGCGAGCCGCAATGCAACGGGTAGCGCAGCCAGAAACACCATCGACCAGCGCATGCTCAGCGCCAACCTCCGCGCATACGGTTCGATCCAGGGACGGAACGTCATGGCGAGCAGAACGAGCAGAACGGTGAAGACCAGTTCGACGAAATCAGCGGCGCCGAAACCAATGGGATTGTGCAGGGGCAGGAAGGAACGGAACAGGTCGAAAAGAAACATCCGGAGTATCTATCCGAGCCGCGAGTGGCGACGGGCGGTTTGCCCGCTCACGCCTGGTTGACCCCGGCCGGCTTGTGCATCAATTCCACGATCGACGTGAACAGGCGCGACTTCACTTCATAGCGCTGCGGCGCGCGCGTGATGTAGCGCACGATCACACTCAAGCCATTTACCCCTGGCCGCAGGTCCACCGCCGGCTTGGCGGAAAACGGCTTGGTGCCATACTGACGAGTAACTCGTTCCCACTCCCGTTCCGCCTCGGTGGCGTCCGTCTCCGTCTCCCTCTCTACCCTTTGCCGGATCTGCTCCGCCATCTGGTAGGGATCGCCGGAAGTGGGCAACGTCACCTGCAACTCATCCCACAACCACTGTCCTGCCGTCGAGAAGTTGAAGTAGTGCCCTTCGATGGCATAACTGTTCATGAACGCGACCCGGCGTCCGGTGGGATGGCCGGTGCTGGTCCAATTGCCCATTTCGAGTACAACGGTTTTGAGCACACCGATCTCGATCACTTCGCCGCCCACGCCATTGATCTCAACCCAGTCGCCGATGCGCACGCCGTTCTTGCCCATGAGCGCGAACCAGCCGAAGAAGGCAACGATGAAGTCCTTCATCACCACGGTGAGCCCGGCAGTGGTGAGTCCGATGATGGTGGAGATCTGCGTGGGCGGTCCGAAGATCACCAGAAGGACGATCAGGACGCCAATCACTTGAACCGCGATGCTGGCGATGACGCGCAACTGGTGCAGCCGCTTGCGATCGGCCTGCTGCCCGAACGCGTGATGGATGCCCCGCATGATCAGCATCACCAGCAGCAGAATTGCGAAGACTACAGCGAGAGACCGGAGCATCAGGTTCAGAGCGCCGCGGCGCCGGGTCTCCGCGACCGCGACCCATCGTTTGTAAACGTCCGCCAACTGCTGGCTGTCTTGAATCCGCTGGTCCAGCGATGTGAGCGATTTGCTTTGGTCGGAGAGATGGCGCAGCCGCGCTACCATGGTTGCCGTGTCTTCCTGCTGATCCGCCTCGTCATCGGACGAGTCGTCGCTCGACGGTGGCGCCGCAGCCGTGGTGTCCGGGATCGGCTGCTTTTTGATGAGCTTTTCGAGCGTGTCGTGCTCTCGCTCGAAAGCTGCCGCGTAATTGGCGGCCTGCTGGCGGGCGGCGTCCAATTGCCGCTCGCGATCTCCGAGCGTGAGCCAGCGCTGGACCTGTTCACTTAGCGTTGCGGTGTTGCCGGCGGGGGGCGCTTTCGGCGTCTGCGCGGTCTGGTGGTCCTCGGCTTCGTGCGCTGCGAGCGCCTGTTGTATTTTGGCCTGCTGGTCGCCCCCCTCCCGGACCAGATCTTCCTGCGCATCGTCCAGTTCGTCCTGGTCCAGGGCGAGCTGCGCTTTGGCTAGTTCCAGCTTGTCGGCGGATGCCGCGTTGGTCTCCGCGTCCTTGGTGAGCTTCGCGATACGCGCCTGGTCGGCAACCATGCGCAACTTCAGCCCGGAGATGCGGTCCGTAAGTTGTTTCAAAGGCCCGCTGGGCGGCACGATGGCTGCTGCTGCCTCGCGGATCGCCGCCGCAAAGGCCTGGTCGACCTCGTGGTCCGCCAGCCGCAGCGCCTCCGCGGCAAGATTCTGCTCGTCGCTCGTCTCTGCGATGGAACTCATCTGCCGCGCCGTCTGCAGCAGCCGGTCGTCGACCAGCGGAGTCTGATTATTGGCGGCCGGCTTCTTGGCTGGAACGCGGCTCGTAGTCACGTCGCGCGTGACGTAAACGCCAATCACGCAAGCGGCCAGCACCGCTGTCACAGCCAGCACGGCGAGATTCTTGAAGAGTTTCATCAGGCGATGGTCGCGCCGCCATCGACGGTGATGACTTGCCCCGTCAGGTACGACGCTTTGTCGCCGGCCAGCATGAGCGCGATTTCGGCGATCTCTTCCGGCCGGCCTAGGTGCTTGATGGGTTGGTGCTCAAGACGTTCGGCGAGGCGCGCTTCATCCTTCCAGTAGTACTCGCTCAGCACCGTGCGGATCAACCCTGGCGCAATGGCGTTCACGCGCACGCCTTGAGGACCCAATTCGAGCGCATAGCACTTGGTCATCATGATCAGCGCTGCCTTCGTCGTGCTGTAGAGCATGCCTTCAAACTGCGGGCGCAGTCCGGAGATCGACGAAATATTGATGATCGAGCCTGAGCCGCGCCGGCACATTCCCGGCGCCACCAGGCGCGTCAGCCGGAACGCGCTCTTCAGGTTTACCTCGATCATCTTGTCAAACTGCCCATCGTCAATGGCGAGGGCTTGGCCTTGCGCCACGTTGGTGGCCGCATTGTTCACCAGGATGTCGATATGGCCGAGGTCGCCCGTTACCTTGTCTACCAACCGCGAAAGCTCCTCGGGCTTCCCGACGTGGCAGGCAAATGGGACGACGCGATTGCCCAACTCGCGCGCAACCACATCCAGCGTTTCCTGCTTCCGTCCGCAGATGACCGTGGTAGCCCCCTCGCGGGCAAAGACGGCGGCGATGGCTTTTCCGATACCCCGGCTTCCGCCGGTGACAATCGCGACTTTGCCGTCAAGTTGCATATTCGCGTTCATTCGCGGCTAAACCATCAGATGTTCCGCCAGCCAGACGATGTATCGCGTGTTCCGCTTCTGCACTTCGGCCACCAGTTCTCGCGGCAACTCATCCAGCTTTTCTTTAAAGAAGCGATGGTCACCATCTGGTGCCCTCGAATCCCGGCTTCCAACCAGATTGCCCACCCAGAACACCAGGAACAGGTTGCCGTCCACGCGCCCGCGTGACGCATCGCCCAGATACGAGTCGCGGCCCATTGTGCGGTATTTGGCCGCCAGTTCGCTCTCTGCGCCAAAGACACCCTGCGCGGCGAACTCGTCGCACCGCTCCGCCATCCGCTCATACAACGCCCGCCAGGGCGAAGTCGCGGGCTGTTCCCGCAGGACGTCGAACAACTGCAATTGCAGCTCACCCGAGATCTTGTAATTCACGCGCCCGCCGGTTGACCGCCCAATCGATTCAAGCACCTCCGCCTGCTTGCCGCTGCCGGAGTGAATGCTCAGCGTGCCATCGAAATGCCTCGCCACTGCGGCTAGTTCACGGACACGATGTGAAAGCTCCTCAATCGGTCTGCCCGCGAAACTCGTCGCAACGCGCGGCTGGAGTTCTGGCCACATCTTGTGATGTACGTAATCGCGGAGTCCCACGCCGGTTTCGCTTGAGGTCTCCATGGCCGCCGGATAGGCCTGACGTTTCTTGAAGCCCAGGTTTGGCGGCACCAACTGCGCCGGTCGCCCCCGCAGCTTCAGCCACTGCATGTAGAAGAAAAGTTCCTGGGGTGTCGTCAGCGTTTCGGCTTCATCAATCGAAGGCTCGAAATCGAACGGTTCACCGGACTTTTCCCGGCGGATGAAATCAAACAGCTCCTCGTTGAGCTTCAGGCTCTCTCCGAACTTCACCGCCAGCCGGAGAACCTCGGCGCGGGTGAAGTCGTAGGCCGTATTCTCCACCGAAACCCGTTTGGCAAACTCTCCCAGAATCCAGGCGCGTTCTTCACTGGAAAAAATGGATGCGAACTTTTCGGCCACGGCCGCGTCGCTCCAGGCGGCCGGATGGCGGGTGTCGGCTTCGAGGATGAACAGCCGCGACGTATCGGTGGTGAACTTCGTGTATCCGGCGGCGTGGTGGATGGCCTCCTTCGCGCCCTCAACCGAACGCGCGATCTGTTCCGCATTGCGCCCGGTAACGATGAAATGGTCGGCTTCGGCGTTGTACCCCTCGCGCCACCCCGCGCGGATGGCTGCCCACAGGCCCGCATGATAGAGGTGACGGATGGAGACCCGCGTATGCCCCGCGGTGGTTGGATTCTCACCGTCGCGCGCTGCGATGGCTTCATCGGTGGTCATCTCGCGTGTGGCCGAGAGTTGCACGGTGGAAGCCAGGTTTCTGCCCGTCTTGTTCAGGAGGATGCGAAACGCTTCCAAAGCCGCCGGCAGGCTGGTCTCCGGATGGCGGTTGCCAACGGCGATCGCGGCCATCGCTCGCTGAGGGCGGGGAAGGAACGCCCGGTTCACCTGCTCGGCGAACCGGCGGATGCTTTCGCGGTCGGTCGAAGCGAACGGCAGGGCCTGCGCATCGTCGCGCGTCACGCGCAGCAATTGCGGAGCCGGTGCGTCGGCGGCCACATAGTAAATCGAAGCATCGCGCGGGTCGCGCTCGAGCGAGGCCGGCAAAAGCCGGACATCGCCGCTCCTTTCCGGCAGCCGCGCGCGCACTTCATCGGTCACGGGCTGGTTGCCAACGGTGTCCCGGATAAGCGCAGCTAAGGCGCTGGTTTCAGTGGTGGTCAAGCTTTTATAATTGCAGACTTTTCAGGTATGCGCGGAAAGGGGCGCCCAGGTCGTCGCGCCGCAGAGCGAACTCGACCGTGGCCTTGAGGAATCCCAGCTTGTCGCCGGCATCGTAGCGTGTGCCTTCAAAACGGTAGGCGTAGATCGGGCGCGAGTGAAGCAGGTGTTTGAGACCGTCGGTGAGCTGGATCTCGGAGCCCGAGCCCGGTTCAATAGCCTGGAGAGAATCGAAGATTTCGGGCGTGAGAACGTAGCGGCCGATAATGGCCAGATTCGAAGGCGCATCGTCCTTGCTCGGCTTCTCCACAAGATCGCGGATCCGGTAAACGCGGTCCTTGCTGCCGTTGTGAGAGACCGCCTCCGCGTCCACCACGCCATACGCGGAGATGTTCTCGCGCGGCACTTCCATCACGGCCAGCACAGGCGCGCCGAAGAAATCATGGACGTCCAGCAACTGGCGGAGCGCCGGGGTTTCGGAATCAATGACGTCGTCGGCCAGCACCACGGCAAACGGCTCCGCACCGATCAACTCACTGGCGCGCAGCACGGCATGGCCGAGACCCAGAGCCTCTTTCTGCCGGATATAAGACACGTTGATCATGTCCGAGACGTTGCGGACAATGGCGAGCAGATCCTTTTTGCCGCGGCTCTCCAGCAGGTATTCGAGCTCGAAGCTCACGTCGAAATGATCTTCAATGGCCGACTTGCCGCGGCCCGTCACGATGATGATGTTCTGGATGCCGGAGTGGAGCGCTTCTTCCACGCCGTACTGGATGATGGGTTTGTCGACCAGCGGCAGCATTTCTTTCGGCTGCGCCTTGGTGGCTGGAAGGAAGCGGGTACCCAGTCCCGCGGCGGGAAACACGGCCTTTCGCACTTTGGCAGACATCCCCTTCAGTGTGCGCTATGGGCAGGGGTGGCGCAATAAAAAACGTTGCCCGCCGGAGTTTGTGTTTTTGCCCTGCCTTGTGCTATGTATTAGCTTCACAGGAAAAACTCATGGCCTACGTGATCGCGGAACCCTGCATTGGAACGAAGGACACAGCGTGTGTGGATGCCTGCCCGGTGGATTGCATCCACCCCAAAAAAGACGAGCCGAATTTCGCCACCTCCGAGATGCTCTATATCGACCCGGTGGAGTGTATCGACTGCGGCGCCTGCGTCCCGGTATGCCCGGTTTCCGCCATTTTCGCGCTCGACGACCTGCCGGAAAAGTGGGCCGACTTCACGCCCAAAAACGCCGCGTATTACGGGCGCTGATTTATCGGTCACGAGTTCGCCTCCAGCTTTTTTCTCTCCGCAGACAGTAACTTAGCGGCGGGGGTGCGCCATTTTCCGGGACTCGTCTGGCAACATGCGGGTAAGGAGTCCTGATGACCGCCAACCCCCTGGGAAGAGTCAACGTAGCCACACCGGGCACGCTCGTGCAGCTCTCCAGCAACACCAGCCTCCGCGCT
Organism: Terriglobia bacterium; assembly: GCA_020073305.1. Classification (GTDB taxonomy): domain Bacteria; phylum Acidobacteriota; class Terriglobia; order Bryobacterales; family Bryobacteraceae; genus QHXW01. Next base: position 27,337 of record JAIQFK010000001.1, read on the forward strand.
TCCAAGATCTTTTTTCAGGTGATCCCTGGACTCACCGGCAAGGGCTACGTCGGCAAAAGCGGGATGGTACGCGCCACCCTGGCCAACGTGATTCGCGTGCTTTGGCCCAATTCGGCGGGTGGCATCTCGGATTCGTTCTACCTTGAATCCCAGGACGACGCCGATGTCCTCAACCTTTCCGAGTACTACATCGACATGGACGTGGCGGGCGAAGGGCTGCTGGTTACTTACTGGACGGAGTAGGCCGGTAGGTGGCCGAAGTGATGTCGGTCTCCCAGATCTTGACTTCACGAATGCGCGGCCCGGGAGCAAGGCCCGCGCTGATCTCATCGTAAAAATACTTCGCAATATTTTCGGCGGATGGATTGATGGCGTCGAACGGCGCGAGGTCATTCAGAAACTGATGATCCAGGCGCGCCACCACGGCGCGCATCAGCCGTTTCAAATCCCCAAAATCGACCAGTAAACCGGTTATCTCGTTCAGCCCCTCGCCCTCGGCGGTGATCGCGACGCGATAGTTGTGGCCATGCACGTTTTCGCACTTGCCGCGATAATGGCGCAGGGCGTGGCCGGCCGAAAACGTCTCTTCCACTGAAACTTCAAACATTGAAAAACTTCTCCACGTCTTCGATGCTGGTTGTGAATCCGTAGTCGGGCAGGCTGTCGAAAAAGACCTGGCCGTAACGCTGCTTGCTGATGCGATTATCCAGCAGCGCCAAGACTCCGCGATCCGACCGGCTGCGAATCAGCCTTCCAAACCCCTGTTTCAGAGCGATGGCGGCCTGCGGGATCTGGTAGTCGTAAAACGGATTTCCGCCGCTCTCCCGCACCTTGCGCAAGCGCGCCTCCACCACCGGATCGCTGGGAACAGCGAATGGCAACTTATCAATGATAACGCAGCTCAACTGGTCGCCCGGTACGTCGACGCCTTGCCAGAATGCGGCCGTCGCGAAGAGCACGCTGTGCGGCGTGGAGCGAAACTCTTCAAGCAGGGCGTGGCGCGGGCCGGTACCCTGCATCAACGTGGGATATTCCACTTCGAGCGAGACGCGGTCGTAGACCAGCCGCATCTGCTGGTAGCTGGTGAAAAGAACGAAGGCGCGGCCGCGGCTGTGCTGCAACAGCAGGATGATCTCTTCGGCGGCCATTTTTGTGAACGCCGGGTCGCGCGGATCGGGGAGATGCGGCGGGACGTAGAGGAGCGCCTGCTTCTCATAATCGAAGTGGCCGGGCACAATGAGCGTGCGCGCATACGGCAGCCCCAGCCGTTGCTTGACGAACTCGAAGGTCCCCGCCACGGCCAGTGTCGCCGAAGTAAGGACGATGGTGTCCAATTTGTCGAAGAACCGTTGCGACAGAATTGCCGACACATCGACGGGCGTAGCTTGAAGAAAGCAGCCGCGACCGCGCCGTTCGATCCAATAAACGAAGTCGCTGTCGTCGGATTCAAGAACGAACTTCAAGCCGAGCATCAACTCTTCCGTGCGGCGGATGAGCGGGTTGACTTCATCCGGCTGGCTCTTCAGGAGTTTTAGGTGTGATGACGTAAGTTCCAGAGCCATCAGCAGATCTGTGTAGCCTTCCGCGTGCTCCTCCAGGAATGCCGAACGGCCATCGAACCCCTTCCGTCCTTCCACATTTCCAAACAAACCGAAGAAATGATCGGCCAGTTGCTCGAGCCTGTCGATGATGCGGTCGAGTTCCTGTGACACAAACTGCTTCTGGCGTGAGACGCGGGCGATGTCTCGCCGCAAATCCTGGAAGCGGTAATTGCTGATCTGGACGCCGAAATACTGGCCGGCGACATCTTCGATTTCGTGCGCCTCATCGAACACGACGGCCTGATAGTCGGGCAGAATGCCGGGAACATCTTCGTCCTTGATGGCGAGGTCGGCAAAAAAAAGGTGGTGGTTGACGATGATGATGTCGCTTTGGGCGGCGCGCTGGTGCATGAGGGTGATGAAACAGCGATCGAACTGCGGACATTTCTGGCCGGAACAGAGCTCGCGTCGGGCATCGATTTTGTTCCAGGCGGAACTGGATTCCGGAAGCGTTTTGATCTCGGCACGGTCGCCGAATTCGGTGGTCTTTTCCCATTGCTCGATGATCTGGAAATCAGCCACCTCTTCGAAGCCATCGAGGACGGCTTCCTTTTGGGCATCGTAGATCTTCTGGCGGCAGGCATAGTTGCCGCGGCCCTTCATGTAGCAGACTTCGAGCGGGCGGGGGAAATGCTTTTGCAGGAAGGGAATGTCCTTGAAGAAGAGCTGTTCCTGCAGGTTTTTTGTGCCAGTGGAAACGATGATGCGTTTGCCGGAGAGGATGGCAGGGACGAGATAGGCCAGTGTCTTTCCGGTCCCGGTGCCGGCTTCTACGATGAGATGCTTGCGGTCGGCGAGCGCGGATTCGACGGCTTCGGCCATTTCAAGCTGCCCGGGGCGGTACTCGTAATTCGGGTGCCACTTGGAAAGCGCGCCGTGGCGGGAGAAAAACTGGCGCACGCCGGGCGCTTTGGCGGAAGTGGTCATGGGGCTTGTTCGATTGTAACGGGGTTGGCCTCGCTGCGGATGCTTGCGGCAAAAAGCCGCAGGTCTCCCGCGAAAGCGGCGGTAGACCTGCGCTACAAGTTGCGCGGCTTAGCGGGGTCGCGTAATGGAGAGCGGCTCGAAGTCGGCCACGAAGAACTTGTGGGCGAAGACGATGCCGCCGAGCAGAAAGCCGGTCAGCAGGAGGATGCCGTCCAATTCGCCGAGCCGGCGCGTGGCAATCCAGTGCGTGCCCGCTCCGAAGAGAAACATGGAGGTGAGCACGACGAACAGGTTGAAGATCGAAGACACAAAACCACGCATGGTAAGTACACACCTCCCTTTCGATTCGCGATGGTTGATTTTGGAGAGCCTGAATTTGGCCTCCAAATAATCAGACGTGCGGGAGCGCTCTGCGTTACGTGCGGATTGGTGGGACTGCGCTGGTATTATGAGATCGCATGCCGCAAGATCCTCCGTCCGTTGTTATTGTGGGCCGGCCGAATGTCGGGAAGTCGACGCTGTTTAACCGCATCACGGGGCAGCGGCGCGCCATTGTGGGGGATGAGCCGGGGATTACTCGGGACCGGATGCACGGGCGGGCACAGTATGACGGGCGGCAATTTGAAATTATCGACACCGGCGGCATCGTAGTCAGTGATTCCGAGTACATTCCCAGCCAGATTCTGAAGCAGGCGCAGGTGGCGTTTGAGAAAGCCTCGCACATCATCTTTCTGGTGGACGGGCGCGCGGAAATCACCGGAGCGGACCGGGACTTGGCGCAGATGCTGCTGCGGTTGGGAAAGCCGGTGACGCTGGCGGTGAACAAAGCGGATACGGTGGCGCGCGAGGACCTGGCGCACGAGTTCTATACGCTGGGGATTCGCGACGTGTTTCCGGTCTCGGCGGAACACAGCACGGGCATTGATGAGTTGCTGGCGCATGTGACCGCAGGGTTCGATGAGACGCCGATCGAGGAAGCGAGCGAGGCGATCAAGGTCGCGATCATCGGGCGGCCGAACGTGGGGAAGTCGACGCTGTTGAACGCGCTGACGGGCGAGGAGCGGGCGATTGTTTCGCCGGTGGCGGGAACGACGCGCGACGCCGTAGACGCACAGGTTCGTCACGGGGAGACGGAGTATGTCTTCGTGGACACCGCCGGAATTCGCCGCAAGGGAAAGACCAAGCAGATGGCGGAAAAACTCAGCGTGGTGATGGCGCGGCGGCACATCCGGATGGCACAGGTGGTGCTCTTCGTGCTGGATGCGACCGAGGGGGTGCTGGCGCTGGACGCGACCATCGCGGGATATGCGCATGAGGGCGGCCGCGCCTTGATTCTGTGCGTCAACAAGTGGGACACGATCGACAAAGGCAAGAAGCGCGCGTTCGAGCAACAGGTTCGCGATGAACTGAAGTTCCTGGAGTATGCGCCAGTGGTGTTTCTGTCGGCCAAGACGGGTGAAGGCGTGGACCGGTTGTTTAAGCTGATCCGCGAGGTCAATGAGTCAGCGGGGCGGCGCATTCCGACGGGCGAACTGAACCGCTTCGTGGAATCGCTGCACTTCGAAGAGCGCAAGATTTACTACATCACGCAGGCGTCGGTTCACCCGCCGACGTTTGTGGCGTTTACGGATCGGGCAGGCCCGCTGCACTTTTCGCACGAGCGGCACTTGATCAATCAAATCCGGCGGAGATTCGGATTCGAGGGAACGCCGGTGGTGCTGAAGACGAAGTTCAAGGCAAAGAGTTCGCGGCGGGGCTGATGGCGTTTCCCGATTCTGAACAAACGGCTTGACGGGACTCCCTATTTGTCTTACACTGTTGGACAAATGGCAAGGCCCGATTCCATTGGTCAGTTCGAGCAATTGGTGCTCACCGCGATCTTGTCGCGGCGCGATGATGCCTACGGCGTCACGATTCACGCCAAGGTGGCGGAACTGGCGCGGCCAAAGGAAATCTCGCTGGGCGCGATTTACGTCACACTGGACCGGCTAGAGGACAAAGGCTTCGTCTCGTCCCGGCTGTCGGATCCCACGCCGGAACGCGGCGGACGAGCCAAGCGTTGCTATCGCCTGGAAGCGCTCGGCGAGCGCGCGCTGGAGGAATCGGCCGTGACCGCGAAGCGCATCTGGGACACGATCGCGGAGGTCTGGGGCAAAGAGTGGGCCAGGCAATGGGGCAAGCGGTGGGGAAAGGAAGTGGGCTTGTGAAACCGGCTCCTCCCAAAGCGATCGAAACCATCGTTGGAACCCTGCTCCCGCCAGCTTGCCGCGAGGAGGTGCTGGGTGACCTGCACGAGCGCTTCACATCACCGCGGCAGTACATCGCGGACGCCATGTTTACAGTGCCGTGCGTGGTGGCGAGCCGCATTCGCAGGACGACAGACGCGCGAGTGCTGGGGATGGAAGCCTTCACCGCGTACCTTTCCTTTCTCTGCGCGGCGTGGCAATGGGCCGGGACGGCTTTCCTGGCGGAGCAGTGGGGACTGGTGAGGCTGGCGATTCCGACGGTTTCGGCGCTCGTTGCGTTGATGCTGCGGAGAGCCTACGCGGACCCAGCAAGACGATCGCGGTGGGCGCCGTTCGTTGACGCGGCAGTGGGTGCAGGAGGCGCGGTCCTGTCGCAGGCAGCGCTTTGGAACATCGACCGGGAATTGGTTTTGCCGCGATGGATGCTGATTTCCGGCAGCGCGATGAGTGTGCTGCTGCTGGCTGCGCTGGGGAGGATTCTGGCGTCCCGTGAGAGCGGCGGTCACGCCACCGTGCAAGGAGGGAATGCCACCATGTCACCGAAGGATGTTCGCCACGAGTCTCAGAAGTTCGTGAAGAAAGTTCGCCGCGGCAATGTTTCGCAGTTGTTTGCGGTGATCCTGGTTGTTGGCGTGTTGCTTTTCCTGATGAGCAAAGACGCCTCCTTCCGCTCCGGCGCCGGCCGGACAGCAGGTGGCGTGATCATCGCTGTGGCGCTGTACATGATCGGCCAGGTTTACAGAAAAGGGTCCATCGGAGCCGTGCCGCCGGAGGCCACGTCATCAGTGGCTCGCGGCTATTATCGGACGCAGCTCGAGAGGCAGCGCGCTGCCTTGCGCAGCGTGTGGTCGTGGTATGCCGGGCCCATGCTGGCGATCCTGCTGACGTTTGCGTTGCAGGTTCCCTTTGCACATCCGGACGAACCCGCTCTGTGGTCGCGAAGCGCCCCGTTTGTGCTTTTGTCGCTCCTGTGGTCGGTCGGGTTCGCCTACATTTCGCGGCGCGAGGCGCACAAACTGCAACGTGAGATTGACGCTTTGGACAAAGAATAGCTGCGCGGTCGCGGGCTAACTAGGCGTGCTTGGCTTTGGCGTCGGCCTTCACCCGCTCGACGTACTTCAGGGTTTGCGGATCAAGGCGAATGGCGTCGCCGGCCTTGACGAACTGCGGCACCATGACCTCGACGCCGTTCTCGAGTCTGGCGGCCTTGAGGGTGCTGTCCTGTTGCTGATGAATGGGCGGAGCGGTGTCGGCAACTTTCAACTCCAGGATGTCGGGGAAGAGTACGTTGACCGCGCGACCCTCCACGAACTCGACGCTCAGTTTTATGCCAGGCTCCATGAAATCCGCCAGCGGTCCGACAATGTCCTTGGCGATTTCGGTTTGTTCGTACGTCTGCGGGTTCATGAAGACGCACTGGCCGGCATCAGCGTAGAGGAAATCGAGCGGCTGTTTCTCGACCTGGATCTCATCGAGTTTCAGCTCGGAGCGGAAACTATGCTCCCAAAGGGTACGCGTGGCGAGATTCTGCAGGCGAGCATGCGTTGCGCCGCCCATCTTGCCCTGTCCGGGATGATACTCGGCGGTAACGACCCGGTAACTCTGCCCCTCGAACTTGAAGGCCATTCCGGCGCGCAATTGGGATGCGTTGATCATCGGGACCTCCTTCGCGGGCGGGGGACGGCAGCGCGGTCTGAGACCGCTTGAGGACGAACTTTCGGTGGCAGCGGCCGGTTGATCCGCTCCACCTTCCACGTGCGGACGACGTTAGGATGACGCGGCCGATCCATGCAGTCCTCCTGGGGATCAGTCTACACCCTGATTGATGTGCAGAAAAATTAGCCGGAACGGATAGGGCGCACGACCAACCGCTCCCTCTGGGGCTGTGCAAAAAATGCCTCCAGCGCGAACATGGCAGGCACAAAATGTTTTGAGTGGGTGTACGCCACCGCTGGCGCAAGCACGGGCCGCGCGGGAGGCTCTGGAGCGGGCTTTAGCCGCAGGATCTGGGTAGAGCGAGGATTTTTTCACAGTCCCGAAGGGAGCGGTCTTCATGCATTCGACCGCTGTGCGCAAATTACCACTCGGCCCGAGTATAATGTCCCCATGCTTCGACTACCCTTTGCCCTGTTGCTGGCCGGCGCCTGCGGTTTGGCGTTTGGCGCCGATGCTCCTTCTGTGAGCAAAATTCTGGACGGCCAATTGTCCATGATCGAACATGAGCTGGTGCCGCTCGCCGAGGCCATGCCGGCCGATAAGTATGATTTTGCTCCCACCCACGGCGAATTCAAGAGTGTCCGCACGTTCGGCCATCAGGTCAGTCATATCGCGGCGGTCATGTATCTGGTATCAGCGGGTGTGCTCGGCGAGAAAATGCCCGCCGAAGCCGGAGAAGGGGAAAACGGCCCGGCCACCCTCAAATCCAAGGACGACTACGTCAAGTACCTCAAGGGCGCCATCGCCTACAGCCACAAAGCCATGCAGAGTCTCACCACGGCGAGTCTCACCACCATGATTAAATCGCCGTTTGGCAACGGTGAGGTTTCGCGACTCGACATGGCCACGGTGCCCGTATGGCACAGCTTCGATCACTACGGCCAAATGGTCGTCTACGCGCGCATGAACGGGATCGTTCCGCCCGCCAGCCGGCAGTAGTCTTTTGTTGGGACCTTGTCAGGATTCGAGCTTCGCCGCGCGCGGGAACAGGATGTTGTTCTCCAGATGAATGTGGCGGTGCAGATCGCTCTCGAGTGTAACCAGCGCGGCGAATAGAGCGCGATACGCACTGCCGGCGTCGTTCGGGATCGTGTAGTCGCGCGTCAGCTCTCTCATTTCCACAAGCGCGCGGTCTGCATTCTCGTGCTCATGTTCCAGGCGATGGATGGGCCGGTCGATTGAGGAGGCAGGAGGGTGCATTCCGCTTTCGAGCTTCCCAATCGCCGGAAACAGGATGAGCTCTTCCTTCATCATGTGCGTGTCCAGTTCATCATGCATCGCAGTGAAGATTTCGCGAACCTGAAAAAGCACGGGCTGGCGATCGCCATGCACATTCACCACCTTCGCGAACAACTCCGCGATGCGCGGCAGCTCGGATCTCAGGTACGCGTGATGCCGCAGCAAGATATGACCAATCAGACTCTGCAGTGAGGCCGTGTTCCAGTCGCGATCGGCCGGCTCCGGTTTTGAGGCGGCCGCCTGATCCAGTTCGTCCTCAAGGGTTTCGAGCGCGATTCCACGCTCCTGGCAGACGGTCTTGACTGGGTGTTTTCCCCCACAACAATAGTCAATTCCGTATTTTTCAAAGACTCGGGCCGCACTTGGAACCTCGGCCGCTAGCTCGCCAACGGTCTTCGCCTCTGAAATGACCATGTTAGCCTCCAAAATGTTGGGTTTACCTGAATCCACCCTGTGCACGCCACGTGCCGGGACCCTGGTCACACGATTGCAAAATAAGTCGGCCGTACAGGAGGAGCGATGGACTTTAACCAGTCCCCACTGCTAGTCATTTGGGAAGCCACCCAGGCCTGCGATTTATCTTGCGTGCACTGCCGGGCATCGGCCATGCCCGGGCGCAACCCGGACGAGCTCACCACCGATGAGGGATTCCGCCTCCTCGACGAAATCCGCTCCTTTGGCGACCCCCTTATGGTGTTTACCGGCGGCGATCCGCTCAAACGCCCCGACCTGTTCGATCTTATCCGTCATAGCGTCGGCCTGGGCCTGCGCACCAACGTCACCCCCAGCGCGACTCCGCTGCTGACGGCGAGCAACATCGACAAGTTCAAGAGATGCGGCGTGACAAGAATGGCCATCAGCGTGGATGGCCCGGACGCCGAGACGCACGACAGTTTTCGCGGTGTTCCCGGAACGTTCGACCGCGCCATGTTCGCGCTTCGCCACGCTCGAGACATCGCGCTCGACACCCAGTTCCAGACCACGGTTACGCGGCGGAACATGAATAAGCTGGGGCAGATCGCCGAGCGCGTTTACGAATCGCGCTCGCGGATGTGGAGCCTGTTTTTCCTGGTGGTGACGGGACGCGCGCTCGCCGATGATGATCTGACCGCCGACGAATACGAGAAGGTCTTCGAATTCATGTACGAGATCTCGAAGATCGCTCCGTTCGACGTCAAGACCACCGAAGCCATGCACTACCGCCGTTACGTGGCGCAGCGCCACAGGCAGGAACACGGGCCCGCTCCCGAGACCGCCAACACACGGGGCATGGTCTGGCGGACCGCCGGAGTGAGCGATGGCAAAGGGTTCGTATTCATTTCCCACACCGGCGAGATCTTTCCCAGCGGCTTCCTCCCGGTCTCGGCGGGCAACGTGAAGACGGACTCGCTCGTCCGCGTCTACCGCGATTCCAGTCTGTTCCGTATCCTGCGCGACACCACCGCCCGGGAAGGGAAGTGCGGCGTGTGCGAATACCAGAAAATCTGCGGCGGCTCCCGCGCGCGCGCCTATGCGCTCAGTGGCAATTACCTCGCCGAAGATCCGCGCTGCGTCTACCAGCCAACGCTCATGGCTGCGCACGCGTAATAGCCGGGACTGGCTCCACTGTCCTTAATCGACACCCTCAGAACCGATCAAACGGCCTCGCCGTGGACAGTGCAGCCTGTCCCCCGTTCTGTGCTTTACTCCGCTGGGCGCGCGAGGCCGTTGCGCAAGCATTCCTCAAAGATCCGTCGCAACTGGCGAGACGCCTGCTCAGCCAGGAGCAGGCTGATTCGAAGTGCCTTCCATCGTCGTGCTACAGAACGTGGCTATATGGGCTCACACGGCAAGGGGTTTTTACGTTACGGGTGGCTGAATTCCTGCGCGCGCGGCACCAGCTCCATGTACACGCGATCGGGGAAATCGGTGTGCCAGTGGCCTGTGGCGAGCGCGAATCCGTAAACTCCGAAGAAGATGACCGCGATGGCGGCGGCGATGGCCCAGGCCGGCACCGCGCGCCTGGCACCCGCCGACATCACCAGCGCGTCTGCCACCGGGCAGGAGGCCACGCATTCCAGGCACCCCGTGCACTCGGCCGACTTTATGGTCACCAGTTGATCCACCAGCAACCGTGACGGGCACTCGCGCGCGCACTTGCCGCAATCGATGCACAGCGTTGCACTGCGGCGAATCCGTAACGGGCTCGCCAGCGCGAACAACCCAACCAGCGCGCCGTACGGGCAAAGATAACGGCACCAGAAATTCTGGATGAAGACCGAAAGCACCACGAGCGCCGCCAGCGTGATGGCCCCACCCACGCCCAGATACCGGAAAAAATTGAGTAACTTGACGTCTGCGATCAAGCCATATGGCCCGTCAAGAAATGCCCGAATCGCCGCGACCGACATGCTCACGATGGCATAACCGAACAGCGCGAGCAGTAGATACTTCAAGCTTCGCATGAAGATGTCGAGCGCTCGCGGCAGCCTCCAGTTTTTCTTGAAGGTGTCGCGGCCAATCCGCCACAAATATTCGGAAATTGTGCCCACCGGGCACAACCAACTGCAGAAGGATTTGCGCAGCAGCCACGAGATGGCGAGAAACGCGATCAACAGAAACAGGCCCGCCGGATGCACCCGCGGAATGGTACCAGTCTTGAGCAGTACCTTCAAGTTCATCAGCGAGGCGATGGGCAGCCAGCCCTCGATGCCGGGCGGCCTCGACACCCGCGCGGTACTCCCGCTTGATTCAAAGTAGTGAACGAACCGGACGAACTGAATGCCGATCCAAACATTTAGCGCTAGAAATGTAAGCTGGATGGAGCGCCGTAATCGCTGCGAATAGTCGCGTGGCGCGCGTGTGAACTGCTTCTTTTTCCTGGTGGCGGGCTCGACAAGCGGTGCCGGCATGGCGGACAGTGCCACGTGCAAGCCCCGTGCCAGAGCTTAGTGGAATGAATCCAGCAACTTATTCTGGGCCGGCAGACGTTACTGCGTGATCTCACCCACAGACCGCGACCTCCAACCGGTATTCGCCAGGATCAGATACAGCAGTCCGGTCATGAGGGTCAGCGGTGCGATCGTAAATGTGAGCGGCGTCTCAGCCAGCATCAGCACGGCCCCGGCGAAGATCCACCCGCGGCGCGATCGAACCACGCCGATCGTCGCCAGCACCGTGCAGAGGAGCACCACTCCGGGGATCAGGGCAGTCACCGTCGCCGCCCGGAGCTTCGATTGGCCGTTCACCGTCACGGTCCTGCACACATCCCTCGGCCCGATCGATAGACTGCCCGAGGTGCTTCCACTCGCATCCCAACGGACGCAAGGGTCGAACATCTGCCAAGCCGTGATACCGACGGCCCTCAAAGCAATGCCTGCGGTAGGCAGCGACACGATCCCGGCAAGCACGAGCACAATCGGCGAAGCCCGAAGCATTAGATCAGCACCAACTCCTTTTGCATCTCCCCCGTCACCCGCGCGTCCCGCTCCTCCACAAACAGGTTGATCTCCGAGCGCACGCCGAATTTCTCCAGATAGATCCCCGGCTCGATCGAGAAACACGTCCACGGCACGATCCGCCGCTCGTCGTGCGTCTCCAGGTTATCCATATTAGCGCCATTCCCATGCACGTCCTGGCCAATCGAATGTCCCGTGCGATGCACGAAGAATTCTCCATATCCCTGGCTCGAAATGTAGCCGCGCGCCGCGTCATCCACTTCGAACCCCCGCACCGTCTCTCCCGCGCGCAGCGCTTTTTGCACCCGCTCGATCGCCCGGTCGCGAGCCTCGCGCACGATGGCGAAAACCTTCCGCATCTCTTCCGGCGGGTTGGCGCCGCAAAATCCCGTCCACGTGATGTCGTAGTAAACCGACCCGGGCTGGTCGAGCTTGGCCCACATGTCGAGCAGTACGAAATCGCCGGCGCGGATCGGCTGCGTCGTGGCCTCGAACGGCTCATAGTGCGGATTCGCCGCGTTGGCATTGACTCCCACAATCGGCCCATCCTCCACCACCATCCCGGCTTTCACGAAGCCGTCCCGCACGAAATTCTTGACCTCCAGCTCCTGAACCGAGCCGCCGTTGCGCGTTCGTTCCCCGATCATGCGGAACGCCTCGCCGCGCACCCGATCCACCCGCCGCCCCGCTTCCAGATGCGATTCGAACGCCGCCGGGCTGCAGCGCGCCTCAAAATGCTGGATCAGTTCGGCCGAGCTCACCACCTCCACGCCCTGTCCGCGCACCAGCTCCACCGTGCCCGCGTCCACCATCGCCACGTACGGGATCGCGCACTGCGGCGAATATTGCATGGCCACGCGCTTTGCGCTTCCCAGCAGCTTCTTGATGCCGCCGGTTTGCTCCGTCCAGCTCGAGTACTTCGTCTTCTCGCCCGGCACCGCGTCCAGCATGCCCGCTTCGATGCGATGCACCAGCCCCGCAGGTTCACCCTGCGCCGGAATGAAGTAATACCATCGCCGCGTGACGTGCCGCGCCGGCATGAACCCCAGCACCCGGTACGCCAGCGGATCGCGCTGGTGATGATCGAAAAACAACCACCCGTCCAGCCCTTCGCGCCGCAGCGCCTCTTGAATTTCTCGAACGTTCACCATGCCCTCCAGGGACCGCCCGTTCACAACCGGCCGCGCGAGCTCGTCGTGGACAGTGCAGCCTGCCCGCCTCCTCCCGCCGGCTCCTCGAAAAACACCGCCCATTTCTCCCGCGGCGGCGGCGCTGACAGCAGACTCACCGCAATCAATCCGGCCACCGACACCGCCAGCGCGGGATACACCGCGTCCATGCTCCGGATCCATCCGTATTCCTGAAAGCGCACCTGAATCTCAAACGCGTCCCATACGACCGTGATCATCGTGCCCAGAATAATCGAGGTCACCGCCCCCGCTGCCGTCGCCCGTTTCCAAAAGAACACCGCCATGATTGCCGGAGTCACCGCCGCGCCATACACCGTGTACGCATATAATGCCGCCTTCAAGATCGACTCGAAATACGCCCCCTGCACCAGCGCGAAGATTCCCAGCCCCACCACTAGCGCGCGTGACACCACCAGCGTCCGCCGCTCGCTGGCGCTTGGGTTGATGAACCTTTTATATACGTCATGAATCAGGTTGCTCGCCGGTGAAAACAAGAAATTGTTCGCGGTCGAAATGACTTTGGCAAAGATCCCGCCCAGCAAGATCGCCCCCGCCACCGCCGGCAGCCCGAGCCGCGCCGTCATGGGAATGATCTCTCGCGGATTCGGCGTGTGAAACTTCGAACTGCCCACCACCGCGATCGTGATGATGACCGTCTCCAGTATCGTCGTCCCCACAATCCATCCCGCCACCGCCAGCTTCGCGTCCCGTTCCGACCGCGCCGAAAAGAACTTCTGATACATCCCCTGGTTCCCAATCAGCAGCAGAAACGTCGGCAGCAGAAATCCCATCGCCTGCGCCAACGTCAGTGGCCCCATGAAAGTGAAATGGTCCGGCGGAAGCGCCTGCTTCACCGCCGCCCATCCCCCCACGTTTGTGAGCAGCAGCGGCACCGCGACAATCGCGATCACCGTCACCAGCGACCCGATGATCAGGTCCAGGTACGCCACCGACCCCATTCCCGCCAGCGCCGTGAATGCAATCACGAAGCCCGCGATGATGTACATCCCCGTAGTTTTTTCAAGCGATGGAAAAATCAGGTGCAACACGTCGCCGCCGGCTTTGAACTGGTAGCTCGTGATCATGGTGTACGAAATGACGATGGCCACTGTCGCAAACACCCTCGCCGCCGTGTTGTATCGCGTCTCCAGCAGGTCCGGCACCGTGAATTGCGCGAACCGCCGCGCCCGTCCTGCAATCCACGCGATCACAATCAGCCCGCACCACCCCCCGGCCGGCTGCCACAGCGCCGCGAATCCGTTGCGGTACGCGTTCTCTCCGCCCGCGAACAAGCTTCCCGCGCCAATCCACGAAGACAGCAGCGTGAAAATCAGCACCGGCCACCGCAAGCTTCTCCCCGCCACCAGAAAATCCGCCTGGCTGTGCACCCGCAGCGAGCGCAGCACCGCAGTGGCGAGCAGCATCGCCACGATAACGCAGATCACCACGACATAGATCATGGGTTTTGGTTCAGACTTGATCTTACAGCTTAACGTGTCCGATCGAGCCAAGCCTGCGAAACGTATACCTACTTCCGAGTACGTCATCCGGCCGGAAACGACCCCAGGGCCGAAAGGCGATGCCAGTCACTCGTTTCGTAGCGCGGCCATAGGATCGATGCGGGAGGCTCTCCGGGCAGGAGCGTAACTGGCGAAGATGGCGGCCCCGAGCAGAGTCGCCACCGCGGTCGCGAGTGCCAGCGGATCGTTGGGCTTCATTCCGTACAAAAACGATGCGACGAATTTCGACGCGACTAGCGCCATGGCGAGGCCGATCGCCAACCCGACTGCAGCTAGCACCATAACTTCACGTAGAACCATTCGAACGACACGGCCTCGTTGCGCTCCTAGCGCCATCCGGATGCCGATCTCGCCGGTGCGGCGGGCGACGTTGTATGAGACGGTGCCATAAAGACCGACACAGGCGATCACCAGGGCCAAGATCGCGAACCCACTGCACAACTCGGCAAACGTGATTTCCTGGTTGATCGTCTGGTTGATGTCCGCTACCTGGGTTCGTACCTCGGACACTGGCACGCGTGCGTCCGCCTGGCGCACGATTTCGCGCACGGAGTTGACATACCGCAGCGGGTCACCCGCCGTGCGCAGCGCGTACACCACCTGATCCGGCCGCGGGTAGCCTTGGTTAAACGGGATATACGCTACCGGCGGGATCTTCTGCGTTAACCCTCCATAGCACGCGTTTCTGGACACACCGACGATCTCCATATCGCGCGCGATGCGGGCTCCTTCACCGGCTTCCCGCAGCGTCAGGTGCTGCCCCAGCGGATTCCGATCGCCGAAGTTGGCTTTGGCAAACACCTCGTTGATCACCGCAACAGCTGGCGAGCCGGGCCGGTCGCGTTCCTCGATATCACGGCCGGCCAGGATCGGAATCTGCATAGTTGTAAAGAACGCCGGTCCGACGGTCAGAATACGGTTGGCGTCATTCGGTGGCGCGCCGGATACGCCGAGAGGCAGTCCGGTCCCGGCGTCAATGAGCGAATCTTCCGAGAGACTCGCGTTGCGGACTCCCGCGATCATGCTGAAGCGCTTGCGCAGATCGCCGTAAAAGGCGGCAATCTCCGGGTCTGTGTGTCCGGCATTCCGGGCGTCCAACCGGAACAGCAGGACATTCTCGCGATTGAAGCCCAGCTCGATCGATTGCAGATTCGAAAGTGTCCGCACAAAGAGCCCAGCCGCTACCAGCATCAGCAGTGAGATGGCGATCTGCCCTAGCACCAGCACCTGGCTCAGGCTGACCCGCCGGAAGGCACGTCCCGCCTGCGGCCGGCCCGCTCGCGTTTCTTTCAGCGCCGACACGACGTCCACGCGCGTGGACTCGAGCGCCGGAGCAAGGCCGAACAGTACGCCCGTCAGAAGGGAAAGTGCGGCTGCCGCGCCCAGCACGTGCCAGTTCAAGTTCGCGTGTAGTGTGAAGTTCGCACGTCCGTTGGCCAGTAGCAGTGTAAGGAATCGAATTCCCCAGATTGCGAGCACTATCCCCAGAGCCCCGCCCACCGACGCCAGCAGAACGCTTTCGGTCAGCAGTTGCCGCACAATGCGAAGCCGGCCCGCGCCCACGCTCAACCGCAGCGCCATCTCCCGCCTTCTCGCCGCGGCGCGCGCCAGCAGCAGATTGGCGACGTTGGCGCACGCCAGCGCCAGGATCATTCCCACCAGTGTCATCAGCACGTAAAGCGGTTGTGAATACTGCCGACGCAGGCTGTCCAGCCCACCCGCGCCTTCTTTCACCACCAGCGCGGGAAGGTTCGCCCTCTCCCGGTCATTGGCGGCGGTGCTCGCTACCCATTGCTGAAATGCCGGCGCCAGCGCAGCCTGGGCTTGCGCCAGGCTCACTCCAGGACGCAATCGGCCCATCACCTGGACCCAATAGTAGTTCTGATCGAGGTAAGCCTCGGAGGAAAAGCCGAACTGTTTGCCGGCTCCCAGCAATTCATTGGTGTGCATCGGGAGATAGACGTCCGGAGCCGCCGCGGGATCCACGCCGAAGAACTCAGGCGGCGTGACCCCCACCACAGTGAAGGGCACGTTGTCGATCAGAATCGACTGGCCCGCCGCGCTGGCGGCTCCCCCAAAACGCCTTTGACTGAAGCCATAGCTGACGACCGCCACCGCTGGAGCTCCCGCCTGGTCGTCGTCGGGACTAATCAGCCGCCCGGCGGCCGGGGAAACACCAAGTCCGCGAAAATAGTCGCCCGACACGTTCCAACCGGTGGCAAGGTCGGCTTGTCCTTTGAGGGTCAGGTTCAGCTTCCTCACTTGCCAGCCTTGGAAGTGGGCGAATACCACAGAAAAGACGGAGTCCTTCTTCCGGAAAAGCTCGAAGGCCGGGAAGGGGAAAACACCGCCCGTGGCTCCCGACTTGGGTTCATCATAGGTGCCGCTGATGCTGTGCATGACGAAGTCGCGCTCGGCGGTCTTGGCATGCCAGTTCAGAACGACCAACGACTCGGGATCCGACACCGGCAGCGAGCGCAGCAGGATCGAGTCCATGAAGCTGTAGATCGCCGTGTTGGCTCCGATTCCCAGGGCCAGTGACGTGACCGCCAGCAATGTGAACAGCCGGTTGGCAGCCATGGTTCGGAAGGCGTATCGCAGATCTTGGCCGAGCTGCTCCACGATCGTCCATCCCCACACGGCGCGCGTGTCCTCTTGCACCAGCATGACGTTGCCCAACTCGCGCCGCGCCGCCCATCGGGCCTCTTCCGCCGCCATCCCCTCGTCTTGACGCTCGTCGGCTTCCTCCTCCAGGTGGAACTGGAGTTCCTCGCGCAGTTCGGCTTCCTTGCTACGGCGTTCGGTCAACCACCGCAACTTGCGAAAGAACGAGTTCATTGTCCCTCCTGATCCGCCGGGTTCAAGATCAATCCCATGGCGCGCGAAAATGCCCGCCATTTCGATTGCTCCGTCGCAAGCTGTTTCCGCCCGGAACGTGTGAGGCGATAGTACCTGGCCCGCTTGCCTTTGTCGGACAGCTCCCAGGAAGCTGCGATCCAGCCCTTCGCCTCCAGCCGGTGCAGAGCCGGGTACAGCGAACCAGTTTCTACCTGCAGCAGCTCTTCCGAGGTTCGCTGAATGTGCTTGGCGATGGCGTGGCCATGCGTGGGTCCGGCAAGCAGGGTGCGCAAGATGAGGAGGTCGAGCGTGCCTTGCAGCAGCTCTACACGCGACGGCGGCGCTTGATGCATTGTGTAGGCATTCTACTAAATGTTGTGTAGCGTGTCTACTAGGCTTGAGAATCCGCCTTGAACATCTGGAAGTTGAACCCCGGATCTATCCGCCGGGAACGCAGCAGTGTTGGCCGATTACGGCCCGCTCCCGGGTTAGCCTTCGGATCACTACAGATCATCGGTTCAGCCTCTTCTCCATCTCCTCCTGCCCGATCCCAACGCGCGATGCCGCGTGTCAAGGTTTTGCTGGCGCCACGATGGTGATCCAGTTCGATTGAAATCCCCGAGGCACAACGTAGCGGCCCCGTGACGCGGTGAACACGAACGTGGCTACGGTAACCGGCTGGCCGGCAGCCGGCAAGATGATCGGTTTTCCCTGACGGGGCGCGCCGGCTCGTTGCAGGATCTCTTCCCGATCCGGCTTGGCGAAAAGAGGCAGGGCAATACCATCCGCCTCCCAAGTCTCGAGCCGGATCGCGATGTCGAAACGGTCAGGTGAATCCATCCAGTGCTGCATGCGGATGATCCTGGCGCGTACTGCGGCGCCCGCCGGGATCAACACCTTATCGGATCCATGAGCCCGCACGGGTTTGCGAACCTTCTCCACAACCAGATCACCGGCAGCAGCGATATCCGTGTCGATGGGCGCAGTCAAGGTCAGCGAAACTGGCAGGCCTGCGGGAATAGTCAGCGGATCGGCGGTTTTTGTCTTCTGCCCGGTCGCGGTGGCCGGCGGCTCATCCCCGAATCGGATGGTTGCCTCGCCATGATATTCACGGCATCCGGAGTACGTCGTGGTGGTGTCGGTTTCGTAGTTGGCCGTCATGATGATGTGAAGCTGGCTCTGCTGCGGCAAAAGAAAGTCCCCTGTGCTCATCCGGACTCTCTCATAGTCCACGTTAGTCGCCGCCTCGCAAGTCTCGGCTTCGAACGGCAGTTCGCTGGTGTGAACCAACAAGTGCCGGAGATCGAACGAGTGGGGGTCGATCCGAACCATGCCGTCGTACGCGACCGGTTGCCAGTCGTGCCCGGCGTGCACGAGGTAGTGGCTTGCGCTCAGGGGCACCCGAAAACCGTACTGGTATAGCGTAGCGTCATCCACTGGTCTTTCACCGTCGAATTCGAAGCGGGCGGCTCCCCCGGTGAAAATGTCAGAGAGGAATGTTCCCAGCGCTCCAGTGCCGAACGGTCCGCCGCCGACGAGATCGAAGATGCTCTTCGAGTCGAACTGGCTGGCGCCTGCCCACGAGCCGATCTCATTGCCGCGGGAAACCTTGACGTCGAGCCGCAACCGGTCCGCCATATAGAGTTGCAAAGGATAAGCCGGCCGTACGCCAAGCTCGACCTCGCTGCAGGCAGGAACGGGTTGCGCCTGCTTCGGCCGCCGGAAGTACTTTCGGTTCACGGTTTGAACACAGGTGTAGTTGGGCAGGCGCTCACTTCTGTCCACGAGACGGTCGCGCGCGTGCGCCAATACGTCGGTCGGGTCGGGGGCGGACTGGGCACAGAGCGCGCCGGCTACCGCGAAGAAAATACCGGCACGCATACCTCGAGCATACGCCACAGATTGCGGGCGCTGCGCTGATGTCGCGACACATCACGCCGATCCGTTCCGCCGGAAGCTACGATTGAGCGCAACATCATGGATATTCGAACTTGCAGCAACGGGGACTGGCTCCACTGTCCCTAATCTACGCGCTCACGACCTATCGAACTGCCTCGTCGTGGACAGTGCAGCCTGTCCCCTTTCTTCCAAGCCGACTGCCGCTCTCACCTGTTCAGCCTCTTCTCCATCTCCTCCTGCCCGATCCCGTCAATCTCCACCACTTTCATCCGGCTCGTCAATCCCGACACGATCCGCACCCGCGACTTCGCCACGCCCGCCAGCTTTGCGAGAAATGCAATGCACTCTGCATTTGCTTTCCCGTCCACAGGCGGCGCCGCCAGTTGCAACCGGTACGCCTGTTCCATGCGTCCCGCCACGCGCGTCACTCTCGCCCGCGGCTGCACCTTTACGGTAATGCGCGCTCTCGCGCCGGTTTCTTTTGCCACTCGACTTTCGCCCTCAGGTTTACCACTCCCGCCAGCGCTCGCGCATCCACCACCTCGAAAGCCAGCACGTCATCGAGCCAGTCGTGGCTCGACCCGTCCGCGTTCTGCGTCGCCACCGTCAACGTGTACTGCTGCGGCGCCAGCCAGCACTCGAACCGGAATTCCAAATCCAGCTCATCGCCCGCCTCGAACTCGCCGAGCGCCACCTGCTCCACTCGCGTATTGGTGCCGTAAACCTCCATCCCGATCCGGTTGCGGATCAGCAGCCCCACCATCGGCTCGGACTTCGCCTGATGAAACACGCATCGCACCCGCACGCGCACCGCCTCGCCGCTCGCCACTGCCTTCACCCGCTCGCCGCTCGCGTCGAGCAGCTCGACATCCAGAATCTCACTCGTGCGGTCGCCGTGCCGAAAGCCGGCAGTAAGCCTCCCCTCTCGCGGCTCCGCATCGGCTCTCTGCTTCTCCAGCACCAGCCCGATGTATTGATTGATCACCTGTTTGGGCTCGCCTTGCGCGTGGATGTGCCCGCCCACCAGCAGAATCGCCCGGTCCGAAAGCTGCTTCACCAGGCCCAGGTCGTGCGAGACGAAGAGAACCGTGATTTTGCGCTCGCGCAGCTCCTGAAATTTCCGCACGCACCGGTTCGCAAAAACCGCGTCCCCAACCGCCAGCGCTTCGTCCACTACCAGGATGTCCGGCTCCACATGAATCGCCGTTGCAAACGCCAGCCGCACGTACATGCCCGTCGAGTATTCTTTCACCGGCCGTTCGAAAAACTCGCCGATATCCGCAAACGCCTCGATAGATGGCCGCGCGCGTTCAATGGCGGCGCGGCTGAGACCCATGATCTCGCCGTTCAAAAACACATTCTCGCGCCCCGTGAACTCGGGATTGAATCCCGCCCCCAGTTCCAGCAGCGCCGCCACCCGGCCACGGGCCACCACGCGCCCGATCGTCGGCTGCAGGATGCCGCACACAATTTGCAGCAGCGTGCTTTTGCCGCAGCCATTCGGCCCCACGATACCCAGCGTCTCACCCTTATCGACATTGAAGCTGATGTCGCGCAGCGCCCAGAAATCGCGATGCAGTTGTCGGGACGGGAAGGGAATCAGCTCGCGAATGCGATCCGAGGGATGCCGATACAGCCGGTACAGCTTGGAAACGCTCTGAACCAGGACCACAGGCCTAATTCAAAACGATAACACCGATTGTGGGCCGGACCCCCAGGTCCGCCTGCCGCTGGTCGCAAGGCTGGTTCAATCATCGCTCAGGGATAGGTTTCGGGATAACATTGATGGAGCCAGCATGATGCGACGACTCCATCTCCCTGATGGCCTGGAAGTGTTCTCCCTGAATGCCGATGAAACGCGGTTCGTCCACCGCGAGGTGTTCGAGGCGCGTTGTTACCTGCAACACGGCATCGAGCTTCGCGACGGTGACTGTGTATTCGACGTTGGCGCCAACATCGGGCTGGCCACGGTTTTCTTTCATCGCGAACGCCGCGGAGTTCGCATCTTTGCCTTCGAACCTAGCCCGGTGGCCTGTGAGTGTCTGCGGGCTAACGTCGAGCTCCATGGAGCCGACGCCCGCGTCTTCGAATGCGGACTATCTCGCGAGCCTGGCACGGCGGAGTTCACGTTCTATCCCGCAAACTCCGTGATGTCGGGATTCCACGCTGACCTCGAAGCCGATCGCGGCGCCACCAAGACGTATATGGTCAACAGCGGCGTCGCGCCGCAAGACGCCGAGCGGCTCCTCGGCTTCAAGTTTCGGAAAACAACCTTTCCTTGCCCCTTGCGGACGCTCTCCGAAATTGTGGACCAAGAACGTGTAGCGCGGATTGATCTATTGAAAGTGGATGTCGAGAAGAGCGAGCGAGAGGTTCTTGCCGGAATTCGGAGCGATCATTGGGACCTCATTCGCCAAGCCGTTATCGAGGTCCACGATGAGACAGGCGGTCTGGACCAGGTCCAAACCCTCTTGGCCAAGCACGGTCTTGGTGTCGTCACGGAACAGGATCCGTTGCTCAAAGGTACCAGCCTCTTCACAGTATTCGCTTCTCGTAACTCGTTGTAGTGGCCGAGCATGCTCGGCCAAATCTGTCCTCACAGTCAAGATAGATCCTGTCACCATTTTTCAACTAACTCTTAAAAGAACCACTTCATCATATACACTTCCACGGGGGCGTAATCGTCCGTGAGGATGGGAACATCCATGGCGATCGGCCTTGTCCAGCGGCGAGCGAGGCGGGCCGCCATGGCCGGGTCATCACTCGTCCATCGCGGCTCGGCTGCGTTCTTGAAAGCCACGATGATCACATTGCCCAGGGATTCCGGGTCGTCGTTGAGCTTGAAAATCTCAACCCGCGGGAAGACAGATCGATAAGTGGCTAACTCGGCGCGCAAGAAGCGGCCTCTCGGCCCATAAACCGCCGACATCACGTTCAATATTGCGACGCCATTGTCGGACAGGGAACGATACACAAGGCGTGCGGTCTCGCGCGTTGTCAGGTAGTGCGGAACAATCGCGGCGGACCCGAACGTGTCTAAGTAAACGATATCGTATTGGGTCCGGCTCAGATTCAAATATACGCGTGCGTCCTGAGTAAAGACCCTAAGCCGGGGGTCATCCGACTTCAAGCCGAAGTACCGATCCGCTATTTTCACCAGATCCGGATCTAACTCCACGACGTCCAGTAGCTTGGTCGGATTCCTTTGAAAAAAATCCGAGACGTACGTAAACCCACCACCGCCCAGAAGCAGGGCGCGACGTGCATTGGGAACAAAGTGGTCTCCGAACCGGAAGTACTTCAGATACTCCAGCACTAAGTCATCGTTCTTGTCCGTAAAGATCGCGGACTGGCGTGCGAAACGATCGGTAAGCAGGGCGCGGTTGGGCCTGCCGGTTTGGTAGTCGGCCCCTTCGTAAACCAGGCAGTGGTTGTAATGGGTATCCGTTTCGAAAACGTGTTTACCAGAAATAAACGGCGTCGCCGTGCTTGGCGCCACGTAGAGGCACAGAGCAACCACCGCTGTCGCGGCGATTTTCAGTTTGAGGAATCGATTCGCCGATAGCAGGATCGAACAGGCCAGGAGCAAGCCGGAGATGCAAAACAATATCGCCGTGCTGCCAATCATAGCCAGAAGATAGAAGCCCGCGCCAAACGTGCCCACAATGCTGCCAATCGTCGAAATCGCGTAGAGTCTGCCAACGGTTGCTCCCGTGGACCCGACCTCCTTCAGCTTCAGTCGCACAACATAGGGCGATACCATCGCCAGTACAAACGAAACCGGCGCAAACAAGACTAACTCTGCAATGATGGCTGCGCTGCGAATATCTGGAATCTGGCTAATCCTCGTGAGGCAGATATTCTTGCCTGCAGCCACGAAGGCTGTCAGCAGCGCAGCCGAGACAATGATCAAAGATAATTGACCCGCCGACGCATTCCTGTCGGCCAGAACTCCGCCTTTCAAATACCCATAGCTCAACGCGGCCAGAATTACGCCGATCAGGCTGCTCCACACGACAATCGAATTTCCAAGAACGGGCGCAAGGATACGAGACGCCACAATCTCGATGGCCATGATTGACGCGCCCGCCACAAACGCCACTAGCTCCAGCATTGACACTCCTCGGGCCCGCTCCTGTCCGAGAGGCCACACTCTGATCTTAAGCGCCACACCCACCAAAATCGTAGTGCCAAAGGAACTCAGAAGACTACTAACTTCGGACAACGTGACTTCCGGGAGTTACTAGCGGATAATCCGGTTTGAGTGGTTTTACCGAGCCGCGACCGAAGGAAGCGGTACTAACGTGCCGCAATCATCCTCCAGTGTCTCTTGGTAAGCAAAATATGAACGAAAAAGTGGCCGTGCGAGAACTTGTGCAAACCCTGCTCCGCCGGAAGGGCGATGAAAACGGCTTTGCGGATAGCGACTCACTCATCGCCAGCGGGCGGTTAGACTCGGTTGACACGATAGGCCTGCTGGTATTCCTCGAAGAGCAGTATGGAGTAGATTTCGGAGAACGTGGATTCGATCGGGACGAATTGGATTCGGTGGACTCGATCGTGGCCTTCCTCGGAGCAAGCCAGTTACCCGCATGAGTTTCAATCTTGCCCATCCGGTTTATGAGCACGGTCGGAACCATGGATCGAGGCTGGCTGTATCGGTTGGCGGCAACGATCTTTCTTATGCCGAACTGTCGGCTCTGGCGCAGAGAACGGCTCGCTGGTTGACCGCCGGACCTTCCCGTCCGCCCGGGTTTGTGGGAGTCCTGGCCTCTCGCAGCGTGGAAGCCTATGCGGGTGTCCTCGGGGCCTGTTGGGCGGGTGACGCCTACGTGCCGCTGAATCCCCAACTTCCGGAACAACGCCTCGCGCAACTGTTGCGCATCATCCAGCCGGTTGCGCTGGTGGTGGATGAAGCCGGACGAAAAGCTCTCTCCGGATGCGCTCTCGAAGCCTGCCCGCCCCGCATCTTGAGCGGCTTTCATGAGTTGCCACCGTGCGATCCGCAAGACCGCCCGCGCGCGGTGGACGCCGAGCACACCGCCTATATGATCTTCACCTCCGGAAGCACTGGCGTGCCGAAGGGAGTCCTCGTTCCCACACGCGCCGTGTGCCACTTGGTGAAAATGTTGCAGGAACTGTACAGTTTCCGTCCGGAGGATCGGTTTTCCAAAGCTTACAACCTCAGCTTTGACGGCTCCGTGCACGACATGTTCACGGCGTGGCATGCCGGCGCGTCGCTGCACCCTGTGCCCGCCAGTCAGTTGATGGCTCCCATGAAGTTTATCCAGGAACGGCAGCTCACCGTCTGGACCTCGGTGCCGTCGACGGCCGTTTTTCTCGAACAGTTGAAAATGCTCCAACCGGGGGCATTTCCTTCGCTCCGTTATTCCATTTTCTCCGGTGAGCCGCTGCCCCTCCGCTCGGCTTTGGCCTGGCGTCGCGCCGCGCCCAATAGCGAGGTGGACAACATTTGCGGCCACACCGAATGCTGCGTCTTCAGCACGCTGGAGCGCTTGTCGGACCCTCCGAACGTCACGTCCAACCGGGGTCTGGTGGCCATCGGCAAACCCCTGCCGGGATTCGAAGCAGCCGTCTTTGACCAAGCCTGCGCGTGCTTGCCGCCGGGCAAGGAAGGCGAACTCGCGCTCGCCGGACCACAAGTGGCGAAAGGCTACTTTCAGGACCCGGAGCGTACCGCGGCACGCTTCCCCGTCATCAACGGGAAAACGTGGTACCGGACTGGAGACCTCGTCTGCCAGGACGAGTCCGGCACCTATCACCATCTCGGGCGCATTGATTCCCAGGTCAAAATTCTGGGCCACCGCGTAGAACTTGGCGAGATTGAAGCACACCTGAGCCAGATCTGTGATTCGGATTCGGTGGCTGCCGTCGCGTGGCCCGTGGATCACGGTTCAGCCCGGGGCATCGTGGCGTTTCATTGCAGCGAAGCGCGTTCGCCCCAAGAAATCCGTGACGCCATGCTACAACGGGTGCCGCGCTACGCCGTGCCGACCCGGGTGCTCCGGCTGTCAACGATGCCGCTTACGACAAACGGCAAAGTCGATCGCGCCGCGCTGATCCAGGTACTCGAGCGTCCCTAACTGAGCCGCGACCAAGAGGGAGCGGTCTTCTTTCTCAAAGCCCGAATAGTCGCCCAACGAAGATAAAGTGCTCTCGCAGGCCGTATGTCCTGTTAGTGTCGTCGAAAATATGCACGAAGCAATAGAATGCCGACACGCAGAGGACGGGCACGAGGCGGCGGCGCAACCAGGAATGGGACGGATCAACCTTCCGTTGAGCGCGCAACTGTGAGATGGAGATGCTGGCGCCAAGCACAAAAGTGTAGAACAGATAGGTCTGGAAACTGGCTATGGCGCGCCACCAGCCTAACTCGGCAACCAGAGAAATGTCGCGGAGAAAGTGAAAGATGGCGTTGCCGGCGCAGGCCGCCATCATCGTGGCAGCGGCCATGCGCAGCCGTGCATGCTTCTTGAAATACCGGAGATAGGTGGGATAGAAAAACATGTCCACCAGCAGCTCCTTGAAGTAGAAATAGAAGCGATTCCAGAACTCCGCCAGTGAGCGTGACTCGAGGGGCCGGTACGTATTGCGCAGCGCGCGGAATCCGGCCATGCGCGCGCAGGCGACGATCTGATGTCCCCAGATGCTCGCCTGCAGCAGGTTCGAGAGGAACACCGCGACCAGGCTCAGGCAGTTCCAATACCACGCGAAAGGATGGCCTGCGACACTGCGGCCGAACGCTGCTTCATACTCCGGAATGCCCAGCTTTCGATAGATGACCAGGTGATAACCGATCAGGCCCATCTGCAGTATCAGGGCCCAGAGCAGCAGCTTCAGGCCTTTGAGTTGGGTGATGGCGAGTTCATCGGCGTTCTGCGCCTCAATTTTGCGGAGGTATGCTGCGCCCTTGGCGAAGGGAGTGCCAGAGCCCGTGTTGGCCATCCACGCCGGCCGCCAGAGCCCGGCCTGCAGAGGCACGGAGTCGCGATGATTGCGGGAATCGCGATCGGTAAGGGTGTAGCAGAAGAACCAGAGCATGCGTGCGATCGCTAGGACTGAGATCCAGGCGGCTACGCGGCTCCAGCCGGTGAGAGGGGCCGTCGACACGGCGACGACAAGCGCGCAGAAGCACAAAATGGTGGCGAGCACCGGACGGCGCGCCGCCAGCCGCCGCGGAAAGCGAAAGGCTAATGCCGCAAGCCCGGCCAGTAAAACAAAGACCGCCGCCACGATGAGACGAATGAGAAACCGCGGCAGATGCGCCAGCCCTTCCTGGGCGGCGACGTGATCGAGGAAGGGGAGGTCGAGCCAGTTCGGGAGCGCGATGGCGATCAGCATACCGGCGGCGCTGAGTACCCGGCGGCGGTGGTGGGGGAAGGCCGTGGTGAGCGCGAGAAAGGCGGCGACCGCCAGCCACTCACGCCCAAACACAGCCAACAGAAGCGTGAATACGGCCAGCAGCGCCCACTGCCCGGCCGGCTGCTTACAGCGCGCCACCAGCAGCGGGTCCTTTTCCAGGCTGGGGATCAGCCTGACATTCATGCCAAGGCTCGCTGGCCTGTGTTCATCCGTATCGACCAATTCGAAATCTAACAAAGGGAGGGAGAGCAGACTAGATTGAAGTTAGTAAACGGAGTTGGTTATCTTCGGATAACTATCGCCTGTATTACAACTGAGTCTGCCTACGCCGCTCCTCGCGCCACACCCATGTACACTGCTCTCCTCGCCCCCACCGGCATCGGCGCCGGGCAGCTCATCAGACAAAACTGGTCAAGTGCGAATAGAACGACCGACTCCAGGTTCTCCGCCAGCGACAGCCGCGCTTCTTTCTGCCACGGCGTCGTGTAACCCGTAATTCCCACCAAGTGGCTGCTTTGACTCTGCGCGAATCCCATCTGCATCGGCAGCAGAATCGAGTTCCTTGCCAGCTTGAGATTGCGCCCGCCCGTGAAAGTGAAATTTTCAGTCTTCAGACAATTCAGCGTGGCCGGATTCCAGTTCGATGGCAGGTTCACCGCCCCGTTCCATGGCGTGTCGTTCGTATCGGGAGGATACAGCACCTCGAACTTCGCGCTGGGGAACGTCTGCCGGACAAAACTCATTACCGCGCTGGTAAATGCCCCAATCAAGCCGGGTAGAAACGCCGCTTCCTGCGGATAAGACGACGGCGACACAGTGCTGTTCGTGAACACCTGCATCGCACGGCCATAGGTTGCCGCGAAAGTACTCATCGTGTACGCGTCATAATAAGGCATTCCCGAGCCATCATCGGGAAAGTACCACCATTGAACCTCGCCGAACTGCAAGTACGGAACCTGCCCGGCATCGGACATGACCGCCGCCATGTCCAAATATGCCTGTTTCCAGAATGCCGTGCTCATCGGAGAAAAATTCGTCTGCAGTGCCGGAGTGTTCAGCCAGACGGCGTTGCCGCTCGGATACACTTGTGCGATCCCCGCTTCGGGTGATCGATCGCCGTGTCCCAGTTCCATGCTGAATGCCCCCGTCGCAGCGATTCCATACCCCTGCAGGGCGCCAAAGAAGCTGCGGCACCAGTCGCGCGCCGCGCGGTTCATCCTGGGTACAACCGTGAGATCCGTAACCCAATTCTCGTCGTTGCCGCCGTTGATCGCCGATCCGCCCGTGCCTCCGGCCAGCGTAGAACCGCTCGTCAGCAGCGCGAAAGTTCCGCTGGCCGGATCTGCCGAAATGGTAATCGCATTTCCATCCCCGCCGATTTCGCGCGAGTAGATCGTCAGAACATTGCCGCTGGCCTGCGCCCAAATTCCCGTATATCCGCTGTTGATTTCCAGCTCGAAAGCCTTGGCAATGCTGACTGCCGTGTCCCCGAACAGGTTCACGTGCTGGATCGCCGTGGGGCCGACATTCAGCGTCGTGACGGCGCTGCGTGTGGGGGTTCCGTCGAACTGCACCGTCGCAGACGCGTAAGTGTAATTCTGAGGGACCATCTCGTAATGCCGGAGGGCGCCCGCGTAGTGATTGGCCCGCCCCGCGAACCCCAGGGCCTGGATCATTCGCGCGGTTCTTTCGGGCGCCAGCGCAATCGAATGGTCGGTGTCCCAATCGGTCGCCAGCGTCATTCTCGCATCCGGCGCGAACACGGGCAGAGTCGTCGTGGGCACCGCCAGTTCCAAAAAATCAAAATAGAAGCTTCCTGCCCCGACTCCATGCGTGAGCGTCACCGTATGTGTATCCTGACCGGAAAAGGTGCCCAGCGGAATTCTTACGAGTACATCTTCTAAAGCTAGAAACAAATTCAGACCGATCGCTGGCTGTTGATCGACCACCGCGGTAATCTCTGCTCCGCTCACGGCCTTCCGTGTCCCCAGATAGAGCTGGTGGGCTTGGCTGGCGCGATACGTACACGAAACCGAATCGCCGGGCGTGGTAGTGACGTGAATCGTTCCGCCGGAGAAGTTGCCGTTCGCCGCGCTCCAGTTACCCGAATAAACCACTTCGAGTGAGGTGTCCTCGATCCGCCGGCTGCCCGGTCCCGCCACTTGATAAGTGAGGTTGCTGCCACTTACCATCCAGTTTGAAACCGTAACCTGAAACTCGCTTCGTTGATAACTGCCCGCCTGAAAGTCCGCCGCGTAAGTCCAGCGCATCTTGCGCACGGAATGGGTGGGAATGACTGTCGTGTTGTCATCTGCCAACAGATTGCTGAAGTCGAGCGAGACTCTCCACTGTGTCGGAGACGTTCCTCCGCTGAGCTTCTGAAACCACGGTGACCAGCTTTCGGTCACCGGCTGGGTAGGCCCGGCATCCGCTTGTACATTGCCGTACACGCCGATGCGATTTCCATTCGCGCCTACGGTGCTCGATTCCAGCGTCTGTCCCGCTCCAATGTACGTCAGAGTGATCTGGCTTCCGTTGCTGGAAGCGCGCATCGTCGGCGAGGGTACGTTGTTGATCGCATCTGCGATCGCCTGAACTACGGTGTCAAGTGTATCGCCCGCGACAACTTTGTGGGAATAGTGTTCCAGCGACCATGCCAGCTCCACCCAGTCGTCTGCTGTAAGCGTTCCCGTGAGAGTGAACGTGGCCGTAGCCGGTTGATAGCTTCCCGCGATCGGCGTGGCATGCGATTTGATAGGTACTTTGTACAGCGTCTCCACGCCTCCTGGGTCCGCCCAGATGCGAAGCGACGGCCAATCCACGGTCGGGTATAAAGTGGAGTCAATGGGAAGGCAACTCTGGCGAATCTCATCGTAAGTTAACACCACACCGCTAAGATCGCCGTCAGGAAGGTTGCGGAAGGCAGGATGTTCGAAGGTGTTTTCTCGATTCCACTCGATGACTACCCAGTCGAATTGCTGGCGCCACGAGCCGGATATCGTGAACCCTGTCGGGCTGGTCCCACTGAGCGCCGCGGCCGCCGACGGCTCCAGGAAGTAACATTGCAGATCCCGGTCCGGACGTAGTTTCTGCAGCGTTTCAACCATATTAAGAAGATCGAGCGGGGACTGGCTCCACTGTCCCTAAGCCCGACGGCCACAAGCTATCAGAGTGTTCGTTGTGAACAGTGCATCCTGTCCCCGCTCGCCCTTTACAGCCTGATCACCACCGTCAGGTCCGCGCCCGGATTGGTCGGCCCCACCATATTGATATCCAGGCTGAGCCTGGCTCCGGCAGTCAAAAGAGGCAGTAATGCTCCGTTCATCGAGTTTGAAACCGTGTGCCCATCCGCAATCGTGAACGCGCAATACAACGCGCCGTCCTGATTGATCTGAAGTTGAATGGACCCGCCCACGGGCGCTTGGCGAATTACGGCATACACATCGTGCACCGAATGCGTGTTCTCAACAATGATGTCTGGCGTCGCGCCCGTTTCAATCGCCAGAAAGCCTTCCACTTGAAATGAGAACTGTCCGCCGGAAAGCGTTCGCAGTCCGTAGTCGTCCGTCGCCGTTACGCACACTGCCGTCGTCGGGCTTTGTCCTTTGATGTTGGTGACAAAAAGCTCTGCGCTGGTGACGCGGCAATCCGGCAGTAACACGGGAAAGTTCCAGGTTCCGCTCGCCGGGCTGCCGAAGAAATCACGGACGAAAGGAACGATCTGTGTCTTGCTCAACAGTGCATAAACCAGCGTGCCGCTAGCGTGAGACGCGCTCGAACTGCCCTGAACGCCCCGCACAAGCTGAAGCCGCGATCCGCCATTCAAGACGGCCGCAATTTTCAGAACCTCCCCATCGAGCTCGATATAAGATCCGGCCAGCAATGTGCTCGCGGTACTTAGATCTGCGATGGTATCCTGTGCGCCGATAGCCGAAGCCAACGCCACGGTAGGCAGACCATCCAGCTCTCGAAAATAGTACAGAGTAAATGTGCCGGCAGTGACCGTATGCGTATTGGTGAGATCGGCGAAGCTGACACCGCTCAACTCGACGGTGCCCCCCGCCGTTGTGGAGAGCCCTAGTCCGAACGACGGCGCGGGTGGTACATCTGCATCCAGGCCTCCCGATCCTCCAATCACCCACCGCGTGAGCGCGCACAGCTCGAGCGGTGATTCCTCGTTGTTCGCGTTCGCTGCTCGACCGGAGATGTGAACCGTTGCCCCCGTTCGATTCGGAATTTCAAACTGCACCGGACTGGCGTGCGCCGTCGCTCCCGCGTGCCAGCCCGATTCCGCGACCACAAAGTAGCTGGTCGCGTCGGGCTGCGTGTCCCACGGCCAGTTGACTTCGAGCAACGTCGTGGTGTTTGACGCGATGGACCGTTCTTGTCCGGCGCCCGTTCCGCGCGTGATCCGCACCATCATCCCCCGGTACCCGCTGGCCACCATTTCCAGCGTGTCGTTCCCGACGCTTGCCGCATCGTTCAGAGTGGCCGGGTACTCGGGCTGCTGCTCCATGCGCCAGTAGAAGTTCGCGTGGGCAAAATTAGGATCCGGAGGAGGTGTGATCTGCTCAGGCAGACCGCTATCTGTGAACTGTGCCGCTATCGTTTGATTGGATGCGATCCGGTATAACTGCGCCGGACTCGGTCCTCGATAGACATGAAACGTCGTAGCGGCCGTTGGAAAACTGAGTCCCGAAAGAGTAACTGTATTCGTGTTTGGCCCCGAAGGAACGGCCGCCCTGACGATGAACGACAAGGTGCCTTCCGCTCCCGAACCATCTACCGCGCTCACCGCGTAGTACAGCGTGGCGCCTGCCGCGAGCGTTCCACCGCTGGCGCCAATCGCCGGCGCCAGGCTCACGAGCGGCACCCCGGGCGCGCTGGACGAAACCGTCGAGGGCGCCGAAAACGCCACCGTGACCTCCAGCGCTGTGCTGCCGTCCCCTGCCTGAAGCGCGCTTTCCGTCACTCCGAACTGCACATCGCCGTTCGCATCCAGTACGGTTCCGATCAACGGCCGCGGCAGCCCCACTTCCGATCCCGGTTGCCGCCGCGCACCGGAGTTGCCCGGCACCTGTCCATTGGTGTCGTCATACCACGCATCGTCGTGGATCTGTGCCGTAATCGTTGCAGTCCGGTAATTCAGATCGGGAGCGACCTTTATGACCCGAAATGGTTGCTGTGTAAACCCTTCCTTCAGGTAAGTCAGTGTAATTAAGTCGCCAGGCTGGATGCCCAGCGCCTTGACGCTGGTTCGAAACTCGACATAAGTGTTCCCCAGAATCGTCCGGTCTAGGTTGAATTTGAGTATTCTTGCCGCCTGGTCGTAATTTGGAATTCCCAACGCCGTAATAGGCCCTGTAATTTCCTGTCGTGTCCGCTGAACATCGTCCACATCGGTCAGGGAATAACTGTCCTGCTGATATTCATTCAACGCATCCTGAAACTCCACCGCGAAACGATTTGGCGTATCAGCTATACTGCGGGACCACAGGCGGAGGCTGGACTCTCCATTCGCTCGCCGTACAATGCCCGAAACGCCCGAAGATCCGTCGCCGAACTCATAACTTGGCCAGCCGTCGTTGTACACGCTCGAGCTGTTGGTCCAATCCGGCTTGGACGGCTGTTGCAATGCGAATGTGTTCTGGACGTTAAGTTGTAACCGTGCATTATTTCCATAAGTGAGATACAACCGGCATCCGTTTCGAATCCCTCGGATTAGGTCGCCGGCGGTTCGCCGGTTCGTGAGCGTTAGATTGCACCCGAAACGCGGAACGGTAATCGGGTTTCCGTAGAGATCTTGTGTCTGTATCTGTTCGCCCGCGTAAGCTGCCGCTCCTGCGAAGCTCGGCAAATCGATTTCGTCTAATTCCCAGCCGCACCGGCGTAATACGTCCAGCAGAATCCACGCCGGATTGTTCGTAAATGTGTAGCTCGCGAAGCTTCCGTCCGGTCCGTAGGTGTCCAGCTTCGATCCCTCCACCAGCACCTTAATCGCGGGTAAGTTGCCGCCGTTGTTGATGCGATTCGGAACCACTACCGAGAGCGCGGCCATGCTCCCGTAAGGATCTCCCAGCGGATTTCCATTCTTGTCGCTGAAGTCCGCATTGAACCCTCCCGTCCGGGCCCCCGTGCTGAACACGTTGAACCATCCCGTTCCGGTCATGTTGGCGCCCGATCGCCCTTGCGGAATGTCGATATCGTTCACCAGAACCTTGACGATGCTGTTGATTTCTCCCATCCCCAGCAGCACTTCCATGCGCGTCAGGTTGCCGTCGTTCCGCGCAAACACGATACTCGGCGAATACCACACGGTCCCGTAGACCAAAGGCACAAAGTCGTTATACAAGGCCACATTCGAGATAACGGGAGACCAGTGCCGGCCTGGCTCGCCCGTGCTTCGCACCAGCGTCGCCGGGGGAAGGAATTCGAAACCGCCAAATCGCTGAGTCGCCTGTAGCGAGTTGTCCTGGTGGAACATGCCTCGCGCTTCGCAGTCCGCTCTCGTAAATCCGCACGACGTGAACGGAACTCCGCCGTTGAGCTTCCCCGCGCCGCCGGGTATATCGGGTGAGTACCCGCATCGATAGAACCGCGAGTAGCGTCCGTTCGCGCCCCCGCTCGTGGCTTCCTGCCTTTGAGCGGGCGTCGATGGGAATTCCCAGGGGCAGCGCCGCTGGATGCGCACCTGCGGGAGCAGCACCCGCTGCATGTTCATCTTGTTGACGGCGGTAATCCGGAATGTGGATTCCGTAATTTCGTCAGGCGGATTGAGTATTCCCTTGAACAGCGTGAGGATCGGAGTGGTCGCCGCGCCTTGCGTGAGATCGAAAAAGGCGAAGCTGACACTAAGTGTCGCCCCCTTGAACCCTATCGCACGCTCGATTTCCGAGAAGTGCGAGTCCGCGTTCGCCAGTGCGATCGAGATCTTCGGAATGGTGTCGACGCCTAAATCGGAGGATGTTTGAATTTCGTAGAGATTGTGCTGTAGGACTTTGGCCTGGTATGTGGTTCCCGATAATGCGATCTGGTGCGTCGACCAGTTCTCGGCTTGGGACCCTTGCAGTTGGCAACTGAAGAGGAGAAGCGGTGTGTCGGTGACAGCCTGTTCTTTGACTTGAAACGCCGTGGGCATTTTTCAGCGCGCCGAAAGCGTCAGTGTGCACTGGTTGCGGTTAGGCGCCGTTGTCGTAACGGCAAGGCTATCCTGGCTGAAGTGCGCATTCGGATAGACACCGCTTGCTGAAAAGCTCGCCTTGTAGGGCGATGGTGCGGGCTGGGCTTCGAGTTGGCATCCATACACATCGACGGAGTTTCCCGCCGGGATGGTAATCCCAAACGTTATGGAAGGTGCCAGCGTACTAAGGCTCCCGCTGAGACTGATTCGGTTCCACGTCGCCGCTAGCGTGTAAGAACGGCCGTTGAACGCATCCGCGGTCTGACGGAATAACGAAACCATCGTTCCGCTCTCGCCGCGAACATACAGGCTGAAGCAATAAACCAACCCGCCCGGTGCGTTCACGTTCTGCTGCACCGTGAGATCGGCAGACGTTGGATTCGCAATTCGAGTCGCCCTGCTTCCGCCGCTCGGATCATTGATTCCTCCTGTGAGCTGCAGCAGCGTGCTGGATTCCCACACCGTTTGGGTCAGGTCCTCACTCCACATGAGTAAGTTATCCATTGGATCGAGAAACGTGAAGCCATTGAGCTGCCCCTCGCATGCCGAAAAAAACTGTTGCAGGTTAGCGATCTCGGAGTCTGCAAGGTCTTGATAAGTCAATTGCCATTCGACCCATTCTGCTCCCGTGTCCGCCAACTTGACCGTACGGCCATCGGAGAGTTGGTTGATGATGGTTCTTTCGGCGCGACGCTTCTGGATGGGATATTGCCCGGTGGCGCCCGACGACAATTGGGGAAGGTGCGGCATCTACGCTCTGTTTTCCACCACCACCAGGCTTGTGCTTCCCCGAGTGTCTCCCTGCACCTGATAATCAAGCGTGTCTTGATCCAGGCTGCAGTTCCCGAACGTCGTTTGGGTCCACGGATCGACAAATGAGAATGTCCCGAAGCATCCTTCCTGACCGATAAAAAATTGCTCGATCGCGTTCAGCTCCGCCTCATCCAGCATGTCCAGCCTGATGGTCCAGCGCCGCAACGAAGATGGGAACTGCCGGTACCTCTGGTCGGCCCCATCCAGAAATCGCACCACAAAGCTCGCGAATTGGGTGGTGTGAGTCGCTGGATATTGTGCGACGGCCCCGGTTTTGAGAATGGGAAACAGCGCCGGCATTATAGGTCGCCAATCACATCGTTCAGAGAGTGCATGTTGAGGACGGCGTCGCGCACGGCTTGCGCGATGTCC
Source organism: Terriglobia bacterium (assembly GCA_020073305.1). GTDB lineage: Bacteria > Acidobacteriota > Terriglobia > Bryobacterales > Bryobacteraceae > QHXW01. The sequence goes on from JAIQFK010000001.1 coordinate 61,698, forward strand.
TGGCTGTGGTCCAGAAACGACCGGCTGTCCATTGCCTGAATGTTCACCGTGACCTGCGAAGTCGGTTGCGAAGGATTGCTCAAAATGCGGGGATTGCCGCTTTGCCCGTAATCGGCGCCCGGAGATGCCGTTCCCGGAACATTGGCGGCTTGAAACGTGAGACTGGGAGGAGGAATGTAGGACGTTAGTGGCGGTGGCGTACTCGAACCTCCGCCTCCGAACAGGTCCAGCAAGCCTGACAGGATCGGCGACAACCCTCCTAATAGGCCGCCGGTAAATGTCGACGCCACGTTGCCGATGTTTTCCGCAACGCCCCCGGCACCATGCGCCGAAGTGCTCGCAGCGACCGCCTGGGTATTGGCCAGCAGTGCTTCCGCCTGAAGTTGACTCGCTGGCACGAGATTCCCGATGTTCCGCGATAACTCGGTTAAGGTGTCCGCGAAACTCGCACCGCCCTGCGGGAGAAGGCCTCCCAGCAGTCCGGTTAAACCCGAGCCGCTGGACGCCAGTCCCGGAGCCCCACGCCCGGGTTCACTTCCGCTGCTACTCTGCGCCATTCTGCTTCTCCAATTCCAGTTGCCCCTCGAGAATCAGAAACGCTTCCGCCTGCCGCGCATTCAGATCGAATGGGAGAGCCAGACGAAGGCGCCTCCAGGTGAAATACTCTTCTACCCAGCCTATGCTCTGTGCAGTGATCAGTGACGTCGGGCACTCGTCGGCTGCAACCGGCCCTCGAGCCCAGACGACGTGCGGAGGGGTTTGCTGCGCAGCCGGCACCCAGGCGCACCTTCGTTTGATTTCCAGTCCGGACTTCCGGCATTTGTCGCACCTCCAGCCGGCTGGGTTCGAGCGAAGGAAATGGAAGGCGACGATCAGTTTTTTCGTTCAGACTCTGAAAGGGCGCACTCGGCTTTGATGGCGGCTACCGCCTCGCGGAACAAATCTTCCGGACCCGAGGTGGCTAGCAGCTCCGGTGTGGCTCGCATGCCATCAACTTCCAGTCCGGTCACCTCTTGCAGGCCCCAGTTCACATAGAGGCGATCGATCTCAGCCGAAAGCAGAGCCGCGTCGAGCTTATCCTCGCCTGACTCTCCCGCCTTCAGAAAGTCGAACTTGAGCGATAGTTCGCGGATGCGGCCGATCAAATCCATTCGTCGTGTAAACGACATTTTCGCAACGACGAAGCGAACTCCCGGCGCGATTTTGGATTCGATTCGTGTGCAGCTTTCATAGTTCATGCTCTATCCAAAGGCCACTACGATTTCATCGTCCACGGTACCCTGCGCCCGAGAGCTTCCAAAGTGCCATTTCAGGCGGGCTTCGCTGTCGTCATACTCCGGTACCTGGGGAATCAGGCTCTTTAAGTACGCGCCAAACAACTGATTCGGCTGCTGGCCAAGCTGGACCATCGCGCTAATTGGCGACTGCTGTTTGGCAGCCTGGTACAAAGATTGAGTTACTGAGTCGTCCTGTTGGTACAACTCGAAGTCAAGACTCGCAGCGCGTATTCCAGCCGAGACCGCTCGCGGTAGGCTGGATCCAAACTCTTGGGCGCGTAGGTCCAAGTTGTTACTGAGTGCAAGTTGGGCGCTCGTTATTGTAAAAAAGCGACTAGGGTCGTTGCCGAGCCACACCTGACCCAGATGACCCGGAACAATCGAGTAGTCAAATGTTCCCAGTGTTGGCTCGGAAGGGAACGCACTGAGCTGCCCGATTCCACTCGAGAAACTCGAGCTATCCGCAAGCTCCTGTGCCACGCCCTTAAAGGCAAACTCATGAAAATCTCCGTTCACCTTGACGGCTATTTGATCCACGGCGGCGCCGCAGAGAATGCGATGCACGGCCGAGCTGGGTGCCCAATAGTCAAATATGCTCACGGAGGGAAGCTCTGTGCTTAGAAAATAGGTTGCGGTAGGGCCAAGACTGGAACCGGGAACCGGTGCCGTCGAGAGCGGCGCATTCAGTTGAACCGTGAGACTATCCAGAGCCGACATCACAAACCGGATCTCTCCAAGGTAGCTGATAGCCTGCCCCGCAACAAGGCCATGAGGTGCCGCGAACGTTACAGATGTGGCCGTTGAGCCGACGCCTACGGTCCCTCCGGGGCTGATCGACGCGCTGCTGCCGAGTCCGGCATGAAATAACGGTCCATAACAGGGTTCACTTGGTCCTCCGGCCCAGGTGGTCAGCAGAGTGTTGAGCTGAAATGTTGTTCGGCGCCGGCCACCGGGCGGCAACCCCGCGAATGTTCGGCTGCCCGTCTTGTCTTTACGGTTGGTGACTTCAAGCAGTTGCTTGGCCGACAACTTTACCGCTGGAATTCGGTTCCCTGTCGTGATGAGCGGCACTTGGCCGTAAGCGGCTTCTGCGGCGCAATAAAATCGGTTGGCATTGGATGAAATGTACACTGTAGTCGTTCCCGTGCTTCAATCGACACTCGCGTCTAGCTGGATGGAGATCTTTGCTGATTTTATGAAATTGCGGCCGCCATGTTTTACTGGCCCGAACGACACCTCATAGCGGCCGGCGAAGAAGAGGCCTTGGCCCCAGTCTCCTCGGTTCTGGTTGAGTGTCTGGGTCACCGCGGCGGCGTACACTTGAGACGCGCGATCAATACCTTCAAGACGGTCCTGTGAGACCCGCACATCGATCGTCATGTCAATGGTTCCCGAAAAACTGCGGAACTTCTCTGTTAAGGCGTTCGCAAGTTTGTCGCAGTAAATGTAAACGGCGGTATACTTTTGCTCAATGCTTCTATCGGCGATATCGCTGGACACATTCTCGGTGAAGAGTTGTCTCGGTAAAAGAGGCGACACCGCCAACCTCTCCGCCTGAGCTAAGATCGCCACAGTTGTGTTGAGACCGTTCGGTGCGGTTAAGAATTCCTGAAGCCTTGACGTAGCTGTACCAGCTAAGCTGAACATGCCGGGTTAGCCTCGCTGTAAGAAACGTGGTAACTGAGAGAAGTAGTTCGGCTCTTGCCCTTGCCCAGGGTTGCATCCCTGCGCCAGTCCGGAGGGCGGCATGGTCCAGATCTGATCTACGTTAACGGGACTCGCGTTTTGCAACATGATCGAATCGACCGCCGTGCCGGCGTACAGGTTCCATGAAGCCGCATTGGTGGGAGGCTTCTTTGGTTTGACCTGCACTGAATTGTGGTCCGGCGCATTTATCGAAGCCACGGGGCTCGCCATCCCTTCTTCGCCGGAGGCATTCAGCCAGGCGACCTGTACATAGTACGTCGTTGCCGGCAGTGAACCGCTCAGAAGATCAATCTCGGGGCTGTCGGCTATGACAATGGGATTCAAAACAACGCCTATGCCGGTTTGAAGTAACATTATCGACGCCCATTTCGAGAGATCTTGATATTCCTTCCATTTACTAAGATATCGGTCATTTAATTGGGTGCCATAGGCATCTCGATAGATCAACTCCAGCGTGTGAAATGTGTGCCAGAGTCGAAGGGGTGGCGTTACGGCTATATTTGTGAGCGTCAGCGAAGTTAGGGAAGTTCCAACACTTCCGGGCCACCACGAGGAAGGAGTTGTTCGTGAGAATGCAGATCGCGAAATTGCCGATGCCATCTCAACGCCCAATTCCTCTTGCGCGAGCGCTATCTTGGCGGCCGCATCGATTCCCTCAGTGCTGGCCACATCGAGCACTCCTGTGTCCTGTAGTGCGATCTGGTCCAAGGTCGAGATCGACGCATCGGTAAATAGTGCCATCTGCGCTCGTGCCGCACTACTCTTTTGCAGGGCGCCTCGCCTTAAGCAAGTCGGCTGTTGGGGCGGACGTCACCTGCATGCGATTGGCGGTGGCCTCGGAATCGGCGGCCCTCTTGGCTTCCGCCTTCTGGTCTTGAAACTCCCTCGCGACTTCCTCACTAGCTAGTCGCGCGCGGCCATCTACAATCATTGTCGCCGCTAGTTGTTTAGGGACCTCAGTCAATAGTCCTTCTTTGCCGCCGTCAGGAGTGGCGTGACTTACTAGGACAACGAATGACGTGGCCAGGCTCTGTTCGAGTTCCCGGAGTCTTTGATAGTAGGATTTTACATTCATGGTGTGCTGATAGGAATCAGAGTCCGTGCGGGAGGGTCAGGAGTTTACCTGGACAGCGAAAGTATTCCGGAGCGCCGCCACGCCGTATAGAACGTCCACCGTAAACTGCTGCGAGAGTGTGTTTGGCTGATAACTCATGATCACTCGCATCCCGAAGTTCCCCAGATCTGCATACTCAGCAATAGCGCCTGTTCCAGGAAGCGGCTGCGGAAGGCGGCGAATCACAAGCCCGATCGCATCACGCACAAAAGCAACATTGTGTGTTGTCACGGGGGAACTTCCTGTTTTCGCGACCAATTGTGATCGGAACACGAAGAAATCCTTGATTTTTCCAACAGTGCCTTCTATTAGCGCTCTCAGACCTGCATCACCAGCCGTCTGAAATTCGCTGAACCGGGGAATCTGCCTCATCTGAGAGTAGGTGTTTGCGTCGACAATCAAGTGTTTCGGCTGGCTCGAAGGAACTTTGGCTGCAAAGAGCGCGGTCTCAGCGGCATCGACAACCGCTTCCGTAATCGGCGTTCCGGCAATACCAACTGGGGTATTTGCAGAGAAACTAGCATAGAGTCCAAGGAGGTCTGACTCAATTCTCTCAGCGATCGCAATAACTGCGGGTTGCATGTAGACTCTCAGTAAATCAGGAACAGCCAAAACCTTCGTGACATCCGGAATCTGAAACGTCGCTTCCGCATGAGTGTTTAGAACGATTTGGGCATTTCCCAGGGTGGGGTTCTGGGTTGTGACCGTTCCCCCTTCAGCGATGTTGTTTGCGACGAGTGTTGGTGGAATTGGGACATTGACCGTGTCGCCGGCCTGGGCAAGCGTCGGCTCATAGTCGCGGTTAACGAGATTTCCCATGACCAGGTTGCTCACAAGGGCCGGTAAGGCGTCGGCCGCCACGAGTTTCACGATCGCGGTGGCCACATTTGTCGAAGTAATTGCTGGCATTCGTATCTCCTGTAGTTGTGGAAGCGTTCAGCTCACGATGCAGTTATGATCCGCGCAGGACCTGAGCGGCGACTCGCGCGATCTCCCGGCGCGCATTGTCTAGATCCTCAGAACTCATCCCGGGCCGGATCTTGTCGACGTCGATCAAAGATCCGCCCGAGGGCGATTTTTGTGTTGTTGATATTCCGGAGCCGCCGGATATACGTGCGGGCAGGAACTCCGGATTGGAATTGACGAAGCTTGCAAGGTAGTCTTTCAGGGGCACCTCCCCAGAATCAGTCTTAGCCACCAGTCTTCCCTCATCGGTTCTTGCAATGTCATCCTTGACCGCCTTAAAGGCGAGGTCCACTTTTGCCACGCCCAGTCGTTGTAATTCAGCTCTTACAGCGGCACTCCGTTCGGCTTCCTCGGCGATCTGTCGACTTCGCTTGTTTTCTTCTACGAGATCGTTCAGCCTCCGCTCTAGCTGCTCCCGACGTTTCCGTTCTTCCTGTAACTCAGTTTTGTGGGCGGGCTCGCTACTTGCCTGCTGAGTACGTGTATACTCCTCGATTGCCTGCTTGACCAACGATTGAACGTCAGCGCGCTGAAGCTCGTTCGGCGCCACCGGCGCCTGTTTTGTCTCCTCCACAGTTCCCCTTCCCTCCGATGTTCGATGCAATCGATCGATCTATTTCCTCGGCAATCTGATTTTTGACGCATTGACGCACATCACAGAAGTATTTGAAGGCAAGCTTCTTGAACAGTTGTGTCTTCAGTGTCTCTGATTGTATCCCTAACTCTAGGAGCTTCTTTGCGTCGTCGAGCTCGACACTAAAATCTCCAATGTCAAACTCGTCTAGGCCTGAGACGTCAATCGCCAAACCATCCTGCCGCGCAACATTTATTGCGCAAAGGACCTGCTTCATCGTGTGCTTGACGGTGTCTCCGTATGCCCGCAGGACCTCTTGCGTAATGCTAAAATCGCGCTGTTTGCTAAGGCCAGATTGGCTGGTTTGCGCCGAACTGGTCCCACCGGCCTGCACCATTAGATGACATACTCGGTAAATCTCGTCTTTCAGCCGCTCTAGATTGTCGGCGGCGATCTGAAATACATGCCCCTCAGGTTCTGTCCAGCCGAATCGGTCGTCCGGTCCAAGTTGAATGTAATAAGATTCACCGACAATCTGGCTCCACTCGCGTTCAGAGTAGATGACTGGAGTGGCAAAGAGTCCCATTGTCAATGCCCAGGACAAGGCATTGGACTTGTTAAAATGTTCCAATTGCAGCAAGGCGGCTTTGTTCATCAACCACAGACCTTCGGAGGTCTGCAATCGAAACAGAGGCACCCTCGCTTGGCGCGCCAGTCCATGGCGCCCCTCGTCGATCAGTTCGATTCGGCCTGCCAGTCCGGTTGAGTCTGCGGTGGACTGATAGGTCCTAAAGGCCTCTCGGTTGTAGTAGATCCATCGCGTTTGTTTTGCCCAGGTGTCACTGCCGGTAGCATTGCGAAGCGATGAAGTGCGAACGACAATCCACTCCAGTTGGCCGTCAGTGTCATAACTCCAGTTAATAACTTCGTCAGGAGAATAATCGACGAGAAAAGCGCGAGACTTGCCGACAGCATCTTCCTGGGCCCGAGTTGTCACTGGTCCAGCGACGCGAGGAAAGTCTACCACGATGTAGCCCGTGCCGGTGATCAGAGCTTGGACCAGTTGATTGCGAAAGAACTCCGTGATTGTAGTTCCCCTCAGATCGCAATCGTCGGAGAATGCCGTAAAGAATGTCTTGCCGGTTTGGTTTGTTCCGTCAAAGGTGATGATCGGTTCCCGGCGCATGAGCGTCGCCGCATACCAGTCGATGATGGAGCCGATATAGTTTTCATAAAACACACGGCTTAAGCGCTCAAAGTAGACCTCATTCGGCTCTCTACTGCGACGCACCAGATATTCGGGTGCATGTTCTCGTAGCTGTTCGCCGCCGGCATAAAGGTCCCGGTACTTGCGCCAGATCGGTTTGGAGCGAATATAGTCGGGATGTTCGATGTTAATGTTGTGCATGCAGTGAGCTCCTCTACAGCAATCTCTGTGAACGATCTCCGATCTGCTGAAGCGGCCGGCACTCTTGCCAAAGCAGGTATCCGAGCGCGTCGGACACGTGGGTTCTTCGGCGATCTTTGTCTTTATCGGGAATGTTGCTGTCTGCCTTATAACAGACTTGCTCAAAGTCCTTAATGAGCTCTGTGCATTTAGAGGTGATGTACAGCTGAATGTCGCCGGCGCCGGTTTTCAACCGGGCGTTCGTCAGAGTTATCCGGTCGCGGACACTCGGATTCGATTTTGGAACCTTGTAATACAGAGGGCCGTCATATGTCGCGGCGAAATACTCGCGTATGATGTGATAGTCTGACGTGCCCGTGGTGTGCATGTTGTTTCCTGATGCATCACCATACACCACGATGCCCCGGGAATGGGAGGGGAAGCGGCGCATGAATTCCTCGCACGTCTGCAGCGTACTCGCATGCCGCAGGATAATTTCATCCAGCACATACACCGTTCCATTGATGATCTGAGCCACCACGGAGCACATTGGATCTACGTTAAAGTCCAGTGCCCACAGGAGGGGCGCGCCGGGTCGAAGGGTGAGGTCTTTTACGTGCTCCTGGCGGTTGAATGCGTAATACACCAGCCCGGCTTGTACGTTGAGGTACTTTCCCAAAACTTCCTGTTGGAAGAACGAATCATCGTAACTGCTTTTCAGAAGATCGTAGAAGTCGGGAATCTGCTCGAGCAGGTGCCTATTTTCGAACGGCTGGGCAATGGTCGTGTGGTAGCTGCGGCGAGGTTCGGAAATGAACTTGCGGTAAACCCAGTCGTAACCTTTTGGAGTCCAAACCGCGAAGCCGCAGAGTCTCGTAGCCTTGGGATCCCGCAGCCGGCCTTCGAGGACCAGCCAGGCCGCCTCCGGACTGTAAGTCAGTTCATCCAAGGCGAACCAGGCCAGATTGGTGCCACGCAAGCGTTCGAACTCGTCGATTGAACGGCAAAGGATTCGGGAATCGGTGTCGGTGATCGTCAACACGTTGTCGCCTTTGCTGTATTCGTACGGGATCATGTTTGTATTCAAGATGTCAAAGAGCGTGGCCAGAGTTGCGTCGCGCAGCATTGGGTACGTGGGTGCGCCGATCAGGCCCACCCTGCGCGCATTGAGGTAACTCAACTTGATGGCTTCGTGACACAGTGCCTGACTCTTGCCGGACCCGATGGGCCCAGAAAATCCTTTGAATCGCGCTTGAGAACGGTGGAACTTGTTTTGCGAAGGAAGCGGCGAGTACTTTATTCTTCTGAAGCAGACTCCGTCTCGCTGGGGTCGATCCATGTGACTTTAATTTCCCGTGGTTGATCGAGTTGCATTTCCTTTTGCAATTGCAGCAGTTTGATGAAGTCACCGAAAGTTGCTTTTACGTCGGCCGATCCCAACTTCTCCTCAATGCGTTGAATGGCCTTGTCGAGGAGTTGGGCCCGGTTTGCGGTTCGGTGGCCTGACGGATCCGGCGGGCGCTGTATTTCGTCATCGGGCATCGGATTGACCGGCGCAACGCTACTTCAATCTCAACGCTACAGTGGAGGGCCGGGGGAACGGCCGTGTGCCGGCCATTATGTGATTGAAGAGAAACGGAAATAGAAATTTCGGGTCGCCGTGATGAGGCGCGGATGGAAAGCTACTTGGATGATTTTCCGGCGTTGGCTACGATGCCGCGGGCCAGATAATTGACGACTTTAGCATCGTTGCGAGCGATCTCATAGTAGGCGGCCTTGAGCAATTGGTCTTTGCGGTTGAGCAGCGTTTCGCGGATGGTCTGTTGGACGCGGGGGTCGGTGAGCTCGCGCTGGCCGGAAGGCTCTTTGGAAATCACTTTCAAAATGCGGATACCGTCGGCGGCGGGAAGCACGGGCGAGATCTCGCCGGGCTTCAAGCCGAGGACGGCGCGGCGCAATTCCGGGCTGGTCTTGTCGAATGCGGACTGTGGAACGAAGCCGAGATCGCCGCCGTTCTGCGTGGTGTTGGGGTCTTCGGAGTAATTCTGAGCGAGCATGGCGAAGTCTTCACCGGCTTTCAGACGAGCCTCGATGGCCTGGATCTTGCGTTGTGCTTCCTCGGGATTCCGGGCCTTATCGTTTTTCAGATTGTGCACGTTCGGATCCGGGGTGGGGGTGACGACGATCTGGGCGAGGTGAACCTGTGGCTCGGCGAGATTGAAGCTGGACCGGTTCGCGTTGTAGAAATTGCTGACATCGGCGTCGGTAATGGCGATGTGGGAGGTAATCTCCTTGTTGAACAGTTTCTGGATGCTCAAGTCGCGCCGCAACTGCGCCTTGAGGTCGTCGGCGGTCATCTTGCGGTTGTGGAGCTGCCGGTCGAACTCTTCTTTGGTGTACGGGGCTTTGAGCTCGTTGAACTTGGCTTCCACGTCGGCATCCACGGCCATCAAGCCCATCTTCTCGGCGCGCTGCAGCATGATTTCGTTGTCGATGAGGTTGCGCAGCAATTCCACCTTCTGGATCATGACCTGGTCTTCGGTCGACCCTTCGGCCGGCGCGGTGAACTGGGTCTGATAATTCTTCTCCAGCTCCGCGTACGTGATGACGCGGTTGTTCACCATGGCGGCGACGTTGACGGATGACGATTTCCTGCAGGCGGCGGGCAGAAGCAGGAGCAGCAGCGCGCAGCCGCCGAACGCTATTTGTTTCATGATGAAACTATTCATTCTACTGGAAGTCCGCGGCGCGATGAGGCTATACTGTGTCGTCCAAGGAGAACACGGCGTTGAGAGTGGGAATGATCGGGACGGGGGCGATTTCGAATTTGCACGCCCGCGCATATCGAAACATCGGTTACAGGGTCACGGTGTGCACGGATATTTTCGAAGAAGCGGGGCGGCGGTTCGCCGATGCCAACGGCGCGGAATTCGTGAAGACTTACGAGGAAGTGTGCCGCCATCCCGAAGTGGATTATGTGGACGTGTGCACGTTTCCGGATTTCCGGCTACAGCCGCTGCGGATTTGCGCGGAAACCGGGAAGCACATTCAGGTGCAGAAGCCCATTTCGACCAGCCTGGAGACGGCGCGCGAGATGATCGACACGGCGCGCCAGGCCGGAATCGTGCTGGGTGTGGTGAGCCAGCACCGTTTTGACGACTCCAGCCAGTTTCTGGCCAAAGCCATCGCGCAGGGCCGGCTGGGCAAGCTCTTGCAGTGCGACTGCTACGTGAAGTGGTACCGCTCGCCGGCGTATTATTCGCGGCCCATCAAGGGAAGCTGGGCGACGGAGGGCGGCGGCGCGCTGATCAACCAGGCCATCCACCAGTTGGATGTTCTGCGCTGGATGGCGGGGCCGGTAGCGGAACTGTTCGGGTACTGGCAGCTTGGCGCGCGGCACAAGATTGAATCGGAAGACGTGGTCAACGCGGTGGTGCGCTACCGTTCGGGAGCGACGGGCGTATTCCAGGCGTCGACGGCGTTCTGGCCGGGATACACCGAACGCACCGAGTTTCACGGGACCAAGGGCACGGCGATCATTTCGGGCGACAAGCTGACGACATGGGACGTGGAAAATGATGCGGGCGAGCCCGCGCCGGTTTCGAAGGAAGTGGCATCGGGGTCGTCGGATCCGATGGCGATTTCGGTAGAACCGTTCGAGCGGCAGTTCCGCGATTTCGGCGAGGCGATACGGACGGGCCGGAAGCCGCTGATTTCGGGCGAAGAGGGCTATCAGGCGCTGGAGATCGTGCAGGCGGTTTATCAGTCGTGCCGGACGGGGCAGAAGGTGACGCTTGGTTAGCCGCGAATAAACACGAATAGGGTGGGCCGCTCTCGACCGCGGACACAGGCTGGCGAACTCATAGGGAGTTTGTTGACAAAGTCAGCAGAACACCGCTCCCTTCGGTCGCGGCTCGGTTACGGTCCGGACATTTCGGCAGAAGGCTAGTCATAGAGCCATGCCGGATAGCGGTCCACCGGCAGGTCAGGACGCATGGTGGCGATGCAGTATGTCTGTTCGCCGCGGAGAGAAGTATCCAGGTGGTTTCGTTCGAGCAATTCATGCACCCAGGCGGCCTCATCCCGGCTCTCGATGCGCTCGGTGAGTAGCTGCTCGGTTCGGAAGCCCGCTGCCGCCATCAGCTCAGCAATTTCATGTGCGGTGTACTCGCGCACGTGGGGCGGATCGCCGGGCGTGGTGCGGTTGTAACGCGAATACACCTGGGGGTTGTGGCGGCCGTCCAGCAGATTGGCGATACAAGTGAGGCCCGCGCAGTTCGGCGTCGTCAGCAGCAGGGCGCCGCCCGGGTCCAGGATGCGGCGGATCTCGAACATCATGTGCATCGGGTCGCGCATCAAGTGTTCCAGCATCTCGCAACAAAGCACCAGGGAAAAGTGTCCGTCCGGGTAGGGAAACCGGTCGCGCTCGGCGTCGAAGAAAGCGATCTCGCAAGTGAATTCTCCGCCGGCGAGCGCGACCGTTTTGCGCACGGACCGGCCAAGCGGTCCGAAGTCCGCGCCGCGAACTTCCGGGTATCCGCAAAGCGCGTGCAGGGCCGGGGTCATCTGCATGTAGGCGCCCAGTTCGAGCGCGCGCCGCGCTCCCGCAGGCTTGGGCACGAGCGTCATGGTGCGGACCAGACGCGGCAGGTGGACGTCCAGGTAAGCGCGAGCAGCGGCATCGGCGGGTAACTGGCGAAAGAATTCCCGGAACCTGGCCAGATCCTCCGGGTCAGTTTGCTGCGCCTGCTTTGGGGGAGGCGCCAGGCAGCGAGCCAGCGCGACGTCGATCTGGTGAAACGCACCTCGGATCAAGCGGAGCGCGACAGTTCCGGCCGGCATGTGTATTCCTTATTCTGCACCATGTGGGCGCGCGGCAAGTGTGCACGGGGGGGCCGCGCAATGAGGCCATGATGGCGCTGAGCAAGAATCGGTAAGGCGCTCGGCTCTATTGCTGAAAGATTCGCGGGACCTGCGTTATACGAAGCGTACCCATTGAGAGACTGTGCCGCGAACTGGAGTCAGTCTTTGCGGCGATCTTCGCCCCTCGTTTAGCCGTTGGGTACTAACCTTGGTTTACTTTGTGTGCCAGAGGGCTGTACCCAGCAGAAAAGAAATCGCTGAAAAAGTAGAACATTCCGCTTTTTGGGTCGATATGTCACGCTAAGGCGTTTTTATGGGCTTTATGATTGTGGCCAATCCTGGCGTTGCGGCCCTGGAGCGGAGTCTCTCCGGGCCTGCGGTGGCGCCGGCCGCGCCTAGCGTTCCCGCCGAGGCGGACGGATTATTCGGAGATCCAGGCACGGCGGAGCCGGTTCGTTCCGGGTTGAACCCCGGCGCTCCCAACATTAACCCGAGCAACGCTCTGGCAGCGGTGGATGCTTTACTGTTCGGGTTTACGCCCACGCACGCGGTGGCGCCGCCTGCCCCCTTGAGCGCTCCGCAGGCACCGTCGATTTCTCCATCGCCGGAGCAGCCGGCTTCCACGCAAACACAAAAGCTGGACGCGGTTTTCGGCGTGGGCACGGCGCCAACCAACCCATCGGTCAACCTTCTCGCTTGACCCGCAACGGCTGGCGCGGGCCAGTGATTCATCCCGAGCCCCTCTGGGATTCCTTGTAGTGGTCCGGGCACAGCCACAACCAGCGGCCATCATCCATCAGGCAACGATGCAATCCGCCATTCTTGGGCTGCGTTGGCGCTCGCTGTGAATCGAGCCAGTCAATCAATCCATCGAGCAGATGCTGAGAGCAAGAGGGACGGACGAGATCGTCCCGAGAGGCGTAAGCAAAGCCGGAACGGTCTCGTCCGTCCCTGGCTTCCCCCCTGGCTTCCCCCTGGCTTCCCGTCTTTAGCCCTGTGGTGTGGCGTTCGTGTGCGCCTTTGTCGTAATTATAAGTGGGCTTGTCATCGCTCGCCCTGCACATCGTTAATCATTTCGATCCACAACTTAATTCTGAGATCTTTTCTTTCCGCGTTGTCGATATAGGGCCGCATGTTATCCTCATATCTCCGCCTCAGCGTCCCCGAATTCAAAGGAACTCTCAACGCAAGCTGTTTCACGTCATCCCGGTCATGAATGCCGTTGCGCTGCAACTTTGACAACGCCAGGTCATACGGTTCGAGTGTGGAGAGATGAAGCCACGTGTACGCGGAAGGGAACATTTCAAGGACACGATCAAGGTAACCGCGGGGGAGATCAACGACGCCTAGATTGACTAAGTGGAGACAAACTCCGTGTTTCTTATAAAGCGATGAACGCCGCCCTGCCAACTTCAATAGTCGTGCGTTCAAATGTCTTGGGAAAACGGAGAGAAAGTCAATATCGGATGTCGGGCGTACCACGCCGTAGTGCACCGTGAAAGCGAATCCACCAATGCAGCGCAGATTCACCTCCTCATCAAGTCGGCTATCCAACTCTCGCAAGAACGAGTGCCACGGCTCGGGTGGCGGGCTATCAGTCAGCATAGCTCAGATGTTCCCGCAAAATTCGTTTATCGTTTGCGTTGTGGGTCACAAATAACGGTGTCTTGAAGAATTTCGCCAGTCTTGGCAATGAGCTGCCTGAATTGTTGAGGAGCGATGACGGTATCGAGCCACGCTTGAATATTTGTGCCGCAATACTTCCGGATCACTCCAGCCTCTGGATACTCGACCGTAATTCGAAACGGATCGTAAGATTCGGGCTCGCGTCCGCGCTTGTTGAGGTAACAACGCAATATGTACGAAGCTTCAACCTCTTCGTACCTCAAAACCAACGCCTTCATCATTTCTATCGAGGCCTCTTCACTAATTCGATGCCCCGGAAAGTGTTCATGAAATAGCTCGCTGTACGGATCACCTTGACCATGGTTGTACTTTCTCAACCGAACGCACTTCATTTTCGGGACGAGCGTAGCGCAGATTTGGAATCCAGAGTACATTCGTACCTCTCAATGCCACGCCCTCTACGGCTGGCGGCTACCGGCAGGTTGGGCCTGAACCATTATTAGCAATATTATGTTCAAACGGGTACGGGACGAAGGGGCAAAACGCGTCAGCGTGAACTGCGCGATTTTTTGGCGCGGGAGCAAGAGGGACGGACGAGATCGTCCCGAGAGGCGTAAGCAAAGTCGGAACGGTCTCGTCCGTCCCTGGCTTCTCATCTGCGCTTCGATGGCAGGTCCCGACGCTGGCTGCAGCTTCTCGTCCACTAGATGGACAGGGTTTCGGCGGTAACGACTCCGCCGGAGGACATGCGATCCCCTCTTACGTAAGTCTCAACAGCGCATTTCGTAACTTGATAAGCTGATTCGGGTAGCTTTCACATGAGAGATCTCATTACGAAGTCTGACTGGCTTACAGCTCAGCAGTGTACCGGGATGGCGTGGTATGGATTGCGCGCCGATCCAGTAGCGCCCGACGAAGCCGGACGTTTTCGGATGCAGCAGGGACAAGAGATCGGGGCGCTCGCCCGGAAGCTCTACCCCAGTGGCGTGATCGTCTCCCTCGCGAATGGGAAGACCCCTGCCGAGAGGACACGAGTTAATGTCGCGGATGGCACTGAAGAAACCATTTTTGAGGCAACGGCTCTTGCGGCTCCGTTCGTGGCCAAAGCAGACATACTTACCCGCCTGAATGGTGGCTGGCATGTGCTTGAGGTGAAATCCAACTTCTCGGACACGAAGAATATCCCGGATCTGGTTGATGACCTTTCCTACACGGTCATGGTTTTCAAACGCACGGGCTTACCGGTGGTCAGGGCCTCTTTGCTGCTGCTGTCACGCGAATATCGTTTCGGGAGCGGGCCGGATCAGCTTTTCGAGGTCGTCGATAAAACAGGCGAGGTTCTGGTGCGCGTAACGGAATTCGATGCTGCCGCCGATTCTATCGCCAAAGCGCTGTTTAATGGCAAACCACCAGAGCCGAAGCTCGGCTCCGTTTGCCGAGAGTGCGCTGCCTTTGGCGAGCAATGTCTTGCGATGGGACTTGCTCACACCGTACTGGAGATCCCGAATCTCCACTACAAGAAACTCCAGCGTCTTTCGGCTGAGGGCATATTCGATTTGTCACAGGTTCCGGACGACCTAAAGCTGAACGAGAAGCAGCAGCGGGCCAAGGACTCAGCCCTCTCTGGGAAGCCTTGTGTCGAGCCTGGCTTGAAAAACGTACTTAACGCGGTTGCTTGGCCGTGCTATTACCTGGATTTCGAGACGGTCGCAACTTTTCTTCCGCTATATGATGGCCACGCTTGCCATCAACAGGTACTCACGCAATTCAGTGTTCACTGTAGAGATACCTTCGATTCCGAGGTTCCCCATAGCGAGTATCTAGCAGATGCTAAAAGGGACTGCCAAAGAGAACTGGCTGAGGCCCTGATCAGTGCGTTGGATCAGCAAGGATCGATAATCGTATACACCAGTTTTGAGAAGACCCGCATCGAGGCGCTACAGAGACTTTTGCCCGACCTGAACGGACCCTTGCAGGGAATTGTGGATCGCCTTGTGGACCTATACGCGATTATCGTTAATCACGTTTATCATCCGGATTTCCGGGGAAGTTTTTCGATCAAGAAGGTCCTGCCTGCTTTGGTTCCGGACGCCGACCTGTCTTACCAGAATCTCGCTATTCACGACGGAGACATGGCGATCACGCGGTTTGCTCGCATGGCGCGCGGAGAAATTGCGGGCGATGCGATAGCGAGGACCCGCCAGGAGCTTCTGGAGTACTGCAAACTGGACACATATGCTATGGTGCGCTTGCACGAAACTCTCTTTAGAATGGCTTCGTGACCCATGCGTTGGAGGAATTTCGCAGTTCACTAGTGGATCGTCCCAGTGATACCTACAGCGTGATCGGAACGTCATTATGGTGTGGCCGATAATCAAGGGTTGCTGGAACTGAGTGCGGAACAGCGAGACGAGTTGGATAACTGGGCGCTATCGCGAAGCCTGCCCGCCGGGGACGTGTTCCGCGCACGCATCATTTGAGCAAGAGGGAGCAAGAGGGACGGACGAGATCGTCCCGAGAGGCGTAAGCAAAGCCGGAACGGTCTCGTCCGTCCCTGGCTTCCCTGGCTTCCCGTCCTTGCAGATTGGTGAGTTGGGCGAGGGAGTCGGGGATGGCGGTGAGCCGGAGTTCCGAGAGGTTGAGTCTCGTAGCCCTGGAACGCCAGGCCAGGTCGATTCGGTCCAGCGCCAACTGTCGTTTCTCGTCGTCCTGGTGCCCAGGCATTGGACACTAGAATAATGTCCGGCGTCATCGAGAGCAAACGCCGCCGCTTGCTGAGCGTTTGGCTAACGTTTCTTAATCACCCCTACTAACGATTCTTAATCTTGATAAGTTGCAACCACATGCCGCATCATGGCGTTAGATAGACAGGAGGCTGTAATGCGAAATCTCTGGTTGGCGGGGATGCTGGTTGCCGGTACGGCGACGATGTGGGCGCAGGGAGATCCGCCCTCGCGCGTGGCGCGGTTGAATTTTCTGGAGGGCTCGGTTTCCTTCCAGGCGGCGGGCCACGACGACTGGACGGCCGCCACTCCCAATTACCCGTTAACTGTGGGCGACCACTTGTGGGCCGATGAACGCTCGCGCGCCGAACTGCATATCGGTTCCACCGCGATCCGGATGGATTCGCACACCGCGATTGCGTTCCTGAATCTCGACGACCGCATGACGCAAGTGCGCCTGTCGGATGGCACGGTCAATGTTTCGATCCGCTACCTGGACGAGAACGAAAGCTATGAGGTGGACACTCCGAACGGAGCGGTTACGCTCTTGCGCCCGGGCCGGTATCGCATTGATGCCGACCCCGACCGCCAGGTGACCTCCGTGACGGTGCGTGGCGGCGAAGCCGAGGTGACGGCGGGCGGCGCTGCGTTTCCCGTGCATCCGCGCCAGACTGCTTACATCACCGGCGCCGAGCAACCTAATACCGAAGTGGCCGGCGCCGGACCGTCGGACGATTTTGATCACTGGTGGGAGAGCCGCGATGATCGCGACGATCGCCGGCCACCGCCGCGCTACGTATCGCGGGAGATGAACGGTTATGAGGATCTGGATGACTACGGCACCTGGCGCGATTACCCCGGCTACGGTCCGTGCTGGGCTCCGCGCGTAAGCGCCGGCTGGGCGCCCTATCACAATGGCCATTGGGTGTGGGTCGAGCCGTGGGGCTGGACGTGGGTGGATGATGCGCCTTGGGGTTTTGCGCCCTTTCACTACGGCCGCTGGGCGTTCTATGGCGGCGGATGGATCTGGGCTCCCGGCGCCATTGCGGTGCGACCGGTGTACGCCCCGGCGCTGGTTGCCTGGGTTGGCGGCGCGCACTTTGGAGTTGCGGTTGGAATTGGATCCGGAGTCGGCTGGTTTCCGCTGGGACCGCGTGAAGCTTACATTCCCGCGTACCGCGTGAGCAACACCTATATCAATCGAGTCAACGTGACGAACGTGACGAATGTCACCAACGTGACTAACGTGACCAACGTCACGTACGTGAATCAGAGAGTGCCCGGCGCTGTGACAGCGGTTTCACGCGCCGACTTCGCTGCGTCGCGGCCCGTAGCGCGCGTGGCCGTGGCCGTTCCGCCGAGCGCCGTCGCTTCGGCGACGGTTACGACTCGGGAGATGCCGGTCTCCAGGCAGGAAGCCTTCGCGGCGCGTCCCGCAACCAGCGTCGCCGTGGCTCATCCGTCGCAGCAGATTCTGCGCACGCCGGTGGTGACCAAGACGCCGCCGCCCGCTGCAACCGCTACGCTAGCGCGGCCGGCCAATGCTTATAGGCCTCCAGCGGTATATCAACCGGCGCAGGGAAACCGGCCTGTGCAGCCCACCACGCCGTCACGGCCGGCCGTTCAAGCCGAGCCGGTGTACCGGCCGCCGACGACCTCCTCGCAACCGAGCAGGCCCCAGACGCAGTCTCAGCCTCCGGCACAGCCGACGTACCGTCCGCAGACTCCGGCACAGCCGACTTACCGTCCGCAGACTCAGACGCAGCCAACTTACCGCCAGCCGGCGGGGCAAGCGCGCACCGAAAGTGCACCGCCGCCGCATCAGCATGGGCCGGACCGTCCGCCTGCCGCGGAGCGCCGCCAGCAGTCTGAACGTCCGCGTCAGGAGAAGGAAAAGTCCAAGTAACCTCAGCCAACGGCGGTGGCTTCGCGGATCAGCCGGTCGATGTCTGCTGAGCCGGGGCACGTTTTCGATGCCCGGATTTCCCGGTGCATGATGACGTGATCGCGGTCGAGCGGAATCTTCCAGCGGCCGGCGATCTCGCGCACCAGGGCCGCGCTGGCCCGGTACTGCTCGTCGGGCCACGCATCCTGCGGCTGGCCCTCGTGCTCGATGCCGATGGTGTAGAAGTTGGGATTGACTTTGGGGTCGATGAGGCGCCAAGTGGGCTGTACGACGATGCCGGCGTGGAAGGCGGTGTCGGTTTCTTGGACGAACCGGTGCACGTTTCCGGATTTGCCGACGCCGTAGTGGGCGGAGACCGAGGATCGCGGATCACGAAACGTGAGTCCGGCGCTTTCGAGCGAGCCGACGATGATGTGAATCACGATGGCTTTGGGCTCGAATCCGCGGCGTCCCTTGCGGAAGTTTTCGGCGGCGGCGCCGATCCAGTCGGACTGCATCGAATCAGCCTGCCGCGCCGGTAAGGGAGAGATCGCCCTTTTCGCCACCCGGTGAAAGAGCAGACGAGACAGCGGCGCCGGGCGGTGACTGCCGCTGCTCGCGATGCGCCTGCTCCTTCCGCGCGAGAACCGGCCGGAAACCCACCAGGTCCTTCAGCGCGTTATACCAGAACGGCGCTCCCAAGCTGAGCAACATGGCGGAGAGCGCGATTCCGGGAAGTTGGGTCCAACTGCGGGATTGCGGCAGGATGGCGTAAGCGGCTGCGCCACCGGCGGCGAGGCGCCGCAACAGGTCGAGAGCGTCGAGTTGCAGACCGGCCGCGACCAGAATCGCGAGCACGCCGGCAACCAGGCGCGTGTGCCGGGCAAAGCGATGCGTCACGCGATCCATGGTTTCGTCGAAACAGGCGTGCAGGCGTCCGGCGAACTGGCTGGGCGCTTCGGTGACCACGGCGATGCTGTGACGCAGCGGAGCCGGCAACTCGGGGCGCAGCGCCTCCAGTTTGAGCGCCAGCAGATGGATGTTATCGAGCACCTCGGCGGGATTGGCGATTCCATTGGTTTCGAGCGCGCGCTTCAGAGTGGATCGCGCGTACTCGTCGAGCGATTTGCCACCCGGTTCCTGGCCCGCCGCCAATTCCAACAGAATGCGCGTGAGCTCTTCGCGCTGGATGACCGTGCCGATTTTCCCGCCGGCTCGTGCGATGAGCGGATGGCGGAGCGCCGCTGTGGCGATCTGGTTCAGGCAGAACGGGGTAATTTTGGGGTCGATCTGATTCAGGATCGTCACGATGCCGCGAATCAAGTGCCGGCCACGCCAGCCCAGCGCACCTGTAATCAACTGCGTCAGCACGGTCACTGGAATACTGACCAGCAGCATGACGACGGAGAATCCAATGAGAATGTCGAGGGACTTGAGCACTTCTACCCCGATTATAGGAAGCGGTGTCAAGACAAACGGCCGTTTCGCTTGATAGGATGCAGGGCATATGATGACCCGGAGATCTGTTATGGAAACGCTGGCGGTGAGCGCACTGGCGTCGTCGTCGTCGACATCGGCTGCGCCGCTGAAGGGCCGGCTGAAGCAAGCGGTGTCGCGGTGGTGCTACGAAAAATACAGCCTGGATGACGTGTGCAAAGCCGCCGTGCGGATTGGCCTCAAGGGCATTGATCTAATTGATTCCAAAGACTGGCCCACGGTGCAGAAATACGGCCTGGTGCCTTCGATGACGCCGGGCGCGGGCACCATTCCCGACGGGCTCAACCGCAAAGAAAACCACGATCGCCTGGAGAAAGAGTTCCGCGAGAACATCGAGAAGGCCGCCAAGGCCGGGGTGCCGAACGTGATCACGTTTTCGGGAAACCGGCGCGGTTTACCCGACGATGTGGGCATTGAGAACTGTGTGACTGGCTTGAACCGGGTGAAGAAAATCGCCCAGGATCACAACGTCATGATCTGCGTCGAGCTGCTCAACAGCAAGGTGGACCATCACGACTATCAGTGCGATCACACGGCGTGGGGCGTCGAAGTGATCAAGCGGGTGGATTCGCCGAAGGTGAAGCTGCTCTACGACATCTACCATATGCAGATCATGGAAGGCGACGTAATCCGCACCATCCGCCAGAACATCCAGTACCTGGCGCACTTTCACACGGGCGGCGTTCCGGGCCGGCACGAGATCGACAGCACGCAGGAACTGAACTACGGCGCAGTCGCCAAGGCGATTGTGGACCTTGGTTTTCAAGGCTACCTGGCGCACGAGTTTGTGCCTGCGGGCAAAGATCCGATCCAGTCGCTCGAAGACGCAGTGAAGCTGTGCGACGCGTAAGAGAAATGCGGCTGTCCCCGGGATTCCCCCCCTCGTGGAAACGCTAAAACGTAAAGACGCCGATGTTCCGGAAAGCGCTTGAAGAGGGGATAAGGTTCGCAGCGGATGGACGAGCGGATCACGCCATCAGGGTACTCGACGCAGCATTGAGGCTTGCCGTCGAAGGCGGCGAAAAGAACTGGGCTTCCCTGATCGCGCGCAATCTAGCCGTTATCTGCGAACACGAAAATCAGCTCGATCGCGCGATTGACTGTCTGAGGTCGGTAGTGGATCGGGTCCCTGATGATCGGAGGATACTCTTCCAGCTTGGAACCCTGTACGAGCGTGCCGGAAAGCCCGAAGAGGCCGCAGCAGCATTTCGCGCCAGTTTGCAGCTGAGCAAGGAGAACCAAGACGGGGATCTCTTAGAGCTTCTCGATGCGCGCGGTTACAGGCCGACCTGAGTTAGGGGAAAAGCCAGGAAAAGCCAGGGACAGGAAGCTGTGAAAAAATCGCCGCTCACTGGCGACGGTGAGGCGTCTGGACTCACAGCGAAAGCCAGGAAGGGGGACAGGCACCACTGTCCACGACGAACGGGCTGGTTGTTTGTGAGTTTCTCGATTAGGGACAGTGGAGCCAGTCCCCGCGCGATGGTAAGCGCGCCCGACTAAAAGCGATATTTCAATCCAAACTGAATCTGGCGCATGGGGATGGCCAGCGAGGTAATGACGCCGGCTGATCCCGGACCGTCGTCGATATAGTTGTCGGGCTGAGCGAAATTCGGATGATTCAGCATGTTAAAGAACTCCGCGCGGAATTCCAGCCGTTGTGACTCGGTAATGGCGAATTCCTTGCGGATGGATCCGTCGAGGATCTTCTGGCCGGGGCCTTCGAGAATGTTGCGGCCGGCGTTGCCGAACGTGAAGTCAGCGGGAAACGGGAAGGCGTTGATATCGAACCAGAGAGAGGGATCCCGCTGGCCGCTGGGGAGGTTGCCGTCGGCGATGCGATTGGTGCGCACCAGGCCTTGCGAGCCGGTGTTTGAAGGATCGTACCCGAGCGTGGGCGTGAACCAGAATCCGCTCGCCATGGAGAGGATGCCGCCGAGGTGCCAGCCACCGAACGCAAGATCCATTGCGCGGTTGCTGTTGAGATACGTCCGACCGCGTCCGAAGGGAAGTTCGTAATCGAAGCTGAACACCCAGCGCAAGCGCTGATCGAAATCGGCCAACCCTTTTTCGGGGATGAGATCATGCGAGTTCTGCGGAAATGGCTGGGCGCAGCAGATTTCGGGAAGGTCATTGATCGCCTTGCTGAATGTAAAGGCACTCAGGAACGAAAGACCGTGGGTGTAGCGCTTTTCGACCTTGAACTGCAGCGAGTGATAGGTGGAGTTGCCGCGATTCTGAATCGATGAGAAGGGGCCGAAGTTGGGATATGGCCGGCGGGATTGGACGTCGCCGGGGCCCGGCAAGGCCACCTGGTTCTGGTCTGTGAGCACTTGAAGATGAGTGCCCTTGGAACCGGCATAGGCGAGTTCCACGGCCACGGCTGACGGCAGTTGCTGTTGAACGGCGAAGTTCCACTGCTCGTAGTACGGCGTTTTCAGGCGCGTGTCGGCGCTGGTGACCGGCGGGTCGACGGCCTTTGTAGGATCGAGCGGCGGGAATCCCTGCGCGACGGTCACCAGGGGCGTGATCCCATCACTAATAAAGAACGGCTGATAGTAGAACGGGACGTTGTATGCAAGCTGAAGAGGCGCGGCGGTGCGGATTTCCTGGCCGCTGTAGAACATGCCGAATGCACTGCGGATGACGGTGCGGCTGCTACTAAACGGACTCCAGGCGAAGCCGATGCGCGGCGCGAAGTTGAGGTGATCCACGTCAATGAGACCGCGGGAGGCGCCATTCTGGTTGGCCACGATCAGTGATCCGGTTGCGTAATCGAAATTGCTCTGCTTGTTGTTGACTTCGACCAGAGGCGAGACGTACTCGTAGCGCAGTCCCAGGTTCAACGTGAAATGGCTGCTTACCTTGAAATCGTCCTGAACGAAGAGGCTCGGCACGTGCTGCCGGTTGCCCAGATTCATAAGAGAGGAAATCGTGGCGGTCTGGGGAATGCCCAGCAACTCGTCGGCAATTGAAATTCCGCCGTCGCTATCCGCCGGGTTCTGTGTGAATCGCCCGGTGAAAGTGAAGGTTCCACGAGGCGAGGCCAACTGGAAGATGTTGAACTGGCTCCAACGCATTTCACCGCCGAGCTTGATGGTGTGCCTCCCGCGTATGAGGCTGACAACGTCGGTGATCTGGCGCTCTTCACTGGAGAGAATGGTGGGCGCGAACTGTGGATCGCCGACGCGGCGGTACCCGTTAGGGGAGAACAGGGTGAGGCCGTTTGTGGGCGGATTGTCGGGGACTCCGGCGACGCGCAGGTCATCGGGAGGGAGGGTGTTGCCGCCGATTGGGACTCCGCGGCGGATGTGCACGTAATTGAACCCTACGCGGAACTCATTCAAGGTGGACGGCGTAAAGGTGCGGGTGTAGCCGAGAGACGCGCCCATGGTGTCCTCGAAGCCGTTCCCGGTGCTGGAGCCGCCTCCGTTGGCCAGGCCGGGCAGAGGCGCGGGGCGTACATCGGTGCGCCCGCTCATGGAGTAACGCAGGAAGAGCTGGTCGACGCTGGACATGTTGTAGTCGCCGCGGAAGTCTCCCTGATCAATGCGGTCCTGCTCGGTGGGAGAGGTGACATAGTTGTTGCGGAGCTTGCCGGGCTCGGTCGGCAAAGGATAGAGGTTCATGATGGCCTGCGCCACAGGATTGATGCGGCCGGCGGGAACCATGTTGCCGGCGAAGGGCTGGCGGGTGTTGGTAGCCGGGTCGTACGTGGCGGGGTCGTAAATGACGGCATTGCCGGCTCCGGAGAAATCACCTACGCGTTGCGCGGCATCCGGAACGGAAGATACGAAAGTCAACGGATTGCGGATGACGGTTCCCTGATAGTCTCCGAACCAGAAGAGCTTGTTTTTCCGGATGGGGCCGCCGATGGTAGCGCCGAACTGATTCTGTTTGAAGGAGGCCTTCTTGGCAGCCGGATCCTCAAAAAAATCCCGCGCGTCCAGGGCGGAGTTGCGGAAAAACTCGAACGCCGAGCCGTGATAGGCGTTGTTTCCCGATTTAATCACCGCATTGATGGCGGCTCCGCCGCTACGGCCGAACTCGGCGGAGAACGAGTTGGTCTGGATCTTGAACTCCTGGATGGCATCTACGCTGGTGCGCAGGATCACGCCGCCATTGTCGTTGGAGTTGTTGTCGATGCCGTCGAGAAGGAAGTTGTTCAGGGTTCCGCGGGCGCCATTGGAAACGAAGCTGTTCAAGCCGCCGGTGCTGCTGCCGCCGGTGTTGCCATTCGTGCCTGAGCTGGTGCGGACGACGCCAGTGGTCAAGGTCGCCAGCTGAATGTAGTCCCGCCCGTTGAGGGGGAGTTCGGTGATCTGGCCGGAAGAGATGACCTGGCCTAGAGACGACGTTTCCGCCTGGATGACAGGGGCTTCGGCCGACACAACGATGTTTTCGTTCACCGCGCCGACGAGCATGTCGAAATCGAGGTTGATGCGGTCCTGGACGCGCAGCAGGATGTTCTCGTGGGTCTCGGTCTTAAATCCCGCGGCCTCGGCGATTACGTTGTAGGTCCCGGCGCGAAGCGGCGGGGAAGCATAATTGCCGCCGGCGTCGGCGTGAACGGACGCCCGCGTGCCGGTCGACGTCTCCAGGAAGGTGATCGTCGCGGAGGGCAAGGCGGCGCCGCTTGGGTCACGTATAGCGCCAACGATGGTGGCGGTGTCCACCTGCGCGAACGCAGATGCCACGAAAAGGCACAGCAAGGGGATTTGCCACAACGCATGACGGGTCATTCTGAATGTCCTCCTCAAATTGACAGTCTCTATTTTGTATCGATCATTGTACCGCAAGAACAGATATTCGGACTCTCAATTATGTATTAGGAAGACGGGTGGATGATGCGCGGGGATGAATTTTACAGACGTAACCGGGTTTACGAGCACGCGCGGCGGAACTCGGGGTAGAGGGCGTCGCAGCCTTCTCGCGCGTAATCCACTTCATGGTAGGCTCCTGTTGTTCTGAATACTGTAAATCAAGATGCGGTCTGAAACTATGCGCCAGCGCGTCATGGAGTTGAGAAGCGCCGGATTTGGATTCATGGTGTGGCTTGCGTTGTGGGCACCAATCCGGTTTGCCGGCCGCGAGCCCGGGTTCATTGACCGGTTGTTCCTCTTGGCGCCGCTGGTGATCGTGCCGCTGGGGCTACGGCTCCAACTTCTTCCCCGTGCCGCCAGGGTGGCGCAGCCGTTGTGCGGGGCGCTTGTGGTTGTTTCCGTTCTGAGCCGCACCGGAACCGCGGCCGCGCTTCTTGCCATGCCCTGGCTGTTGCTTGGCGCGACGTGCGCATTGATCGGGCTGCTTCGTCTCCTGCGGGGAGGACTGAGGCGTATGGACGAATGGTGCCTGAACGCAGCGCTCGTCTATTGGCCGGTCGGCTGTCTTTGGTTGGTAATTTCGCGGCTGGGAGTAAATCCGCTGGGATTCAGCGACGATATCGTGCTGCTGACGGCGGTTCACTTTCACTTTGCCGGATTCGCGGCGCTCACGATACTCGGCATGACCGGCAGATTCGCCGAAGGGATGCTGTACCGTGTGACTGCCTGGGGCGCAATCACGGGCATTCCATTCCTGGCGCTGGGTATCACGTTTTCGCCGAGCCTGGAATGCGCCGCGGCATTGCTGCTAGCGGCGAGCCTGGTTTCGGCGGCAGGGATCACGGTCTTCGTGGTGCTGCCTTCGGTGCCGCGCCGCATGGCGAAAGTGCTGTTGGCGATTTCCGCTGCCTCGCTGGTGGCGGCCATGGCGTTCGCGGGCATCTATGCGCTGGGCAAATACACCGGCGGCAACTGGCTAGAGATTCCGGAAATGGCGATGGTGCATGGGGTCGCGAATGCCGTGGGGTTTAGTTTGTGCGGGCTGATGGGATGGAACCTGGTTGGAGAAGAGGGGACAGTTGAGCGTCATGTCGGCGAAGCGCGACACCCGCGAGGATGAAAATTTGGCAAGGCCGCAATCATGAACATTCTGCAAGGGCGCGACGGGGACAGGCCGCTGCGTCCACGGAGAGCGTGGCGGGACGGTAGAGATTCGCTCGATTAGGGACGCAGTAGCCAGTCCCCATCTCGCAGAGAGGCACCACTGTCCACGACGAGCAGCCGGGTCAAGTGTGAATGTTTGGATCAGGGACAGTGGAGCCAGTCCCCGCCTCAAAACGTTAAGACGACTTTTCCCTGAACGGCGCCTTGCTCGAGGAGTTCGTTGGCGAGGCGGGCCTCGGTGAAGGGCAGGCGCTCGGCAATGATGGGTTGAATCCGGCGCTCGCGGAGCATCTGGAGGAGCGCGGCCAAGTCCTCCCGGAACCACTGGGGGTGACGGTTCCGCGTGGTGGTGATGCTATAAAACTTGAAGCGCCCGTGGCCTGGACGCGCGTAGAGAAGCATAGCAGTAATGAAGACTCCCACGGTTCTGGCCAAGCTCTTGCGACCGTTCACCAGCAGGGCTTGCGAACCGTAAGCCAAGAGTGTTCCGCCGGGCCGCAGACAGCGGTACGAGCGCAGCCAGTGCGTGCCGCCGATGGCATCGCAGACAAGATCGACGCCGTCGCGAGTCAGGTGGAGAACCCACTCGACGAAATCTTCATTCCGGTAATCGATCGGGTGCGCACCCAGGTTCTCGATCAGGCCGTGCTTAGATTGGGAGGCCGTGCCGAACATCTGGAGTCCGATCAGCCGGCCCAACTGGAGCAATGCCGTGCCCACGCCTCCGGCCGCGCTGTGCACCAGCATGCGCCGGCCTGTTTGCAGATGGACCGCGCGATGCAACATCTGGTAGGCGGTGACGTAATTCAGCACCAGGCAAACCGTTTCAGCGGGATCGAGATCCTCGGGAACCGGAACGAGTTCTTGTTCGGGAATGAACACGTACTCGGAGTAGCCGCCATAGATGAGCAGCGCCGCCACTTTCTGTCCCGGGCGGTACAGAGTGGCGCCGGCGCCTGTCTGATCCACGATTCCGACCACGTCATAACCTGGCGTGAAAGGCAGCTTCGGCTGGCGCGGGTACACGCCGTGGCGCATCATGTAGTCCGGCCACGCGACCCCAGCAGCCAGCACTTTCACGCGCACTTCACCCGGCCGGGGATCGCGCAGTTCGTCCTCGATCACCTGCAGAACTTCCGGACCGCCGAAACGCGAGACCACGATCCTGCGGTATGGCATGTGGAAGGTAGGATACAACGAAACGCTGCAATGTGATGCAAGGCCGCGCGGGAAGCGGTGGTGTCGTTTGGCAGTGTGAATCACCCGGCTGTGTGGTTGCGCCTACGCCGCTTCCGAAGCCATAGAGTGCCTGCGCCGACACCGAGGATGGCCAGCATGCCGATCGCCACGGCTTTCCTGGGTCCCATACGCTTGCTCACGGACAGTGTCTTGCCCGGCCAGATGGGAATTTCGAAAGGCGTGTCCGCGTAGGTCAGGGGCAGAAAGTCGGGTACAGGCGGAGCCGGACCCTGATACACCAGCCGCAGCCCCCAATCGTCGTCAGACGGTGGCGCGGGCAACGAGATAAGGCCGGTGTTGCCAGATCGCAGCCGTCCATCGCCCCCTTTTGGCCAGGTACCATTGCGCGGGTCGAACCAGGCGGCTTCGTAAAACGCATCTAGCTTGGCTCCGCGCAACTGCGCTTGGGGAGCCGACTTTTCGAAGTACGCGAGGAAAATGTTCTTGTCGGCAGTTCGCGCGCAGTAGGCCCATCCTTCGTAGCCTGTAAGATCCGCTGACTTATTAGGCGACACCAAATCTGCATTGGGCTCGAGTTCCTGGTATCGCTTGCCTAGGCTCATAGCAAACAGCGGCAAGTAACGCATCTGGCCCGCCGAACTCCACCGAAACGCATCCCACATTTTGATCGGCGCAGCCGGCTCGATGTCCCCTCCCCAGATCCCCTCGGCTCCGTAGATATGGCCCGCCAGGCCGCCCGACAAAAAACTCCCGTACATGGACGAACGGACGTATCGATCGTCGGCCGGCGTTCCCCCGGGCGCACGCACTCTCTTGATTGAATGTCTTGGATCCGCATAGCCGGAATAGTAGGGTTCGCCATTCAGCGCGGGCTTCGGACTGCGTGATTGGAAGATCTCCGTGAGGTACCAGTAGTTGTTGTGCTCGCGCACGTTGCCGATCTGATGCAGTGTCACCCACGAGTCATCGCCCCAGTTCTCCAGCGTAGAAGGATGAGCATTCGCGGACAACAACGTGTCAAATGGCGGCCGGCCCCACTTATCGAAAATGAAGTTGATGGCCTGCAAATACTGGGGCGGCCGAATAGAACCCATGATGATGTCGAGGTGCACGGGGCCTAGCACAACGTTGTACGCCTGATAGCGGGCCCACACGTACTGGATGTAGCGCGCATAGGAATCGGGCCACTTATAGTACCTGCTCCATACCAGGCTCACGTCGCGCCGGGAAGCCTCGATGAATGGGATAAAACCATGAGCATTCAGATATTCGATCTTGCGATCGATGAACTTGAAATACTCCGGATTCAGGCGATCCACGTCCGGGAACATCTGCTCAAAGCCAGGCATCTTGCCAGGGAACTGAAAAGGCCGGCCGCCCTCGTTGTCCATGTTCTTGGCGCTTCCGGTGCCGAACTCCGTCCACGCCGACCGAACCGTGAACGGATCCGGACCCTTGGTCGTGACATTCCAGGGTTTGCCATCCGTCATCCAGTTCGGAAAGGCGGCTATGAGGCAGATCCAGTTGAACCCTTGACTTTGGCGTAAATTGACATAATCCTTGAAGCCCGCTTCCGGGCCGATCGGCCTTCTGCGGTCATCGTCAAACCACTTGAAGCGGCTCGTGCCAGCGGCAAACCACGAGTCGCCAAGGGCGAAGTAGGGTGTTCCGTCTGCGTACTCGAGTGCGTGCTGGTTCCGAGTGGCGCGGATGAAACCGCGGCGCAAAGGATTCGCCTGCTTCTCATCTTCATTCCAATCCACCGCGGTAAACCTCCCGCTTTTGTCCGCAAGGCCCGGGTCGCTGGGTTCCGATCCGCTGCGCCAAGTCCATGCGCCTGCCTGAGTCGCTACGAGCCGGACACGAAAGGTCTGCCCTCCGTCCCAGAACCCGTACACACGCCGCTTGAATCCCGGGCCGCTCAGATCCACCCAGACATCAACGCCGGTGTACGGATTAGAAAAACTCTTTTTCGCGGTGAAAACGAGTTCCTGACACTCCCACACGTGCGCCGTGGTTGTCTCAGCGCCCGAAGCAGAAGCGAGGAGGGACGAAAGAATGAACACAGCTCGCAACAGCGAAATCCGCATGCAGGCGACCACCCCTTCCGGTGGAAGTCTTCAGCATACTAGGTCCCTTCGATGTTGCAGTGGTGCGGTTGACCGCTTCGGCCGGTGAACGCGCCGCGATTTTCATCGCCGTCCAGCCGGACTTGCTTACAATGGAGAGATGCGCATCCTTCTCTTCAGCGGCAAAGGAGGCGTGGGAAAGACCAGTCTTGCCGCGGCTACCGGCCTGCAGTTGTCGCGCCTGGGTTACCGGACGCTGGTGATGAGCGTGGACCCGGCGCACAGCCTGGCCGACGCTTTTGATCTGGAAACCAGCCTGTTTCAGGAAAAGACCAACGACCCGTATCCCATCGACCCACGGCTCTCCATCCTCGAAGTCAATATCCAGAAGGAGATCAAGCGGCACTGGCGCGAAATCTCGACTTATGTCATCTCGGTGCTGCGGACCACGGGCATCAGCGACGTGGAGGCCGAGGAACTGGCCATTCTGCCGGGCATGGAAGAGCTGAGCGCCATGATGTACGTCAACCAGTACCGGCGGGAAGATCGCTACGACATCATCGTGCTGGATTGCGCGCCCACGGCGGAATCGATGCGGTTCGTCAGCATGCCGACAACGCTCGAATGGTACATGAAACACGTGTTTCCATTCCAGCGCGGGCTGCTCAAGGCGGTGCGGCCGGTGGCCAACCGGCTTTCACCGGTGGAACTGCCGACGGACAGCTATTTCGCGAATGTGCAGGATCTGTTCGGCCGGCTCGACGGGATCTCGGATCTGCTGGAAGATGCCAACGTGACGAGCGTGCGGCTGGTGACCAATCCGGAGAAGATGGTGCTGCGCGAAACGCAGCGCGCCTTCGTCTACTTTTCTCTGCACGGCCTGACGGTGGACGGCATCATCGTGAATCGCGTGCTTCCGCAGGCGATCACGGATGCCTGGTTCGAGGAATGGCGCGCGTCGCAGGCGAAGATTCTCCACGAGATCGACGAGTACTTCGCACCGGTAGTGGTGAAGCGGGTTCCCTTGTTCACGCATGAGGTACTGGGGCGGGAGCGCCTGGAGGAGCTGTCGGGCGTGCTCTACGCGGAGAAGGAAGATCCGGCGGCGGTTTCTCGCACCGAAGCTCCATATTCGTTCGTGAAGCGCAATGCGCATTACGAAGTGCGGCTGCGGCTTCCTTTCGCGGTGAAGGGCGAAGTAGGGCTGTTCAAGAAGGGGGACGAACTGGTGGTGGAGATCGGCACGCTGCGGCGGCATATCGGGCTGCCGACCTCGATGGCGGCCCTGACTCCCACCCGGGCCACATTAGAGAATAAAATATTAACAGTGGAGATGAGAGAGGGCTGAAATGGAGAAAAAACAAACCGCCCCGCCGCCGCAGGGGTGCTTCTTCTGCGAAATAGCAGGGCCGCAACTGGAAGCGCTGTTCGACCGCTGCTGGCCGGGTCCGACGCAGGAACACTTCCGGAACGCACGCATCGAAGTGCTGAAGGGGATCCGCAGCATGCTGGACGCGCGCATCGACCGGCTGTCGCAACACACGCAAAAGGGCACCAAGGTCACGGTGGAGTAGGCGGTTCCATCTCCGAGACAAGGGGAGTGCCTGTGCCGCGTCACCGGCGCGCCTCGAAGAAGCTTTGCAGCAGCTCGACGCACTCGGCCGCGAGCACGCCTTCCACAATCTCCACGCGATGGTTCAGCAGTTCCGAATCCGCGATGCGGAACTTGCTGCGCACGCCGCCAAAGCGCAGATCGCGCGCCCCGAACACCAGCCGTTTGACGCGCGCCGCCACCAGAGCGCCGGCGCACATGGCACAGGGCTCGAGGGTGGCATAGAGCGTGGCTTCTTCCAGACGATAGTTGCCGGCGGCCTGTGCGGCCTCCCGTAAGGCCAGAATTTCGGCGTGGGCGGTGGGATCGTTGCGGGCGATGGGCGAATTCGCACCCCGGCCGGTTACCGATCCGTTAACGACAAGGACAGCGCCTACAGGCACTTCTCCGGCGGTCCCGGCCTGGCGGGCGAGGTCCAGAGCTTCCCGCATGAACAATTCGTCCACGACCCTCGTAGCATAGAATAAATAGAAACAAATGTTTCGATACTTGCCGTTTGTCCTCAAGAATTCCTGGCGCAACCGGCGCCGGACCACGTTGACCATTGTCAGCATCAGCGTGTCGCTGTGCCTGCTGGGCGTGTTGATGGCCATTTATTACGCCTTCTACTTTACCGACGCCACGCCTTCGCAAGCGCTGCGCCTGGTGGTGCGCAACAAGATCTCACTCGCCGTACCCATGCCCGAGTATTACCGTGACAAGATTCGCCAGATTCCCGGCGTACGCGACGTCGCCGTCTCGCAGTGGTTCGGGGGCGTTTATAAAGACCGGCGGGATCCCAAGAATTTCTTCGCACGGTTCGCCGTGGAGCCCGAAAGAATCATTGCGGTGCGCGGAGAGATGAAGATGCCGGAAGACCAGAAGCAGGCGTTCATCCACGAACGTACCGCATGCATGGTGGGCAAGGCGCTGGCGGAGAAGCAGAACTTCCACCTGGGCGACCGGATTACGCTGCAGGGGGACATTTTCGCCGTCAATCTCGAATTGACGGTCCGGGCGATCTACGATGCGCCGGAAAACAACGAAGTCCTCTATTTCAATCTGGAATATCTCGATCAGGCGATGGGTTCGAAGAGGTGGGGGCAGATCGGAACGTTTTACGTGCTGGCGGACAGCCCGGACTCGGTGCCCCGCATTGCCAAAGCCATCGACGACAGCTACCGCAACTCTCCGGTGCAGACCAAGACGGAGTCTGAGCGCCAGTTTCAGTTGGGGTTCCTGAGCTTCCTGGGCAACGTGAAAATGATCCTGCTGAGCATCTGCGCCGCGGTGACGTTTACCATTATGCTGGTCTCGGCCAACACGATCGCGATGTCGGTTCGGGAACGAGTACGAGAAGTGGGAGTGCTCAAGACGCTCGGCTTCACACGCGGCACGATTCTTTCGCTGATCCTGGGCGAAGCGGTGGCGATTGCGACGATTGGCGGTGCGGTGGGAGTGCTACTGGCATCCGGGCTTTGCGGCTTCGTGCGCAACGGCCCGGCATTTTCGGATGACATCAGGCACCTGTCGATTCAGCCGCCGGTGGCGCTGGCCTGCCTGGCCGTGGCGGCGGTCATCGGGTTGATCAGCGCATTCATCCCCGCGTGGAACGCCTCGCGCACGTCGATTGTGGAGGCGCTGCGAAGCACGGAGTAGCCATGGGCATCCCTGTCAGTTACAATCTGCGCAATCTGGTGGTACGGAAGACGACGACGGTAATGACGGCTCTGGGCATTGGCCTGACGGTGGCCGTACTGCTGGCGATTCTGGCGCTGGTAGGCGGCCTGCGCTCGTCGCTCCAGTCCTCCGGGAATCCTCTCCAGGTGCTGGTGCTGCGCAAGGGCGGCACGGCGGAACTCAGCAGCGTGGTGACGCAAGCCAATTTTCAGGACATTAAGTTCAAAACCGGCATCGCACGGACGAATGCCGGCCAACCGATGGCTTCGCTCGAAATGGTGACGGTCATCGATCTGGAAAGCGTGGATGCGCCCCAGGGGATCAACGTGACGCTGCGCGGCATTACGCCGCTGGGGATCGAAATGCGCGACAACCTGAAAATCATTTCCGGCCGCTGGTTTCAGGCGGGCCAGCGTGAAGTGGTGGTAGGCGAGTCGATCGGAAAGCGATTTCCCGGCGCACGGATCGGACAGCGGCTGCACTTTGGCCGCGGCGACTGGGATGTCGTAGGCATCATGTCCGCGGGCACGGGCGCGAGCAACAGCGAGATTTTCGGCGATCTGAACCAGGTGAGCTCCGATTTTCAGCGGCCCGAGGCGCTCAGCTCTGTGTTGTTGCGGACCACGGATGCGGTGGCAGCCAAGGCGCTGGTCAATGATATTTCGAATGATCCGAAACTGAATCTGGACGCGATGTCGGAGGCGGACTATTACAACGCACAAACGTCATCAGGCATTGTGATCGAGTCGCTCGGAATCTTCGTGTCCATCATCATGGGAATTGGCAGCAGTTTCGCCGCGATGAATACGATGTACGCGGCGGTGGCGCGGCGCGCGCAGGAGATCGGAACGCTGCGCGTTCTGGGTTTCTCACGGGGAAGCATTCTGTTCAGTTTCTTTGTCGAATCGATTCTGCTGGCGGCGCTGGGAGGCCTGGTGGGCTGTCTGCTGGTGGTGCCCCTCAACGGAGTTACCACGGGCATTGGGAATTTTGTTACCTTTAGCGAAATCGACTTCAATTTCCGGGTGACGCCGCAGATCATGGCCCTAGGTGTGGCCTTCGCCATGGTGCTGGGCGCGCTAGGCGGCTTGTTTCCGGCGCGGTCGGCTTCCAGGAAGGAGATCCTCGTGGCTCTGCGAGGCATTTAGAAGATCATGCAAGCAGAACTGAAAGCGCTGCAAATCGACCGTTCGCAGAAGAACGGGCCGGCGCCCGCGCGCTGGGCCACGCGCTGGATTATCGGCGGCGTGTTGCTGTTCCTCCTGTTGGGGGCGGTACGGTTCGCTTACACCAGGCTCAATGCCGCAACGGAGGTCGACATTGCGCGCGTGCATGCGGAAAGTTCCGCGGCGGCTGGACCGGGCGTAGTGCTGAACGCGACGGGCTATATCGTAGCGGCTCACCGGATCGAGGTGGCGTCGAAGGTGGTGGGCCGGGTGGCGTGGATCGGTGTAGAGAAGGGCGACAAGGTAAAGGCCGGCCAGGTGCTGGTGCGCCTGGAAGACGATGAATATCGAGCGCAACTGGACCAGATGAAGGGGCAACTGGCCAACCTTCAGGCAAGGCTGGCGGAGCTGGAACACGGCTCGCGTCCGGAGGAAATCGCGGTGGCGCGCGCCAATGTGGGCCAGGCGAAAGCCGATCTGGAGAATGCCCAGGTGACGCTGAACCGCACCAAGACGCTGGTGTCTCAAGGCGTGATGTCCAAGCAAGCGCTGGATGACGCACAAGCGAAATATGACAGCGCCCTGGCGCATGTAAACTCGCTGCAAAAGACGCTGGATCTGGCGGTGCTGGGCCCGCGGCAGGAAGAGATCGATGCCATGCGAGGCCAGGTTACGCAAGCCAAAGGGGGCTTGGACTACGCCATGACGCAGCACGACAACACGGTGATCCGCGCGCCGGTGACGGGCACGGTTCTCGAGCGCGCCGTGGAGAAGGGCGAGTTTCTCACGACCATGTTCGTGGGCGACAAAGGCGCCAAGGGCTACGTGGTGGCGCTGGCCGATCTGAACGACCTCGAGGTGGAGCTGGACATCAGCCAGAACGATTTTGCGAAACTGCATGCCCGCCAGAAGGGCGTCGTGACGACCGATGCCTTTCCCGACCGCAAGTACGACGGCTTCATTTACGAAATTTCGCCCGAAGCCAACCGGCAGAAAGCTACCGTGCAGATCAAAGTGAAGATTCAGAACCCCGACGATTACCTGCGCCCGGAGATGAATGCCAGCGTGGCTTTTGTTTCCGATGAGAAGATGGCCGCCGTGGGTACAGCATCCCGGCCGGTCATCGTGATCCCCAATTCGGCGATTCACGATAACGCCGTGTTCGTGATGTTCGAAGGAAAGGCGGTGCGGCGCGCGGTGAAGACGGGTTCCTCCAACAGCAAAGGGGTGCGCATCGAGGATGGGCTCATCGGCGGCGAGGACCTAATCGTGAATCCGCCCGCGGATCTGAAGAACGGCGACAGGGTAAAGCCCAAACAATCATGACGGATAACGTCGTAATCCAAACCAGCAGCCTGACGAAAGAATTTCTGCGCGATGAGTTTCACGTGGTGGCGCTGAAGGGTGTGGATATCGAGATCCACAAAGGCGAGTTCGTGGCTCTGATGGGGCCCTCGGGCTCCGGCAAGTCCACGCTGTTGCACCTGATTGCAGCCATGGACGTGGCCACCGGCGGGAACATTCGCGTGCTGGGCCAGGACCTGCGGGCGTTGAACGACCGGCAGATCGCGCGCTGGCGCAACGAGAATATCGGCTTCGTTTTCCAGTCGTTCAATCTGATTCCGGTGCTGACGGCGCTTGAAAACGTGGAACTGCCGCTGAAGCTGACGAATCTGAAGAAGCAGGAACGGCTGGATCACGCCAACACGGCATTGAAGCTGGTGGGGCTGGGCGACCGGACGGGGCACTTTCCGCGCCAGCTATCCGGCGGGCAGGAGCAGCGCGTGGCCATCGCGCGGGCGATCGTAACCGATCCGGCATTGATCCTGGCGGACGAACCGACAGGCAACCTGGATGCCGGCTCGGCGCAAGATATCCTGTCGCTGCTCTCGCAACTGAATAAAGAGCACGGCAAAACCATCGTGATGGTGACGCACGATCCGCACGCCGCGCGCTTCGCCAGCAAGGTGCGCTACCTGGAAAAGGGCGAGCTGCTGGCGGAGGGTGCGGTTCCGGCGGATTAAGGTCTGCGGCCATCAATCAGACATGGCTGAACTGGAAATTCACACCGAGCCGGAGAGTCAAGCTGATCCTCGCGGGCAGCGCGTCGGTATCCTGGCGGCTGTGCTGGCCGTGGCGCTGGCGATCGCGACGATAGCGTCGCATCGCGCCCATACGGCCGGCGTGATCCTGAGGACGGAAGCCAACGATCATTGGGCGTTTTATCAATCCCAGCGCATCAAGCTGCACAACGCGGAACTGGGCGAGGAATTAATCTCAGCCCTGGGGAGTAAGAACGAGGGGACGGATCACGCGCTCGAACGCTTTCGGAGCGAGAAAGCCCACTATGAGGGGGAATCGAACATTGCCCGGGAGGAAGCGCGCAAGAAGGTGAAGGAGGGAGATGCGGTCGAAGAACGCGCTCTCCGCTACGACTTTGGCGAAGGACTGCTGGAGATCGCGCTGGTGCTGACGTCGCTGTATTTCATCTCGAGGAAGATGCTGTTCCCCATCATTGGAGTGATTGCCGGCGTAGCGGGCCTGGTGATTGCGTTTACCAGCGCAGTGTCGTAGCGCAGCCTCAGTGCCGGAAGTGCCGCACGCCGGTGAAGACCATCGCGAGTCCCAAGCGGTCGGCGGCGGCGATCACGTCGGCGTCTCTGACCGAGCCGCCCGGCTGGATGATGGCGGTGGCGCCGTTCTTGGCAGCTTCCTCCACCCCGTCGGGGAACGGAAAGAAAGCATCGGAAGCTACCACAGTGCCCGCAAGAGGCAGCACGGCCTTCGCGGCGCCGATCTTCACCGAATCGACGCGGCTCATCTGACCCGCTCCCACTCCCACCGTTTGGCCGGCGCGCGCGTACACAATCGCATTCGATTTCACGTGCTTGGCCACCTTCCAGGCGAAGTCGAGCGCGGTCCACTCCGCGTTGGTGGGAGCGCGTTTGGTCTTGACTTCGGTGGAACCGCGGTCCAGGTGGTGCTTGTCCGGCGTCTGCGCGAGATAGCCGCCGCTGATCGACTTGATCACGAGCGATTCCGCGCCGGCCGTCACCTTCATCAGGCGCACGTTCTTCTTCGCTTTCAGAATCTCTAGCGCGCGCGGCGAGTAATCCGGAGCGGCGATGGCTTCGACGAACAGCTTGGCGACTTCCTGGGCTGTTTCGTCGTCCACGGCACGGTTGAACCCGATGACGCCGCCGAATGCCGAGACCGGATCGCATGCGAGCGCTTGGCGGTAAGAATCGGCCAGCGACTCCTGTTCCGCACAACCGGCGGGATTGGTGTGCTTGATGATGGCGGTCGCCGGACCGGTGAACTCATTCACAAGCTGCCAGGCGGCGTCGAGATCCACCAGGTTGTTGTACGAGAGTTCCTTACCGTGCAACTGCTCAGCGCCGGCGATGCCCGCTCCGTGCGAACCGTAGAGCGCGGCGGATTGATGCGGATTCTCACCGTAACGCAAATCCATCAATTTGGCGGCGTGGATGTCGAGACGCTCGGGCAGCGCCGCGACGCCGTCCACCTGTGCCAGACGCGCGCTGATGGCCGCATCGTAATCGGCGGTGGTGCGGAAAGCCTTCTGCGCCAGCCGCCAGCGCGTTTCGCGCAAGAGACTGCCGCCGTTCTCGCGCAGCTCTTCATAGAGAGCGTCGTAATCGGCGGGCGAGACGATAACTGCGACGTCGTGAAAATTCTTCGCGGCCGAGCGAATCATGGTGGGACCGCCGATGTCGATGTTCTCGATCAATTCTTCGAGCGTAACGCCCTCGCGGGCGGCGGTTTTTTCGAACTGGTAGAGATTCACCACCACCATGTCGATCGGTTGAATGCCGTGCGCTTCGAGTGCGCGGACATGATCGGCGTTTCCTCGAATGGCCAGGATGCCGCCGGTGATGAGGGGATGCATGGTCTTCACCCGGCCGTCCAGCATTTCGGGAAAGCCGGTCACATCGGATACGTCCTTCACCTCGACGCCGGAGTCTCGCAGCAGCCGGGCTGTGCCGCCGGTCGAGATCAGATCGATTCCCAACTCCCGCAAGCGCCGGGCGAAGTCTACGATGCCCGTCTTGTCGGTCACGCTCAGCAGTGCACGCTGAATTTTGGCCATGGATTTATAGCGTAGCGCAGGTTGAGAGTTCAATTTACGCGGGCGCGTCGCGGCCGGCCAAATTTATTGATGCTTAGCGAGCCGGCGGAAATATTCGGCGATGGCTTCGGCGTATCCGGGCGGAGGCGGTTGAGACGCGCCGCTGCGCACGCTGCCGCTCTGGTCGGTGTCAGCGAGCCGGCGCAACTTCAGTTCGACCTCTTCCACGCCGCTCACGAGGCTGGCGACAATCTGATCGAGCCGTTCGGGTCTGGCCGCGATGAGCCGCGGATCGAGGCCCTGCATCTGGCGCATGAGATCCTGGACGTCGCGGGAAATCTCATGCGGCACGTCACGATTTCCGCGGAGCATCTGATCGAGCTGCGCGAGATCGCGGATGCCCTCACGGATGGTGCGTTCGGCGTCAGCCGGGTTGATGCCGGGGCCCCCGAAGCTCTGCGAGTCACTGCCGCCGCGGCTGGATGCGGCGCCGGGAGATTGGCTTCCCGGCTCGGCGCCGGCGGGCGTTCCCGTTGCGGATTGCTGCTGCCCCGGTTGCTGGCCGGGTTGCTGGCCCGAACCCTTTTGCTGTTGTTGCTGCTGCCCTTGACGGCCCTGCTCGCGGCCTTGGCCCTTCAGTTGTTCAAGTTGCTCGCGCAGCCGTTCAGTCCGGCCCAGCGCGGCTTCGAGATCATTTCCGCCGTTCTGGTCCCGGTTCAGTGCGCTCTGGGCTTGGCGAACGCGGTCGTGCAGTTGGTTCAAGCCCTGCGTGATCGCAGGCTGGCGAGTCAGGGCATAGGGTGCGTAGCCCTGCCGCATGGCTTCGACACTCCAACCCATCTTCATGCCCAAGTCCTGCTTCTGGGCCTCCGCCAGCGCGTCACGCAGTTTGCTGGATGCCGAAGGCTGCGTGCCGGCCATCTCGCGAGCGGTCTGCTGCATTTCTTTCTCGATGCTGGTGAGTTCATCGATCATCTTCTTCTCTTCAGCCTGCATCGATTCCGACTGGCGGCGTGAAGTTCCGGGCTGCAAAAGGCTGCGCCGGCCCTGCTCGTCCTGGCCGGAATTGCCGAACGTCTGGCGCATGTGCTGCTCGAAGTCTTGCTGCGTCTCGGCAAGCTGTTGGGTTCTCCGCGCCAGGTCGTCCATCTGCTCGCCGGCCTGCTGCCTTCGTTCTCCGGCGAGCATTTCGCGCGCCTCGCGGAGTCGTTCGGCCGCGCGCCGGGACTCGGCCTCGCTCTGTGGAGTTCCCTGGTTCTGCGCCGCACCCGCGTTCTGCATATCGCGCGCGGCTTCGGTGAGCCGTTCCAGCGCGCGATTCAGCGCGGAAGCCTGCCCGCCGGAGGATTGCCGGCCCTGCTGGCCTTGTTGGCCCGATTGTCCCTGGGTCTGGCGGCTCTCCTGCTCTTGTTGTCCCGGTTGCGACTGCTGGCTCCGCGCGCTCGACTGGCTGCGCGCCAACTGCTCCATCTTGCGGCGAAGTTCTTCGGCTTCGCGCCGCAGCATTTCTTGCTGCCAGCGCTGCTGGTAGGCCTGCTGGTTCTGCTTTTGCTGATTGGCCAGCTCCTGCTGGCGGCGTGCCAGTTCCTCGAGCTTGGCGAGCGCTTCTTCGATCTCCTTTTGCCGCTGGTCCGGTGACGCGGCGTTCTGGCCCGACTCGAACTGATTTTTCTCGCGGTCCAGTTCGAGGTCAAACAGGCCTTCGAGATCACGGCCCGCGCCTCCGCCTCCGCCGCCCCGGTTGCCGAACGCTACCTGAATATCGCGGAATGTGGCTTCGGCGCGCAAAAGGTGCTGGAGCGATTTCTGTTCCGGCGGCAGCGCGGCCTGCCAATCGCCGCCGCGCAGCTTCTCGATCGCAGGACCCATGACCTCGATCGCCTGCGCCATGTCGTCTGCGAATTTCTTGAAGGCGGGGTTTGCCGAACTAAGGTCGCGGCTCTGCATGCGCCCGGCCAACGACTTGGCCTGGTCACGCAGCTTGGATTGGATCCCTGCCAGGAGCCTGGCGTTCTCTTCCGCTTCCGCTTTGTTCTTGGATTCGTTTTTGAGCTCGTTCCAGGTGGCGGCGATGATATCCTTCTGGTGCTCGGAGACCTGAGGCGCCTGCTCGCCTCCGCCTCCGCCGCCCATCTGCTGCGACTGGGAATAATTCCGCTCAAAGGGCTGCGCTTCGATGAAGAAGATGTCGCTGCGGTTTGTGGTGAGGCCGTTCTTCGCCGTGGCGTAGAAGCTCACGATATCGCCGGGCACCAGCTTGTAATCCTCGAGATAGATCGTAGTGGAGCCCTCGGCCGCCTTTCCATTTTTGCCGCCAAGATCCACCGTCTTTTCGCGCCCGCCGTTCACCGAATAGTGAAGATCCAAGCCACGCAAGGCGAAGTCATCGTGCGCTTCGACATGGATCGTGACCTCTTCAATGGGATTCACTTTGGCGTCGCGGCCCGGCCGGGTGATGCGCACGCTGGGCGGGAGTGCGCTCCGCACCTCGATGAAATAATCGTTGCTCAGGCGAACCATGTCGCCGTGCTCCACGGCGGTAGCCACGTGGTAAACGCCATCCTTCTGCATAGGCACGCGTGCCATGCCGTCGCGCAAGTCGAACCGGGACCCGTCGTCCAGCAGCAGGGCGCCATTCGCGAGCGGCTGGTCGGTTTCGATTTTCACTTCAGCCTCGGTGCCTTGCACGGCGCGGAGATCGCCGCCCGGGTCTTCCACGGTGTCTTTCAGACCGGTCCAGCCGGGATAGTGATAGGTGACGCGAAGCTTCTTCACCGCAGGCAGGTCGACAACATTCATGCGGTACTGCTTCGAGCGAACGCTGCCCGCTTCCACGTAGTAGTCGAATGCTTCCGGCACGCCGGCAAAAAGAAATTCAAAGCCGGACGATCCGGGTTGCGGGCTCATGAGCGCCTCTTCCCATTTCGACGAGCTGTGGAATTTGGCAAAAACGCGGACAAGGTTGGTCTGAAAGCCCAGCGGGCGCGCGGTCACGAGCTGGTCGGACTTGCGGCGGGTAGTGTGATCGCCGGGTTGGACCTGCACTTCATAGAACGGCATCTGGTTGCGCGGAACTGCGCCCCAAAGCAGGGAAGTCCCGTAGCCGAGGAAACCCGGGCCCGAAGTACCGAGCCAAACAAGCGCCACCAGCGAGACCATGCCCGCCGACGCAAAGCTCAAGATGCGCTTCCGGGGCGCAATGCGTTCGGGCTGGGCTTCACGCGTCACGTCGAGGGTGTCAGCGGCGAGCAGTTCCAGAAATGGATCGGGGCGTTCGGCACGCTCGGCGAAGGTCACCAGGCGTTGCTCGAATTGGGGGCACTGCTGTTCGGCTTCCCGGGCGGCTTTGCGGCGATTCAGACGAAGGAGCGGCAACACCAGGCCCGCTCCCACGGCACCGGCCAGCGCGAGAAACAAAATCAACCGCGCTCCCAGCACACTGCCGGATGAAAATGCGAAGTAGTTCGCCACCAGGGCGCCAGCAAGGGTAAAAGCCAGGGCCGCGACGGCCGCCAGGGCAACGCCACGCGATACCGCCAGCAGGCGCAGGCGGCGTTCCAGTTGCCGCAGATATTCCGTCAGCCCATTGAGCGGATTCATGCTGCCTCTTTATCCACGGTGAGGTGCTGATTTCCCACCAGCGACTCTGCTACAGCCAGCACCAGGACGACCATCATGACGTACCACCAAAAGTCCAGAGGCTTCCGCTCCTGCTCCGTGCCGCCAGCGGGTTGCGCGCGAGACCCCTGACCCGTATTCTGCCATAGCGCCAGCGTTTCCGGTGGAATCACGTAGAAATCCGACTCGCGCCGGTCCGGATTCACGGCTACGAGCTCGTTGTGCCGGTTGGGCCGCCGCACCTCGTAGAACCCCTCCTGGTTGAGGGCGATGTTCGTCGCGCGAGTGGATTCGGCGAGGGTCAGGGCGCGCGCGCCGCCTGGATCGATTACCTCGATGGCGGATCCTGAAGGCTCACGCCCGCTTCGAAGGTCAAGGTACGAGCCCACGGTCAGGTTGGCGGGACGGTCATCCAGCCGGGCGAGGTAGTGCGCGGTTTCATCCACGAAAGGCACAAACCCTGCATGCAGCGGGAAATCGTTGGATAGGTTGTCGAACGTAGAGGCAAATACGAGCACACGGCCGTCGCCAACGGATTGCTCGACCAGCAGGGGTGTTTCATCCGACAGTTTGGCCAGCACGCGGGCAGTACCCGTCTCGATGCGAACCGAGCGATACACTCTCACGCCGGCCCAGGCGCCGGCCTGGTGTGTCGAGGGATGCGACGCATCCAGCGTGGCAATGGTTTCGAAGTGCCCCGCATCGCGAGACGTGTAACGCGTCTCACGGATCTCCAGATCCACAGCCGGAATGCGTTTGCGACCGGCTGAAGAAGGCCCCAGTGCGACCAACAGCGAGCCACCGGCGCGGACGTATCCGCGCAGCGCTTGTTCGAAGGCGGGGGGAACATCCGGCACATCGGAAAGCACGACGAAAGCAAATCGAGAAA
Source organism: Terriglobia bacterium (assembly GCA_020073305.1). Taxonomy (GTDB): domain Bacteria; phylum Acidobacteriota; class Terriglobia; order Bryobacterales; family Bryobacteraceae; genus QHXW01. The sequence continues at coordinate 103,604 of JAIQFK010000001.1, forward strand.
GAGGCAGGGTGGCGGCCTGGTCAGGGCTGGCGGCTTCGAGAGTGAAAGCCGCATCGCGGGAAGACAGGATCGCGGTGCGGTAATAGAGCAGATCGCGCCCGTCGCGCGCCGTGTGTACAAACAGCGCGGGACCAGGATCGGAACGTTCCATCGAGAAGTAATAATGATCGTCAGCCGGGAATGCGTCCGCGGAGTCAATGCGGACTTCGCCCCGATTCATCCCGTACGGCGCATCCATGCCGATGAACTCGGTGGTAGCGCGTCCGCCTGCGGGGACGTCGAGCGGATTCGATGCCAGTTCGCGCCCATTGAGCCAGAGCGAGACGCGCCGGCGCCCGGTGGCGCCGCCAGAAGCGATCACGGTGGCCTGGATACGGACTTTCTTTGGATCGTAGAGCCGCCGGGGCGCGGTGACACTTTCAACCGCGAAGTTGGCCAGCGTCTGGGTGACCACGGGATGCGGCGTCAAGCTGGCGCCTTGACCCAATTCGAGGTCGGCGAAGTTTGGCGGCATCGACGACTTTTGCATGTCTGAAAACAGGTGCGCTTCTACGGGCAGGCGCGCGGACTGCTCGAGAGACTTGAGGGCGCGCGCGAGTTCGGCGTAAGAGCTGTGATCGTCGGATGGCCGAATGGCGCGAATTTGGGCGCGCAGACCGGATGGGTCAACGGACGGCTCACCCATCAGGTGCGCCTGCGAGCCGAAAGCCAGGACCAGCCCGCGATCTTCGGGGCGCAGGCCGGAGAGCGCCGCGGCTGCGGCCGATTTGGCGCGCTCGAGCCGATCGCCCTGGCGCATGCTGAACGAGTTGTCCACCGCCATCACCAGCAGTTTGCCGCCGCCCGCCGAGGCGACTGTCGTCGAATTCACGAAAGGCCTGGCAAATGCCAACGCTAGTAGCACGATGAGCGCAATCCGGAGCGCGAACAGCAGCAAATATTTCAGCCGCCGGTGCTTGACGGAGCTTTGCACGCGCCGCTCAAAGAACATCAGCGAGCTGAAGGGCAGAGGCGTGGTTTTGTGCTGTTTCAGCAGGTGCAGCCAGACCGGCAGGCCGACGGCTGCGAGCCCCGCAAGAAACCATGGCGCCAAAAATCCCACTACATTCTCCCTTGCCGCACGGCCAGGTATTCGCGCAGGCCTTCATCCAGCGGACGCCCGGTGTTCATAAGGAAATAATCCAGGCCCGCCGCGCGAGCCCGCGTCTGAAGCGCCGCGATGTGGGCATCCATCTTCTGCCGGTATTCGTGGCGCACGTATTCGGGCGATACCTCGATGCTGTCTTTGGTCTCGACGTCGATGAGCAAGGCGGGTTCGCGCAGACTGGGCGCGATCTCCTGGGGATCGAGCACGTGGAACAGGATCACGTCGTTGCCGCGGAAACGCAGTGGCTCGATGGTCTTGATGATGGTTTCCGGCTGCTCGTAAAAGTCGGACAACACTACCACCATTCCACGCCTCTTGAGAAATGCCTGGAAATGCGCGAACGGTTTGGCGAAATCCGTGCGCGTGCCGGCCTCGGCTTTTTCGATGGCATGCAGCAGGCGGAACAGTTGTCCCTGGCGGGTCGAGGGCGCAACGTAGTTGACGACATCCTGGTCGAAGACGATCAGGCCCACAGCGTCGCGCTGTTCGTGCGCCAGATAGCAGACGGATGCGGAGACGAAACGCGCGTAATCGAGTTTGTTCACGCGCGCCGAGCCGAACGACATGGAGGCGCTGGTGTCGAGCAGGATGAGAACTTGGGAATTAGTCTCACCGCGATAGCGCTTGAGATAACAGCGCTCGGTGCGCGCGAAGACGTTCCAGTCGACGTGCCGCAGGTCATCCCCGGGCGTGTAAGCGCGGTACTCGGCAAACTCCTGGCTGAAGCCGAAGTCCGGCGAGCGGTGCAGCCCGGACACGAACCCATCGACCACGGTCTTGGCGACCAGGTCGAGCCCGGAAAGTCCGGCGAGCGTGGCGGGATCAAGAAATCGCTGGAGCATCTTTTGAGATGGGGAGACTGGGAGACAGAGGGACTGGGAGACGGCCAGCCATGGTCAAAATTCCCCCCGTCTCCCCCTCTCCCAGTCTCCTAAGTCGGTTAATGAATCCCATGACTGCCTCTGTTACTCCCTCGGCGCTGCCTTCCAATCCAGCACTTGCCGCAGGATATCGTCGGCGCGCAGGCGGTCGGATTCGGCGTGGAAGTTGAGCAAGATGCGGTGGCGCAGAATGGGGATAAACAGCACGCGGATATCTTCGTAGGAGACGTGGTAGCGGCCCTTCTTGAGGGCGCGAGCCTTTCCGGCGAGCACCAGGAATTGCGCGGCACGGACGCTGGCGCCGTAGTTCACGTACTTTTGGACGAAGTCCGGCGCCGTTTCGTCACGGCTGCGCGTCGCGCGCACCAGGTCAATCGCGTACCGCGCCACCGATTCCCCGATGGGCACCATGCGCACGAGCTGCTGGAAATCCAGAATCTCGCCGGCATTGGTCACCGGGTCCGCCTGAGCGACGTGCGTGGTGGTGGTTAAATCGATCACCTGCATTTCTTCCTTCGGGGTCAGGTAATCGAGCACGGTGTTGAACAGGAACCGGTCGAGCTGGGCTTCAGGCAGCGGATAGGTTCCTTCGAGCTCGATCGGATTCTGCGTGGCCAGCACGAAGAACGGCGCCGGCAGCTTGTAGTTGTTACCGCGCACGGTGCAGGCCAATTCCTGCATGGCTTCAAGCAGCGCTGATTGCGTCTTGGGGGGCGTGCGGTTGATTTCGTCGGCCAGCAGCACGTTGGCGAAGATGGGGCCTTGGACGAAGGTCCACGTGCGGTGGCCGGTGGTGGTGTCCTCTTCAATGATGTCGGTGCCGGTGATGTCCGAGGGCATCAGGTCGGGCGTGAACTGGATGCGCTTGAACAGCAGGCCCAGGCTCTGCGCCAGCGTTCGCACCAGCAGCGTTTTGGCCGTACCGGGCAAGCCCGTGATTAGGCAGTGGCCGCCCACGAAGAGCCCGATCATGATCTGCTCGAGAACTTCGTCCTGCCCGACGATCACGCGGCGGACCTGCCGGACAATCTCCGCGTCCACCTCGCGAAATCGGGCGATGCGCCCTTTTAACTCTTCCGACTGCAACTGAGACGTGGCTAAAGTTGACATGCTCTTCCTATTTTCCTTGTTCTGATTGAGACATCTCGAGCAGCATTTTCTGGGCGGGCCGGTATCCGGGCGCGGCCTCGAGCGACAGCAGCAGCTCGTCGCGCGCGTTGTCGGGCCGGCTGGCGCGGCGATAGGCCTTCGCGAGGTTGAAGTGCGCCGACGCCGGATCGACCGGTGTCGCCGCCAGCACCGCCTGATATTCGCGAATCGCGCCGTCGATGTTGTTTCCGGCAAACCACAGGTCGCCCAAGCGGCGGTGCAGGTCCTCATCGACGGGGTCGATGTAGTTCAGCCGGTCTAGCGCGGCGGCGGCATCGGCGGGACGGCCGGCTTCGACCAGCAATCCGGCCAGCTTCTTCAGCGTTTCAGGGCTGCGTCCGCCCACCTTGGCATAGTGCTCCAGTTCCTGGATGGCTGCGCGCGGATCGCTCAACGCAAGATACGCATCGGCGCGGAACTCGTAGAGGTTGCCGGGCTCGACGTAGTCCGGATAGATGTCGCGCAGAGCGGCGCTCTTATCGATGACTTGCTGATTCTCGCCGGCTTTAGCCATGCGCGCCACTTCCCTGATCCCCTTGCGCCACTCATCGAAGCGCTCCACGACGGTTTTGGTTTCGGCGTCCACTATGGCCAGAAATTTCTTGTCAAACTCTTCGGGCTTCATCCCCAGTTCCTTCTCGATGACTTGGGCGGTGGTGGTGTTGGTGGCAAAGTCGTGCATCATGGCGAGCAGCTTTTGGTAGCCCCATTCGTGCGCGATGAATCCGCAGACGCGGCCTGCCTGATAATACGAGACCACCACCTGTGTGGGATAGGTAGGATGCACGAAGCCGCGATCCATTTCCGCGACGGGAAGCAGCTTCTTTTCCTTGATGGCGGCGATCACGTGCGGGTCCAGCCGGTCGCCCCATTCCGGGGAGGCGGCGGTCTCTTCGTACACCGCCATGCCTTCAGTGAACCATCGCGGCACACGATGGTGCGTGGCCGTGAGCACGTACACATGGCTCAGCTCGTGCCACATGGTGCTCGCCCAGTGGAACGTGCCTGGCTTGCGGCTGGAGGGGCTATCCATCGCCACGACGTAGCCGAAGGTCACCCCCAGCGCACCCAGGCCTGGCATGCCCATGGTGCGCACGGCAAAGTCTTCGTGATCCGGATAAACCTCGACTTGCACCGGCCGATCGAGCTTGAGGCCATACTTTTTCTCGTACGTGGCGAGCGCACGTTTCAATTCGGATTCAAAGTACGGACGAAGCAGCTCGGCTTCCTTCTTGTGAAGCCTGAGAATGGTGTCGCTGGTCCGGTAGGTCACGAAGTTCTTGTAGCTGTCGATCAAGCGCAGGGTGTTGACGGTGGCGGCATCGCGGTAGTGGTGTTCGTAGCTGTCCTGCAATTGTGTGCGTGCCTCATCCTCAAAACCCAGGCGCATCAGATTGATGCCAAGCTCGGAGCGCGCGCTCCAGAGATCGGGCTGGAGTTCCAGGGCCTTGCGGTAGTACGCGATGCCCTCTTCATAGCGGCGGTTGAGGACGAAAGAGTGTCCAGCCAGCGCATAAGCCTGCCCGTAGCGCGGATTCTTCGCGAGGACGCGGCTCATCCAAGGGCTGTCGGGCTGATCGTTGAGCCAGTCGATGGTGGCGTGAATCGCCAGGGCGTCGAGGGAATCGGGCGAAATCGCCAGCGCTTTGTCGGCTTCCTCGGCGGCGCGCGCGGGGTCGTTGTCTTCAAGCGCCAGACGCGCGAGGAGTAAACGGGCTTCGGTCAACTTTGGATCAGCGGCCAGCGCCTGCCCGGCGAGGTCGACGGCCTTGCCCTGAAAGTCCTCCGCGGCCACCAGCGCCAAGCCCAGCAGCGCGCCGGGATGATCCTTCTTGATTTCCAGCGCCTCTTGAAAGAGCTTGGCCCCCTCGGCGCCATTGAACCGTTCGAGGAAAAGCCGGCCCCAGCGCACGCGGTAATCCGGATTTTTCGGATGCGACGCCACCAGAGCGCGAAACTCGTTGTTGGCAGCCTCGTATTGCTGTTGCTTCCACAACGCTTCGGCACGCTCGAGGGTTTGAGCATGAACCGCGAGGAACGAAATTACCGCAGAGGCGCAGAGACGCAGAGCAGATCTCACTTGTCCAGCTCCTCCTGCGTCTTGGCCAATTCCAACAGCAGCGCCGTGAGCCGCTTCCGGTATTGGTCGGGCGCCATGACGGCTTTGTTATATTTCAGCTCATCGATTTGCTGCTCGAGCTGATCTTTCTTCTCGAACAGTTTTCGTTTTTCGGGGCTGCCGGCAATGGATTTCGCTGATCCCAGCCGCACCAGCGGAAACGCCGCGGCGCGCAAGCCTTCGCTGTTTTCGACCGAAGGCGCGCGGACGCCTGTGCCTTTGCCCGTGTCTTCGAGCAGCGGGTGCTCGGTGGCGAGCCGTTTCTGCGACTCGTAATACTCGGCGACCTTGTGCTCCGCGTAGTGGAATGCTTCGAGCGCGGAAATCGTTTCGTTCTTGTCGGTATCGGCGGCAGGGTCGCGCAGCCCCTCCACCCAGAAGCGCGGAAACACGGTGGCGTTGCGCTCGGTGCCGGTCTTGGTCGCCGTGATGACCACGCGATTCGGTTTGCTCAGCGCGTTGATGGCGCCTCCGCTCGCGCTGGTCATGTTGACCACAAGCTGGCGCGTGGCCGGTACGCGGTCGAGTAACGCAGCCAACTCGGTGGCGGACAGGTCCGGGCCGGGCAGGTTGATCTTGTACTCCACACCATCATGGCTGCCGTGTCCGATCAACATGATCACGAGCGAATCCTGCGACTTAGCCTCGCCCGCGATCTTCTCCAATGCCGCGCGCACGTTGGCGCGAGTGGCCGCGGGCCCCTTCAGGGTCTCGACGCTGGCGTCACCGCCGGCCGACTTGAGAATCGACTCGATTTCTCCGGCCCACATCGCAAACCGCTGCTCATACTCCGGCTCGCCACCGAGTCCGGCGATGGTGAGGTAGTAGGTGGTGGCTCTCAGCGAGACGGGCAGGAAGAGCAACGCAGCCACGGCGAAGAGATGAGGAGACGTCACACCGCCCCCCACTTCCTTCGCAGCAGCCACTCCGAGCCGCGCAACAGCAGCGCCGCCAAAAACACCACCGGCATGTCCCAGAGGTCCTTGGTTTCGCGGGTGGTGATGCCGGCTTCGGAATAAGAGATATCTTCCGCCAGCCGCGAGGCGCGATCCGCCGGATAATAGTGGCCCCCGGTCTCTTCCGCCAGCTTTTCGAGCAATTCGCGATTCTGCGTGACGTGAAAGTTTTCGGCCACGCCATTCTCGCGCCGGAAGACCAGAACATCGCGGCCGAGTTCCTGCTGTCCCTGGCGGGCGACGATCTCCGCCATGTAGGAACCGGGCTGAGCGGCGTTCCAGTCCGCCGTGTAGACACCTTCGTCGAGCGGGGCCGGCTTCAGAGAAACACTGTCGGCAGCGCCCTCCGGGCCGGCGATGTGCGCTTCCACGGTGGCCGTCGCCGGACGAAAACTCTTGTCGCGCACCTCCACTCGCAGCGGCACGTGGCTTTCGTCGGAAAGAATCTGGCGCTCCGTGGACGCCATGACGCGGCCGGGTGCATCCGCCACCAGCCATCGCAGAAGTTGCTGCCAGAACATCTCGTGCGTCTTGTCGGCCAGCGGCTGCATCATCTGCCACCGCCAACTTCCGCCAGTTGCAAAAACCGCGGTGCGGCCCCTGCCGTAGCGCTGCAAAACCAGAAGCGGATGCCGCCGTCCGCCGGCGTTCATTTCGAGCAGGGTCAGCGCCCCTGGCTTGGCCTCACCTACCTGTTCATAGTCTGCGAGAGCGGGCATGGTTTTCCAGCGCTCGACATTGCGCTTGGGATCTTCCTCGAACCGGCAGATGACGCTCTGGCTTCCCTGTGCGGTGAGATCGGCGGTGGCAGGGTCGCGATGAAACGTGTCTTTCGTCTCAGGAATGCGGACCGGCAGCAGATCCGCCAGCGGAGAATGCGCCCAGCCGCCATCCGCCAGCGATGCCCGGCCTCCCAGAAACAGCACGCCGCCGCCGCGCCGGTCGACAAATTCGCGTATCAGCTCCTGCTGCTGCGGGGTGAAATATCCAGCTTCCACGCTGCCGATGATCAGGCCTTCGTAACTGAAAAGATCCTCAGCCTTGGAGGGAAATCCGTCCTCCAGCCGCTTGCGGTCCTCCATGTCCACCGCCTGGGTGTAGATTTTGTTCTGCGTAGTGCGGACCAGAGACGAGATCTGCAGGCTGCGGTCGTCTTCGATGCCGCGGTGGATGAATTTATATTCCCAGCGCGGTTCGCCCTCCATGTAGAGGATGCGCGGCTTGGCGGAAGTGACGTTTACCAGCCGGGTCACGGCGTTGTTTTTCAGATTCTCTTCGCCGGGAAGAGTCTCAATCGAAAATTGCAGGCTGCGCGGTCCTGCGAGGCCCGCATTGAAGACCAGTGATTCGGTTTGCGGCGTCCCGTCAGCCTTGAACGTAAATTCCCGCGAGGCCAGCAACCGGCCGCCTTCGCGGACGGCCAGGCGGCCTTTGTCACGCGTGTATCCGAACTGGCGGAAGTTCACCTCGGCGCTCAGCCGCGAATCGGCCAAAGCGCGCGCCGGCACCGCCACATCCGAAATCTCCACATCGCGGGCAAGCTTCTCGCGCCCGAAACCAACGGTGTGCACGGGCACCCGCGTTTGCCGGATGTGAGCGATGGTATCCAGTCCAATGCCGCCGGAGTTGTCCGAGCCGTCGCTGAGCAGCACAACGGCTCCGAGGGGCAACGTCGATGCCTCGGCCAGCACCTGCTCCAGGCTCGGAGCGATGCGCGTTGCCGGCTGGTCGCCCGCGAGCTGATCGGCCTTCTGTATTCGCTCCAGGTTGTTTCCGAACCGATAAAGGCGCACCTGGAACTTCTTGGCGAGATCCGGAAGCAAGCGGTTGGCTAGAAGTTTCTCCGCCTGCGCCAGCCGCGTGCTTCCGTTCTCCGATGTCGACATGCTACGCGAATCGTCAACCACTACGGCGACCACATTCTGCTGCGGGCGCAAGGTCGCGATGCTGATGGCCGGGTGCCACAGCAGAAGCAGCACCAGCGCGACCAACGCCGTCTCCAGCAGGCACACCACCGCGGGACGTAATCCTGAGAGCAATCCGCGATGCCGGGAGACGTGCCAGGCGAGGGCTCCGGCAGCCATCAGGATGGCCAGCCCTAAGAGCCATGTCGGCCACGGCGCCAGAAATACAAATTGGCCACGGGAAAAAACCGCCGCCGGATACTTGAACAGAAATTCGAACATCGAAATGAGGGCCAGGGCGGACGCAACTAGCGCGTCACTGCATCGTTCATGTCTTGGACACCAGCTTCGGGATTTAACGAGACCATGAATCTCATACGTGCGGCGGGACCCGAAGGTAACACTGCCTTGGCTGGAATAATTCGCTGGGGATCAACGGGGATGCCACAAAATGAACAGAATTCACGATTTTCAGCGGGAAGCAGAGGCCCATCGGCGAAGTCCTCGTCTGCTCTTCAGAATATCACGCAGTGACGAGCGTCTTCAGATTTCGCCCACAGATCATGCTGGCGGTGTGCTTGTCGCCGCCGGGTCCCGGCCAGTGCGTTTCCAGGCTGATGTAGCCTTTATAGCCGTCGTCGACCAGAGCGCGGATTTGTCCCTTCCAGTCGATGCCGCATTCGCCCAGCGCGCCAAACGTAGGCGAGTGGTCCTTGACGAAGCAGTCCTTCGCGTGGACATGAACGATGCGCCCGGGCGGCAGCCGCCGGTAGCCCTCGGGGAAAGGGTTTTCGCCAGAAACCAGCGCATTGCACGGGTCCCAGACAACCTTGAGATGGGGATGGTCCATGGCGGCCAGCACGCGCGAAGTCTCGGCCCCCGTCGCGATATTGCAGGCGTGTTCGTTTTCGAGGCCGATGATCAGATCGCAGCCGGCCGCTTTTTCCGCGAGCCCGCGAAGGGCCGTCACAATGCGATCGAAGCACTTGCCCGGCTCGATGGTTCGCCAGTAGGAAAAAACACGGACAATCCCTGCGCCCGTGCGCCTGGCGATTTCGAAGGCGCGCTCCGTGAGACGCGGTTGATCCTCAAAGGTGTGCTTGGAGGCGAAGATGTCCTGCTGGAACCGGGAATCGATGGGCGGAGCGTCGGGCAGAACGCACTTGAGCAACGGCGAGGCAATCGAGATGATCTTCAACCCTCTGCCCGTGACAATCTGTTGCGCGCGATCCAGTTCTACATCGGTGAGGTCGATGATATTTTTGCCGAAGACCATGCGCAGCTCGGCGGCCGTCATGCCGACATCGCTCATCGATTGGACGGCGGTCGAAAGATCGGGAGAGAATTCGTCGGTGATGGCGGCGAGGGGAAAGAGCTGGGGCATGAAGATGGTATTCTAGCGCGACGCGAGTGTCGCCAAAGCCGTCGCTCTCTACAGCTTCATCCGCTCCAGCTTGCGGTAGAGCGTCTTGCGCTCGATTCCCAGAATCTGCGCGGCGCGGCTCTTATTGCCGCCGGTTGCTGCCAGGACACGCCGGATCTGTTCGGCCTCGGTTTCGGCCAGCGTTTCGGCCGGGTGGTCCTGCGCTTCCATGGCCTCGAGCGCGTCATGGACGGCTTCGCTGTCGATCCGGTCATTGGGCGCCAGGATGATCAGCCGCTCGATCAGATGCTGCAGTTGCCGCACATTGCCTGGCCAGGCCTGCTCCTCCATGGCCTTCAAACCGGATTCGTTGAGCCTCACATCCCGGCTGTAGCGCAGGTTGTATTTATTGACGAAAAACCGCGCCAGCAGCAGAACATCGCCGCGGCGGTCGCGCAAGGGGGGAATCGTGATGCGAACTACGTTCACGCGAAACCAAAGGTCCTCGCGAAACTTGCCTTCCTCTACCATCTTTTGCAGGCTGCGATTGGTGGCCGCAAGCACGCGCACATCCACCTGTTTGGACTTGGACGAGCCCAGCGGCCGGATTTCCCGCTCCTGCAGGAAGCGGAGCAGCTTCACCTGGAAGCCCAGATCAACGTCGCCGATCTCATCGAGAAGAACGGTACCGCGGTGCGCCGCTTCGAACACGCCCATGCGATCGCGGTCCGCACCGGTGTAGGCGCCTTTCAGCGCGCCAAATAATTCGCTCTCCAGCAGTGTGGGGGCAATGGAGCCGCAGTCCACCGGCACGAACGGCTGCGAAGCTCGCGGGCTGTTGCGGTGAATCATGCGCGCCACCAGTTCTTTGCCCGTGCCGGTCTCGCCCTCGATCAGCACGGTAGCGTCGGTGGGCGCGGCGCGTGAAACCGTTTTGTAAATCTCGACCATGGACGCCGAACTGCCGATCATCTCGGTCTCCGGCAGTTCCTCCCGCTCGACTTCGTCGGTCTCCGGAGTCCGCGAAGCCTCGGCGCGCTTCACGGTTTCGAGCATGCGATCGAGATCGAATGGCTTGGCGATGTAGTCGAAGGCGCCGCCTTGTGTCGCCGCCATTACCGTCTCCATGGTGCCGCGGGCGGTCATGAGAATCACCGAACACGATGGATCTTTCCGTCGCGCGGCTTCGAGGACATCGAGCCCGGTGCGCGCGTCAATATAAATATCGGAGATGACGATGGGGTATGCGGTCTGGGTCAGGCGTTCCAGAGCTTCATCGGTGGAGGACACCGCATCCACGGAGTACCCTTCCAGTTCCAGGAAGTTGACGATCGTGGTGCGCACGCCAGCGTCGTCTTCAACTATGAGTAAACGTCCCATCTCTCAATTTGCCGCGAGTGGCTTCGGCGCCGCCGTCTGCACGGCCGGCAATATTAGGGTAAAACAAGAGCCCTTGCCCGGGGCGCTGGTCACCGCAATCTTTCCGCCGTGCTGGAGAATAATCTGCTCGACGATGGACAGCCCGATGCCGGTGCCCGCCTCGCCCGATTGCACAGCTTTGTGGGTCCGGTAAAACTTCTGGAAAATGTTGCGGACTTCCTTTTGATCCATGCCGATGCCTTGATCCTTGACAGACACCTCGAAGCGTTCTCCATCGCGCCCGCCGTAAACCGTCACCTCCGTTTTGGAGGGGGAATATTTGATCGCGTTAGTCAGCAGATTATAAAAAGCGTACTCCATCAGTTCGCGGTCCCCGGTGAGCTGCTCATCGCCGAGTTGATTCATGTCGATGCGAATTTGCTTCCGCTCCGCCAGCGGCGAGGCGCGCTCCACGCAGCCCGCCATGACGGCTCGCACCGAGAAGTGGTCCCTCTTCAATTCCATTTCGCCCGCGGAGAGCCGCTCCACGTTGAGAAACATTTCGATCATGCGGCCCAGCCGCTTCGATTCGGAGTGAATGAGCTCGACGATCTGCTGGCGTTTCTCATCCGGCAGGGCATAGCGGCTCATCAGCTCGCTCGATCCCTGGATGGCGGTCAGGGGCGTGCGCATCTCGTGCGTGACGAACTGAACGGCGTGCTGATACCGGTCGCGTTCGGCCTCGGATTTGACCAGGCGCCGGCGCACGTACAGATGCTGCCATGCCGCCGCCGTCACAATGGTGAGCCATGCGGTCGAGGCGCCCGGTGAAAACGGAAACACGGCGCCCCGGGTAAAGGCGGCATAGGGGACCGCGTGGGCCACGGCGAGAACGCCCAGTGCAGCAAGGTTACTCCACCATCCCGATAGCCAGGCGAAGGCTACTCCCACAACCGCGGCCAGCAACATGCAGAGTGTCACCACCGACCACGCCGGCGCGCTCGTCAGGAATCTTTGCTGCGCGATCGTCTCATACGCGTTGGCCAAAACTTCCACGCCCGCCATCGGAGTTGGCGAGTACGGTGTCGGCCACCGGTCCTTCGCGGCGGTCTGTGCCGTGACCCCGGCGAAAACGATCTTGCCCGCGAACTGGCGCGCGCGGGCGGGATCATCCCGCAGTTGCTTGAGTGAGATGGATGGAATGTTCACGGTATCGGGTGGGGCAAAGCGAATGCGCATACTACGATCGGTGGCGTTGGCAGCTGGAATCCGCATGCTTCCCAGTTCCAGATCGCGCGGCGTTTCCACAATGGTGGCGCCGCGGCTGACACGGTAAGCTTCGAGCGAGAGCGCCCAACGCCGGTCGTGACCGGCAGCTTTTTCGAGAGCCAGCGTGCGGCCAACGCCATCCGGATCGAGGTCCAAGTGAACGTGGCCCACCGCCGCGGCCCAGCGGCGGAAGCGGGGCAGTGGATCGTCCCAGCCGCTTTTCGCGGTCAGGTCGCACGGCAGGATGAGATTGTGAGTGGCGTGGAAGGCGTCTTCGAGTGTTTTGGCGGACTTCTCATCGGCGGTGTTGTCGGCGGGTATCACGTCGACCGCTACTGCTCTGGGGGACGCGGCAGCGATGCGTGTCAGGCCCTCTGCCAAAGCCATGCGCAAGCCTGGCAAGCCGCCGAAATCGTGCAGCGAGGGTTCGTCGATGGCGAGAATGGCCGATTCGGGCTGCCAAGGCGCCGGCTGGTAGAGGAGGAAAATTGAGTCGTAAACGTAGTTGTCGATCCGGGTGCCAAGCGGCGTCCAGCTGGCGGCGAGCGCCACAGCGAAAGCCGCCGCCAGCAGCGCCGCGTACGCGAAAGTGTGCCTGCTCGGCGACATGGACGTCAGCGGCGCGCCGGCGCCGTCCTTCCCAGCAGCTTTTCGATCTCGCCCGGATCGCGCGGCAGCGCTGCGCTTAGCACCTTCGCGCCATGCTCGGTGACCAGCACCACGTCCTCGATGCGCACCCCCAGATTCTCTTCGGGGATATAAATTCCGGGCTCGATGGTGATCACCATGCCGTCTTCGAGCGGCGCGCTGGGATCAGAGGCGTCGTGAACATCCAGGCCCACATGATGGCCGACGCCGTGGGTGAAGTATTTGCCCAACCGCTCGCCGTGCAGGTCTTTGCCGTGCGAGTTGATGTAATCGTACGCGATTTTGTAGAGGCTGTTGGGCGCGGTTTTGCTCAGCGTCACGCCGGGTTTGACCGCGGCGATGGCGGCTTTCTGCGCGCCGAGCACAATCTCATAGATCTCCTTCTGGCGCGGAGTAAACTTGCCGCCCACCGGAATCGTGCGGGTAACGTCGGAAGCGTAGCCGTCGCATTCGGCCGCCACGTCCATCAGCAGCACCTCGCCGGCATCCATACGCCGCGAGTTGCGCGAGTAATGCAGGTAGACGGAATTCAGGCCCGAGCCCACGATGGGGGCGTAGGCGTTGCGTTCGCAACCCGAATCCATAAAGATTCCCGTCATCGTCGCTGCCACCTGGTATTCGTAGAGGCCCGGCGCGGCGCGCTGCCAGGCGGCGCGGTGGCCCTCCAGCGTCACATCCGTCGCCCTCTGGATCAATGCGATCTCCTCCGGCGATTTGCTCATGCGCAACTTCGCAATTGCGGATGCCGCGTTGCTGATCTCGCGCAGCGGCTCCAGTTGCTTGAGGCGCGCGGCCTCATGCTGGTCCGTCAGCGTATAGATGCGCGCATAGGCCTGCAACACGTCGTGCAGTTCGCTTTCGAACCTTTCAGCGGGCATCACCGTTTCGAACCCGGTCACCTCGCGCACGTTCTCATCCCCGGGCCCGATCTTCCGGCCGGTCCATTTTTCCCGCTCGGGATTGCGTTGCGGCAGAAAGAGGATCTCGCGCGGAAATTTCGTCCTGGCGGCGTAGCCGGGGGCATGTGAATCGTCGGGTAGGGGCGCGAGCAGCAAAATCGCGCCCGGCTCCTGCCATCCGGTCAAATAATAAAAGTTCGACTCCTGGAAGAATCCCGTCCGCAGATCTTCGTCCTGTTCCCCGCGGCCGAAAAGGACAATTACGCCGTCGTCCTGGGACTTCCGCAGCTCGATGCGCCGTGCGCGGTACTGCCCAAGCATGTGCGCGTCGGCGACGTGCGGCGGCCCGGCACCGGCAAAGCCAAGCGAAAATAAGGTTGCAGCCAGTCCCCAAAGCGGTCGCATTTTCCTCAAGTATAGCGGGAATGGACAACCGCGGATCTCATGAATGCAGCGCCTGCCGCGCCTGTTAGACTTTTCGAGTGTTCTGGTTTTGGTTCTTCGTCGGCCCGGCGCTGGTTCTTGCCGTTCTCGCCTTCCGCGGAGAACGCGAGCGAGCCCGCTTTGTGGCCGAGCGGCTGGAGCCTAACGGGGACGCGGATCTCCCGTCTGCCACGGTGATCGTGCCGCTCCAGGGGGCCGAGGAAGGTCTTCGTGAGAGCCTGGCCGCTCTGGCTGCGCTCGACTATCCAGACTACGAGCTGATCGTGGCCGTGCGCACGGCCTCTGGCATCCCGCCGGGCGTCTTGCCTTCGGGCGTGATTGTGGCCTTGGGCGGCGCCAAGGATGCGGGCTCGAGCGACAGAATCAGAAACCTGCTTGCCGGCATTCGCGTCTCTCGAAAACGTTCGCAGATCCTAGCTTTTGTAACGGGCGACGGCCAAGTGGGCAAGAACTGGCTGCGCGCCCTGGCGACACCGCTGGCGGATCCGGAAGTCGCCGGCAGCACCGGGTATTGCTGGTATGTACCCGAGCCGCCCTCCTTCTGGTCGCTCATGCGCAGCGTATGGAGCGCCCCGATAGCGGGCCTTTTGGGTCCCGGCGACAATCCCTTTGTTTGGGTGGGCGCGATGGCCCTGCGCAAGGAAACATTTTTCGAACTGCGCATTTCGGAAGCATGGCGCACTGCGCTGAGCGAGGATGGGATCGTCCTTCGGGCCGTTCGCAGGGCACATCGCGCAATCGCCTTCGCACCGGGCGCGATGGTGGCATGTTCCGGACGCACTAGCGCGCTCCAGTTCCTGCGCCTGGCGAAACGCCGGATGGACATCGCGCGCGTCTATCTTCCGCGGCTGTGGTGGGCCGCGCTTATTTCACATGTTTTCTACTGCGGTGCGATGACGGCCGCCATTGCGGCTTCCGTGCGCGGCTCGCGTGGCGCGGAATGGGCGCTGGTGGCCCAGCTTGGCCTCGGGATGCTTAAGGGCGTGAACCGCGCGGTGCTTGCCCGGGTCGAGCTTCCAGACCGCGAAGCCTGGTTCAAGCGTCACGCCTGGGTACACGCGCTGTGGGTTCCGCTGGCTACCTGGGTTTGGTTGTGGGTTCTGCTTGCATCGGCATGCGCCGGGGCCGGCAAATGGTGGGGAAGTCGGTATCATTGGCCACGATCCTCCCGGGCGCGCGCGTAAAACTTCGTTCGCGGTTACGTTTCGCGAGTATAATTTTAAAGCGAAGGGAGAATCATTTATGGCGAAGTCTCAAGACCGTGGCAAGAAGGAAGCCAAGAAGCCAAAGAAGAACAAGAAGTGAACCAGGGCCGCGCAGGCGTCTTCGCCCAACAGGCGAGCGCCTGCGCGCCGGAGAATTTATGATTCGTTCCGAGTGGGTACGACAACGCAGCAATGACGAAGTCCGCACGCAGATGCACTATGCGCGGCAGGGAGCCATTACTGGCGAGATGGAATACGTGGCGAGACGCGAAAACCTTTCGCCCGAGCTGGTTCGGTCGGAGGTTGCGCGCGGGCGCATGATCATTCCGGCCAACATCAATCACGTAAACCTCGAACCGATGGCAATCGGGGTTGCCTCGCGGTGCAAGATCAATGCCAATATCGGCAACTCGGCAGTTACGTCCGAAATCGACGAAGAGCTTGCCAAGCTCGAATCTTCCGTGAAGTACGGCGCCGACACCGTGATGGATCTTTCGACCGGCGGCGACATCCCGCGCATCCGCCAGGCCATCATCAACGCTTCACCGGTCCCTATCGGTACCGTGCCCATTTATGAAGCGCTGAGCCGTGTGCGGCGCATCGAGGATCTTACAGCCGGCGTCATGCTCGAGGTCATCGAAGAGCAGGCCCAGCAGGGCGTGGACTATATGACGATTCACGCCGGCGTGCTGGTGCAATATATTCCGCTCACCACCCGGCGCATTACCGGCATCGTCAGCCGCGGCGGCTCCATCCTGGCTGAGTGGATGGTGAAGAACCACAAGCAGAACATGCTGTACGAGCACTTTGACGAGATCTGCAAGATCTTTCAGAAATACGATGTCAGCTTCTCGCTGGGCGACGGCCTGAGGCCCGGCAGCATCGCGGACGCGAGCGACGAAGCGCAGTTTGCGGAGCTGAAAACCCTGGGCGAGTTGACCCGGAAGGCGTGGGAATACGATGTGCAGGTGATGATTGAGGGCCCCGGTCACATCCCGCTCGACCAGATTCAGCTTCAGGTTGAGAAAGAGATGGAGATGTGCCACGAGGCGCCGTTCTACACGCTCGGCCCGCTGGTTACGGACTTCGCGCCCGGGTACGACCACATCACTTCGGCCATTGGCGCCGCCATGATCGGATGGCACGGCGCCTCGATGCTTTGTTATGTGACGCCCAAGGAGCACCTCGGTTTGCCCAACCGGGAGGACGTCAAGGCCGGCATCATGGCCTACAAGATCGCGGCGCACGCCGCCGATATTGCGCGCCATCGCCCCGGTGCCCGGGACCGCGATGACGAACTTTCGCGCGCCAGGTACAGGTTCGACTGGAACCGCCAGTTCGAGCTTTCACTCGATCCGGAGACCGCTCGCGCCATGCATGACGAGACGCTGCCGGAGGATGGCTTCAAAGACGCACATTTTTGCTCGATGTGCGGGCCGAAATTCTGCTCGATGAACATTTCGGCCAAGGTGGAAACCTTTACAGCGGCGGATGCCGAGGCGGTGCTGAACGCTGCGCCTGAGTCTGCGTTCGTTCAGATTTCAGGAAACGACTGACCGCTTGCCGGCATCGTCTCGCACATGAGGAGATGAGTATGCACAGACGCTTACTGATCCGGGTAATCCTGCCAATTCTGGTTGCTGCGCTTGCCAGCGCTAACCAGGCGGGCTCGTCTCGCGGAACGGAAAGAATTACGCGCGAGGTCCGGCACGAACTGGTGATGCTGCCGTACTACGGCGTTTTCGACAATCTGGCGTACAAAGTGGACGGGAGCAACGTGACCCTGATGGGCCAGGTGGCGCGGCCTACGCTGAAGTCCGACGCTGAAAACGTGGTCAAGAAGATTGAGGGTGTAGAGCACGTCAAGAACGAGATAGAAGTGCTTCCGGTTTCGCCCAGTGATGACCGGATTCGCCGCGCCGTCTTTCGAGCTGTTTACGGCGATCCCACCTTCGATCGGTACGCGATCCAGGCCGTTCCTCCGGTCCACATCATCGTCAAGAACGGGAACGTGACGCTGGTGGGAGTGGTGGCCAGCGAAGCCGACAAGAACATCGCCGGCATCCGCGCCAATGGCGTCACCGGTGTGTTCTCGGTAACCAACAACCTGCGAATAGAAAAATAACTTAACCCGCGTTCCGGAGGGTGCACAGTTCCCTTAGCGTTTCCGCAACAGCCAGACATCCTGATGCGGATTGCCCGTGGCGCCTTCCGGAACATAATCGATCACGTCGAAGTCCTTAGCCAGTACCTTTCTGACAAAGCTCTCGGGATGAAAGGCGCAGCATAGGTTAGTTCCTTCGCTCCGTTCGAATCGCGTCACAGCCTGTCCTTTGAGAAAAATTGCGCGTTCTTGTTCGTTCAGCGAGGGCAAATATGAGTCGCCATGCAAACTCAGGAACAGGACGCCGGAGGGCCGCAGGATTCTGCGGAACTCGTTCATCCAAGTGAGTTGGAGAGGCTCCGCGAGGTGCGTCAAGACGGAAAGTGCATAAACAAAGTCGAATCGGTTGTCCGGATACCCGGTCGGAGGGACCAACCGGTTGTTCGCAATTCTGGCGAACGGCAGATTCCGCGAGCACCACTTGGTCAACGCCTGGTTGTAGTCGGTTCCATGTATCTCGACAGCGTCCAAATGCCGCCACTGCCGCAAGACTCGTCCACATCCACAACCAAAATCGAGAATGGCCCCGAGGTTTTGGATCTCGATGTCGTGCCTGGAAAGAATAGCCACGATGGATTCTGCTGCAAGTTCGCCACCCTGAAAATAAAACAGCGGCTCGGGCGTGCCCGCCACCTTCATGATCATGTGCGGAGGTGGAAGCGGGAGATCGTTCGCCCGATTTTCATTGAACTCCGCGTGACGTTTCCGTACTTTAGAATCGAACGCTACATACCGCTCGTACAGGGGAAATGCCCAGGTCAGAAGCCTGAACCTTCGCAGCAAAGCTCCCACCGCTCGGATTTCCATGTGGAGAGTTTACGAGGCAACTCCTCCAGTATGTGCCGTGGTGCGCTCGTCCGCAATGCCGCCCGCTAGGTGGCGGCTAGAGAATCCGGCGCCGCCTTGCAACTTCACGTGAACGGCTGGCATACTTCAGAGTTGGCGAATCCTGACTGGTGTGCCAGGCGTGTTCTCGGTGACTGCGAGTAGAAGAACAGCGTCAACCCCCCTCGCGGCTGGCGCACGCCTTCCTTGCAGTCACTGCCTGCGCCGCTGGGCAATTCTCTTCTTCATCGCTTTCTTCGTCTACAACCTGAACCTTCGCCCGATTCCGGCTGGAGATACGGCTCCGGCCGCGCTGCTGCCGTTTGCGATTCTCGGTGACCACTCGATGACCTTTGACAGATTTGAGCGTTGGTATGAGTCGCAACAAGTGAATGCCCTTTGGTTCAAGCGTGGTGGCGATGGTCACTACTATTCGGCCTATCCCATCCTCCTGCCGCTGTTGCTGACGCCGCTTTACACGCCGGCCTTGTTCCTGGATATTCCTCACATGCCGGTTGCGCGCGTTGTGCTGCTGGCCAGGATTCTCGAGAAGCTCAGTGCGTCGTTGATCGCCGCGCTTTCGGTGGCGGCGTTTTGGGCGCTGGCCGAAAGGCTTGCAAACGGCCGGACGGCTCTGCTCCTGACGGTGGTTTACGCATTCGGCTCGCAAACCTGGAGCACGTCCAGCCAGGCGCTGTGGCAGCACGGCCCGAGCGAGCTGGCGATCATTCTGGCGCTGCTTGGTTTTCTCTGGGCGTCGGACCGCCCCAGCGGCTATCTCCCTGCCGTGCTGACCGGGATCTGCGCCGGTTGTAGTGTCGCGTTCCGGCCCACCAACGCGATTTTCTTCGCTATCCTGACCGGGTACGTTGTGTGGTCGCGTTGGAGTGCTCGCCGCAAGACTGCATTTGCGCTTTCCGCTCTCCCGGTGCCCGTCGCTTACCTGGTTTCTAACCTGTTTCAGTTCGGAGAGCCGCTCGGCGGCTATAACCACGCAGACGCGGTGTTTGCTCGCGGCAGCCTCCTGACCGGGCTGGCCGGCCTGCTAGTCAGCCCCAGCCGCGGGTTGTTGGTTTTTTCCCCCGTCTTCCTGTTTGTAGCTATCGGCGTTTACCGCTGGTTTCGTGACGGCCGCACGTTCGATCCCCAGATCTACGGAGTCTGCCTGCTGGTTGTCGCGGGCCACCTGGTTCTGGTCGGCAAATGGCGCGGGTGGCCTGGCGGTTTCAGTTATGGGCCGCGCCTGCTTGCCGACGTTGTCCCTTGTCTGGTGATCCTGATGGTCCCCGCAATGAGCCTGGTAGAGAGATCACGTGGCTGGAAACTGGCATTCGCCGGCGCGCTCGTTGTCTCGATCGCCGTGCAGGCAGTCGGCGTATTTTGCTACCCGAACGGTCACTGGGATGCGCTGCCGCTACCCGCGAACCGGCACCACGAACGCTACTGGGACTTGCAGGACAACCAGATTCTCAGAAGCGCCCGTGCGGGACCAGTGCTCGAACCTTATCAGCTGGCTTGGCGCTTTCTCACGCACCCTGGCACGCCCGCGGAGCAGCAATTGAAAGGAGATGGAGTCAAACTCTGGTAGTGACGGCCCCACGCCCGGTACCATCTACCCCGTCCTGCTTGCAATTTCCCCCTTCGAACCGGCTGCAGGAGGCCCCTTACTGTATGATTCTGAGAACGAGAAGATGTCATGCAGACATTTCCAGCACTCCTGATCCTTACGGCGGCCGCTCTTGCCGCGCCGCCGCCCGACGTCTGGCCCGGATGGCGCGGACCCGCCAACGGCGTCTCCACTCTTCGCACCCTCCCGTCTTCCTGGGCTGTTGAGCGCAACATCGCCTGGAAGGCGGACGTGCCCGGGCGCGGGCACTCTTCTCCGGTAGTTTGGGGCAATCGCGTGTTCCTCACCACCGATATCGAGGGCGATGTGATCCCCGGCGCTGGTCCGGTGAAGCACAAGCTGGAAGGGCAGCCTTTCGTCCATCCGGACAGCGTGGGCGGTAATCGCAAACACACGCTCAAAGTGCTGGCCTACGAGAGCACTACCGGCAAACTGCTTTGGGAACGCACGGCGTATGAAGGCAAGGTGTTCGACGACACTCACCGCTTCAACACCTACGCCTCGCCCACGCCGGTTACCGACGGCAAATATGTCTACTTCTGGTTCGATTCGCAGGGGCTCTACAAGTATGACTTCGACGGCAACTTGATCTGGTCAGCGTCATTGGGCGGCGTCGCCACGCTCGGTGTAGGCTACGGAGGTTCGCCGGTTCTGTTCGAAGACCTGATCCTGCTGCTTTGCGATCAGGACGAAGGCGAACACTCTTTCCTGGCCGCCGTTTCAACGAGCGACGGCAAACTGCGCTGGAAGCTCGATCGCAAGAACCAGATCACCTGGACCACGCCGCTTTTGGTGGAATCGGGCGGCCGCAAGCAACTGATCGTTCCATCCACCGAGGACGTTGTCGCCTACGATCCACGCACGGGCAAGGAGGTCTGGCGAACCGAAGGGTTGGCGGGCAACGTTGTTCACACGCCCGTAACCGGCCACGGCATGGTCTACGTCTCCACCGGCTATCCGACCAAAAAGACCATGGGAATCCGCCTTGACCCGGCACCCGGTCAAGCCCGGGTGGCCTGGAGGTATGAAAAGGGTACGGGCTACATTCCATCGCCCATTCTGTATGGCGACTATCTTTACCTGCTCACCGGCGCGGGCCTGCTGACTTGTCTCGACGCCGACACCGGAGAGCCGAAGTATGAAGCCAGGCGCTTTCCGGCGCCCGGGCAGTTTGTGGCTTCACCGGTGGCTTTTGACGGCAAGGTGCTGATCACCAGCCAGGATGGCGACACCTACGTGGTCAAGGCCGGCCCCGAGCATGAAATCCTGAGCACCAATCCGCTGGGTGAGCAAGTCTTCGCGTCGCTCGCGCTGGTCGGTGACTCAATCTACATCCGCGGCGAAAAGCACCTGTACCAGATTCGCTCTGCCGTGAACCGTTAACTCCCGCCGAAAAAACGCATTGACTATAAAAACCTCTTGCTCTATCTGCGTTTTCGAAGGACACTGAAAATTCAGGAGGAGCGTTGGAGAGAAACGGCGGACGAAAAGGCTCGGTGGTGCTGGAGCCCACCGAGCGCTGGTCGACACAGGATGCCAGCGACCTTTACGACGTGGCGAGTTGGGGCAAGGGCTACTTCTCGGTCGACGCCAACGGGCACGTTCGTGTCCATCCGGAGAAGGATCCGGCGCGTTCCATCGACCTCAAGGAGCTGGTCGACACGCTGGTTCTGCGCGGCATTTCGCTGCCCATCCTGATCCGCTTCGCCGATATTCTCAAGCACCGGCTGGGCGAGATCCACTCCGCTTTTCAAACCGCCATCACCGAGCATCGTTATCAGGGCGGCTACTTCTGCGTCTACCCCATCAAGGTGAACCAGCAACGGCAGGTGGTCGAGGAAGTCCTCGAGTATGGCAGGCCCTATCATTTCGGACTCGAAGTCGGCTCGAAACCCGAGCTGCTCGCCGTGATGGCGCTGGCCACCAATGAAACGCCCATCATCTGCAACGGGTTTAAAGACGACGAGTACATTGAGCTGGCCATGCTGGCGCAAAAGGTCGGCCGCCACATCATCCCGGTGATCGAGAAGTATACCGAGTTGGACTTGATTGCCAAATACTCGGAGCGCGTGGGCGTGCGCCCCACGATCGGACTGCGGGTGAAACTGGCCGCTCGCGGCGCCGGCCGCTGGAAATCCTCCGCCGGCTACCGGTCCAAATTCGGCCTGACCACCAGCGAAGCCATGCGGGCCCTCGAGGAGTTGAAAACGCGCGGCATGGCCGACTGCCTGCACTTGCTGCACTTCCATCTGGGCAGCCAGATCACCAACATCCGCCACCTGAAGGCTGCCGTGAACGAGGCAGCGCGCATGTACGCCGAACTGGCGCGCGCCGGTGCGGGCTTACGATACCTGGATGTCGGCGGCGGCCTGGGCATCGACTACGACGGCTCGCAGACCGATTTCGAATCGAGCGTCAATTACACGCTGCAGGAGTACGCCAACGACGTCGTCTATCACATCCAGAACGTGTGCGACGAATCCGGTCTGGCGCATCCCACCATCGTGAGCGAAAGCGGACGCGCCATCACCGCCTATCACAGCGCCCTCGTCTTCAACGTGCTGGGGGTGGCCGGCTACGGCGACGAGGAAGTGCACGAATTGCCCGCAGAACCCGAACAGCCTCTCATCGACCTGCAGGGAACATACGGCTCGCTCAGCGCCAAGAATCTGCTGGAAAGCTATCACGACGCGCAGCAGGCACTCGACCAGGCGCTTAACCTTTTCAGCCTGGGCTATCTCCCGCTCGAGCAGCGCTGCTTGGCCGAGAACCTGTTCTGGTCCATTTGCCGCCGCGTGCTGAAACTGGCGCGCGAGCTGGATGACTTTCCGGAAGAGTTCGAAGGCCTGGACGCCATGCTCTCGGACACGTACTTCTGCAATTTTTCGCTGTTCCAGAGCATGCCCGACAGTTGGGCCATCAAGCAGTTGTTTCCCATCCTGCCCATCCACCGGCTGGACGAGCGGCCCACGCAATATGCCGTTCTCGGCGACATTACGTGTGACTCGGATGGCAAAGTCGACCAGTTCATCGACCGCCGCGATGTGAAGCGCACTCTGCCGCTGCACCCGTATACCGGGCAGGATTACTATCTCGGGGCGTTTCTGCTCGGCGCGTATCAGGAAATTCTCGGCGATCTGCACAACTTGTTCGGCGATACCAACGCGGTCCATGTGAAGCTCAGCCCAACCGGCGACGTGATTCTCGATGCGGTGATCAAAGGCGATACCGTCCGTGAGGTCCTCAAATACGTGCAGTTCAACGTGGACGCGCTCGAGGCCGAGATGCGCAAAGACGTCGAGACCGCGGTGCGCGAGAACCGCATGACCTACGAGGAGTCCGGCAAACTGCTGCGCTACTACGAAGAGGGCCTGCAGGGATACACGTACCTGGAAAGCTGACCGGCTCTAGCGTCCCTGCTGCTCAAGCGGTTTCGCGATTCATTGTGCTTCACTCATACCTCAGCGCAGTCATTGGGTCGAGCCGAGAGGCGCGCCTGGCGGGCAGATAGCTTCCCACGGTACGTTCATCGCGATACCTGTTACTTCTACATATACGGCCCTGTAGGAGAAGGTTGCGTAAATTTTTTTTCGCGGCCTCCTGCGTGCCAGGGGTACTAGCTGTCATAATCAAGAATTCCCACTCATGATCAAAGTGCTCATGGTCGCCTCCGAGGCCGCGCCGTTCGCAAAGACCGGTGGCCTGGCCGATGTGGTGGGTTCCTTGCCTGCCGCTCTACGGTCTTTCGATTGCGAAGTTGCTGTCCTGATCCCTCGATACCGCGCCGTCGATCTCAGTTCCGCCAGGCGGATCTATGACTCCCTTCCCGTATGGCTGGGAGGGGTCCTGCATCAGACGAGTCTTTACCAGGCCGACGCGGCGACGCCGTTCTATTTTCTGG
Source organism: Terriglobia bacterium (assembly GCA_020073305.1). Taxonomy (GTDB): domain Bacteria; phylum Acidobacteriota; class Terriglobia; order Bryobacterales; family Bryobacteraceae; genus QHXW01. Next base: position 127,464 of record JAIQFK010000001.1, read on the forward strand.
AAGCCCCCTCTCTTTACGACCGCGACGGGTTTTATGGCGATTCCGATGGCGACTACCCCGACAATGCGGCACGTTTCGCCGTGCTCTCGCGGGCTGCGCTGGCCGTGGCCCGGCGCGTGTTTCGGCCGCAGATCCTGCACTGCCATGATTGGCAGAGCGGGCTGGTCCCGGTCTATCTGCGCACCGTTTTCGCCTTTGACCCGACCTTCCTGGGCATGAAGACGCTTTTCACCATCCATAACCTCGGCTACCAGGGTCTGTTTCCGCCAGTCGTGCTCCCACGAGTGGGATTGGATCGCAGGGTGTTCAAGATGGATGGACTCGAGTTTTTCGGGCAGGTGAGTTTTATCAAAGGCGGGCTCAACTATAGCGACGCCGTCAGTACGGTCAGCAAGAAATACGCGCTTGAAATCCAGACTCCGGAATACGGTTTCGGGCTGGACGGCGTTCTGCGCGCGCGTAGCGCGGACCTCCACGGAATCCTGAACGGCGTCGATTACGGCAACTGGGACCCGCAAACAGATCCTCATATCGCATCGCACTATTCAGCCGGCGATCTTAGCGGGAAACGCCTGTGCAAGCAGGCGCTCATCCGCGAATTCGGGCTGCCCGAACTGGCCATGAAGAGGCCGCTGTTGGGCGCGATCTCCCGCCTGACGCCGCAGAAAGGCACCGAGCTCATTGTTGAGATTGCACCGCAACTGACGGCGGAGGATCTCTACCTGGTGATGCTTGGATCGGGCGACGCGGTCTACGAGGAGGCTTTGCGAGCGGCGGCGCTGGCCCACCCGGACCGCATCGGCGTTCGCTTCGGATACGACGAAGCGCTCGCGCACAAGATCGAGGCGGGCGCGGATCTTTTTCTCATGCCCAGCCAGTACGAGCCGAGCGGGCTCAACCAGATGTATAGCCTGCGTTACGGCACGGTACCGGTGGTTCGCGCGACCGGCGGGCTTGATGATACCATCGATGAGGGAACAGGGTTCAAGTTTCAGGAGTACTCGGCCCAGGCCTTTCTGGCAGCCGTCCGCGCTGCTGCGGCTGCTTATGAAGACCGGCCAGGCTGGGAAGCCATGTTGCGGCGCGGCATACGTAGGGATTTCTCCTGGCGGGCTTCAGCAGCCGAATACGCGGCCCTGTACCAAAAGCTGTTGGAAAGCGGCGAAAACGCTGCATCTTTCAGCCGGATACAACATCAAACTCATTTGAGGGGATGAAGATGGCAGGTAATAACGTCTTGACCTTTAGCGATGCGGCTTTCGACACGGATGTGCTCAAAGCGCCCGAGCCGGTTCTGGTGGACTTCTGGGCGGAATGGTGCGGCCCATGCCGGATGATGTCGCCGACGATCGACACGATTGCATCGGAATATGCCGGCAAGGCGAAGGTCGGCAAACTGAACGTCGATGATAACGGCCAGACGGCCATGCGTTACAACGTCCGCGGGATTCCCACGCTGCTGCTGTTCAAGGGCGGCAAGGTGGTGGACCAGCGGGTGGGCGCGGTGGGCAAAGACGAAGTTCAGAAAATGCTCAACGCGCACGTCTGATTTTTCGTTCACATTTTTTGCTTCCGGAGTTTGACCCACGCGGGGAAAACTCCGGGATCATCCAGCCACACCAGCATCCACTGGATCATTTCTTCCTTTTGCGCTTTCTTTTCCGGTGATGTCTTAGGACTCCGCGCCGCAAGCCGGGCATGGTCTTTCGCCTGAATCACCGCGTTCCTGCACTGCTGCGCGCGCACGCGGTTGCCGGCCTCCTTTGCCTCCCTGTAAACCGCCTCCAATTCGAGTAAGGAACGCTCCAGGTCGTCGAACGACTTCTGGCGCACGCCCGCGTAAGGTTGCGCCACCGGAATGGCTGTATCGGCCAGAAGGCGGCGCAGGTAAGTCTCCGAAATCGGCGCCAGTCTGGCGGCGATCTCGCTCCATTCGGTCTCAGTTACTTCGCTGAGATTTTCTTCCCGGAGATACTCGGCGAGGAGTGCCTTCTTCGACTTGTTCCCGGCGGCTGGCACGGCGGAATTTGGCGGTGGCGACGAGGTGCTCGGAAATGCTCTTGGAGAAATTATGCGCGCCGGACCCGTCCGGCCGCAACACGAAATACAGATAGCCGGTTTCCGCCGGGTGGATCGCCGCCAGCAGGGAATCTTTCCCTGGATTAGCGATCGGCCCGGGGGGCAGGCCTGCACTGCGGTAGGTGTTGTACCGGTTCGTGCTGGCGAGGTCGGATTGGTGAATCGTTCCCCTGTACCGGCCGTCGAGCAAGGCGGCGTAGATGGTCGTGGGGTCGCAATCGAGCTTCATGCCGATCTTGAGCCGGTTAGAAAACACGGACGCAATCAGCGGCCGGTCCATGGCGAAGCGCGCTTCCCGCTCGACGAGCGAAGCCAGAGTCACCACTGCATGAACGTTCCCCGGCGCGCCCATCTCCTTCCAAACTTCGCGAAACCGGGTGGTCATCAGGTGGCAGAGGCGCTCAGGGGTGGTGTGGCGCTCCAGGCGGTAGCTGCTCGGAAACAGGTAGCCTTCAAGCGACGGCGCGGCGGGATCGAGATCGCGGATGGACGACCCATCGCGTGCGGCGCGCAGAAAATCCGCCGCGGCAAAGAGCTCGAGCTTTTCGGCTTCCGCCGCGATATCGAAGAGGTTCTGGCCCTCGGGCACAGTCAACGTGTAATAGAAGATGTCACCGCGCGCGATGCGATCGTAGACCTCCAGAACCGAAGCCGGCTTCGTGAATTGATACTCGCCGGCCTTCAGGGACCGCCGGGGCTCGAGCGCGCGCACGGCGAGGAACTCCCACGTGTGCGCGATGACGCCCGCTCTGGCAAGCATGTCCGCCATCTGAGCGCTCCCCGTGCCCTTGGGGAAGTCGATGAACGTTTCGTCGCCGAAGGCTGCATAAGGGCGATGGAGAAGATAGGCCACATAGCCGGCGCTAGAGCCGATAACGAGCGCCAGCACGGCCAGCCGGAGCTTCACGGCCGGTCACCCGTCTGAGATTGCGCGGAATCCAGGTAGCTTTGCAGCAGGATCACGGCGGATAGCTGGTCGACGGCTGCGGCGCGCTTCTCGATGCCGATGCCGCTTTGGCGCAAGACGCGTGAGGCCTCCACGGTCGTGAGGCGCTCATCCCACATCTTCACCGGGATGCCGGTGTGCTTTTCAAGCGCGTCCGCAAATTCCCGCGCCCATTCGGATTGCCGCCCGGCGGTTCCGCTCATGTGCAGTGGATTGCCCATCAGGATTTGCGTAACGGCTCGCTCCCGGATCAGCGCGGCAAGTGCGGCCAGATCCACGCGCTTATTGCGGCGCTGCAACGTGGGGAGCCCTTGCGCCGTGATGCCCAGTCCGTCGCTGATGGCGAGGCCGATGCGTTTCTTCCCAAGGTCGAGCGCCAGAACGCGGCTGGGGGGATTCATCGGCTCTTCAGTCGGCCGCCCGGTGACATCATTTCCAATTTCATTATAGGCAGCCGCATGGTAGATTCGATGGAGAGCCAGACCTCGCCGTGGCCATTCTCTCGCGACCTTTCAAGGCCCAGGACCTCCTGAACGCCCCGGAGTTGCGCGTTGCCGCCAATCCCGTCATCGCGCTAGGCGTGATTGTCGCGCTCCTTTACTGGGCGCGGGTCTTCTTCATCACGTCGATCATCGCGGTCATCATTGCCTTCATTCTGGAGCCGTTCGTCGGGTTGCTGATGCGCGTCCGCTTTCCGCGGAGCGTGGCCAGTTTTGTCGTGTGCAGCATCGCTCTGATGCTGCTCTATTTAGCCGGGCTTGGAACTTATACCCAGATTGCCGGCCTGTGGGAAGAACTGCCGCGCTTCAGCGAGCGCATTGGCGCAGTCGTGGACGGCGCACGGCACAAGATCGACGACATGGAGGCCACGACCTACCGCATCCTTCTACCGGCCAAAAAACAGCCGCAGACACCGCCGCCGGCTCCTCCGCCGCCGAAACGCAGCCGGCGAAATGTGGAGGCCCAGCCAGTTGTTCCCCAAGGCGTTCCCGGCGCGATACCTGAAGTGCGCATCCACGAAGAGCGCAAGACGATCACGGATTTGATTTACGAACGCATGGGGTCGCTTTACCAGATGCTGCTCATGGCTTCCTTCATCCCGTTTCTGGTGTATTTCATGCTGAGCTGGCGCGATCACATGCATCGCAGCTTCCTTCAGTTCTTCGAGGGTGAAGACCGCATGGCGGCGGCGCGCAGCTTGCAAGGCATCGGCGACATGGTTCGCGGTTTCGTGGTCGGCAACTTCGTACTGGGAGTTCTGCTGGCGATTATCAGTTCCGTGGCGTTCCGGCTGATCCACCTGCCGTATCCGCTGCTGGCGGGTCCGGTCAGCGGCTTCCTGAGCCTGGTGCCATACATCGGGCTGCCGCTGGCGCTCATCCCTCCCGCCATCGTCGCCATCGGTGGCGGACATCCCCTGGCGAGTTTCCTGATCATTCTGTTGGTCATCGCGATGTTGCACCTGATTGCGCTGAACCTGCTCTATCCCAAGATCGTGGGCTCGCGCGTGCATCTGAACCCGCTGGTGGTCACCGTCGCGCTGATGTTTTGGGGCTTCCTGTGGGATGCCGCGGGTCTGCTGCTCGCCATCCCGTTGACAGCGGCGCTCAAAGCCGTGTGCGACAACGTCAGGAGCCTGCGCCCGTTCGGAAAATTCCTCGGGGATTGAACGACGCAAGATGGCCCACCCGGCCATGGACAGGCGGGCATGCCTGTCCTACCATTGGAATGCCATGCCGGTTCCCGAGTCCGCCGCGGAGTTCATTTCCAGCCTGATCGCCCGCGCGCGGCCGCTTCAGAAACGCATCGTTTTCCCCGAAGGAAGCGATCCGCGGGTTCAGGCGGCCGCCGAGCGCCTGGCGCGCGAAGGCATCGCCCAGCCGATTCTCATCGGACCGAAGGCCGCGGTGCGGGGCGTGAAGTTCGTGGATCCATCGGCGTCCGATCGCCTGCGCAAATACGCCGGCGTGCTCTATGAGCGGCGGCGCGCGCGCGGCATCACGCAAATGGAAGCCGAACAGATCGCCGGCAAGCCGCTCTACTTCGCCGCTCTCATGGTGGCCGTGGGCGATGCCGACGGCAGCGTGGGTGGCGTGGCCAATACCACTCCGGATACGGTCCGGGCCGCTTTGCATGCGGTGGGCACGGCGCCCGGCATCCACCTGATTTCGAGCGCCTACATTATGGCGCTTCACAACCGCGAGTTTGGACATAACGGCCTGATTGCCTTCGCGGATTGTTCCGTGGTCATCGATCCGGGGCGGGTGGAACTCGCCGAGATCGCTATCGCCACGGCGGAGACCACACGGCGTCTGATCGGCGCGGAGCCGGCGGTGGCGCTACTCTCGTTTTCCACCAGGCGCAGTGGACGGCACGCACATGTCGAGAAAATTGTCGAAGCTCTGCGCGTGGTGCGGGAGCGCGCTCCCGGCCTGAATATCGATGGCGAGCTGCAGCTCGATGCAGCGCTGGTGCCCGAGGTCGGACGTTCGAAGGCGCCGGGCTCGACCGTTGCGGGCCGCGCCAACACCTTAATCTTCCCCGATCTCAACGCGGGCAACATCGGATACAAGCTGGTGCAGAGGCTCGCGGGCGCGGCGGCCATCGGGCCGGTCTTGCAGGGGCTCGCGAAACCCGTGAACGACATTTCGCGAGGGGCTTCCGTCGACGATATTTTTCACGCCGCCATCCTGACGGCCGTTCAAGCGGCGAGCGCGCGATCGGCCGGGGCGTGAAATGCTACCCTTCCACCTGGTCTATCACGAGGGGTACGATCTCAACCTCGGCCATCATGTTTTCCCGTCCCAAAAGTTTCGTCTCATTCACAAGCGCCTGCTGGCCGACGGTTTCGCAGCGCCCGAGGATTTCGTTACGCCTGAGCCGGCCTCCGAGGAGGATCTGCTGCTGGTGCACGAGCGCGGATGGGTCGATCGCCTCCGCACCGGCAAGCTGAGTTACGAAGAGATCCTGCTGCTCGAAATTCCGTATTCGCCCGAAATGGTGCGCGCATTCTGGCTGGCGGCGGGCGGCACCACGCTGGCGGCCCGGCTGGCGCTTGACGAGGGGGTCTCGTTCAACGTCGGCGGCGGCTTCCACCACGCCTTTCCGGACCACGGCGAAGGCTTTTGCGCGATCAACGATATCGCGGTCGCCATCCGCAAACTGCAGCGCGACGGAAAAATTACGCGCGCCATGGTGGTGGATTGCGACGTTCACCACGGCAACGGCACCGCCGCCATTTTCGCGGGTGATAAGTCCGTTTTTACGCTCTCGATTCATCAGTTCAATAATTACCCTGCGCGCAAGCCGCCCTCTTCGGTGGATGTGCATCTCGGCGACAGCGTGAGCGATGATGAATATCTCGAACGGCTATCCGCGGCTTACCGTTTCCCGATTCATGGCTTCCATCCGGACCTGCTGATCTACGTGGCGGGCGCCGACCCGTACGGGGAAGATCAACTCGGCGGTCTTTCTTTGACCGTGGAGGGCTTGAAACTCCGCGACCGGCTGGTGATCGAGACGGCGCTGCGCGAGAAAGCGGCCGTCGCCATCGTGCTCGCCGGCGGCTATGCCGCCAACGTCGACGACACCGTGACTATCCACAGCAACACTGCCAAGATGGCCAAGGAATCTCTGGAGTGGGTAGGCTGGAAAAAGTAGAACATCGCAAATCTCGATGACGGATGATCCATTCCGCTATTACGTGCGCGTCCGCTACGGCGAGTGCGACGCGCAAAAGGTCGTTTTCAACGCCCGTTATGCCGATTACGTCGACCTCTCGACGACCGAGTTCCTGCGCGCCCTCGGCTTTGGCGAAGCGCTGATCTCGGGCGCTTTCGACTACCAACTGGTCAAGCTGACGATCGAATGGAAGGCGCCCGCCCGCTTCGACCAGGTGCTCGAACTGTCGGTCTCGGCCGCGCAGCTGGGCAACACTTCATTCACCATCGCGACTGAATTTCGCCTGGCCGGCGAGGAACCAATCCTCGCGACCGCGGAGACCGTCTACGTGCTCGTGGATGCGCGCACTCTTCAGAAGACACCCCTTTCCGCCGAACTTCGTGCGGCGCTGGAGAAGGGTGGCCAGGGCGCGATTACGGACCACGCGGGCTACCGCGTGGCCGTCGAAAAATGGTGACTGGCTTCGCCGTCCCAAGCCGCATGACACGCGCAATCCATATCTTACGCGCAGACCTGGTCTTCAGCAGGCGCGGGGAATTGCCGGGTAAACCAGAAGGCATACGGAGTCGCGCCGTGTTCCTGAAAGTGGTACAGCCGCTCTCGGCCCTCATCCACGGTCGGAATATGGCCGGCAGGCACCCACCACAGACAGTAGTACGGCTTGTCCATCTTCTGGAACCACCTGGCGCGATCCCGGAACACCTCGATGTGGCTGGAATTATAAGTAAAGCTGCGCAGCGCCTCGATGGACTCCCAGACCGACATGTTCACCATCACCGACGGATCTTCGTTGAAGGGCACGTCGGTTGCGTTTCCCGATTCCGACTGCAACCTCCAAACAAAGCCCGGAGCGGTATCGGCCAGCGCATTGATGGGGCCGAGCTGAGCCGCGAAATCAGCAATTCGTGGATCGTCGATGGGAGCCACAAGACGGCCGATATTGATCTGCGCGAGATGGAAATCCATTTCCGAAATTGTATCGCCGATTACTCCTGCCGGCGCGCCGCACGCCTGTCCCGCCAGGGACCGAGATGCGCCGTCCGTAGAGCGACGAGCAGCACGGGAAGGCCGAGGGCGGCAGCGAGCACCAGGATCGCCAACAGGAACAGTCCAGGGTGTGTCTCGAAGGCTGTGCGCAGCCACTTGAGTTGGGCTGTTGTCAGTCCTCGCGCGAGCGCTGGCAGCAACAGGTAGTGCAGCAGCCCGCGTATGCATGCACCGGCCACTGCCGCCGCGAACAGAGCCTTTATCAGCCGCTGTCGTTGATCCCGGTTCGTCATGAGTCCCCGCCGCGCGGGATTACCAGCGGCTAGCCCACGATGGAGCCGGCTGCGGATCCAGTGTTCGGTCGCGCAGGTCTTCCGACCAGACTCGCTCCAGCCTCGCTCCTTGACACTGGCAGACTTCTAATGCGCCTTCCCGTGTGGCCATCAGAAGCCGCCCCTGGTGGTCCCAATCCGCCCACACGGCTTCGGATAAAGGCGCAACGTTGTCCGGTGTGTCTTGCAGAAAGTATTCCACCTGCACTCCCTCGATCCCCGGCTGCCTGAAATCCACTCCCTGATGGATGAGCCCGAGCACAACACCTCCACTTGAGGCCGGTTGTTCGCGCCGCATGACCAGGTTGGGCTGACCCGGCACGCTCGCGGCCAGTGGGTCGTCCTGCCCGGCGACGCGCCAACCACGCTTGGTTTCATTCCACACATCTCGCTTTGGCCAATCTGTATTCATTGGAGTGATCGAGAATGAATTTGGGGAGTTGCCATGAAACGGTTTCTCTTCCATACAGGCGCTGATATTAAGTTCTCCGTTTTCGGAAAACTGGCAGCCCCAAGTCCACGTTCCGCTTGTCTTCCAGGCCACTAACGCTTCGAGCCAGGGCACCCTGGAGACCGCGCAGTAGGCATCGGGCCATTCTGAGTGAACACTGGTCTTCAGCGCAAAGTAGCCGAACAACCGGCCGTCTGGAGAGATGTCGCTGCGCCGCGGATAGAGGTTGCCATGGAACCAGGCACCCGGCGTGAGAGTAAGCTTGTGGAGATCCCAGTGCAGCAGATGCCACCAGTCGCTGGGCCCGCGTCGGAACACCAGTGCGACCTCCGCTTTTGCCGCCACCAGAACGTAGAGGCGGCAGGCCGGCTTCAGGCGCTCTCCATTCACAGTGCTATAGTTTCATCTCGAACCCTCAAAGGCAACAGCACCCGAGGGTGGGCCGCGAGACATCTCAATGCGTGAACAAACGAGCTTCGCGCTTTCATCGGTGGCAGAAGCCAACAAGATACTCGACTACTTCAACGGCTTTCACGATGGCTTCATCCGGCGAATGGTTATCGAATCCAGGGATAGAATCAACGAAGACCTCAGTCAGACGTGCACCGGCGTGTTCGAGGTCGAGATCGATCTTGCCCATTACAACTACCCGGCCGGCGCCGAGGGGTTTCATCCGTACAGCCAGATCGTCCGTGCAAGATTTCGCAACGTCCAGGATATCCTGTGTGATTTTCGCGAAGGATTTCTTGGCAACACCATTCTCAGCTTGTCCGTCGTCTCCGCGAACCGTCTCAGGGGTGGCGAGACGGCCACCGAACCCTGCCTGTGCCTGCGCCTCGCGAGGCACTTCTACCTGGCGGAGGAGCGGCGTTACGAACTGAGGGAAACTCAATTATTCACGTTTACCGACGCGGTATTTGTCGAGCAAGCTACCGCGTGAGTGGTTGCGCTCTCCAGCATAATCAGCACCTACGAATCGGGAAGCGGCGCCGTCCTTGTCGGAGAAGCGCCATTCGCCGCCAGCACTCTGTACATAGCGTGTGCGTCGTTCCATCATGGACTGTTTTGGTCGGCGGCCGCACCGTACCAGGGGAGCCAACAGGGCAGCTGCGCCCGGCTTACGAACGCTTAGACTCGTGCTCTCGTAATTCGCAATGACTCCGAGGTACAGTGTCAGCCGGCAACAACCGCTCATCTTCCGTTGGAGGGCAACAGGTGCAGTTCTCCCTTTCCCCAAACCGTTTGCCGGCCCACGCCGGTCCAGCGGGCCGCGCCCAGATAAGGGAGAAATTCCGCCAGATCCCCCTGGTACTCCACTTCGCCGGTAAAACCTCCCAGCGCGTGCACCTGCCCGGTGCGGCTGGAGCGCCGCTCGGCGTGTTCGTCGCGCAGATCGCAACGCGTCATGCGAATGCACGAAGCGCGTTGGCCCATGGCGCGGAAATCAATATCCAGCGGTCCGGGCCCGTAAAAGGCGCGCAGCGCGCTGATTCGGTCGCGGATGCGAGCAAACAGCACCGCGAATTCCGGCTGGGCGGCGAGCATGTTCTGAGACTTCAGCTCGGTGGGCGTTACGAAACGCACCCGGGCAATGGTCACGGGCGCGCTGTCAGGCGCCAGCGTGACGCTCGACGGTTCCAGCAACGGCCCGGGCTTTCCGCCGTCCCAAACGCACCGGCGTTCGTCATCCGTGATCGCCAATTGCTCCACCCGCTCGAGCTTGGCGCGTTGCCGGCCTCGACCGAGGCCCTCGTCCGCGAATCGCGTGAGAGCCTGGACAAAGTACGGCAGCAGCGGATCAGTCAGATCGAATAAATGGACATCAAAACTGAAGCCTTCTCCAGGCTGGAACCGCCCACCATCGAGGTGATGGGTACGCAAGACAAACGGCCGGGGGCGCTGGGAAAAGCCGCTCGGCCCGTTCGCCTGGCCACGGGGCTCAAAGATCCGAGCATACGCGCACTCCACTTGGTGTTGATTTCCGCCACAGTGTGGCGTGCAGGCAATCTCGCGGAGAATGCTCCCTAGCGCACCGCGCACCGTGTTCGCCGCGGTTCCGGACGGGAACAGGACTGGATCGACGGCCTCAAAGTGAAAGCGGAGGCGGAAAAACTGGAGTTGCACGTTGCCTCAAGTATAGCCGCGAAGTCGCGGAGGCTAGGGGGGTTGCGCGGGCGCGTTTTGGGTATAATGTTTATGCATTTGACTCTTATCATTTTTCCGCCAGTCTGAAGAGTGGGGGTTTGCGCGGTTGAGCTGCCGCGTCCCCCATTTTTTTTGGCTGGCCTGTGGGGGAGTTCAGATCGCAATAAAAGCAGAAAAGGAAGCACATGAAAGAAAAAGGCACAGTGAAATGGTTTAACGCAGCCAAGGGCTACGGATTCATCCAGCGGGAGAACGGCGAGGACGTCTTCGTCCATTTTTCGGCCATCCAATCGGACGGTTACCGAAGCCTGGAAGAAGGCGCGCGAGTTGAATTCGAGGTCACCAAAGGGCCCAAGGGGTTGCAAGCAGCCAACGTAACAATAGCGGGCTGAGCCGCCTACAGGAAACGTGTGGAACCGGCGGGCCGTTGCCTCGCCGGTTCGCCAGAAGGGATTGGATGAGCAAAGAGGACAACATTGAAGTTACAGGTGTCGTATTAGAGAAGTTTCCCAGCGGTTTGTTCAGCGTGCAGCTTGAACACAACCGCGTCGTCCTGGCGCACTTAGCCGGCCGGCTTCGCCGTAATCGCATCCGCGTGCTCGCCGGTGACCGCGTCACGCTGGAGCTTTCCCCGTACGATCTGACCAAAGGCCGCATCACCTTCCGCCACAGGTAGTCCATTCAGCCGGCACGCGCACCTCTCAGAAATTTTGAGAGAGGCCCGGCCCATCCACCCGACTTACAGTCTCAGTCCTTATGCCCAAGCTCTTGTTTGTCTTCGGGACCAGGCCGGAAGCCATCAAGTTGTGTCCGGTCCTGCTCCACTTGCGGGACCAAATGCAGGCCTTCGACGTGAAGGTCTGCGTGACGGCCCAGCACCGCTCGATGCTGGACCAGGTATTGGCGGTCTTCAGGGTGACGCCGGATCACGATCTCGACGTCATGCAGCCGGCTCAGACGCTGTCGCAATCCACCGCCCGGATGATCGGTGCTCTCGAACCCGTCATGAATAGCGAACTGCCCGACATGGTGCTGGTGCAGGGAGACACCACTACTACCTTGTGTGGAGCGCTGGCGGCGTTCTACCGCAGGGTCCCGGTCGCCCACGTGGAAGCAGGTCTGCGGACCTGGGACCCCTGGAAGCCCTTTCCCGAGGAAATGAACCGCGTCCTGACCGCGCGCATGACCGACCTGCACTTTGCCTCCACTCCAGGCGCCGCCCGCAACCTGGAGCACGAGGGGGTGGACCGCGGGCGCATCCACGTAACCGGCAACTCCGGGATCGATGCGGTTCTGCACGTGAAGCACGGACTCGAGAATGGGGACTTGCAGGGCGTGGACTGGCCGCAACTTGATCCCTCCAAGAAACTGCTCGTGGTCACCGCACACCGGCGCGAGAGCTTCGGCGGTGGTTTTGAGGGGATTTGCGCCGCCCTGGCCGAGCTGGCCCGGCGGGCCGACGTGCAGATTGTGTGCCCGGTGCATCGCAACCCCAACGTGCTCGATCCGGTCAACCGCAGGCTCGCCAACCTGGACAACGTTTTTCTGGTCCCGCCGCTGGATTACGTTCCGTTTGTAGACCTGATGCGGCGCGCGTACATCCTGATCTCCGATTCCGGCGGCGTGCAGGAGGAAGCCCCGTCGCTGGGCAAGCCGATCCTGGTCCTGCGCGATAAAACCGAGCGGCCCGAGGCTGTGGAAGCCGCCACGGCAAGGCTGGTGGGAACCGAGGCGAGCAGAATCGTCGCCGAGGCAAGCCTGCTGCTCGATGATGCCGATGAGTACGCTCGCCGTGCGCGCATTCACAATCCTTACGGGGATGGCCGTGCCAGTTCGCGCATTGGCGAGGCAATCCTTTCATTCTTCGAATCCAGATTGCCTTGAAGCCACCCCGGCACAGGTGTTTTTCTGAGCAATGAGATGGCGGTTTGCATCCACGGGACCGGTATAATACAACTAACCTATGGTGGACCGAACCAAGAACCCGCAACCAACGGCGCGGCCGAAGAGACAGGTGGCCGACCCGGCGGAGAACCTGACTGCGATTCTCTCGCAGAAGGTAGTGGGACAGCCTGCTGCTACGCACGTGATCGTCCCGTACATTCAGATGTTTCAAGCGGGTCTCGCTCCCGAAGGAAGGCCCGTGGGTGTGTTTCTTTTGTTGGGTCCGACCGGCACGGGGAAGACCAAGACCGTGGAAGCGCTCGCCGAAATCCTGCACGGCAGCGAGAAGAACGTTCTGAAGGTGGATTGCGGCGAGTTCCAGATGGAGCACGAGGTGGCCAAGCTGATCGGCGCGCCGCCGGGATATCTGGGGCACCGCGAAACCCAGCCCATGCTGACCCAGCAGAAGCTCAACGGCGTCACCAGCGACCGCTGCGGGCTGTCCCTGGTGTTGTTCGATGAAATCGAGAAGGCGGCTCCCTCGCTGACGCGCCTGCTGCTGGGCGTTTTGGATAAAGGCGTGTTGCGGCTGGGGGATAACTCAACCGTCAATTTCGAGAAGAGCCTGGTATTCCTGACCAGCAATCTGGGCGCGCGCGAGATGATGAAGGAGATCAACCCGGACTTTGGCTTCGGAGCAGGCGCGGGCATGGAACGGGCCGACCTCACCAGCAAGTTGCAGAACATCGCGCTGGTCGCGGTACGGAAGAAGTTCTCCCCGGAGTTCGTCAACCGCATCGACTGCGTGATCACCTACCAGCCGCTGACGCCGGAATCCCTCTCGGCCATTCTGGATCACCAGATTTCAGATCTCCAGAACCATGTGAACACGCGCCTGGGACCGCGCTGCTTCACCATCGAAGTGCCGTTTGACACGCGGCAATGGCTGCTGCGCAAAGGGACCAGCCCGGAGTACGGCGCGCGCGAGTTGAACCGCACCATCCACCGCAACCTCACGCAGCCGCTCGCCACCATGGTGGCGACGGGGAACGTGGACCCGGGTTCCAGGGTTCGAGTCGAAGTAGCCGAGGACACAGAAGCGCTGGTGCTGCGGACCACCGGTCCGGATGAGGCGGAGATTCCGGCGCACCCCACCGTGCTGCTGGTGGACGACAATCGCGACTTGCTGCACTTCCTGGAGCGCCTGATGGCGGAAGCGGGATGGAAGCTGCTGACGGCGGAATCCGCGAGCGGCGCCCGGAAGCTGCTGAATTCCGAAAGACCCAACGCCGCGCTGCTGGATTACATGCTGCCCGACGGGAACGGCGTCGAGCTAGGCGTGCAATTGAGGCAAAATGCGCCGCGGATGCAAGTCATCGTCATGACCGGTTCCGTGCTGCCGGCGGAGGAAGAGGCGATTTGCGAAGAGCACGATTTTCCGGTGCTGCGCAAGCCGTTCCTGGCTTCCGACGTCATGAACCAGATTCGCAGCCGCCTGACACCGGCGGCCGGCGCAGGCGCGCGGTAACCCTTAGCGTGAGCAGACGGCCAGAATGCAATAGCCGTCCGAGCTGACGATTTCCTCGAGGATTTTCAATCCCGCATGTTTGGCCAGAAGCCAGCGAAAAGCTTCGGGTGTGTACGTGTAACGGAAATTCAGAAACACGCGCTCGCCGCGGGGTAACGTCGGCTCGCCGGGCACCCCCAGCGTAAGGTCCCGATCCGCGCGGAAGAAGCGGGTGACCAGATGCAGTCCGTTATGCCGGTCGTCGCGTTTGTGCTCGAAGCGGAGCTCGCCGTCATCCTCCGCGACACCCACGGTGGCCAGCGGCGCCAGGGCGAAGCGGCGGGTGGCGGGATCTTCACCGCGCGCCAGCACGGCTTCGTGGAAAATCTCGCCATCGATGATCAGCCGGTCGCTGCTGTGCATGCATTCCGCCAGGTGCCGCACCTGGTCGAGCGGGTCAAAACCGCCCAGGGTATTCCCGGCAACCAAGAAAGTTTTGGGAGACTCGGCCGCGTCGGAAGCGAGCACCAGATGCATGGGGCTCGAGATATCGGCTTTGATCCCCATGGTTTCGATCTCTGCGTCCTCGGCGGCGGAACAGGCCAGCTCGAGCAAGGTCTGGCTCGCGTCAACGGGAAAGTACTTTACGTTGCGGCCGGCGTGCTCCAGCGCCTTGATGAGCAGGCGGTCCTTGGCGCCATCGCCGGAGCCGAAACTGATCACCGAGACGGTCGAATCCGCGTTGGCGGCGAGATTCTGCGCGTGGTCGCTGACGTTTTCCCAGCACTGGCGGAAACAGCTGGCCGTGGAGTTTTGCGAAATATCCAGCCAGGCACGAACCGAGCGCGGGAACCAGTAGAAAAACTTCTCCGGTAAATCGCGCGCCTCAATCGATTCGGCGAACTCTTGCGCGATCTCCGCCTCCGTAAGGAAAACTTCGATATTCATAACCGGGTGATACTACCAGCTTGGACCGGATGGCACATCATGTGCAAGTTTCGTCGAGCGCCGCTTCCATTAGAATTGAATCAGGATGCGCGCGATGGGGCTGATCTGCGGCTTGGTGGTGCTAGCTTGGCCCTTGCCTGCCAGCGCGCAAGTGTCCGTGGCAGGCCGCGTGGTGGATGAAAACGCCGTCAGCGTGGCGGGAGCCCGCGTGGAGGTGTTTTCGGGCGACGTTCACGTGGCAGCCGTGTCCGATGGCACGGGGTTATTCAGTCTCGAACTGCCGTCCGCCGGCGAATACCAGGCACGCGCGGAGCAGCCGGGCTTCTTCGTCTTTTCCGGGAAAACGATTTCTTTCCAAGAGGGCGCCAATCAGCTCACCATCACGCTGAATCACCTGCGGGAGTTCGCCGAATCGATCGACGTGGCGTACTCGCCCCCCATCATCGATCCGCAGCAGCCGGACGAACAAAAGCAGCTCAATAACGTCGAGATTATGAAAGTGCCGTACCCCGCATCGCAAGATCTGCGCAGTGCATTGCCCATGATGCAGGGAGTGGTGCAAGATGCGGCCGGGAATTTGCACTTCAATGGCGGCGCCACCGACCAGACCAACTACAGTCTTGATGGATTTCACATTTCCGATCCTTATACCGGTGCGCTCGAGGCGCGCATCAGCATCGATTCGGTCCGGGCTCTCGATCTGGAAAACGCGCGTTACTCGGCTGAGAAGGGCAGGGGATCGGGTGGTTCGTTGGATATCAAGACGGCCATGGGTGATGACCGCTGGCGATTCTCCGGCACGAACTTCATTCCTGGGATCACCAATCAAGGCGGCTTGATGATCGACAAATGGACGCCGCGGATTCAGGTTTCGGGGCCGCTGGTGAAGGGCCGGGCCTGGTTCAGCAACGCCTTCGACACGTTTTACGACGTGAATGTGATCAACGGCCTGCCGCAGCATGAGAACCAGAGTCGCAGCCTCACGGCGAGCGATCTGAGCCGTTTTCAAGTCAACGTCACGCCGGCCAATATCCTCACGGGCAGCTTCCTGTACAACTACAATGACGAGGACCAGCACGGGCTCTCCTTTCTCAACCCGATCGAAACGACTCTCAACAATCGTGCGAATCTGTACGTTTCGACGCTCAAAGATCAACATTATTTTGGTGGTGATGCGCTGGTGGAGTTCGGGTTCGCGGACAGCCGGGGGCTGGTGCGCAGCAGTCCTCAGGGCAACCAAACGTTCCAGATCCTTCCGTCGGGTGATCGGGGCAATTATTTCGAGGACGATAGCCGGCATTTCAACCGCCAGCAATGGCTCTCGAATGCGTTCCTGCCGCCGTTTCATTGGGTGGGAACGCATCAGCTCAAGGCGGGGGTGGACCTCCAGCGATCGTCGTTCGATCGATTCGTTAACCGTCACGCTTATGAGGTCCTGCGTAACGACTTCTCGGTAACGCGGCGCGTGACCTTCACGGGCAATCAATTTCAAGCGCGGGAGAACTTCGAAGTCGCCCAATACGTGCAAGACCGCTGGGCGCCCCGGGACGGCATCCTGATCGAGACCGGCTTGCGGGCGGAATGGGACGAGGTGGTGCGCGATGTGCTGTGGTCTCCCCGCTTTTCGATCGCGTATGCGCCCAAATGGATGGGTGAGACCAAACTGGCGGCGGGCTTCGGCGTGTTTCACGACGAACTGACTCTTTCCACGCTGACGCAGAACCAGGATCAGATCAGCCTCTCCACATTCTTTCTTCCCAATGGAGTGGTGCGCGGTCCGGTGGAGACGGCGTTCTTCATTGACGACCATAACCTGCGCGTGCCCCGCTACCGCACGGCGAGTTTCGCCGTGGAGCGCAAACTGCCGCTAGGGCTGTACGGGAAGGCGTCATACGTTCACAAAGTCGGGAGCGGCGGATTCACGTTCGTTAATGAACTGGCGGCTTTCGGCGGCGTGCCGGCCGGAGGGCTCTACCAGCTCCGCAACTGGCGGCACGACCGTTATGATGCGGCCGAGTTCACCGTGCGCCGCACGTTCGGCCGGTTCGAGTGGGTGGCTGGCTACACCAGGTCCAGCGCGCGATCGGATGCGGTGGTGGATTACAGCCTGGAAAACCCGATCTTCGCGCCCCAAGGGCCCGGCCGGTTTGCGTGGGACACGCCGAACCGCTTCATGACGTGGGGCTGGGCTCCGGTCCCCAAAGGCGGCGCGCCCCGGATCCTGCAACGCCTGATTGGAGAGATGGATGTAGTCTACCTGGCCGAATTCAGAACCGGGTTTCCCTTCAGCGTGGTCAACGAAGATGGCTTTCTCGTGGGTTCTCCCAACGAGCGCCGCTTTCCCGATTACTTCAATATCAACTTAGCGCTCGAGCGGAAATTCCGGTTTCTGCACGATCTCTGGGCGTGGCGGTTCGGATTCAATAATCTGACAAACAACGGCAATCCGAACGTGGTGAACAACAACATCGATTCCCCCGCGTATCTGACCTACGGGCGAGGACAGGTGCGCGCTTTCGCCGTGAGGCTGCGCTTTCTTGGGAAGAAGTAGGTTCCAAAGTCTGGTTCTGAATCGCTACACTATGCAGGAGGAGTGAACAGATGCGAATACAAATTGCCGTCCTGATGACATTAGTTGCCGGCTCCAGCGCCTTCGCGAAGGAGAAAGACAAGACCTCGGAGCGGCTGAATGACGCCGTGACCGTCATTTCCGAAATCATGGATACACCCGACAAGGGCATTCCGCAGGATCTGCTGGATAAATCAGAGTGCATTGTTATCGTGCCTGGGCTCAAAAAGGGCGCTTTCATTCTGGGCGGGAAGTACGGCAAGGGCTTTGTCAGTTGCCGGAAACAGGGCGGACAGGGATGGAGCGCGCCGGCGGCCATCCGCGTGGAGGGCGGCAGCGTGGGCTTTCAGATTGGCGGCTCGGAGAGCGACGTGGTCATGTTGATCATGAATGAACGCGGCATGCAGAAGTTAATGTCCAGCAAGTTCACGCTAGGCGGCGAGGGCGAAGTGGCGGCGGGTCCGGTGGGCCGCGACGCCACGGCGCAAACCGACGCGTCCATGCGCGCTGAGATTCTCTCCTGGTCGCGCTCTCGCGGTGTTTTTGCGGGCATTTCGCTGCAAGGCGCCACGTTGCGGGAAGACCTGGACGACAATAACGACCTTTACGGCAAGGCCTACGAAAACAAAGAGATTCTGGAAGGTAAAGTGGGAGTGCCGGCGAAGGCATCCAAGCTGATCTCGCTGCTGGATAAATATTCAGCCCGCAGGACGGCGTAGAGGCGCCGCCGGGAGTGCCCGGCTAATTTGAACCGATCAGCTCTTCCCAACCCAGGGCGTAGCCGATAGCACGTTTCAGTTCTGACTGGCGGTTGGGGCTCAAGCGGCCCAGCTTTTTCACGAGCGCAGATTTCGCGATCGTTCTAAGATTGTCACAGTTCACGACGCTGTGCTTAACCAGGCCTTCCCGGCTGCCAACCGCGACCTCGATGGGAATGCCCCTTATCGTCGTAGTGATCTCGGCGACGATGAACTTGTGCAGGTAAGAATACGCGCTCGGGCGACTCAGCAGCAGCACCGGGCGCCGACCGGCGGGCTTCGGCAGATCTGCCCACCAGATCTCAAATTGATTCAGGGCTTGTACTCCTCCGCCGTTGACCAGTCATCGGCCTCGGCTTCCGAGTCCGGCTGGGCAAGATATGCTTGCCGGATTTGTTCGTACTCGGCTTCCCGGATCGCCTTGCGGATGGCTTCGCGGATGAACTGCGCACGGAGGCGCTTGGCCGCCGGCGCGATGTGGTTCAGGGCCGCATGGGTAGGTTCATCCAGTTCAACCAGGATCGACTTCATATAGAATGATTATATAGAGATTCCATATAGATTGCAATGAAGGATAGAAAGGGACCTCTGGCTCCGGGAGGGAAGCCTGGCCCCGCCCCTTACAATGGAAAGTGTGACTGCGCTGTCCATCGACGAACAACTCACTTACCTCAAGAAAGGCCTGGCCGAACTGATCCGCGAGGAGGACCTGCGCGAGCGGCTTGTCCAGGCCAAGAAGGAAGGCCGGCCGTTGCGCGTGAAGGCGGGATTCGACCCCACGGCGCCCGATCTGCATCTGGGCCACACCGTCCTGCTGCGCAAGATGAAGCACTTTCAGGACCTGGGGCACACGGCGATCTTTCTCATCGGCGAGACCACGGCGATTATCGGTGACCCCTCGGGGCGCAATGTGACGCGGCCGCCGATGACGCGCGAGCAGATTCTGGCCAACGCGGAAACGTACAAGGCGCAAGTTTTCAAGATTCTTGACCGCGAGAAAACCGAGGTGCGGTTCAACAGCGAGTGGCTCGAGCCGCTGGGCTTTTACGATGTAATCCGGCTGACCTCGCATTACACGGTGGCGCGCATTCTGGAGCGCGATGACTTCGCTAAGCGCTACAAGGAGGGTACGCCCATTGCGGTTCATGAGTTGTTGTATCCGCTGGCGCAGGCTTATGACTCGGTGATGCTCAAGTGCGACGTCGAGCTGGGAGGTACCGACCAGAAATTCAATCTACTGGTAGGGCGTGAGATCCAGAAGGACTTCGGGCAGCCGCCGCAGATCGTGGCGACGGTGCCGATCCTCGAAGGCATCAACGGCGTGGAGAAGATGTCGAAGTCGCTAGGGAATTACATCGGGATCACGGAGCCGCCGGAGGTGATGTTTCGCAAGGTGATGCAGATTTCGGATGAGCTGATGTACAGCTATTACGAACTGCTGACGGACCGTAGCCTGGGTGAAATCGGGGCGATGAAGCGGCGGATCGCCGCGGGCGAGTTACATCCCATGCAGGCCAAGATGGAGCTGGGCCGGATCATCGTGACTGATTTCCACTCAGCGGCGGAGGCGGTGCAGGCGGAGGAAGAATTTACGAGGGTAGTGCGGCAGGGGGAGAAACCAGCGGAAATTACGGAGGTACGCATTGATGGCCCAGAGCTGAGGGGACTTACGGCAGAGATCCGACCCAGTCCGGAAGACGCGCATCCGATCGAGCAGCTTCCTGGGAGCCCGACGGGCTCCAATCAGGACGAAATTCGTGCCGCCGCTGGTCTCAAGCAAATCCCCATCCATACCGACAAACTGATCGCACGAGCCGGTCTTGCCCCATCCGTCAGTGAAGCGGCCAGAAAGCGGAAAGCCGGGGCGGTGCTGTGTGATGACAAGAAGCAGATGGATCCGGTTTTATGGGTCGATCCCGGGCAGAGCATCTTGATCAAAGTGGGTAAGAACTGGCGCCGCGTTATCTTAGGCGATGCTCACGGCCCGCAATGACCTGCTCCCCATGACGGAAGTTCGAATCCTCACCGAAGTAAATAACCGCTCCCTCTGGTCGCGGCTCAGAAACGCAACCACGTGTTTGCAGGCGTTTACCGAGCCGCGACCGAAGGGAGCGGAAGCGCCCAGGCCTAGATCGTGACGCAGGTTCGTCTCCTCACCGAAGCCGACATCCCGGCGTGCGTGCGGCTGAAAGACGCCGCGGGCTGGAACCAGACGGCGACGGATTGGCGCAACGTGATGGCTCTCGCTCCGGACGGTTGCTTTGGCATGGACTGCGACGGGGAGCTTCGGGCGACCACCACGGCGGTTTGTTTCGGGCAGGAACTGGCGTGGGTAGGAATGGTGCTAACCGATTCCGCATACCGGCGCCGCGGCTTTGCACGACGGTTAATGGAGCACGCGCTCGAATACCTGCGGAGGCGGTCAGTGGGCTGGATCAAGCTGGACGCAACCGAAATGGGCGCTCCGTTGTACGAGCGGCTGGGGTTTCGAGAGGAAGGCGGCATCGAGCGCTGGATCCGGCCGCGCGGCGTTGTACCGGACGGACCTTCTTCTGCGGGCCTGTTTGCGCTGGATGCGGCACTCGATCGTGAGGCATTCGGCGCGGATCGTTCTCCGCTATTGCATATGCTGGCCGGAATCGAATCGGCGTCGGTGGCCGGCGCAGGTTTCGCGATGGGCCGTCCGGGGGCCCAGGCGGCATACTTTGGACCGTGCGTGGCGCGCTCGGCCGATGTGGCGCGAGATTTCGTGACGTGGTTTCTCCGCCGTCACCCGGACGAGGACGTCTGCTGGGATATCCTCACCGCCAATGCCGCTGCCGTCAGGATGGCCCGCGAGCTCGGGTTTGAGCGGCGGCGCGAACTGGTCCGTATGGCTCTTTCGGGTGTGAATCATGTCCCCGCTCTCAAGAAAAGCGATCACCTGGTGTTCGCACCCGCCGGCTTTGAATTCGGATGAAGCACGACGGTGGGAATTCCGAATCCGCGTCTTTGGTAAAATCTGATACTTACACTCATGCGAATTTTCGGTGTGCTGGCGCTCTGCGCGCTCGCCGCCTTCCCCGGACCCTTTGACAGAAGGAAAAAGAAATCGGACGAAGAAGCATCGACGCAGGTTCTGCAGTTACCCAAGGACCCGCCCAGCGCGGTAACGGCGGAAACCGCGCGCATCAGCTTCTCTGTCTCGCCTCTCTCCGCCCGGGGCCTGCTCTCCCAGCAGGTCCGCGACGCTTTGAAAGCGCTACATCAGAATGCGCGAGGGGCGACGTTCGTTAAGCTGCGGGCGTTTGTGGCGGGCAGCGGCGACATGCGCCGGGTGCAAGCCATCGTGAGTGAAACGTTCACCGACCGGCACGCGCCCCTTCCCGCTCTGAGCGTGGTGCAGGTGGGCGGGCTGCCACTCGAGGGCGCACAAGTGGTTCTCGAAGCGACGCTGGTGGGCAAGAAGGACATCAACCCGGACGGGCTGGTCTTTATCGCCGGGCAGCAGGCGGCGTCTCCCAAGCCGCTCGAACCCGTGGCGCCGCTGGCGGAGAAGGCGCTCGAGGGCCTGCGCGCCGCGGTGCGAGGAGCGGGCTCTCAGCCTGAAGACGTTCTGCGCGGCACCTGTTTTCTGAGTTCTCTGGATGGTTTCGGAAAAGTTCGCGACCGGGTCGAATCGGAATATCGCGGCGCGGCGTGGAACTTCGTGCAGACCCAGCGGGCGCCCTTCAATTCGGTGGTGGAGTGCGAGGCCGTCGCGCGGTCGCGCGTGAAAATCGAAAAGCCGCTGGAGCTGTTGAATCCTGACGGAATGCCGAAATCGCCGTACTATTCCCAGATCGCGCGGGTAGGCGCCCCACGCGTGGCCATCACGGGTACGCAGGTTGCATTCGGGATGCAGGACACCGATGCGCGGCTGGCCTTCGGGCGCCTGGAAAAGGAACTGGCGGCGGTGGGCGCATCGATCAAAGATGTGGCGTGGTCCAGCATCTACCCGCTGTCCACTTCGATCGCCGACGAGGTGCGCAAGGTTCGTTTCGAGTTTTACGATGCGGCGCGGCCTCCGGCGAGCACGTTGCTCCCGTTTGAAGGCCTGCCCTCGATGGATGCGAGCTTCGCGGTGGACGCGATAGCGGTGGCGAATCGATAAATGCCAAAAACGATCGTTACGTTTGGAGAAATCATGCTGCGCCTGGCGCCGCCGGGCTTCGAGCGCTTCCTGCAGTCGCCGCAGTTCGTGGCCACTTTTGGCGGGGGCGAGGCCAATGTGGCTGTGGCGCTGGCCGGCTTCGGGATGCCCGCGGCTTACGTCAGCGTGCTGCCGCCCAATCATCCGATTGCGGATGCGGTGATCGGGGAGTTGCGGCGGTTCGGCGTGGACACGTCTCGCATGGTGCGCGCCAAGGGACGCATGCCGGTGTACTACGTGGAGACGGGAGCCAACCAGCGTCCCTCGAAGGTGGTGTACGATCGCGACTACAGCGCCATCGCGCTAGCGAAACCGGGCGATGTGGATTGGGACCGCGTGTTCGACGGCGCGGGATGGTTTCATATCACCGGCATCACCCCGGCCATTAGCGCCACGGCCGCGGATTTATCGAAGCAGGCGATGGAGAAGGCGCGGGAAAAAGGGCTGACGGTCTCCTGCGATCTGAATTACCGCAAGAATCTGTGGAAGTATGGCAAAACGGCGGCGGAGGTGATGCGCGAACTCGTGCGGTTCGTGGATGTAGCCATTGCCAACGAGGAAGACTGCCAGATGGCGCTGGGCATTCAGGCCGGGGTGGACGTGCACTCGGGCAAGCTGGATCGGGAGCAGTACCGGGGGCTGGCGGAGAAAGTGCTCGGCGAATTCCCGAATCTTCAGATGATCGCCATCACGCTGCGGGAATCGTACAGCGCATCGCACAACGGGTGGTCGGCTTGCCTGGCGGACGGCAAGGAATTCCTCACCAGCCGGCACTATGACATCACGCACATTGTGGATCGCGTGGGCGGCGGCGATAGTTTCGCGGGCGGGCTGATCTACGGGCTGCAAGCCTTCCCCAGCCGCCAGGAGGCGCTGGAGTTTGCGGTGGCGGCATCGTGTCTGAAGCACTCCATTCCGGGAGACTTCAACCGTTTCAGCGTGGAGGAAGTGCAGGCACTGGTGAAGGGTGGCGGATCGGGCCGCGTGCAGCGATAGCCACTCCAAAATGGCGGCTGCGGTAGAATAACAACAAAGCGTGACTCTTATGGTGGGTCGTCTCTCGATTGCGCTGGCCATTGCGGCGCTAGCATTTTCCCAGTCCGCCGAGCAGAAACCGTCAGCGCCCGTGCCCGAGCAGCCCAAGCCCGCGGCCGCGCCAGCCGCCGCGCCGCAGACCTCGCCGATTCAGGTTCAGGTCAACGAGGTCATCGTTCCGGTGACCGTGACGGATGAAAAGGGCCGCTTCGTCTCCAACCTGGACGCCCAGGATTTTCGTATTTTTGACGAAGGCAAAGAGCAGCACCTCCACTTTTTCAGCCGGGAGCAGAAGCAGCCGGTGGTGGTTGGTTTTCTGGTCGACATGAGCAATGCCAACCGGCTCCATTGGAAGACGTATCAGGACGCGACCATCGAGCTGGTGCTGAATCTTTTGCCGGGCGACGATCCCAGGTATAGCGGATATCTGATCACTTACGGGAATGAAGCCGAGGTGGCGGTAGACACCACGCCCGATGCGGAGAAACTGGTGGACAAGCTGCGCAAGATCAAGCCGGGCGGCGGCGCAGCCTTGTACGACGCGATCGATCTGGCCTGCCGGAAGCGCCACGTGATGGAGGGTGAGCCCTATGATCCGCGGCGCGTGCTGATCATCATCGGCGACGGGCACGACACGGCCAGCAAGAAAAGCCTGGACGAGGTGCTGGAGCTGGCGCAGCGAAACCTGATCACCATTTACGGCATCGGCACGACGGCTTTCGGGTTCAATAGCGAGGGCGACAAGAATCTGGTGCGGCTGACGGAAGAGACCGGCGGGCGCGTCGAGTATCCGTTGCAGGGGCTATACTCGGGCGTTTCCGGATATCTGTCGACGCCGTCGGATGAAGGCAATTACGCGTACAAAGTCGGCACGGGCGGGTATGCGGCTGAGATCTCCGGCGGGATTTTCCACGCGGTGGCCAATATAGCCGGGGAAATCACGACGCAATACATTCTGCGCTACACTCCCGACATCAATCCCAAGACGGAAGGGAAGGCGTTTCGGAATATCCGGGTGGCGGTCAACCTCCCGAATATTAAGATTCGGGCCCGCAAGGGATACTACCCGGCGGCGCCGTAACGTGTCCGCGGTGTCGAACGGCGCTCAAAGAGAAGGCGCATCGGCCGAAGAGAGAATCAGGACAGCCTGACATGTCGAGTGTCGTCTCCATTGCCAGAGGGCGCAGACCGGGAACGAGCGGCGAATATCTGCTCGTTGAGCTGGCCCGGCCGGGCGAACCTCAGCGGAATATTGGCGTGTTGTTGCGCGACACCTCAACCGGGCAGGTCTACCCGAAGATCCGCGACCACTGGGAAGAGATCGAGGATCCCGAGGAAGCCGAATTGCTCAAAGCGCTGGGCGAAGATTTCGAGCTGAAAATCCATGAGATGGGCGGCGACGAGTTCCTGCGCTCCTTGGAAGACTCCCTTTCGAACGCCCTGCGCGTGAGCGAGCGGGTGGCCGTGACGGTGGACGATTTTCCGTGCACGCTGGAGCGTTTGTACGAAGAGCACGTGGAACGGGGCAAGGTGCAGCCCTTCCGGACGCATCTGCCTCTGTATTCGCTCAAGGCCGCGGCCACGAAATTCGGCGAAGACCGGGAAGTGGAATCCGAGGGATGGGTGAAAGCTCCGGCGAGGCTCAGGCTGAGTCCCGATATGTTTGTGGCGCGCGTGGTGGGACGGTCGATGGAGCCTCGTATTCCGGATGGCAGCCTGTGCGTCTTCCGTGCGGGAGTTGTGGGATCGCGGCAGGGCAGGCTGGTGCTGGTGGAGCGCTTCGGCGCCACTGAAACCAGCGCGCGCTACACCATCAAGAAGTACACCAGCCAAAAGCGCCAGCGGGAAGACGGCACTTGGGAGCACGCTTCGGTGCGACTCGAGCCGCTCAACAAGGAGTTTGAGGGCTTCGAGCTGAAGGAAGACGAAGCGCGAGTGATCGCCGAGTTCGTTCAGGTGCTGGAAAGCTGAAAAAGCGTAAGGCAAAAGTCGCAGACCCGTGGTTCATCCGGGGCAGAAGTCCCTCGTTCGCGACCGCTCTGGAACAGTGGTACGAGGGCTCGCGACGCGAGTTGCCTTGGCGTGCGACTTCCGACCCCTACTCCATTCTGGTTTCGGAAGTGATGCTGCAGCAGACGCGCGCGCAGACCGTCATTCCGTACTACCATCGCTTCCTCAAGCGTTTTCCGGATGCGAAGACACTGGCCGAAGCGCGGGAGGCGGACGTGCTGGCATGCTGGAGCGGACTGGGGTATTACAGCAGGGCGCGCAATCTGCAACGGGCGGCGTGCCAGATCGTGGCCGGTGGAAGCTTTCCGGCCGATTACGATGGGATCCGCGCGCTGCCCGGGGTAGGGCCGTACACGGCCGCGGCAGTGGCCAGTATCGCGTTCGAGAGCCCCCATGCGGTTCTGGATGGGAACGTGATGCGGGTGATCGCGCGACTGCGCGGCGACGGCGCCGATATCGGGTCGGCCAAAACCCGGGCGCGTTTCCAGCAGATTGCCGATGACCTGCTGGACCGCAAACATCCGGGCCGCTTCAATCAAGCCATCATGGAACTGGGAGCGACGATCTGTCTGCCGCGTGGCCCACAGTGCGCGGAGTGTCCGGTCGCCCGGTTTTGCGAGGCTCAGAGAACAGGCCGGCAACACGAGCTTCCCGTAAAGCGCGGTAAACCGATCGTGCAGCGCCTCAGGATGCGGCTGGCGGTAGTCGAAAGAGATGGAGCCGTGCTCCTCAGACAGCGGCCTGCTGGAGCATCACTCATGGCCGGCTTCTGGGAGTTTCCCGCGCTGGAGGACCTGCCGGAGTGGCGGGAAGAAGAGAACCTCGGGTCTTTTCGACACACCATTACAAATCATCACTACACGATCACGGTGCTCACAGGAAGGATTTCTCGCGCGCCCGCGGGCCTTCAATGGCGCTCCCGGGATGTGCTGGAAGCGATTCCACTGACTACGATTTCAAGAAAAGCGCTACGCCTGCTCGCTTCCACATCATCTCAAGTAAAAAAACAGGAAATGATGTCATAATTGCCGGGTAGGTGAAGCTATGAAAACGCCGGCGAGCCTCTTTTTTTGCGTTGCATTTCCGTTTTATGTCTACGCGCATTCAAATGGATTGCCCGTCATGTCAACCAGCACGCTCATCGACGGGCACCAGACCTGCGCGCAGTGCCACACAGGAGGCACGAACGGGCCGGGGCATGCCACGCTTACGGTGAGCGCATACACGCCGGGTATAGCGCAAACGATTCTGGTTCAGATGACAGGCGAAACAGCGCAGGAGTTCGGTTTCCAGCTTACCGCGCGTTTGGACCAGACACAGCAGACAGATGCGGGCTATTTCATACCGTTTACGGGCGACTCCCAGGTCTATTGCAGTAACTCGCAGCCGGGTCCGTGCGGCAGTGGCCTTCAGTTTGCCACTCACACGCCGAATTCCATCACGCCTACCGGGGTCGGGTCGCGGACCTGGCGGGTGGTCTGGGTTCCGCCGGGGCGGGATCTCGGGGCCGTTCATCTCTATGTCGCGGTGGTTGCGGGAAGTGCTTCCGGGCCGGCGGGAGATCGCGTTTACCTCTTCGATATCGTGGTGGGTTCGACAACCTGCAACCTGACCGCGTCTCCCCAGATCACTGTCGGCACATCGGGGGTCGAAGACGCAGCAAGCTACCGTGGGGCGATCGCATCCAACGGGCTGATCTCCATCTTTGGGCAGGGGTTCTCGATTATCGGCGGGCCCATTCCGAACACGCCGGCAACAGGAAACGGATATTTCTACCAAAAGGCCGATTTGGTAAATGGGAGCTGGCCAACCGAGCTGGCGTGCGTGGAGGTGGCGGTGGACGGCAAACCTGTGCCCGTTTACTTTGTCACGGATAAGCAGATCAACGCGCAGGCCCCGATTTTCCCAGCTCAAGGCGAGGCGGCGTCGGTGGTCGTCATCCTGAATCCGGGAACGAACAAGCAGATTACCAGCAATACTTATACGGTGAATGGCTTCGCCGTTCAACCCTCGCTGTTCACGTTCGGCGGCTCGCCCAACGCCGCGGCATTGAATGCGTCCAAGGGGTACGCTTATCTGGCGGACACCTCCGTCGTGGCGTCGGGCGTGAGTGCCGCGCCAGGGGACGTCATCGAGATTTTTGGAACGGGATTTGGACCTACCAGCCCGTCTTATTTGCCGGGCCAGTTTGCGATTCCTCCTCCTGCTGCCCAACTGCCTCTGTTGACCAGCCCGTATTCGGTGACGATCGGCGGCCAGACTGTTCCGCCGGGGAACATTCTGTACGCGGGACTGGCATTCGACGCGCCAGGCTTCTACCAAGTAAACGTCCGGGTTCCGAATGTGCCGGATGGCGATCAGGAAATCCTGGTGACCATCAGCGGCGGTTCTACACAGAGAGGCGTCACGATACCTGTAAAACACTAGCTGCGCGGCAACAAGTCGCGATCGTATGGAGATTTCTGCTCTCCATTCGGCACAGTATTCCCGAAAGGCCATTCTGCTGTGCGTATCGCGCTCTTGTCGACGGCGGCACTCGTTGTGGTTTCCGCGGCAGTTGCTCAAAGTCCCGCGCCAACCACGGAGCCGTCCTACTCTGCAGCCGGCATTGTCAATTCGGCGTCCAATGCACCTGATGCTCTGGCTCCCAATGCCATTGCGACCGTCTACGGCACGAACCTTTCCTACAGCACAGGATCCGCCTTTTCTATCATGCCAACCGCTGGAGCGCTGCCTGAGGAACTACATGCAGTGCATGTGTATGTTGGCGGTTTGCCGGCGCCTCTTTACTACGTTTCTCCAACCCAGATCAATTTCCTGATTCGCGCCGATTTCCGTGCTGGCGATGTGGATTTCTTCACCACTCACGACGGCTTGGCCGGACCTCATGTGAAGCTCACGTTGCATGATGCCGGACCGGCGCTCTACCCGTGGGGCCCGGGAATGATCGCATCCACGCACGCCGACGGAAGCATCATCACTAAAGACCATCCCGCGCACGCAGGCGAAACGGTCGTGGTCTACGGGACAGGGTTAGGCAAGACCGATCCTCAGGTAGAGAGCGGTTCCATCTCCATGGTGGCCGCGCAGATCCAGTTATTGAAAGAACTTGAGGTGCTGGTGGCAGGCACTGCGCTCGATTCCAAGAGCGTTCAGTATGCGGGCGTGACGCCAGGGCTTCCAGGGCTGTATCAAGTGAATCTTGTTTTGCCAAAGCAGGTTAAGGTGGACCCAGAGATCCGCATCGCGATTGGCAGCCAGGTAAGCCCGGCCGGCATGAAGTTGCCCCTACGTTAACCTAAGAAAATATTGCGTAACCCGTTGCGCGCAGCTACGTTTCACTAGTTAGGCTAGAATGAAACGAGGAGTTCATATGCGCTTTCAGGGCGTTTTTTTGGGAATCGTAGCGGCGACCGGCCTGTTGGCGCAAGAGGCGGGTGCGCCTCCGTCATCAGAGAATCAGGCGGAAGGGCGAAAGACCGGCGAAGCCAATACTCCAAAGGCGCAAAGTCACGAGTTTGTAGTTGAGCTGGGAACGAAAGTTCCCCTCACCTTAATCAACAGCGTCAGCACGAAGCACTCGGTCGAGGGCGACCGTGTGTATCTGCAGACTGTTTATCCCATCATGGTTAGCGGCCGCATTGTGATCCCACCCGGGAGCTACGTGGCGGGCACGGTGACGCAGGTGAAACGTCCGGGCCGGGTCAAGGGCCGCGGAGAACTTTTCCTGCGGTTTGATTCTCTGACACTGCCCAACGGTGTGACGCGTGATTTCCGCGCACGCATCGGCACCATGGATGGGCGCGCCGGCGAAGATTTTGACCGGACGGAGGGCAAAATCAAGAGCGAAGGCAATAAGGGCGGCGATGCGCGTAACGTCGGCGAAGCTGCCGGCGCGGGCGCTTCGATTGGCGTCCTTACCGGAGCAGCTATGGGTCATCCGGGAATGGGCGCGGGTATTGGCGCTGCGGCGGGAGCTGCCGCGGGCATCATGGGTGTGCTGCTGACGCGAGGTCCGGATGCCGTGCTGGCGAAGGGGAGCACCATCGAGATGGTTCTTGACCGCTCCTTGCATTTTCAGGACAGCGAGTTGAATCCTGGCCCGATGCAGCCGGTGGTGGTTACCGATAGCGGCGAGCCGAATAACAAGAAGAACTCCGGCGTGTTGCCGTCCCGCCGATTCCCGTTCTGAAAGCACAGTCCGTCCCCCTTTCAGGCTAAAATCGCTGAGGCGGGAATTCGTTGCCGTTACGCGGACGCGATCTAATCCAGGAAGTCGACAACTCCCAGGGTGAGACCCCGGCCATCTGGTGGCTCGGCCACAGCGGGTTTGTCCTGAAATACCGCGCCACGATTTTCTACGTTGATCCTTATCTTTCATCTGACGCCGGAAGCTGGCTGCGCGCGGAAGAAATAGCGCACGCCAGCCTGGTTCTGTGCACGCACGCGCACGGCCATCATCTCGATCCGGCTACGGTTGCGGGCATCCTGGCTGCCTCCCGTCGCGCCAAGTTGGTCATCCCGAAGGGCGTGGCGGACCACGCGCACTCGTTGGGCATCAGCTACCAGCGCATGGTCACTACCGACTCCGGCTTGCGAGTCGAATACCTGGACGACCGCATCTACTCCGTACCTTCGGCGCACAATCAACTCGACTGGACCCCGCTCGGCGGCTATCCGTACCTTGGCTACCTGGTGCGCTTCGGCAATTGCACCATCTACCACGCCGGCGACTGCATTCCATACCCCGGCCTCGCCGACCGCCTGCGGCCGTACAACATCACCGTTGCTCTCTTGCCGATCAGCGGCCGCAAACCTGGTGACGCGCCCGGGAATTTTGAAATCGCCGAAGCCGCGCAACTAGCGGAGGACGCCGGCGCACAGTGGCTCGTGCCCATGCACTACGGGATGTTCCAGCCCGATGCCGGCCACGTGGGAGGGTTCATCGATCATCTGCTTGGCCAGCGCCCGTCGCAGCGTTTCAAAGTGTTCGAGTGCGGTGAGAAGTGGGACGTACCGGCGGAGTGAAGCCGCTCACCAACCCATCTTGCGCATGCGTTCGAGGATGATGACGCTGTAGTCGTTCATGCGGGCGGGTTTGCGGCGGAGGGGCGAGGGCAGGATGGCGGCGAGCCTGGCTCCCTCGTCGCGAGTGACGCGTGCCGCGGGAATGCCGTAGTGATATTCCGCGGCCGCCTCGGCTCCCCAGACGCCGGGTCCCCATTCAACGACGTTCAAGTAAAGTTCAAGGATACGCCGTTTGCCCAGGATGTGTTCCGCCAGCGGCACGAGCGTGAACTCAATTCCCTTGCGTATGAACGAGCGGCTGGTCGAGAGGAACAGGTTTTTCACGAGCTGCTGAGTGAGGGTCGACGCGCCGCGCAGGCGGCCGTCTTGGCTTTCTTCCTCGACCGCGTTACGGACTTCCTCCCAGTCAAACCCGTGGTGCTGATAGAAGCGGCTGTCTTCGGCGGCAATCACGGCATGCTGGAAATCGACCGAAATACGATTGAGCGGCACGAAGAGGCATCGCTTGTGATACGGGGTCTTATGGATCCAGGATTCGATGCGCCGCTGGGCCTGGACCGCGGTGAAGGGCGGGTTGACGGAACGCAGCGCAAAGAGTGCGGCCACCGTGCAAGCGTAGAAGGCGGCTACGAGCGCGATGGTGATTTTCAGCAGCCGGCGAAGCCACACGCGTCCGAGGCGTTTTGGCTTTGACGCTGTCTTCTTGACGCGCGGTGCCACACAGACAGGATACGGGATGAGCCGCCCGCTCGACCGGTGATATACTGCGTTTCCGCTCCATGGGAATTTTCCAGCGAATGGTTCCACTCCTTCTGTGCGCGTGTGCGCTATGGAGCCAGGGACTTACTGAAGCCACGCCAAAACCGCCATCCACGCCGGTAGACCTGGCTGCCGGGGAGCGCTTATACCGGACGCAGTGCGCGTCTTGTCACGGGACGCGCGGCGAGGGCGGGCGAGGCGCGACGCTCGCCCGGCCCCGATTATTGCATGCTCCCGATGATCAGGCGATGTTCAACGTGATTGCGAGCGGCATTCCAGAAACTGAAATGCCGGGCCACTGGTTTACGGACCGCGAATTAATCCAACTGGTGGTGTTTGTGAGAACGCTGGGGCGAGTCGCGCCGCAGAAGGCGCCCGGCGATCCCGCGAATGGCCAAAAGCTGTACGCGGGGAAGGGTGGTTGCGTGCAGTGTCACACCGTCGGGGGAAGGGGCGGCGCGATCGGTCCTGACTTGACGGACATTGGAGCGCGCCGCAGCCTGGCCTATCTGCGCGAATCTCTCGTCAACCCCGAGGCCGCGGCGCCCGATGGTTTTCTCGAAGTGCAACTGGTCACCCGGAACGGCCAACGCATCACGGGCGTCCGCCTGAACGAGGACACGTTTTCCATACAGATTCGCGATCTGTCCGGCGGATTCCGATCTTTTCTCAAGACTGAGTTGAAGGAGTTGAACCGGATGCCGGGCAAGTCGCCGATGCCCAACTACGCAGGCGTTTTCACTTCAAACGAACTGGACGATGTGGTTGCATATCTCGACTCGTTGCGGGGCGCCCAATGAAGCGGCTGGTTCTGATCGCGGTGATGGCTGCTCAGATGGGTGCGCAGGTGCCGTACGAGCGAATTTTGCGATCGTCCTCGCAGCCCGAGAACTGGCTCACTTATTCCGGAAGCTACCAGGCGACGCGCTACTCGACCCTGGCTCAGATCACCCGCGCCAATGCACACACCCTCAAAACGACGTGGATTTACCAGGTACGGGTGCATGACAAGCTCGAAGCGTCGCCTCTGGTCTTTGACGGCATCATGTACATCACGGAGCCTGCCAGCGACGTTACGGCGCTCGATCTGCGCACTGGCAGACCCATCTGGAGCTATCGCCGGAGCGTGCCGGTGGTTCCCGTCTGCTGCGGCCGGGTGAATCGCGGGGTTGCGGTTCTGGACGATCAACTGTTCGTCGGCACGCTGGACGCACACCTGGTGGCCCTGGATCTGAAGACCGGCCGAGTCCGCTGGGATGTCGAAGTCGCCGATTACAAGACGGCAAATTCCATTACGGCCGCGCCGCTGGCGGTGAAGGACAAAGTCATCATTGGAATCGCGGGCGCAGAATACGGCATCCGGGGATTTTTGGATGCGTACGACGCCAAGACGGGCAAACGCGCGTGGCGGTTCTGGACGGCGCCCGGTCCGGGCGAACCTGGCAACGAGACCTGGTCGGGAGATAGTTGGAAGACCGGCGGCGCTCCCACCTGGGTGACGGGATCCTACGATGCCGCGGCGAATCTTCTCTACTGGGGAACGGGCAATCCCGGCCCGGATTATGCGGGCGAACTTCGCAAGGGGGACAACCTGTTTTCAGACTGCCTGATCGCACTCGACGCCGATACCGGCAAGCTGAAATGGCATTTCCAGTTCACGCCGCACGACGTGAACGATATCGACGCCAATGAAATCCCGGTCCTGGTGGATGCCACATTCCATGGCAAGCCGCGGAAGCTGGTTCTGTTCGGCAACCGCAACGGTTTTTATTACATTCTCGACCGGCTCACCGGCGAGTTTCTGCACGCCCGGCAATTTGCGACGCAGACGTGGGCGACAGGGCTCGACGAGCATGGCCGCCCGATTCCCAACCCGGCGAGCGTGCCGAGTCTGGAGGGCGCAAAGGTTTATCCCGATGATGATGGCGCTGCGAACTGGTATAGTCCGTCCTATAGTCCGCAGACCGGCCTTTTTTATCAGAACGCGCGCGAAAAAGGCGCCATTTATTATCTGACCGAAGCGCCTTATGTGCCCGGCCGGCAGTTCTTGGGCGCAAGCCGCCGCGCCATTGCGGGAGAGGAACCCTGGGGCGCGTTGCGTGCGCTCGATGCCCTCACCGGCGAGAAGAGGTGGGAGTTCCGGCTGACGACGCCGCCGTGGTCCGGAATTCTTTCAACGGCGGGAGGCGTAGTTTTCTCGGGTGACATGGAAGGCAACTTTTTCGCGCTGGATGCGGTCTCCGGCAAACCGCTTTGGCGCTTCCAAACAGGCGGCGCGATTTACGCCAACCCCATCACCTATGTGAGCGAGGGCAGGCAGTATGTGGCCATCGCCGCGGGAAGCTCGCTCGTAGTCTTTGGTTTGGGCGAGTAGCCGCAGTTCCGGGACAGACCGTTCGGTGTGGCAGAATGGCCTATGTCGCGGACAAGTTCAATGACTTCCACATCCCGTCGGGCTTTGCTGCTATCGTCGGTCTCTTTCGCATGGGGACTGTTTGCCGCTGAGACCGCCGGCGATCGGGCGGTGACGTACACGAGAGATGTCGCGCCGGTTCTCCAAAAAAACTGCCAGGGATGCCACCGTCCCGGCGAGGCGGCGCCGTTTTCGCTGCTGACGTACGAGCAGGCCCGGCCGTGGGCCAAAGCGATGAAGGAGGCGGTGCTGCTGAAGAAGATGCCGCCATGGTTCGCCGACGCGCATTACGGGCGGTTTTCCAATGACCGCGCGCTTTCTCAAAAGGAAATCGACACGATTACGGCATGGGCGGATGCGGGCGCGCCGCAGGGCGATCCGAAAGACATGCCCCCGCCCGAGAACTTCGTCGAGGGGTGGTCGATTCCGAAGCCGGATGTCGTGTTCGAATTTCCCCGGGCGTTTGAGATTCCCGCGACAGGCACGATCGAATATCAGAAAGTGGTGGTGCCCACCGGATTTGCCGAAGACAAATGGGTGCAGTTCGCCGAAGCACGGCCGGATGATCGCGCAAGGGTACATCACATGATCGCGTTCGTCCGCGAGCCCGGCTCAAATTGGCTGAAAGGGGCGGAGCCAGGCGTGTTCTTCGTGGCCCCGAAACCCAAAGACGACGATACCGTCGATACCAGCGCTTTGCCGAGCGACTTCCTGGTGGGCTATGCGCCGGGCCAGCCGCCGGAAATGCTCCCAGCGAGACAAGCCAAGTTAATCAAGGCCGGCTCCGATCTGGTGTTGGAGATCCATTACACAACCAATGGCACGGCCAGCAGGGACCGCAGCAAGTTCGGCCTGGTCTTCGCCAAGCAGCCGCCAAGTGAGCGCGTGCTTACTCTATCCGCCACGAATGGGAAGTTCCGCATTCCACCGGGAGAGCCGAGCTATCGGGTGGATGCGGAATTCGAACTGGGGACCACAGTCAAACTGGCCAGCCTGCATCCGCACATGCACGGGCGCGGGAAAGATTTCGAATACCGGGTCGTCTACCCCACCGGCGAAACGGAGACGCTGCTCCGCGTGCCGCGGTACGACTGGCACTGGCAGCTTTGGTATACCCTCGCGACTCCGCTGGTTCTCCCCAAGGGAACGAAGATCGAGTGCACGGCGCACTTCGACAACTCCCCGAACAATCCCGATAACGCCGACCCCACGAAAGAGGTTGTCTGGGGCGATCAGAGCTGGGATGAAATGATGGTGGGTTTCTTCAACCTGGTGTTCGACGCGAAGATGCCGGCGAAGGAACTTTTGGTTAAGCAGTAACCGCATTCGCCAGATCCGTTTACATTTCGGATCGGATTAGGAATCACTTCTAAAACCTCGGCGAACTCACCACTCATTAAGAGCGTTCTGCCCCAAATCTATTGAACCTACCCCACAGGTGGCGTATCGTCACTGCCAGTCGAGGTTAGCTGTCATTTGGGAATGGTGTCGAAACGCTGGAGCCGTCGGCCGTTCCGTTGCGGTTTACAAGTCGAAAAGAGGGATTCCATCATGGTGAGAAAACTGACGAACCACATCATCTTTGCGGTGGCCATGGCGGCCTTTTGTGGGAACACGGTCTGGGGGCAGGGCAATACGTCCCTCACGGGCACGGTGACCGACCCTTCGGGCGCTGTTGTTCCAGGAGCTTCGATCAGCATCCAGAATGACGCCATCCATTCGAGCCGCCAGGTGACATCTGACGCGTCCGGACGGTATTCGTTCCTGCAGGTGCAACCCGGCACTTACACCGTGACCGCTAAAGC
This sequence comes from Terriglobia bacterium, assembly GCA_020073305.1. Taxonomy (GTDB): domain Bacteria; phylum Acidobacteriota; class Terriglobia; order Bryobacterales; family Bryobacteraceae; genus QHXW01. The sequence continues at coordinate 162,972 of JAIQFK010000001.1, forward strand.
GGAGGGGCTTGCCGACGTGGTTCTCCACAAGGTGGAAGTGCAGGTGAACACACCTGCCACGCTGGGGATTATTTTTGAAAAGATCGGTACGGTTTCGGAGGTGGTCTCGGTAACGGCCGAAGCCGCGCAGGTCAACACGACGGATGCCTCGCTGGGCAACGCGATCAGCGGGAAAGCCATTACGGAACTGCCCTTTGAAGGCCGCAACGTGGTTGGCCTGCTGGCATTGCAGCCAGGGGTGACCTTCCTCGGTGAAAACCCCGTGGGGCTGCGGCCCGATGGGGCGACTCGTCCCGATCATCGTACTGGTTCGGTGAATGGCGGCAAAGCGGACCAGGCCAACGTCACGTTAGACGGGGTGGACGTAAATGATCAGCAGGACCGCACGCCGTTTACCAGCGTGCTGCGCGTGACGCTGGATTCGGTGGAAGAGTTCCGCACGGTGACGACCAACGCCGGAGCCGACCTGGGCCGCAGCTCGGGCGCTCAGGTGTCTCTGGTCACCAAGAGCGGCACCAATGAGCTGCACGGCTCCGCCTATGAATTCAATCGGAACACCTCCCTCAGCGCCAACGACTTCTTCAACAATCTGTCCGGCCTGCCGCGGGACAAGTTGATTCGCAATGTGTTTGGAGCGTCGCTGGGAGGTCCCATCAAGAAGGATCGTTTGTTTTACTTTGGCAACTACGAGGGACGCCGCGACCGCAGCGAATCGACCGCGCTGCGCATCGTGCCCACGGAGAATTTTCGCAACGGCTTTTTCAAATACACTCGCCAGGATGGCAGCATCGGCGAGCTGACCCCCGATCAAGTCACGCAGCTTGATCCCCGGCACATCGGCGCCGATCCCGCCATTCTCACTTTGTTCAATCAATATCCGCTGCCGAACGACTTCACGCAGGGCGATACGCTCAACACCGCCGGATTCCGTTTTCATGATCCGACGCCGCTGCGTTGGAATACGTACACCGCCAAGATCGATTACCAGCTGGATGAGAACGGCAAACAGCACATTTTCTGGCGCGGGAACCTGCAGAATGACAACTTTGCCAACGGCGTACCCCAGTTTCCCGGCGAACCCGCATCCAGCGTCTTTCTCGAGAACAGCAAAGGGTATGCGATTGGTTATACCGCACTGCTGCACCCCAACTTGACGAGCAGTTTTCGTTACGGTTATACACGGCAGGGCCAGCAATATAGCGGCATCCTGAATGCCGGCTTTGCGTGGCTTCGCGACATCGACACAATTGACTCGACCAGCACTGGATTGACGCGCATCACGCCGGTCCACCAGATTAGCGAAGACCTGGGATGGGTCCACGGCGCACACAACATCACCTTCGGCGGTGTGGCGCGGATCATCAACAATAACCGGGTCGATTACGGGCACTCCTTCAGCAACATTGAAGCCAACTCGTCCGTCCTGGTTTCCGGCGGTTTGGAGCTTCTGGCGCCGGACGCAGCAGACAGCACCGTATACAAACGCCAGTTCTCAAATCTGCTCGGTTTGCTGACTCAGGCCAACGCGCAATACAACTATGACATCCAGGGCAACACCCTGCCCCAGGGCGCCGGTATCACCCGCGATTTCGCCGATAAGGAATACGAAGCTTATCTCCAGGATAGCTGGAAGGTTACGCGTGGCCTCACGGTAACCGGGGGACTCCGCGTTTCCATTTCGCCGCCAGTCTACGAGAGTCACGGTGCGCAGACCAGTACGAATATTGCTCTCGGCGATTGGTTCAATGAAAGGGGAGTTTTGGCGGCCGAAGGCAAGTCACAGGCTTTGGCGCCGAAGATCTCCTATCAGTTGGCCAATGCGGCCGGTGGCCACGGCTTGTATCCCACGCAAAAGGATTTTTCGCCGCGCCTCGCGCTGGCCTATTCGCCGCAGTCAAACTCAGGACTCTCGAAATGGCTGTTTGGCGGTCCGGGAAAAACTTCCATCCGGGCTGGAGCCGGTATCTTCTATGACTTGTTCGGCCAGGGGCTCATCCGCGATTACGATGCCACCGCGCTCGGCTTCTCCACTTTATTGACCCCGCCGGCGTCGCCGCTCAACCCGCTGTCATCCGCCTTGACGGCTCCTCGATTCACCGGATTCTACGACCTTCCCGCGTCCGCCTTGCCCCCGGCGCCCAAAGGTGGATTTCCACAAACCTATCCCGACATCTTCGGCACCACCAACTCCATCGATCAAAAGCTGCGATCGCCTTACACCATCAATATGAATTTCAGCATCGGCCGCGAGTTCAGCCACGGCCTCTTCGTGCAGGGCTCGTATGTCGGCCGCCTGTCGCGGCACTCACTGGCCAAAATCGACGTAGGCATGCCCACCAACCTCGTTGACCCTAAGAGCGGCCAGACGTATTTCCAGGCGGCGCAGGCCATGTCCAAGTTTGCGCGCGCCAATACAGATGTTTCGAAAGTGACTCCCATTCCATTCTTTGAGGACGTGTTTTCCGGCTACGCCGGAAATGGCCAAACCGCCACGCAAGGAGTCTACCCGTATTTCCAGACTTTCGTTTACAACGAATCCACGGCAATTCAGTTGCTGGATGATGCCGGCTCGGGCTGTAGCCCGTGCAGCGCCCTGGGACCCAACGCGATCTTCAGCAGCCAGTTCGCGGGTCTCTCCGCCATGCGGTCCATCGGCACCGGCAGCTATCACGCCATGCAATGGACCGTGCGCAAGCGGTTCAGCGACAATTTGCAATTCGACTTCAATTACACCTGGTCGAAATCCATCGATCTGTTCTCCTATGGCGACGCTGCCAACGCCGATCCCAACGGGGCGTTCAGAGGCCTGATCCAGAATGCCTGGTTCCCCAACCAGACCAGAGGGGTATCCGATTACGACGCAACGCACCTGTTCAGCGCTTTCGTGGTTGCTCAACTGCCGTTCGGCAAAAACCAGCGGTTCCTCAGCGGAGCCAACCGTCTCGTGGATGGATTGTTCGGCGGCTGGCAGTTGAGCGGCATCTGGCGCCAATCTTCAGGCCTCCCTGCCACTGTGGATGATGGAGGCAACTGGCCCACGGATTGGCAGTGGGCTCCCAATGCTACACAGATCGGGCCAGTCAACGGGCAGCACACTACCAAGAACGCTCCGCCGGCTCAGTCCAGCGCCACCAGCGGCCCAAACATTTTTGCGAACCCGGGAGCGGCTCTGGCGGCCTACGACTTCACGCTGCCCGGAGAGAGCGGCCAGCGCAACGGCATTCGCGGCGACGGATTCTTCACCATCGATGTGGGGCTGGCCAAGCGGTTCACGCTCTTCACCGTCAGGGATCGCCCGCACACTCTGCAGATTCGCGCGGAGGCTTTCAACATCACCAACACGGTTCGCTTTGACACCAACACCATCAATCTTGGACTCGGTGACCCGGCGAATTTTGGGAAGTATACAAGCACCCTCACAAGCCCGAGGGTGATGCAGTTAAGCGCGCGCTACGAGTTCTGAAGGGCCTCAATAGTCAGTTCCGGGCGGTAGGCTTGGCGACCAACGCCGGCCTTCCGCCCACCGTAAACTCCTGCTCCAGAACTAACGGCTTGGGCTCCGGCGCCGCTCAAATCCGGCCTCAAAACCTTACGCCTCTCCCCATTCACCCCACGAATTAACACCGATTCAGCGCTTTCTGCCACGAAGGGGGTTGAACTCACCCCAACGGGTGGCGTATGATCTCTGGCTATCCAGGTCTGATCCGTCCGCCAAACGAGCGCTAGGCCATGGGAGCCGGTCCTTTGCGGTGGCAAGCCGATTAGGGGGAACAGGGGGCATCCGTCATGACGAGCAAAACTACGATTCATCTTATCTGCATTCTGGCAATAGCTGCGCTGTTCACGGGTTCGGTCTGGAGCCAGGCGAACACCTCGTTGCGAGGGGCGGTTACCGATCAGAGCGGAGCCGTCGTGCCCAAGGCTCAGATTACGCTGACGCATACAGCGACCGGACTGGAAAGAAAGACCACGAGCAGCGGCGGGGGAGCCTACGAGTTTCTGCAGGTAGTGCCGGGCCCTTACCGTTTGAGAGTGGAGGCGACCGGATTCAAAAGGTACGAAGCGAACGATTTGCGCTTGGAGGTCAGCAACCCGGCCACGGTGAATATCACCCTCGAGGTCGGCGGCACCACGGAAGTGGTGGCGGTAACGGCTGAAGCTCCGATGCTCAACACGGTTGACGCTTCGGTTGGCGCAGTGATTACCGAGAATCAGGTGAAGCAGTTACCTCTGGAAGCCCGCGACGTGGCGGCATTGTACAGCATCCAGCCCGGAGTGGTTTATCTGGGGAACCGTCCGGACATGGACCTCAACACGGACACGCGCAGCGGAGCGGTGAATGGCGCTCACAGCGACCAAAGCAACATTATGCTGGACGGCGTGGACGTGAACGACCAGACGCGCGGTTATGCGTTCACCTCCGTGCTGCGCATGACCCCCGACGCCATGCAAGAGTTCCGGATCGAGACCACGAACTACGATGCCCAAGGGGGACGTTCCTCCGGAGCTCAGGTCTCCATTGTGACCAAGGGCGGAACCAACGATTTTCACGGATCGCTGTACGAATACAATCGCAACACGGCCACCACGGCAAATGATTACTTCATCAAGGCTTCCGAACTGGAGAACGGACAGCCCAACAAGCCGCCGCAGTTGATCCGCAATATTTTCGGCGGCAGCCTTGGCGGGCGCATCAAGAGAGACCGCGCATTCTTTTTTCTCAACTACGAAGGCCGCCGGGACGCCCAGGCCAATAGCGAGCTGCGTATCGTGCCGACCGCAACCATGCGCCAAGGCATCATGCAATACCCTTATTGCACGGTGGATGTCGACGCCAGCGGCAACTGCCCTGGCGCGGTCAAAAACTTCACGCTCTCCAAGCAGATGCTGGCCGGGATGGACCCTCAACACATCGGACCGAACCAGGCAGTGATGAACTTCCTCCAAGGCTATCCACTGCCCAATGACTCGGGCACCGGAGACGGCCTCAACTATGGCGGATTCCGGTTCGCTGCTCCGGTCCACAATACCTTCGACACCTACATCGCGCGCCTGGATTATCAGCTCACCGAGAACGGCAATCACGTCCTGTTTTGGAGGGGCAACTTTCAGCAAGACCGGCAGGACGGTGTGCCCTACCTGCCCGGACTCAGCCCGTTGCAGACCGACATCGATCACAGCAAAGGGTTTGTCGCCGGTTATACTGCCGTCCTGACCCCCAACCTCGTCAATAGCTTCCGTTACGGTTTGACACGGCAGAGCCATGGTGTTCAAGGCAATTCCAACGAGCCGTGGATCCGGTTCCGAGGACTCAACGACAATGCCGTCAACGCTCCTGAGAATTTCGTCTACAGCCACTCGTTTACGGCGCCGGTTCACAACTTTGTAGACGATCTCTCGTGGAAGAAGGGTAACCACTCATTGTCGTTTGGCACGAACCTCCGGTTTATCCGCAACCCCCGCACGAGTCTCGCGAATTCGTTTAGCGACGGCGTGACCAACGCGTCCTATCTCACTGCAGCGGGGATCGCAAACACAGGCACGTTCATGGATCCGGCGCTCGGCGGCTTCCCGGCGGTGCTTCAATCTTTCGACAATTCCTACGACTACCCGCTCATGGCCCTCATGGGCGCCATCACCCAGGGCGATGCAGTCTACAACTACGATCGCAAAGGGAATCTGCTCCCGCAGGGCGCTCCTATTAACCGGCATTTCGCGGCCGACGAGTATGAGTTCTATGTCCAGGATTCGTTTCGCATCAGGCCCAACCTGACCATCACTTACGGCCTGCGCTACGAGCTTCTTTCACCGCCTTGGGAAACGGCCGGCTTACAGGTGGCGCCGAACGTCGATATGGGCAAATGGTTCCTCACGCGAGCTCAGAACATGGCCAAAGGGATTCCCTCGAATCAGGATCCAACGCTCTCTTTTGATCTGGCGGGGCCGGCTAACGGAAAGCGTGGCTTTTACAACTGGGACTTCAACAATCTTGCGCCCAGGGTGGGCATCGCTTATGTGCCGGCACCGAAGTCCGGTTTCCTGAAGCGTATCTTTGGCGAAAGTAAGACCTCGATCCGCGCGGGCTTTGGCGTAGTCTACGACCACATCGGCTCCGGATTGCTAAACACCTTCGATTCCCAAGGCGCATACGGTATGTCCAGCCTGATTACCAGCCCGCCGGGCGTACTTGGCCTCGACACGGCGCCGCGCATCACCAGCGTGAACGTGGTGCCTTCCGACGTTCTTGCTCCCGCACCGCCCGGTGGCTTTCCGCAGACTCCGCCCCCAACGCCCGGAAACATTTTCTGGGGACTTGACAACTCCATACGAACCCCGTATTCCTACCAGCTCGCCTTCTCGATCAGCCGCGAGCTGCCTAAGAACCTGGTCTTCGAGGCGTCTTATGTGGGGCACCTGGCGCACAAGCTGCTCGTCCAGGAAGACCTGGCGATGCCGCTGGACCTGGTGGACCCGGCCAGCGGCGTCGATTACTACAGCGCGGCGACTCGTTTTTCCAAGCTCGCCGCAGCCAACACGCCTGTTTCCGCCATGACGCCGTCGCTAGTCGGCCCGACGGCCGCCTACTGGAACAATCTGTTTCCGAACATCGCGCATCTTTTAGATCCGAGCACCGGCGCGGCTGGACTCACACCGGTGCAGGCAGCCTACAAGGTATTCGTCGATAACTCCCTTCTGCATAACGAGACCACCTGGCTGTTCTTCCTCGACTTCCCATTCCCGGGCTTCATGTGCCCCAACGGGTGCAGCAAATTCGGCCCATACGCGTACTACAACCCGCAGTATTCGTCGTTATACGCCTGGCGCTCCATCGGCAATTCGAACTATAACGCTCTCCAATTGGCGCTGCGCAAGCGCTTCTCGCAGGGCATGCAGTTCGATTTCAACTATACGTTCTCGAAGTCCATCGACTTGTCGTCCGACGCGGAACGGATCGGAGCCTGGGGCGGGCTAGGCGGCCAGGTGATCAACTCCTGGGACTATAAAGCCCTTCGCGCCGTATCGGATTTCGATACCCGCCACCAGATCAATGCGAATTGGGTGATCGAGCTTCCCTTCGGCCGCGGCAAGCGCTACGGCAACGGCGTGAATGCCGCCGCAGACGCGATCGTGGGTGGGTGGCAGCTATCGGGCATCTATCGGTGGAGCACCGGCTTCCCGTTTAGTGTGTTCAACGGTGCGACCTGGTCGACGAACTGGCAGCTCGGCGGCAGCGCAATTCCAATCGCCCCGCTTCCACAGCAAGGCGTGTTTAAGAACGGTGATGGGACGGTGAACGTGTTTGCGAATCCCAGCGCCGCCATTCAGGATTTCCGCTACACCTACCCTGGCGAGTCGGGAGTCAGGAACAACCTTCGTGGCGATGGGGTCTTCGGCTGGGACATGGGTCTGGGCAAGCGCTGGAAGATGCCCTATGCGGAGGGTCACAGCGTGCAGTTTCGCTGGGAAGTCTTCAATGTCCCGAACACTGTGCGATTCGACGTGCAGTCCATCGCTCCCTCACTTGACAACGCGACTTCGTTCGGAAAATACACCCGGCTGCTGTCTAATCCGAGAATCATGCAGTTCGCTTTGCGCTACGAATTCTGACCGCGCCGGCTTGGTCGTTTGCTTAGAGGCGCAGGATGGTCTGCGCCTCAATTTCGCAGCATAATTCCGCGGGCCTATTTGACACCCCTGATTGCAGTGGCATGTAATAAAAACATCGCCATCTAGCCATGTGGATCGTCCGGCTCGCGTTGCGGCGCCCGTATACGTTTGTCGTGATGGCGCTGGTCATCATCATATTGGGCATGCTGGCTATTTTCCGCATGCCGGCCGACATCTTCCCCGAAATTAACATCCCGGTGGCCAGCGTGATCTGGAGCTACTCCGGAGTCTCCCCCGAGGAGATGGCGGAGGTGATCACGATCCGCTGCGAACGATCCTTCACCACGTCCGTCAACGACATCGAGCACATGGAGTCGGAATCGCTGCCGGGCATCGCGGTGATCAAGATCTTCTTCCAACCCAACGCTAAGATCGAGGCGGCCGTGGCGCAGCTTGCGGCGAGCTCACAGTCGGTATTGCATTCGCTGCCCACGGGAATTTTCCCGCCGGCGATTTTGCGCTACAACGCCGCCAGCGTGCCCATCCTGCAACTGAGTATTTCGAGCGACACCATGAGCGAGCAGGAGGTCTACGATTACGGATACAACTTCATTCGGACGCAGATGGCCAACGTGCAGGGCGCCAGTTTCCCACTCCCGTTTGGCGGCCGGCCGCGGCAGATCATGGTGGACATCGATCTGCGCGCCCTGTACGCCCAGGGTCTCTCGGCCAGCGACGTAGCCAGCGCGATCAACGCGCAAAACATCATTCTCCCGTCGGGCACTGCCAAGATCGGCGCCCGCGAGTACAACGTCCGGCTGAACGGAAGCCCCGAAGTGATCGCCGCGTTCAATAGCCTGCCCGTAAAGCAGGTGAACGGGTCCACGGTCTACATACGCGATGTGGCTCACGTGCGGGATGGCTATGCGATTCAAACCAATATCGTGCGGCATAACGGAACCCGCGGCTCGTTGTTGACCGTGCTCAAGAACGGCGGCGCCTCCACGCTTCAGATCGTGCAACGTCTCAAGCAAATGCTGCCACGCGTCCAGTCCACACTGCCCCGGCAGCTCAAGTTGACGCTACTGTTCGACCAGTCGATCTTCGTGCGGGCTGCGATCAATGGCGTGCTCAAAGAAGCGGTGCTCGCCGCACTGCTGACCGCGCTGATGATTCTGCTTTTCCTGGGGAGCTGGCGCAGCACGGTGGTCGTGTGCACCTCGATTCCGCTGTCCATTCTGACGTCGCTCGCCATCCTGCACCTGTTAAACGAAACCGTCAACGTGATGACCCTCGGAGGCCTGGCGCTGGCGGTCGGAATTCTGGTGGACGATGCGACGGTCGAGATCGAAAACATCCATCGCAACCTGGCACAGGGCAAACCGATCCTTCTGGCGATTCTCGATGGCGCACAGCAGATCGCGGTTCCGGCGTTTGTTTCCACGCTTTGCATCTGCATCGTGTTTGTGCCGGTGATTTTTCTTTCCGGAACGGCCAAGTATCTGTTTACGCCCCTGGCGCTGGCGGTCGTGTTGGCGATGATGGCCTCGTACATCCTCTCGCGGACGCTGGTTCCCACGATGGTGAAGTACCTGGTCGGTAGCGAGGTGCATCGTTATCGCGACCCGGAGGGCCACCCGGAAGGCCACGGCATTTTTTGGCGGATCCACTATTCCTTTCACCAAGGGTTTGAGCGCATGCGCGAGGGCTACCGCCGCACGCTCGACGCGGCACTCGATCACCGCAAGCTGGTCGCGCTGTGCTTCTTCCTGATCACCGTGGCATGCGCGGCGCTCTATCCGTTCGTCGGCACCGACTTTTTCCCGCAAGTGGACGCCGGCCAGATCCGGTTTCATGTCCGGGCGCCCGCCGGTACGCGCGTGGAGGAGACCGAGCAGATCTTCGCGCGGGTGGAAAACACGGTGCGAAGCATCATCCCCGCGCGCGAGCTATCCGACATCCTCGATAACATTGGTCTGCCGTATAGTGGCTTCAACGTGGCGTTCAGCGACAGCGGCACCATCGGCGAGTTTGACGGCGAGATCCTGGTTTCGCTCAAGCCTGGCGAACACGGGCCAACGGGGGATTACATTCGCAAGCTGCGCGCCCGCCTGAACGCCGAATACCCGAATTTGACATTTTTCTTTCAACCGGCCGACATCGTGGGACAGACGTTGAACTTCGGATTGCCGGCCCCGATTGACATCCAGATCGTCGGCCCATTGACCAACGCGCCAGCCAATTACCAGATCGCCGGGCAGATCGAGCGGCGGCTGGCACGCGTTCCGGGAGCGGTGGATGTTCATGTCCACCAGGTTCTGAACGTTCCAGAGTTGCGGCTGAACGTGGACCGCACGCGCGCCGAGCAGGTGGGACTCACGGAGCGCAACGTCGCCGACAGCCTGCTGGTCTCGCTCAGCTCCAGCATGATCACATCGCCCAACTACTGGATCAACCCGCAGAACGCGGTCGACTACCCGGTGGCCGTGCAGACGCCACAGTACCGGATGGATTCCACCGAGGCGTTGCTCGCCACTCCGATTCATGCCCCCAGCAACCGCGGGCCGCAGCTCCTCAGCAACGTTGCGCGGCTGGAACGCGGACTCACGGCATCTGTGGTGACTCACTACAACGTGCAGCCTCTTTACGACGTGTATGCCAACGTGCAGGACCGCGACCTGGGCAGTGTGGCGCGCGAAGTGGATCGGGTTATGGCGGAGTTTCAGTCCAAACTGCCGCGCGGCAGCTTCCTGGAGACGCGCGGCCAGGTCGAGACCATGCGCTCGTCCTTTGTGGGGCTGGGTGTCGGGCTCCTCTTTGCCATCGTGCTGGTGTATTTCGTCATGGTAGTGAATTTTCAGTCATGGCTCGATCCGTTCATAATTCTGATGGCGCTGCCCGGCGCCCTTTCGGGGATTTTGCTCATGCTGTTCCTCACCCAAACCACGGTCAACGTTCCGTCGCTCATGGGCGCTATCATGAGCATTGGCGTGGCCACGGCGAACAGCATTTTGCTGGTGAACTTCGCCAACGACTTGCGCCGCAGCGGGCAAAATACCGAGGGAGCGCGTGCCGCCGCGCTGGAAGCCGGCTTTACGCGGCTGCGGCCCGTGATCATGACGGCGCTGGCGATGATCGTGGGCATGGTGCCCATGGCGCTGGGAATGGGCGAAGGCGGAGAGCAGAATGCTCCCCTCGGACGCGCCGTGATCGGCGGACTGTTGATGGCGACCTTTGCCACTTTGTTTTTCGTTCCGGTTGTGTACAGTGTGCTTCGCAACAAGCCGCCGAAAGATCTTGATGAGATCGAAATCGAAGCTCGCGGGATTTGAGGATCTGCATTGGCGATTGGAGAGCCCATTCTTTCGGAAATAGAGACCCGCCGGAGCGGGCCGCGCCGCCCCGCGGGTGGCCGGCGGCTCGTGGGGTTGTTCCTGCTGCTGGCGGCTGTGGTGGTCGCGGCGATCGTGTTTGGGTTGCGGCCGAGGCTGGCGAGAGAGAAGGCCCTGGCGGCGGCCGCGGAGGCGGCAGAGGAAAAACCGCCGGCGGTCAACGTCGCCCTGGTGCGGCGATCGCCAGCGAAATCGGAGCTGGAACTGCCCGGCGATTTGCAGGGCTACCTGGAATCGCCGATTTTCGCCCGCGCCGATGGCTACATTCGCAGACGCCTCGTGGATTACGGCGACCACGTGCGTGCGGGCCAGCTTCTGGCCGAAATCGAGACGCCGGAACTCGACCAGCAGTTGATCCAGGCGCGGGCCAGCGTTGCGCAAGCGCAGGCGGCGTTGCGGCAATATGAGGCCGCGCTTGTGCAGGCAAATGCCAATCTGAAGCTGGCTGAGGTGACGCTGGCACGCTGGAAGCGGTTGACGGACCGGGGCGTTTTCTCCAAACAGGAGGGCGACACGAAGCAGGCGGATTTCGAAGTCCGACAGGCGGAAGTCGCATCAGCGCAGGCCAACATCAACGCGGCTCAAAAAGCGGTAGAGGCCAGCGAGGCCAACTTGCGGCGTCTGGAGGAGCTCAAGTCCTTTTCCCGGGTGACAGCCCCATACTATGGCGTGATCACCTCGCGCAACATGGACGTGGGAACACTCGTCAACGCCGGCAATAGCGGCCCCAACCGGGAGATTTTCCGCATTGCCCAGATTGATCGGGTACGCATCTTTGTGAACGTACCGCAGACCTACGCGTCACTGGTGCGAAACGGCCAGCATGCGGAGCTGCGCGTTCAGGAACTGCCGGGGCAGGTGTTCGCGGCGATCGTGACGCGGAGCGCCAACTCCGTCGACCAGAATTCGCGCACCATGCTGGCGATTCTCGAGACACCGAATCCACGCGGCGTTTTGCTTCCCGGCATGTACACGCAGGTGAAGTTCTCGTTTCCGGGCAACCGTTCGGCGCTACTGGTTCCCGGTGATTCGCTGATGCTGGGCCGCGAGGGGCCGCGCGTGGCGGTAGCCGGCGAGGACCACATCGTTCACATGCGTCTCATTCACATCGCGCACGACTACGGCGCTGAACTGGAAGTGGACTCGGGCGTGGCGGAAGGGGATATGGTGATTATGAACCCCAATGACCAGGTCCGCGAGAATGCCCGGGTCGAGATCCGAGCTCCGGCGAAGTGAGGATCACTTCACCGCCATAGTCACGCCCGTTTGGCTGCTGCCGGCAGTGCCGACGCTGATTACGACGGGAACCGCCTCGCCGGGTGCAATGCTGTCGGGTACGGTCACGTTGATCTGCACGCCGCCGGCCACCAGAGTCTGCCCTCCGCCCGCGTAACGGACCACTGAGAGAACGTTGCCGATGGTGGCCGAGAGGGTCAATAGCGGCTGCGGCAGCACGGCTCCACCGATCTCTCCATCAATGCCCGTAGGTTTCGTCTGGCCCACGCCAGTTGCATAGAGCGAGACGATCGAGCCGCGGTCCGCCGGATTTGCCGGGGAGTTCAGTGATCCATCCTGATTGACTATGGCGCCCTGTCCGGTTCCCGAGAAGTCGCTCGTGAACAGGCCAGGAACGGCTGGCGCAACCGGGACGATTACAGGATCGGACAGTGCTCCGAGGTATTCAACCTGCACCTGCGTGCTGTTCTTGCCGGCGACTTCAAACGGCACGATGGCATTTAGCTGCGTTGAACTGGCGTAGACCAGCGGAGCCGGGATGCCGTCAAACGAAATCTTCGTTCCGGCTAGCGTGTTGTCGAGGAAGCCCGGCGAACTGACCTGTGCGCCCGCCGCCGCAGCCGGTCCGATGGCCGTTCCGAAGAGGGTCACGATCTCTCCTGGCGACACCGTTCCACTCTGGTAGCTGGCGGCGTTTTTCACTCCCGTGACAGAAAACTGCGGCTTCGCGCCGCTGAATCGCAGAAAACTCACCGAGTAACCGTTCAGTGTGACTTGCATCTGCGGTGCGAAGCTCAGCGTTGCCGGTGTGGGCCCTTGCGTGGAGTCAGTAGTCGCGTCGATGGTGACTTGGGTAACGGAGGTGAACGTGCCCAAAGCAGACACGTCGAGCGCGACAGTACGTGGTACCCCCGGACCATTGTTGTCGGTCGAAAGGCGCACGCGATGGTTGACCAGCATGACGACCACCGAGCCGTCATCGTTGCGCACGGCAAGCGGTTCGAGCGCCCCTGAGTTGGTGTTGTTGGTCAGCAGGATGTCTGCGCCTGGCGGAGAAGGAAAGAAATGCGCCAGGTAGTAGTCAACCCAGTAACTGCGGTAGAAGTTGCCCGTGTCGTAGTCGACTTCACCATACTGGGCGTCGGCATCATGGTCCCAATGATAGAGGCTCTGCGCGCCCACCTGCGCCAGTTTCGAAAAAACCAGCGGCCGCCAGGCAGCGAAAAAGGCGCTGGAGCCGCGCTGATCGGTCGTGAATGGCGTTCCGTTGCAGGCGCTGATCCCGTTGCCCTGGTCGTAGTCGGCATTCACGTTGTTCTCCGTAATCCACACCGGGACATTAGCCAGCGCCGGGTTGCTGCGCAACTGCGAGTAGATGTATTTGACATGGTCTGTGAAGTAAGAAATCACGTCGAAGACGGCCTGGTCCGGATCCATCTGATTGCAGCTTCCGTAGTAGTGCGTGGCTACAATATCCACGTGTGCGCTGACTCTCTGGGCGAAGGTTGGCATCATCTTCTGAGGCTCATCGCCGTAATCGGATAACTCGACCGCGACAAATTTGATGCCAGGATCCACACCTTGCATGGCAGGCACCACCAGGTTGTAAAGATCCACGTAGTCATCCGCTGAGAGGCCGTTGCCGTTCGGCTCGTTGAAGATTCCCCACCAGGTGATGTGGTACGGGCTGGGCGACTGGTAGTGCTGATCACCCGCATCGAATCCCCCTTGGTTGTAGTAGCGCACCAGGTTTGCGGCAAAGTTTGCGAAATCCTGATAGTGCGACCGCATCAGGTGCCCCTGCGCATCGTTCATGAAGGAAGGAGCGACGGCGATTTGAAATTCGGGGCTGTGATCGGCGATGCCCAGCACCGGAATCACGATGGCATCGAGCTGGCTGAAATCCCACTGGCCGGAGGTCTGCTGCGGAACGGCTTGCGATACCGGCTGGATGCGGATGTGTTGAGGAGCGAGTCTCCAAAGCGGCATGGCGGCACCGGGGTGCTGCTGAAAAAACGCGCTGTCCCATTCCGCGGGCTGAAAGGAAGTAGACATGAAGTTCTGCAGACGGCCGCCAACACCCACTGCTGTGTTCTTCTGACTAAATACAGTGACCGAGATCGTGCTCTGGGCAAACGCCGGGGAAAGCAGCCCAAGCAGTGCAGCGCAGATGCGGCCTCGCCTACCCATACAGATGCTCGCAACCGGGTGGGCTTGCGTAAAAAGCATTCCCCCTGTAGCCGAGTTCATCCAGCCCTGCGCGCGAGGTGTAGAATCCATCCACCACGCGCTCTTTGAAGTATGAAAAAAAGCGTGTGCCGGCGTTCTCGGTTCCTCGATCTTGGCGCTCGTCCGAGATGAATTGAAGGATCGCAATCTGCCGCGACTCACTGCGCGAAATGAATCCGCCCCCATGCCAGCGGCGCGAATGGGCTTCAATCCATGCGAGGCCCTCGCGAGTGACTTTCTGCGCATCGAAATCCTCGCGCTTTCGCACATGTTCCGCGCCGTAGTACGCAACCGCGACGGCACGATGAGCGGGAGAGAGCGCGCGGGCCGCGGTGCGGACGTCCGCAGCGTCGAAAAGAGTCAGATCGATCCACTCGGCGATTTCACGCACCACCGCGGTTTCTGACGTCTCCCCCAGCATCAACGCGGTCAGACATCTGATGGTCTGATACTCATCTGGTGAAAAGAAAGCTGGCTGGAAAGTAGCTGCTCGTAGCTGAACGAGTTCCGTTTCGCCGCCGACGCCCACCGGACCACCGGCGAGCGCATGGCCGAGATGGTCTCGTGACGCCTCATACAAGCCCGGGGGCAGTTCAGCGGCATCCAGATCCACGCCACTCCAGCCAGCGAGCACCACGCCTCCGCCCAGTTGCAGCAACCACTGCCGCCGCGTGACCATTACAGATTTCCTTTGCTAAGCTCATCCGCGATAAAGTCAGCCGCGCGTGCGGAAATCGCCATGATGGTGAGTGTCGGCTCCCAGCATCCCTGGGTTACGAAGCACGCTCCATCGGTGACGAACAGATTCTTCACCTCGTGGACCTGGTTGAAGGCATTCAGCACGCTGGTCTTGGGATCGACTCCCATGCGCGCCGTGCCGCACTCGTGAATGTTCTTGCCAAACACGTTCAGTTCGTCCCGCGGCGGATTCCGGTCCTCGAGTTTCAGCGCATCTATGATTTCACCCAGGTGATCGCGCATGGCCTTGGCCATGGCCAGCTCGTTTTCGCCGTGACTCGCGTGGATGTGCAACACAGGAATTCCCCAGGCATCCTTCTTTTCAGGATCGAGCGTGACGAAATTATCGTGCCGGGGAAGACATTCGCCTTGCGCGTACACACTAAACGAATACGGGATGTGCGACCGTACCTTGTCTCGAAATTCGCGCCCGAATCCCGGCGTAGAGGATGCGTGACCGTAGAATTCCTGGCGTCCGTCACCCGCAAAGTAATAGCCACGGAGAAAATTCTTGTTCCTGGACGGACCCACGGTATTAACGTACTTAGGGATGATGTACCCGCACGGCCGTCCCACGGGCTCACGAACCGAAGATTGAAGCGCGGGCATGGTTCCACCGGCCTGTTCCAACGTGGTGTGATCCATCAGGTAGTGGCCCAGAATGCCGTGCGCATTCCCGACGCCATTCGGATATCGCCGCGAACGCGAATTCAGCAGGATTCGCGTGGATTCAAGCGTGCTCGCGGCCAGGACCACGGTTTTTCCGCGCACCTCACGCGCCGCTTTCGTGGTGCGGTCGATGTACGCCACGCCATCAGCCTTGCCCTGGCCGTTCATGATCACGTGGCTCACCACGGCATCGCTCACCAAGTGGAAGCGCCCTGTGCGGGCTGCAGCCGGAAGCGTGACCGAAGGGCTGTTAAAGTACGATGCCGTAAAGCAGCCGCGCTGGCACTGGTCGCAGTAATGGCACGCCGGCCGCCCGTTGAGTGGAACCGTCAGGTTCGCGCTGCGATCCACGATTAGCTTCCAACCGAACTTCTTCTCGACGATCTCTTTGGCCACCAGCTCGCCACAGCTTAAGCGCATGGGTGGCAGGAATCTGCTGTCGGGCAACTGCGGCAGGCCTTCATACGATCCGCTGATCCCGATGTAGCTCTCGATCCGGTCGTAATACGGCTCCAGGTCCTTGTAGCTGATGGGCCAGTCCTCACCGTATCCGTCGTGGCTCGCGGCCTTGAATTCGAAATCGCTGTACCGGTAGCTCACACGGGCCCAGCAGAATGTTTTGCCGCCCACCTGCCGGCCGCGAATCCACATGAACGGTTTATCCGCTGGAAACGTGTAAGGGTGCTCGTGGTCGTTGACAAAGAACTGGTGGCTGTAATCGTCGCAGGCATAGCATAGCCGCTGCACGGGCTGATTTTCGAGCAGCTTCTTCTGATTGCCGAACCCGCGATATTTCAATTGATAGGGCCAGATGTGCTCGGTAAAATCGCGGGTGGGCACGCGCGGTGGACCGGCCTCCAGCATCAGCACTTCCACGCCTTTTTCGGTCAGCTCCTTGGCCACCCAGCCACCACTGGCGCCCGAACCAACCACGATCACGTCATAGATTTTGCTTGCCATTCGCGATTCAACGAGAGTGTACCATCGTTAGGAGGTCATTCATGGCAGCGGCCGGCAAAGTGAAAGTGGGAATCATCGGATCAGGATTTCAGGCGGATATTCACGCGGCTTCTTTCAAGATCCTCCCGGAAGAAGCGGAAGTGGTGGCGGTGGCGTCACCTACGCGCGGGCATCCGGAAGCGCTCGCCAAGAAGTACGGCATCCCACGCGTGTTTCCCGACTACCGCGAGATGCTGAAAGACAAAGAGATCGAGATGGTCACGATCAACGCACCCAACTACCTGCATTGCTCCATGACGCGGGACATCGCGCAGGCCGGCAAGCACGTCGTGTGCGAGAAGCCGCTCGCCATGACGTTGGAAGAAGCCGACTAGATGATGGAGGTCTGCCGAAAGCAGGGCGTGCTGCTGGCCTATGCCGAAGAGTTGTTCTTCACGCCGAAATATCTGAAGGCCAAAGAAATGGCCGACCAGGGCGCGTTCGGCAAGGTGTATCTGGTGAAGCAGAGTGAAAAACATTCCGGCCCGCATGCGGGTTGGTTCTGGGATGTAGACAAATCCGGCGGCGGCGTCTTCATGGACATGGGCTGCCACGGCATTGCGTTCTGCTACTGGTTCCTGGGCCGCCCGAAAATCAAGAGCGTCTACTGCCAGATGGGCATCCACGCGCACCCCGGCAAAACCAAAGGCGAGGACAACAGCATCTGTATCCTGGAATTCGAAAACGGCGCTATTGGCTTGATCGAGGATAGCTGGGCGAAGCCCGGCGGCATGGACGATACAGCCGAGATATACGGCACCGGGGGCGTCAGTTACGCTGACCTGCACATGGGCAACGCGCTGCCCACCTTCAGTGAGCCCGGCTACGGCTACGCGGTCGAGAAAGCTCCCAGCACGCAGGGCTGGACGTATCCGGTCTTCGAGGAGCACTGGAATTACGGCCTGCCGCAGGAGCTGCGACACTTCGCGCGGTGCGTGCGCGGCAAAGAAACCCTGCGGGCCACCGGCGAGGATGGCCGCCTTGTGCAGGAAGTGCTGCTGGCGGGCTACCAATCGGCGGGCACCGGCCGCAAAGTCGAGCTTCCATTCCGCCCCATGGGCGTGAAGAAGCCCATTGACCTTTGGTGGAAGCCGTTGCCGTAACATAAACACTATGACCTCACTCGATCGCCGTTATTTCATGAAGCTGGCCGGAGCCGCTCCGCTCCTCGCCTATGTCGCCGCACAGGATCTGGCTCAAAAAGCTCTGGCCGCGGTAAGCAAGACCGCGGGTAACGGAGACATCTATTCACACATCGGCGTCCGTTCTTTCATCAACGGCCGCGGCACGTGGACCTATCTCAGCGGCTCGCTCGAGCTGCCCGAAGTCCGGGCTGCCAAGCAGGCGGCCGCGCTACATTTTGTCGACATCTTCGAACTGCAGCACGCGGCCAGCCGCCGGCTCGCCGAACTCTCGGGCGCGGAGGCCGGCATGGTAACCTCTGGCGCGGCCGGAGCCATGGCCTCAGCAACTGCGGCGTGCATTGCAGGCACTGATCCCGCCAAGATCTGGCAGCTTCCCGACACCACCGGTCTTAAGCACGAAGTCGTCATGCACGGTGGTCGCAGCGCGTTCGATAACGCCATCCGGCTGGCGGGCGGAAAGCTGGTGCTCGCGCGAACGGATGACGAAGTTCGCGGCGCGATCAATGAAAACACCGCGATGATTTACACTACTTCGCTCGGCAGCAGGCTGGAAAAGATCATTGCGATCGCGAAGGATTCCAGGGTGCCCTTGCTGCTCGACGACGCGGCCGGCATTCCTCCCATCGAGAACCTGAAACTCTACGCCAAGATGGGCGCGGATCTATACTGCTTCAGTGGCGGCAAGGGCCTGGCCGGGCCGCAATGCTCGGGCGTGCTGCTGGGCCGCAAAGATCTGATCGAAGCGGCCATGGCCAATACCAGCCCGTGGGAAGGCGCCGTGTGTCGTGCGATGAAGGTGGGCAAGGAAGAGGTGATGGGTTGCCTGGCAGCGATCGAAGCCTGGACGAAGATGGACCTCAGCGCGCTCAACCGCCAATGGAATGAGCGCGCCGTACGCATTCAAAAACTGGTCGATACCGTTCCGGGCGTGAAAACTGAAATTCAGATTCCCGAGGAAGGCAATCGCTACCCGACCGTGATCGTGACCTGGGACGAAGGCGCGTGGGGCTTCACCGTGGCCGATTGCGATAGGAAGCTGCGCGAGGGCGAGCCGCGCATCGAAGTGCTGACGTCCAGCAATCCGAGTCTGGTGCCGGCGGTCCACGAGGGTTACGAGAATCCGAAAGCCGCCAAGCGTGCCGATCGGATCGAAATCGTGTCGATGACTTTGCAGCCTGGCGAGGAGTTGATCGTCGGCAAGCGCCTGCGCGAAATCCTGAATGAAGCGAGGAAGAAAGGATAACAAAGGTATTCGCGTGAGTTCGCGTTCATTTGCCGCCCCATGCTGCGCGCTGGTTGCAGTTCTGCTCGGCGGGGTTTCGGCGGCTCAGGACGTCGAGTTCAATCGCGACATTCGGCCCATCCTTTCCGACAAGTGCTACACCTGCCACGGGCCGGATCAGGCGAATCGCAAAAGCAAGCTTCGTTTCGACACCGAGAGTGGAGCCAAACAGGATTCAGGTGGGCGCTTCGCCATTGTCCCCGGTAATCCCGAACAG
This sequence comes from Terriglobia bacterium, assembly GCA_020073305.1. GTDB lineage: Bacteria > Acidobacteriota > Terriglobia > Bryobacterales > Bryobacteraceae > QHXW01. The sequence goes on from JAIQFK010000001.1 coordinate 182,487, forward strand.
AGCCAGATGATCCGCCGGATCACGGCAACCGTCCCCGCGATGCGTATGCCGCCGGCATGGTCTCCCTACCGGCTCAGTGAGCACGAAATCGATCTGATCCGGCGCTGGATACAGCAGGGCGCCCCGTGGGAGAAGCACTGGTCGTTCATTCCGCCGAAGCGCCGGCCGCTACCGGAAGTCGTACACCGCGATTGGCCTCGAAATCCCATCGACAACTTCGTTCTGGCGCGTCTCGAACGCGAGGGGCTCGATCCATCGCCCCAAGCGGATCGCGAAAGGCTGATCCGCCGCGTGACACTCGATCTGACCGGCCTACCGCCTACACCGGCCGAAGTTGACGCGTTTCTCAACGACGCTTCGCCCACCGCTTACGAAAAAGTTGTGGACCGGCTGCTTGCTTCGCCGCGCTACGGCGAGCGCATGGCGGCGCGTTGGCTCGACGCCGCCCGCTACGCCGATACCAACGGCTATCAGACCGACGGAGAGCGTAGCATGTGGAGATGGCGTGACTGGGTTATCGAAGCTTTCAACTGCAATATGCCGTTCGACCAGTTCACGGTCGAACAAATCGCCGGTGACATGCTGCCCAACGCCACGCTCAATCAGAAGATCGCGACTGGCTTCAATCGTAATCATCGCGGCAATGGCGAAGGCGGCATCATTCCGGAAGAATACGCGGTCGAGTACGTGGTCGACCGCGTGGACACCACAGCCACCGTCTGGCTGGGCCTGACTCTTGGGTGCGCGCGCTGCCATGATCACAAGTACGACCCCTTCACGCAGAAAGAGTTCTACCAGGCGTTTGCATACTTCAACAACATTCCGGAAAACGGAAAAGCCTGGAAGTACGGCAACTCTCCACCTGTGGTTCAGGCGCCCACCGCCGCGCAGCAGGCTGAACGGGCGGCTCTAGAGACCCGGCTGGCGGCAGCGGAGTCGGCATTCGCAAAACTGAAGCCTGAACTCACCCTCGTGCAGCCTCAGTGGGAGAAATCGGATGCGCGCTCCGCTCAAGTGGATTGGACGATCACACAGGGCATGGTGGCGCAACGCCGTCTGGCGGGCCGTAATTCATTCGACGGGAAGCGCAGTGTCGAAGTGGGCGATGTCGCCCAATTTGGCTTCTACGATAAGTTCACGCTGTCCGCCTGGATCCGCCCCGCAGCGCCCACCGGCGCAATCGTCACGCGCGCCGAGGATGTGGCCGAAGGCGAGGGTTACGGCCTGTACCTCAAAGATGGAAAACTCCAGGCCAACCTTGTGAAGCGCTGGTTGGATGACGCGCTGCGAGTTGAAACCGAGCGCACGTTGGAACTGAACCAGTGGCATCACGTGCTGATGACATACAACGGATCGAGAATCGCAGACGGCGTCAAGATCTACATTGATGGCGAGCCACAAAAGCTCAAGATCAATCTGAACGATTTGAATCAATCGTTCGACACCAGCGAGCCCCTGCGCATCGGCGCCGGAGGCGGCCCCGAGAATCGCTTCCGAGGGCAAATGCACGACGCGCGCGTCTACAGAGTCGCGTTGTCGCCTGATGAAGCCGCCGTAGCGGCGACGGACACACCCGTTAACGCGATTGCGCAGATTGCCCCGGAAAAACGGACTCGCGCGCAATCGGACAAAATCAGCCTCTACTTCCTCGAGCGGGACGCTCCTCCGCACATTCAGAGCGCCTGGCGCGAGCTGGCCGGTCTGCGCGACCAGAGGCAGCACCTCATCGAAAGCTTCCCCACCGTGATGGTGATGCAGGAACGCACGACGCCACGCGATACCTTCGTCCTGCTTCGCGGTGCGTATGACCGGCCGGGTGAGAGAGTCAGCCCGGGGTTGCCCTCGGTATTGCCGCCGCTGCCTGCCGGAAGCCCGAATAACCGTCTCGGTTTCGCAAGGTGGCTGGTGGATCCTGCAAATCCGCTGACCGCGCGCGTCATAGTGAACCGCTTCTGGCAGATGTATTTTGGCGCGGGCTTGGTCAAGACGGTGGAAGATTTCGGTTCGCAAGGCGAGTGGCCCGCCAACCTTGAGCTGCTCGACTGCCTGGCCAGCGAATTCATTCGCACCGGGTGGGACATCAAGGCCATGCAGAAGCTGATCGTCACGAGCGCGGCCTATCGCCAGTCCTCCAAAGTCACTCCCGAACTTTTGCAGCGGGATCCGGAAAACCGTCTTCTGTCTCGCGGGCCGCGCGTCCGCCTGCCTGCCGAGATGATCCGCGACCAGGCGCTTGCCGCGTCTGGACTGCTGATGGAGAAAATCGGCGGCCCGTCCGTGAAGCCCTACCAGCCAGCCGGCCTTTGGAAGGAACTAGGCGGCGAGGACTATAAGCAGGATACGGGCGAAGGCCTGTACCGGCGGAGCTTGTATACGTTCTGGAAGCGTGCGGTTCCGCCTCCTTCGATGGCTAATTTCGATGCCGCGGGACGAGAAGCCTGCACGGTGCGGGAGAGCCGGACGAACACGCCCGTCCAGGCGCTCGATCTGATGAATGATCCGGCGTACGTCGAGGCCTCTCGCGCACTCGCCGCGCGCATGATGCGGGAGGGCGGCGCTACGCCAGAGAGTCGTGTTTCATTTGCATTCCGGCTGGCCACCGCGCGTCGGCCGCGGGCACCCGAGCTTGCTATTCTGCTTGATAACTTTCATCGCTCTCTCGACCGTTTCCGCACGGACACGCAGGCGGCCACTAAACTCGTGAGTAAACGCGAGCCCTCTCGTGACTCAACTTCAGACGTGAGCGATCTCGCTGCTTACACGAGTGTAGCCAGCCTGATCCTGAACCTGGACGAGACTGTGACGAAGGAATAACAAAATGGACCCGCGCCTCGAAGCCCGCCTTCTCCTCACACGCCGGCATTTCTTCAGCCGGAGCAGCACTGGAATCGGGGTCGCCGCACTCGCCGGTCTCTTCAGCCGGGATCTGCACGCAACCGGCGAGACCGCCGGACCCCTACCGGGCCTTCCTCACTTTCCGCCAAGAGCGAAACGGGTCATCTACCTGTTCCAGTCTGGCGCGCCCTCGCAAATGGACCTGTTTGATTACAAACCGAGGCTCGCCGAATATCGCGGCGCCGAGCTGCCCGATTCCATCCGCATGGGGCAGCGCCTCACCGGCATGACGGCCACGCAGTCCAGCTTCCCGGTTGCCCCGTCGCTATTCAAATTCGCGCAGCACGGGAATTCCGGAGCCTGGGTCAGCGAATTGATGCCGCACACCGCGAAAATCGTGGATCAGTTGTGCTTCGTCAAATCCATGTACACCGAAGCGATCAACCACGATCCGGCGGTCACGTTTTTCCAGACCGGAGCGCAGCTCGCGGGCCGCCCCAGCATCGGAGCATGGCTGTCCTACGGACTGGGCAGTGAGAACCAGGATCTGCCCGCGTTCGTGGTCATGATCTCGCGCGGTACCGGCAATCCCAACGATCAGCCGCTCTACGACCGCCTGTGGGGCAGCGGCTTCCTCCCGACGAAGTATCAGGGTGTCAAGTTCCGCTCGGTGGGCGATCCCGTTTTGTTTCTCTCCAACCCTCCCGGTCTCTCGGCGGACGACCGCCGGCACTTCATCGATGATCTGTCCAGGCTCAACCGCCTGGAACTGGACGAATTCGGCGATCCCGAAATCTCCACGCGCATCTCTCAATACGAGATGGCTTACCGGATGCAGGCATCGGTTCCCGAGTTGATCGATCTCTCGAAAGAACCGGAGCGCACCTTTGAGCTTTACGGTCCGGATGCCCGCCGGCCGGGCACATTCGCTGCCAACTGTCTGCTTGCCCGCCGCCTGGCCGAGCGCGGCGTGCGTTTCATCCAGCTCTTTCACATGGGATGGGATCAGCACGTCAAGCTGCCCAAACAAATCGCAGGACAATGCAGCGACACCGATCAGCCCTCTGCCGCCTTGATTCAGGATCTAAAGGAGCGCGGGCTGCTTGACGACACGCTGGTCGTATGGGGCGGGGAATTCGGCCGCACCGTTTATTGCCAGGGCAAGCTCACCGCGGACGATTACGGGCGAGACCATCATCCACGCTGCTTCACCGTGTGGCTGGCCGGCGGCGGAGTCAAACCCGGCATGACGCACGGCGCAACCGACGACTACTGCTACAACATCACCAGCGACCCGGTTCACGTGCACGACCTGCACGCGACCATCCTCTACTGCCTGGGCATCGACCACACCAAGCTGACCTTCAAGTTCCAGGGCCGCCACTTCCGGCTAACTGACGTGGCCGGAAGCGTCGTTCGCAAAGCCCTGGCTTAGGTTTTATTTGCTGAAGATGTCAGCGACTAGCGCGGCGTCGGTTCTGGCCCTGCAGCCTCTTTCCCCAAACCCGCAAACGCTTCTTTCACCTTGATGACTTTGTTTCCGTTAAACGTGACGAACGTGATCTTGCCCGGAGGCGTGCCGAAGACCCAGTCTTCGGTCTCCAGGCCGTCGATGGTCTCGCGCGATTTGTGGGTGGGATGCCCCATCGCCAGCAGCACCTGATCCCGGTCCATGCCTTCGAGAACGCGCTTGTCGGCGATGGCCTTCTTGATGGCGGGAGGCAGAGTATCCGCGTATATCGCAGTGGCCGACCGTTTCTCGAAATCGAGAAGCGGCGAAAGAATCTTCTTTACTTCCGCCGACGTCAATCCCGCCAGCGGCTGGTGAAAAAGGATTTCGAGGTTCGTTCCGGTTGTCGGATTCACGTTGCCATTCGAAACCGGCGCCGTTTGCGTTCCCATGCCGATTTGTACGCGATCATACCAGTGCCTGCCGCTCTTCAGGCCGCCGTTGATTTCGAGCGCTATCTTGTCGTCCTCCAGCGTCACTCGCGTGATCTGCACGGTGTCTCCGGTACGCGCTGCGGGCCCAAACTGCTTCGCGACCGCGTCCCATTTGGCTTTGTCGTACTTGCCCGTCGACTCGACCTCCAGGGCTTTCTTCGATCGCGGCAGGAATGTCTTAACCGTGGCGTATTCCGCCATCAAACCGCGCAGCAACTCGACGCGCTCATCGTAGGTGAGCTTGTCAGCGCTTCGAAGGGGAACCGGCAGCGCCGCCAACGCCAGCATCAGCGTCGCGGCCATGAGGCAACGCATCGGATTTGTCCACAGGCTCGTCGAGCAGCAGGTTCTGCTGTTGCCGGATCGGCACCTTCCACAAGAACATGAACAACGCGAGCAGCACAACCGACGTCAGAATGCTCGCTTCGGGCCCGTATTCTCCGCCGCTCCACAACACTCCAGCATTCCACTGGAGCTCATAACCTGTCACCCCCATTCTAACGCCGCTGAGACTCGTGCCGAAGAATGGCAAGGTAACGTTCCAGCCGAAGTGCAGGCCGAACGGAAGCCACAGGTCACGGCTGCGCCAGAATGCGTATCCGAAGAGCATTCCAAAGCCCGCGGTGTTCACCAGTCCCAGGTTCGAAACGTGAGGATTCGACGTGTGCATCGCGCCGAACAGCACTCCTACCGGCAGAATGGTAGTGAACGGGCCGGTGCTCCGCAGCAGGACTTGAAAGCCGTAACCGCGAAATAAAATCTCCTCGCCGGCCGCGCCGAAGATCAGCATTACCGTAATGAAGACGAAGGTGCGCCAGTGGCCCTGACTGGCATGGGCGTGCAGGCTCGCGGCGCCCACTACCAGAGGCGTCGTGAGCACCCCAAGAGCCCCGGCAACTCCGCCAGCCAGCCCCCACGCGAGATTCCAACGTGACGCTGGGTTCCAATGAAAGCCAATATCAGCAAGTTCCCGGCCTTCGTAAATGCGCAGCAATAACACATTGGTGAACACCGCCGCCATGAACGTGCCCAGCGCCGACCCGGCCCACATTCCGATAAGCGACCCCAAGCCGCTGAGAACGATAAGCCACAGGCACAGCGCGAAAAAGAAGATGTATAGGCCAACCTGGAGCGCGATCCGCAGCGGATCGGCATGCGCAGGCATATTCAATCCGCGGCCGTGCGGACGCGCGCGCCTTGGAATACCACGCGCATCGGCCAGATGCTGATGGTGCCGCTCGCCATGTCCACACGGCGCGGCACTTTAGCGAATACAGTCATGCTCGATCGAGACTATCGAACATAGCACAACGCCGGAGCTTCCTATGGAGCGTGCCGAACGGCCGGCCGCGCCCTGGAGCCCGCGCATCTACCTGCTGCGAGGGCTCGTTTGGCTGTTCACGGGCATTGGCCTGAGCGTGTTTCTGTTTGACATCTCTCTAAGCGTCGGCGCCCGTCCCGAGACCTACGAAGACCGCCTCTGGCGCGCAAACAATCTGCGCCACAACGGCGTACCAGAGGAACAAGTCAGAGAATTCCTCAACAGCAAGGAGCCCGTGCGAAAGGATTTCCCGGAAGGTTCGCGCTGATCGGCCTGATTCCGATGGGCGTTGGCCTCGCCTACATCATTTACTACCGCGGTGAAGATAAGCAGCCGCACACAGGCTCATAACTTCCTTTCATTTGCAACCAGGCCGCTGAGCCCTGCATCATAAAAACTTGATGCTTCGACGCAGTCTGATCGGCGGCGCCATTGGAATGGCCGGTCTCGGAACCATGCTCTACCGTGCCGCTCCTGGTTTTTGGCAACAATATGCGCGCGAATTCCGGCGGCCTATTCTGAACCCCTCCGAGCATCCCAACGCCAGCCTTTGGTCTGATCGCGGTGTGCACGCCGCATGGCTTGGCCACGCCACCGTCCTGCTCAAGATCGACGGCATGATCATCCTGACCGACCCGGTCTTCAGCGAGCGCGTTGGCCTGAGTCTCGGCCCATTGACGCTCGGCTTGAAGCGCCTCACCGCGCCCGCTCTCACCCTCGCCGCCATTCCAAGGCCCGATCTCATCCTGTTGTCGCATGCACACATGGATCACTTCGATTTGCCCAGCTTGCGCGCCCTCGAGCATCCCAAGACATCGGTGATCACCGCTTCGAAAACGTCCGATCTCCTGCGGGTCGATCGTTATGCCCGCGTCACTGAACTCGGCTGGGGCGAACGCGTACGAGCCGGTGACGCTGAGATCCGCGCTTTTGAAGTGAATCACTGGGGCGCGCGCATGCGCACCGATACCTATCGCGGATACAACGGCTATCTCATCGAAGCCGGCCGCTACCGGATTCTGTTCGGAGGCGACACCGCCAACACCGATCTATTCCGCAACCTGCGCACCTCACGGCCTATTGACCTGGCCGTCATGCCCATCGGCGCCTACAACCCTTGGATCTACTATCACTGCACGCCCGAGCAGGCCTGGCGCATGGGCAATGAAGCCGGAGCCGAGTTCTTCGCCGCGGTGCATCACCAGACCTTCCAGCTCAGCCGTGAACCCTTTACCGAACCCATCGAGCGCTTCCACGAAGCGGCCCACAACCACCCGGACCGCGTCGCCATCACCCGCATCGGCCAGCAATTCCAAATCGCGTAAAGGTGCGAAGGCAAATGGAAACATGGCATTGAAAATCCCTGGGCGTCTCGCGGCTAACTGCCGCAAGACGTCCGAGCGCGCGGCGTGGCTCGACCGGCTGCCCGATGTTCTCCGAAACCTGGAGCGCCGATGGTCGCTGACGCTCGGCGCGCCATTCGACGACGAGGAGGTGAGTTGCTCGTGGGTGGCCCCGGTGGCGCTCGTGGACGGAACCTCCGCAGTACTGAAGCTCGGCATGCCGCACATGGAAGGCGCGCACGAACTCCAAGGGCTGCGCTTCTGGGACGGAGACCCGACGGTGCGACTCCTTAAGGCCGATGATAAGCTTGGTGCCATGCTCCTGGAGCGTTGCGAGCCAGGGACGGCGCTGAGCGCACTCCCGGAGTCCGAGCAGGATCTGGTGATCGCCAGGCTACTGCGGCGGCTCTGGCGCGCGCCATCAGCACCGCACCCTTTTCGCCTTCTGTCGGATATGACGGAGTTTTGGAGCGAAGAGACACTGGCCGACGTGGCACGCTGGCCCGACACAGGGCTGGTCCGCGAAGGTCTGGGCCTCTTTAGGGATTTGCCGCGCACTGCACCCACAAATGTGCTGCTGGCAACTGACCTGCACGCAGGCAACGTCCTTCGGTCGGAACGGGAGCCTTGGCTCGTTATCGACCCGAAGCCATTCGTCGGCGATCCGGCCTACGATGCGACGCAACACCTGTTCAACTGTGATGCGAGGCTGCGCTCGGACCCAAAGGGGACAATGCACCGCATCGCGGACCTGCTGGGTTTGGATCGCGAGCGCGTTCGATTGTGGACGTTTGCCCGCGCTGCCGCCGAGCCGCGCGACGATTGGAACAACGACGATTCAATGGCGCTCGCGAAAGCTATTGCTCCGTAGCCGCATCACGGTGCCTCTGGCGGGCTGTCGTGGATCGGTAGCGTGATTAGCCGCGCTTCGTCACGCGGGCTCCTGGTAGAGGCCGATCACGTTTCCTCCGGGGTCGCGGAACCGCGCCGTGATTTCGGGCGCATCCACGCCGATCGGCTGCACGATCTCGCCCCCGTTGGCGACGATCAGGTTAACGGCTTCCGCCACGCTGTCCACCATGATGTAAACGAGAAGGCCCGGTTGTGAAGCGGGCGGGCGCCCGAGTACCCAGGTACCGCTCACTTCGCCAGTCGTGTCGTCAAAGGCGGTGTGACCATCGCCGCGTTTTCTGATGTGCCAGCCGAAGACCCGTCCGTAGAAGTCGGCTGAGCGCGCAACGTCAGTGGTGGGAATCTCGATGTAGCAGATCTTGCCATTCGTACGCGTTGGAGGCATCCGTATCCCTTCCGAGCGTCGTCATTTTAACAAACTTCAATTTGGCTATTCCGCCCGGTTCTTCTTTTGCAGTTTGAACGCGACTGAATAGGGGCGGGTCCTGCAATTGGTGAGCTTCCGCGAATTCTCCGCAAGATGGTAGCGTTCCTCGGCCACCCGGGGCTCTTCAAAATCCAGGACGATGAACCCTGAAGCCTTGAATGCCTTCCAGTAGTCCGACAGAGGCCGATGAAACCAGATGAAATCCGAACTGAAATGTCCCCAGGGAGGATCCACGCATTTCCTCGGCTCAAAATACGGAAAACTCCAGCGGTAGTTCGTTTCCTTGCCGTCGCTCGAAACCGTTGCACGGCCTTGAGGGAAACAGGGATGGGAGAACACCAGCACTGCCATTCCGTTGGGGTGGAGAATCCGATTGAAAGCCTGCAGCGTCCAGTCCAGATCAGGCGTATCCATGAGCACGTAGTTCGCAATCACCAGATGAAACTGCGCATCACTAACGGTACGAAGTTCAGCGCACGAATCCACGCGGAACTCAACGTTGGGATACTGAGCACGGGCGATCGCGATCATGCGCTCCGAAATGTCAATGCCGGTGACCAGGGCGCCGCGGTCACTGAGTTGCTTCGATAGGTACCCGTTACCACAACCCGCGTCGAGGACTCTGAGCCCGCCGACGTCGCCAGCGAACGCCCACAAAACGGGGTCGGAATTCAGGATGCGATTGCTGTCTCCGGCGGTACCGATCTGAATGTGCCAGTCGTCCGCCACTCGATTCCAGAAATCTCGGGTCTCATCAATTTCGGGGTTGTCCATACGTCGCTCTCTCTACAATACCGGCTCATGCCCCGATTTTCCGCCCACGCACTCCCCTGTTACTTCTCTACGCGATAACCTGGAAGATCGCCGGGCGCGATCAGGAGAAATCAGATGAAAACGTTTTTGCTCGCCTTTGTTCTGGGTGCCGCGGCCTTGCACGCACAGGACTACGAAGGTCTATGGCAAGGCTACGATGGTGAGTGGGGCCACGTTTCCCGCCAGCTCGTTGCGCTCGCCGAGGCGACGCCTGCCGGCAAGTTCGCGTGGCGGCCGGCAGAAGGCGTGCGCTCCATGAGCGAAGTCTACATGCACATCGCGCTCGCCAACTTTTATCTGTTGAGCGTCACCGGCCCGAAACTGCCTGCCGACATCAAGGCGGAGAACATGGAAAAGGCCGTGACCGCGAAGGCGGAGGTGATCGACTGGCTGAAGCGTTCGCTCGAGGCCGTCAAAACTGCTCACGCAACCGTGAAGCCCGATGAGCTGCGGCGCAAGGTCAAGGTGAACGGCAGGGACGCCACGGTTGACGGCATGTATCTCCGCATCATTGTCCACGCCAACGAGCACATGGGCCAGTTGGTTGCGTACACGCGCATGAACGGCATCGTGCCGCCCTGGTCGAAGTAGCGGTGGCGCAGGCTTCAGCCTGCGAACTTCTCACTTTGCCGCGCGCCGCTCGTTAGCCGTTACCGCATTGGCCAGCGCTACCGTCGCGAGAGCGGTCCCGGCTGCCGAGATCCACTGATCGTGATCGTACGGAAATCCGCTTTGGAAGTAGGGCTGGAATTTCACCGCGCGGCTCTTCACGTGCCAGGTACCGTCCGGCTGCTGAGTTTTGAGGAGATACTCCAGCCCGCTCCGGTAAGCCGCGTCCCCGGCCGTTAGCGTGCCCGATTCATAAAGCGCATAGAGCGCTTCTCCAGTTGCGTAAGCGTCGCTTTCCAGATGCGGATTTCCCGCCCAGCTGCCATCCTCGCGTTGTAGCTTCAGAAGTCTCTGGGCCGCGGCGTTGGCCTTTTCCCCGCTGGCGCCGGACCATTTCAGCCCGACCAGTTGCATCGCCCAGTCGTCGGTCGTTTTCGGTCCTTCCTCCAGCAGAAAATCCCGCGCCTTTGCGAGACGCTTATCGAACTCGGACTTCAGACCTGGAGGCCCGTAATGCTGCAGCATTCGGATTCCGATTGCGGCTCGCGCAATCGCGCCCTCTTCTACGGGGGAACGCGCAATGCCGCCCACGCCCCAGGATCCGCCCGGCTGCTGTTCTGCCGCCAGGTTTACGACCATCGCATCCGTGATCGCGTCCGCCGGATAATCCACCGCCGCCAGCCCGAACAACGAATAGACCAGCGTGTCCGAGGCGCCCGGCGGATCGAGCCTCTGCAACAGCACCTCCCGCGCGCCCGTCCACTGCGCCGTTACGATTTTCAGATGTTCCGCTGCGGCCTCCTCATCCACTCGCACACCTTTCCGCCGCGCGGCGGCCACCGCCAGGGCCGTCAAATTCTGGTGATGACAGCCCACACAGCCACTCTCTTTGAAGAATTCCGTGCTGGCCCGTTGCAGCACAGCCACGCTCTTCTCGATCGCTGTTCCCGGATTCAGGTTCGCGACGGGCAGGATGCCAGCAGGCATTGTCTGTGCAACGGGCGCAGCCGTTCCCCCAGCTTTCTCCAGCATCCGTATGACCGACGAGTTACCGAACTTCTTTGCCCAGTCGAGAGCTGTCTCTCCGAGAGTACTCTTCGCCTTTACGTCGGCGCCCTTCTCCAGAAGCAACTGCACCACCGCGGAATTCTGCGTCTCGGAAGAAACCGCGAGCATAAGAGGCGTCATCTCGCGGATGTCGCGGGCATTCACCTTGGCGCCGGCGTCAAGGAGCGTGCGCACCAGTTCCGGCGTGCCATAGGGAGCGGCGAACATTAGTGCCGTTAGATGATTGAGTGCGACCGGACCTTTTCTCACCTTGGTCGCATCGGTGGTGGCAGCGTTGACGTCTGCTCCTTTGGCGATCAGCAGCTTCACCATCGCCACGTTTCCCACGCTGGCCGCGAAATGCAAAGCCGTATCGCCCGTGGGGGTGTTCGCATTCACGTCCGCGCCCTTCTCAACGAACTGCCGGACCATTTCCATGTCTCCCGCGCCGGCGGCTCCGATGAGCGCCGCGCTCTCGACCTTTGCGCCTCTGGAAAAAAGGAAGCGCACGATCTCGATCGAGCCGGCGTTATTGGCCGCGATCAACAGCGGCGTCATGCCCTGCTTCGATCGTGCGTTGACGTCCGCCCCCGCATCCACCAGCAGCCGCACCTTGTCAAGATTTGTGACGCCCCACATCAGGGGCGTCGCATCGAAAGAATTTTTCGCCTTGGCGTCCGCTCCTTTGGCCAGCAGCGCCTTTACGGCGTCCACGCTGCCAACTGCGGCTGCATACATTAGCGGCGTCGCGCCGTGGCGGTCCTTGAGATTCACATCGCTTTTGGCGCTCAGGCTCTCGATCAGCTTGAGGTCGTTGGAGCGGATCGCTTTGTAGAAATCATCGGTCGGATTCGTCGTGGCCAAGGCACTCGCTGCAAGTACAAATAGAACAATACCCCGCATTCCCGTTGGTCCCCCTAACTCGACCTATCCTACCTGAAACCGCCGCGTCAAGAACGGCTCTGGTAAATCATTGTAGTGGCCGAGCACCGCTCGGCCTGATCGGTCTTCCGGCAGACGACTCACGGCGGCCATTGGTGCGATGTAGTAAGATAGCGCAGCGCCAACGCAAACATGGAAAAACTCACAGCGGCCTGGAGACACCTATTCGACATCAGACCCGGCGAGTATCGCCGCACCATCTTCATGTCGCTCTACCTGCTGTTTGTTCTGTTCGCATACTACGTCCTCAAATCCGCCTCCGAATCGATGTTCCTGAACAAGTTCGACATCGACAAGCTCCCCAATCTCTACATCCTGATGGCCGTCTTCGGCGGCGCTCTGGCCTTCGTCTATAGCAAGACCGCTGCCCGCACCTCGCTTCATACGGCCGTCACATGGACCGTCTTCCTCTCGGTGGCCTGTCTCCTCGCCATGTGGTACCCGCTCCGCAACCGCAACGCCTCCACCATGGTCTGGGTCTTCGCGGTCTGGGTCCGGCTGTTCAGCATCGTGACGGTGACTCAAGGCTGGGTGGTTGCCAGCAATCTGTTCACGTCGCGCGAGGCCAAGCGCGTCTACGGCCTGCTCGGTATGGGCATGATCGCAGGCGCCATCGTCGGCGGGGAATTTACCACCCAGATGGTACGCTTCATCGGAACCAATAACCTCCTGTTTGCCAGCATCCCGCTCGTGTTGCTTGCCTACGGCTGTTACCTGATCGCGGTGACCGGCCGCACCGGCTCCCTCGCCAAAGCCAAGACTGCCGCCTCTGAGGAAGCCGACTTCTCTTTCCGCGACATTGCCGGTGACATCGCTCGGAACCGCCACATCCAGGCGCTCATGCTGATCATGGCGATGCAGTTCATCGTCGACACGCTCATCGATTACCAATTCAAGTACATGGCCAAGGCCGCTTTCCGCGGCGATGCGCTGACCGCTTTCCTCGGACGCTTCTACGGCCGCTATCTCAATATCTCCGAACTGGTGCTGCAATTCTTCTTCACCACTGCCATCGTCAAACGCATTGGCGTCGGCGGAACGCTGCAGGTGATGCCCGTGTCGCTCGGCGTGGCGTCGATGTTCACGTTCGCATCCCCATCCGTCATTTCCGCCTCCCTTGCGCGCCTGGTGGAAGCCTCCACCCGCTACACCCTCGCACGCACCGGCAACGAACTATTCTACATGCCGCTGCCCCTTGAACTGCGCAACCGTGTCAAGGCTTTCATCGACATTTTCATGGACCGCGCCGCTCGCGGCATTTCCGGACTCATGCTGCTCCTGTGCATTCATTGGAAATTTGGTGTGCGCGGGATCGCGCTCCTGACCTTCTGCATCGCCATCCCCTGGGTGATCCTCACGGTCTACGCCCACCGCGAATTCGTCCACACCATCCGGCGCCGTATCGAAGCGCGCCGCCTCGATGTGGGCAGCGCGCGTATCACTGTCGACGATGCTGATACCATTCGCCTGCTCGAAGCCGCCGCGCAAGGCGCCAACGCCCGCCAGGCCGCCTACGCCATCTCTCTGCTGGGTGAAACGTCCTCGTACGATCCGGAGCCCCTGCTTCTCCGACTCGCGGGTAGCCCGCTCGACGAGGTGCGCGCCCAAGTTTACGAAGTCGCACGATTCCGGGGCATCGCGGCCCTAGTTGATCGCGCCGTCGCTCAACTGCAGACTGACCCGTCCTCTCCAGCCACGCGCGCGGCCGTCGTTTATCTGCTCACCGTGTCCTCCGATCGCATGGAGCGGGCCCGCCAGCTCCTCAACCATCCCGATCCCGCCATCCAGCAGGCGGTCGTCGAAGCGCTGACTGGGCAGCGGGAAGCCGCTGCCGTACTCACCCCCGAGTGGATCTCGCGTGCCGCCGGCGATTCCAACCCACGCCAGCGCGCTCTCGCCGCCAGCGCCATCGCGGCCCGCGGCGACCAAGGCGCCGATGCCATCCATGCTTTGCTTGCTGACTCCGATCCTGAGGTTGCCGCTTCCGCCTGCCGTGCAGCCGGCCTGCTGAAGAATCGCGCCTACATCCTGAGCATCGCCAAGCTCCTGGCCGATTACCGCGTTCGCAGTGCTGCTACGGACAGCCTCGCACAATACGGCTCTGCAATCTGTGGAACTCTCGGCGACATGATCGACGACGACAGCCTGCCCCTCGCCGTCCGCGCCAATGTTCCTCGCGTGCTCAGGCGCATTGCTCACCAGCGCTGCGCCGACATTTTGCTCACCTGCTACAGGCACTCCGAGCCTGCCATCCGCGCCGAAGCTCTCAAGGCCCTCACGCGACTGCGGCAGGAGGCCCCCAGCCTGATCTTCGACAACCCGTTCCTCAAGCAAAGCATCCTCAACGGGGCTCACCGGTATTATGAACTCCTCGCCACAGCGGCTGCGCTCAAGGAACATCACGACCGTCCCCATAGCGCCGTTTCTCTGCTCGCCCGAACGCTCGACGAACGCCTCCACCAGACCATGGACCGCCTCTTTCAGTTGCTCAGCATTCTCTATCCGGCCAAGGCCATGCAAGGAACCTACCTCGCGCTCTCCAAACGTGACCGGGACACGCATTCCGCTGCTATCGATTTCCTGGACAGCGTCCTCGATCAGGACCTGAAGAAAGTCGTGGTGCCGATCTTCGACGCTCCCGAGCGTGCTATTGAAAGTGGTAAGGCGCTGTTCGGAGTTGAGTCGCAGGATGCGGAAACGATCATCGGCAACCTCATGCATTCTGACGAGCAGTGGATCGCCTCGTGCGCCATAGCCGCTGCCGCCGAGCTGAAGCTCCGGTCGCTGGCTGGAGAAATCGCCAAAGCCGTTCACCGCCAGGATCCCACCGTCAGCGACGTCGCCGTCGCTGCTGCGGCGGCGCTCGCGTGAACCCGGAACAGCCGAGCCAAAATGGTGAAGACCACTCCCTTTTTGGTCGCGGCTCGGATGCGCCCCTTGCACTGTCAGCGATTTACCGAGCCGCGACCGCGAGGAAGCGGTTGTTCAGCGGAGTTTTTCAGCAAGGTTTTAAGCAGCCAACAGCAGGTAGCCGCTGATGGAATCTCGCGTTACGTTGGTAATCACGAGCTCCTTGCGTTTGCCGTCGCGGACGCCGTAGAAAACCACGGGTTGCTGGGCGCCCTGACCACGAAGCCAGATGGTGCGACGGTCGGGCATCACCCACATCCAGCCCGTTACGCGGCGATGACTCACGTCCGTGCCGGTAATGCCTAACGAGATACCGTCGCCCAAGTCGCGGCTGTGATTCCTCGTCACTTCGAAGTCCACCCGTTTCACTGCGAGCTTCTTGTTCAGATCCTCGACGTCATGACCTTCCCTTCCAACCTGGTCGTGGAGATTGGCCAACTGCTGGTCGCGAGCCGTGCCATCGCGCTCGATCTGACTGTGCACGCTCTCCAGTTGAGCGGCCTGTTTGCCGGTCTCCTCGCGCAGCGACGCGAGATCGGTTTGGAGCTTCTCGATGAGGGCTTGATCGGCCTCGCTCTTCGCCTCAAGCCTGGCGAGCTTGGCGTCGAGAACCTGGGCCTCGGCCAGGACCTCTCCGTGGATGCGCTTGTAGAGTTCAGCTCTCAGGTCGCTCGCCTGTTTGCGGGCATACCGGAAGCGGGCCTCGGTTTCCTTCTGAAGATCCGCCACTCTCTGTTGAAGCTCATGCTGACCGGCAACCCAGTCCTGCACCCTCGCCTCGGTAGCCGCTACGCGGCCGCCCATTTCGCCAAAGGACTTCTGCAGGTCCGGGAGCTGCGCCAGCATGGCGGGCGCCTTGCTCAGGGACGGATAGAAGTACCAACCCAGCCCGATCATACCTGCCAGCAACAACGCCATGACCATCCAGCGGACCCGGTGATGCGATTGGAATTCGTCTTCCTCAAGCCTCCGCTGTCTGAACCACTTGGGTTCAGGCGGCGGTTCGATGTCTTGTTTGTTGTCGTACATAAACCACCTTCCGATTGGTTTGGATGCAAGTGGGCTCCCAAACCCTGGAAGCGCGGCCATGGAATTGAAATCGAGCGAGTTAGCCCGCGACACCTGAGTCTGTGCTGTATTTATTCCTACACGATCAGTAGAAATTTCCACACGGGCTGCGAAGTGATGTGATGAAGCGCACAGTGCGCGGACTACGCCAGGATGTCGAGAAGCTTCTGAGTCATCTCGTCGCTCGTCTTGAGCGATTTGAGATTGGCCTCGTAATCGTTCTTCGAATTCAGGAGCCCGACCATCGCGTCGCTCAGCGACATCTGATCTTGCGGGCTCTGCGGATCAACCATGAATGCCTTCGAAACGTTGTCCGCTGCGCGGTTGAAGCTCGCCTCAGCGCGTGACAAACCCTGTAGCGGAGTGCTGAGAATGTCCATTATGAGACTCCTCATCTACCTCTTCGGCCCGCTCGCGCAAATTTCTAGCGTAATTTTCTCTCTTTGAGATAGGCGATCAAAGCCGCTGGGTCGTCGCTGATGATGCCGTCCACCCCGGCCGCCGTCAGGGCATCCCATTCCTGGGGCGTATTTGCCGTCCATGGAATCACTTGCAGGCCGGCCTGGTGTGCCGCAGCCACGCGGGCCGGTGTTACCATTCCCTTTTCCGGCGCAATGATCTGTGCTCCGGCGCTGTGCGCCACGCTCACGAAATCGCCCAGCTTCGCGTCTTCATCCAGCGCGGCGAGACGAATCTCGGGGGCGATCTTCTTCATAGCCTGTAAGGTGCGGAAATCGAAAGACTGCACGATCACGCGCGAACGCAGCTTATGGCGATCGATGGCCTGCAACAGCAGATCGGCGAAGCGCTCCGGAGTCGGAGTGTACTGCGGGTGATCTTTGAAAATCTTCGTTTCAATGTTGAACAGGAAGCTGCCGCGGTTGGACAGCGCAAGCACCTGTTCGAGAGCCGGAATGTGTGTGGTGGGAACGGGAGTTTGCCTGGGGAACTGAGGATTCACCATAGAGCCGCAATCCCACAGCCGCAGCTCGGCGAATGTCAGCTCGCGGATGACGTTGCTGCCGGACATGCTACGGCAGATTTGCGGGTTGAGAACCGGATCGTGCGAGACCACCAGCACGTCGTCTTTGGTCACCGCGATATCCATCTCGATGGCGTCGACGCCTTGTTCGATGGCATACTCAAACGCGGGAATCGTGTTTTCGGGACGCATAGCGCGGGCGCCGCGATGTCCGTGAACTTGAATGGGAGCTGCCATTGCGATCCAACCGCCGAGCGAGAAAATAAGCAGGGCCGTTTTCGGATTCGAATAGAATAACAGGGGACTCGTCACCTATGAACTCTACCACCCGGCGCGACTTTACGCGCGGCGTGGCTCTGGCCGGAGCCGGTTTGCTTGCACGCGGGCGAGCCGGCGCAGCGGCGAGCCGCCCCGCGCTCTGTCTTTTTTCCAAGCATCTGCCGAAATTGAATTACGCCGAACTGGCGCGCACGGTGAAGCAAATGGGCTTCGACGGCGTGGACCTCACGGTTCGCGCCGAAGGCCACGTCTTGCCGGAGCGCGCCGCCGAGGATCTGCCGCGAGCTGTAGAAACGATCCGCGCGCAAGGTCTTGCCGTTCCCATGATCACGACGGGCCTTACGTCGGTGTCAGATCCGGCGGCGCGGCCGACGCTCGCGACCGCCGGGCGGCTGGGCGTGCCGTGCTTCAAGCTCGGCTACTGGCAGTACCCGGCCGGTGTGCCGATAGAAACCCGCCTTCTGGAGGTGCGGCGCGAAGTGGCCGGACTCGTGGCGATGGCCAAAGAGCACGGTGTGGTTGCCGGATATCACAATCACTCCGGCAATTATGTAGGGGCGGTGGTGTGGGATATTCGCAGCATCATCGGCGATATGGACGCGAACTGGATCGGCTACTACTTCGATCCGTGCCACGCGACGGCCGAGGGCGGAGAGGGCGGATGGCAGATCTCGCTGCGCATGGCACTCGCGCGCATCAAGATGGTCGCTATCAAGGATTTCTATTGGGAGAAGCGCGCGGGCAAGTGGGAGATGCGCATCTGTCCTTTGGGTGAAGGCATGGTCCGCTGGCCGGAATTCTTCGCCGCGCTTCAGAAGGCGCGGTTCACAGGGCCGATCTCGCTGCACCTGGAATATGAGCCGGCCGATGAAATCGCCGCCATCACGCGCGACCTGGCATTCCTGCGCAAACACGTCGATGCCGCCTATGGAGGCGTATGATGAAGGTTCTCGCACTGACACTGATGACTTTCGCAACGATCAACGCCGAGCAGGGCTGGTACCCGCACGAAGGCGGGCTGATGAAATACCGCGTGAACATCCGCTTTGGCGAGGAGCCTGATACCATGCCCGACGGCTGGAAGTTCGGCCGCGTCTCGTCGGTGGCTACCGATTCCGCGGGCAACGTATACGTCTTTCATCGCGGTCCGAAGGCCGATCCGATGGTAGTTTTCGACGCCAAGGGCAAGTACCTGCGCTCGTGGGGCAAGGGGATCTTCGGCAATCCGCACGGACTGCGCATCGACAAGCAGGATCACGTCTGGATCACGGACAACGGCGATCACCAGGTGATGGAGTTTACTAACGAGGGACAACTGCTCCGCTCGTGGGGAATCAAAGGCAAGGCGGGCACCGACGCCAGGACCTTCAACCGCCCCACGGATATTGCCTTTGCTCCCACGGGTGAATTTTATGTCTCCGACGGCTACGGCAATTCACGCGTGGTGAAGTTTTCGCACGACGGCAAGTACCTTCTAGACTGGGGCAAGCGCGGCACCGCGCCCGGCGAATTCAACACGCCGCACTCCGTGGCGGTGGATTCCAAAGGCACGGTGTATGTAAGCGACCGGCAGAATAACCGCATCCAGATTTTCGACCCGAACGGAAAATTCCTGCGGCAGTGGACGCATCTCGGCGCCACGCAGAACATTTTCATCACGCCCAAAGACGAGCTGTGGATCATCACGCATCGCGACAATATCGAAAACCTCACTTACGACACGCTGGCCGGCCGCATCATGCATATCGATCTGGCGACGGGCAAAATCCTGGGCGCGATGGAAAGCCCGGGCCATTGGATCCACGTGACGCCTGCCGGCGAGATCTTCATCGGCAGCCTCACGGGGAACGTGTTTCGCTGGTATCCGGGATGGCTGGAGCACGGCCTGGGGGCGGAAGAGGGATTGAAGCCGGCCAATTAGGCGGAATTCCAATTTGCTCACAACGCTACGCGATGACGTGCGTGTGACCTTGTAGCGCAGGCCCACGCCGCCTTTGCGGGGACCTGCGGCCTTTTGCCGAGGTCGAAGAAAAAACCGCAGGTCTCCGACAAACACCGCCGTCGGCCTGCGCTACGGTTTTTCTGCCAGCAAATCCGGCAGTTACTCCGCCCGCAGCACTTCTAGCGGTTTTTGTCCCAGGATGCGGTAACTGGCCATCCATCCCGCGGCGTTGGCGACCAGAGCGGTAAGAACGATGCAGAGCAGGTTGGGCAGCGGGTCGACACGGAAATCGGCGTCCAGCCAGCGCTTGAGCAACAGAGCGGAAAACGCTGTGGCCAGCAGGCTTCCCATCAGGCCTGCCACTGCGCCCAGCACCATGAATTCGACGGAGAAAATTCCCGCCACGCGCCTTCGCGTTGCGCCCAGTGTTTTCAAAATCACGACTTCACGGATGCGGCGGAAGCGCGTGCCGGCCACGCTAGACGCCAGAATCACAATGCCCGCGAGAATCGCAAACATCGAGATGAACCGGACCACCAGCGCAATCTGATCCACCACCTGCTGGACGATTTCGAGCACGTCCGCCACGTTCACTACGGTGACGGTCGGGAATTTTTCGTAAGTCGCACGTTGCAGTTGAGCGACGGCGCGAGGCGCCACGCGCACGCCGCCGTAGTAAATAATGGGCAGTCCATCCAGCGTGCCCGCACTGAAGATGAACTCGATCCGGCCGTACATGTGAATCGAGTCGATGCGGTGGATGGCAGCCACGCGCGCGCGAATCGTGCGGCCCGCCGCTTCCCATTCCATGTGCGATCCCGGATGCGCGTGAAGAATTTGGGCGGCTTCTTCGGTTATGGAGAGCTGCGGCTCCGGCTGAGCCGCTCTTGAATTCCACCACGCGCCCTGCACGATGACGGTATGCGCCGGCCTCTCCGCCGCCTGCGCCACGGCTCGCGCACGCTGAAAACGGCGGCCCCAGGCTTTCAGGTTGAGCGAGTCGATCGGCTTCCCGTCGATGCTGACAACCTTCGCGGCCACCGTGCCGACGACGTCCGGCGCACCCTCGATCCCACGCTGGGCGCGGATCAAATCGACGATCGGGTCGCGCTCTTTTGCGGTGATGTCCAGCAGAAAAACATTCGGCATCCCCGGCGGAGCGCTCTTGAACATCTCGGCCATCATCCCTCGCTGCACGAGGAAGATCGTGAGCGTAAACATGACGCCAATCCCCAAGGCCACCAGCGCGGCCTGCGCGTGATTGCCCGGCCGGTAGAGGTTCGCCACGCCATGCCGGATAGGTGCCGGGAACCTGCGCGGGCAGCGCCGCACGAATGTACGCACGGAGCGAAGCAGGAGCCACGCGATCGCCGCCAGTACGAGCAGGCTAATCACCAGCGCAACTACGAACGCGACGCCAGTGCGCACGGACTCGCGCAACGTGCCGATTTGCAGCCATCCGGCAATCACGCCGATGCCGCAGAGAATGACACCGCCGGCGACGAGCGAAGCGCGCGCGTCGCGCAGCCTCTGTTTCCAGCCAGGCCGCACTTCAGCCATTTCGCGCCGGAAAATCACCCCCGGCCGGATGCGCTGGATGCCTAGCAGCGGAGGCAACGTGAACAGCAACGTGGTCAGAATTCCAACCGCCAGGCCCTGGATGGCCGTGCTCGGATCCCAGTGCGCCTCCGGCCGGAGATGGAAGTAGCGGGCAATCAGGGGAGGGAAGGCCGCCTCCACCACCGACCCGAACGCGATCCCCATCAAGCCCCCTGCCAGGCCCAGCCCGATGGTTTGCAGCACGTAGATCTGAATGATCTCCCGCGTGCGCGCGCCCAGGCATTTCATGATGGCGATCGAGTCCATCTTCTGCTGCAAGTGCGCCTGCATCGCGGTTGCGACCCCCAGTGCGCCGACGATGAGCGCGATCAGGCTGACCAGGCTGAGAAAAGTGGTCGCACGGTTCAGTCCTTGAGTGATGATCGGGTGCGTCTGCCGAAAATCGGCGATCAGGGCTTCGGGGAACGACTTCTGCAGGGTCTGGCGCACTTCTTCGATGCCAGGGGATCCGGGAGTGAGGCGGAACAGATACCGCTCGGAGGCACGGCTCCCGATGCTCATCAGGCCGGTGCGGTCCAGGCCTTCGCGTGTAATCATCACGCGCGGGCCGACATTCAAGCTGCCGGACATTCGATCCGGTTCAGATGTCACCACCCCAATGATGCGGAAGGGCTGGCCGCCAAGCCGCACCGAGTCGCCCACGGCCACTTTCAAGCGAAGCAGCAGGTCTTCGGAGACCGCGACGGAGTCAGCGGTCAGCACGCGCGCGAGCGATCCCGGCGGATCCAGTTTGACCTCGCCGTAGAACGGGTATACGTGCGCATCGACCGCCTTGATCGACACCAGCACAGGGTTGGGAACCGTCGTGGACGCGACCATGGACAGTGTTTCGGTAATCCAGGTGCGCCGCACGCCGCGCCGGATCAGTTGGTCCATGGTGGCGGTCTGCTGCGCATTGGGTATCGCGAAGACGCGCAACGAGAGGTCGGCGGCCATCAGCGTCCGCGCTTCGCGGAGCAACATCCCGTAGAAAGCCCGGCTGAATCCGCGGACGCCGGTGAGTGAACCCACGCCGATGGCGACCGCGACGATCACGAAGAGGAATTTGGCGGACGACGCCCGCGCCTCGCGCCAGGCGATCTTGGAAGCCGTCGACCAGGAGAGCCGGTTACGCATCGAGAACCACCCGGCCATCGCGCAGGGTGATGCGGCGATCGGCCTGCTCCGAAACCTGCTGGTCGTGCGTCACAAGCACCAGCGTCGTTCCTTCGCGGCGGTTTAACGTGATCAGCAGTTCCAGGACGACCTGGCCGTTGGCTGTGTCCAGGTTGCCGGTGGGTTCATCAGCCAGCAGGATGGGTGGCCGCACCACGAAGGCGCGGGCCAGAGCCACACGCTGTTGCTCGCCGCCCGAAAGCTGCACGGGGTAGTGGTCACGCCGGTCGAGCAGGCCCACGCTTTGCAGTAGCTCGCGCGCCCGCTCCACTCCGTCCGCCGCATGACCGGAGAGTTCGAGCGGCAGCAGTACATTCTCTTCGGCGGTGAGAGTAGGGATCAGGTGATACGACTGAAACACGAAGCCGATCTTGCGCCCGCGCAGCAGCGCCAGTTCATCTTCCTCGAGGCCGGTGATATCCTCGCCATCCAGGACGATGTGGCCCGACGTGGGACTATCGAGGCCGGCCAGAAGTCCGAGCAGCGTGCTCTTGCCGCTGCCTGAGGGCCCCATGATGGCGGCGAACTGCCCGCGCGGGATTTCAAGGTCGATACCTTTGAGGATGTCCACGCGATGCGTAGGTGTGGCAATGGTCTTGGTCAGGCCCGAAACCTGGATCATGGGCGGGGAATTCGATTCCTGCTGCTGCAATTTTTTATTATGGCATTGAGGCCCCTCATCAACCGTGCGTCCCATCATCCTGGTTTCGACGTGCCTGCTACTTGCAGGTTGCAGCCGTGAACGGCCGAAGGCGCCTGAGCAAGAACCGCCGCCCGAGCGCGAAATCCTTCCGGCCGCGGCTCAAGCGCCCGACCCGCGGCCAACCGTCGTGGCCTTCGGAGACAGCCTGTCAGCGGGGTTCGGCGCCGATCCCGGCAAGAGCTATCCGGACTTTCTGCAGAAGGAGATTGATGGCCGTGGTTACCATTATCACGTTGTTAACGCCGGCGTGAGCGGCGATACAACCACTGATGGCCTGGAGCGCGTTGGCACCGTGACGGCGCTCAAGCCCTCCATCGTGATCGTCGAATTTGGCGGCAACGATGGACTGCGCGGGCTGCCGGTCGGCACCACGCGCGCCAACCTGGAACAGATGATTCTCGCCTTAGAGAAGGCTGGCGCGAAAGTCGTGCTGGCAGGTATGACGCTTCCACCGAATTACGGCCCCGACTACATCCGCTCGTTCGAGGCCGTGTACCGCGATCTCGCCAGGCAGTACCGGCTGCCCTTGCTTCCGTTCCTGCTGCGCGGGGTTGGCGGCCATGCGGACCTGATGCAGCGCGACGGCATTCATCCCACCGGGGAAGGCAATCGCATTGTGGCGCAAAATGTGATCGAGACCCTTAAACCACTGTTGCGCAAGTAGGCCGCTGCTAACGTTGGGCGGTCTTGACACCTGGCGCCACGCGCTCTAGCGCCGACCTTAGCTCGCCCGGGTGGAATCCGAAAGGTCCCGGTCCGCTTTTGTAAGCGACGCGCCCGTCGCGATCAATCAAATAGAGACGGTCCGGCCACCCCGTGTACGCAGATTCAGTCGTATTCTCTGCGCCGTCGACCAGGGCCGGGATCTCAATTCCGAGCTTGCGCACGCAAGATGAAGCCACCGTTCCCCGCTCTTCAAAGGTGCGCGGCGTGGCGACCGAGACGTTGCCGGCCAGCCGCCAGGAATCGCTGGCATGGGCTTCCTGGATGTAGACAACATAGAAAGCCACGCGATCTTTATACTCCCGGTACAGCTTGTTGAGCGCGGGAACCTCCCGGCGAAAGGGTGGTCAAGTATAACTGCCGAAGACTAGCGCCACGGGCTTCTGGCCGCGAAATGACGCAAGTTGGACCATTTCCTGGCTGTGCAACACAGGCAGCCGGAAGTCGGGTGCCATGTCGCCGGGCCTGAGGTGGCCGGCGCGGGCGAGCATCATCAACGGCCCGATCGGCACCACCATGAACAGCATGCCGGGTTTCTCGGAGGTTGGCAGCTTTGCAATGACGGCAGCGAAGCGCGCCGGGGGCAGGGAAACGACGATCCAAACCACCGCGGCCAGCAACAGATAGGCGGTGAAAAAGCCGATCAGGATCTTCTTCCACAGCTTCATGCTTGAATGGAATTACACCATGCCCCCAGAGTCGCCGGCAACTGACACGATCTATTACGATGGCCACTGCGGCCTGTGTCATCGCTGGGTGCGATTCGTCGTGGCTGTGGATCGTGACGGCCGTTTGTTTCGATTTGCCCCTCTCGCCGGCGAGACTTTTCAGGCTAAGGTGCCGCAGAGCGCCCGGGCCGGGTTGCCGGACAGCGTGATCCTGCAGACTGCTGACGGCTCTCTCATGGTCCGTTCCGACGCGGTCGTCTGTATCCTGCGCCGGTTAGGCGCCGGCTGGTGGGCTCTTGGCGCGGCCATCCATCTGATTCCCCGGCCGGTTCGCGATGGCGCGTACGATTGGATCGCACGCATGCGGACGCGCTGGTTTGCCCCTCCGGCAGGCACTTGTCCGGTGATGCCTGCCGAACTCCGAAAACGCTTTGATCCCTAGGACGCTGGGGTGCTTCTGCAACCTCTGTGCGCGAATTTACATCCGTTCCGTTGTGTTTTTCGATAGAGTTGCCGTAGAATCCCCAAGCTGGTAAAAGACATGGTAAATTGGGTAACCACCCGACGGGAGTGCCCACGATGAAGGTGTCCGTAGTTCTGGCGTTATTCTTTTTGACCCCGCTTGTCGCAGACGAAGCTGTAGATAAAGCCCGGCAGCTCGAGAAATCGGGCGACGTAGCCGGTGCCCGTGCGGTGCTGTCAGCCGCCGCGCAGCACACGCCCGGCGACCTCGAGGCGATGAGAGAATACGCCGAGTTTCTCGAACGTTACGGTGATCCGGAGTCTCGCGCTGCCTACGCCCGAGTTTTGGAAGCTGCCGGGAAGTCGGATGACCGCGCCAAGTCGGCAACAGCGGCGCGTGAGTTGGTCGTTCTGGACCTGGCGGCCGGAGACCGTGCCGCCGCCGCGCAGCATCTGGAGGCTTACCACTCGGCAGGCGGCAAGGACTGGCCGACCGTACCGGCCGGGAAGGCTGAGCCGGTCCAGAGTGATCCCAAACAGAGTGTCTTGGTGCCCGGTCCTTTGCGTTCGTTCAACCGGATGACGGCGATTTCGAGCGAAATTAGTCCTGAAGATGTGCTTCCAGCCCTGGCCCGCAACGTGGTGACCAATGGCTATCAGGCTTCTCATAGCAACGAGGCACTGGAACAAACCGAGTATCTGAAACTCGTGCATCGATACGTTTCGCAGGCCCGCGAGCTCGACAAGCTGGCCGGTGCGGACAAAGTAATTAAAGTGGAAACTTGCGATTCGGCGAATGCCGGCGAACTGCTGCGCATCATCGGATATCGCATGCGCGGCGGCTGCGGCAGTGAGGTGGTCCTCGAGACCGTGAATGCGACGCGCGCGTTCCTCACCACCGACTCCGGTTTCCCCATCGCCGAACTCGAGCAGGCGCTCCGCACCAACCGGCCATTCACTTACGACTATCGTCCTGCCGCGGTGCCCGTGCTTTACGGATCGGACTATTGGCTTTCGGCCAAAGAGAAAGAGAGCGGCGATTTTCTTGAAGCATTCCTGGGTGATCCTGCACTCTGCCGGCTCTATCTGGGGCTTTCCAAACTCGACCCGCAGACCGCCGACGAACTGCGCAAGGCGATCGCGTTTCCGCGCCTGAAGGCCTATGCCCACGTGCTGGATTTCTTTGGGGGCATGTTCGAGATCCGCAACGGCAAGGCCATTGTCCCCGGGGGCCAACGTTCCGCTGCCGCCTGGGCGGAGCTGGTGGGTGTTTCGCCCGACCAAGGCGCCGCTTTCTTCGACAAACTGCTGGCCAAAGACGACGGCTGGATGGCCAGCTTGTTTGACGCTCTGGCTAGGATCAACGGCCCCGTGAAGGACTATTTGACCGACCCGCCGCGCATGAAGCGCTTCTATATGGCGGTGCGCGGGCGCGTCACTAGTCCCGGGCCGGCCCGCCCGGTGTTCCGCTCCAATGCCGACATGATGCTGCTGACCACGCGCCTGCGCATGGATGCGAACGGGCGTCCCGTCATTCCAGGAGGCCTCGAGGTCTGGAAGAACCTTTTCGTCACGCACCCGCACGGCAAGTACGATGGCAAGCTCACCAAAGCGGCCAGCGGCTGGAAGGATCCCGACGATCTGATTGAGGCTCTCTTCGGACTCTGCCGCAAGTCAGTCGAGAACGAGCCGCTCAAGATTTTCATGGCGGTGAGCGATCTGGATCGCCTGCGCACCAAGCCCCTCGAGCCGGCCACCGTCCAACGGCTGACGCAGGACTATCATCTATACGGCCCGCAGTACGAACTTTTTAACGATGCCCCCTCGGTAGAGGACAAGAGCATCATTCAGTTTCTGGATACCGCCGAGGCGATCGATCGCATGAAAGACCATCTGCTGCGCGCCGACACTGCTGGAACCATGCAGGCGCTGGTGGGCTTGTGGCAGATCTTCTGCCGGCAGGGCAGTATTGGTGCGAACCAGGCCGATGCCACGCTGGCGGGCATTCTCGCGCCCTTCGGGCAAATCCATCATGATCGTGACGTCTTCGATGCGGGCAAAAGCAGCGTCGCGCTGCTGTTGAAGGCCACTGGATCCGCGGATCTCTCATCGCCGCAAGATCGGCTGGTCGAATTGCTCGCGGGTGCCGCGAATCCCGGCGACTCGGACGCTCAGGCCCAGGTAGTGCAGGAGATGGTCCGCATTCTGGAATCCCAGCGGATCATTTCGCTCACTACACTGTTCCAGCTCGACGCACACCTCGAAAGTCTCTCTCACGGCGGCAAACTCGATACGGCTCTCGTAAATAAGCTGGCGTCGCGTATCTCGGAGATCCAGCTCCCGCGTTCGTCTCTCACCACGGTCGAAAAGAACGCCTTTGCCTTTGGCTACTGGACCGAAAAACACGTCGAACTGGAGCGGAAGGTGAACCTGCGCGCGGCCATAGAGCGCGCCGCGAGCGATGCGGAGAAGCTGAGAGACGTTCGCGGGCTGCTTGCTCCGTTCCTGCGCGACACGCTGGTCGCCTACAGTTATGCGCACTACGCTCCGCCCGGAGCGCAGGTGCTGTACACCAATCCGCTTTTCGTCCGGGGCCATGATTTTATCGGCGTGCAAGGCGCCAACCACACCTGGCGTTCTACCGAGCTGTTTGGAACCGGCTGGCCTTCGAACGGGGGAGGCCGGCTGGTGGGCTCGCTTGCCGGTCTGCCCTACGCGCTGGCTGAGGCCGAGCAGAACTTCCTCGTCCCCACGCAAACGCAGGCGCTCATCTGGGGTGATCTGGTGCCGCAGATGATTCTGAGCGCGAAGATCCCGCGGTGGTGGAACGTGACGCCGGCTCAGGAGCATTGGGTCGGCCTTCACCTCCGCTACGGACATTCCCTGCTGGCCGAGGCCGCTCTCGATTCCGAGCTGCGAAAGCAGGTGCTGGAGGTGCTTGGCTCGCAGGCCGCTCCCGCGCGCACCACTCAGGTGGAGCGGCTGCTGGAGGCCGGGGACGTCAAGCCGGCCATCGAGAAGGTGACGCCGGCGGAATTGTTCGAGCTGGCTTCTCAGATGGAACCGCGGCAGAAGGGCGCGGACGGACCCCTGGTTGCCGAGATCCGCCAGTTGCGTTCGGAGCACCCGGCCGAAGTCGCCGAGCAGGCCGTCTCCCGGGCTTTTGGAACGCCCAAGCCGACCCTGACCAATTCGTATCGCCCCGAGCTCCTCAAGCTGCGCACCTTCCCCACCTTGATGGGTTATTCGAGCCGCATCATGGCCGAGAGCTGGGAATCCAACACGCTTTTCTGGGCGGCCCTGGCGGATGAGGTGCATGCCACGCCCTCGCAGCTCAACGTGCTCATCCCCGAGTGGACGCAGAAAGTGGTGGAACGCATTTTCGCCTCCCATCTGGAGGACTGGCCGGCCTTGCTGCGCTCGTTGCGCATGGTCGGGGACGATGTGCGCGCCAAGAGCAAGCTTCAGTCGACCGGGGAGCAGAAAGCCGCGTTGCAGTAATCTTCAGGAGAATAGTGTGAGGATTCCATTGAAGACGACCGTGATCTTATCGAGTGCAGTCCTACTGGCGGGAGGAGTGGTTTGGCTATCCGGCCAGGAAGCCAAGAATCCGGTCTTCCGTACCAAAGTTGATCTCGTGGTGCTAAGCTTCACGATCACCGACAGCAAGGGCCACTACATCAATGGCCTCAAGCCCAGCGATTTCCGCATCCTGGAAGACGGCATCGTCGAGAAGATTTCGACCTTTGCTGAGGGCAACAAACCCGCGGTGCAGGTCAACGACGACGGCAGCGTGCGCCCGCTGATCGATGCTGGAGTCGAGCAGCCCTCCAAGCCCGGCATCGATCCCCGCTCGGATGCGTTTGTTGGGACTAACGTATTCGTTCTGTTTGACACGAGTAATTTCATGTACCGCGGCTTTGTCTACGCCGAAGACGCGATTGCCGACTTCGTGCGCGGCCTCGACCGCGCCGATTCGGTGGCCATGTACTCATTCAGCCGGAATCTTTCCCGCGCTTCCAATCTGACCCGCGACCGCGGCGACGCCATCTTCGGTCTGCGCAAAGCGGTGGCGGGCGACGACACGGCGCTCTACAATGCGCTGCTACTGACGCTGCGCGACGCCGCCAAGGTTCCGGGCCGCAAAGTGGTGATCGTTTTTTCCAACGGACCCGACAACGCCAGCATGGTTGCCCCGGATGACGTGCGCGCCGTCGCGGAAGACGAGGGCATCCCCATCTATGTGATTTCGACCAATGAGGTGAACAAGGATCCCATCTCCAGCAGCGTCTTCCGGCGCATCACCGCGCGCACAGGCGGCAAAGCCTACTGGGCCAAGACGTGGCAGAAACAGGTGGAAGCTTTCGAGTCCATTCGCGAGGACTTAGGAAACAGTTACACCGTAACCTACTACCCCGCCGCCAATCCGAATGAGGGTTTCCGTAAAATCAGCGTCGAGATCGTCCCCGACATCGGCAAGAGGTATCGCGTGCGCTCGCGCCCCGGTTACCGGCCACGGCTGTAGATCCGTCACCCGCACGATCTAAGGCTTGCCGCCCGTGATCAGCCGCGCCCCGCGGTTCCGCGTGAAATAGTTGTACGCCCACTGGATGAACACCAGCAGGCGATTGTCGAATTCCACCAGGTACATCAGGTGCACGAATAGCCACGCCAGCCAGGCAAAGTAGCCGGCGATGTGGATGCGCCCGAAGTCCGCCACCGCGGCTGCCCGGCCGATGGTCGCGAGACTGCCCTTATCCCAGTAGTGGAACGGCCCAACGGCCTGGCCTCGAAGACGGCGCCGCACCAGGTCGGCCGCATACCGCCCCTCTTGCATGGCGACCGGCGCGACACCCGGCAGCGGTTTCCCCGTCTGGTGGCTAAAGTTGGCCAGGTCGCCGATCACCAGGATTTCGGGATGGCCGGCGATTGTCAGATCCGGCTCCACCATCACGCGGCCCACGCGGTCGAGCTTCGCTCCGGCGCGTTCGGCGAGTACTCGGCCAAGTGGCGACGCCTCGACGCCCGCGGCCCACAGCACGGTCCGCGCGGGAACGTGCTCCGCCTGAGTGCCGCGCCGCACCGTCACGCCCGTTTCGTCGATGCCGGTTACGATCGCGCCCATCATGGGCCGCACGCCCAGACCAATCAGAGCCGTCTCGGCTTTCCCCGACAGATCGGGAGGGTACGGCGGCAGCACCCGGTCCGACCCCTCCATCAGGAGAATGCGCGCTTCCGATGGGTTGATGTGGCGAAAATCGTGGCGTAGCGTATCGTTGGCGATCTCCCCCAACGCGCCTGCCAGCTCCACGCCCGTCGGCCCGGCCCCCACCACCACGAACGTCAGCCAGGCCCGGCGCGCATCCTGGTCCGGTTCCCGCTCCGCCTTCTCAAACGCGAGTAGAATGCGACGGCGGATCTCGGTCCCGTCTTCAATGGTCTTCAGGCCGGGCGCCAGGGGCTCCCATTCATCGTGCCCGAAATAAGAATGACTGGCGCCGGCGGCCACGATCAGCGTGTCGTAGCCGGCGTCGCCGTCCCGCAGCAGGACGCGCCGGTTGGCCGTATCGAGATCCAGCACTTCAGCCAGAAGCACCTCGGTGTTCTTGCTGCGCCGGAGGACGAACCGCAGCGGAGATGCGATTTCGCCCGGAGACAGTCCGCCAGTCGCCACCTGGTAGAGCAGCGGCTGGAAAAGATGGAAGTTCCGCCGGTCGAGCAGAGTCACGTGCACAGGCGCACGGCGCAGGGCCTTGGCGGCGTACAGGCCGCCGAACCCGCCTCCGATGATCACGAGACGATGCATGAGCGAAGCGGGCCGGGACCCGCCATCTGTTTGATGCCGTGCACGCGGCCCATGATTCGTCCGCGTTAGCGATGACTCATCTTTGCCTGTGCGATGCTCACCTGCCGCAGCAGAGTGAATTCGTACAGATTCTCGGCTGTCAGCAATCCAACCAGGCGGTCTCCGTCCATCACCAGAGCGCACGAGCCCGCGGCGGACACCAACGGCAAAGCCGTCGCCAGGTCCATGTCCGGCGGGACACGCGGGAAATTGCGGTCCATGGCTCCCGCCACGTAGGCTTCCGGCCCCTCGCGCAGCATGGCGCGCACCAGCGCCGAGCGCGTGAGCAGCCCGATCACTTCGTCGCCGTGCATCACTGGGAAGTCCTGCTGCGAGGTCGA
Source organism: Terriglobia bacterium (assembly GCA_020073305.1). GTDB lineage: Bacteria > Acidobacteriota > Terriglobia > Bryobacterales > Bryobacteraceae > QHXW01. Next base: position 213,378 of record JAIQFK010000001.1, read on the forward strand.
TAACAACAGGTCGCCGGCTTCGCGGATCGTGTTTCCGTGCGACAGCGTGCGGAAATCGGTGATCATGGCGGCGCGCACGGGAAATCCGCTGGTCAACGAACGGCCGCGCGCCGCGGCAACTTCCTGCTGTGCGCCCAGGTAAACAAACAACGCCACGAAGATCAGCATGAAGTTTCCGGAGAGCAGTCCGAATAATCCCATGGCTACAGCCAGAAACTGCCCGGTGCTTCCGGCGATCTGCGTCGCTTCATCCTCCGGCTTCCACAAAGCGATCACCGAACGCAGAATGCGCCCGCCGTCCATGGGAAACGCCGGCAGCAGGTTGAACAGTCCCAGCAGCAAATTCCCGAGGGCGATGCGCTCAATCAGGTTTGCGTCCGTGGGGATGCGCAAGGCTTCGATCGGAAGAAAATTACGCTCGGTGGCGAGCAGTGTGATGGCGATCAGCAGGTTGACCAGCGGCCCGGCCGTCGAGATGAGCAGTTCCTGCCGCGCCTTCGGCTGGCTCTCCAAACGAGACACGCCGCCGATCGGGTACATCACGATTTCGCGCGTGCGGATGCCGTACCAGCGGGCTACCAGGACGTGGCCGATCTCGTGCAGCAGCACCGAGGCGAACAGCGCCACAATGTACACTGCCGTCGCGGCGCCGGTTTGCTTTCCGCCGATGCCGATAAAAATTAGAAACACCAGCAATAGAACGAAGGTGAAGTGCAGCCGGACTGGAACGCCGAATAGACGCACAACCCCCACGGTTCCGGGCATGCGGCCTTCGTTCGGCTTCGTCTGCTGGTCAGGCTGTGGATCGGCCATACCCGCCTTCATCTTAATTGTCACCCAAATGCGCGTTCATTCGCGTGCATGCGCGGCCTCATTCGCCTCCCGCGTTATCCGGTGCCTGTACTCAAACAGACGCACCAGTCTTCGCTCCACCAGAGCGCCGAAAAGCCACCTGCCCAAGCCTGGCAGCATCGTGTGAACGGCAACGTACCGTTGTTGCCACGCGCGCTCTACTTCAGCGAAAACGTCCCGTAGTATCCCGTGATTGCCGCATCGCGGCGCGTCCAGCGGATTTGCAGATCCGGGCCGGTGTAGTGTGTGTTGAACGTGGTCCCCAGAGTGGAAGAAGTGAGTTTTGTGAGCGGGTCGTAGAGTAGCGAAGCCCACGGCTGCGTGTCTTCCAGGAAGTTGGCACGCCGCATTTGGACTTCCAGGACATCCCCCACCCGCAGCTTGGCCGACTCTGCATCCAGTTTGAACTCGATGGGCGCCACATGGATGCCCAAAATGCTGCCCAGAATGTCACCGTACCGCGAGCGGAGCCAAGCCACTCCCGCGCCGCGCTGCACCTCGCCCGCTCCTGCATCCACAAACACGGTCGAATGCCGGAGAGATGTCGCCGCGCTCAACGTGAACTCGCCGGACAGAACGGCGGCCATTCTCAGCCCCGCGAGGCGCTCGCCCGCATATTCACCGGATTCAATCTTCCACGCCAGTACAGCTTCGCGGCCGTAGCTGACGTATTCGCTTGACCACTCACAAGGACAGCCGTACACACGGCTCGACCGGTCTTCGAGATACTGGCCGGTAACCGCGCTGTTCGGGCCGGTGAGTTCAACGCTGGCCAGCAGCGCCATCATGAGACACAGGTAGCTCATGGCTCTTGTCTCCTGTTCGCAATTTAGCACTTGCAGCTCTGAAATTCGAGCCGGGTTGACACCCTGTCCCATTGCCCTGATGTAATGAATCGTGAAATTGGACCGGACTCACCTCGAAACCCTCATGGCCCGCGAAGAGGGGCGCTTCGCCGAAGAGCACCCCATGTCGCGCCAGTTATTCGATCGCGCCCGCCAATTCCTGCTGGGTGGCGTGCCCATGAACTGGATGTCCAAGTGGGCCAGTCCGTTCCCATTGTTCGTCCGCGAGGCGCACGGCGCGCACTTCACTTGCGTCGACGGGCGCGAATACATCGACTTCTGCCTGGGCGATACAGGAGCCATGACCGGGCATTCGCCCGAACCGGCCGTGGCCGCCATCACAGAGCAGTTGGGCCGTGGCCTCACCCTGATGCTCCCCACCGAAGATGCGGTCTGGCTCGGCGAGGAGCTCCGCAGCCGCTTCGGCATGCGCTATTGGCAGTTCGCGCTCACGGCAACCGATGCGAACCGTTTTTCCATCCGCATCGCGCGCGAGATCACCGGACGCAACAAGATCCTGGTGCATAACTGGTGCTATCACGGCACAGTTGACGAGACCTTCATCACCCTGAGGGACGATGTCGCCGGTCCGCGGCGGGGGAACATCGGTCCTCCGGTCGACCCTGCGGTCACCACCCGCGTGGTGGAGTTCAATGACGTGGATGCGCTCGATGCGGCGCTCGCCCCGCGAGACGTGGCGTGCGTGTTGTGCGAGCCGGCGTTGACCAACGTCGGCATCGTCCTTCCGGATCCCGGATACCACGACGCACTGCGCCGCCTCACTCGGAAGCACGGAACGTTGCTGATCATCGATGAGACGCACACCATCTGTGCTGGTCCGGGCGGCTATACGCGGGCCCACGTCCTCGAGCCCGATATCTTCGTGCTGGGCAAGCCGATCGGCAGCGGTGTGCCGGGTGCTGTCTACGGCCTGAGTGAGGACGTGGGCAAGCGGATTGCCGCGAAAGTACGCCTCGAAGATTGCGATACCGGCGGCATCGGCGGCACACTCGCTGGAAACGCACTCTCGCTCGCGGCCATGCGGGCTACGCTTTCGTGCGTGCTCACCGAGGATGCGTTCGCCCGGATGTTTCCGCTAGCCGAGCGGTTCCGCGCCGGCGTGGATGAGGTTCTGCGCGAGAAACAAGTGCCCTGGTCCATCTCACGCCTCGGGTGCCGCGTCGAATATCTGTTTCGCCCGACCGCGCCGCGCAATGGGTCCGAGGCCGCAGCGACGGCAGATTTCGAGCTCGACCGCTTCCTGCACCTCTACGCCATGAACCGCGGCATCCTCATGACGCCCTTCCACAACATGGCCCTGATGTCGCCCGCCACCACCGATGCGGACGTGGACGCGCACACCCGCGTCTTCCGTGAAGCCGTGAACGATTTGTTCGGGTAGCAGCCACACTGTCACTTCACCAGCCCGTCGAACAGCACAATGTCCGCATCCATTTCCGCAACGGACGCATAAATGTACTTGCCGTCTGGCGACCACGAGACCCGCCGCGCGATCAAAATGGGCCGCTGCCCGAAATCGGTGAGCGGGCGCAGTGGGCCGCCCTCCGCCGGGATCGCCCACAGATTGCTTGCCGCTCCATCCAATAGCGGCGCCACCAGCATCTTGCCGTCCGGTGACAGCACGGGTTGGCACAACGCGGGATCCACCGGAACCCGCGATCCGGCCACGCGGGCCAGAACCTGAGAAGGCGCTGCTTCCGGACGTGCCCGCCGCAGTTCGGAATCCCAACCGCCATTCAATCCTTTCAATTGATTCGTATAATACAGTGTCAAATCGGCCGCCACCGACGCCGGACCCGAATTTTCGCAGCGCACCGTGACCGGTGTTCCTCCAGCGACTGGGACTTTCTCTATGCAGAAGGCCGCCTTCCGCAAGACGGAATAATAGAGCCATCGGCCGTCCGGTGACCAGGTGGCTGACGAGCCACGCGGGACCAGTTGCTGCAGGCCGCCGCCATCGGGGTTAACCAACCACAGAGCGGTTTCGCCTTTTCTCGTCAATATGAACGCGATTCGGTCGCCCGCCGGAGACCAGGTAGGAATGCCTACCACCGCGGTCGGGTCTCGTTCAAAAGTAATCTGCCGGACTTCGGACCCGTCTGCCCTGGTCGTCCACAGATTCCCGTGCCCGCCGCTCCGACAGGTAGACCAGTTCGGTCCCGTCAGGGCTCACTGACGGTTTCTGTGCCTGGCCGGTTTGTCGCGTAATGCGAATGGCGCTTTTGGTGTTCTCCGCCGGTAGACCACTGGCCGGGAATTTCCAGATATCGGATTGAATCCGGATCCGGCTGGCCAGTAGTTTGCCCGAGCTGCGCATGTCCGGATTCACGTAGGACACTTCGCCGAACGTAAGTTGCCGCTCGCCGCTGCCATCCGTGCGAACGATTTGAAGGTTGAAAATCGGCGGGTAGAGAATGGTGCTTCCCTTGGAGGAACTGTAGACCAGGCTGGAGCCGTCAGGTAGCCAGGCCAGGCCTTTCAGTCCGTCACCGCGAGCGAGTTCCCGCACTGCGCCTCCGGCGGCCGAAACCACGCAAATCACTTCATCGAAGGCATAACCGATGCCACGGTGAAAAGCGATCGAGCGGTCATCGGGCGACCAGCGGGGCTCATCGTAGGGGTGCTGGTCGGCCAGTTGTGTGACGCGCTCTATTCCCGAACCATCGCGCGCGACGGTTACCAACTCGGTTTGTCCTTCGTGGAGTTGGAACGCGGCAATGCGCCGGCCATCACGGCTGATGTCGCCTCCTCCCAGCGCCGAAGCAACCCGGCGCGGCGCACCGCCGAGCGCCGAGATTTCCCAAATGGTTCCCTGCTCACCTTGCTTCGTCGATGGCGAGTAATAGATCAAAGCGCTGGAGTCCGGAGACCAGCGTGGCTCCTGGTGGTCGGCGTCATCGTGAGTGATTTGGAGCGGCACGCCGCTGGCCAGCAAGCGGACCCAGATCTGGCGACGGCCCCCGGCCGGGGCGACGAAGGCTACGGTTTTCTCATCTGGCGCAATCGCCGGAGACTCCTCCATGCCCACAAAGTCCGTGATGCGCTGGAACTGGATGGAGACCCCCAAAGGCTGGCGCTGCCACCCTCTCGCCCACCAGCCGGCGACGAGCGCCGCCGCCACGAGCACAGCCGCGATAAATGGTCCTCTGCGGCGCATATGCCGCGCGCCCATGACGGCCGCCGTCGTGACTTGCGAGAGATGATCCCGCACGGTCTTCAACTCGCGATACAGGTCTCGAGTGCTCTCATAGCGCCCGGCCGGTTCCTTCGCCATGCAGCGTTCCACCACCCATTGGAGTGGCGTGGGAACGCTTGCCGGCAGCGGAGGCGGATCCTCTCGGATGATCGCCGCCATGGTCTCGGCCGCGCTGTCACGCTGGAATGCTCGCTTCCCGGTGGCGAGTTCGTACAAGATCAGGCCTAACGCAAACTGATCGCTGCGCACGTCGAGTTCCTGGCCGCACGCCTGTTCCGGACTCATATAGGCCGCCGTGCCGATGATCGTGCCCGGTTGGGAGAACGTGCGCGTGGCTTCCGCGACTGTGCCGGCCGCTGCTGACTTCGCCAGGCCGAAGTCGAGAATCTTCACCCGGCCGTCCTTGGTCAGCAGAATGTTGCTGGGCTTGAGGTCCCGGTGAACGAAGCCCGCCGCGTGCGCTGCAGCCAGTCCTTCGGCAATCTGAACGGCAATATCCAGCAGCTTGCGCGTGTTGTCAGGTGCGTGAATCGGCTCGCCTTCCACATACTCCATCACCAGGTAGCTCTCACCGACGTCGTAGATCTGGCAGATGTTCGCGTGGTTCAGCGCGGCGATCGAGCGGGCCTCGCGCTCCACCCGTTCGGTGAACTGCGCTTCTGAGAATTTGATGGCGACCACGCGGTCCAGACGAGTGTCGCGGGCTTTCCAGACCTCGCCCATACCACCCGCGCCGATAGGCGTCATCAGCTCGTAGGGACCGATGCGGCTGCCTACAGCCCGCTCTAACATGTTTTCTCGATTCTACTCGCAAGAAGGTTGGCGGCGCGAGGGACCTTCATCGGCTTAACATAACCAGTAGGTGCACACCGCCTTCTTCCGCTTCTACGCCGAACTCAACGACCTCCTCCCTCCGCGCCGCCGCTTCCTCACTTTCGCCCACCCCTGCAACGGCCAGTCCACCGTCAAGGACATGATCGAGAGTCTCGGCGTTCCTCACACCGAAGTCGACCTGATCCTGGTGAACGGCGCGTCCGTCGATTTTTCCTGCCGTGTGAAGAACGGCGATCGTGTGAGCGTTTATCCGGTCTTTGAGTCGATCGACATTTCGCCCGTGGCCCGCGTTCGCCCCGAGCCTCTTCGCCAAACCCGCTTCGTTCTTGACACGCACCTGGGCCGGCTCGCCGCGTATCTGCGCGCGTTGGGTTTCGACACGCAATATCAGAACCACTGCCCGGATCGAGACCTGGCCCGCATCTCACGCGACGAGCATCGTATTCTGCTGACGCGCGACGCCGGTCTGCTGAAACGCTCGGCCGTCACGCACGGCCATTTGATGCGTGAAACCCGCCCGCGCCTGCAGCTCGCCGAAGTGGTCGAGCGCTTCGATCTTCGCCGCTCCATCGCGCTCTTCACGCGATGCCTGTGCTGCAATACCCCGCTGCACGCGGCCGGGAAAGAATCGATCGCCCAACGCCTGCCCGACCGCACCCGCAACCTGTACACCGAATTCCTCACGTGCCAGACTTGCGGCCGGATCTACTGGAAAGGCTCTCACTACGAGCGCATGCGCAGGATGATCGCCGCGGCAATAGTCCCTTGACATTTCTCGCTCGTTGACTCTCCAAAGATGGGTTTGACGCCGCTAGCTTGCTCTGCTATTCTGCGACCAAAGTTCTTTCGTGCGGATTGATTTTGCCGGACGCAGATTAATATCCGCTTACTGAAGTTAATAAATGGGGTTTGACCCCGCCCAGGGGTCCGTTTTTAGTTCGGAAGGGGTGATTTCTGCCACACAAGTCAAAATGGCTTTTCCTGTTTTTCTCCTTGGCCCCTCTATTTGCGGCGGATTGGACCCCGGTTGACCCCGCGGATTTGGCCGCAAAATCCCCCAAAGTCGAAAAGGACGCTCACGCGGAGGCCATCCTCTGGGAAGTGCGAGTCTCGGACGAGGCCACCGGCGCCTATCCGCACAGCGTTTTCACCCATTACTTGAAAATCAAAGTATTTGATGAGCGCGGCGCGGAATTAGTGAGCAAGGTCGACATTCCCTATGTCGCCGGAGTCTCCGTCAGCCGGATCGAAGGCCGCACCACCAAGCCCGACGGATCCGTCATTGAACTCAAGAAAGACGCCGTCTTCGACCGGATGCTCGTCAAGGTGAGCGGCCTGAAACTGAAAGCCAAATCCTTCGTGCTGCCCGGCGTTGAGCCCGGAGCCGTGGTCGAATACCGCTGGTATGAGCGCTACGAAGAACGATTAGCCAACTACGTCGAGCTTCAGTTCCAGCGTGATATTCCGGTTCAGACTGTGCGCTACTATCTCAAACCGCTCAGCAACCCCTACTTTCCCTATTCCATGCGCACCATGGGTTTTCATCTTCCACCGGGAATGAGCTTCGCGAAAGAACAAAAGGGCTTCAGCAGCCTCACCGCTACCAACATGCCCGCCTTTCACGAGGAACCCTACATGCCACCTGAGCACGAGGTAACAGGCTGGATGCTGGTGTACTACGCCGAAAACAAGCAGTCCACGCCGGACAAATACTGGAAAGATCATGGCCGCGAACTGTATCAGGATTTCAAGGCGCGCATGAAGGTGGATGGAGAAGTCAAGAAGACCGCGCAGCAGGTTATGGAGGACGCCAGCGCCCCGGAGGAGAAACTGCGCCGCCTCTTCCGTTATTGCCGCAACTCCATCAAGAATGTCAACGATTCAGGCTCCGGTCTAAGCGTCGAGGAGCGGTCGGATCGCAAGCAGAACAAAGTTCCCGCCGATACCATCCGCGCCGGAATGGGGACGGGATTAGACATTGACCTGCTCTTTGGAGCTCTGGCCACCGCTGCGGGTTTCGACGCGCGCTTTTCCAAGATGGCTGATCGCAGCCAGTTTTTCTTCAGTCCCGAACTGGCGCAGGCGTACTTCTTGCGAGCCTACGAAGTGGCCGTAAAAGTCAACGACCACTGGAGCTTTTTTGATCCCGCCAGCACCTATGTCCCCTTCGGCATGCTGCGATGGCAGGAGGAGGGCACCGCCGCGCTGATTACCGATCCGTCCGAACCCCAGTTCATCACCACGCCGCTCTCGGAACCCGCCAAGTCGCTGAGCAAGCGGTCCGGATCTTTTCGCCTGAGCGACGCCGGGACGCTGGAAGGCGATGTGCACATCGAGTATACCGGCCACGCTGCCACCAGCCGCCGCCGCGATTACCAGGAACAGCAGGAAGAGCAGCAGCAGGATCAGGTTCAAAAGATGTTGAGCGACCAATATGGCGGCGCCGAAGTCACAGCCATCCGCGTTGAGAATGCCGCCGACCCTGATAAGCCGCTGCTCGTGAGCTATCACATCAAGGTTCCCGACTACGCCCAGAGAACCGGAAAGCGCCTCTTCCTGCCCATCGCATTTTTTCAACGGAATCTGCCGGCAAAATTTTCGGCCAGCGAGAGAAAGTACCCCGTCTATTTCTCCTATCCGTGGATGGAAAGCGATCAGATCTCGGTGGAATTGCCCGAAGGCTATGAACTCGAGCACCCTGAATTGCCGCCTCACATCCCTCTGCAGAGCATCGGGAACTACAAGTTAGGCGCGCGTTACGACACCGCAAAGCGAACGCTGATTTGTACCCGGGAACTGATCTTCGGCAATGAAGGCCACATTGTCTTTCCTGTTAGTGTTTACTCGGGTGTCAAGAAGGCGTTCGACTTGATGCATCAGTCGGACGAGCACGTGCTCACCCTTAAGCAGGCGCAGCCTGTGGCAAGCCAGTAGGGGCGTCCGAAAATGCGGATCCCCAAAATCCCGCTGATCGCGATTCTTCTTCTGCACGCGGCGTCCGCGGCCGACGACACCCCAGCCTGGGTGCGAGAGGCTGCGGCGATTGCGCCCCCGAAATACGACGCCAAAGTTCCCGCGGTGGTTCTGCTCAACGAGCAGCACGTGGTGGTCGATCAGAGCGGCCGCCGCACGTGCACCACGCGGCGTGCGGTCCGCATCCTGTCCCGCGAAGGCCGCGAGTTTGCGCGCGGTTCCGAAATCTATCTGACAGGAACCGGGAAAGTCCGTGAACTGCGCGGCTGGCTGGTGACGCCCTCTGGAGAGACCCGGCGGTATGGAAAAGAGAAAACGGCGGATGTCGGCCTGGTCGAGAACGACATCTACAACGAGTACCGCGTGCGGGTCATCCTCGCCGCGCAGGATGCCGACCCCGGCAGCGTGTTCGCTTATGAGGCGGTGTCCGAAGACAAATCCATCTTCACGCAGTGGCTGTGGGAGTTTCAGGATCGCTTGCCGGCCCTCACTTCGCGCTTCGTTCTCTCGCTGCCCGCCGGCTGGCGCGCCGAGACCGTGACCTTCAACGCCGAAACTGTGCGTCCGCTTATCACCGAGGGAATCTACACCTGGGAGTTGAAAAATCTTCCGTTTCTCGAACCCGAGCCTGCCAGTCCGGAAATCAGCGCGCTCGCGCCCTGGCTCGGCGTGAGTTTCATCGCGCCCGATGGCTCGCGCAGCGCCGGACCGTCATTCAGTAGCTGGACGGATGTTTCGCGCTTTCAGACCGAAGTTGCCGACTCGCAGCAAACCACCAACGATGCTCTGATGGAGAAGTCCCGGTCTCTGGTCGCGGGCAGCGCCACTGATTTCGACCGCCTCGCTCCCATTGCGCGTTACGTGCAAAGCGTCAAGTACATCGCCATTTCAACGCGGCTCGGCAGAGGGGGTGGATACCGGCCGCACCCGGCGGCTGAGGTGTTCACCAAATCGTACGGCGATTGCAAGGACAAAGCCAATCTCATGCGCACCATGCTCAAGGTCGCCGGTATCGATTCCTACCTCGTCGCGATCTATTCCGGCGACCGTGCCCATGTGCGCGAAGCGTGGCCCTCGCCCTGGCAGTTCAATCACATGATTCTCGCCGCGAAAGTCTCTCCGCAAACCACCGCGGCGTCCGTGATCGAGCACCCCAAACTCGGACGTCTGTTGATCTTCGATCCCACCGATGAGATGACGCCGCCGGGATATCTGCCGGATTACGAGCAGGACAGTCTGGCGCTGGTCCTGGCCGGCGAGTCAGGCGCCCTGCTGCGCATGCCGGTCACGCCGCCCTCTGCCAATCGAGTCGAAAGGGAGGCCGACGTGGTGTTGGCCGCCGACGGAGGCATCTCCGCCAAGGCACGGGAGCACAGTTTCGGAGAGAGCGCCGCCGATGCCCGCCGGCGTTTCGTCCACTACAGCCGGGCCGACTACGTGAAGAGAATCGAACACTGGGTAGCCGCCACCGCCACCGAAGCCACCGTATCCAAGGTGGAACCCGAGCCCACGAAAGACGGCACGGAGTTCAGCTTAGGCGTTGAATTCCAGGCGCCGCGCTACGCGCAGATGCTGCAAGGCCGTCTCATGATGTTCAGGCCGGCCGTGCTCGCGCGAACCACGCAATATCCGTTTGCGTCAGAAAAACGGAAGCAGCCGGTCGTGCTCGATTCGGAATCGTGCACTGAAACCGTGCGCGTGACGCTGCCCGCGGGATTCGCCGTGGATGAAATGCCGGACAGCGCCAGCCTGGACGCCCCTTTTGGAACCTACCGCGTCTCTTACAAAGTGGACAACGGAACGCTTCTCTTCACCCGATCGCTCGAAGTGAAAGCCACCACCGTTCCCGCTGCCGACTACTCCAAAGTCCGCGACTTTTTCGGCCGCGTCGCCGGCTCCGAGCAGTCCCCCGTAGTGCTCATCAAACGGTAACGCTGGTCGGCTCGGCGCGAGGATCACATCGGTGTCGCTCAAATTCAAACTCTTGGTGGCGATCGGCGTCTTAGCTCTGGTCTGGTTCGGGACTACTTCGACCCCAACAGCGTCGCGCACATTTCGATGCAGTATCAATTGAAGTTGTTTGGATCCGCGACGTATGAGTATCATGCGGCGACCGGACGCTGGCCGGCGAGCCTGGATGATCTCGCGCAGACATCGCTCCCCAAGACGAGCTATGTCTGGAGGCAGAGCGCCCAGCCCATCGTGTTCCTGTGGCCGCAAAACTTGAAGCCCGCCCCCAAGGACAACGCCACCGTCCTGCTCGCCTATCACGAGGGCGGCCTGTTCAATAAACTCGGCCGCGTGTGGGTCTGCTGGGGCGACCTGCGAACCGAGCACATCCGCGAGAGCGATCTTCGCGCCCAACTGCGCAAGTGACCCGGCAAGCCTAACCACTCTCGCCTCGGCAAAACTGGTCATTCGGTCTGTCCATGTAGCGCAGGCCTACGGCGTTCTTTGCCGGAGACCTGCGGCTTTTCGTTCGTGGCGTCAGTCAATCCCTCGCTGGCTCAACGACGTGCTCTCCCGAATCGCCGGCTATCCCATCACCCGGCTGGCCGAACTTCTACCGCAGCAGCAGCCCAGGCTTAATCTCCTAACTAGAGTGCGGCGTCGTATTAAAATGCGGAGATGGTGTCCGGAAATCGTTCCGTACCGGTCGATACTGTCCTGCCCCACGTGGTCTATCAGAACCTGCCGGAGGCGATGGCCTGGCTGCACCGGGCGTTTGGGTTTGAGGAGTACTACCACTACGGCGCTCCGCTGGCCGGCGGACAGATCCGCGCCGGCAAAGCAGTGATCCAGGTGCAACAGGCACGGGGACCGCAACAGTCGCCGGCGCAGTTGGGATATGGCACCCAGTCGCTGACAATTTTTCTGAACGATGTGGATGGCCACTACGCGAGAGCGAAAGCCGCGGGCGCGAAGATTCTCGAGGAGCCGCACGAGACGGAGTACGGAGAGTATCAGTACGCGGCCGAGGATCTGGATGGGCATCACTGGCTTTTTTCACGACACGCCAGGGATTGCAGTCCCGAGGAGTGGGGCGCAGTGGTGAAGGCGACTTAGCTAGCGCATTGTCCTGGAATTCGATCCCAAGTCCGGCAGTTTCTCCGCTGTGTGCCCGGAACTGCCAGGCCGCGCCTCCGCCGGCGACACCGAAGAAGAAGCCCGGACGAATATCCGCGAAGCGATCGAACTCTATTTTGCCCACAGCGCGAACCATTAACCACATGGGCGAGAGCCAGATTGAGTCAGCTAGACAAGAACTAAGACGGAAACACAGTGAGATTTGGGACCCGTACGAGTCTCGCCCTACGCCCGAATTGTTTCACTTTACGTCTCCGCAAGGCTTTTGCGGGATCATTGAGAAGCACGAGCTCTGGTGTACCGACGTTAGTCACGTCAGCGACCCCCGCGAGGGCGACCACGGTCTTTCGGTTGTGAAATCTGTTGTGAAGCGTAAGTCTGTTTACACGCCGTTCAAGGAGTCTGTGCTCAATTTAGATAGTCTTTTCGGCATGAAGAGAGCGTGGACGGGCTACATAGCGTGCTTCTGCTCGGCCGGAGAGCAGCCGTACATGTGGCAGGATTACGCGAGTGGCTGTACCGGGTGCGCCTTGGTGTTTGACTACGACGCCCTGTTCGCCGGGGCCCATGGCGGTAAGCGATACGCACTTTTCCCGATGCAGTACGACCCAGAAATACAAACTCGTCAGATTGAACAGACAGTGGATCACGCGATCCACCTTGAACGTGAATTGGAAATCTCCGGTCGCAAACACCGCGAGCGGTACTGGGCGGAGGTCGAGTTCATTCTGATGGCGTGCGCTATCCGCTTCAAGGACCCTTCTTGGAGCCACGAACAGGAAGTGCGGCTCTGGGTATCCGGCGGTCCCGACGTAACACCCTTTGAAGCATCCGGTAAGCGGCGAGTGAGCGCCGAATTGGAGGCCTCCTCGCTGAAGCGCGTGATTAGGGGCCGAACGGCCGGGGACAACCTCAGTATTGACAGAATCACAGACCTGCTAAAACAGCACCATTTTGGAGCGGTACCCGTTGTGGAAGCGGCTGTGTAGTGGATCTGCGCGGTTCACGCTCCACCCTCACCTTCGAAACTGCTTACTCAACGCCAGCCTCTGATGCTGATAACTCGACCCAATCCCTTGCCCATATATTTTCTTCGGCACACTCAACAGCCGCTCAAACACCAGCCGGCCCACCGTTTGCCCGTCTTCGAGAAGAAACGGAACCTCGTGGGATCGCACTTCGAGCACCGCGTGCGTGCCCTTGATGTCGTCGGCGCCGTAGCCGAAGCCGGGATCGAAGAACCCCGCGTAATGAATGCGGAACTCGCCCACCGAGGGATCGTACGGCACCATTTCGGCTGCGAAAGAGTGTGGAATGCGCACCCGTTCCTTCGAAGCCAGGATGTAGAAATCGCGTGGATCGAGCACCAGAGTGCGCGATTTCGTGCGGTGGATCGGCTCCCAGTATTCCAGCGGATCGTAATGATTGATCCGGCTCAAATCAATGAGCGGCGTATTCCGGCGGGCCTTATAGCCGATAATTTCGGAGCCTTCCTCGCCGCTCAAATCCACAGAGAGCCACAGGCTCTTGTTCGAAATCAGCGCATCCGCGGGTAACTCGTCTTCGCTGTAGACCAGCGTCTCCTGCTCGTGCAGCCGCTCGAGTTCCGTGTCCGAAGGCGGCGGATTGCCGCGCCGCAGCCGGAGCTGGTTCAAACGCACTCCCTGTTCCACCACGATGCTGAAGGTGCGCGGCACGATCTCCGTGTACAGCTTCCCCTTGTACCCCGCCGGCACCCGCTCGAATTCGCTCCCGTAATCCGTGATCAAGCGTGTGAACACGTCCAGCCTTCCCGTGGTGCTCTTGGGATTTGCTTTGCCCGAGATATCTGAGGGCAGGCTCAGCTCTTCCACCAGCGGCGCCATATACGCGCAACCGCGCTCCAGAACCGCGGGCCGCGTCAGATCGATTTTATAGAGGTGATTGTCCTGCAGTTTGTCGATCACCCGCGCGTTCCGGCTGGAAAGAAAACTTGCGCGGATGCGATACGCCACCGGTCCGATGCGCAGGTCCATACTCGAAGGCTGCACCTGTTCCGGCGCGATTGGCGGGTCCGCCGTAATGTGGCCTGCCGCGATCAGTTCTTCAATCGATTGCGACGGCAGGATCCCCGTCGTGTATGAGGGCAGATATTCTTTCAGTTCGCTGAACAGGTAAGGCATGCTTTCGAGCATTATTCTGCTGATGGTACATCACACCGCAGTGTGCCCGTGAGCTCGCTCACCTGCGCGATCTTCTGCTTTTTCAAAAACTCGCCCAGTTCGCGCGCGATGCGCACCGGCGACGTGGGGTCCCAGAAGGTCGAGGTGCCGACTTCGACGGCGCTCGCCCCGGCAATCATGAACTCCGCGGCATCTTCGCCCGTCGCGATCCCGCCCATTCCCACCACCGGAATCTTCACCGCTTTGGCCGCCTGGTACACCATGCGTAGCGCAATGGGCTTGATCGCCGGACCGGAGAGGCCGCCGAAGCCGGCGCCCAGGCGCGGCCGCCGCGTCTTCGCATCCACCGCCAACGCGATGAACGTGTTCACCAGCGAAATCGCATCCGCTCCGGCCTGCTCCGCCGCCCGGGCCAAGGGAGCGATGTCCGCGACATTCGGCGAGAGCTTCACCATCAGTGGCCGCCGCGCCACCCGTTTCACTTCGGTGATCAGCTCGGTTAACAGTCCCGGATCGTTCGAGAAGTAGATGCCGCCGTGCCGCGTGTTGGGACACGAGACGTTCAGCTCGTACCCGGCCACTCCCGGCGAGTCCTCCAGCACGCGCACCACTTCGACATAATCCTCCGTCGCGTATCCAAACACGTTCGCGAACACGGCGGTCTGGAATTGGGCCAGCTTCGGCAGCTTCTCTGCCACAAACGTGCGCACGCCGACGTTTTGCAGGCCGACGGAGTTCATCATGCCGCCGCGCGTCTCCCAAAGGCGCGGCTCCGGGTTGCCGCTCATGGGCTCGCGCGACAGACCTTTTACGACCAGGCCCCCCAGCTCGTGAAGTTCGACGAGGTGCTCGAACTCAATGCCGTAGCCGAACGTTCCGGAAGCTGCGATGACAGGATTGCGAAGGGGGATGCCACACAGCGAAACGGCCAGCGGAGAACTGCTCATCCCTCCGCCGCCAGCGCCTCACCCAGTACCCGGCCGGTGCTGGAAGAGGGCCATGCCATGCCGGCTACCCGCGCCAGGGTGGGAGCCAGGTCCACCAACTCGACCGCCGTTTCGAATACTGCGTTCTCAAACGGAGCGCCGTAAAGGATCAGCGGTACGCGCGTGTCGTAATTGTAGAGGGATCCGTAGGAGATGCCGCGTCCGGCGCCGTAATCCTCCACGTGCTCCGGCCCATAAGCCAGCATGACGTCGCCGGAACGCACAGGGTGGAAGCTGTTGCTGAAACGGCGCGCCCAGTCGCCGGGGTGGGAGGTGTCGCCATCGGCCGTGTAATAGCCCGTCACTCCCGGTACAGTCAGGGCTGCCTGCCCGGCCAGAACCCGCGCCTCCCTCAGGTCTATATAAGATTTTTGCAGCACGTCCTGCCGCAGGTACAGAAACGGATAGATGTACCGCTCCACAAATGCTTTTTTGCGGCCCCCAGTGTCGTAGTGTGCCGAGAGCGCCTGGTTGATGGTTTTGGCAACCGCATCTCCCGGTACGGCCAGGGTCGCGCGCTTCCCATCCGGGTCCCGGGTGGCGCCGTGGGCCGAGGTGAAGACCAGAGCGTAGTTCCTGGCGCCTAAGTTCTTGTCCAGCAAGGCCAATAGCAGTTCCACCTCGTGGTCGAGCCGGAGCACCAGCTCCCGCATCAGCGGGGAATCGCCGCCCAGCTCGTAGCCCAGCAGCGCTCCCGATCCCAGGGCCACCATCAGCAGATCGGTTCCAGGCCCTTGGCCCACCTTCTCCTGGGTGAGGATCTCCCGCGCCAGGGCCATTTGTGCGGCTTGTCCGAAGGGAGACGCTTTGTAAAGCGCGAGGAACTCCTCCGGACGGGCTTGATCATAGGTCAGGGTCCGAAGCGGCGGGGCTTCCTTCTTGGCTCCCAGCGCCCGCCACTGGGCGTGCCGGAAGATTTCGGCCGCGTTGGCCTGGCTGTAGGCGGTAATCCACGGGGCATCTCCGGACGGACCCCGGGCGCCAAAGTGGCCGGTTGCGTCGAGGTAAAACAGGCTGGCCGGCGCGGCGCCCGAGAGGATCGCCGCGTCGCGGGAATCGAACGCGACGGCGTAAACACGGTTGGCCGAGTCCGCAGCCGCAAGTTGCTCCGCAACCGTGGTCGCCTCGAGCGCTTCGGGCATGGCGGCGACCCGCTTCTTGGTGGCGCGGTCGTACCAGGTATCCGCCACAATGCCGTGGAGCTGCGGATAAGCGCCCGTCGACGTGGTTGCTAAACTAGTCGAAGTAAAGGTAGTTGCCGCGATTTGGCACTCCGGAAAATAGGCGCCGTCGTCCATCAGGCGGCGGAATCCGCCTGGGCCTAAGAAATTGCCGAATAAATCCAGATAATCCGACCGGAATTCTTCGGCAATCAGCAAAACCATCAGCTTCGGGTGTGACCGGGCGGCGACGAGAGAGCGGATGCTGGCCGCCCCGCCAGCGGCGAGAGCGGCGAAGAATCTCCGCGATACTAACATTTGACAAGAGTGTATCAAACAAAACTCTTGTGTTACACTCATACTGTTTTTGAACAGGGCTCTGGAGGGCGTTTCTTCGCTCTAAGGTCTAAACGTTTTCGAACTTAGAACCGATGTGATAGGAGACGCGCAGGAGGAGGAAAACGACGGTGAAACACGACAACAGCATCTTAGGGCTAGCTTCCATCCGTCGCAACCGAGGATTGTCCCTCGAGCAGATCTCCCAGACTACGAAAATTAGTGTTCGAGCACTGCAGGCGATTGAAGAAGGTGAGTTTAAGAAACTTCCCGGCGGCATCTACAACACCAGCTATATCCGCCAATACGCTCGGGCCATTGAATTCGATGAGTCCGAGATCCTCGCATACTACCACTCGAGGGCCGATATCGAGGCGGAAACCACGCTGATTAATGCAGAAAAAAGGATGAATTTAAGAGATTTTCGGTTCATAGTGCAACACTAAAACAGGCCCTGCGGTTCGCGCCCGCCCTCAACCTGTGGTCCTTATAGTAACTCCCTACTATCCAACGGATTCCAGCTCGATCTCTCCTCCAAAGTCACATTCAGTACCAGCTCCTTCTGATGACGCACGACGGTAATTGTCACTGTCTTTTTCGGCCTTGATGATTGCAAAATACTAGATATTTCTTTTGGAGTCGTGATCTTCTCTCCATCCACTTTGACGATAACATCCCCGGCTTTAAACCCGGCTTTATCGGCGATCGAATCGTGCGCCACGGATCGGACCAGAACGCCTTCCTTCACGCCAAAGTACTCGCCCAATTGAGGTTTCAGGGATTCGCTCTCGATTCCCAGGGCCGGGCTGCGCCAGATCATAAAGGCACTGGGAATGTCGGGGATGCGGATGGGTGCCATGGGAGGCACCGCAGCCAGGTTGGGCATGGCCATCATCATGGGTTCGTCGGGGTCCAGGAGGGCCATCATCGGGGCTTGCCGCTGGCCGATGGAAGCGGACAGCGTTTGGTTTGCGCCGTTGCGGAAAACCAGCAGGCTGGCGGCCCTGCCGGGCGGGGTTTCACGAACCAGACGCATGAACTGCTCCCCACCCTCCACCCGCGTGCCGTTGTACTCGAGCACCACGTCGCCTTCTTTGAGCCCCGCCTTGGCGGCTGGGCTATCGGGGTCGACGCACCGCACCTCAACGCCGCGTTCCTCCTTGAGGTGAAGCTCCTTGGCGCGGCTGGTCGTCATCTCCACAACCCCCACACCCAGATAACTGGAGTTTGGGTGTTGAACCACGACACTGTGAGAGACGGCGCGGGGGCGCTCCGGAGGCGCGGCCGAAACGACCGAGACAACAAAGCCTGTCAGGCAAATCCCGCATAAGATTCCAGTGGTTCTCATAAAGTCCTCTACTTTTCTTCCCGCTTAATGTAAATCATGCCGCCAGTCCCGGCCAGCTTCACCAGCGGACCGCCGCCATTGAGCGACCCTTCGGCGACCGTCGCGGCGCCGGTCAGTTTGACCGCTATGTCCGGAAAGTCGGAGACAATCCGCTTGGGTCCGCCATAGCTGGCGTTCTGGGCCCGCACCGTGACTTTCAGGTTCGACGGAATCCAGACCGTTATGTCACCGTGGCTGGTACTGAGAAACGAATCTTCCGCCGGTTGCGTCTGGAACCGCGCGACGATGCTGCCTACCGCGGTGGAGGCTTTGAGACCGCCGCCGAAACTGGTGAGGCGAATGGCGCCGCCCGCGCTCTCGCACTGCGCACCCGACGCGGAGCCCACCCGAATGGGACCGCCGGCGGAATTGTTGGCGGTGACCATGCCCTTGGCGTAACCTACCTCGATGGGGCCGCCCGCCGTATCGGCAATCACGATATTGCCAGCCTGCGCGATGTGGATTCCGCCGCCGTTTGTCGTACAGCGCACCGCGCCGTCGACTTGACGGACCGAGATATCTCCGCCGCCGGTCTCAAACAGCGCCTGTCCGTGAATCGTTTCCGCGCGGATGGCTCCGGCGCCCGAAACACAGTGTGCGTCACCGCCAATCCTGCCGAGCGCGATTTCGCCCGCGGCGGTCTTGGCCACCACGTCACCCGATACCTGGTCGACCGTCACACGGCCACCTCCGGTTTCGGCTATGACGGCGCCATTAAACTGAGAAGCGTCCACGCTTCCGGCGCGCGTCTCCACGCGAACCTCGCCGGAGTCCTGGGGCGCGGTCACCTCGAGTTCCGCCATTTCGGAACCACCCTGCACCCACAGGTGCGTGACCTTGCCCTGCCGCGAAAGCCGGACGCGGTAGGCGCTCAGCAGCCGCCGGGCCTCGGCTTCACTCTTGGCTTTGACGCGTTTGATCACCACATAGGAAAGCTCGCTGCCCGCAATCCCCTTGACGGCGACCGCGCCGAAGGTACTAATGCGAATGCTGCTCTTGGGAGCCACCTGCTCGGAACCCTTCTGGACTTCCACCCAAAACAGCCCGTTCCGGCGCAAGGAGGGCTCACCGGCAGAAGCTGTTACCGCGGCGCACGCCATCAATCCGAGTTTGAGTCCCCAAGCGCGCATCAAAATGTTCCGACGGACGCGTTCATGTCACGCAGCGCGTTCTGGCAGCGCATCCGGACGTAGCTGTTGTCTTCCTTGCCAACCAGGGTCTGGAGGATTCTGACGGTGGCATCATCCTTGTGCGCGATCAACAGGTCGATGACCTGGATGCGCACTCCGGGATTCTGGTCCTTCAGCAACACCTGGGCGAGCGTCTTGCGAACGTCGGGATCGGCGGCAAAACTCTTCAGCCCTTCGAGCGCCTTGAGACGGACGCCGGGATTGGCATCATGGGTGACGGCCTCGATCAAGGCGGTTCGCACCTCGACCGAAGCGCTGCGATCCTTGAGCAGTTCGACCGACTCCACGCGCACCCCGGGGTTGTCCGGCTCGCGGGCCGCGGCCAGCAGGAGGCGCTGAATATTCTGATCCTCAAGCCGGCCGGAAATGACTCGCCGGTGGGTTTCGTCGAGAGCAATTTGCACACGGCCGGAGTTATCAGGCTGTACGGAGCGGATGCTGGAGACCATGGCTTCGGTTCCGGGGAAACCCAAGCCCCCCGGGCCGAAATTGACGAAGCGCGCAGCGAAAAATCCCAGCGCCACCAGGGCCACCGCGCCGGCAGGGCGCGTGAACCGGATGCCCGGATGCCAGAGAGAGTGGAAGGCTTCGCGAAACAGGCCCCAGGGGTCGGAAGCACGATGACTTACGGCGGGCGCTTCCTCCCGATAGACGGCGCGAATCAGTTCGTGACGGCACTCGGCCAACAGACTGGGAGGCGGCGCCAACTGGTTCCGATCGAGTGCGGCGGCGAGCGACTTCTGCCGGCCGAGTTCCTCGCGGCATCCGGCGCAGACGTGCAAGTGCTCCTCTACACTCTCTTCAACCTCGGGCGCCAGCTCTCCATAGTGATAGAGAGGAATCGCTTTGGCTACCGCATCACAAGTCATACCAAATCTCCTAATACACCCCGCATTTTCTGAGTTGCGCGAAACAGGCAGTTCTTGGCCGCCTCTTCGCTAGTGCCCAACATGTCGCCGATGGTGCGCAAGCGGAGGCCTTGATAGTGGCGCAGTTCGAAGACCATGCGCTCGCGGGCCGTCAGATCGGCGAGCGCGGCGCTAATGCGGTCGGCCAACTGGCGATTCCACATGCGCCGTTCCGGGTCCTCGTGGGCGCCTTCGTGCTCGAAACTGTCCATGCGATCCACGGGGCCGTCGGCGGTTTCCACAACGGCCGACTCTTCCCGCCGCACTTTCCGTTTGCGCAGATGGTCTAAACAAATGTTCGTCACAATGCGATACAGCCACGTATGAAAACTGCAGTCGAACCGGAACGTATGGATGTTCCGGTAGACCCGCAAAAAGGCTTCCTGATACACATCTCGGGCGTCCTCCGGGGACCGCAGCAAGTTCATGGCGAGCCGAAGCACACTTTGGTCGTAAGCCCGGACCAGTTGCTCGAAGGCATCCTGGTCGCCGTGCTGGACCGCGCGGATTACGGCGGCTTCATCCACTTTTGCGACAGCCCGGGCACTCACGGCACCGGCCGCGTCCTGAAGCATAACCCCCGACTTTAACTCAAAAACTCTTCCACCCACTGAGGATAGACGCGACAGTTACGAATAGGTAACGACGCCGGCGCCGGGGTTGTGGGTGAAAACCGCGACGCGACATGGCAGCTAAATGACACAAAAAACAGAGGGTTACCAATCGTCGGGTACGGAGCGCATCACGCTAAACGACAAACTGCTCAACCGCTGCTCGCCGCAGGCAATCATGGCCGTGAAAGGGAAAAGGGGACAGACAGACGCAATTATGGCGGGCTCTTAGGAAATGCGTCTGTCCCCTTTAGCCCCCAGGAGCAGTGAACGGCCAGTCTGTCACCCTTTTTCCGTCGTAAGGAATCAAGCTGGACAGCCCTCCGGCTGCGCACGATTGGGTCTGGCACACGGGTCTTACCACCAGTTCAGTCTGGCTATGGACTGACTATATGAGGAGGCGACTTCTTTGAACCGATCCACGGAGCCGCCGAATAGGCCAGCTTTTATGGGGGGCCACGAGTCACCTTCGGAGTCTGCTTCTGCCATTACCCGACTGAGCGGGCCAATACTACCCGAGAGGCCTTCTTTCCAGCCGAATCGTCCCACCGGCCCCCAGGGGCGACCGATTGCGCCCGAGTACCGAGAAGCATGTTCAAGAGCGTATAAAACCTCGAAGCGGTCAAAAGCGGACTCGTAGTCCGAACTGAGGAACAACAGATCATCAAGAAGGGGTTGCAGGAGCTTGAACAAATATTCACTGCGAGGCGTGAACTGTTTCTCGTGTCCTGGCAATGCTTTGAACTCGTCGTGGAGTGAGTTCATTGCTCGCGCAACGGCACGAATTAGAGTCGAGTCCGCGCCAGGTGAACCATCGGTGCCGGAAATCGGGGTGAGCATCAATTCACGCAGGTTGTCATATCTGTTTGCGCTGACTGCCGCGATCCCTCCCGAATACAGAAGAAGTAGTCCGGGGTACCAGCGAAGCTCCAGCCAAGCATGAATGGCAGATTGCAGCTTCAGACGATCACAAAACCGCTTTGGACCTAGGGTGAGTACACTTCGATGGCCAGGTCCTCCCCAAAACCCAAGGAGTGCCTGGATTCGCAGAAGGTCGGTACATACGGCCTCATACTGGTGCAAACGTACTGCAAACTCCTCGCTCGAATACGAGCCTTGGACGGGAAAGTGATCATCGGTTGTTTGGGACAGAACCTCACGAACCTCTTGCGCAACAAGGTCGTGCAGTTTTAGCCGGAAGCGCTCTTCGGACAAGTATTCCTTCGCTGCCTGAACCTTGACCGAGCCCGCAGCAAGCTGCGACGCTGACGCACCCCGGTCTTCAGTTAATCGCGAGATCCTCCATGGAGAATCTGCCTCAACCAGGATGTTCGTGAACGCTGCGTAACTACGGGATATAGAAAGCCGATTGCCACGTTGTTCAATCAGGGCAGCAATTTCCTCTCCATATGAGTACCGAGGGACATGCTGGATTTGTACTTCGTCGAAGTAATTCTTGAGACTGCACGACGGCAGTTCGTATATTTCCGCGAACACATCCTCAAATTGGCTCTGATACCCCGCGCTTCTTTCCGCCTCGTCCGGATCGCCAAATCGCCACTTCTCAAGCAGCCCTGGCTCGGAAACATCAACTCGGGAGGGTAAGGGGAATATCGTCAACGGCCGAAGGTCGTCGGACTGCCTTCGGTAAACAGCTGCCTTCTTAAGGACGTCAATCCCGCCAAGCAGGCTTTGTCGGTTTGGCGTGAACACGAACACGAGTTGGTCTGGCAGAAGCGCCGTGCATATCCCGCTGATGTCGTTAAGCCCCGTCCGGGAATCGATTAATACGTAATCATATTGCTCTGCCAAATGCTCGGCGAGAATACGGATCAATGACGGAGCGTAATCGAAAAACCGACGCCAATCGAAAGCGCTTACTCGCTCAGAATAATCTTGATCGAAGCGGCCGGCTGGCATTAGATCAACTTTAGGAACGACGGTTTTCACGACATAGTCAGAGAGTGAGGTCTGGCGGACGAGTTCCGCGGCAGTATCTTCAGAGGGACTTCCCGAGTCGGCGCGCGCAGTCACCTCATTGAGTTCGCGGAAAAGCTCAATTACACCTTTCGGTGTCGGAGAGGCGTCGGAGCCGGGTACCTTCAGTGGCGGCCGCGTATTGCGGAAGAAGTGATGTAAACCAGGGGCGTCTAGGTCCCAATCGACTGCTAGGACACCCCTCTTCACGTCGACGCGTCGCGCCAGGAAGCACGCAACGTTTGCGAGCGCCATGGAACGACCCGTGCCACCCTTGTAGGAGTAAAACGTTATGACTTTGCCACGCTCGGTTCCCATTGCCTATTTCTCTCCCGCTCCAGGGAACTTCATTCGAGGAAGATGGAGCCCCTGTAGCCAAGCTTTGGTCTCATCCTCATCGGGCAGTCGAAAATCGTCGGCACCATCGAAAGGAATGTCGGTCTCCTCAAAGCACTGACACCTTGCGTTTATGTACGCGGCGATCTCTTTGATCTTTGGCGCGTAACGAGGATGTTTTAAAAGCTCCTCATCCAGGAGCATGAACTTGCTGAAGTCCTCGTACTGCCGGCGAGCGGCTATCTCGGGCGGGATCGCGCTCTCACCCCGCAGAACAACAGGAATGATCACGCTGTGGTTTTGATCCTCGACATTGCGCAAAAGCGGCAGACGTATTGCTTCCAGCGCACACATCGCTCGGTATTCCCTCGCGCAGTATGGGTGCTTCGCATCGAAGTAGTTTGGCTGATAAACGATCACCATGCACACACTCTCGTAGAGTGCTCGTGCTAGGGCTTCATTGTAGAAATCGCCGCTGTTGAGCCGTTCCAGGTCGACATACACTCCCTCGTCTCTTAACAACTCCAGTTCACTGGCGAGGGCGTCGCGGAACTCTGTGATAAACCGCTGCTTGATCTGCCGTTGACCGTGACGATAGCTGAGAAAGCATGAGTTCTTGAACGAAGGCACGGTTCGTCACCAGGAGCGAGTTCGATTCTGCGCGGACAAACCCAAACCGAGCAACGGCTCGCGACAGCCTGTCCTCAGCAAAGTGCCAGTTTAGCACCGTGCCGCGCAGATGCCCTCATGTCACGCGGCCTTTGAGTCAGAGGAGCGTCACACGGCTATGCTTCCGCTTGACCACGCTCACCGAAAGCACCCGCTCGTGATACGACAACTCGGTGACGGACCGTTACCGTAAGAACCCGGGGACAGAGTCCCCTTTAGCCCGTCCCCTTTAGCCCTAATGGCGCTCGGCCCGGTCGGCCAGCTTCGTTGGCTTGATGCCGAATTCATGTTCGAGGCCTTCGATGTCGGCGTTGTAACCGACACGATCGAACCACTCGAGCATCAAGGCGAAGTCCTGGTTGTTCTTGCGGACCTCTTCGATCGGCACTCGGACGAACTTGATCGTCCGGCCGAGGCCTCTGCTCAAGATCGTCGCGGCCTGAGGTATGGTCACCGCGTCGCCGGCGAGATCGATCTCCCGACCATTAAGGGCTGAGGCGTCCGTGAACGCTCGGGCTCCATACTTGCCGATGTCGTCCACCGCGATCATTTGCAGCACCGTCTTGGGGTCCATCGCGGCGCACAGCTGGTCACCGTTCAGAAACCAGGGCGAGGTCAGGTTCTCCATGAAGAACACTGGTCGGATGATCACCCGGGATGGGAAGCCAAGGCCGCGAATGGTCTCTTCGATGCGCCACTTGTTCTCGAAGTGCGGAATGCCTGTCTGTCGGTGGGCGGACCCCACCGACGAGTACACGAAGTGCTGGATGCCGACCTTGCGTGCCATCATCGCGAAGCGCTTGCCTTGCTCTTCTTCGCCCTCGACGCCGGCCTCCCAGGTGTTCTGGACGGCGAACGTGCCCCAGGCACCCATTAAAGCGGCCTCAAGCGACGCCGCATCGTTGAGGTCGCCCTTTACGACCTCGGCTCCGGCGGCGGCGAGCGTCTGCGCGGCGTTGCTGTCGACCTTGCGGGTCATCGCCCGGATTTTGAACCCCTTGCCTGCCAGGTGCCGTGCGACCGCGCCTCCCTGTTTGCCCGTGGCGCCGGTGATGAGAACGATACGAGTGTCAGCCATGACGTTGCTCTCCTTATCTTAAGGGAAAGGTGCCACACGAGTACACGCGGGTCGTTTCTTCCAGGCGGATAACGGCGCATACGGAAACTATCCGCTTGGGAAAAAGGGGGACGCATTTCCTAAGAGCATTCATCCCAGTGATCCTTTGGACCAGCAGAGTTTGCAGCCAAAGGTCCATTTTATGCCGATGCCGTTTGACGTGCGATAAATGCGCTGTCCCCTTTCCTACCCCTCGCCCCGTTTCCTCGTCTTTAGTGCGTTGAATAGACTTCCGGCGGCTGGGGAGGGGCGAAGTCTGGACGGCACGAAAAAATGGGTCGGGCGTGCGACCCCTACAAGCACATTTCGTAAGGAGTAGAATTGACACAACTGGTCAAGCTGGTGAAGAACACGTTGGTCTGGGTCTGGATTTGTTTTCTCGCAACAAGTGCTGGTGCGCAAACGCAGAGCGCGTCTGAGATGAGTTCGCGCGAGGCGCCGGCCACCTTCAAGACCAAAGTCAATCTGGTGCTGGTGCCGGTGGTGGTGCGCGATAACCAGGGTCACGCAGTGGGAACTCTGAAGCAAGAGGATTTCCAGGTCTTCGACAAAGGCAAGCCGCAGGTGATCACGAAGTTTTCAATGGAGAAATCCGGACGGCCCATCACCGCGGAGCAAGTAAACGCGAATCCGGGCGAGACGGCGGCGGGTCCGGAGGCGGCGATGCCGATTCCGGAGCGATACACCGGATATCTTTTCGACGATATCCACCTGGCTTTTGCCGACCTGACGCGGGTGCGGGACGCCGCGGACCGGCATCTGGCTTCGCTGGCATCGACGGAGCGGGCGGCGATTTTTACGACCTCGGGGCAAAACACGCTCGACTTCACCGACGATCACGAAAAGCTGCATGACACACTGCTTCGGCTTCGCCCACGGCCGGTGGTGCCCTCCGCGCAGGGTGATTGTCCGGAGGTGGATTACTACATGGCGGACGCCATCCTAAACAAGAATGATCAGCAGGCGTTAGCCGCCGCAACGCAGGAGGCCATGGTATGCATGGGCCTGGATCCGAGCCAGGGGAGTTCACTGCAAGTGGCGCAGCAGGCGGCGAGATCCGCGGCCCAACGCAACCTGCAGACAGGGGAACACGATACGCACTTATCATTCACGGTG
Source organism: Terriglobia bacterium (assembly GCA_020073305.1). Lineage (GTDB taxonomy): Bacteria > Acidobacteriota > Terriglobia > Bryobacterales > Bryobacteraceae > QHXW01. The sequence goes on from JAIQFK010000001.1 coordinate 239,141, forward strand.
CTGAAGGATGTGGTGCGCCGGATGGCGGCGATGCCGGGACAGCGCAGCATGGTGCTGCTGTCGCCCGGTTTTTTTTCGACGGCGGATCTTTTCCAGGAGAAAACCGAGATCATCGATCGCGCGATCCATGCCAACGTCATCATCAGCGCTCTGGACGCACGCGGGTTGTACACCATCATTCCGGGCGGCGATGCGTCGCAGGCGACCGTGGATGTTACTTTGAGCGCGGTGAAGTCCCAGTACCAGACCGACAGCGCCTTGATGCAGGCTGACGTGCTGGCCGAGCTGGCGGAAGGCACAGGCGGCAGTTGGGTTCATAACACCAACGATCTGGATGCGGGATTCAAGCGTGTGGCCGATCCACCGGAATATTTTTATGTGCTGGGCTTTTCACCGCAAAATCTGAAGCTGGACGGCGCCTTTCACAAGCTGAAAGTTGTGGTGAAGGAGGCGAGCAAGCTGAGCCTGCAGGCCCGGCGCGGCTACTATGCCCCCCGGCACGTAGCCGACGCGGTGGAGACCGCCAAGCGAGAGATCGAAGAAGCTCTGTTCTCGCGCGAAGAAATCCACGATATTCCGGTGGAACTGCACACGCAGTTTTTCAAATCCAGCGAGGACAGCGCCCGGCTCGCGGTGCTGGTTCGCGTGGACGTGAAACACATCCGCTTCCGAAAAGAGGAGGGGCGGAACCGGAATGATCTGACGGTGGTGTCGGGCTTGTTCGACCGGAATGGAAACTACGTGACGGCGAACGAGAAAGTCATCGAGATGCGCCTGAAGGACGAGACACTGGAAGGCAAGCTCGGCCAAGGGATCACGGTGAGGACAAGTTTCGACGTGAAGCCAGGAGGGTACCTGGTGCGGTTGGTGGTGCGGGATGCCGAAGGGCAGACGATGTCAGCGCAGAACGGCGCTGTCGAGATTCCGTAAGGGGAGGTGTGAGATGCAGCTTCGCCATTTGATGCTGACGACGGGAGTTCTTTGGCTGGCGGTGACAGGAGCGCAAGCCCAGCAGCCGAGCCCGCCGGCGCCGGCAGAGGCCCAGGCGATCATCCGGACCGAGACCAAGCTGGTGCTTGTGGATGCGGTGGTAATGGACAAGAAGGGAAACTACATCCACGATCTCACGGCCAAAGAGTTTCGCGTCTGGGAAGACAACAAGGAGCAGGCCATCAAGAGTTTTTCATTCGAGGCCGAGCCCACGGGACCCTCCAACACCCAGAAGCGATACCTGGTGCTGTTCTTTGATAACTCGACCATGGAGTCTGGAGACCAGATTCGGGCGCGTGACGCCGCGGCGAAGTTCATTGACAACAACGCAGGCCCCAATCGTTTAATCGCGATCGTGAATTTCGGCGGCAGCGTACGCATCGCGCAGAATTTCACGGCGGATGCGGAGCGGCTGAAACAAGTGGTAAAAGGCGTGAAATTTTCGTCGGTCGCGCCCAACGCGCAGCCGGTCTCCATGGGCCTACCGACGTTGGGAAACGCCGAATCGGATTTTGGTGTGCGCAGCGTATTGCTGGCCTTGCGGAGCATGGCCAAGAATCTGGCGTCGGTGCCGGGCCGCAAGAGCCTTATCATGTTCACTTCCGGATTTGTTCTCAATGATGAAAACAGGTCGGAGCTCACGGCCACGATCGATGCGTGCAACCGGGCGAACGTCGCGATTTATCCCATAGACGTTCGCGGCCTGGTGGCGAGCGCGCCGGGGCCGTTGACCGGAATCACTTCACCCTCGAACTTGCCGGCGCCCCGGCTGCTGCGGGCGGCTCTGAGTTACCCGGCGGGCGCGTTTGGGAATTCATTCTTTGCCCAGCATGGCGGAGGAGCCGGCGGCGGTGGCGGAGCTGGCGGTGGTGGCGGCGGGCATGGCGGTGGCGCGGGTGGCGGAGCTGGCGGGGGAACTGGCGGTGGAGCAGGCGGCGGGGCTGGTGGGGGCAAGGGCGGATCTGGCGGCTCAAGCGGCGGCTCGGGTGGCGGCAAGGGCGGCTCGGGTAGCGGGTCAGGCGGCGGTAAGGGCGGCACGACTGGAGGCTCAGGCGGCGGTAAGGGCGGCACGGTCGGCTCGGGTGGTGCGCGCGGTGGCGGCGGTACGACGCAGAATCCATACACAGCGAATCCGTACATGACGAATAATCCGTACAACATGCCGCGCCAGATTGTTCCGGCGTTCCCGGAAAGCGCTTCCACCAACCAACAGGTTCTCTACATGCTGGCCGAGGGCACCGGTGGTTTTGTGATTCTGAACACGAATGATCTTCTGGGCGGATTGGAGAAGATCGGCAAAGAGCAGAACGAGTATTACGTGGTGGGCTATGCACCGACAGACTCGCCGGAGGGAAGCTGCCATACGCTGCGCGTAAAGGTGGATCGCGGCGGGACCAACGTGAGGGCGCGCAGCGGCTACTGCAATGTCCGGCCCAAAGACCTCCTGGCCGGAGACCCGTCGGAGAAAGAACTGGAGAGTCGCGCCGCGGGGTCGCAGGCGGGAAGCGTGGCGGCCTCCATGCAGGTTCCGTTCTTTTATACGGCTCCGGATACGGCGCGCGTGGATGTGGCGATGGAGATATCGCCGGACGCGGTGAAGTTCGAAAAGACGAAAGGAAAATTTCATTCGACGGTGAACGTTCTGGGAATCGCGTACCGGCCGGACGGAACGGTGGGAGCGCGCTTCAGCGACACCATCAAGCTGGATCTGCAGAACAAGAAGGAACTGGAAGCTTTCAAGCAGCAGCCGGTTTACTACGAGAATCAATTTGAGGTGGCGCCGGGCAAGTACAACCTCAAGGTGGTATTCAGCACCGGCGGAGAAGGCTTCGGCAAGGTGGAAACGCCGCTTACGATTGATCCATACGACGGCAAACAGTTCGGGTTGAGCGCACTGGCCTTGAGCAAAGACGTCCACAAATTGGCTGATGTCAACACGGGACTCGACGCGGAACTGTTGGAGGGCAAGACGCCGCTGGTGACGCAAGGGATGCAGGTGACGCCCGCGGGCAGTACCCGTTTCAAGAAGAGCGACCTGAGCGCGGTGTATGCAGAGGTCTATGAGCCGCTGCTTGCAGGTCCCAATCCGCCGATTGTCGCGGTGCAGCTACGGATACTGGACCGAAAGACCGGCGAGCAGAAGGAGGATACCGGACTGATCAATGTTGGCGCGTACGTTCGCAAGGATAGTCCCATGGTCCCGGTGGGGCTCAAGTTGCGCGTGGAGGCGCTGACGGCGGGTTCGTACCGCGCGGAGTTGAAAGCGATCGATTCGGTGGGACATAATTCTCCGGTTCGCACGGCGGATTTCGACGTGGAGTAGAAGCAAAACACCGCTTGCTTCGCGCGCGGCTCAGTTTGATGCCGGGAGCTGTTCCGCTTTGAAGCCGCGGTCTTGCAGGAGGCGGACTACGCCTTCTTTCCCGACCAGGTGGCCCGCGCCGACCACGATGAAGCAGCGCTCGTGGTTCATCAGACACTGCTGGGCGGCGTCGGCCATGTGCGGATTGCGGTCACCGAATACTCTCTTCTGAAGGCCGGAGGCGCCTTCCCATCCGGCGGAGACCAGCCTGTCGAGCTTATCGGCGTCTCCGGTCATCCACGCGTTCTTGAATTCCTGGACGAGCTGCTGGCTGGCGGAACTGGTCTTGAGGGTGGCGGCCAGGTACTGCTCCTGTTTATTCTCGGGTATGTCGGACAGCAGCCGCAATTGCCATTCGGCAGTTTCGAGTTGTTCCACGCGCATGCGATCTCCGGCGAGATTGAGGAAATGCTGGTCAATTCCCAACTCAGGTTTCATGCCCGATGCCTGCAGCGGCAGCATGGAAGCCATCACGGTGGCGAGCCAGGGCTTGAACCTGGCAAAGACTTCCGAGGGCATTCCGTTTTCGTCGCAGAATTTTGCCACGAGCGTTTTTGTTTGCGGGCTGACGTGATTCCACAGCGAATCGTTGAACGGGTACATCCCCTTGGCCAGGAGGAGTGGCTGGAGCTTGCTCTGATCGATCTTGTTCAAGTCCACTTCGACCACCAGCACGTCGGAATTCCGGAAAGCTTCCTCAATATGCCGCGGCAATGGATACATATCGCTGGATGCGACATGGATGGAGCCGAGCAAGTATACGGAACGGCTGCCGGATGAGACTTTCCAGATCAGGCCCCGGCCAGCGCCGGATCGTGTCTGCTCGGCCAGCGGGTTGGCGTCGGTGGCGTTGTCCCAGGCCGGCTGGCTCGCAGCGGACGGTGGGGGAGCGGGCAGCGTGACGACCAGCGTGTCCGGTGTTCCTTTAGGCTCCTGTGCGTTCGCTGCGGCGACCGTGACGAGTGCGAGAATTACCGCGAGGGTGGAGCGACAGCGAGATGTGACGGATCGCATCATCGTTTCTGATCCGAGGCGCAATTTCGATTTTAAAGGGGCTCGACGGGCGATTAACAGCCATCGAAGGTTAACAAATGAGGGCTATTGACCACTCCCTTTGGTCGCGGCTCAGAAAAACGATGTGTTACTGGGCCAGGTAATAGATGGCGGCCGAGTGAGGCGGGAGTTCGAAGGTCAGGCGGCCGGCTCGCGCTTGCGCGTCGGGCGCTGCGCCGAGTTCGTCATGTATCGATGCGTTCTCAGGAATCCGGAACGCCCCGGTCTGGATGGAGAGAGCCGCTTTTTCCGCGCCGGTGTTGAAGGCCACCAGCGCGGCCGAGGCGCCGGCGACTCTGGCGAACGCGTAGATCCGTTCGCTGGCCGCCATCTGCAGCATGGAACCGCGCCGCAGGGGAGCGAGGCGGGCGCGCAGGCGGGTTAACCGGCGCAGGTGATCGAAAACCAATTGCTCTTCCGGGCGGCGGCCTGAAGGCTCGAAAGCGTTGCGAAAGTCGTCGCGCCAGCCTCCCGGGAAATCGCGACGATTGTCGGGATCGTTGCCGCCGCGCATGGCGATTTCGTCGCCGTAGTAGACCATGGGAATGCCCCGCGCCGTCATGAGGAAGGTGAACGCGAGTTGCAGCTCGTCGGCTGTAGCGCCTGGCTCGTTCATGAATCGCGCGACATCGTGCAGCCCGAGAAAAGTGACCAGCCGATTCGGATCCGGGTACAGATAATCGTGGGCCAGCACTTTGCCCAGATCCTCAGCCGCCGCCTTGCGCGCGAAGACGCGGCGAAGGGCGCCGTATAACGGAAAATCGAAGAGCGCGTCGATACCGGAATCGATGCCGTCGAATCGCGGTTTGCCTCCCTGGAAGAACGACACCAGAGCGGGATCTTCGTCGAACAGCTCGCCGACCACGCGGAAGCCCGGGTATTCGAGTTTGATGGCCGCGCTCCAATCGCGCCAGAAGCCGCGCGGCACATAGGGGAGGGTGTCCTGGCGGATGCCATCGATCCCGGTCGCGCCAATCCACCAGAGCGTGTTCTGAATGAGATATCGCGACACTTCGGGGTCGTTCTGGTTCAGATCGGGCAGGATGTCGATGAACCATCCTTCGAGCGTGCTTCTGGTGAGAGCCGGCGTGGCGTGAGGGTCCATCAAGGTCCAGGTCTGCCAGGGGTTGGCGAGATGTTTCTGAGCGGTTCCGTTGAACCAGGTGGGCCTCGGGGAATCGGTGACCCAGGGATGATACGGCCCGGTGTGATTGGCAACGTGGTCCTGAATGACTTTCATGCCGAGCGAATGCGCGGCCTCGACGAGCTTCTGGAAAGTAGCGAGATCGCCGAAGTGTTCGTCGACTCCGTAAAAATCGACGGCGCCGTAACCGTGGTAATCCGTAACGGGCTGGCCATCGTATTTTTCACGCTCGTTAAGATGATTGACGTTTTCGTAGATCGGATTCAGCCAAAGAGCGGTGACGCCGAGATCCTTGAGATAAGGGAGATGGTTGAGAATTCCCTGAAGATCGCCGCCGTGATAATAGCGGGGCTTGCGACGGTCGTGCAATCCGCGCGAAACAGGCGGGTCGTCGTTCGAAAGGTCTCCGTTGGCGAAACGATCGGGCATGATGAGGTAGATCACGTCGTCGGGCGAGAAACCCTGGAAGCGGCCTTCGCGCGGCAGGGGCCCAAGTAACTGGAACGGCGCGATCGCGGCGCCTTCGGGCGTGAAGATTTCGAGCGGATAGGAGCCGGGCTTTGCATTTTTGCCGACTTCCACGTCCACGAATAAATAGGTTCCCACGGCGTTGGTGTGCGCTCGCGAGAGAGTGACTCCCTCAGCCGCGCACTTCACGGTGGCTCCGCGAAGATCCCTGCCGGAGATCAGCAAGCGGACAGGATTGAGACTGTGACCGGTCCACCAGTTGGGCGGTTCGACTTTGCGGACCTCGGGAGCGGCAGAGGCGGCGGCAGAGACACACAGCAGAAACCAGGCAGGCGAAAGCGCCCGCCCCACCTTTGCGATGCGCGCTGGCTTCACGCCGCTTCCTTGTCGTAGACGCGGCGCATCAGCAGGGCGGCCAGCACCAGAAAGGCTCCGCCGGTGACGACGGCGGCGAGGCGGTTGTTGTTGAGCAGGTGATTCATGACCCAGCCAAGGCCGAGCGAGGCGAGGATCTCGGGAATCACGATGAAGAAATTGAAAATGCCCATGTAGACGCCCATTTTTTCCGCGGGGAGGGAACCGGCGAGGATGGAGTACGGCATGGCCAGGGTGCTGGCCCACGCAATGCCGACTCCGGTCATCGACAGCAGCAGAAGGTATTGGTTGTGAATCAGCAAGACGGAAAGTAATCCTGCGGCTCCACAAAGCAGACAGAGGCTGTGCGTGAGCTTGCGGCCGAGGGCGCGAGCCATGGATGGTAAAAGAAACGAGAATGCGAAGCAGACCGCGGAGTAAGCGGCAAAGCAGACGCCGCCCCAGGCGACGCCCGCGGTGTATTGAGGCGAAGTGGTACCGGTGGCGCCAAACACGTGATAGGCAACCGCAACGGGAAAGTAGAGCCACATGCAGAACAGCCCCAGCCACGTACAGATTTGCACCCAAGCAAGCTGGCGCATAGTCTGCGGCATGGCGCGAATGGCGGCAAGGATGTCGCGCGCGCCCGAGAGCGCGCCGCGGCTTTGCAACTTCATTCTTCGGAACGCCTCCAGGTCTTCGGGCGGCCGCTCCTTGGTACTCACAACCGTCCACATGACCGCGCTGAAGAACACGATGGAGCCGATGTAAAACGAAAATCTCACGGTCAGCGGAATGGCGCCGCCGCCGGTGCCTTGCCAGCGTCCCGCCAGCAGCCACGGCAGGGAAGAAGCAATCACCGCGCCCAGCCCGATGAACAGGCTCTGCATGGCGAACCCGCGGGTACGCTGGTCTTCGGGCAGAAGGTCGGCGACAAAGGCGCGGAAAGGCTCCATGCTGATGTTGATGGAGGCATCGAGGATCCACAGCAGGCCAGCAGCCACCCAGATGGTAGGGGCGTTGGGCATGGCGACCAGCGCGAGCGAGCTGAGAATCGCGCCAGTCAAAAAATACGGACGGCGTCGCCCGAGCCGTCCCCACGTATGGTCACTCAGGTGGCCGATGATGGGCTGCACGATCAAGCCGGTGAGCGGCGCGGCCAGCCAGAGCATGGGGATCTGATCGGGCTTGGCGCCCAAGTATTCGTAGATGGCGCTCATGTTGGCCATCTGCAAACCCCAGCCGAACTGGATGCCGAAGAATCCGAAACACATGTTCCAGATCTGCCAGAAACTGGCGGACGTGCGGGCGGACGAAGTGACGGTGCTCATCGCTCGTAAACCTCGGTGAGCTCCCGTAAGCGGCGGCTGAGCGCGGGCGCCAGCGCTCCGGCTTTGAACCGCCAGCGCCAGTTGCCGCTGGCCGTCGCGGGAAGATTCATGCGTGCCTCGCTACCCAGGCCTAATACATCCTGAAGCGGGAAGATCACGGTGTCGGCGACCGAAGCCATGAGAGCGCGGATGAACGCCCAGTTAATGTCGTGTCCGTCGAGATCCAGATAGCGGCGGGTGTAGTCGCGCTCTTTGCGGATCTCTTCGTCGGTGCGCGTGCTCTCGCCTTTGCCGACGCTGGTCCACCATCCGACGGTGGTGTCGCAATCGTGGGTGCCGGTGTAGGCGACGCGGGCTCGAGGATAGTTGTGCGGGCGGAAGTCGGGCCCTTGCGGGTCGTTGCCGAAAGCGAATTGCAGAATACTCATGCCCGGAAAACCAAATTGGTTACGGATCGCTTCCACTTCGGGCGTGATGACGCCGAGATTCTCGGCGACCAGAGGCAGGTCTCCCAGGGCGTCGACCGCCGCTTGCAGAAGCGCCGCGCCCGGGCCTTTGATCCAGCGGCCATTCACCGCGGTGGTCTCGCCGCCGAAAACGGCCCAATAGGCTTCGAATCCGCGGAAGTGATCGAGACGAATGATGTCGACCATGGAGAGCGTTGCGGCCAAACGGTCGATCCACCAACGGTAACCGCTCGAAGCTAGCACATCCCAGCGGTAGAGCGGATTGCCCCAAAGCTGTCCGGTGGCGCTGAAATAATCGGGCGGCACGCCGGCCACCGCCGCGGGATTGCCTTTTTCGTCCAGCTCGAAATACTCGGTGTGCGCCCAGACATCGGCGCTGTCGTGCGCCACGTAGATGGGCACATCGCCCATGATGCGGATTCCGCAGGCAGCGCACTGCTGTTTCAAGGCTCGCCACTGGTCGAAAAATTCAAACTGATAGAAGCGGTGCAAGTCGATTTCGTTCGCGAGCTGGCGGCGCCAGTGCGCCATGGCCTCGGGCCGGCGCGCGCGGGCGGAGGGCTCCCAGTGGGTCCAGACGAACTCCTCACTGTGCGTCTGTTTGAGCGCCATAAACAACGCGTAGTCGTCTAGCCACGAGGCTTGATGGGCGCAGAAGGTCTCGAACTTTGCGCGGGCTTCTCCGCTCGCATGGGCAAGGAAATTTCGTCCGGCGGATCCGAGGAGGCGCCTCTTCCAAGGAATGACGCGGCCGTAATCGGTCTCCTCTTCCGGAAAAATCGCCGCTTCGCGTATGGAGGCGGCCGGCAGCAGACCCTTGTCCACCAGACGTTCCAGGCTGACGAGCAGCGGATTGCCGGCGAAGGCCGAGAAGCACTGATAAGGCGAGTCGCCGTAGCCGGTCGGGCCGAGCGGCAGAACCTGCCACAGACGCTGTCCAGAGTCTTTCAGAAAATCGACAAAGCGGTAAGCCTCGGTTCCGAGGTCGCCGATGCCGAATGGCCCGGGCAGGGAAGTGGGGTGCAGCAGGATGCCGCTGGACCTTGGGAATGTGGGTCCGGAAGCCACTAAAGGAGACTATCATCTTGGGGAGGTGCTTGGTAACCGGCCTGTGGGTGAGAGCGAAAAGCGAGATCACCGCAGAGGCGCGGAGTTCGCCGAGAACGACACAATCTTTACGTCTCTGCGGTGACATACTAACGGTTGGAGTCGGAAAATGTACCTGGCGGAGGTGCGGTGGGATGTTCGCTACGGGCTGCGCATGCTTGCTGGCTCGCCGGGTTTCACCGCCGTCGCGCTGATCTCGCTGAGCCTGGGCATCTGCATTGCCACCTGCGCCTATAGCGAGATGAACGGGCTCTTGCGCGATTTGCCGGGAGTGCCGGAGCCCGGCCAGTTGGTGGCGCTTCAGACGCCCACATCGTATCCAAACTACAAGCGCTACCGCGAGCTGAGCGATCTGTTCTCCGCCACGTTTGCCTACGTTGCGCCGGTTCCCTTCGGTGTTTCGACCGGCGGCCGCACGGAGCGCACGTGGGGACACCTGGTCACGCCCTCGTACTTCCCCACGCTGGGTGTGCGGCCGCTGCTGGGCCGTTTCTTCGACCAAGAACGGGACCAGTCGGCGACGGTCGTGGTGAGCTACCGGTTCTGGCGTGAACATCTGGGCGCTGATGCGTCGATCATCGGAAAGACGCTGCGCATCAATGGGCAGCTGTCGACGGTGATCGGCGTCGGGCCAAAGGATTTTCTGGGCGCATCGCCGGCACTGTTCATGTCGGATCTGTGGCTGCCGGTTTCAGTGGACGCGCGGCTGGCGCCGGAACTGGCGGACCATGCGCTGGAACGCCGGGATCTGACCATGTTTCAGGTAGTGGGGCGCCTGCGGCCAGGCGTCACCGAGGCTGCTGCCGAAGCGGAGTTGGATGCCGTCACGCAGCAACTGGCGCAGTCTTACGGCGAGGCGGATAAAGATCGGAAGGGCCGCCGCGTGCTGCTGCTGAGCGGCGGCAAGATCCTGCCGATTCGCAAGCAGGATATGCCGTTCTTCAAAGAGTTTCTGCTGGTGCTGGGAGGGCTGGTCCTGCTGATTGCGTGCGCCAACGTTGCGAACATGATGCTCGCGCGGGCGGCGGACCGCCGCAAGGAGATCGCGGTTCGCCTGGCATTGGGCGCCAGCCGGGCCCGTCTCATTCGCCAGTTGCTGACGGAAAACATGCTCGTGGCCGCGGGGGCCGCTGTGCCGGCTTTCTTGCTTTGCATCTGGCTGATGCACCTGATGTCGAAACTGCGGATGCCGCTTCCGATTCCGATCAGCTTCGATCTGACGCCCGACTGGCGCGCTCTGCTATTCACGCTTGCCGTGACGGCGCTGACTGGAATTGCCTTCGGCCTTGCCCCGGCATTGCAGTCCACGCGCACCGACCTGACTCCCGCGCTGAAAGAAGGCGGCAACATCCGGCTGCGGAAGCACCGGCGCTTGAGCCTGCGCAACGCGCTGGTGCTCTGCCAGATGGCAGCTTCGCTGACGCTCCTGTTGCTCACCGGTTACATGGGGCTTGGCATACAGAGCACGCTGGGGATGCAGGAAGGGTTTAATCCCAGAAACCTTTACTTGATCTCGCTCGATCCGGTTCGCGATGGATACTCCGGCGAACGCGCGGCGGATTTCTTCCGGAGAGTGCTCGACCGCGTGAAGAATCTGCCCTCGGTGACCTCCGCGTGCCTGACGGATACGGTGCCTGTCGCCATCGACGGCAGCGCCGGCGTGACGTTCTCTACACGTGCAATTGGAGACTCGCGCGAACTTTATTGGGCGCGCAGGCACACAGTGGGACGCGACTATTTTGAGACGGCAGGCATTGTAATTCTTGCCGGCCGCAGCTTCCGGAAGGAGGACGAGGCGGACGGCGCAACGGCAGTCATCGTCAGCGAAGAGCTGGTGCGCGACTTCAAGAAGGGCGAACAACCTTTGGGCCTGCAGATTGACGTCGGCAACGACGAGGCGTCCGGTGGATTCGGGGCCTGGCCCGGGACGATTGATTTTCGCTCCGCGGTGTTGGGAAAGGGTCGCCGCATCTTCGAAGTCGTGGGTGTGGCCAAGGATGTAACCGAAGACGTAGTGGTGAGCAAGATACTTCCGGTGGTTTACTTCCCGTTGCACACGACCGATTACGCGCAACCTTCCTTGCGGGGCGCGACGCTGATGGTACGGGCAGCGCCGGGAGTGGATGTCATCGCCGCGGTGCGTCGCGAGATCTCGGCCATGGATCCCAATTTGACGCCGTTCAACGCGCGCAGTATGACCGGACAGATCGCGCAATTCATGTCCGCGCTCACGTCCGCCTCATGGACGTACGGTCTGATCGGCGTGTTTGGATTGATCCTGGCCTCAGTCGGACTGGCCGGCGTGACGGCGTATTCGGTCACGCAGCGCAGCCACGAGATCGGCATCCGCATGGCGCTCGGCGCCCAAAAGCGCGACGTGCTAGGACTGGTCATGAAGGAAGGCGTGGCGCTGGTGACGATCGGCACGATCACCGGGCTGGCCTTGGCGTGGGCCGGTATCCGCGCGCTCTCCGGCTTATTCTTCTCGGTGGCTAGTGTGCGAAGCTACGACCCGGTGCTGCTGGCGGGGGCGCCGCTGCTCCTGGCGGCTGTGGCGCTGGCAGCTTGCTACGTGCCGGCCAGGAGAGCGATGGGGATTGATCCGGTGGTGGCGTTGAGAGAGGAATGAAGGGGTGAGACTGGTGTCAAGAATGTTATGACCAACATCGTTGCTCCACCGGATCTTTCACAAAGGCCCTTATGTCTTACCGCTGAGCGCGAAATGATTGCGCCGCCGGGCATGTTGTTCCAGGCGTGGACGGAGCAGTTCGATAGGTGGTTTGCCGCGCCAGGATCGGTGTTGATGAAAGCGGAAGTCAACGCCGTTTTCTACTTCGAAACACATTTCGAAGGAACGCGGCACCCACACTACGGCCGTTTCCTCAGGCTCGAACTCAATCGGCTGGTTGAATTGACGTGGCTCACCGCGGCGACCAAAGGGTACGAGACGGTGGTCACGGTCGAATTCGCGCCTCACAACGGCGGGACGCTCGTCCGGCTCACGCACGCGGGTTTCCCGGATGAAGAGTCCAGAGACCGCCACGACGCGGCATGGCCGAAGGTTCTCGAGCACCTTGACCAGCGGATGTCGACACGCGAGTGAATCAGGGTACGATGATTCACGGATGTGAGGTCCGTCGAACTCGGTGAAGTCGGAGCGCTGCCGTCAGATGGGCACGTACCCGATCTTGTCTTGCCACTCCTCGAGGTCGGACGCGAGCCAAATGAGCAACAATTCCTCGATGGTCCGGCCGATGTCCAGATCCTGATCGACGATGATCAGACCAGGGCTCGACCGAGTGGATGTAAATCGCGCAAACTCAGCCGGCATCGTGCTGCGGTCATGAGAAACCAGGATGCGGTTTTGATCAGCAACGACCGATAGCACTTCGACGTCCGGTAGACCGATTACGCGGCCGGCATGTGCGTCCTGGAAATCAATCGTCCTTTCCAAGCCGGCGCAGGCCAAGAATCACTTTCTGATTGAAGTCGGCGTCCGCCTGAAAACGTGGCCGCATCACCTGGAACTGACAATGCGTTGCCGTGCCCCATCCCGCTTCGCGTAAAGTTGAGGATGCTTTCGGCGGGCCTCGTCGCGTAAGCGGGCGAACTCAGCCTTTCCCTGTTGAAGATGGGAATCGATGCTCTCGCGGTTGGCCAGGTAAAAGGCCACCGCTCCGTAGACCTGCTCGAGGCTGAGTGCCGGAAACGATTCGGCGATACCCTCGGGGGACTCGCCGCGCAGGAAGGCGTACACCAGAGAGTCCAGGGACACGCGGGTGCCTCGAACGTAATAGCCGCCATTCCGCTGTTCCACGTACTCCCGGGGCATTTCAGGCCTCGTGTTTAGTATAGCGTCCGCGTGAGGTAGCGGGCGGGCTTAATCACGTCCTCCAGGCTATCAAAACAGTCAACTCATGCCGCCTTCGCCGCTGTCTTCCCCGCGTACAACATGCGCACGAAATCGGCGGGCTTCAAGAAACCTTTGCCCCACGTGTCGTCGTGGGCTTTGGTCGGCTCGGCGGCCTGCGTTTCTTCGAGTGTCTTGCCGATGCGCACGAGTTTTGAAACCTTTTCGTTCACGTCCGCGAGCATGTCACGGTAGACGCGCAGTTCGTCGAGTGTGGCCATGGGACCATGGCCGGGGATGATCTTCGTCTTGCGGTCGACGGCTTCGATCATGCGATCGGCGTCGGCCACCATGCCCTCGATGTTTCCGCCTGCCGAGTAGTCGATGAACGGATAAAAGCCGTTGAAGAAAAGATCGCCCGCGTGATACACGTTGGCGTTCGTGAAGTGCACGGTAGTGTCGCCGTCGGTGTGCGCCGGGGGCAGGTATTTGTACGCGATCTTTTCGCCGCCATGCGTAAGCTGGCCCTTATCCGAGAACGTGGTCTTGGGCCGGCCTTCGGGCGCGAGCGCGGGAGCTTCCATGTTCATGAACGCATTTTTCTGCGGTGTGCTCAGGCGTTTCAGAACGTTGTCGTGCGCGATGATGCGAACGCCGGCTCGTCCCAGCCGCTCATTGGCGCCAATGTGGTCGAAATGGAAATGCGTGTTGATCAGGGTGGCGATGGGGACCGGGGCGACGGAGCGCGCCTTGTTGTCCACCGCTTCGGCAGTCTGCGGCAAGCCGCTGTCCACCAGCAGAAGCCCGTCCGCGCCTTGCAGGATGGCGATGTTTCCCCCGGCTCCGCTGAGCAAGGTCAGCTTGTCGCCGAGCGGCTGCAACTGAAGCGCGGGCTGTGCCTGCGCGTAGCCGCTCCGCGTGAGCCAAAACGCGGGCGCCAGGGAGGAAACAATTCCAAAAAGTTCACGGCGAGATATTTCGAGCATGTGAAATATTGTAGTTTACCCGGGGTCTTCGGCGGCGTAGGCGGATCCGGCGGCAAAATCCTCTCACCACGTGTAATGCGCTTCGTAGGTGATCTTCTTCTCCTCGTCCGGCCGTAGCTCGACGCGGAATTCGATGGTCTGCGCGTCCGTTTTCGTGAATGGCATCGAGCTGGTTGAAATCTCCCAGGTAGACCAGCGATACAGGTGCTCGACGATTCTTACCTCCACCGGCTCCTTCTTGTGATTGCGCACCTTGATTTCGAAGGCTTCGTCCATCATCTGGCGGCCCATGTCCATGCGGAAGACGGTGCGTTTCCGCTCTCCCGTCAGGTCGAATGCGGCGCCGGTGAACACGCGGATCTTTTCGTCTTTCGGCGTGTGGTCGATGCTGTCTTCTCCCGTGAACTCGAGGCGCGCATCCGTGTCGCGGCGGTAGAAGCGCACTCTTCCCTTGGGAAGGGGCATGCCGAGGTGATTGGAGTCAGAATTCATGAATTCGCGCATCACCCAGACTTTCGGGTTGGATACGGTGCCGTACATGGCGTCCTGGCGGATCATCTCCGGCTGCCAGCCCATATACCGGTTCGCATCGATTTTCGCGCCGTCATAAACGTAGATCACGTCGGACTTCACGCCCGCGGCCCGCACGAACTCCACCTGCTTCGACTCCTTGTTGTGGAGGGTCACCGTGCGCTGGAGCGTGTAGAGGTGATACTCGTCGAACGTCTTTTCGACCACTTGAGGACCGCCGGAAATTCCGCCGACCGCGCCGCCCATCGAGAACATAGCTCTCGCGGCCACAGGTCCGCCTTGCGGTTGAATTTTGTTCACATCGCCGGCCATGAGTTTCACGTGAGCATTTTGAAACTGCTTGCCGCTGCTGTTTACCAGGGTTACCCAGCCGATGATGTCGAGCGCATTGGACTCGCTCTGGATGATGTTGTAGTCCGCATTCCAGTCAAATCCACCGGAAACGTAAGCCAGTTCGGCATCCAGCGTCCCGGCGCGGTCCGTTTCGATGGTCCAGTTGAGTGTCGGTTCGAGGATCATGTCGCGGCCGAGGCTGGGAAATAGCGGCACACCAGGAAGATCGAAGCGCAGCTTGCCGGCGACTTCGATGATGGCCTGCGAAACGGACGGTTGCGGCTGACCGTAGGGATTGACTGAGACTCGATTAAACCACTCAGGCGGTGTGGCCGTGCCGCCGGCCCGAACGATCTTGCCGCTTACTGTCTCGATGCGGTCGCCATTGCGCACCTGGAAATCGATGGTCTGACCTTCATACCGCTTCAGCAGCGCTTCGAGCGATACGGGATCGGCCCGATAATTCTGCTCGAGAATACGCAGCGCGCGCCGGCCACTTGGGTCGCGCAACATAACGGAATCCGGCTCGAGTTGGGCTGTTGCCCCGGTGAATTCGAGCTGGTTCAGCCCTTGCTTCAGGTCCAAGGGGATGGTCTCCCGGACCACGGCGAATTGCTGGTTGTAAATGGTCAGCGCCGGGTCGGCGGCAAAGCAGGCCGGACCGATGATGCAGAGGAGAACGAGAACGATCGCGTGAAGTCGCATGGAGATTCCTTTGTACGGTTCGACACCGCTCAGACCAACCGTGTTCCAACTTTCAAGGCACGCTAGGTTCCAACAAGCGAATGACGGGCCCGCGCGCAAAGCCGTTGAGAGGCCTGTGAAGGCGTAGCATCAACGTGTGATTCCAGGCACAGGCCGCGTTCGCTATAATTCCTTACGGGATGGATATTTACGACGAAGTTGTGCGGTTGCGCCGCCTAGGGCAAAAGGCGGCCATCGCGACCATCGTTCAGGTGCGTGGATCGATTCCGAGCTATGAGAGCGCCAAGCTCCTGGTGCGAGAGGATGGCTCGATGATCGGCACCGTGGGTGGTGGCTGCGTAGAGGCCGAAGTGTGGAACGCCGCGCGAGAAGTCATCGAGACGGAGAAGCCCCGGCACTTGAGCTTCAATCTGGGCCAGGACGCGGCGTATGACAACGGACTGATCTGCGGCGGGCAGTTGGATGTCTTCGTCGAGCCGGTGATTCCACCGCCGCACGCTTTCATTTTCGGGGCGGGCCACATTTCGAAGAGCCTTTCGAAAATCGCCGCTCTCGCCGGTTTCGCCACTTCCATCATCGATAATCGCGACACCTTCGCCAACCGCGACCGATTTCCGGAAGCGGACGAGGTTTTCGCTGAAGAGTACGAAGAGGTCTTCGCCAAGCTGCCCATCAATGAGACCAGTTACATCATCATCGTGACGCGCGGACATCGCGACGACATGCGCGTGCTGCGTTGGGCGGTGGGCGCCGGAGCGCGTTACGTGGCGATGATCGGCAGCAAACGCAAGGTGATCGGCGTGGTGAAGGAACTCGAAAAAGAAGGAATCGCACGTGAACGCCTGGAGCGGATCTTTGCGCCCATGGGGTTCGAGATAGGCGCGGTTTCTCCGGAGGAGATCGCGGTGTCCGTGGTCGCGGAAATGATTGCCGTGCGGCGCAATGCGGAATCGGACTGGCGAACGCTCTCGAAGTCTTTGTTCGCGGACGAAGAGTCGCGGAAGCTGCTGAAGTGAGCTATGCCGCAATCATTCTGGCGGCCGGAGAGTCGAGCCGGATGGGCTCGCCCAAGGCGCTGCTGGAATTCCGCGGCGAGACTTTTCTCGACCGGCTGATCCGCTGTTTCGCCGCGCATTGTTCGCCCGTGATCGTGGTGTTGGGGCACGAGCCGGAAGTCATTCGGGCAGGAGTACGCGCGGCCGGAAACGCGGTGTTCGTCTTGAATCCGGATTATTCTCGCGGGCAATTCAGCTCCCTGCAATGCGGGCTGCGCGCGGTTCCCCCGGATGTGGAGGGCGTGATCTTCAACCCGGTGGATCATCCGAATATCGAATCTGCGACGGTCGCGCGACTGATGGCGTCCGGCGCGCCCATCGCCATTCCGCGGTATCTGGGGCGGCACGGGCACCCGGTGCTGGTCACCCAGGCTCTGATTCCCGAGTTTTTGGCGCTGGCCCCCGATTCCCGGGCGCCGGTCGTCTTACAACGCCACGCGAGCGAGATTCGTTACGTTGATGTCGCGGACTGCGGCATCCTGGACGATATCGACGATCCGGATGCCTACCACCGGCTGCTGGCGGCGGGATGAAACACCGCATCAGACTCGCACTGAAGTGGCTGGGCGCGGGCTGTGGGCTGATAATCGTGGCCGGCATTGTGGCCCCGTACTGGAGCGCCGACGCGTATGCCGGGCGTATCCGGTTGGGACTCGAGGCCGCGCTGGGACGCCGCGTTGAGCTGGGCGAGGTACGCTTCAACCTCTTCACGGGGCCGGGATTCTCCATCAGCAAAGTCGTCATCCACGAAGACCCGGCATTTGGGCGCGAGCCGTTTGCTTACGTGGAATCGCTTGAGGCGCATCCGCGACTCTGGGCGCTCCTCGGCGGAAGGCTCGAGTTTGCCTCGTTGCGGCTGGATGACACCAGCGTCAATTTGACGCGAGTGGATTCAGGCGCCGGCACGGTGTGGAATTTCGCGGAATTGCTGCACCGCGCCAAGTTCGATGCTCTGCCAGCGCTGTATGTCCGTTCCGGCCGCGTTAACTTCAAGTTCGGCGATACGAAGTCGGTTTTTTACTTAACCGACACTGACCTCGACGCTTCGCCACCCACCACCGCCAGTGGAGCCTGGCGCCTTCAGTTTTCGGGCCAGCCGGCGCGCACGGACCGTCCCGCGCATGGATTCGGGAACTTCATGGCGGAAGGCTTGTGGCGTCCTGGAGAGACTCTCGACCTCAATTTTCGATTGGACCAGAGCGCCATCAACGACGTCACCAGCCTGATTTACGGCTACGACATCGGGGTGCATGGCATGCTCTCGGCGCGCGCGCGCGTCGCCGGTCCGCTGGCGAATCTGCACATCAACGGGACACTGAATATCGAAGACGTGCATCGCTGGGACCTGCTGCCGCACGGTGGTACGGGCTGGCCGTTCGAGTTCGAGGGCCGGCTGAATCTCCCCGCGGAGAAGCTGGAGATCGATACGCATTCAGCGGCCAAGGAGGCGCCGCCGCTCGCCGTTCGGTTCCGCGCCGCGGACTACTTGTCGCGGCCCCACTGGGGCGTGGCGTTTAACTGGAACCGCTTTCGCGTCGAGCCGTTGTTGCAGCTCGCCCGTCACCTCGGTGCCCAGTTGCCTGAAGGACTCAAGGTGGAAGGCACGCTCGATGGCGCCATTGGTTACTCGCAGCCGGGGAGATGGCAAGGGCAATTGGGTTTTCAGGATGCCGCCGTGACGATTCCCGATTCGCCGCCTGTGCGGTTTGAGGAGGCCGTGCTGCTGTTCGACGGCAGCCGCTTGCGGCTTCCTCCGGCGGTGGCGCGTACGCCAGAGAACGACCTTGCCCGCATCGAAGGCGAATATGAGCTGGATAGCGGTGCGCTCAGCTTGACCATCGCTACCGATTCCATGGCGGTGGCAGGACTGCGCTCACAGGCTGCGCTCGCCGCGGTGCCGGTCCTCGAGGAGGTCGAGACCGGCACCTGGAACGGCACCCTGCAATACCGGCACGTCCCCGGTCTGGAGAGCGAGTGGTCGGGCGCGTTTCAGTTGGAGAATGCGGATGTGATGCTCCCAGGATTCGCCGAGCCGCTGCGGATCGGATCCGCAAGAGCAAAACTGGATGGCGCGAAGGTGGCGATTGAAAGGATTCAGGCGAGCCTGGGCGATCTCGCGGCGCTGGCGGACTACCGGTACGAGCCGGGCGCCTCGCGGCCGCATCGCGTGCGCGTCTCGCTTCCCGGCCTGGATGTGGCGGAACTGGAACGGCTCATGGCGCCCGCGCTCCGCCGGAACCGGGGATTGATTGCACGCGCCCTCAGCTTTGGCCGCGCGCCCGTGCCGGACTGGCTGCGAAACCAGGGCGTGGATGGTTCGGTGGCGGTGGAAGCTCTGCAACTGGCCGGCGTCGAATTGCACAAGATGAAGGCACGGCTGATATGGAACGGTACTACGCTCGTGCTTGCCGATCTCACTGCGGGATTAAACAATGGCGCCATCAGCGGCATGCTCTCGGTCGATTTGCGAGGTGCCGAGCCTGTCTATCATCTGTCTTCGCGCCTGAAGGGCGTCGAGTGGAACGGTGGGACGTTTGACGCTGAAGCTTCGCTCGATGCGAGCGGCACGGGCCCGGCGTTACTGTCTAACCTGCGCTCGGAGGGATCTTTTACCGGCCAATCCTTCGACAGCGAGCCGCTCGATCAGTTTACGTCCGTCTCCGGCTGCTACAAGCTGGACTGGGCCAAGCCCGTACCGCATCTGCGGTTCACCGAGCTGCAGATGGCGACTGACGGAGAGTTATTCCTGGGCCGCGGCGCGATGCAGGATGACGGCCGGTTGTTGATTCAGGTGTCGAACGGGACGCGGCAGTTGAGCGTGACTGGAACGCTGGCGCGGCTTCAACTCGACGAAGCCGTGAGTCAGTAACTCGCCTTCTACGGTTTCGTTGGTAATGGAATCAAGCAGAGCAAACTCAGGGTCACGATCAGTCCGGCGAATTCGATGAAACCGGACCAGTCGGGTTCAGGCGACTCGCGTTTGGTGGAGGCGCGAAAAGCCATGACCAGCGCCACCAGCACCAGCATTCCATCTTCAGTAACCATCCACATCGCGGCGGTCAGGAGCGCAAGCATCCAAATCTGCAGGCGATTCAGAGAGCGGATGCCGCGGCTGCCATCAAGCTGCCAGATGGGAATCAGGTTGAACAGGTTCAGCCATGCTCCGGCGCGCGCGACGCCAGCCCACAGCGGATTGCCGGTTGCGGCGTAGAGCGCCAGCGCGAACAGGGCGGCGCCGAGACCCCACACCGGCCCTGCCAGGCCGACTCGCGCGTCCTCGCGGTCCGTGGCCGGATGCTGTTTCAGCCGGACGAAAGCTCCGAAGCCGGGAATGAAGGTCGGCGCCGTTGCCGGAATTCCAAAACGCTGGAGCGCCGCTACGTGTCCCATCTCATGCACGTAAATGGAGAGCAGGAAACACAGCGCGAACTTCCAGCCCCACAGCGCCCAGTAAACCGACAGGCCCGCCATGAACGACAGCAAGGTGCCCATCTTTGTGAAACCGAGCAGCAGGAATTTCGCCTTGCCGAGAAGGGCCGCGACAATGCCGACCGGGCCGAGCGCCGACGCGCGCTTCCACCATGGCTCGGATTTCTTTCCGCCGCCTGTATCGACGCGGCCGCTGAGTTCTCGAACCTTGGCCTCGGCGGCATCGCGCTGGCGAGTTCCCGGCGGAAGATATTGCACCGCCTGTCGCCACGCGGTCAACGCTCGGGTCCAGTTGCCATTACGCTGGGCGTCTTCGGCCTGGCGCGCCAAATCTGTGAGTTCCGCGGAGTGAACCAGGCGGGCACAGGAAGGACAACTGAGCAGACCGGGAGCAATCTCAGTCCGGCACTCAGTGCAGCGAATTACTTCAGAGGTCATGCGCTAGGAGCGGCCGTTACTGCGAACGGGCCCGTGAATTTCACGTCGACGCGGCGATTGAATTTCCACGCCTCCCAAAGCCCGATGCCAAGGATGATGGTGCCCAGAATATTACGGAAGCCGCCGAGAACCGGGGCAGCCAGAGCCAGCACGAACATGAAGGCATAGAACGGCACCACGCCGAGATGGACCTTGGGGCGGGGAGCCGGCGTTCCGGGGGGCGCTTGAGCGAACGCCTGAGTTTCGGCCTTCTCGTGCTTCTCCGCCTGCTCGTAAAACGCTTTCGTCAGCGGGGGTACGTAGGTGGAGGCGATCGAGAAGTAAGTGAGGACCATGGCGAGCGCCTGGTATTTCCGGCCGCCCATCGATCCCGATCCTTTCCGCACGGCCTTCCCCACCAGCAGCCCGACAACCACGGCGATCAAGCCGAACTCGTAGCCGGTGGCCGCCGTCACGGCATAAAAGATAAGCGCGCCGACGATGGCCGCTCCAAGCCCGAATAGTCCGGCTCGCGCCAGGCTTCCCGACTGGCGCAACTTTTCAATGGACTGCTCGATCTTTGCGCGGCAGGACGTGCAGAACACGCGTCCATTTAAGTGGTGGTACTCGTTGTCCGCCGGTCGCTTGCAGGTGCTGCAGGCTGGTCCGCTATGCCCACCCGAAAATTCGGCGCGTTCAAACTGGAGGGTGGCGCTGGGGTTGGGGTCGGACCCGGGATTGGCTGGGCCGAGAGGTGACATGGTAACCCTTATAGCGGACGGGAGGGGTGTCGGCAAGGTGTACCAAGGTTAATGGGGGAGCAGGGGAGGCGGACGATGGAGATACGGTTTCAGTTGTATCGTTCAGGCTGGATTCTAGATGCGATCATGTCCCGAATAAGGTTTCCGTTGGCGTTTCCGAGCAGGATGAACTCACGTGTACGACGCTTACGGAATTGCACGCGGAGTCTTCCAGCATGGGAAATGGGGCCCATTCCCCATTTCTGCCGATTGACAAACTCTACTGAGCGGATTTCGGTGTAAGGCACAAACAATGTACGCCGCTGTTGCATGAGTTCCTCAAAAGCCGGCGCACCAGGCGTCATGTCCGGGTCGTCCAACAGCACCTCGACCGGCTCGTAGAACAGGGGTTCGAGCGAGCTCACCACTCCGCGGAACTGCCAACTGCGGAGGCCGTCTTCCGTGATGAAGACCAAGAATGACCGGTTCAATATTAGTGCGAAGTACTCCATTCCGACAAACCCCGGGTGAAGATGCCCTCCGGCCCAATGTTTTGCTGACCTTGAATGCACGGGTAAATCACTGCCTTCCGGTCTTGCCGCGATCGAGCTTCTCTTTGGGCGCCGCACTGAAACGGCGATGCCACGTGCGACGAGCCAGCAGAGAATCGCGAACACACCAAATTCGACACTGAGCCACCAACCTTGCCGATACGACAAGAAACCGAATGTCAGAAACATCAGCGAACCCGCGTACAGAAAGACCTTCCAGAAAAGAAGGGGATTCCACTCAAGTGTGGGTTCGCGTTGGCCCCAATTTCGCTTAACGTCATATCCGATGGCAGTTCCGAGCATGCCCAAAAAGAAGACGCCGCCAATCCCTAGGCCAATAGCCATCGTGGCCAGCGTTGCTTTGATGAAGTCCTGATGAAGTCCGTGAAGAATCCAAAGCAGTGGGGGCATGAGGAGCGCGGCTCCCCAAATGACCGCGGACTGTAAACACGCTGCTCTCGCGTAGAACCGCAGGGCGCAAACCCAATAAGCGCGGCGCTGAGATACGGTGCTGGACTCGGCTGGATTCACTTGCTCGACCCCCAATCTTCAAAGGATAGCCCGCTCGTGGCTCCTCCAGCTTCTTGGCTCCGCGGGGCGGCACCAAGAGAATGCGTCACCGAACGCCCCTGTCACACCCCGTATTCCCCAATCTGATACTCTTTCTGTTTCATGCGAATCCTGTTTGGCAGCGCGTTGGTTGCCGGTGGCCTGGCGCTGATCGCGGCGGAGAGCGGCCTCTTCTCCGTTCTGAGCAGCCAGGTTCACGTGGGGCGGCAGGATCAGGGTTTTTATTTGCTGCCCACCAACCAGTTGCTGCACCCGTGGGGGGAGCAGGCGGCGATCAAGGGGCGGCCGGTGGATCTGACGTTCGATTCGCGGAAACATCTGCTCGCGGTTCTCAACTCGCGCAACGTGCTGCTGATGGATGGCGCGAGTGGCGCGCAGATGGCGGCGATCAAGTCGCGTGGAACTTCGTATACGGGCATCGCATTTCGTCCCGGCGACCGGGAGCTGTGGGCCAGTGAGGCTTCGGAAGACGGTCCGGACAGCCTGCTGATCGTGACGTTGTCGGAGCTGGGCGCGGTGGTGAAGGCTCAGCGGCTGTCTCTAAAACCCCACCCTCTGCCTGCGGGCATCGCCTTCTCGGCGGACGGCAAGACGGCATTTGTAGCGTTCAACCGGAGCAACACTCTCGCCGTGTTCGACGCCGAAACGAAGCAGCTGAAGCGTGAAGTGCCGGTGGGAATGGCGCCGTTCGGGGTCGCGGTTTCGAAGGCGAGAGTGTTCGTGACGAACCGCGGAGGCCGGCGGCCGTCGGCTTCGGATACCGTGGCTCCCAGCAGCGGCTCGATGATCGCGACGGACAAAACCACGGGCTCGTCGGTTTCGGGCACGCTCACGGCAATCAACGCCGATGATTTTTCGACGCGCGAGGTGGATGTGGGCCTGGCTCCATCGGGCATCGCGATTAGTAACGATGAAAAGATGATCGCCGTGGCGAATTCGCATTCCGATTCGATCTCCCTGGTGGATGCGGGGACATTGAGTGTCACCGGGATGAAGATCGATACCTGGCCGGAGGGAACGCTGGGCAGCCAGCCGTCCGCCGTGGTTTTCGCCCCGGATGGCCGTACCGTTTATGTAGCATGCGGCGGCAACAATGCGATCGCCGTCGTGCGCGCCGAAGGCGAGCAGTGGAAGCTCGCGGGCGCGCTTCCCACGGGGTGGTTCCCTTCTGGGATCGCCTTGGACGGCAACGGCGCGCTTCGCATCATCAATATCAAGGGCGTGGGGAACACCGCGGCCAAGAATGGCGCATTCAACTCGCTGCAGTATGAGGGCTCGCTGGCCCGCATCCCAGCGCCCGAAGACGCCCAGATTGCGGCCGGCACGCGCGAAGTGCGGGAGGCCAACAGCCCGCGTTTCGAGCCGGCGGGCGGCGTCGCGAACCTGTCGTCGCTCGGCATCCGGCACGTCTTCTTCATCATCAAGGAAAATCGCACGTACGATCAGGTTCTGGGCGACATCGGCAAAGGGAATGGCGATCCCAAACTGTGTGTCTATGGACGCGACGTCACGCCGAACCATCACGCGCTTGCCGAGCGCTACGTGCTGCTCGACAATTTCCACACCGGCGGCGCTATCAGCTTTGACGGGCACCAGTGGCTCATGCAGGCATTCGTGAGCGATTACGTGGAGCGCGCGTTTGCAGCGTCGCCCCGCGGTTACGCCTGGAATATGAGCGATGCGCTGACGGTGTCGCCGGCGGGTTTCTTCTGGCAGTCCGCGCTTCGGCCCCTGGAGGTTCGCATCTATGGCGAATTCGGCCTGCCCGCGCGCTGGGATCCCGCAAAAAAGAACACGGTGGATATGAACGAGCGCGAGGAACTGAGCTGGAGCGATTACTGGAAGCTTTACAAGCAGGGGCAATGGCAGAGCGCGGTGGGTGAGCGCGCCGGGGTGCCCGCGCTCGCGAAGTTCCTGAGCCCGCGTTACCCCCACAGCTCGACCAGCATCACCGACCAGATCCGCGCCGAGGAGTTTCTGCGTGAACTGCATGAGCGCGAGAAATCGGGCGCAGTGCCCAACGTCTCGGTGCTCACGCTGAACAGCGATCACACCAACGGCACGCAGCCCGGGTCGCCCACGCCGCGCGCCATGGTGGCGGACAACGATTTGGCGCTGGGCCGTATCGTGGAAGGAATCTCGAAAAGCCGTGTCTGGCCGCAGAGCCTGATTCTGGTGGTTGAAGACGACGCGCAAGACGGCTTCGATCACGTGGATGGCCACCGCACCGTGGCGCTGGCCATTGGTCCGCACATTCGCCGCGGCGCGGTGGATTCCAATTTCTACACGCACACCAGCATGGTGCGAACCATTCAGGATATTTTCGAAATTCCGCCGCGCACACGTTTTGCGTCGAGCGCGCGCGCCATGACGAGCATTTTCACGCCCGATACCGATACGGCTCGGTACCGGTGCCTGCCGGCGCGGCTGGCTCTGGATGAAATGAATCCGCCGCTGGCGACGCTCAACGGCAAGAGGCTCTGGGCCGCCCGGCAATCGCTGGCCATGAACTGGTCGCACCCCGATGATATCCGCGCCGATGTGCTGAACCGGATTCTATGGTGGGATGCCAAGGGATACGAAACGCCGTATCCGGTACGGTAGGCCTTCGCTAGCGAACTTTTTTCGCTGTTGCTAAGAACTTGAACTCGTGCAAACGCATGTGAATGCGACGGCCGCGAAAGGTGACGCCTTCGTTTTGAAGCCGCAGACGCTGTTCCATTCCGGGGGCGCCGGGCAGCTTGATATGTCCTCCGGCGCCCACCACGCGGTGCCAGGGAATGGCTCCGTGCGCCGCGCGCAAAGCCCAGGCCACCTGCCGGGCATAGCGCGGATAGCCTGCGGCACGCGCCACTTCGCCGTAGGTTGCGACTTTGCCTTTCGGGATCTTCCACACCGGCAGGATCAGTTCGCGGAGCATGTGAGGTTTTACGCGACCGGCGCCGCTTCGCGAACCGCGGGCTCCACGGCGGTGAATTTCTCGAAGTTGGTTCTGAACCGGGCGCTGAGCCCGGCGGCGGCGCGGTCGTATGCGGAACTATCCTGCCACATGCCCCGCGCATCCAGCACGCTGGGTGGAACATTCGGGCAACTTTCCGGAACCAGGGTCCGGAACACCGGATGCGGCGTCATGGGCACCGTGGCCAGTTCTCCGGACAGGGCGGCATTGAGCATGGCGCGCGTGTATGCCAGCTTCATTCGCTGGCCCACGCCATAAGGTCCGCCCACCCAACCTGTATTGACCAGCCAGCAAACCGCTCTGTGGCTGCGCAGCTTTTCGCCGAGCAGGTTCGCGTACACTCCCGGTTTGCGTGGCAGAAACGGCGCCCCAAAGCATGCGCTAAAGGTTGCTTCCGGCTCTTTGCCCATGCCGCGCTCGGTGCCAGCAACCTTGGCCGTGTAGCCGCTCAAGAAGTGATACATGGCCTGCTCGGGCGAGAGACGCGAGATGGGTGGCAGCACGCCGAACGCGTCCGCCGTCAAGAAGAAGATGTTTCGCGGATGGCCTCCAACGCTCGGCACAACCGCATTGTCGATGAATTCAATGGGATAGGCCGCGCGCGTGTTCTCCGTGATCCGGTCCGAGTTGAAGTCCAGCTCGCGCGTCTCTGAATCGATGGCCACATTCTCCAGCACCGTGCCGAAGCGAATCGCGTTCCAGATTTGCGGTTCCTGCTCGCGGGAAAGCCAGATGCACTTGGCATAACAGCCGCCTTCAAAATTGAACACGCCCCGGTCACTCCATCCATGCTCGTCGTCGCCGATCAGGAGCCGGTTGGGGTCCGCCGACAGCGTGGTTTTTCCCGTGCCGGAAAGGCCGAAGAATAGAGCCACGGCTCCGTCGAGGCCCATGTTCGCCGAGCAGTGCATGGGCATGACACTTTGCGCGGGCAGCAGGTGGTTGAGCACGGTGAAGACGGATTTCTTCAGTTCACCCGCGTAGCTGGTGCCCGCGATGAGGATGATTCTGCGCTTGAGATTCAGGATGACGCACGTTTCCGATTTGGTGCCATCGCGGCCCGGGTCGGCTTGAAAACCCGGAACGAACAGGATGGTGAAATCGGGTGAACCCTCGGCGAGCGCGGCCCGCGGCGGGCGAATCAGCAACTGCTTCGCAAACAGCGCGTGCCAGGCGAACTGCGTGATCACGCGAACCGAAAGCGAATATTTACGGTCGGCGCCGGCCAGACAATGCTGAATGAATACCTCATTTCCTTCCAGAAAGGTGACCGCTTTGGAGAGAATGGTCTCGAAATACCGGGGCGAGATCGCCTGGTTTACGGGCCCCCAATCCACCTCGGATTCAGTGACCTCGTCGCGAACGATGTACTTGTCCTTCGGTGAACGCCCGGTAAACTGGCCGGTGCGAACCACCAGCGCGCCGTTGTGCGCCAGCAGCGCCTCCCGGCGCTCGATCGCATGCTCGATGAGATGTTCCGCGCCCAAGTCGCAGAAAACCTCGCCGAGGTTGGAGATGCCGAGTTCCTCGAGTTCTGCGTGTAAGGCCGGGCCCGATAGATGCTCGGTGAAGTCGGGCGGCATTCACTCTATCGTAATATGGAAACATGGGAGCACGAGTGCGCTTGGGCGTGCTTGGGGGTCTGATCTGCGCGCTTGCCTGCGGGCAGGTGATTGAATTCGAGTCTGGCGGCCTGCATTATCAGACGCTCACCCGGCGCGGGGTAACGGTGATGTATGCTCCTATGCCCACGCACGTGCGCGAATATACCATCCTGCAGGTCGCGGTTTCGAACGGCGCGCAGTCTCCCTATACTATCCGGTCGGAGGATTTCCGCTATGTCCGCGCGGATGGCACGGTGATCCAGGCGTCGCCGGCGCGCCTGGTGGTCAACATGCTCCTCGAGAAGGGTACCCGCAACGATGTCATCCGGTTGGTTTCAGCCTATGAATCCGGCCTCTATGGAATTCAGCGGATGCTCTCAACCAACGGTTACGAGCAGCGCCGGCAGGCAGCCTTGGCCGAAGTGCAGTCTACTAAAGTTAAGGCCGCGGCTGCGGCATCGGCCATCGCGCTCGTGCAAATCAAGCTGGCGCCGGGCCAATCCACCGACGGCGCTGTTTTTTTCCCTCACGATGGAAAACCGCTTACGGGCGGCCACTTAGTGGTCAACACGAATACCGACGTCTTCGAATTCAAGAACGAGTAGCGCAATTTTCGTCGATCCGGGGCCGAGCGCCGGTGCTAAAATGACGTGATGTAATTTCCTTACGGGGAGGAACCTCATGAAGCGATCTGTGGTCCTGGTTTTCGCTCTGCTGGTATTTATTTCCGTTTCGCAAGCGCAGAAAAAGAAACGCGTTGCGGTAATGAACTTCGACTATTCCACGGTGCACTCGACCGTGATGTCGATCTGGGGAGCGGATCAGGACATCGGCAAGGGCATTGCCGACCTGCTGGTGGACAAACTGGTGAACGACGGCCAGTATTCGGTCATTGAGCGCAAGGCTCTCGACAAGATTCTGGCGGAGCAGAATTTCTCGAACAGCGACCGCGCCGATCCAACTTCAGCGGCCAAACTTGGCAAGGTGCTGGGCGTGGACGCCATCATCATCGGCAGCATCACGCAGTTCGGGCGTGACGACAAGAAAACCGGCATCGGCGGTGGCGGCTTCAGCCGGCTAGGTGTAGGCATCGGAGGCGTGCAGAAGCGCGAGTCCAAGGCTGAAGTGGCGATCACGGCACGCATGATCAACACCGAGACCGCGGAGATCCTCGCTTCAGTCACTGGTAAGGGCGAGTCGAAACGCGGGGGAACGTCCCTGCTGGGCGCCGGTGCGGGTAGCGGCGGCGGAGGAGGCGGGGCGTTTGATATGAGTAGCAGCAACTTCGGCGCTACGATCCTGGGCGAGGCGGTGCATTCCGCGGTCGATCAAGTAGGCCAGCAGCTCGACCAGAAAGCGGCGGCCCTTCCCGCTCGCGTCGTCAACATCGAAGGCCTGGTCGCCGACGCATCCGGCAACACCCTCATAGTGAACGTGGGCAAGAGGGCCGGCGTGAGTGTGGGAGACCGGCTCGAAGTCCGCCGGAAGATTCGGGAAGTCAAGGATCCCAGCACCGGCAAGGTGATCAAGCGGGTGGAGGATAAGGTCGGCGAAATGGTGGTGACAGAAGTGGACGACGGGTCCGCGACCGGCACCTACACCGGCTCGGGTCCCGCCAAGGTGGGTGATTCGGTGCGCACCCCGCAATGAGGCGATTATGAGCCTGGAAGTTGGTAGCAGAATCGGCGATTACGAAATTGTTTCGATCTTGGGCGCCGGCGGCATGGGCAAGGTGTTCAAGGTCCGCAACGTGATCTCCGACCGGATCGAAGCGTTGAAAGTTCTGCTTCCCGATCTGGAACACGAGCCGGAGCTGGCGGACCGGTTCATGCGCGAGATCAAAGTTCAGGCGAGCCTGCAGCACCCGAATATTGCGGCGCTGCACACCGCATTGCGCGTGGAGAACCAGCTCCTCATGCTGATGGAGTTGGTAGAAGGCGTCACGCTCGAGCAGCGCATCCATCAGGGGCCTATCGCGCTGCACGACGGGGTGGATTACATCTCGCAGGTGCTCAGTGCCCTGGGATATGCCCACGAGCACGGCGTGATTCACCGTGACATCAAGCCCGCCAACATGATGCTCACGCCCAACGGAACGGTGAAGCTCATGGATTTCGGGATCGCGAAAGCCGCCGCCGACCGCAAGCTCACCATGACGGGCACTACCATGGGATCGCTCTACTACATGTCTCCGGAGCAGATCAAGGGCATGGCCACGTTGGATGCGCGCAGCGATCTGTACTCGGTGGGGGTTTCGCTCTATGAGATCGTAACCGGGAAAAAGCCGTTCGACGGCGACAGCCAGTTCGCGATCATGGCGGCGCACCTGGAAAAGACGCCCGTACCCCCGATCACGCTGGATACGAACCTGCCGCAAGCCCTCAATGATGTAATTCTCATGGCGATTGCCAAGGAATGCGAGCAGCGATTCCAATCGGCCCAGGCGTTTGCGTCCGCGCTGGGAAGCGTGCGGCAGAGTCTGGGAATGCCTGCACCGGTCGCTGGGACCGCCACCACCGCACCGATGGGAGCTCCTGCGCCCGCCATGCCGTCACGTCCTGCGATGGCCGCGGCGCCTGCCGTTGTGACGCCAGAGCTCAGCCAGTCGCCGCCAAAATCGAGCAAACGGTGGCTGTGGGTGGGTGCCGGAGCGCTGGCAACCGTTCTGGCGTTGGTAGCCGTGATCCAGTTTGGACCCTGGCGGAAGAGCAGCGCGCAAGCGGAACAAAAGCTGGTTGTGACTCCGGCTCCCGTGAGCCCGGCCACGATGCCGGCGGAGCCTCCCGCGACGACAACTCCTCCTCCCGAGCAGCAAGCCGTAACGCCGCCGATAGCCGAGCCAGCACCGCCCTCGCAACCGGTAACGCAGCCTGAGACGCCGCCGGCGAGTGGCGTGTCGAAAAAGCCCGTTCGCCAGCTCGCGAGGCAGGGAACCACGCCAGCGAGGGGTTCTGCGGCCACTGCCATCCAGCAAACGCCACTTCAGCCGGCCGGATCCGCGGCGAACGAAAATCCGCCACAGCCCGCGGGACCCGATCCCGGAGCCGCACTGCAAGAGCTTCGCGAGCGGCTGGTGCAGCTCGACTCGCGCGCCGGCGCCGTTCGCAGCAGCCTGGGGAACCTGAAACGCTCGCAAGAAGCCAGCGGGATGTCGTTGCGCGGCGATATGGCCTCGGCAGAGACGCGCATGAACTACCTGATGGATGGCGCCAATTCCGCGCTGCGGGCGCACGATCCGGCGGCCGCAAAGAAGTTCATGGATTCCGCAGAGGCCGAACTCGAAAAGCTGGAAAAATTTCTGGGAATATAGCAGCGGCTTGCGCCAAAGCAGATCTCAAAACCAATCAACCATCTTCAACCCGCGAACGCGGCCGAATTCGTGAGCGTTGCGGGTAACTAGAATGGCTGAGTGAGCGAGGGCCGTGCCTGCAATGAGAGTGTCGAGGGGCCCGATGGGTGTGCCAGCTTGCTCCAGAGTGCGACGCAGGGTTGCCGCCGCCCGGGCTGCGTCCTCGTCAAACGGCAGCACCCGGGTCACCTCGAGAAATGCATCCAGAGCCCGGTGCCGATTCTCGCGCTGCGGCGAAAGCGCCACGCCAACTTCCAACTCGTAAAGTACGATGGACGGAATGCCGATCTCGCGAGGGGTTGTATTTCGTAGGTGCTCACCCACGCGGCCGGCGCCTTTGAAGAAAAAGATGAGCGTATTGGTGTCGAGCGCGAACACTCAAAGCTCTTCTCGCCGGGCATCATGTAACATTGCACGGCGCAGTTCGTGGATCTCCGGAAAATCCGGCCACGCTCCTTCCAGGTCGAGAACCTCCTTCGGCCAGACTGTTGCGGTCTTGGCGCGCAACGCCGCAGTGATCCACTTGCTCAGGGAAACGCCCTCCGATTTCGCGGCCTTCTTGACACTCTTCTCGGTATCATCGTCCAGATAGATCGTAACTTGTCCCATTGCACTTATACGTTAACATATATGTGCTTAAGAAGCAGGGGCCTACAGCGCGTAGCGCGCGCGGTCGGCGCTGACGGCGGCCCCCACCACGGCGATATCGTCGCTGGTGGGAACAATCTCGAATAAGCTGCCTTGCAATGAGCTCATGCGCACCATCTCAACCAGATCGACATTGAGCCGTTCCACGTCCAGGAAGCGCGCGTTGTGGCCCGTCAGGTAGAACTTGCCGGGGCCGTCGAGATGGATGCTAGTGGCGGTGGCCGCGGCCAGGGCGCGATGCCAGAGTTTCACGAACGCCCCGCAGCGCGTGTCGCCCGCTTTGGCTTCCGCGAACACTTCATCGGGTTCCATATCGAGAAACCTGCGCCGCATGGCTACGTGCCCCATGATGCCTTCCAGGTGGCCCACGCCTCCGCAGCCGCAGTACTTCTCTTTGGGATCGAGCGAAACCACCATGTGGCCGCCCTCCCACACGCCTTCCGCCTGCGGATAGCGCCCATACCCGATGCCGTTGCCGATCGTCCAGACGCGCACCAGGCTCTCGAGTCTTCCGCGGGTGGCGGCAATTCCCGCAGCCATGGCATCGGCGTCGTTCAAGACCAGCACTCGTCCGTAGGATGCCGCCAAATACTCCTGCAGGTGGAATCCCTTGACCTGTTGCAGATTGGGAGATTCCTCGATCCGGCCATCTCGAATCACACCCGCGAATCCGACCCCCACCACGTCCGCCGGCGTTCCGCGGGTAAGCTTGTCGATCTGCCGCCGGATCAACTCGCCGATCTCGTCAGCGGGAGTTCCGAGCAGCTCCTCGGACGCCGAGCCCACTTCGGGATACGTGCGCATCTCACCGGCCAGCCGGTTGGCTTCGACAACCCCGGCTACGATCCGATCCGCCGCCAGCACGCCGACGATTTTGGCCATCGCAGGTCTCCTCGCGCTACAGCCGGGCCAGCTTGTTCAGCCCGTTGAACGCCGCCGCCTTGTAGCATTCGGCGAGCGTCGGATAATTGAACACCGTGTTGACGAAGTATTCCACCGTTCCTTTGAGAATGAGCACCGCTTGCCCAATGTGCAGCAATTCGGAAGCGCCTTCCCCGATGATGTGGACCCCCAGCAATTCCTTGGTCTCGCGATGAAAGATGATCTTCAGGCGCCCGGTGGTGTCGCCGCGAATCTGGCCGCGCGCGATCTCGCGGTAATACGCCACGCCCACTTCGTAGGGAACATCTTCATCCGTAAGCTGCTCTTCGGTCTTGCCAATGAATGAAATCTCCGGGATCGTGTAAATGCCGTATGGGTAAAAGGCGGGATTCGAACTCATCGCGGTGCCGAAGGCGTGCGCCGCAGCCAGGCGGCCCTGCTCCATGGAAACCGAAGCCAGGCTGGGAAATCCGATCACGTCGCCCGCGGCGAATATGTGGGGCTGGTTCGTGCGATACTCCGCGTCTACAGGAATTCGTCCGCGCGGATCGGCCGTAATGCCCGCCGCCGCGAGGTTCAGCTCATCGATATTTCCCTGCCGGCCCACGGCGTATAACAGAGCGTCGCCTGAGATTTTCTTCTTACTCTGCAAGTTGGCGATCACACCGCACCCGGCAGCCTCTTCCACGCTTTCCACTTCCTCGTTGAGCCGCATGGTCACGCGGTGATCGCGAAGATGATACGACAGAGCCTCTACAATCTCGGCATCGGCAAACTCGAGCAGCCGCGGCCGCTTCTCCACCAGAATTACGCGAACACCCAGCGTGGCGAACATGCAGGTGTACTCCACGCCGATGACCCCTCCGCCCACCACGATCAGTGTCTTCGGGATATCCGCCATTTGCAGGATCTGGTCGCTATTGATGATGCTGCGGCCGTTCACCGGCACTTTGGGGGAGGTGGCCGGCTTGGTGCCGGTGGCGATGATGATGGCGCCAGCTTCCAGATCGACGGTAGCCTGGGAGCTCACGACCTTCAGGTGAGTCGCGTCGACAAAGCTCGCCGTCCCCGTCAGCACTTCGACGCCATTGCGCGAAAGCTGCGCCTGGGTTACATCCACCTCTGTTTTGATGACATGCTGCACGCGGAAAGAAAGATCCGCCATGCTGATCTTCTCCTTCACGCGGTAATTGATGCCGTAAATGTTCTGGTAGTAGAAGCCGGAAAGATGCAGCACGGCCTCGCGCATGGTCTTGCTGGGAATGGTGCCGGTGTTGATGCAGGCGCCACCCACGACCTCGCGTTTCTCGACCAGGGCCACTCGCTTTCCGGACTTGGCGCCCTGGATAGCCGCACGCTGGCCGGCCGGCCCGGAACCGAGGACGATCAGGTCGAAGGTCTGCATTTGCGGTACTCGATCGTTATCACGTAAACGTTCATTAAACCATGCGCGCGTGAGGTTCGACTGATCCCCGGCTTATAATTACGTTAGTAGGATGCTGAAAAAGCCCGGGCGCTCGCCGCTCTAACGTGTTTACCGAGCCGCGACCAGAGGGAGCGGTACTTGGACCCTTTGTACAGCATCCTGCGCAGGCCGATGAGTGCTCACACCACAGCGTCCGTCTCGTCGTTAGAAGCAGTCTTTGTCCAGCAGCGGTCTGCTTTTAGCCGCCATCCCTACCCGACTGCTGTCGAGCGCAGGGCGCAGTTGGACCGCCTGATACAAGCCATTCTGGCTCACCAGGATGAAATTGCGGCGGCCCTGGATCGCGACTTCGGCGGCCGCTGCCTTGCCGAGGTCCGCTATTCTGAGATCTTTGTATCGTTGCAGTCCTTGCGGCATGCGAAACGGCATTTAAAGAAATGGATGAAGCGGCGGCGCGCGCCCGTCGCTTTGGCGCTGCAGATGGCGAAGGCGTGGGTGATGCCGCAGCCGGTCGGCGTCGTGGGGATTGTGGTGCCCTGGAACTATCCGCTGTTCATGACGATGGGTCCTATTGCCGGGGCGCTCGCCGCAGGCAACCGCGTCATGCTCAAGCTTTCGGAATTCGCCCCCACGACGTCATCCGTCCTGGCCCGCTTGTTCGCCGAGTCCTTTGCCCCGGATCTCGTCACCGCCGTCGAGGGTGACGCGGAGGTGGCCAAGGCGTTCGTCCGCCTGCCGTTTGATCATCTTCTGTTCACTGGATCGACTACCGTCGGCCGCCAGGTCATGCACGCGGCAGCGGACAACCTGACCCCGGTCACGCTGGAATTGGGTGGGAAA
This sequence comes from Terriglobia bacterium, assembly GCA_020073305.1. Classification (GTDB taxonomy): domain Bacteria; phylum Acidobacteriota; class Terriglobia; order Bryobacterales; family Bryobacteraceae; genus QHXW01. Next base: position 273,292 of record JAIQFK010000001.1, read on the forward strand.
TCACCGGTCGTGCTGGCGCCCGACGCCGATTTCTCCGCGGCAGCGGGCTCCATTGTCTACGGCAAGTTCCTGAATGCCGGGCAAACCTGCATCGCCCCGGATTACGCGCTGGTACCTGCCAACCGGCTCGAAGAGTTTGTCGCGATCCTGCAAGCTGAAATCGAAAAGCAATATCCTCGCGCCACAGAGAATCGCGACTACACCTCCATCATCAACGAGAAACAGTGCGCCCGCTTGCGGCGATATCTGGAGGAAGCGCAGGCGGCGGGGACACGTGTCATCTCTATTCACGGAGAAGCGTCACCGGCGGCGCGAAGAATTCCGCCCACCCTGGTCATCGATCCTCCGGATCAACTGCGGCTCATGCAGGAGGAAATTTTCGGCCCCATCCTCCCGGTTAAGCCGTACCAGACTCTCGACCAAGCCGTTCGGTACATCAATGAGCGCCCGCGGCCACTGGCACTCTACCTCTACACCCGCAGCTCCCAGGCGAAAGATCAGGTTCTCACACAAACCGTTTCCGGCGGCGTCTCGATCAACGACACCCTTCTCCACATCGCCGTCGAGGACCTTCCCTTTGGCGGCGTGGGGACGAGCGGCCTGGGGCACTATCACGGCCGGGCTGGATTCGACACCTTTAGCAAGCTCAAACCTGTTTTTGAGCGCCGCGGATTTGCGTCCGGCGCCATGCTGCGCCCGCCGTATGGCCGGCTGCACGATCGCGTCATGCGCTTCCTCATCCGGTGGTCGCGGTAAGCGCGCGGCGTTACACTGGCACGGAGGACCGAATCATGAGAATCGTGCTCTTCCTGCTATTGCTCGTCCTGCCGTGTGCGGGCGCTGAGATTTTCGGCGGTGCGGAGATCGCCGGGTTGTACCGGGTCCGTCTCGATCGAGGCGATCTTTTACTGGAAACCATCCAGGATGTGATCCAGCAAAATGGGATTGCTGACGGCGCTGTGCTGACGGCGGCTGGTTCCCTTCAGGAGTGTACGTTTCACCGCGTGAAGTCGCTTGCTGAAAAGCCCGAGCAGGAGTTCAGTACCGTGAAAGAACCCATGGAGATCCTCAATATTAGCGGCCTCATTGCCGGTGGGGAACCCCATCTCCACACGACGCTCTCGGGCGCCCACGGCGCTTTCGGCGGGCACCTGGAGAAGGGTTGCCGTGTCCTTTACCGCGCCGAACTGACCATCGCCAAGTTTTCGGGGACGCCGCTGGCGAGGGTACCGAACAAGGCCGGAGTTCCCGTGCTACAGCGGAAGTAGAGACAGATGGACTAGCGGCCAAGGCCCATGCCGGACGCTGCCATTGCTTTCAGCGGAGGCGCGCTCTTTGCGCTATCCAGTCTTGAGGAGTCAATACCCGCGGTGCGGAACTCGTGGCGGTCAGCCCGGACGGCGGTCGCCTTGGTGTTGGCGTCACTGCGCACGATTCGCCCGCGCATGACCAGCTTCAAGCTGCACACCTCGCGGAGCAGAAATGGCCACTTGATGGCCAGTTCGACCACGCCGCTTGCGGGCAATTGTTGGTCTGTTTCGAACAACACGCCGCCACTGCTGATGTTCAGCGTTTTGCCGCTGCCCACCCGGCCGGCTCGATTGCCGCTCAGCAGTTTGTACTGAACGTCCAGGGCTATCGGGTACCGCCCATTCACACGCTGGTCGCTGTGATCCGCCTCTGGCATCACGGTTCCTCCTGTGGAAGCATTCCGCGCTATATCCCCTTGCAACGCAGGGGCCAAGTCGTCCAGGTGCGGATTCTCCAGGAGTTACGGGGTCCCGGGCTCCTTGGCCCCCGCACCGGACGCTAACGAAAGAGATATGACTCTCTATCCAAATGGATAGTGTCCGATCCTTCAGCCGCATTTCACGCGGATGAGCGGAACGCCCGTGTCCGCACGAGTCTCAGAGTGAGTCCAAATGCCACAAATCCTGGTTCCACACTGTGGGCACCCGCCATCCGCGCCGATGCGATTTTCCAGAATCCGGAAGCCGCGCCGCCGGATCAGCGCCGTGCCGCACCCCGGGCAAACGGTATCCTCCCCGGAGCCGACAGCACCTGGAAGGTTGCCTGCGTATACAAAATGCAAGCCGGCATGGCGCCCGATCCCAGCGGCACGCAGCAGAGAACCGGCGCTTGTGTTCTCGGGTGACGTCATCCGGTAATCCTTGTGGAAGGCGATTACGTGCCACGGGATGTCCGGCGAAATCCCGGCGATGAACCGAGCCATCGCCCCGATCTCCTGATCGGAATCATTGAAACCCGGCACGACCAGGGTCACGATTTCGAGCCAGAACCCCATCTCGTGGATGAGCTGAATGGAGTCGAGGATGGGTCCGAGCCGGCCGCCCAGTTCGCGGTAGCGGCTGTTATTGAAGCTCTTTAGGTCCACCTTGTAGAGATCAAGCCATGGGCGAAGGTAGCGCAAGACTTCCGGTGTTGCGTTGCCGTTGGAGACGAATCCTGTCAGCAGGCCCGCGCTGCGCGCCTCACGAAAGACATCCACCGCCCACTCGGCTGTGATCAGCGGCTCGTTGTATGTGCTGATCACCGCATCGGCGCCCTGAGCCAGCGCGGTGTTCACGATCTGCTCCGGACTCGCCGGCTCGAAGTCGAGCGAAGAACGGATGTCGCGAAGCGCTTGCGATGTCACCCAGTTCTGACAGTAACCGCAATGCAGATCGCACCCCAACATGCCGAAGCTGAGCGCGTGCCCGCCCGGCCGCACGTGGAAGAAAGGCTTCTTCTCCAAGGGATCGCACTGGATGGTGTTCACATAACCGGACGGCGCATAGAGTTTGCCACCGCGGTTGAACCGGACCTTGCACACGCCCGCAAAACCGGGCCCGATGGGGCAGCGGTGGCCGCACGCCAGACACCGCAAGCGGTAGCCATCGATGACTTCGAACAGCTCCGACTCGCGGGTTCGCTCGGCGAGCTGTTCCGCCAGAGTCTTCATTCGAGTAGACTCTCTGTAAGTAGTGTAACGCCGCGGCTTGGAGGGTATGCATGCAAGTGATTGCTGACTTATGCGTGGTTCCGATGGGGATCGGCGTGTCGGTTTCCCGGGAGGTTGCCGTTTGCGAACGCATTCTGGCCGAGGCCGGCCTGAAGACCCGGCTTCACGCGTACGGCACCAACATCGAGGGCGAATGGGACGACGTCTTCGCTGCGATCAAACGATGCCACGAAGCGATTCACGCCATGGGCGTACCGCGCATATCGAGCAGTCTTCGCTTCGGCACCCGCATCGACCGGCAGCAAACCATGGAGGACAAAGTACGCAGCGTCGAAGAAAAACTGCCGCCCTCGCGATGAGGTTATTGATCCATGCGGCCTGCCAGGGGATACCGTCCATGGTTCACTAAACCCGCCACCATCTGCGGCGCTTCCATCGGGATGAAATGCGAATGCGGCACTTCTATGTCGCGGCCGTGACGGAAGTTGCTGGCGAGGTCGGGCGCGGTGAGCGACGCCGCCATGTCCATGGGACCTTCCGCCGGCATGAAGCGAGGCGCGCGGATCACGGTTACCGGCGCCTCGATTTTGCCGATTTCTTCGTAAATGTTGGCGTCGTGGAGCGTGCTGGCTTCGTAGATCGAGGCTTCGATTTCCGGTGGACAGGCCAGGACGTAGCCGTGGCCGCCCGGGTCGTGAACCAGGCCATAATCGCAGTAGTCGCGCAGAACCGCTTCATCCCAATCCCGGAAGGGCAGGCGATCCTTGAAACGCTCGAACATCTCGTGGGGCGACTTCCAGTGGTTCCGGCGCTTGCGGGCGAAGTGGAGTTCCCTGAGCCGGCCCGTGTAAAGAGGGCGCGGCATAATCACCGGGTCGATCAGGATCAGCTCGGCGAATGCTTCTGGCACCAGGGCGGCTGCCAGCGCCAGCGAATGCCCACCCATGGAATGTCCCACGCCCGTTGCTCCATGGAGACCGAGTTTTCGGACCAGGTTTGCCGAGTCTTCGCCGAATTGGCGCCATGTGTAGGGCGGCTTCTTAAAACTGAGGCCGTGCCCCCGCATGTCGAATGCGATACACCGGCGTTCGGGAATTCGCGCCACGATCTGGTTCCAGCAGCGCGCGTGGAAACCAGTGGCGTGCAAGAAGAGCATCGTTGGTTCGGCGCCCTCACGTCTGAAGACCGCGAGCGGGCCGCCGTCGACATCAACAAACTGCGGGCCAGTTACCATCTGAGGAAGACGACCGCAATTCGGGCCGCGGCGATGCCGCCATTTTATCGCAGCGCGAAGGCTCGCGCCGCACCGGAACCGACGGCTTGCGAACGTGCGAAAGCGATTTGAATTATCCTGGTGATGAGCTATGGCAGGAACGGATTCGAACCGCAGAATTGTCGTCGGCGTCATCGTCACGGTGTGTGGTGCGATGGCGCTTGGCTGCTCGTCCGAACCCCAAACTCCCGAGCTGACCGCCGCCGCGGCCAGCGGCCTCATCTCGCAGAAGTGGTCTCAGGATGAGCTGAATCACTTCGCCGTAGATCTCCATTCGAACTCACTCATTGAATGCGGTGTGAAGAACGATCTCTGGAAGCTGGTGGAGAGCACCGATCGGGGATACAAGCGCAGCGCGTATCAATTGACTGAGAAGGGAAACAAATCTCTGTTCGCGATCGATTTGAAAGAATCGGGCAAGGGACATGAACTTACTCTCCGGGGACCCTATCACTTAGAGATCACCAACATCACATCCGGAAGCGAGCCAGACACGCGAAGGGTCGAATTTCGCTGGGAAATCGATTGGGACAAAACGCCGGCCGAACTGAAGGCCTGTGTGCCGAAGTTCGAACTGGCGGGCAACCTGGTAGGGCTCTTCAAGCTCTACGGTCTCGAATGGAGATTTGTTTCGTACTCCAAGCCCGATGCCGGGTCGGAGAAACCGTAACGGCGATTGTCTGATAAGATGCGTCCTATGCGAATATTTCTATTGGTATTGATGCTTTTTACAGCGTGGGCCCAGGAACCGCCGGCCGAAGGGCACAGACCGCGTGGCCCCATGCCCGAGCCCAAGAATCTCAAGGTATTGAAAGTGCCCGCGGCGGAACTCATGCCCATCATGGCCTCATTCAGTGCCGGACTCGGCGTGAAGTGCGATTTTTGCCACGTGAAGGGTGACTTTGCGAGCGACGACAATCCGCATAAAGAAATTGCCCGCAAGATGATCGTGATGGCGCAGCAGATCAACACGAACTTCCCCGATGGGAAGATGCACGTCACATGCTTCACGTGCCATCGCGGGGATGAGGAGCCGGCAGCAGCCCCTGCCGCTGCGGGCGCACCGAAGGAAATGCCGAAGCACGAGCACCACTAAGATCCTATCCGCGGCAGAGCCGTGCGGTATAATAACTGGATTCGGGAAGCGATTTTTGGATTAGAAGCAGCACACCTCCAGGCATTACGGAAGACATTGACTCATCTCCCCCTTTTTATCCTTGTGCGCCGGGTTTATAGGCAGACAAACCGGCAAAGCGAGATCGCAAAGAGAAAATGCAGAATACGCTCGGTTTATTGATGACAGGTGGGGGGGCTCGCGGCGCTTATCAAGCCGGTGTTCTCAAGCGCATCGGTGAGCTTAAACGGGTCAACTCGGTCGGTAACCCTTTTCCAATCGTCGGGGGCGCCTCCGCCGGAGCGATCAACGGGTCCGCCCTTGCCGCGGGCAGCGACAATTTTCCCCTGGTCACCAAAGTGATTGCTCGGGTTTGGGCAGAGCTCAAACCTTCGGACATTTTTCGTTGTGACTTGCTGACCCAGGCGCATACTTCGATCACCTGGATCCTGGATCTGTCTTTTGGAGGAATTCTGGGTGGTGGAAACGCCAGATCTCTATTAGATGCAACTCCTTTGAAGGGCTTTCTCAAGCGACACATAAACTGCGACCGGATCCAGGAGAATATCCGGCAGGGACATCTCTACGCGGTTGCGATTTCGGCCACAAACTATCACTCCGGAAGAAGTTATCTGTTTATTCAGGGGAAGAAAGGCCACCCGATGTGGAACCGTAGCCGGCGAGTGACCATGGCGACAAAAATCACCGTAGAGCACGTTTGCGCGTCGGCAGCTATTCCCTTCATCTTCCAGCCAGTGAAACTGGAAACAGCGCAAGGAACGGCTTATTTCGGCGACGGTTGCGTGCGCCTTCACCAACCGCTCAGCCCGATCATCCACCTGGGGGCACAGAAAATTCTGGCGATCGGTGTCCGTGGCGAAGTGCTCGAACACCAGGAAGAAGTTGCCAACGACAAAGGTCCTTCGCTGGCGGAGGTCATGGGGGTCCTTTTTAACGTGATCTTCCTGGACCACTTGACGACGGACATTGAGCATCTCGAGCGTTTGAACGGGCTACTTGCCAGGCGGAAGCTTAAACAGGCGGGGATCCCAGAAACCGAAAGGGTGCGTCCTTTGAAATCACTGATGATTGCGCCTTCGGTGGATTTGTCGGAAGTAGCACAGCACCATCAGAAAGACATGCCCTATCTGATCCAGTATTTTGTCAACAGTTTAGGGCGAGACGCGGCTTCGTGCGCGGATCTGATGAGTTACCTGCTGTTCGAATCCAAGTACACCAATGCGCTCATTGACATTGGCTACCAGGATGCCGACGAACGAATTGATGAGATCGAGGATTTTATCTATTCGGCTTGACGGCCGCGGTTGCGTTGGGCCGCAAGGTGCGGAGGTAGGTCACGATCTGCCAACGCTGCGGCTCAGGTAAATGCGCAAAGGACGGCATACCCCGGTAGAGCGATCCATTTCGTAAGACCCAGAACAGTGTTCCGGGCGCGGCACTAGATACTTCGGTCTGGGTCAGGGCCGGCGCCTTTCCGCCACCCGCACCGGCCGCACCGTGGCACGCAGCACACTCGCGGGCATACAGTTTGGCTCCTGCCAGTGGTGCCTGCTCGTTGCCGTCCAGCGGGTTGGTGATTTTGGAGGCCCGCGCCGGCGCTCGGTGGACGGGACTTTCGGCGCGCACTGAACTCCCCGCCACCATGAGGCCGCCCGCGGCAACTATAAAGGCTCTAAGCGTCACCCTCACTGACTCCCTCCGCTGTTGCCGAACAACCGGCGTGTCGCGCGCCCGCACTGGGCGATCTCATAAGACACGCCGAAGCGGAGCAGAAAACGCGCACTCGTACCCGTCAATCCGAAACCGGGTGAGACTCCAAACATGGCGCCGTTTGCCAGCGTCCAGCCAAGCGTCGGCGCCACGTAATGCGACGTATCATGCAGGCCGAAGCCGGCATGCGTTCCGAGTCCGCCGTAGACTTCAACCCCCACCTGGAAATTCTCCCGGCAAAAGGTGCACCGGTCCGGTGTGGCGACGAGCGCGAGCGGCCGGCTGACTCCCACCGCGTAGCCGAACTCATACGGTTCATGCCGGATATTCTTCTCGGCGATGAAGTTTTCAGCAATCGTCCAGCCCTTGACGTAGCTGCTCAGGATCAACTTCGCTTCGATCTCTCGTTGCTTCTCCCGGCGGGCTTCGGAATTTGCGGTCGTGAGATCATCCAGCCCATCGTGTCCGACGACTTCGAGCAGGCTCTTGTCTGCGCCGTTGATGTTTTCGAACTCCACGTAAAGCACCGGATTGATCCAGTGCTCGCGCGGCAGTACGCGAAACCGGTTCTCCCATCGGTACCCCGTGAACAAGGCGCTCTCCCCGCCGGTTGCTTGCCCATCGACGTATAATTCGGTGGTCCACCAGGCCTTCACGCCGTACTCGAATTCAGTGGCGGCGCCCAGAAAGCGATTTCCACCGTCCGGTTTGCCGGTCAGGCTCTTCGTGGCTATTTCCAGATTTCCCGGCTCCTCCATTTGGTGCGTGTAGGTGATGAAGAACGGCCCTTCGCCCGCCCGCGAGCCGGGCAGCAGTAGAAATGCGCCAGCGATGATCCACGCACTGCGCCGCACCGTGCCGGCTCTTATTCCCTGTTTTTGAATCAGGAGACACCTCCTTTTCAGGTGATTCGCCGGCGACATAGATGCAACTGAGTTGCAAACGAAATTGTATAATATTCTGGGTGTGGCGAGGAGGCGAGATGTTTTCAGCAAATGAGTTGCAATATGATCTGAACGGTTTAATATGGGATCTAAACGGTCGTAGATAGCCGTTCTTTCGGATTTACACCAAGGGAACAACCACGACGAACTTTCCACCGTCGTCCTGAATCTCGATTCCTCGCCCGGACGCCAGTTGGCTGCGTTCGTCGAGGTTCTTCAAACCGGTTTGAGCGCCTGTGGCTGGCACCTTTTTGCCGCGGCGTTCGTTCCAGAAGACGATTGCACGCTCACGCACTTCCACCCCCATGCGCAACGGACTGTCCTCGCTGAATTGGTTATGCTTCACCGCGTTTTCGAGCAGAAGCTGGAGCGACGCCGGGGGTATCAGACAGTGCTGCTGCTGGGGAGACAGCGCGGGAAGATCCAGACGCAGGCCTTTGCCGAAGCGCAAATACAGCAGAGAGTAGTATTTCTTCAGAAACCCCATCTCGTCGATGACGGGAACTAACTCGCAACTGCGATGGGCCACGATGTAGCGGTAGACTTCCGCGAGGGTCAGCGTAAACTCGGTGGCGCGCTCCGGATCTTCTTCGGTCAATTCCACCAGGGTATTCAGCGAATTGAAGACGAAATGCGGATCCACCTGGGCCGCCAGCGCGGCCAACTCTGCGCGCGCCTTGGCGCGCTGAAGCTTTTCGTATTCCCCTCGATCACGCCGGCGCTGACCAATCAGGTAAACGGTCTCGTAGGTATGCACAATGATCCCCACGGAGATCACTGTCGCGAGAGTACTGGTTTCAATGAGCCGCCAATTTGGCCGCGCAAAGCCGGCCAGCCACTCCCAGGCGAGGAGCAGAGCAACGCAGGTCAGGGTGGTGTACGACAGGCTCGTGATTCCCAGCAGCAACAGGCGCTTGACCGGATGTTCCAGCCAGTCCGGTTTGCCCCGCAGTTTAGCCCACAGAAACCGGTTGCCTTGCCAGATGACGATCGAAACCAGAATAAAGCAGCCGGAGGAGACCCAAAACATCGGCTGCTCCGGATGCAAGCCGCGGTAGAGGCCGCTGATGGCGGCCAGGAAGATACCCAGAATGGGCGCGACCAGAAGCCGGACGCGCTTGTCGTCAAGCTGAATCAGCTCCGGGTTCGATGGCGGATGCGTGGGCCTCGCCACAGTGGTGCCAGTGTTGGGGCGCGCCAGCCATCGGCCCGACTGGCGATGCATGACGTCCCCTTTCCCCGCGGTCTTATCCTAAAACCACTCCCTGCCCTCACTGCTTACCGAGCCGCGACCGTTAGGGAGCGGTTGTTCAGCGGAGTTTCTTCAATGACCCCTTAGTTTAGAACACGATCTTGGCAACAAGCTGGCCGAAGCGCGAGTTACTGCTATAGAACTGGTCGAAGCGTCCGAACAGGGGATTGCTCGGAATGAGATCGTTGCGGCTGTTGATCTGCGAGCTGCCCGCCACATCGCTCAGGAAACCGCCGGTGTACTGCGCGTGGTTCAGAACGTTGAAGAACTGGCCGGCGATCTCGAAACGGATACGTTCGGTGATATTGAACCGTTTGGTCAGCGAGAGATCGATGTTATTGGTGGGCTTCAGCGGGAAGGTGTTCCGGCCTCCGTTGGCGAGCGCGCCGAGGCCCGCCACCACGTAGCGCGCGCTCGGATTATTGGCTACGTAGGCGACCGTAGTAGGATCGCCCATGCTCACTGCCTGGCCCAGACGGTTGTAAGCGGTGACGCCGCTGCCGACGTTGGCCGCGCCCGCCGGATTGATCATGGTTCGGTCGCCCGCGGAATCGTTGTTCAGGTTGGAATCAATGCCGCTTTGGACGGTGGCGAATTCCGGCGATTGATAGGTGTAGGTGCCCGAGATGTTCCAGTTCCCAACCAGGTTCTTCATGAACCAGTTCTTGTTCTGGAACGGCTTCCAGTCGTAGATCGGGGTGAAGGTGAAGCGGTGACGCCGGTCGAGCGCGGAGGACGCCCACTCGGATCGCATGTCCTGGAAATCCTGGGCGCGCCGTGGGGTCAGGTAGGTGGAGAAGTTCGTAGCCGTGGCATCGTCCAGAAGGTGGCTCCAAGTGTACGCGACGGTGTACGAAAGTCCGTTTGAGTAGCGCTTGGTTAACTGCGTGGCCAGCCCATGGTAGGCCGAATACGACTGGGGCGCATAAGACACGATGTTATTCTGAAACCCGAGCGCGGCTAACTGATCGAAGGGGCGGTCGGCGGTGCCGCCTGGCACGATGTAGGAACTGACATCTCCAAGCGTCTTGGTCAGCGAGGCCAGGGTCGAGGCGGAGGGCGCGCTGAAGAACGTCGGGAGGTAGTTCGACGGGCCCACTAACGGAAGAATGTTGAGTCGTGACTGGTTCCACATATGAACACCCTTGGTCCCGACGTAACGCGCTTCGAAAGTATAGTTCCTGCCGAGCAGCCGTTGAACGCCCATCGTCCAGGTCAGGCCGTAGGGGCGCTTTCCTCCGAAGGTGTAGGAGCCAATGATGGCGCGCGCGCCGAGCGCATCTGTGGGCAATCCCGGCGAAATCCCTGCGAGAGCCCCGCCGGCCAGGAAGTTGGGGGCGTTGCTGCTAAGATTCACATCCTGCGTCGTCTGGAAGAACGGCGGGGCGGCATTGGAAGTCAGATTCGCGTAGGTCAGGTCAAACGACCGGCTGAAACCGCCGCGGATGACCGTCTTGTTTTCCCTTCCGGGCGAGTAAGCGAAACCAATTCGCGGCGACCAGTCATTGGGGCTGAATGACGGTTTGCCGAAAGTGATGCCGCCAGGCACGTTGGCCGGAGCGCTGTAGATCTGCGTGCGTGAGGCGACCGGCATGGTTACGTACTCATAGCGAAGCCCGAGATTCAGGGTCAGGTTGGGCCGGAGGCGGAAATCATCGTTCATAAAAGCCGCGTGCTCCAGAAAGCCGGTGGGAAAGGCGCTCGGGCCCGCGCTGCGCTCGCCGAGTACGTCCGGGGTGAGGTCGTACAGATATTGCTGCAACGTCGAGTACTCATATTCTCCGCGCACACGCTGGATGAAGTAGTTGGTCAGGATCACGTCAGTGAAGGCATAACCGAACTTGATGGTGTGCCGGCCCATCACTTTCGTGGTGTTGTTCTGCAATTGGAGCAGGTTCTGGATCGAGCCGCTGGGTTCGGTCGAGCCGCCTCCAATCTGTAAGTTCAACGGGTCGACGTCAATGTCCGGGAAGATCTTCATGCCCGGAAAAGTCTGGGGGGCTAGCGGAACGGTGTTGAAGTTCCGGCTAAAGGCCCCGCGGAACTCGTTCTGCAGGGTCGGGGAGAAGCTGTGGAACTCCGACAACGTCAGCGTGTACGTATTGTTCGGCTGGGCCACGAAGAATGCCGGGAGTACAGGAAAGTTGTCAATGCCCGTGATTCGGTTGTAAATCCACCGGCCGCGAACCTGGTCCTTGTCGCTGATGTTGTAGTCCAATGACGTGACGGCGTTGTACGAGTTGTCGTAATTCGGACCGACGAATGAGACACTGCCGATTGGAATCGTGGAGTGGCCGACCGTGAGTGGTGGCTGGTTAGCGGTGGGCGCAGTCCCGACATACTTCTGGAGTACGCCGAGATTTGTGGCGCTGACTTGAGGAATGGCCGCCAGCGCGGTGTAACCCGTGGACGTGGGTGCGAAAATGGGCGCACCCGGCACCGAAGCCTGGCCTATGGGGCCGTATTCAAAGTTTCCGAAGTAGAACAGTTTGTCCTTGAGAATCGGGCCGCCGATGGTCGCTCCTAACCGGTTGCTGTCGTAGCGGGGGAACGACTTGAGACCCTGCGTCCAATAGAGTGCGTCATCGGCATTTAGATTCCGGTTCTGGAAATACTCGTAGAGAGAGCCGTGGATCTGATTGGTGCCGGACTTCACGATGGCATTGAAGACACCTCCCGACGCGCCGCCGAACTCCGCGCTGAACTGGTTTTGCAGCACCGAGACCTCCGCCACCGCGTCATTCGAAATGATCGCCAGAGGGCCGGTCGCGTAGTGGTTGTTGTCGCTAACTCCATCCAGGTAGAACGTATTGTTCTCGGGCCGCTGGCCGGATACGGTTGGCCCCGTGCCTTGCCCCACACCCCCATTCGACGCCACGCCGGCTCCGAGCAGGGTGAGGTTCCAGATGGCCGCGGACTGGATCGTGCCTGCGATCCCCGCGCTCCGGGAGAAGCTCGCCACAGGCAGATCCTCAGCCTCACGGGTGGCATAACTTATCTGCAACTGTGCCGTGGTGGTATCGAGCGGAGGCGCGGCATCGCTGACCTCCACCGTGGTGGTAGTCGATCCGACTGACAGGGTCAAGTTTTGCGTGACCGTGTTGTTCAGTTGCACTTGCACGGCCTTCACCGTCGCCGTCGTAAAACCCGCGGTCGACGCCGTGAGCGTATACAGGCCCACCGGGAGGTTCGCCAGACGATATGCGCCGCCAGGGTCCGTCATGGCTGTGGTTTTCACGCCCGTTCCATCATTTGTCGCCGTGACGGTAGCGTTGGGGATTGCGGCGCCGGTGGCATCGGTCACGGAGCCGACCAGGTCCCCGCTAATCGCCTGCGCGTGGAGCCGGGAGGGAGAGAGGGCAGCAGCCAGCAACAGCGCCGCCGCGAATATCCAAAGCGTTAGAGTGACGTTGCGATTCATGTTGAACTCCCTTGAAGCAGTTTTGGGGAAGAGAATTGAATGGCGGTGCAGGTCGCCGTCCGTTGCGCCATGCCCACGGCAACCGCGTAAGAATGAAGTTAATGTGCGTGCCTGCGTACACGCTAACCTCTTTGAAATTGAATTGCGCCCGAACCGATGCTTATGGAACAGTAAACAGATTCAACACTTGTAACAATGGATTTGGGGCAGAAGCGCAATTCGGCGTGGCGAAACGGCGCTGGCTGAAGGTAAGATTTGGGGCCAGGAGTTGGCGGGACGCCACGCGGATGCCGGCAGGTCCGTAAGTTGGATGAGCCGCGTCGAATCTGGGGTAAACCGTTCTCGCCAGCCGGGTTAGCGGCGCAGCGAACCGGCGGGTGGAAATTAGCGTATACTTCTCAGGAGTTGGGAACACCAATATGAGCATTCGTTCGTTTCTTTCGAAACAGTTCATCGATGTTCTCCAGTGGACGGAGAGCGAAGACGGCGTGCTTGCGTACCGCTACCCCATGCAAGACATGGAGATTCAGAACGGCGGTAAGCTGACCGTGCGCGAATCGCAGATGGCCGCGTTCGTCAATGAGGGCCGTATCGCCGACGTGTTCGGCCCGGGCCTCTATACGCTGAATACGCACAATCTGCCGCTGCTGACGGACCTGATGAACTGGGACAAGAAGTTCGAGTCGCCATTTAAGTCGGATGTTTATTTCTTCTCCACGCGGCTCCAGGTGAACCAGCACTGGGGCACGCCGAATCCAATCACCATCCGGGATAAAGAGTTCGGCGCGGTCCGGCTGCGCGGATTTGGCATCTACTCCTACCACATCAGCGACCCGCGCACGTTCTACACGAAAGTGAGCGGGACGCGCGAACTCTACGGCGTGGCTGATCTCGAAGGCCAGTTGCGCAACACCATCATCGGGCGCATGTCGGACACCTTCGGCGAGAGCAATGTGCCGTTTCTTGATATGGCGGCCAACCAGATCGAGCTGGGGCAAAAGATCGCGGACCCGCTCAAGCCGGTGTTCACGGATCTTGGGCTCACGTTGGATTCTTTCGTGGTGGAGAACCTCTCGCTGCCCGACGAACTGCAGAAGTTGCTCGACCAGCGCATTGGCATGACGATGGTGGGCGATATGAATCGCTACACGCAGTTCCAGGTGGCGCAGTCCATGCCCATTGCGGCAGGAAACGAAGGCGGTGGCGCCGCGGGAATTGGCGTCGGTCTGGGGGCGGGGCTCACGATGGCGCAGAGCATGATGAACGCGATGAAACCTGCGCCCGGTGGGCCACCCGGAACGCCTCCGGCTGCAGTGGCGCCGGCCGGTACAGAATCCGCGACGAAGTTTTGCCTGAACTGCGGCAAGCCGGTTCCGCGAGCCGCCAAGTTCTGTCCCGAATGCGGGAGTGCCCAGCAGTAGCCCATGTGCGGCTTTGAATGGGTAATCGAAGCGCACGGGTGCGACGGGGCGGCGCTGGCCGATCTCGCAAAGTTACGGGCGCTCTTTGATCAACTGACAAAAGCGCTCGCGCTTCATCCCGTCACCGAAGCAACCTGGCACCAATTCCCGGGAACCGGGGGCATCACCGGAGTATGTCTGTTGGCGGAATCGCACCTTGCCTGCCACACTTTTCCCGAGTATCATTCTCTTTGCCTCAACATCTTCTGCTGCAAGCCACGCCCGGAATGGGATTTCAGCGCGTGTCTGAAGCGCGAGTTCGCGGCGAGCGCGGTCAGCGTCCGGCGCATCGACCGGCCCTATCTTCCTCCCGGCAATGAGTCAACCAGCGGCTAACTGCCCCAACTGCGGCGCTCCGGTTCAGTTTCGCTGGTCCGGCGCCGTACAAACCACCTGCGAATACTGCCGCGCCATTCTGGTGCGGCGGGATGTGAATCTCGAAAAAGTGGGCCAGATCGGCGATCTGCCTCGCGAAGTCTCGCCCATCCAGATCGGCACCGAGGGCGTGTATCGCAACAAAGCATTCCAGGTGGTGGGCCGGATTCTGTACGAATATGAAGATGGCGGCTGGAATGAGTGGCACATCGTATTCAACGATGGCACGAGCGGGTGGCTGTCCGATGCGCAAATGGAATATACGGTTTCATTCCTGGCGAAGCCGCCTGAACCGTTGCCGCCGGAGGTCGGGCGTTCGCGCCAGTTCATGTGGAGCGGGACGCGGTACGAGGTCACGTCGGTTACGCGCGCCCATTACCGCGGCGTGGCCGGCGAGCTTCCGTTCGAGTATTGGGACAAGAAGGACGTGCTTTTTGCCGACCTGCGAACCTCCGACGCCCGCTTCGGCACCATCGACTACAGTGAGGCCACGCCGCTGCTGTTTCTGGGCGAAGCGGTCGAGTTCGACGATCTGCACCTGAAGAACCTGCACGATCTGGATGGCCCCGGCGCGACAACCCCGGGCGCCGCGGTCAGCAGCCTGAGCTGCCCGAGTTGCGGCGCGCCACTTACTTTGACCGCTGCCGGGCATTCGTTGTCGGTGGTGTGCCAGCAGTGCCGTTCGATCCTCGACGCCAGAGATCCGAACCTAAAGGTGCTCGAAAAATTCAACGCGAAACAAGACATCAAGCCGATCATCCCGCTGGGCTCGCGGGGCAAGCTGGAGGGTTCGGATTTTGATGTCATCGGCTTTCAGGTGCGCGAAACCGATGCCGACGACATGCCGGAGAGTTGGGACGAGTATCTCCTGTTCAATCGCTACAAAGGGTTTCGCTATCTCACCGTCTACAACGGCCACTGGAATTATGTGAAAACCGTGCCGGCCGTCCCCGACAGGATACCGGTGGGGAAGAAGCAAGGTGCCCGCCTCATGGGCCACACCTACGTTCTGTTCGACACCGAGCTGGCGACCACCAGCTATGTGCTCGGCGAATTTCCCTGGCGGGTGCACGTTGGAGAGAAGAACGGCATCAAAGATTTTATTGCGGTTCCGCGGATTCTTTCATCCGAGAGCACGGAGCAGGAAACCGTATGGTCGCTGGGTGAGTACATGACCGGCGCGCAAGTGTGGCAGGCCTTTCATCTCTCCGGCAGCCCGCCACCCGCGCGCGGGATTTTTGCCAATCAACCCGCGCCTTTCGCCGGCGAGGCCCGCTCCATGTGGCGGGTGAGCATGAATCTGCTCTCGGCTATGATTCTGCTGACGATCCTGTTCTACATGTTTGCCGGAGAGGATAGCGTGTTCCAGCGCCAGTACAGTTTCTCGCCGCAGGCGGGCACGGAGGCGTCGTTCGTGACGGACACGTTCGAAGTGAGGGGCCATCCCGCGAATGTCGAAATCTCGATTCGGACCGATCTTCGCAACAACTGGGCCTATTTCAACCTGGCTCTCATCAACGAGGCCACGGGGCAGGGCTACGATTTCGGGCGCGAGGTCAGTTACTACACCGGCAGCGAAACCGAAGGGAGCCCCAGCGACAGCGCGATCGTTCCCTCCGTAGCGCCGGGGCGCTACTACCTGCGTGTGGAGCCTGAAATGGCGAAAAACGCCCAATCGATGCTTTACCATCTCGAGGTCAAGCGCAGTGTCCCTTCGTCCGGCCTGTTCTGGCTTGCGGCGGCGATGCTGCTCATCCCGCCCATCCTGGCCACGTGGCGCGCGGCTTCCTTTGAGCAGCGCCGCTGGGCGCAGAGCGATTTTACGGAGCGTAAATGAGACATCCCCTGTATGCCATCTACGGAGCACTGGTGCTGGCTTTCGTCACCTTCGCCCAATACCAGGGCTGGAGCCTCACCCGCGTGAACGAGGTGAAGAACATTCCCAAGACGGTGCGCGACAATCCGGGCGCATACCGATCGCACTACGGCGGCTACTACCGGTACTTTGGAGGCAAGTAAGATGAACGATTTCCACCCTAGCTACATCTGGAACGCGGTGATTTTTGCGGCTCTCGGCCTGCTCATTTTTGTCGTGGCCTTCGTCATCGTCGACAAACTGACGCCGTATCATCTTTGGAACGAGATTGTGCACGAGCACAACACCGCGCTGGCCATTCTGGTGGGCGCCATGTCGATTGGGATGTGCATCATCATCGCAGCGGCGGTGCATTAGGATTCGCGCCGCCAAAGAGAACTTGAATTGACTATCGTTCTGTTCGTTTCCGTCGCACTGATTGCCGCCTGCGGGCTGATCTACGAGTTGGTCGCCGGCACGCTGGCCAGCTACCTGTTGGGCGATAGCGTCTTCCAGTTTTCGACCGTGATCGGCAGTTACCTGTTTGCGATGGGCGTGGGCAGCTATCTCTCGCGGTTCGTCACCAGAGGCCTGGTGGCCCGCTTTATTTCGATCGAGCTGATGGTGGGCCTGGTGGGCGGGTTTTCCTCTGCCGCGCTGTTTCTTGCGTTTGCCTACACGCAGGGCTTCCGGTTGATTCTCTACGCCATCGTCGTGGCCATCGGCATTCTGGTTGGGCTCGAGATCCCCCTTCTCATGCGCATCCTCAAAAACCGGCTCGAGTTCCGCGAATTGGTGGCGCATGTGCTGACGTTCGATTACCTGGGCGCACTCGCGGCGTCGTTGCTGTTCCCGATTCTGCTCGTGCCGAAGCTGGGGATGGTACGGTCGGCGCTGCTGTTCGGCATCATCAACGCCGGTGTGGCGCTCTGGTCGACCTACCTGTTCCGGGATCAACTCGGCGCACGGGGCCTGCTGCGGATTACCTGCGCGTGTGTTCTGGTGATGCTGGGTGCAGGCATGGCGGGGGCCGAATGGATTTCTCAGGCGGCCGATGCCAATCTCTACGCCGATGAAGTGATCTTCGCTCGCGATACGCGCTACCAGCGCATTGTGCTCACGAAGTGGAAAGACGACGTGCGGCTGTTCCTCAGCTCGCATCTGCAGTTTAGCTCGCGGGACGAGTACCGCTATCACGAAGCGCTCGTGCATCCCGGCCTCGCGGCGCTTCCCGGAGCGCGGCGCGTGCTGGTGCTCGGCGGCGGCGATGGCCTTGCGGTGCGCGAGATCCTGAAATATCCGGATGTCGGGTCGGTCACGCTGGTGGATCTTGACCCGGAGATGACCAAGCTATTCTCAACGCATCCGTACCTCGCCACGCTCAACGCGCACTCGCTCACGAATGCGCGCGTGCATGTAATCAATGCCGACGCATTTGCCTGGCTTCAGCAGAATACAGACTTCTTCGATTTCGTCGTAGTCGATTTTCCCGATCCGACCAATTACTCGCTGGGGAAACTGTACACGACCGCGTTTTACCGGCTGCTCGGCAAACACCTGAGCGCTCAGGGGCTGGCGGTGGTGCAAAGCACTTCGCCGCTGTTTGCGCGGCAATCCTACTGGTGCATTGTCGAGACCCTCAAGCAGGCAGGCCTGAAGACGTATCCGTATCATCTTTATGTGCCTTCCTTCGGCGAATGGGGTTTCGTGCTGGCGGCGATGAGTCCGTATGAGCCGCCGGTACGCCTGCCCGGGGGGTTACGGTATCTTGCGGCGCCCGACGTGCCTCCGCTGTTTCAGTTTCCTGCCGACATGCTGCCCGTGGATGCCGAGCCCAACCGGCTGAACGATCAGGTGCTGGTGCGGTATTACGAGCACGACTGGCGCGAGATCACGCATTGAGCAGCACTCGAAGGCAATTCCTCAGCGCTGCGCTGGTGGGACTCACACCGAAAACCGATCGCTCCATCGCCGGCGGCTTCATCGATGACGGCCACCAAATAGGCCACCAACTGCGCGATCGGGCGCCGTTCGCGCCCGTGAAGCAAGTCATGAGGATTCCGATCGTGATCGTCGGCGGCGGCATCGCCGGCCTGTCCGCCGCGTGGCGGCTCGACAAGCGCGGTTTCCGCGATTTCGTGCTGCTTGAGATGGAGGAGCGTGCCGGCGGCAACGCTCGATGGGGCGAAAACGAGATCAGCCCCTTCCCGTGGGCCGCGCACTATGTTCCCGTGCCAGGAAAAAAGGCCGAGCTGGTACGCGAGCTTTTTGAAGACCTGGGCGTGCTGCGCGCGGGCGTGTGGGAAGAACGCTACCTCTGCTTCTCGCCGCAGGAACGCCTGTATGTGCACGGCCGGTGGCAGGAGGGGATAGAACCGCTGACCGAGGCGACCACGGGAGATCGCGAGGAGTTCGCGCGGTTCGCCGCGCGCGCGAACGAGTTTCGCAGCACGGGCCAATTCACCATACCGATGGAGTTGGGCGCGAAGCCCTCGACGCTTGACAACCTTTCCATGGATGACTGGTTGAAGCAGGAGCATTTCACATCCCGGTATCTTCACTGGTACGTCAATTACGCCTGCCGTGATGATTACGGTGCGCTGGCGCGGGACACGTCGGCGTGGGCCGGCATTCATTATTTCGCTTCGCGCGAGCCGGACGAGAAGGGCCCGCTCACTTGGCCCGAGGGCAACGGCTGGATCGCGCGCCGGCTGCTCGAAAAACTGGCGCGCTACGTACGCACCGGGAATATGGTGCACCGCATCGCGCCGGAAGGCCGCAAGCTGCGCGTCTCCGCCGGGGAAACAGACTACATCGCCGACGGCGTGATCTTCGCCGCGCCCAGTTTTCTCGCGCCGTACGTGTGCGAAGGTGCACCGCCCGTGCGCTTTGTTTATTCCCCTTGGCTCACGGCGAACCTGACGCTTGACCGCCTTCCCGCGGAACGCGGCTTCGAAACGGCATGGGACAACGTCATCTACGATTCGCCCGCGCTCGGCTATGTCGTGGCTACCCACCAGTCGCTGCGCACCCACATCGACCGCAGCGTCTGGACCTTTTACTGGTCGCTGGCCGAGGGATCTCCGGCGGACAACCGCCGCCTGCTGCTCGAGAAAGACTGGAGCCACTGGAAAGAAGCGATTCTCGGCGATCTCGAGCGCGCACATCCGGACATCCGCCAGTGCGTTTCGCGCATCGACGTTCTGCGCCTGGGCCACGCCATGGCCCGGCCGGTCGTGGGATTTCTCGGATCAGACCAGCGCCGGCGGCTCGCCGATAATTCCGGCCGCTTGATTTTCGCGAACTCCGATCTAAGCGGTTTCTCGATTTTCGAAGAAGCGCAGTACCGCGGCGTCAAAGCGGCCGAGCGGGCACTCGGACGTTGTTGAAGAACCGCGCTGTGACCGCTCCCTCACGGTCGCGCCTCGAAAACTATTGTAGTGCCACCAGCTCCTCGCGCACTTTCGGTATCACTTCCGGATATTGTTTGGGCGACGCCTTTGCCAGGAACGCTTCGAAGCACGCGCGCGCACGCTGGCGATCACCAGCCATTTTGTAAAGCAGACCGAGATTGAGTTGCGCCTCCACCAGGTCCGGATCGAGCTGTACGGCTTTCTCAAAGTAACCACGCGCGGCTGCGCCATCTTGCCGCTGGATAGCGATTACGCCCAGGCCGTTGTACGCGTTCGCATACGACGGGTCGATCGCGGCAATCGCTTTGTAGACCCGCTCCGCATCGGGCAGGCGGCTGGTCTCCAGATATGCGGTTGCCAGATTGGCCTGGCTCTGAAGATCCGAAGGATTGAACCGTGCGGCCTTTTCATACTCCGGAATGGCTTCGTCCTTCTTGCCGGCGCGCACCAGGAGGTCTCCGACGCGGGAATGCAGCCGCCCGGAATCGATGCCGTTGCGGAGCGCCGCGTAGTACACATCCAGTGCCTCGGTATATCGTCCGGCCTTCTCACAGTCGCCCCCGAGCGAATAGTAGAGCAGCGGATTGGTCGGATCCTGCTTCACCGCCTGCCGCAGCAACTCGATCCTGCGCGGCACCGGAAGTCGCGATTGCGGCCCATCCGCTTCCTCCATGATCTTCAGAACCTCAAGGCGATCTTTTGGATCGATTCCCTTGCCCTTTAGAGTGTACGTGCGCGGCGAAAATCCGGAAGTGTAGCCGAGCGACCGCAACTGATCCAAAGTACGCGAGTCAACGGCGGTGGTCTGCACTTGTTCTGTTTCGTGCGGCCCGATGAACGACTTCAATTCCGCTTCGAACTTCTGGACTTCCGCGGCATGGCTTTGGATGACGTTGTGGGTTTCCGCCGGATCCTGAGAAAGATCGTAAAGTTCCGGCTTGGGCGCAAGGATGTACTTCCAGTGATTGGTGCGAAGCGCGCGCAGTTCCGCCCAGCCCATGTTGATTTTCGGGAACAGAGTTTCGGCGTACGAAACAGGCGCGGCTGCGTCTTTTCCGTTGAAATACGGCCTCAAACTGACGCCTTGCACCGCCGCAGGCGCTTGGCCCCCCATTAAATCGAGAATCGTGGGCAGCAGATCGATGGTTCTGGCTTGCGGCCTGATTCGCATGCCGGCCGGAACGCCCGGACCCGAGAGCAAGAAGGCAATCCGCAGAGTCGAGTCGTAGAGAAACACGCCATGCGAGAACTCACCGTGCTCCCCAAGGCCCTCGCCGTGATCCGACAGCACGGCGATCACTGTTTTGTCGGCCGGCGATTTCTTGGAAACCGCATCAAACAACCGTCCAAGTTCGCGGTCGGCATAGGCAATCTCGCCATCGTACGGGCGATCCTTGTACGTTTCACGAAACGGGGCCGGCGGATCGTAGGGGACGTGCGGGTCATAAACATGGACCCAAAGGAGGAAGGGTTTGCCGGACTGCGCACCGAGCCAGTTGATGGCGCGGTCCACCGTGTCACCCGCGCGGCGCTCGGCATCCTCCAGAAATTCGTGGCCTTTTCCGGGCTTGGGCAACTGATCGTCATAAACCGCGAAGCCCTGGTTCAATCCGAAGAGTCTCTTTAGGACCGCGGAGCTGACGAACGCCGCGGTGTCCCAACCCTGCTGCTGAAGAAGGGTCGCGAGCGTGGTCGATGATGGTTCGAGGACAAAACCGCCGGTGTCGCGCACGTGATGTGCCGTGGGGTTCAGCCCGGTGAACATGCTGGCGTGCGAAGGAGGCGTCAGCGGCGTTTGCGTGACGGCATTCTCAAACAGGACACCGTTCTGCGCAATGGCGTCAAGATTGGGCGTTTCGATTTTCGAATAACCGTAGCAGTGCAGATGATCGGCGCGCAGCGTGTCGACGGTCACCACCAGGACGTTCAGCGGGTGTAGCGTTGGGCTGGCACCGGTACTCGCGGCTTCGGGGCGCTTGCAGGACAACAAAACAGCCAGTGTGCAAACGCAACACGCGAGCAGTATTCGCCGACGGAATGACATAGGGAGAACCGCTGCAGGGTTCTCCCTCAGCATAACAGCGAAGTGGAATAGGCGTTCCTATTCCACTCGAAAATCAGAACGTCAGTCGCAGCGCTAGCTGAACCTCTCTGGGACCACTGCCTACGTCGAGAATCTGGCCGAAGGTCGAGTCGCTGAGGTTGGTATCGGGATCCCCTCGCCCCGCGCGGTTGAAGGCATTGAATAAATCGCATCGGAACTCCAGAAACGTGCCTTCCCGGAAGGAGAAGCGTTTGAAAATGCCGAAGTTTTCCGATGGGTTCCGCGGCCCGCGAAGGTTGCCGAAGTATCGCGGCGCGGTGCCCAGCCGCAGTACCGTACCATTGGCGGTGGTGGGGGGCAGAGCGAAAGCGGCGGGATTCAGATATGCCTGCCCGGTTCCACCCGCGTAGTCGAACGGTCCGTGTGAGGAAACCTTGAGCGGCACTCCGGAGAGCACATCGCCGCGTACGTTTCCATTGAAGAGAAAGCCGCTGGTATCGATTCCGGAGTCGATGGATAATGCATTGCCGGACTGGTAGTTCTGAATTCCTGTTACCGTCCATCCACCCAGCACTTGGTTGGCAACACCGCCGCGGTTCAAGAATTGCCTGCCCTTGCCAAACGGCAACTCATAAATCCAGGTCAGCTTGAGTTGCTGCGGGTGGTCGAAACTGGCTACCGCCTTTTCCAGCTTCCGGTTGTTAACGTCCTGCGAGCCGTTGGTGTAGCCATACAGCTGACTGTCCGTATCGGTCAAGGTCTTCTGGAACGCGTAGCTCACCAAGAAGCCAAGGCCCTTCGAGAGGCGGTGCGTCAACACGACCTGAGCCGAGTCGTAGTGCGACGTCCCGAAGTACGGGAACAGGGCGAACACCCCGCCGGGGGCGTATTGCGGGAAGGGAAGCAGCGCCTGAGCGACCTGTCCGCTGAAGCTCGGATATGGCAGCTTGATCTCGGGATGGTCGCTGACATCGTCCAGCAGAGCATCTCCCAGCGAGAGATACTTCGGATTGAGCTGGTTCAAATTATTCAAGCCCGATGCGCCCAGCCGCCTCCCCTGGTTTCCCACGTATGACGTCTGGAGCGTCGTATTTCTGGGTAAGAGGAACTGAATCCCCAACGTGTAATTCTGCGAATAGGGCTGCCGGTTCGAGTTCCTCGGAATATAGTTGATGCCCTGGCCGTTGTCCAGGGTTGGATCTATGAATGGGAGCGTGAAATTGTAGGCCGGATAGCCGTTGTCCCAGTACATGACCGGATCGCGCTTGCTTGTGGAGAAATTGTGGCTGCCGTTATATCCATCGATGGTGGCGTAGCCGAATTGGTTCGCGATGGGCGGCGAGTACATGAGTCCGTAACCGCCCCGCAAAACCATTTTTGAGTTGATCTGATAGGCAAAGCCGAAGCGCGGGCCGAGTTCCTTCCAATTCGTATCTTGAAAGGAACTACGGTGCAGTTGGCTCAGGAAGACGAGGGCGCCGGGAAAGCCGTCCGCTCCCGGGTTTGCAAGAAATGGATCGAGCGTGGATGAGCGATCTTTCGCCTCATGCAGTCCGCCGACAATTTCCCAACGCAGGCCCAGGTTTACCGTCAGGCGGCGGCTCACCTTCCAATCGTCCGCCACATAGAACGCCGGGTTCCAAATGTGGGATTGCGGGTTTACCTGGGTGATGTTCAGAGAGGTGCTGGCTGGCGCCCCTAGCAGGAAACTGGCAAAAGCGTAACCGGTTGACGTTCGGTTGCTGGGATCGGCTGTCTGGTCAGAAGTGAACCTGAATCCGCCCGAAGTGCCCCCGCGGAAGTCCTGATCGTAGTAATACTCTTTGATCTCGAGCCCGAATCTGATGTTGTGGCTGCCATGCATCCAGGTAGTGTCGTTTTGAACGATGTAGCTGCCGTTCGGTTCGATCCCGGCGTTGCTGCGGCCCAGGAAATTGAGCGTACCGCCCTGGTAGTTTGTTCCCGCCCAAGTGATCGCCGGGAACGTGGTTTCAGCCACGCCCGTCAATCCCAGTTTGCTAGGCCAGTCCTGCCCGTACGAGAGCGAGACATTTGAATTGTTCAGACGGTTGTATCCGAAGCCCACGTGATTCAACCAGTGAGGACCGATTACCCAATCCTCGGTGGCGCGGATCAATGTGCCGTGAACGTCCTGCGTCGCATATGGCGAGGATGCCGTACCCGGAACCGGCAAATACGAGCGGTTCGAGCCGTTGTACCGCAGGCGTTCACTTGAATTGATAAACACCGCCAGCCGGTGCTTATCGTTGATCACGTGGTCGAGTTTTCCGCCGAAGGTGTTCAGGTGGAAAAACGGGCAGCAGGTGCCGATGCCTGGATAGTTCCTAAAGAGGGTAGGCAGAAGAGCGTCGGGGAAGGGCGCCAGTTTTATAATGTTGGCCGAAACCTTACTGATATCTGAAGCGGGAATGATGTTGCCCGGAAACGGAGTCCGGACGAAGCTGCCATCGGACAACTGGGTGGTGCTGTGCGGATCATAGATAGCGCCGAACACCACCGGATTGCCGGCCGGATCGTTGCCGACCGTGGTTCCCGACTCGGATCTGCCGGTGAAGTCCGGATTAAACAATTGCGAGAAGTCTCCCTGTTTAAACGCTGCAGTCGGAAGCGTCCTCAGCGCACCGGCGCTGTCATTTATCTTTCGGTCCCCTTCGTAGCTGAAGAAGAAGAAAGTCTTGTTCTTGCCGTTGTACAGCTTTGGAAACAAAATCGGGCCGCCGAAGTCTGCACCGAAGCTGTTCTGCTTGAACGGGGACTTTGGTGAGCCAAACGCGTTATTGTCGAATGAGTTCGCATTCAGCGCGTCATTCAGAAAGTAATCGTAAGCTGTGCCGTGAAACTGGTTTGTGCCGGACTTGATATTGAAGTTCGCAACGGCGGTCAGACCTCCGCCATACTGCGCGCTGACGGCCCCCGTCTGCAGCGTGAATTCGCTGATGGCGTCCACACTCGGGGTGTATTCGGCGGTATCTCCGGCGAGATCGGCCCGGCCGATCGACATGCCCTCAATCAAGACCTCGTGCGAAAACTCCCCTCCACCGTTGATGGTGCCCTGGAACGAGCACCCGTTGGTTCCGGGCAGGCTATTAAAGATAAAGCTCTGAATCTGGCGCTGCCCATCATCATTGCTGTCGATGGGCCACGCGTGATAGTCGGCTTCGGAAACCGAATACCCGAGTTCGGAGCTTGACGTCTCCAACTGCGTGGACTGCGCACTCACCTCAACGCTCTGGGTCACATCGCCGACTTCCAGCGCCATGTTCGCGGTGACCACGGAGGCAACGGAGACCTGTACCGGCTCCACCACCGCGGTCTTAAAGCCCGTCAGGGATGCCGATACGCGATACGCGCCCGGGTCCACATACGGGATTCGGTAGACACCGGCTTCCGTGGTCCTGGCTTTAGACTCGATGCCGGTTCCAACATTCTTGGCGATGACCTCCACATTGGGGATGGCCGCACCGCTGGGATCCGTAATCAGTCCAGTGATGGATCCGCGTTCTCCCTGAGCAAACAAGCCGGAAAACGCAAATAGGGACAGCAACATGGCTGCAAAGCAGCTTCGCATCGATTTCTCTCCTTAAGAGCCGCTCATGGCGAGCGGACGTGCCCCAGCGTCTGACGATTTTCCAGGCGTCAGAGTTTTGCAACTCCGCTCACGATAACCCTAAACTCGTTGATTGTCAATGATTTGTGGCGAGAATTCCTTGATTTTACCTTTTCATGATCCGGCTTGATAAGATGACCGAGGGCGTGCACTCAGAGCCGCTCTATGAAACTGGTTCCCATCGGCCTTATTGCTTTGGTGCATGGCCTCGCTGCAGATTGCCCATCGCCGCCCGCGAACCCGGAAGAGGCCCTCGCGCGATTTCACGAACTCGATAAAAAAGCGCAAGTCGAATTTCGGCGTGGCGAGTTCGCCAAGGCGGCTGAGAATTTTCAGCAGGGCGCCTGCGTGGCTCCCGAAGATCTGCGCTCCTACTACGAACTCTTCGGAACCGCGATCGGAGCGGCGGCTGCGGGCAAATTTGATCAGGCCCGCCATGTCCTGCAGAAGGCCGACGCCCTGCGGCCCGATTATCCTCTCCCGCTCGCCATGCTGGTGAAAGTGAACTTGACTTCTCGGGATGCGGACCAGGTGAAGGACTCCTTGCGCACCGCCGCGCAACGCTTTCCTCTCGACGGCCGGCTGCATGCGGAATTCGTCAAGGACCTCCTGCATCAGCAACTGCCCGATCTGGCTTTAGCAGAAGCTCTCCGTTTTGAGCAGAGCGGCGATCGAGATCCCGAGGCCACCATCACACTGGCTGTTCTGGAGAACAATGTGGGCGCTTTCGGCGACGCTGTCCGGCACGCCCTGGCCATCGAAGAAAGATCGGAGCTGCACAATGACGTGAGGGCGTCTGGTGCCACCATCGCTGGGCTCGCCTATGAAAACCTCGTCCGGCTTGCGGAAGCCGTTCAGCATCTCAAACGCGCCACCGAGTTCGCACCGGCTCGCGAGGATCCCTATCTGGCCCTGGCCCGGATCTACGACAAACAGCAGAACGCGAAGGCGGCGGTCGAGATCCTGGAACAGGGGCGAAAACAGATTCCGAATTCTCCAAAACTGTCGCTGGCGCTTGGCTCCAGCCTGGTATCGGCGGGGCAATATCCGGCGGCCGTCAAAGTCCTCGCGGAACTCGTGCAACGAGCGCCCGATGAGCTCGACGCCTATCCGAAGTTGGCCGAGGCTCATCGCGAAATGGGCGAGGCAAGCCAGGCAACGGCCACCTTGCGCCAGCTCGCTCAGCGGAAGGCGGATTATCCGATGCTTCACATCGCGATTGCGCAATCCATGCTGGCTGCGGACCCGGCCGATTATCCTGGGGTCCTCGGGGAGCTGGCCCAGGCAGAGAAAGTTTCGCCCACCGACTACGATGTGTACTACCTTCGCGGCAAAGTCTACCTGGCGATGAGCAAGTACCGCGAGGCGATTGCTGCTTTCCGTTACGCGGTTGCGTTGCGCCCTGCGGAGCCTGGCGCGTATTATCAGCTTGGCTTGGCGTATCGCAAGTCAGGCCAGCCGGCGCTGGCCACTGAACAGTTCCAGAGAGTGGAGTATTTGAAGTCGCAGCCCGCTCGGCCTTGACTCAATCTCCTCATCGCACCGAGCACCGCACGGGCGCACAGAAGTTCAGCTCGTATCCGTCCTTGCGCGAGGGATCGCGTTTGAATGGTTGCTCGCGTCCGGCATCATCGGCGGCCCGGCTCATGAGCACGTGATCGCCCGGCGGAGCGGCCCACAGATACTTCCAGCGAACCCAACTGAAGGGCTTAGGTCTCGATTCGAGCTGCGCGGGCAGCCAGGTCCGGCCGCCATCAGCGCTGAAATTGACCCTGCGAACCAACCCCATGCCGGTCCAGGCGAAGCCGTGAATCAGGTGTTGGGCCGAGGGCAGCCTGGTGTTATCGGCCGGCCAAACAATCATGGACTTCACCAGAACCTCAGTGAGCCGTGTCACAGTCAACTCGCCTCCCGGCCCCTTGATCATCCGGTTGTAGAGCTTGTTCATGCCGCTCGACTGGAGCGCCGGCGCCGGTTCGGATGGTCCCAGCACGACGATGCGCTGGAGCCACTTCACCGAGTCCATACCGTACCAGCCGGGAAACAGGGCGCGCGCCGGAAACCCGTTTCTATGCGGCAGAAAGCGGCCGTTCAGGTTGACCGCCACCAGGCTTTCGGGTCGCAGGCATTTCTCGGCCGGGACGAGGCGGCAGTACGGCGATTGAGGTGAGTTTTGCAGCAATCGGCCCGCATCGGCGCCTTCGAACAGCACGGAGGCCGCATCCTTCGCCGCTCCTGCCTGATCCAGAAGATGAGCCAGCGGCACCCCTTCCCACATCGCATTGCCCGCCGCGGTGCCGCCGGCCGGATTGCCGGCGCACTCGAGCACGGCTTCAAACTGTTGCGAGGGCGCTTCGATCAGATCGGCCAGGCTCAGATCGAGCGGCCGCGTGACCCGTCCTTCAATCTTGAGTCGCCACGTGCTGAGAGAAATTTCTGGTTCCCGGAAGTGGTCGCGTACGAAAAACAGGTCCGGGGGAATGACGGTTCCCTGAATCGTATCGAGCGGAAACGTGAGATTCTGCGGTTCGGGTGAAGAGACCACCTGCCCCAACAGTGGAGCGGCGCCAGGAACAACCAGCAATTGGCGGCGCGTCATAAGAGGCCGCTTCAGGAGACCCTCCAGGCAATCCCAGCGATCAGCACAGCCGCCACCGCGCTGAAGAAGAGGACGTCTTGTGGTGCCATCAGTGGATCGGATTGTTGCAGAATGACGTCACACAAGATAAACGCTGCCACCGCGGCCAGGAGCGCGATGAGGATTCGTCTCAGGCGATGGCCGGGCTTTGTGCGCGCTGCAGCCACAATCTGCTTCCGATGTCCCCATCCCTCAGGTTAAGGGCCAGGTTTTGTCACACCTGCAAGGTGCGAAGGTAGGGAACGCTGGCCTTCATGAGATCCAGGTCCATTTCGACGAAGTAGTTCTTGATTCCCCCCGTCTTCGCCGCGGTAAAGATCTTCTTCCAGTCAAGCGAGTCTTGCCCCACCGCCGCTATCTTCTTGGTTTCCGCCGACCAGCCCTGCACGTGCATCGAAATGAAATGCCCGGGGTACTTGGTGAAGTACTCGGCGGCGTCATAGCCGCGCCGGATCTCGGAGACCTGGAACTGAAACTTGACGAGTTTCGGGTCGAAAAGCTCCAGCAGAATATCGTAGGTGCGCTTTCCGTTCACCGTCGTTACCTCGAAGTTTTCATTGTGCAGGCCCTGCTGGATGCCCGCCTTGTGCGTCTGCTCGCCTATTTTGTTGTACTCATCGGCAGCCCGCTTCACATCATCCATCGTCGGATTGCGCGGCCCATCCAGGCTCGGCACCAACATCTGCGTCAGGCCCAATTCCTTGGCCCACTCAATTCTGCCCGCCAGATTTTCGCGAAGCTCATTGATGTCGAAGTGGGAACTCTCGCACTTCACGCCCAGATCGTTCAGCATTCTCCGCAGTTCGGCCCCTTTGTACTTAGCGAGGCCGCCGAAGCCGCCATCGGCATAGCCCACCGGCGAGCACAGCTCGATGGTTTGAAATCCGGCAGCGGCAAGCTGCTTGATTGTGCCGGGAAAGTCCTGAGCGATCATCTTCCTGACCGGATACGTCTGGCATCCAATCAGCAGGCCCAGCGGATTGGCGCAAAGCTCCCGTGCCCCCCCGCATAGGATACCCGCCACGGCGGCATCCCCCGCGGCGTTCTTGAAAAACGTTCTTCTGGAAATTGCAGGCATTCACATCTCCTTCGGCCGCCGGCGGCCGGCTAAGCCCACTTCTTTCCCAACGCGTCCAGGTTCGCGCGCGCCAGGTCTTCGGGCGTCATGGCAATTCGAAACTCCACTTCGGCATTGAATGTGAGAAACCACGGCTCGGCCAGCATCGGCACATCGGAAGGATCCTTGACGTTGACCACCAGCGTGCCGCCGCGCTTGCCGTTCTGCTCGGAAAAATAGGCGGCTTCGGGCTTTATGGCCTCCAGAATTCTTTGCATCTTCTGTCCTGCGGTTCCATCTCGAACGGCGGTGTTGAACGGTTCGAGTGGGAGTTGAACGTGCATGAGCATGCGCATGATGAACCTCCACGTGTGAGATGAGCCGCGAACGGCACTCGGCCAGAGCTTATCACAAGTCGGAACTTCTCAGCGGCGAGCGCTCGTCACTCGCCATTCACTAAAGCTGACGTCCCGGGCAATCCGCGCCGAAGTGTTCCTGCCGCACTTCCACCACTTTCGCGCCGCAGTGCGTGCACCAGGCTCCCAGAATCGGGTGCATGGGATTGCCGCACAGGCACAGCACTTCCAGTGCCCTGCCGAATGGATAGGGGTTGCTGTCGTGACGCAGCTTCGTCGCCCGATCTTCAAAGACCACAATCATGTTCATGGCAGACGGCTTCCGAAGGACTGAAAGCTATAGTCGCGACTCTCAGAGGGGGTTAGTCGGCGGGATTGTCAGCCAGCCAGCTCTGCGGGGGATTACAGATTTAAGCTGCCTGGAGTATAGCAGAGTTGATCCATCACAGATACCCGTTTCTTTCTTCGTCCACGTCGAGCCGCGTGTACTCCGCTACTCTCACCTCAATCAACGCCAGCGCATTGACCTGCAGTTCCAGATCAAGGTGAGTGCCGTCCAGATGCAGCCGGTCCGGGGCAGGAAGCTCCGTGGCGGCGTTCATTTTGCGAACCTGCTCTTGGGTCGGGTACTCGGGGCTGCCCAGCGCCCGGTAGGCGCCGAGAGCGTTGCCATGCGTGTCATCCACCCGGCTGATGGCCACCGCCGTGTTGGCTGGGACGTGGTTGAAGTCGAGCCGCAGGTGCAGCGGAGCGCCGGACTTGTCAGGGTCCACAAGGTTCCACACCGCAAGAACCAGGGATCTGTCGGAACGGCGGGTGACCAGAATATTCGGCGCGGCATTCGCCAGGCGGCGGGCGTAGAAACTGGGTTTGTTGATGCCCCCTTTAGCGCGCAACCCGAAATGGCCTTCGAAGGGGCGCTGGATGGGTCCGCCTTCCTCAAATACGTCACAGAACGTCCAGAATGCGAGTATGTCCACGCTCCCGTCGCATTCGCGCACCGTGTTGGCGAGCGCCGGTCCGACGTACGCCGTGTCCCGAGCCTCCTTCATGCCGGGCACGTTCCATTCGGTCCAGAACAAGGGCAGGGAAGGCATGGCGGAGCCTTGAATTTCTTTTCGCACTTTGGCGGCGGCGCGGCAAACGCGATCGTCCATGGGGATGTCTTCGTTCGTGCCGAAAAGATCTTCCACCGTGTCGTCCGCGTAGCCGTGCGTCGAGATGAAATCAACCGGCACATGATTCACAGCGGCATATTGGAGAAAAGGCGTGACCCACTGGGCGGCGGCCGTGGCCGGGCCCCCGACTCGAAGGCGAGCGCTCACCGCCTTCAGGGCGCGCGCCGTGTGTTCATACAGCGCGTAGTAACTCTTGTCGCGCGGAATCCCGTTCCAGAAATCGATATTGGGTTCGTTCCAAACTTCGAAATACCACTGCGAGACTTCCTCTATGCCGTAGCGCGCCACCAGGTGGCGGGCCAATTCGGTGATCAGCGCGTCCCATCGCTCCAGGCTTTTCGGGGGCGATACGTTCTGTTTGTACCAGAAGGGATGCAGCGCGTCCGGGTTGAACGCCAGCTTGCGAGGCATGAAGCTGATTTCGACCAGAGGCCGCACGCCGCGGTCGAGTAGGCCGTCGTAAATCTCATCGACGTAGGAGAAATTGTAAATGGGATTGCCGCGGTCGTCTTCGTTGTAAACGCCGGTCTCGTCGTGAAAGATGGCGTGAAAGCGGACGTAGTGGAAATCCGTGGCCTGCTTTACCGCTACCAGGTCGTTGCGGTAGCTCTCGCGAAGCGTCAGAATGGCGCGACCTGATCCGAAAGCTTCTTCCCAGAAGTGAGGAAAGGGCGAGCCGGAAGCTTGGGCGTCGATCGTGATCTGCTGCTGCGCCCCGCACACGCCCATCGAAATGCCGAGCGACAACCAGGCGATCACCAGAGGGCGGCGCTGCATGCGTCCAGTATCCCGCAACGCGCGCGTCACGAGGCATAATATCTGACGGCACGTCCTATGGCCCAAGACTCACAGAGCGCGAACGATCCCAAGACCTCTATCGCCCCCATGCTCTCGGTTCGCAACGGGGCGAAGGCGGTAGAGTTCTACAAAGCGGCGTTCGGAGCCGGCGTATTATTCCGCATCGACGACCCGAGCGGAGCCGTGGTCGCTCGCCTGTCCGTGGAAGAAGCCGAATTTTGGGTCGCCGACGAGTCTCCGGAGCACTTGAATTTCAGCCCCGAGTCTCTGGGCGGCGGTTCCGTGCGGATGGTGATGATCGTGCAAGATCCGGATGCCGCATTCGCTCGCGCCGTCACCGCCGGAGCCACCGTCGTTTGGCCCGTCAGCAACAAGTACGGTTGGCGTTTAGGCCGAATTGTCGACCCCTTCGGACACCATTGGGAAATCGGCAAGCTTCTGGGTGTGCCTTGAAAACGGCTCAACGGCATGGGAGAGAATTCCTGCCTTCTTGGCACGAAGGCATCTTACTCCTGATCTGTTTCTGCATAATGGTTTCTGGACTTTTGCCGCCGCACGAGTTATTCGAAAGTACTCAAATTCTACTTCCATGAACCAACCCGAGCGCTGAAGATTCTCCGCGACGATCTGCAGATCAACGCACCCTACCTGCGCTTCGCCTTTGCCAAGTTTCGCCGGCAGGACGCGGCTAAGCCGCAACAGATGGCGGAGAGATTCGCATCTTGGAGTAACATTCGCCAGACCCTTTCTTTTTTCTGGCCGGAGCATATCTTGCTTTGGTACGCGCTGCTCGGCGCCGGGGTCATTATGATTCTTCGTGAGCGACCGAGCGGAGTTGTAGTCGAGATGGCGTGGCTCACAGTTGGCTTTGCCGCGGCAGCCGCGATCGAGTTCAGCGTATCGTCACGGGCAGACGCAGTCGAAACATTTCGGCACCTTTTTATCTTCCACGCCCTCACTGACCTGACGGTCTTGATGGTGTTCGCAGCGCTGCTGACCGGCACACTACCGCTTTCACGAGGCCGAATTCGCCGCATTCCTGCTCCAGCTGCCGCGCCGACGACAGCCCGCGCGAGTAGCCGTACACCCACATGGCGATCAGCAGCCTGGGTTCCCAGAGGTTACGCCCGGCATGTCCTTCGACCGACTTGACCTCGCCCAGAGAACCGCTCAGGTCCATGCGCCCGAGCATCTCCCAAATGTTGCGGGCCGGATGATCGGAGGGAATCAGTTGCTCCACATCCAGCGGCTCTAGAACCACTTGCTGACGATTGATAGGTTCAAAACGGGGCAGGTTTTTGTTCTCCACGTTCCCAGTCTACGGACGCGAGAACATTTTTCAACGGAAATGTTCGATTATTTCACATCTGCCAGCCTGGAGTCAGTCCCCATTTCGCACGGTTACGCGGGTTTACGCGCGTTCCTGATAGGTGCCTTCGGCGGTGCTGACGCGGATCTTTTCGCCTTCGGTGATGAAGGGCGGCACCTGGACGACGAGGCCGGTTTCCATCTTGGCGGGCTTGGTGACGTTGGAGACGCTGGCGCCCTTGATGCCGGGTTCGGTCTCGACTACGGTCATATCGACGGTGGGCGGAAGCTCGACGCTGATCGGCTTGCCCTCGTAGAACTCGACGGTGACGTGGAGTTGAGGAATCAAGTAGCTGACAGCGTCGCCGAGGATGTCTTTGGTCAGGTGCATCTGCTCGTAGTTCTCGATGTTCATGAAGTAGTAGTACTCGCCGTCGTCGTACAGGTACTCCATTTCGTGCTCTTCAAGGGTGGCGCGCTCCACACGGTCTTCCGACGAGAAGCGATGTTCAATCATCGATCCGCTGCGGAGGCTGCGCATCTTGGCTTGCACGAATCCGCGGAGGTTACCGGGCGTCCGGTGGTTGACGCTGAAGACGGAAAACAATTCGTTATTGAACTTGATGACCATGCCCGGGCGCATTTGTGTTGATGCAATCATGAAAACGGCTCCAATTGGAAGAGATTAGTCGAGCAGGACTAAGTACTGAGTATAGCATCTAAGGGCTTTGTCAGTGCGCCGGGACGGCACCCGGCGCCCTCTTCTAAACATTCCCGCCGTCGTGCCGATAAGCCCGATACAGTGTGGATCACAGCCTGTCGACCCCAATCCCGATGTGGCTCAGCTCCCACACCACAAACTCAGGAGCCGCGCCATGCACTCTAGACTCGCTGTCACGGGAATACTCGCCGTTTGTGTGCCGCTGATCACGACTGCTCAGCCTGTGTATCCGCTGTATGTCTCCACAGCAGGCAGTGATGCGAACCCGGGTGTGCTGTCCGCGCCATTCCGCACCGTTCAGCACGCCATTGATGTCGCCACGCCTGGAAGTAGGGTTATTGTCCTGGAGGGGCGGTACACCGGGCCAGGGAATGTGAACCTGGATTTCCGGGGGAAGGCGATCACGGTAGAGGGCCGCGCGCCTGGGGATCCCGCATGCGTGCGCGCCACCATTCTCGACGCCGAAGGTCAAGGGGTCGTGGCACGGTTCATCCACGACGAAGGCCCCGGAACGGTGCTGGCGGGCTTCACGATCGCTCCTGGCGACCGGACCCGTGTGGCCGCGGGAGTTCGCGGATTCATCGAAGTCTCGCGCAAGGCGCGGCCGACCACGCGGAACCTGCGCGTGGAACCGCGCGATTCGCAATCGACCGCTTCGGGATTTGTGGCGCAGACGGTTGGAATGAGCAACGGATCTCCGGTTGGCGGGAGGGCTTGGGACGGCAACAATCCCTTTGTTCAACCCGCCGCCACAACCAACTACTGGGGAAGCGGCGATGTGGACGGGGATGGCGTGGTCACTTCGGCCGATGCCGCGCTGGCGCAGCAGATGGTGGATGGCACACTGACGCCTTTGCCCACAGCGGATGTCGATGGCAGTGGCGTTGTGGACGCCGCCGACGTGGCGCTGATCAACGGCGCGGTGGCCGGGGCGACGCTTCCGGCCTGGTGGAACAAGCTCACCAAGCAACAACGCAATGCGTGGCTGGACAAAGTGATGGCTCTCGAGCCGACCAAGAACTACACCGAATGGAGCTGGTGGTTTGTGTGCGTACAGTATTCGATTCAGACTCAGCTCCACGGGTCGTTCTATCGGAACGACCTCTTCGGCACGCCTTTCGGAAGCGGCTCGACGTGGTTCAATATCCCGCTCTATTCGGTCAATCTGTCTTTCGGACACGCTATCAACGCGGTTCTGGTGGGCGACGATCCCCTCAACATTAACGATTGGAGGTTCATCGAACCTCAGGGTGACTACGAAGTTTTTCCCACAGGAGGGGATTTTCCCTCCGGGTCGACCGCGGACATCTTCGTGCCGGATCAGATCCAGGTGGGCGGCACCAGTTACATGGGGGGACATGCAGCGGTGTCATTCCAAATGGGCGACAATGGCGTCCCCTCGACGATCAGCCACAGCGCGAACCTGGTGCTGGCGCGTCCCGCGCCGCCGTCGGTGGTGCCGGACAATCGGCCGGACCTGTGGAATCCGCGCGTTCTTCCGGAAGGTAGCGGAATGCTCTTGTTCGAACGGCAGCGCGCCGACATGACTCTCGCGGACGACATTCACCTGGCGAATCTGCCATACGCGGACCCACCCTCCGGCAAGCCTCTGGTGCTGGACACGCAATATGCGCGGCTGCTCGATTTCGCCAAAGGCCCCGACGGCGCGATCCATCTTTTGTGGATGGGAGGCGCTGGCTACATCCCCGGCCTGTTCCACGGCGTCCTGAACACGGGCACGCGGACGCTCGCGAACGTCAGCCGGATCACCACCGGCATGCGGGAAATACACAGCGGCCGCATCCTCGTAACCCCGGCCGGAGACGTTCACGTGTTTTGGGGCGCGCGCGCCAGCAACCTGGCTGCCGGCTACACGACGGGCGTGCATTGGAGTATGTGGAACGGCTCCTCCTGGAACGCGGAGCAGAATGTCGGACCCTCGGGCTATTTCTCGGACGTGGCGGGCAGCTGGCACGAGCCCGATGCCGCGCGCTACTTTTTTGATGTCGTGACCGAACAAACCGGAGGCATTCTGCTGGTGTGGGCGGCCTTCGACGATAACATGAACGTCACCCTGCGGAACAGCCGGTACAACGGCACATGGTCGGCGGCGCACGATATCGAGGCCACGGGCATCGCTGGGGGCGTGGCCCTTTCGCGCGACGCCGGGGGCATCGTACACCTGGTGTACTGGCGCCAGGGGCGTTACGCTACCTATTCGTCGTTCGGCAACCTGCTACACCGTACTTTTAACGGATCCAGCTGGTCGGACCCGGACACCGTAGACGGCGGCGAGAACGCCTCGACTCCGCATATGGTAGCGACCTCCAGCGCGCTCTACCTGGTGTGGCAGCGCGGCACCGTCATGCAGCGTGTTCCGGTGTGGAAAAGATGGGCGAACTCGGCCTGGGGAGCCGATCACGTGCTGGCCGTAAAAGACGGGGCGGATGCGTACTATCCATCGATGGAGTTGTTAGCCGACGGAAGGCTGGCCATAGCCTGGTCTTCCCGCTCTGCCGACCGTGCCTCGATCGAGATGGCCTTTGTGCAGGAAGTGAATCTCGCGTTGGGCGTGTCGCATACCGGTACCTTCACGCAAGGCGACAGTGGCGATACGTACCGCATCACGCTGACCAATGCGGGCAGCGCGGCGACGACCGGAACCATCACGGTGACCGACGCGTTACCGGCAGGTCTCACGGCGACCGCCATCTCCGGTTCGGGATGGTCCTGCAGCCTGTCCCCACTCAGTTGCACGCGTTCGGACTCTCTCGGATCAACAGCCGCCCACCCAGCCATCACCGTCACCGTCAATGTCGCCGCGGACGCCGGCAGTGTGACCAACACGGTCACCGTCTCCAGCAGCGATCAGGCCATCGCCGGCAATCCATCGGCCTCGGACGTGACCAACATCGCGGCAAAAGCCGTTCCGGTTACCATCTCGGTAGCGCCCGCGACCGCGATAGTCTACGCCAGCCAGTCGCGCCAGTTCACGGCAACCGTGGGCAACACAGCGAACACCGCGGTAACTTGGTCACTCAACCCGGGGGGTGTAGGCGCGGTGAACGCCTCCGGTCTTTACACCGCGCCGTCATCGGTGAGTTCGCAGAGGGTTGTGACGGTCACCGCCACGAGTCAAGCTGATTCGTCCAAGCAGGGTTCGTCGAGCGTGACGCTGTATCCGCCGGTCAGTGTGAGTGTGGCGCCGGCGGCGGTGACGCTGCATGCATCACAGACGCAGCAGTTCGCGGCGACCGTCAGCAACGCAGCAGACGGCTCGGTGAACTGGTCGGTCAATCCGCCGGGCACGGGCAGCGTGAGCAGCTCAGGCTTGTACACGGCGCCTGGCACGATTACCGGCCGGAAGGTAATTGCCGTCATCGCAACCAGCAGATCCGATCCCAGCAAGTCCGGCTCGTCCAGCGTTACCCTGAACTCGTCCGTCGCCATGAGCGTGACGCCGTCCTCGGCGACACTCTACCAGTTGCAGACGCGGCAATTTGCCGCCACGGTTAGCGGTGCGGCGGCAAACAGCGCTGTAACGTGGTCCCTCAGCCCGCTGGGCGCAGGGTCTGTGAGCGCCTCGGGTTTTTATACTGCGCCGTCTTCGATCACCGTGCAGAAGGTCGTAACACTCACCGCCACCAGCCAGGCGGACCCCTCCAAGCAGAGTTCGTCCACGCTGACGCTCTACCCGCCGGTGACCGTGACTGTGTCGCCGGCCTCGCTCACGTTGTACGCGTCCCAGTCGCGGCAGTTCACCGCAACCGTCGGCAACGCGGTAGATGGCTCCGTGAATTGGTCGATCACTCCGGCAGGCACCGGGAGCGTGAATGCCTCGGGTGTCTACACGGCGCCGGCCTCGATTTCGAGCCGGAAGGTGATTTCGGTGGTCGCGACCAGCCGATTGGACCCCGGCAAATCCGCCGCGGCCAGCATTACCCTGAGTCCTCCGGTGGCCGTGGGTCTTACGCCGGCCGCCGTTTCGATGGGCCCTTCGCAGAAGCAGCAGTTTAGCGCTTCAGTCACCAATGCCGCCAGCACCGCCGTCGCCTGGTCCATCAGCCCCCCGGTGGGCGCGATCAACGCAACGGGCGTTTACACGGCGCCAGCTTCGATCACCGTGACACAAACCGTTACCGTGACTGCCACGAGCACATCGGATAATTCGAAGTCAGCAACGGCGAAGGTCACGCTTATGCCCGATCTGGCGGTGGGCAAGAAGGCCACGCAGTCGAGTGCCGGCTTAGCTCCGGCCAGCTACGCCGTGGATGGCAACACGGACGGCAATTTCAACGATCACTCGGTGTCATCTACCGGCAATAATGCCAATGCTTGGTGGCAAGTAGATTTAGGCGCCTCGGTTTCCATTAGCTCCATCACCATCTGGAATCGCACGGATAGCGGGCAGACGCTGCTGAACGATTACTGGGTCTTTGTCTCCAACACGCCCTTCGCCGCAACGGATAAGCCCGCCACTCTCTCCAAGCGCGCCGCCACTTGGAGCAGCCACCAGACTACCGTTCCCAGTCCTTCGGCGACCATCAATGCGGGAGTGCAAGGACGATATGTGCGGGTCCAACTGACGGGCACAAACTACCTGAACATGGCGGAAGTGCAGGTCATGGGGCAGCCAGGGCACTGATCGCGTCGTCTACACATCGCGGCGTGGTTCCCTAGAACGGCAGAATCTCTTCGCGCAGGGGGTCGAAGTCGATGCGGCGCTTTTCGACGTAAGCGATATTGCCCAGGTGAGAGGCTTGGGCGGAGCGGTGACCGATGAGGACGTCGCCGTTGGGCAGTTTGCGAGAGCGGACGCACTCGAGAAAGTTGTTCACATGGTCGAGGGTCATGTCATGGGACTCGGCCTGCACAACGACTGGCTGCTCATTTCTGCCCACGGGGTGAAACTCGTAGTGTTCGCGATCGATATAAAGCCGGCCTGTGGTGCCACAGATTTCGACGGCCGCTCCGTTGATGCCGGGCGCCAGCGTGGCCTCGAAAGTAGCGGTGAATTCAGCGGGGTATTCCAAAAGCACGTTGATGGTGTCGGGCGCCGTGCGGCCGTCTTTGTAGTTGTAGACGCCACCTGCCGCGACGGCCGATTTGGGGATCTCATGACCCATGAACATGTGAACCACGTCGATCCAATGGGTGAACAAGTCCGTCACCTGTCCTCCGCCAAAATCGAGATATGCGCGAAAGTTCCAATACTGTTGGGGATCGTAATCGCGCCATTTGACCGGACCCAAGTAACGGGCCCAGTCGAGATTGGAAGGCTTCTGTTGCAGCGACGCCGGGGCACGGCGCAAGTGATACGTGTTGCCGTGCCACCAGGTTCGCGCGAGCGTGATCTTACCTAAGCGTCCGGTGTCGAAGTACTCGCGCTTTGCGCGCAGGTAATGAATGCCGGAGCGCTGCTGCATGCCCACCTGGCAGATGCGCTCGTTGACGCGCGCGGCTTTGACAATGGGCGGGCCTTCTTCAATTCTGAGCGTGAGGGGCTTTTCGACGTAGACATCGCGGCCGGAATTGAGAGCGTCGATGGCGATAGGCGCGTGCCAATGGTCGGGCGTGGCGACCAAAACCACGTCGATTTCCTTCATGTCGAGAAGCTTGCGGTGGTCGGAAAAATTCCTGGCGTGAGTGGCCTTCTGGCGGGCCTTGTCGATCTGCTCTCCATAAATATCGCAGACCGCGGTTACGTCGACCGCCGGATTTTCCTGGAACTGCGACATATCGTGGCGGCCGCGCTCGCCGCAGCCGATGACGCCGAGTTGAACTTTGTCATTCGCGCCAAGGACGCGCGAGTAGGAGAGGGCGGTGAGGGCGCTTGCGCCGCGCAGGAGGTCGCGCCGTTTGAGTTCGGTAGGCATGC
Source organism: Terriglobia bacterium (assembly GCA_020073305.1). Taxonomy (GTDB): domain Bacteria; phylum Acidobacteriota; class Terriglobia; order Bryobacterales; family Bryobacteraceae; genus QHXW01. The sequence goes on from JAIQFK010000001.1 coordinate 312,698, forward strand.
TGAGATTATACCTTCGGCGTTTCGCGCCGAAGCCATGCTTCGCATCGCGGACACCGAGACGGGGAGACGCGGCGAATACGAGCGGAGCGGCACGTGGCTACGTGCGGGCGGTGAGATCGGCGCTCGGCAGGAAGCGCGGAGATTTGCGGAACTTTGTGGCCTGCTCGTAGGCGAACGCCAGACGGATCAGCACGGGCTCGCTGTACGCTTTTCCTACGAAGGAAATTCCGACGGGGAGGCCGAAGACGCTGCCTGCGGGGACGGTGATGTGGGGATAGCCGGCGACAGCGGCGGGGCCGGTGAATCCTCCGCCGCCGGAGGGATCTCCATTGGCCAGATCGATGGGCCAGGCGGGCGGGGCCGTGGGAGCCACCAGGGCATCGAGTTTGTACTTTGTCATCACGGCATCGATACCTTGCTTACGCGAGAGATCGTGGTCTTTCTTCAGGGCCTTCACATAGGCGGGGGTGGTGAGGGGCCCTTTCTCCTGAGCTTTGATCATCATGTCCTGGCCGAAGAAGGGCATCTCCTTATCGGCATTCCTGTCGTTGAAATCGATGATGTCTTTGAGGGTGCGAACCGGCGCTTTGGGTCCCAGCCGCTCCAGATAGGCGTTGAGATCGGCTTTGAACTCGTAGAGCATCACTTGAAGCTCGGAATCTCCGTACTTCCCCATGCTGGGAAGGTCGGCAGGGTCGATGATTTCGGCGCCCAAGTGTTTCATGGTGTCGAGGGCTGCGGCCATGAGCGCGTCGACTTTCTCGCTGAATCCGAAATATTTGCGTGCCACGCCGATGCGGGCGCCGCGGAGGCCGTTGGGGTCGAGAAACTTGGTGTAGTCCGTTTGAATTTTGCCGCGGCTTTCATTCGTGATGGCATCATTCGCATCGATGCCGGCCAGCGCGCCGAGCAAAATGGCGGCGTCGGCGACGGTGCGGGTCATCGGTCCGGCCGTGTCCTGGCTGTGGGCGATGGGGATGATGCCGGAACGGCTGACCAGCCCGAGCGTCGGCTTGATGCCGACCAGTCCGTTGATCGACGAAGGGCAGGTCACAGAGCCGTCGGTTTCCGTGCCGATGGCGAGCGCGCAGAGGTTGGCGGCGGCGGCCGCACCCGACCCGGAACTCGAGCCGCACGGATTACGATCGAGCGCATAGGGATTTCGCGTCTGCCCGCCGCGGCCGCTCCAGCCGCTCGAGGAATGGCTCGACCGGAAATTCGCCCACTCGCTTAGATTGGTTTTGCCGAGAATCACGGCTCCGGCCTGGCGCAACCTTTGGGCGACAAACGAATCCCGCAGTGCGATGGAGCCGGAAAGCGCAAGCGATCCCGCTGTGGTCATCATGCGGTCGGCGGTATCGATGTTGTCTTTGATCAGCACAGGAATGCCGTGCAGCGGTCCGCGCGGGCCTTTCTCGCGGCGTTCTGTGTCGAGCGAGTCAGCGATCGCCAGCGCGTCGGGATTCAATTCGATTACGGAGTTGATTGCCGGCCCGTGCTTGTCGAGTTCGGCGATTCGCTCCAGATATTGTTCCGTGATGGAGCGCGCGCTGTGCTTGCCCGACTTCATGGCTGCTTGTAGGTCGGTGACAGTCGCTTCGTCAAGCTCGAAGGGCTTCACGGGCGCCGGAGACGGGGATTCAGTTTGAGGCCGGGCAAGTGCGGTTCCGCCTGCGAGCAAGCCGGCCTGCAAGAATGTTCTGCGATTCATGTGTGGTTAGTACGCCAGCAGCCGTTCGACTTCTCGCGCGAGGTCATCGACTTGCGGCAGGATGGCGTTCTCCAACTGGGGATGATATCCCACCCAGGTATCGAGCGCAGCGACCCGGCGAACCGGCGCGTCCAACTTGTCGAAGAGTTCGTCCGCAATGCGCGCGGCGATCTCGGCGCCATAGCCGAAGGAGAGGCAGTCCTCATGCGCGACCACGACACGATTCGTCTTTTCGACGGAAGCGCGGATGGCGTCCCAGTCATAGGGGGCCAGGCTGCGCAGGTCGATGACCTCAATGCTGGCGTCGGAGTTCGTGCGTTCCACCTGCATGGCTGCCTGCAGAGCTTTCTGCACCACCGCACCGTAAGTAATGATGGTGAGGCTCTGTCCGGTCTTGACGACTTTGGCGCGTCCGAAGGGGATGGTGAAATCCGGTCCCGGATAGGGCGATCGATTGTACGGCTCGCGATAGAGGCGTTTGTGCTCGAGGAACAGCACGGGGTCGTCGCAGCGAATCGCGGTGCGGAGGAGACCGCAGGCATCGAGCGCGGTGGACGGCATCACGACGCGCAAGCCGGGGATGTGCGTAAACTCCACCTCGCCGCACTGGCTGTGATAGATGGCGCCACCGTTCAAATACCCGCCGATGGGCACGCGTAGCACCACGGGAGCGGAAAATCCGCCGTTGGAGCGCCAGCGGATGGTGGCCAGCTCATCGCGAATCTGCATCATCGCCGGCCAGATGTAATCGAAAAACTGCACCTCGGCGATGGGTTTCATGCCTCGCGTGGCCATGCCAATGGCGCGGCCGACGATGCAGGCTTCAGCCAGCGGAGCATTGAAGGCTCGCCGCGATCCAAATTGCATCTGCAGGCCTGCGGTGACCTTGAAGACGCCGCCCTTGCCCTTGACTTCCGCGAGATTCGCTTCTCGCGAACAGTCCGCAACATCCTCACCGAAAACCACCGTCTGCGGATTGCGGCGCATCTCTTCGGCCAGCGTGGCATTCAGCAGATCGACCATGGTCTTTGGTTGGCCAGTGAAATTCGGAACAGCAGCGAAAGCGTCGGAGGTTGGATCGACACGATCCGAATAGAGGTGGCTCAGCGCGGAGGCGCGGGGAGGCGGGTCCTGGCGCAGGGCGTCCTGAGTTGCCTGGTGGATTTCTTCGTCGATTTCGTGAACGATAAGCTGCAGACGGTGGCGGTCGAGGAGGCCTTCATCGACTAGGAATTTCGGGAAATTCAAAACGGGGTCTCGTTCGGCTTCAGCTTTTCGCTCCGCGGCGGTTTTGTACAGGCGTTCGTCATCGGAAAGCGAGTGCGAATAAAGGCGCACCACGCGCGCTCGGACGAGAGCGGGACCGTGCCCGGCCCGGCAGTGTTCCGCCGCCTCACGAAGGCACCCGTAGGATGCGAGGAAGTCGGTCCCATCCACCTCCTGTCGAAACAGGTTGGGAAAGCCCGAAACCAGGCTGCTGATATTTCCGCCGGCGGTTTGATATTCGATAGGGACGGAGATGGCGTAGCCGTTGTCCTCGATGAGAAACAAGATGGGGAGGCGTTCGACACAGGCCACGTTCAAGGCCTCCCAGAATTCGCCTTCGCTGGTCGACCCATCGCCGCCCGTAACCAAGGTCAATTCGTGCGACTCGGGATGAAGAAACCGGCTCGCCTCGGCGCATCCGACGGCCTGAACATATTGCGTGCCAGTGGGCGAGGACGAGGTGACGATGTTCAGCTTCGGTGCACCCCAATGCGAAGGCATCTGGCGGCCGCCGGAAGCGGGATCGGCGGCTGCTCCGACTGCGGCCAACAACATGTCGTACGGGGTCACGCCTATCGTCAGGCAGAGTGCCCGATCGCGGTAATACGGATACACCCAGTCGTGCCCGGGGTGAAGAAGCATGCCGGCGGCGACTTCGACGGCCTCATGGCCCGCCCCGCTGCTTTGGAAATAGATGAGGTTCTGGCGCTTCAGCGTGATCTCGCGGTCGTCCAGACGGCGTGAGGTGTGCATCAGCCGGAACGCGCGAATCAGAGACTCGGCGTCCAGACCTTCGAATTCACCGGAGGTACCGCGTTCGGTGCTGGCCGGCGTGGTTGCGATGCGAGGCTCCTGGCAGCCGGGGCTGCTAATTCAAGTGTAGAGGAGTTTGCCTCAGTCTTGCGGGATCGCGCGCCACAATTGCCAGGGCAATGAGATACAGGACTCCCCCCAGCAGGAGTGTCTGGACTAACCCGAAATAGATCGCAAATACCAGCGCGGCCACCGAGCCCAGCACGCTGGCGGCGGCGTTGAGCGACCACGCCCAGCGAACCGACACGCTCTGCCATCGCTCCAGGCGTGCGAGACCGGTGGGAAACGGCATGCCCATCAGAAATCCGGCGGGAAACAGGAGCACGATAGTTACGACGACCTTCCAGGCAAGCGGAAGCGTAATGGCCTTGGGGAGCAGCACCGCAACATCCACGGCCAGGAGCGCGATGAGAACGGCGACTCCCGCCAGCACGGCTCTCCAACGGATGACAGAAGATCCAACGACCGCGCGGCTGGCATAGCTACCCACACCGCTCGAAACCAGGAGCGAGAAGATCACCACCGTCAACGCGTATGTCGGATGCCCGAGGAACAGAACGAATTTCTGGATGAGAGCTACTTCAATCAAGATGTATCCGGCGCCGATGGCGAGGAAGTAGAGCAGGAAACCGAGCACGGGTTTCTCGCGCGGCAAGCGCGTGCCCAACACCAGAAGGGGCAGGGCCAGGATGATGAGGGTGGCGAGCAGGCTCACGCCGAGCAGTTCGAACAGCAGCGGCACCGCGCGGTTGATCTTGTAGTCGGCCGTACGCGTGGAAGCGTGCATGACGAAACTCCACACGTCGCGCGGCTGCACGGAGTAGAAGAAGAAGGGCCGGTTGTCGCTAACGGGAGAGATGTCGAAAGGGTAACGGCTCCGGTAGGCCACCGGATCGCTGCTGTGCAGCAGTTCCGTGAACTGATTGGGAATCATTTCATCCGGCAGGTAAACGGCTTGCATATGGGCTTCTGCCAGTGCGGCGCGCGCGCGGCTGATATCTTCCGCGGGAAGCGGCCGCCGCGAGATGAACACGGTGTCCTGCGCCCCCCATGCCGCCAGCTCGGCGCGCGATCCGGCCCGTGCGACCATAACGTGCCGGGACGGATCTGGTTCGCCCAATTCGCGCAGAGCGACCATCGCGAGCGAAACGAGCCGCAGAGATTCGCGCGGGGGGTCGAAACCCCAGCGCGTAAACACCAGGATGCCGTCATCGGTCAGGTGTGTGAGGTAGTCGCGAAAGGCCTCCGTCGTGTACAGATTGTTTTCCGAGAGTGCGAAGGCGCCGGCGGCGGTGGAGGCCCAGGTATCCACGAGAGTGGCCTGCAATACCTGGTATTTGTCCGGGCTGCGCCGAACGAAGGCGCGGCCGTCTTCGACAAAGACGTGGACGTCCGGGCGCAGATAGAGGCCGCGGCTCAACTCCGGAAACCGGCGCTTCATGATGGTGGTGGCGATGATGGGATTGATCTCGACGCCGGTGATGTCGTGGCTTCCGGAAGCCAGCGCGCGCGCCACATCCCAGCCGCCTCCGGGACCGATGATCAGCGTTTTGGCAGCCGGCCGAAGCACATAGGGCAAGCCCGGCCCCTGGTAGAGCAGGTCGTGCAGGTCACGCTCGGACAAGTGATCAAAATCGAAATTGGCGATGGCGGTTTCGGCGTCGGCATCAATGAAGACAGCGGGGATGCCGGAGCTCTTATCCGGAGCGATAGCAATTCGTGAAAAACTGTTCCACTGGACGAAGGTCTCGTGCTCCAGCTTCTGTCCCTTGGCATACACCACGCCGATGAGTCCCTTCTGGCCATTGAAGAAGAGGAGGACGAAGAGCCCCAGCGCCAGCGCGACGCTGATCGCACGCGCCTTCACCGAGCCGCTGATACCGTGCCATATGGCGGCCGCCGCCGCGAACATGACCGCGGCCACGATGGTGGTGTTGGGACCGCCGATTGTGTTCAGCAGCGGAACCAGCAGCAAACAGCCGCCCGCCGCGCCGGCGAGATCGAAAAAGTAGACCTTGTTTACCCGCTCGATAGTCTCAGATACGGCCAGCGACACGATGGTGCCGGAGACAAAGAACGGCAAGGCGGACGTGAAATAGACCAAGGCCAGATAGCCGCTCGACGGATCCTTTCCCTGCGCCAGTACGACCAGTACGGCCAGGATCACCAGAACGCTGTTGACCGCACTGAGCAAGCCGAGCTTGGAAAAGAGATTGCCCTTCCAGCCCACCACAGCGTAAGAAAAGACACCGCCTGCGCCGAGTCCAAAAAGGGCGATCGAGATCGCCAAAAAAGCGAAATGGTAGTAAAAGACGACGGAGAAGATGCGCGTCAGGGAGAGCTCAAGCAGCAGGGTGGCGAGCGTGGTGAGGGCCACGCAGAGATAAACCAGAGACCAGTGAAAGCCGGGGGATTGTGTGGGATCGGTGGAAGAGGACAATCTACTATGTTACGGGATTCGGTTACGACAGATATTGAGCGAAGCGGGCGATTACTTCTTCCGCGCCAGCGCCCGGTGGACGGCGGCGATCACGTCGCGCGATATCAGCCCGTACTTGTCGAGCAATTGCTCGGGTGAGCCCGATTCGGCGTACGTATCGTGGAGACCGACGAACTCCATGACACAGGGATGCGTTTCGGCCACCGCCTGGGCGACGCGCACGCCAAGGCCGCCATCGATCAAGTGCTCTTCGGCCACGACGATGGCGCCGGTTTCGGCGGCAGCCCGGGTGATCGTCTCGCGGTCGAGCGGCTTGACGGTGTGGAAATCGATCACGCGCACGGAAATGCCCTCGGCTTCTAGCGCTTCCTGGGCGCGGATCGCCTCCGCGACGAGAAGTCCGGTGGCGATGACCGTCACGTCCGAACCATCGATCAGCTCTACCGCCTTGCCGATCTCGAATTTCTGTTCCGCGGGATAGATCACTGGCGCTTTCATGCGTCCGGTGCGGATGAACACGGGTCCAACATGGTCGATGGCGGCATGCACCAGGGCGGTGGTGGACACCTCGTCGGCTGGTGACAGCACCACGAAGCCGGGCAGGGAACAGGCCAGGGCCGTTTCTTCCACGCTCATCTGTGATGGACCGTCCTCACCAATCGAAATGCCGCTATGCGTCCCGACGATCTTCACGTTGAGCTTGGGATAGGCGACGGTCACCCGCAACTGCTCGAAACCCTTGTTGACGACAAAGCACGAGAAGCTGGCGGCAACCGGGATTTTGCCCGCATAGGCGAATCCGGCGGCGATCGCCACCATGTTGGCCTCGGCAATCCCGCACGAAAAGAAGCGATCCGGGAATTCGTGATGGAACAGCGACGTGTAGGTGGATTTGGAAAGGTCCGCGTCGCAAACCACGACATCCTTGTTGCGGCGGCCCGCTTCCACCAGCGCTTTGCCAAACGCCTCGCGCGTGGCCATGCCGAGTTTGAGATCGAATTTGGTTTTGGTGGGAATCATTGCAGCTCCTGTAATGCCAGCTTGACTTCATCCGGAGTGGGTGCGGTGCCATGAAACTTCGGATTGTTTTCCATGAACGAAACACCCTTGCCCTTGATGGTGTGAGCGATGATTGCCGTGGGCACGCCTTTGGTCCCTGCGGCCTCCTGGAATGCGGCCTGGATGGCCGGGATGTCGTGACCGTTTATCTCGATGGCGTGCCACCCGAAGGCGCGCCATTTGTCCGCCAGGGGCTTGACCTCCATGATGTCCTTGACGAAACCGTCGAGCTGAATACCGTTGTAGTCCACGATGGCCACCACGTTGTCGACCTTGTGGAACGCCCCGAACATCGCGCTCTCCCAGACTTGTCCTTCCTGAATCTCGCCATCGCCCAACATGACATAGGTTCGCGAGGGGCTCGCATTGAGGCGCGCAGCCAGCGCCATGCCCAGCGCGAGCGATACCCCTTCGCCCAGCGAACCGGTGGAAGCTTCGAGCGACGGGATGAAGCGTACATCCGGATGTCCCTGGTAGATCGACCCAAGCTTGCGCAGCGTGTTCAGTTGATCGAGCGGCGTGTAGCCTGATTCGGCCATTGCGGCATACAGGACCGGCGCTGCGTGTCCCTTGGAGAGGATGAAGCGATCACGGTCAGCCCACTTCGGATTAGCGGGGTCATGGCGCATCTCGTTGAAGTACAGGGTGACGACTAGTTCAACCGCTGAGAGCGATCCACCCGGATGGCCGGACTTGGCGGCGCCGATCATCTCAATGATTTCGCGCCGCATTCTCTTGGCGATGACCTGCATTTCAGGCACAGTTTTCTTCTGCATCATGGGAACTTCAATTTTACACGAGGCGGAGGAGGAGCAACGCCTGAAAGGTGTGAAGGAATCCGGTTCGATCTTGCTGTGGGAGATCGGGCCGGGCATTGCTCGGCCCCTACAGCAGCCTGGCGGCTGGCTTGGCGAAATAGGTGAGGACGAAGTCGGCGCCGGCGCGGCGGATGGACGTCAAGCTCTCCATCATGGCGCGCTCGCAATCGATCCAGCCGTTGCGGGCCGCGGCCATGATCATGGAGAACTCCCCGCTCACCTGGTACGCTCCGAGCGGGACATCAAAGCGCTGGCGCGCCTGGTAGATCAGGTCGAGATATGGCATGGCCGGCTTGACCATGATCATGTCGGCGCCCTCTTCCAGATCGAGCTCAATCTCGCGCATGGCCTCGCGCCCGTTGGCGGGATCCATCTGGTAACTGCGCCGGTCGCCGAACTGGGGAGTAGACTCCGCCGCCTCGCGAAAAGGACCATAAAACACCGAGGCGAACTTGGCGGCGTAGGCAAGGATGGGCGTGTTCGGGAAGCCGTTGGCATCCAGCGCGTTTCGGATCGCGCCGACGCGGCCGTCCATCATGTCGGAGGGAGCTACGATGTCCGCGCCCGCGCGGGCGTGGGAAACGGCCGTCGCCGCCAGCCACTTGAGCGTCTCGTCGTTATCGACGTCGCCATCGACGATCTTTCCGCAATGCCCATGGCTGGTGTATTCGCAGTTACAGACGTCGGTCATCACGAGAAGGCCGCTGATCTCCTGCTTTATCGCCCGGAGTGCGCGCTGCACGATGCCGTCTTCGGCGTAGGCGCCCGAGGCTAACTCGTCTTTCATTTCCGGGAGCCCGAAGAGAATGACGCCGCCGATCCCCAGGGATTTTGCCTCCGCGCATTCGCGCACCACTTCCTCCACCGACATTTGAAAATTGCCCGGCATAGAGCTGATCTCGTGCCGGACGCCTTTGCCTGGACAGACAAACAGCGGGAGGATGAACTGCGCCGGATCGAGCCGGGTTTCGCGCACGAGCCGGCGCATGGGATCGCTGGCTCGCAACCTTCGCATACGTTGAATGGGGAAGGGCATCCGCTAGGATTGATTTTAACCTGAGGAGAAGCTCTTGCGGTTGCTCCTCATCAGCCGTGCGATCAGCGCCGGCCGCCGTCACTCAATTGATGCAGTGCCAGGTGCGCGCGCACACACGCTCAGCGGCGTATAATCGAAAGGAACGACAGTTCAACCCAAGGGCGCGTCTGCCGCTCGGAGAAGGATCTCTTACATAGATGTCAACTACTGAGGTTTCGCCGGCCGCGCCGCGGTCAGGCGAATTTCACCATCCCGTCGTCAACGATTTCAGCATTCAGGTGGCAACGATCAACGGTTCCGGCAGCCAGACCGCGAACAGCGTGCTGATGCGCGCCATATTTCAGATGGGTGTTCCGGTTTCGGGGAAGAACATGTTCCCGTCGAACATTCAGGGGCTGCCCACGTGGTTCACGATCCGCGCCAGCAAGCACGGGTACATCGGCCGCAAGAAGGAAGTCGATTTTCTGGTGGCCATGAATCCCGAGACCGCTCGCGAGGACGTCATGAAGCTGGACAGCGGAGCCGCGGTGGTATACGACGAGCCGCTGAAGCTGGATGCCCTACGCTCGGATCTGCATTTCTACCCCGTGCCATTCGACAAGCTCGTGGGCCCTGTCTGCCCGGAGGCGAAGTTACGCAAGCTGGTGCGCAACATGATCTACGACGGCATTGTGGCCCAGCTCCTCTCGATCGATATGGAGGAGATCCACAAAGCGTTGTTCAAGCAATTTGGAAAGAGAAAAGCGAAAGCCGCGGAGCTGAACTGGGGCGCCTGCCAGGCCGGGTACGATTACGCCAACAAGACTTTCACCAAGAGCGATCCCTACCGAGTGGAGCGCATGAACGCCACCAGCGGCAAGATCATTATCGAAGGCAATTCGGCCGCGGCGCTGGGCTGCGTATTCGCCGGAGTCACGGTGGTCACGTGGTATCCCATCACCCCTTCCTCGTCGTTGGTGGAAGCCATGATCGGTTATCTGAAACGCTTCCGCATCGACAAGGAGACCGGCAAGGCCACCTTTGCGGTAGTGCAGGCCGAAGATGAACTGTCGGCGATCGGCATGGTGCTGGGCGCGGGATGGGCTGGCGCGCGCAGCGTCACCTCAACCGCCGGACCCGGGATCTCGCTGATGTCCGAGTTCGTGGGTCTGGGCTACTATGCTGAAATCCCCGGCGTGATTTTCGACGTGCAGCGCGTGGGTCCCTCAACCGGCCTGCCGACGCGCACCGCGCAGGGCGACATCATTTCCACGGCGCTGCTTTCGCACGGCGATACCAAGCATCCGATGCTGTTCCCGTGCTCGCCTGAAGAATGCTTCAGCATGGCGATTGAGGCGTTCGATCTGGCGGAGCATTTCCAAACGCCGGTTTTCGTGATGATCGACCTCGATCTGGGCATGAACAACTGGATGGCGGATCCGTTTGAATACCCGACCCAGCCAATCCGGCGCGGCAAAGTCCTGACCGCCGAGGATCTCAATCGGCTGGGCGGTTTCGCGCGCTACAAGGACGTGGACGGGGATGGCATCGGCTACCGGACTTTGCCCGGCACTAATCATCCCCACGGGTCCTACTTCACTCGGGGCAGCGGGCACAACGAGAAAGCGCAGTACACCGAACGCGAAGACGATTACGTGAACAACCTGGATCGCCTCGCGCGCAAGTTCGAAACGATGCGCTCGCACGTTCCGGCGCCGGTGGTTGAGTACAAGGCGAAGGCTCAGGTTGGTTTGATCGCGTTTGGCACCTCCCATCACCCGGTGGAAGAAAGCCGGGACCAGTTGCGAACGGAATACGGGATTGAGACCAGCTACCTGCGGTTGAAAGCTTATCCGTTCAATAAGGAGTTACCCGAATTTATCCACCGGCACCAGAGGGTGTATGTGATCGAACAAAACCGCGACGCCCAGATGCTAGGGCTGATGCGGCTGGAGTGCACGGCGGAAGAGATCGCAAAGCTGAGAAGCATGCGGTATTACGGCGGTCTGCCGCTGGACGCGCGGACCGTCACCGATGACATCGCGGGCCAGGAGGGGAAATGAGTACCACGGTAACGCCGCCACCCAAGAAACTGAATCGCCTGGGCCTCGAGGTCCTGAGTTACAAGGGCGCGAAGACCACGCTGTGCGCCGGCTGCGGCCACAACGCAATTTCAGAGCGTGTCATTGAATGCTTCTACGAGTTGGGCGTGCAGCCTTGGAACGTGGCGAAGTTTTCCGGTATCGGCTGCTCGTCAAAATCGCCGGCGTACTTTCTGGGTCTCTCGCACGGCTTCAACGCAGTGCACGGCCGCATGCCTTCGATCGCCACTGGCGCCATGCTCGCCAATCGCACCGTGCTGGGCATTGGCGTAGCCGGCGATGGCGACACGGCGTCGATCGGGATGGGGCAATTCATGCATCTGCTGCGGCGCAATCTGCCATTCGTGTACATCATCGAGGATAACGGGGTGTACGGTTTGACGAAAGGGCAGTTTTCAGCCACCGCCGATCTGGGTTCCAAGCTCAAGACGGGTGTCCTCAACGATCTGCCGCCCTTTGATTGCTGCGCGCTGGCGTTGCAGTGCGGCGCCACTTTCGTGGCCCGTTCCTTCTCCGGCGATAAGAGGCAGCTGCAGGCGATCTTGAAAGCTGCCATCGTTCACAACGGGCTTTCCATCATCGATGTCATCTCGCCTTGTACCACATTCAACGATCACGAAGGCTCCACCAAAAGCTACAGCTACATCAAGGAGCACGATGAGGTTCTGAACGAGGTGGATTTCGTTCCGTACTACGACGATATTTCGGTCGACATCCCGGAAGGCGCGGTGCAGGAAATCACGATGCACGACGGCTCGAAGCTCCGCATCAAGAAACTGGGGCGGGAATACGATCCGACCAACAAGTTCGACGCTCTCAAGGCCCTCGATGAAGCCGGGAAGAAGGGTGAAGTGTTGACCGGGGTCTTCTACATCGACACCCAAAAGCCCAATTTCATGGAGATGCTGCATATGGAAGACGCGCCGCTTGCTACTCTACCTGAATCGAAAACCCGGCCGCCTAAGGAAGTGCTGGATCAGGTGATGGAAGAGCTGCGGTAGGGCAGCTGGCGCCGCACGGCATTCTGATCGGTAGTGGCAGGCAAGCGAGGTTGGCCTTGCCGGACAGATTCCATGGCAAAGACCACGGTTTCTCCGGAAACCGAAATCACCAATCAGGAAGAGCTGATTCCGCTCTACCGCGTGGTGTTACTCGACGACGACGATCACACTTACGATTACGTCATAGAGATGTTACAGAAGATCCTCGTCTTTTCAATGGATGAGGCATACCGGCATGCCGAGGAAGTGGACACAGCCGGCCGCACGGTGCTGATCACGTGCGAGTTACCCGAAGCCGAGTTCGCACGCGATCAGATACAAGCCTATGGCCCCGACTGGCGCCTGCCGCGTTCGAAAGGATCGATGTCGGCGATAGTGGAACCTGTCGGCGCCGCGTAAATCTGCAAGCAGCTTACTGATATCATGAGGGAATGAATTTTCCCGGATTTATTGTGTTCTTAGCCGGTGCGGCGTGTCTTTTCGCACAGACCCCAGCGCCCAGCCAACCGCCGGCGCCTCCTCCAGCGCGCCTCGGCGTTCCGGCTTCCAAACCCCCTGTAAGCGCGCCCGTTCCACCGGACAAAGTGGTTCTGACGGTCGGCGATGAAAAGATGACAGCCGGTGAGTTCGATCAACTGGTCGACGCTCTTCCCGAGCAGGTTCGCGCCTCGGCTCGAGGTCCTAACAAGCGTCAGTTCGCCGAGCAACTGGTTCGCATCAAGGTGTTGTCGCACGAGGCCCACAAGCGAAAGCTCGACGAAAGTCCAACCGTACAGCGTCAGATCGAGCTGCAAAAGGAGAACCTGCTGGCGAACGTGCTCTTCCAGGAAATGGTGGCCAACGTCAAGGTGGACGATGCGACGGCGCAGCAATATTACGAGCAGCATAAGTCAGAGTACGAGAGTGTGCACGCGCGCCACATTCTGATTCGCACGAAGGGCTCACAACTCGCCCTGCCGGCGGGCAAGAAGGAGTTGACGGACGAGGAGGCGCTGGCGAAAGCGCAGGAGATCCGCAAGAAGCTACTCGCCGGGGAGGATTTTGCCACCCTTGCCAAGGCGGAATCTGACGACACCCAATCTGGCGCCAAGGGCGGCGATCTGGGCACGTTTAAGCACGGCCAGATGGTAGCGGAGTTCGAAAAGGCGGTCTTCGACCTTCCCGCCGGCCAAACCAGCGAACCGGTCAAAACCAAGTTCGGCTACCACTTGATTAAAGTTGAGCAGCACGAGATCAAAAGCTTTCAGGACGTGAAACCCGAGCTGGAAAAGAAGATGAGTCCCGAACTAGCGCGGAACGCAGTGGAGAATCTTGAAAAACAAGTCTCCGTTACAATCGACGACAGCTTCTTCGGACCGGCAGGAGTACGGCCGGCGCAATAGGTTCGGAGCCGGTGTCCCGGATATCCGCGAGGCTAGGGCTTGCGGAAGAAACTGCGGTTCGATTCCTCGACTGTTGGAAAGGTCTTTGACATGTGGTCATGCCAGGCGAGTTTTTCTTCGTCGGCCAGGGCCCACAACAACCCCACGCCGCCCGCGCAAAAACTCAGGCACGCACCGATCCCGCGAAGAATTCTGGCGCGCCGGTCCGCGGGGAAGCCGTCGAAGTCAATCAGGCGGAGCCCCGTACAACGCATCCCTACGGTTTGCCGGTCCGCCCAAATCCAAAGCAGGCCGTAGAACATCGCTAGCGTACCGAATACGCCGATGAAAAAGGGCAGGGTCTGGCGGTTCAAGCGGAACATTCCGCCCATGAGGTGGAATGCGAAAAGAAACAGTCCGAATCCGGTGAAAATCATCCCGCCGTCAATGGCGGCCGCAATGGCGCGATGTTTGGGCGTGGCCACATCGGCATCGCAATAGATGACAGCCTCCACCTGCGTCTTCAGCGTGCGTGGGCCGTGGGGAGGCGGCACCAGAAAATCGAGGCCCGGCTGAACGTCATTTTTCTCGGGCTTGGCGAACGGGTGGCCGGTGCTGGGGCGCGGGGAGGCCGCAGGTTTTGCGCCGTGTGTGGCGGCAGTCCGCGCTGGGGCCGGAGCTGGCGCGATGGGCTCAATGCGATGCGCGGCGAAGGACTCAAACGGGATCACTTTCGAGGCCGGGACTTCTGCGAAGCCGAATGTTTGAGGGATGGGTGCGCCGCACCGCAAAGCCGGCCCCTCCACTTCGACCACGACCGCCGGATGTTCCGCGAATGCCAGTGCGGAGGCTGACCGGCTTGCCGGATAGCTGGATGAAACCCCGCCGTTCGTCAGCCGTCTACCGCAACGAGTGCAGCGGTGTTCGTCTTCGGCATTCCAATTCGCGCAGTGCTTGCAGTTCATCGTTTTATGCGCGCATGGTCATGAGCAGTTGTGTTACGTTGCTCGATTGGGGACCTCTGCGCGGAACTTCTCTTTCTGTCTTGATAACACGCTCACTCGGAATTGTCACGAGTTTTTGCGCCCCACGGGAATTTTCCTTGCCCTGATTTTTGCGGCAGCGATTTCTTCGGCACAGATCGTCCGCCCACCGGCTGTGGCCGCGCCTGGGCCTGCCACTGTGCAACCGAATTTTAGTGTCAAGATTCCGCGCCCGAATGCGCCGCCAGAAGGCGAGTGGAATATCGGCGCGGATCACCGCCTCGAAACGGAAGGCCGCATCTACCATCTGCGCGGCCACGCCTCCATCGAGGGCGCTGAACTGCTCCTCACGGCCGACGAAATTGACTACGACGAAGACACCGGCAATGCCCAGGCCCGCGGCAACGTGACATTCCATCAGTATGTGAAAGACGAAGAAATTCACGCTGACCGTGTGGAATACAACACGCACGACGAAACCGGTAAATTCTACAATGTGCGCGGTTGGAGCCGGACGCACGTTGTCGCGCGGCCCGGCGTGCTCACGTCCAACAACCCGCTGTACTTTGCCGGAGAATGGGCCGAGCGGCTACAGGACAAGTACATTCTTCACAACGGCACGGTCACCAATTGCAAGCTACCCAACCCGTGGTGGACACTGCGCGGCCCGATCTTCGATATCATCCCCGACGAACGCGCCATCGCGCGGCGCAGCGTGTTCCGTTTGAAATGGTTGCCGCTGTTTTACACGCCCTATTTCTATAAGTCGCTCGAAAAGCTCCCGCGCAAGAGCGGTTTTTTGACTCCGCTAATCGGGCACAGCTCGCTCCGCGGTTACACCTATGGCGTAGGGTATTACTGGGCCATCAACCGCAGTTACGATGTTACATACCGCTTTCAGGATTTCACGCTAGGTGCTCTGGCTCATCACATCGACCTTCGAGGCAAGCCGACGGCCGGTTCCGATTTCGACGTGATTTTCTACGGCGTGCAGGATCACACGCCGCTGAAAGCGAGCGGGTATAGCATCTACGGAGCGGGTAAGGCCGATCTGGGGGATGGGTTTACCGCGCGTGGCGCGATCGATTACCTCAGCTCACTGACGTTCCGCCAAGCGTTCACGCAGTCGTTCAACGAAGCGATCTTCTCGGCCAGTTCGTCGGTCGGATTCATTACCAAGCATTGGTCCACCTTCAGCTTCGATACCGCGTTTTCACGCCTGGAGAACTTCCAGAGCACGCTCCCGGGCGATACGATCGTGATCCGCAAGTTGCCGGAAGTCGATTTCTCAAGTCGCGACCATCAGATATCGGAAAGCATCATACCGATTTGGGTGTCATTCGATTCGAGCGCCGCGCTGCTAAACCGCTCGCAACTGCTGTTCCAAACGCGCCAGTTCGTGGACCGCGTGGATCTTACACCGCATGTGATGACCGCATTTGACTGGAAAGGCTTTCATCTGGTCCCGAGCTTTTCGTTCGAAGAGACGCATTACGGCGAACAGCAACAGAACCAAACCATCATAGGGCGGGGGCTGAACCGCAGCTCGCGCGAGTTCGACGTTGAGTTAATCGCACCCTCGCTCGAACGGACTTTTGACCGCAAGACATGGCTGGGCGACAAGCTGAAACATGTCATAGAGCCGCGTGTTTCCTATCACTACGTCACCGGCGTGCAGGATTTTAACGAGGTCATCCGTTTTGATGGCGCTGACTTGATCTCCAACACCAACCAGTTGGAAATCTCTCTGACGAATCGGATTTACGCCAAGCGGGGCACGGATGTATTCGAAGTGTTCAGTTGGGAACTCAAACAAGAACGCTATTTTGATCCTACCTTCGGCGGCGCCGTTATTCCGGGCCAGAGAAATGTGATCCTAAGCTCGGCTGAGCTGACGCCTTACGCCTTTCTGAGCGGCCCACGGAATTACTCGCCGATTGTCTCTGCCTTCCGGGCCAGTCCAAAACCCGGCTACAACCTGGAGTGGCGAACTGACTATGATCCGCTGGTGCATAAGATCGTGGACAGCGGGGTTACGGCGGATTTTCGCCGGGGCAACTTCTTCGTATCGGCCGGCCACAACCTGGTGGCCTGCCGCCCGCTGACGCCTGCGGACGATGGCCAATGCCAGCTGTTGAATCCCAACAGCATCCGGCTGCTATCGCCGAAGGCAAATCAATTGCGCGGCCGTATCGGGTGGGGCGATCCAAATCATCGGGGGTGGAATGCGGGCTTCGACACGGTGTACGACTACCGGCTGGGCATCATGCAATTCGGCACGGCGCAGGTGACGTACAACACCGATTGCTGCGGCATCAGTGTCCAGTTGCGGCGATTCAACTTCGGAGTGCGCGATGAAACACAGTTTTTGGTCTCGTTTTCCGTCGCCAACATGGGCAGCTTCGGAACGCTCCGGAAACAGGAACGCCTGTTCTGAAGGCCGCCGCGCGTTTTACAAAATCGAAACGCGCAACTCACCAGGAGCGCACGGAGTTTTCGATACACTGGGAAAATCAGGAGAAGATATTATCCATGGCAATCCCCTCGAAGGCCGAAAGACCGGCGACTTACGACGATGCAAACCTGCTGCTGCGCCTCTACGAGCTGCGGCGTGAAGAGAAACTCCGGCAGGCGCGTGAATGGTTCATGAAGAATTTTCACGCCGCGACGCTGGAAGAGTTCCAGAAGCTCTGCCCGCAGGGCTCCCAAGAGAATGCTTATGCCCGCATGATCTGGAGTTATTGGGATATGGCGGCTTCTTTTGTGACCAGCGGCGTTCTTCACCAGGAGCTGTTTATTCAAAATTCGAACGAACTGCTTTTCACATGGCTCCGCGTGTCCGATTTCATCGCTGTTTGGCGCGAGCGCATGAACAACCCGCACATGGCCAAGAACCTGGAGACGGTGGCCAATATCATGATCGAACAGAAAAAGCAGGCAGGATCATTTGAGGCTTTTCGTAAGATGGTGCAGGGTGCGTAATCCGTGAACTTTCTCTCTCCCGATAAGCCCAACGCCGCCGATGTCGATCTGAAACGTGTTTACGATGCGGTGGTGGTAGGCTCGGGTGCGGCCGGCGGGATGGCGGCACATGTGCTCACGTCGCACGGCATGAAAGTGCTGCTCCTTGAAGCGGGCAAGAAACTCGACATCAACAAAGAGCTGAAGTCCATGGAATGGCCGTACGATCATCCACGCCGCGGCGGCATTCCCGCTGACACTCACTCACTAACTCCCGCCGAATACCGCTTCCGAGACCGGCCGTACGCCAAGGGCACGCCCTACAGTCACGTGTACTCGTATATCGAGTCGTGGGGCAAGGGTGATTACAGCAAGAACATCGTAGTGGACGAGAAGGACCATCCCTACACGGGCACACCGTATGCATGGGCGCGGGCGCGCTGTCTGGGCGGCAAGACCAACATCTGGGGACGGCTTGGTTTGCGGCTTTCCGATTACGACTTCAAGGCCAAGAGCCGCGACGGGTACGGCGAAGACTGGCCCATCTCGTACTCTGACCTGGCCCCCTACTATGACAAGGTCGATCTCTACCTCGGCATCTCAGGCCACAAGGAGAATCTGGATTACCTGCCGGACAGCATTTTCCAGCGATCGATCCGGTTGAGCCCGTCGGAAATGATGCTCCGAGAGAGCCTGGCGGGAATGGGCCGTGTGCTGACGCCGTATCGGGCCGGCGTTACCACGGACGGCTTGAAACATAACAAATATCGCAGCCGCTGCTTCGGCCGGGGAGCCTGCGAGCGCCATACCGGCGGTTGCGACATTCACGCTGCGTTTGATTCACCCACAGGGCTGATCTTTCCGGCGCTCGAAACAGGGAATCTGACGATTCGCACCAATGCGACCGCCTATGAAGTTACGGTCGATCCCGCGTCCGGAAAGGCGCGCGGCGTTTCCTTCGTAGATTCGGAAACCCGGAAGACCTACGAAGCGCGCGGTAAAGCCGTGGTGCTCGCGGCTTCGACGCTCGAAAGTGCGCGCCTGATGTTGCTCTCAAAATCCAAGATCTACCCTAACGGCATCGGAAATTCGAGCGGCCATGTGGGCCACAATCTGTGCGACCACATTATGGGGCCGGGCGTGACGGGCCTGGTGAAGGCTCTCGTCGGCAAGCCGCGGACGCTGGATGACGGGCGGCCGGGAGGCTTCTACGTGCCGAGGTTCCGGAATCTCAAAGACCGCAACCCGAATTTCATTCGCGCCTACGGATTCGAAGGCTTCGGCGGAAATACCATGGAGCCCGGATACGCGGTGTCCATGCCTGGATTCGGCCGCGGCTACAAGAAGGCCGTTCGCGACCACGCGGGTGCGTTCATCCACATGTCCGGTTTCGGCGAAGTGCTGGCGCGGTATGAAAATCACATCGAGATCGATCCCGAAGCAAAAGACAAGTGGGGAATCCCGGTGGTGCGCTTCCACTACAAGTACGGCGACAACGAGAAAAAGATGGCAGTGGACATGGGCAACGCTGCCAAGGAGATGTTCGAAGAGGCGGGGTTCGAAGTGATTCACGTCAGCAATGAAATCCTCACGGAGGGCTGGTCGATTCACGAACTGGGCACGGCACGCATGGGAACGGATCCCAAGATGTCGGTGCTGAATCCGTTCCAGCAGTCGCACGACGTGAAGAACCTCTTTGTGGTGGATGGCAGCAGTCATGTGAGCGCATCGTGCCACAATCCCACTTGGACGATCATGGCGCTGGCATGGCGCTCTTGCGATCATCTGGCGGACCAGTTCCGCAGAGGAGAAGTCTAAATGGCGGATCAGGAACAACTGACCCGGCGTGAGCTGATCCAAATCAGCGCCGCGGCTGCAGCCGTCGCCGTGGGTGCGCAACACGGAGCAGAAGGCGAGTCCGTGGAGAAATTCTTCTCCCAGGACGAGTTCGCCATGCTGGACGAGCTGACCGACCTGATCATCCCGACCGACGATCACTCGCCGGGCGCGCGCGCCGCCGGGGTCGCGGCATATCTCGATCGAAGACTTGCAGAATCCATAGAAGACGAGCGCAAGCAACAGTGGCACGCGGGCCTGAAACGCGTCGACGCCCTTGCGCGCGAAATGCAGGGCGTGCCCTTCATGAAGGCTACGCCCGAGCAGCGCGTTGCCGTGCTGGCGCGCATCTCGAGGAACGAGCAGAGCCCGCAGACACCGGAAGAGCGGTTCTTCGTCGAGCTGAAGTTCAGTACAGCGGACGCTTATTACTCTTCGAAGATCGGCATCCACCAGGAAATGGAGTATAAGGGCAATGTCTTGCTGCCGGAGTTCGTTGGTTACGAAGTAAGGTGACCCACGGCCATCCGGTGAATGGCGTCCTCGATGGCTCGGGTGGCGGCTGCCTCATCGTGCCCCTGATCGAAATGCAGCGGAGCTCCGATCCGCACGCGGACCGGTCCGCGTTTCGGCCAGCTCGCGTTCGCGGGGTAAATCTCAAATAGCCCTGTTATGTGGATGGGGACCACCGGAACGCGCAAGCGCGTCGCCATCAGGCCAATGCCTGTCTTGAAGGGCTGCAACGTGCCATCGGGCGTGCGCATCCCTTCCGGAAACACCAGCGGGCAGTAGCCCTCGCCGACCAGTTCGCCGGTGTACTTCAACGCGCGCCGCACTCCGGCCATCCGCTGGGGCAGGGGATAGGCGTTGAACAGGCCGGTCGCGACAAAATATTGAAGCATGATCGATGTTCGTTCCTGGACCGATGCGCGCCCCGGTTCGAGCCACGCACGGAAGTAATCCTGGGACATGGCCGGCGCAACCCGATAACGCCAGCGCCGCGGGAGCGCCGTTTGAATGGCGGGCGTATCCAGATCGCTCTGATGATTGGAAGCGAACAGAACCGGGGGATCGAGGTTCTGCAGGTTCTCCATCCCCTCCACGGTCAGAGTCAACAAGCCACGAAACAAAGGAATCATGAGGGCTTGAAAAATCAGAAACCGGAGCGCGCGCACGGGATAGCTGCGCGCCCAGCGTGGCAATAGCGTCCGCTCGACGCGCATGGTCTGCTCACCTGCATCGCGCAGCAGGGCATTCAACTCCTCCACCGACGAGATTTCCGCGAAGCGGCGCTCGTCCAGCTCGACGCCGTATTGACTTTCCAGTTCGGAAAGCAACTCCACGCGCTCGAGAGAAGAGATGGCGAGTTCCTCGCCTGGCCGTGATTCGATACCCTTCAGGCGCGCCAAAACGCCTTCGGCGCCTCCCTTTTTTCCGGTTGTTTGCCCTTGCGCAATCCGCCGCGCCACCTCGTTGCGCTTCACTTTCATGGTGGATGGCGTGCGCGGGAAATCCTCTTCCGGCCAAACCGACCAGCTTTGAATCCGCTGATGGGATTCCAGGCGCCGGTTGGCTTCCGCGACGATCCATGCGGGATTCGCCGAAGGTTCCTTCAGGATGAGCGCGGCATGTACCTGTTCCTCTCCATCGCGACGCGTGGCGACTACCGTACTGTCCTTCACCTGTGCGATGGAGTTGAGCACGCGTTCGACATCTTGCGGGTAGACGTTGAGGCCCTCAGAGGTCACGATCATCTCCTTTTTGCGGCCTTTGTAATACAGCCGGCCCTCGGCGTCGATTTCACCGATATCACCCGTATGCAGCCAGCCCTCTTGGTCGACGCGTCCCTGCTCGGCGCCGCGCGTTCCCAGATATTCCCGAATCACACTTTGACCGCGCACCAGAATCTCACCATCTGGCGCGATCTGGATTTCCTGGCCATGCAGCGGTTTTCCGATGGACCCGCTCCGGGTATTAAAAGGATGATTGAGCGCAACCACCGGGCTGGTCTCGGTGAGCCCGTAGCCCTGGATCACGAGGTACCCGAGACGCGCCCAGTACGCTTCGACCTCCGGGTTGACCTCCGCGCCGCCGACGACCAGCGCCCAGAATTTGAAGCCCGTTCCCCGGTGTACCCTCCGATATCGCCACCAGCGTTCCACAATCCCCGGAATACCTTCGCGCTTTGCCGGAACGTCCGGCGGGTGATATCGGCGCTCGACTTCGTGCTGCAGATTGGTCAGCAACTTTGGGACCGAGACCAGAACGGAGACGCGCTCCCGGCGGATGGTATCCAGGATCGCGGCCGCGTGCAACTCCAGCATGAACACGGCCGCGCCGCCCAGCAAGGGCGGTATGAAAATGCCGAGCGATTGCCCGAACAAGTGGCTGAGCGGCAGCATGTCGAGAATGCGCACAGGCTGAAACGGGCGCGCCCATTTTTCATACTTGCGCATCTCCTCCTGGATGGGAGTGAGGTTTGCGCAGATATTCTTGTGGCGGTGCACCACGCCCATAGGCTCGCCCGTTGTCCCGGACGTGTAGACAATCTCGACGATGTCTTCGGGTGAGATCTCGGATGCGGTGAACGCATCGCTCGCGGCAAGATCGGCAATGGCCGTCGCCGAAAACTGCGGAACATCCAGGCCTTCGCACCGCACGGCGTCGCCGGTTACGATGAGGCGCGCCCGTACCTCCTTCTGAATGCGGCGTACCAGATCGATCGACGATCGGTAATCGACCGGCACAACGTGCACGCCGCGCGCCACCGAGGCCCAGAAGGCGCTCACCCATTCGGGCCGGTTCTCCGCCCAGATGATGACACGATCGCCTTTATGCAAACCGGCGCGATCCAGGTACGCTGCGAATGACCCGATCTGCTGGTACAGATCGCGGTACGCCAGCCTCCACGTGCGAAAGCCGTTCGAGAAGCGGATGGCTTCGCGGTCGTCCAGACGGCGGATTTCCGCGAGCAGTTCGAGGAGAGTCTGCATGAAAGATGATGCGCGGCGGTCTGGATGCTTACCGTCTGTTTGGGAAAACCGGGTCCACGGCGCGCAGATCCGGTGCGCTGCCTATCCGCAGCACGGTAACAGCGCAGAAGAACGCCGGAACTCTGACGGCCACTCGGTTTCCGATTATAGAACAAGGGAAGGCGGCGTTCAGGCGATGCGCGCATCCGCGGACAAGCTCTTCAGTTTGGCCGAGAGCGTGGTCCGCTTGAGCCGGAGCATTCCGGCGGCCTGCGCCTTATTTCCACCTGTCTTGCGCAGGGCTTGTTCGAGGATGGTGCGTTCCATGTGAGCGACCATCTGCTCGAAATCGAGCCCTTCGTCGGGAAACGAAATCGCCGGCCACGCCACGACCGCCTTGGAGTCGAGCCGCGGCGAACGGGGAAGCGGGAAATCGGCGGGATAGAGCGTATCGCGATCGCCGCTCAACGCGATGGCCATTTCAACCGCGTTTTCGAGTTGCCTGACATTGCCGGGCCACGAGTGGTTGGCCAGCCGTTCGAGGGTTTCCCGTGCGAGCCGTCGGGGTGATAGGCCCTCTTGGAGACAGATCTTGTCGATCAGATGATGCACCAGGACCGGAATGTCGGACGGCCTTTCGCGCAGGGCTGGCACGTGTAAAGGGACCACGTTGAGCCGGTAGTACAGGTCTTCGCGGAATTTGCCGTCGCGCACAGCCTGTTCCAGATCAATGTTGGACGCGGCGATCACCCGAACATCGACTTTAATGGTTTCAGAGCTGCCAATGCGCTGAAATTCGCGTTCCTGGAGAACCCGCAGGAGCTTGGCTTGAATCTCCAGCGGCAAGTCGCCCACTTCATCCAGAAACAGGGTGCTGCGATGAGCCTGCTCGAAGCGGCCGACGCGGTGATTAATAGCGCCCGTGAAAGCGCCTTTCACGTGGCCAAACAACTCGGCTTCGAGAAGATTTTCCGGCAGCGCCGTGCAGTTGACCGCCACCATGGGCAGGTTCCGCCGGTCGCCGGCCAGGTGAATCGCGCGCGCCACCATTTCTTTGCCGGCGCCGGTCTCTCCCGAGATCAGCACGGTAGAACGCCGGTTCCCCACCAGGCGAATCACCTGCAGGACTTGCTGCATTGCACGGCTCTCGCCCACCAGGAATTTTCGCCAAGGCTCGCTCGATACGCCATGCGCGAGCATCTCCAGATCGCAAGAGCGGCTGTGTTCCGCAGCCCACTCCAGGATTTGTCGGAACTCGCCCTGATCTTCGGCCCGCGTGAAATAAAATGCGCCCAGTTTAGTAAAGCGAACGGCGTCGGCTACGGTTCCATTCGGATCGCAGATGATGACAGGGATGAATGCCTGCGTCCGGTGGATCTGCTCAAGCAGGTCTTCGGCGTTGCACTCTTC
Organism: Terriglobia bacterium; assembly: GCA_020073305.1. Lineage (GTDB taxonomy): Bacteria > Acidobacteriota > Terriglobia > Bryobacterales > Bryobacteraceae > QHXW01. The sequence goes on from JAIQFK010000001.1 coordinate 336,446, forward strand.
CAGGGGGAGATGGATGGTCACAGCGTCGAATTTCGCACCCTTCAACCGCTCGAGTGCTTCCCAGGGGCTGGATAATTCCACCTCGATGCCATGGAGTGTCTGGAGGAGATTCCGTGAGGCGGGGTCGCCGCTGGAGATGCAGACGAAGGTCATGGCCGTTGCTACTGAAACCATCGGCCGAAACCGCGCAGCCTTTAGCGTTTCTTACGCCTTAGGCCACCTGTACCTGGGGTACTATCCCGGTCTGCGGGACAGGGGTCTTTCGCGCACAGCGGCCAGAATGGCGCCGGCAATGTGGGCCAGCGGCTGCACATGAATGGCGGCCCCTAGCCGGATGGCCTCCCTGGGCATCCCAAAGACCACGCAGGAAGCCTCATCCTGCGCGATGGTCTCGGCTCCGGCCTGCCGCATCTGCAGCATTCCGGCGGCCCCGTCCGACCCCATCCCCGTGAGCAGGGCGCCTACCGCTTTTGCGCCGGCCACCTCCGCAACCGATCGGAACAACACGTCCACCGAGGGCCGCTGGTAACACACGCGGGGACCTTCCTTCACCGCGACCGAGTACCCTCCGGGGCGCTTGCGGAGTAGCATGTGAAAATCCCCGGGAGCAATCAGGGCGTGGCCGGGAGACAGTTCATCGCCGTCGACCGCTTCCTTCACGCGGATCTGGCAAATGCGGTCCAGACGTTCCGCAAAAGCCCTCGAGAAGTTTGCCGGGATATGTTGGGTGATGACGATCCCAGGACTGTGTGCGGGGATGTGCGTCAGCACGTCGGCAATGGCTTCGGTTCCACCGGTCGATGCGCCGATGGCAATCACTGTCATGGGATCGAGGCCTTCGGTGATCGTGGCAGATCCGTGATTCACCGCCCTTCCGGGCGCCGCGGGCCCTTGGGGCCGTGCCGATCGGGGCCGAAGGCGCGCGGCTGCCGCGGCGCGAATCTTGCTGGCGATCGCCAGGCGCAGCTCGCCCACCGAATAGGGGCCGCCGGGCTTGGCCAGAACCTCGACCGCACCCGCTTCGAGCGCATCCAGGGCAGCCCTGCAAGAGGCTTGGCCGAGCGAGCTGATCACGATGACCGGCATGGGATGGAATTCCATCAGCTTGCGAAGAAACGTGAGGCCATCCATGCGCGGCATCTCGATGTCCAGGGTCAGGACGTCCGGCTGAAGCGCCAGGATCTTGTCGCGGGCTACGTACGGATCAGGCGCCGTTCCCACCACTTCGATATCCGGCTCTCCGGCCAGTACCTCGCTCAGGATCTTGCGCACGATGGCCGAGTCGTCTACGATCAGCGTTCGGATGGGCTGGGTCACGGCTTGGCATCCAGATGAAGAAACACGGCGACGGCGCCATCGCCCAGTTCGAACGCACGCGAGACCGAATCCGGCGTTGCCGCCTCGAGAGCGTCCACGAGTTCGGGATGCCCCAGGTCAAAGTGCGCTTTGCTGTCCAGGCGGCTTAGCACGCTTCCGCAGAGCATGTTGGTCAGTTCGCAGACCACGTCCTGGACCTGGCCGGAGGCCGGCTGCTCGGTTTCCTCGCCGAGGAAGTTGGCGGCCATGCTTTCGGCGGCGGAGGTGGAAATCCGTACGGCAAAAGTGCCCTCCCTCCCTCCGGAAAACCGCAGCCGCGCGGCCAGCGCGGGGGCGGACATCGCCTCGTCCAGTGCGGCCTCGGCCATCACCGGACTGAAAAACATGGTTTCAAGGACATCCGCGGCGGCCGCGGAAATCGCTTCGCTCATCCCTGTCTCAGGCATTGGCCACCCCTAAAACGCGTTCCAGTTCGCCGCGCAGCGCCTCCGGAGAAAACGGCTTCACCACGTACCCGCGGGCGCCGATTTCGATCATGCGGCGGATGCGGTTTTCGGTCGCGTCGGTCGAGACCACAACCACCGGAATCGAGCGATACACGTCTTGCCGCTCGAGCTCGGCTACAAACTCTTCGCCGTTCATCTCCGGCATGTTGATGTCGGTCAGAATGATATCCACCGGGTGTGTGCGTAGCAACGCGAGCGCGTCTGCGCCGTTCGCTGCGTCCCAGCACGAGCCGACTTCGAAGCCGGATAAGTCCATGACGCGCCGCACGAACTTGCGCATCGACTGGGAGTCATCCACGATCATTACGGAGTAAGCCATCCGTCGCTCCTTTCCAGTTCGCACGGGCGACTGGCATTTCCTGCTCCGGTTGCCCCGCGGTTCGCAGCCAGAACCTCCCGGTCCCAACTTCCAGGCGCACCGTGCGGGACGTCTCCCCGCCAACCGCTTCGCCATGCACCAGCACTCCGGCCTTCCAAAGAATCTTTCGCACCGCCAGATAGTTGCGTTTCCCGATGTTGAAAACACCCTTGTCGTCCATGACCTGCGCCCCGCCTGCCAGTCGAACAGTCAGGCGGCGCTTGTCCGCCCCGTGTTTATACGCGGTTCGAAACAGCAACGGAACGCCCGAGTCTGCAAACATGTAGGGGTTGGCCTGTGCTTTGACCGGGTCGATGGCCGATTCCGGCAGCATGAAGTGCAGCAACCCGCCGACCCCTGCCGCCGCATCGTGAATGGCGATGGCGATGCACGACCCCAGTGCGTAGGTCACAAGCGTGCCCTCGCAATCGTTGCTGACCTGACAATCGGCCACTCCCACCACAAGCGAACTCATGAACCACTCCGGCGGTAGATCGTGGGCCGCACATAGCTCAGCGGGTGATCGATCCCGGTGAGGCTTTCCGAGTGGCCGATGAGCAAGTAACCGCCGGGTTCGAGCTGGCTGGCCAGTTGCCGCACCAGCTTCTGCTGGGTTGGCCGGTCGAAATAGATCATCACGTTCCGGCAGAGAATCACGGAGAACGGTTCGGGATGGGAAAAGGGCTCAATTAAATTGAGCCGGCGAAACTGGACGAGCCCCGCAACCTCGGGCTTCACCCGGTACTGTCCTTGCCATTTTCCGTCACCCCGCAAAAGAAAAGCCCGCTGCCATGCCGCGGGGAGGTTCGCCAGCCGGGCAGCCTGGTAAATGCCGCGGTGTGCGTGCTGGAGCGCACGCGATGAGATATCCGTAGCCACAATTTCTAAACGCGGGCGGGAGGCGTTGCCCAGCGCATCGAGCAGCGCAAAGGCAATGCTGTAAGGCTCTTCGCCCGTCGAGCAGGCCGTACTCCAGATGCGCACCCGATCCCGCTTGGCCCAACCGGCGAGGGCTTCGTTACGCAGGAAGTCGAAGTGCGCGGGCTCGCGCATGAAGTCGGTAAAGTTGGTAGTCAGCGCATCGATCAGTTGGATGAGGGACTCGCCCGTGGAATCCGCCACCACGCTCTGATAATACTGTTCGAAAGAACGAAAGCCCGCCGCGCGCACCTTCTTGCCCAGCCGCGCCGACACCAATTCCTGCTTGCCGGGCTTCAACTCCAGGCCGAATTTCTCGTACGCCAGCCGGCTGATCTTCTCGAATTCACGATCGGTGAGCGGCCGGACCCCTGGCTGAGGATCGACGGGCGGCGGCGCGGACTTAGACATGCGGAACTCCTCCGTAGACGCCCTCGAGATCCAGGATCAGCCCCACCCGGCCATCTCCCAGGATGGCGCCTCCGGCAACGCCCGCGATGCGTTGCATGGTCGGGCCCAGGCTCTTGATGACCACCTCTTGTTTTCCGAGGACCTTATCCACCATCAGACAAAAGTCCTTGCCGGCGCTCTCGACTAAGATCAGCACGTTGCTGACGGCCTGCTCGGAGTGCGGAACCACGTGAAATCGCTGGTGAAGGCGGACGACGGGAAACAATTGGCCCCGAACCAGCGCCATCTCGTCCCGGTTTTCGACCGTGAACATCATGTCCTCGGTGGGCCGCAGGATCTCCTTCACCGCGAGTACCGGCACCACATAGCGATCTCGGCCGACCCCGACCAACAGGCCGTCAATAATGGCCAGCGTGAGCGGCAGCTTCAGCAGGAAGGTGCTCCCGCGCCCGGGAGCCGACTGGATCTCAACCCGTCCGCGCATCTTCTGAATCCTCTTGCGGACCACGTCCATGCCCACGCCCCGGCCCGAGATATCGGTGACCTGGTCGGCCGTCGAGAACCCGGGCTCGAAGATGAGGTTGAAGATTTCGCTATCCGAAAGGTGGGCGCCGTCTTGAATCAGCGCTTTCTGGCGGGCCTTGGCCAGAATCTTCTCTTGGTCGAGACCGCGCCCGTCGTCCGACACCTCGACGCAAATGTGTCCCGCCCGGTGAGCGGCGCTGAGGGTAAGCCGGGCCGTCGGATCCTTACCCGCGGCGCGGCGTACTTCGGGCGTTTCGATTCCATGGTCGATGGCGTTGCGCACCATGTGCATGAGCGGATCGCCCAGCTCTTCCACGATGTTGCGATCGAGCTCGGTATCTTCACCCACCGTCGCCAATTCCACCTGTTTGCCCTGCTTGCGCGAGGTGTCCCGCACCAGGCGCGCCATCTTTTGGAACAGCCCCCCGATGGTCACCATGCGCATGGACATGGCGGTCTTCTGTACTTCGCTGGTCATGCGCGCGAGCTGCGCCAACCCACGCAGCACCCGTGTGCTCTTCAACTCCGCCAGCTCCGGGGTGTGCCGGAGGATGGAATCGGCAATCACCATCTCACCGACCATGTCCACCAGGGAATCGAGCTTGGCGGTATCCACCTTCACCGCCGCCGCGGCGCCCTTCTTTTCGCTCCTGCTTTCCGGTGAGGAGGGCCTCTCTTCGGTCTTGTCGGAGGAGCGCTCGGGCGCGAGAATCGAATTCGACAGCGCCGCCAGATCCGCGGCCGGTGCGGGCGGCCGTCCGTCTGGATTGGAACCGGCGGCCGGCGCGCGCATCAGTGCGCGAATGCTCTCGAGCATCTTCCCGTTCTCTGTCGCCGGTTCCCGCTGTGAGCCGTTCAGTTCACGCTCCACGCGGTTGATTTCGATGCCCAGGTAATCCGCGCCGGCCAGCACCGCGTCGACCACCTCCCGCGTGACGGCAAGGCGGCCGTTGCGCGCCAGATCCAATAAGGTTTCGACCTCATGCGCGACCTCTTGGATCGCGGAGAATTCCAGGAACCCCGCTAGTCCCTTGATGGTGTGGAATCCCCGGAAGATCGAATGGATGGGCTCCTGATCGCCTGGATTCTCCTCGAGCGCGAGCAACTGCGCCTCGATGTTTGCGAGGTGCTCTCGCGCCTCCATGATGAAGTCCGAAACCAGCTCGCGGTCTTCTGCCAGGGCGGTGGCCGGAGGGCGCGGGGCAGCTTCGACTTCGCACGATGCCGTGCTGCTGCGCTCGACTGCTTCCTGAAGCTGTGCGATCGCCGAATGGAGCGCGGGTTCGAAGTCGCCAGGATCTTCTTCGCCTCGCCGCACACGGGCAGCCCGCAGCTCCAGCGGCACGCTCAGACTGCGAATGTCCGGTCTCCCAACGAGCTCCGCCATCGCGCCGATTCGCGCCAGAGTGCTCGTCACTTCCGCAATCCAGGAACCCTGCCAGTTCCCGTCGTTCAGGATCAACTGGGAAGCCAGCTCATCCAGCATCCCGCGTATCTTCGATGCGTTTTCCGACAGATCTTGTTCGCTCAGGGTCATTTGAAATTTCTCACGTCAGGTGAGCGCGGCCGAACTTCGCGAAGCCAGCGGCGTTGAGCGCTCCCATAGTTGCTGGATCGCACCAACGCTGGAGGCGATCTCTTGAAACTGATCGGCTGGAAACCGTTAAACAATGAGTGTGAATTAGCGGAGATTTCGGCACACATGAAATCGGCCCCACTGCAAACTCGTCTCAAGCCTGGGGAGGCTTGGGGTGTGCCGGCACGGGCTCACGCGCACCCGTGCCTCGGCGGGACAGACCCCATACACGGTCTGTCCTCTGTCTGGCGCTTGTCAGAACTCCTTGAAGTCTTCCTCCAGGGGAAATGCACTCTTGTCGGCAGCTACGGTTGCCGAGGCCATCTCTCTGGGCTGAGAATCACCATGCTTCGGTGAAACGCCCGCGTGTACGGGCGTAGGCCTCAAATTTGAGCTGCGGCCGCTCCTCGAGGCTCCTACGCGGCTTGGCTGGTGCTGGCGGACCGAATACTGGGCTTCCGAACCACCGCCCACCATGCCGTTCAACCGGGCCACAATCGCTTTCAGCGTATCGGATTGCGCGCTCAACTCTTCGCTGGCGGAGGCGCTTTCCTCTGCGTTGGCCGCGGTGGTCTGCGTGACCTTCTCCATTTGCGTGATGGCTTTGGCCACCTGCTCGATCCCGCGTGCCTGCTCCTCGCTCCCGAGCTTCACTTCGTCCACCAGCGTCTTCACCTTGCTGGCGCTGTCGGTGATCGACCGGACCGCCGTTGCCACCTGCTCCAACTTGGTTTTGCCGTCGTTGGATTTGGCGATGGATTCCTCGATCAGCCCGGAAGTATCCTTGGCTGCCTGCGCGCAGCGTTGCGCCAGATTGCGCACTTCGTCGGCCACCACCGCGAACCCCATGCCCGCTTCACCGGCCCGCGCCGCTTCCACCGCCGCGTTCAACGCCAGTATGTTGGTCTGGAACGCAATCTCGTCGATGACCTTGATGATCTTCGAAATCTTATCGCTGGACGCGTTGATCTCGTTCATCGAGGTGACCATCTGCGCCAGGTTCCGGTTGGCCTCTTCGACCCGCTGGGCGGCTTCCACCATGTTCTCTGCCGCGACGTTGGAATTCTCCGCGTTCTTGCGCGCCATGGAGTTGATCTCTTCGCTCGACGCTGAGGTCTCCTCGATGGATGCAGCCTGTTCGGAAGATCCCTGCGCCAGCGACTGGCTGGAGGACGAGACCTGCGAAGCCGCAGCGGCCACCTGCTCGGCGCCGTCGGCCATCTCGCCAGCAATCTGCCGCAGCGTGCTGCTAATTTGCCGTACGATGAAGACCACGCCCACACCTACGGCCAGGCAGAGGCCGATCAGCACAAACGCGATCCAGCGGCTGCGCGAGGTTTGTTCGGCTGCCTTTAAGGCGGAAGCCGCGAAAAGCTCTCTTTGAAGCTGCACTTCGTCGGCTACGGCCTTCTGCGCCTCGTCTGCCTGAATCCTGGCCTTGTCCTGCGCCGTCATCAGATCGTTGCCGAAGTCCTGCTTGGCACAGAGTTGCGCCACATCCTGGTACAGCGGCAGCCAAGCCGCCAGGGATGAAGAGATACGCTCCAGGTCCTGCTTTCCCCGGTCAGTAGACAGCAAGGGCCGCAGTTCAGCCGCCAATTTATCGAGTGTGCCGGCGTTTGTGTGGAATAACTGGCTGGCGGTGCTCGCGTGCGCGGAATCTTTCAACAGTGAGAACATGATCATGCCCCGCTGTCCAGCTCTCATATTGCCGATACCCTCGGCAATCTGGCCTGCCAGATCCATTTTCTTTCCCGTTACGTTCGCGGTGTAGTCTAGCTCTTTGCCGAGACTGCCGATAGAGGACAGCGAAGAATACGCCAACCCCAACACCAGGGCCAGCGTCGTACCGAACGCCAGCATCAACTTCTTACCGATTGTCATCTGTGATTTCATGAAAGCTGTCTCCCTCTTTTTGCGAATTTTCTCTATTGCAGGACCGACTCGATCCCGTGCAATTCCTGGCTGGTGAGCACCTGGTCGATGTCCAGCAAGATCTTGACTTTTCCTTTGATCTTGGCCATGCCCAGGAGGTAGGGCGTCACCACTCCCTGGCCAAAATCAGGCGTGTCTTCGATATCCCCGGGCACCAAATTGAGGACCTCGGCCACTCCATCCACGACGATTCCCATCATCATGCCGTGAGAGTCCGCCTGTACTTGCACCACGATGATGCAGGTGCGCTGTGTGTATTCGATCTCCGGCAAGCCGAATTTCAGCCGCAGGTCCACTACGGGAATCACCTTCCCGCGCAGGTTGATCACGCCTTTGACATAAGCTGGCGTCTGCGGCACAGCCGTGATGCCCTGAATGCCCATGATTTCCCGGACCTTCAGCACGCGAATCCCGAATTCTTCCTTGCCCAGGTGAAAGACCAGGTATTTGCCGGCACGTTCTTCGGTGCGGAGCGCTGGATTGCTTTCTGACGACGCGATTAGAGTTGACGGCATGTTTTTTCCCTCAAAGAAAGGGGAACATCCGCAAGGCTTGCTTTCCGTCGTTGACGGCGCGTTGGCGGGTTCCGTGCCTTTACTGAAGGATGATCGGTTCCTTCGCAGTGTGACTTTAGACCGCTACTCCGAGTCCGGCAGCCAGCCTCTGGCACTTCGCAGCTTCCTTCCTCAAGAAAGACAGTCTTTGGCCGAAGAGCCGAGTGACATGAAATCCATCCTGCTGATCGGGACCACTCTAGCTTCAGCTTCGGTGCTCGCAGGGCAACAGCTCTCTCCGGTTGATGGGACAACCCAGTCCGAGGACGGTGAATTTTCCGCTGACCGGCCGGGGTTTGGAGTACCCACGAATGTGTTACCGCGCGGTGTGGTGCAGTTTGAAACTGGATTTACCTTCGCCTCCGAGGCGGACCGCAACACGCTCTGCCGTACTCTGACGTGGGGCAGCCCGCTGGCTCGGCTGGGCATCGGAACTCGTACCGAAATACGATTCGGCGGAGATGGCTTCCTGGCATCCAGAACCGAAGGCGATGCTCACACAGACAAAGCGCGTGGCTGGTCGGATTTCGGCGTGGGGCTAAGATTGCATTGTTCAAAGGACACGGCTTAATACCCGCTTTATCCCTGATTCCAACGCTCTCTCTGCCGGTGGGCAGCCAGGCGTTTACCCGCGCGGCGATAGATCCCAGCGTGGTGTTGGCCTGGTCCACGAACCTTCCCGCAAAGTTCAGCGCGGGCGGCGCCATCGGCTATGCATCCATCTCAGATGGCGCCGGACGCCTGGCACAGCGCACGCACGCCATGTCGATAGGGCACCCTTTGCCCGCTGGTTTCAGCGGCTACGCGGAGGTCTACAATGTAAGCCCAGCGGCGCGGGCGGCGAGCGCCACCTGGCTGTTTAACGGCGGAGTGACTCACGCCCTAGGGCGAAACGCAGCGTTTGACGTGGAGCTGGGACGCTGGTTCCTACCGTCGACAACATGCTGGTTTGTATCGATGGGCATCGCAGTCCGCACCGGGACCCTGCGGCATCTCCTGCCGTCGCCGCGGTAGTCTGACAGCCGTACGCGGAGTCCGACGCCGTTCCGGCAACTGAGCTGTTGACGCCCTCGAAGGACTAACTGGTCTTTCTTCCACTCGTCTTACGACACAGGGTTGGTGGCTTGCCCTTGTCCGCCGCCTTGGCCTTTGTCGCTTCTTCCGCTTTCTTGGCTCCGCCGTCCTTAGGTTGCTTCGCCGTAACGAGCTCGTTCTTCTCTTTCGCCCCTTCGGACTGAACAGCGGTCACCCGCCGTTCCGTCCTTATTCCTCGGGCGGTCATTCAACGGCGTGGCCGCCGATCACGCGGGGAAAAGCACCTGCGTGCGCGAACCGGCGTACCGGTACTACTTACTCTGTCCGTACCCTTGTCTGCATGATTCGCCCGAGATATCGTGGCCATAGATACGCATGAAGAGTCGACACTATCGCCGATGGATACGCGTCTATCTGCCGCTCATGCTTCTCGGCGCCCTCGGGGTACCGTCAGTCGTGCCGCAAAACGCGGTGGCGCGCAGACGGCCCAATCCCTCCACGGCCAGCGGGGATCGGGCCCGACCGGACTTCAAGGTGGACAGCGCGGTCGTGCTGATCCACGTCGCGATTACGGATGACAAGGGCCGATTTGTCACAGGCCTCGCAAAGGAAAACTTTCAGGTCTTCGAGGAGAAGACCGAGCAGAAAGTGAAATACTTCTCGGCTGAGGAGGCGCCACTCTCTGTCGGTCTGGTTCTAGACTTCAGCCACAGCATGTCCGACAAATTCAACCGGCTGCAGGAAGCGGTTGCCCAGTTCCTCAAGACTGGCAATCCGCAGGATGAATTCTGCCTAGTGGAGTTCCGGGACCGCGCAGAACTGGCGATGGGTTTCACCGGCGCACCCGAAGAAATTCAGAACCGCGTGGCATTCGTGAGGCCGAAGGGAAGCACGGCTTTACTGGACGCCGTCTATCTGGGTCTCCGGCAGATGAAGAAGGCCCACAACGCCCGCAAAGCGCTTCTCATCGTCTCTGATGGCGCGGACAACAATAGCCGGTTTCGCGCTCGGGACGTGGAGAATCTGGCGCGGGAATCGGATGTTGAAATCTATGCCATCGGCCTTGTGGATTGGACTCCTCCGCAACGCGAAGAGCCGGAGAAGCCTGCGGGAGCCGCGCTGCTCGACGAGATTACCGAACAGGGCGGAGGACGCTATTACCAGATTGACAATCCGCGGGAACTGCCTGCGGTGGCGGAGAAGATTGGGCGCGAACTGCGCCACCAGTACGTGCTGGGTTACACGTCCAGCAATCCGGAGCGCGACGGAAAGTACCGTCACGTGCGGGTGAAGATCGTACGGCCGGCGGGGCAACCGAAATACTGGGCTTACTGGAAACGAGGATATTACGCGCTGGCAGATTGAGCCAGCGCGTAATAGAGCATACCGTTGCGGTTTAGGACAGCCGGTCCTTGCTGTCAGAACGTCTTCGTGACCATCAAGTAGGGAAATGTGTAGCTGCCTCCCTTAGTGGATTGGATCAGATAAGCTCCGGGAAACAAGTGACCGACGCCCCCGCCAATGTTGGCCGTCTTGGTTAGCTGGTAAACCGCGTAGGAGTCCAACTCGAGGCCCACGTGGGCGCTGGTGGCTTTGGAGTTGAATACGCTCTTCGCGCCCGAAGCATCGTACATCGCATCCTTCACCGTGGCCAGCGACAGGTCGCGGAAATCCGTCACCAACTTGAGCTTGCGCAGCGGCATGAAGTCCACGCCCACGCGCCGGTTGCGCGAGTTGCGCCAGCCCAGCCGGTCGGCGATGCCCAACAGAGAATGAAAGCCGCCGTAACACTGATCGAAGGTCTCGTGATGGCCGTCCTTGGAGCCGTGATCCCCGGAAGCGTGGTCGTACTCTGCGCTGATGCGTGGCTTCCACGCCGAGCTATTGATGGTCCAGCCAATGGCGTGAGCTCCTGCCAGCCCCGAGATCCCGTCGCCTGCGTAGGAGCCCCATTGACTGACGATGAGCGTGGAGTAATCGAACCGGCCGGGCAGCCGGCCCACCATCCGCACGCCGCCGTTGAACGAATCCGACTCGCCATGACGGCTGCTCTCGGAAACCACGTTCAATTGGGTTCTATAGAAAAGGAACGGCTCGATCGAGGCCTTGGGCACGAGCTTGTCCAGCCAGCCATACGCGCCGGACATGCGGTCGCCAGGCCTATGCCGGTCAAAGCGAGTGGGGTCGGGTAACATGGCCGAAGCCGTGAGCACGTCCACCTTAAGACCCGACTGTTTGTACGACACCACCGCGCCATCCAAAGTGCGGCCGGTGTTGCCCCAATCGGAGGGCGTTATCAGCCAGCCGCCGGCATAAGTCATCTCCTGCCGGCCTACACGAGCCATGTACCCGCTGCGTTCCCCATCTCCCACCTGGACGTAGGCCTGGCGCAGATCCACCGGGTCCTGCATCGAGCCGGCGGGGTTCTGGTACGCGAAAGCACGCGTGTCCTGGCCTTGCACAACAAACTGCAGCCACGACTCCGGCTTGATGGTCACATCCAGCCGCACGCGATTCAAATCGTAAAGCTGATCAGCGCCTTTTTTGAATCCGACACCGAAGGGGGCCTCCATGCGGTTGCGTTCCAATACGCCGAATTTCAGCCAGGCCGGCCAAGCACTCGACTCGGCTGGCGATTGTTCAGCAACAGTGTTGCTGGGTTGGGTTGTGGTATCTGCGTCTTCAGCCGCTAAGGCGGAGCCAGCCGGTTGAAACGTGTGACAGAAAAATACGAAGGTTGGAAGTGCTAAGCGTCGCATAGAAGTCTACTCCGCGAGGAGCGCCTCGCAGTAGGCTCTTCGGCGACGGCAGTGGGAAGTGTGAAAGCAACAACCTTAGTTGTGGGGACGGTTTGACTGAGCTTGACGACGACAGCTGTAAGTGATGACTAAGTGGGTAAGATCACCGAAAGCTAAGTGTGTGGTCTCGCTGCCGATATGCATTGTATGGAAATCGCTATCGGCATAAAAGCTCAAGTGCTGGGAATGATCTTTCTGCCTGTGCTAACAATGTTGGGGACGATGGGTGCTGCCTGGTTAAGAAGGACCTGCCGGAAGTGGGCGATCGAAGGAGCTTGTAGTTCTCCTGGTAGGCCACCAGTCCATCCGTTGGCCGACGACGCTGAGCGTGAAACCGGACCGGTTAAAGTTCGATGAGCCGCGACTTTGTCATGCTAATTGGGCGCGCCCCGGCACGCGGTGTTATCCAAGAACCAGATCGTTGGTCCAAATGGTGATGACAGCTTCTTCTGACAATGGGGGCTAGCTCAGCACCGACTCGAGCCCGTGCAGTTCCTGGCTGGTGAGCACCTGGTCAATGTCCAGCAGAATTTTGACATTGCCCTTGATCTTGGCCATGCCGAGCAGGTACGGGGTCACCACGCCCCGGCCGAAATCCGGTGTGTCCTCGATATCTCCGGGCACCAGATTGAGAACCTCGGCCACTCCATCCACCACAATGCCCATGAGCATGTTGTGGGAATCGGCCTCGACTTGCACCACGATGATGCACGTGCGCTGCGTGTATTCGATTTCCGGCAACCCGAACTTCAGGCGCAGATCCACCACGGGGATCACTTTCCCGCGCAGATTGATGACTCCCTTCACATACCCGGCGTCTGCGGCACGTCTGTGATGTCCTGAATGCCCATGATTTCCCGCACCTTCAGCACGCGAATCCCGAATTCTTCGCAGCCCAGATGAAAGACCAGGTATTTGCCTGCCCGGTGCTCGGTCTTGGCCGCCGGGCTGTTCTCTAGCTGTTCGATTCCGGTTGATGACATAGTTTTTATCGACTAGGAAGCGGAGCCTCAAGCAGCTCCGAGGCCCTAGATGGAGCCCCGCACGCCGCTCCCAGGATCAATCGGGAAAACCGTGCCGGGACTTTAGGGCGGTCACGTATCCCGGCTGTGCTAGCGGACGGAATGCTGGCTGCCTGCTTCCGCACCACCACCCACCATGGCGTTCAAACGCGTGACAATAGCCCGCAGTGTGTCGGATTGCGCGCTCAACTCCTCGCTGGCGGAGGCGCTTTCCTCCGCGTTGGCCGCGGTGGTCTGGGTCACCTTCTCCATTTGAGTGATGGCCTTGGCCACCTGCTCAATGCCGCGCGCCTGCTCCTCGCTCCCGAGCTTCACTTCGTCCACCAGCGTCTTTGCCTTGCTGGCGCTGTCGGTGATCGATCGAACCGCCGTGGCCACCTGCTCCAACTTGGTTTTGCCGTCGTTGGATTTGGCGATGGATTCCTCGATCAGCCCGGCGGTATCCTTGGCCGCCTGCGCGCAGCGCTGCGCCAGATTGCGCACTTCGTCGGCCACCACCGCGAACCCCATGCCCGCTTCACCGGCCCGCGCCGCTTCCACCGCCGCGTTCAACGCCAGTATGTTGGTTTGGAACGCGATCTCATCGATGACCTTGATGATCTTGGAGATCTTATCGCTGGACGCGTTAATCTCGTTCATCGAGGTCACCATTTGCGCCAGGTTCCCGTTGGCCTCCTCGACCCGCTGGGCGGCTTCCACCATGTTCTCTGCCGCGACGTTGGAATTCTCCGCGTTCTTGCGCGCCATGGAGTTGATCTCTTCGCTCGACGCTGAGGTCTCCTCGATGGATGCAGCCTGTTCGGAAGATCCCTGCGCCAGCGACTGGCTGGAGGACGAGACCTGCGAAGCCGCGGCAGCCACCTGCTCGGCGCCGTCGGCCATCTCGCCCGCCAACTGCCGCAGAGCGCTGGATAACCTCACGACAGTGACGATCGAAGCCGCACTAATCCCGATGAACGCCGCCAACAGCGCCAGGGTCACTTGCCAGATCTGCCGGCTCGCTGATTCCACCAGCACCACCCGCGCCGTCGCGCTCCGTTTGACCAGCAAATCCACGATTTTGTCGACGGTATCCGTGGGGGCTCGGTCCTGCCCCTTCACCATCTGATCTACTTCTTTCATGTTGAGCCCTTTGGCCTGACTAAAAGCTTGCAGACCCGCGGCATACTTGTTGCCCAGTTCCCCATGGGCCTGTACGAACTGCTCCAACAGGACGCGAACCTCCGGTTCTGACTCCACTTTCATGAGCGCCCCCCCCAGTTCCCTCACCTTGCTTTCCTGCCCATGAAACTCTTCGGAGTACTTCTGTAGCGCCGCCGGATCGGAGCCACGAATCAGAATGTCCTTCCAGGCCTGAACCTGCTTTTTGAAGGTCAACTGCATGTGGCGTGCCGAGTCCTGGTGCACCGTACCGGTCAGAACATCCTCATAGGCCGCGCTGAGTGCCTTCAAGCGAAAAATCAGGAAGGCGGAGGCACCGGTGCCAGTGAGGAGCGCGATCGCCACGAGCAGCCAAATCTTCGTTGAAATTTTCATATTGGTTCACCGAGACATCTACTTTCCACCCTAGGTGCGGACCCGGGCAGCACGTATCGCAGATCGGCAAAGATCATGTGCGCGTGCGCATTGCTGGGCTGGCCCGTGGCCACGAACCACGGGTCGCGGGTCACGTACGAGTACTGGAGGATCATCTGGAGGGCTCCGAACTTCGGATCCTTCCAAAACGTCTGCGTCGATCCGAAAGAGGGCTCCTGGATGACGCGATTCTGGCCCGCGCCTGAACCCGGATAGCCGTATCCAATCCACTTGTTGGTCGCCGGATCCATGGCGATGTTCTTGGGGATGTAGACTCCACCCCAGTAGGCGTATAAGAGCAACTTCTTGAATTGACATTCGAACCCGTCGGTGGTCGAATTGGCGTGAACCGGCGAGAGGCTGCCGTCGGGACGCACGATCAGGTCCGGAGCCAGACCGAAAATCCAGCGGCCACCGCCATCACTGACGAAGTTGTTGCTGATCAGGCGGAAGTTCTTCACTAACTCCAGTCTCGAAGCCGGCCGAAGGTTCGTTACATCGAGATCGTGCTGGTTTATCTCCATGGGCTTCGCCGTACAGGGATCTGGGTTGCGCTGGATGCTCCCGTTCCGGCGATGACGACACATCTTCATTTTTGGTCGCCTCTGGTGCGGCGCTCCTAACGTCCAGACGCCCCTGGCAGCACAACCCGGTTATGCCGCGATCGAAAAGCCACCGGTTCAAGAAAGTCTACCTTTCCGGATTCCAGTTCGTAGACTGCACCCACAAATATCACCTTCCCGGACTCGCTCAACTCGGTCAGCACCGGGCTGCAGCGCGCGATGTCATCAAGATTCTGATGCACGCTCGCGTACACGGCGCTGGTCCACAGGTCGCCGGTTCGCGCAGCGTGTTCCAGACTCGGGCGAATCGCCGACAAGATCCGTTCCAGATTGATGCCTGCTGGATCCGGCTTCGCCGGTGCTGGCGTTTCCATGGCCGCCTTGACAGCACCGCACGACGTATGTCCCATTACCACCACCAGCGGCACCTGCAGGTGCTCCGCTGCGTATTCCATGCTGCCCAGGACCGCCTGGTCGGGTACCGCGCCCGCTGTGCGAACAACAAACAGATCTCCCAATCCCTGGTTGAAAATCAGCTCCGGCGGTACCCGGGAGTCGGAACAAGTAAGTACGGTGGCGAAAGGATGCTGGTTCCCGGCCACTTCCGCCCGCCGAGCCCCGCCGCTCCGGCTCAAATCGATCTTTCCGGCTCGATATGCCACATTGCCGCGACGTAGCCTCTCCAGCCCTTGTTCGGCAGTGGACCGTTGCTCACCCGCCGCCAGTCCGTTGGCGCTGATCGCCGCCAAACATACCCAACAAGCCCACATCATTCGTCTGGTCATTGTCCGCATCGCCTCCTGATTTCAATTCCGGTCAAGGACGGTTTCCAGTCCGTGCAGTTCCTGGCTGGTCATGACCTGATCAATATCCAGCAGGATTTTGACTTTGCCCTTGATCTTGGCCATTCCCAGCAGGTAAGGCGTCACCACCCCCCGGCCGAAATCCGGTGTGTCCTCGATATCGCCGGGCACGAGATTGAGAACCTCGGCCACTCCATCCACCACAATGCCCATGAGCATGTTGTGGGAATCGGCCTCGACTTGCACCACGATGATGCACGTGCGCTGCGTGTATTCGATTTCCGGCAACCCGAACTTCAGGCGCAGATCCACCACGGGGATCACTTTCCCGCGCAGATTGATGACTCCCTTCACATACCCGGGCGTCTGCGGCACGTCTGTGATGTCCTGAATGCCCATGATTTCCCGCACCTTCAGCACACGAATCCCGAATTCTTCGCGGCCCAGATGAAAGACCAGGTATTTGCCTGCCCGGTGCTCGGTCTTGGCCGCCGGGCTGTTCTCTAGCTGTTCGATTCCGGTTGATGACATAGTTTTTATCGACTAGGAGGCGGAGCCTCAAGCAGCTCCGAGGCCCTAGATGGAGCCCCGCACGCCGCTCCCAGGATCAATCGGGAAAACCGGGCCGGGACTTTAGGGACAGGTGCCATCCTCGGCGAACGGAACTACTGTAGGCAGGGTGAATTCTCGTTCGGTATCTTTGGGTTCCTCACGGAGATATCACAGCCATAGATACGCATGAATGCTCGTCATCGCCATGGGTTGACACGTGTATCTGCCGCTAATATTAGTCGGTGCTTTGGGAGTACCCACCCTTAGCCAAGCGCGGCTGCCCTCGTGGAGTACTCGGGCTGAGATGAAGACGTGTGTTTCGGACCACTGTCGGACCGAACGGGTAGTCCAACCCTGGGGTATTACCTCACAGCGGGTAATCTAGCCAGCCAATGCAACGAGGATCCAGTCGTCGCAGCGGCAGAACACTTCGACCTACTGCTGATCCTTCTTCTGCTCGCCTTTGCGATAGAGAGTAGGCGCCTTGCGCTTTTCGCCTTCCTTCTTTTCCGCGGCCTTCTTCTGCTCGAGTTCCTCGGTCGACATGGCGGCCTCGAGTTCTTTCTTTTCTTTCCGCTCCTTGGCCTGGACCTCGGTGGCGCGCCGCCCGAGATCTTCCTGCGAAAGCTCGAGGGAATCGCGTGTGGTGTCTAACGCCTGTTTGAGAGCAAATTCATAGCGAGCCACGTCCTTGGGCTGGCTTTCCTCAATCTTCTCCAGCTCTTCGAGCAACTCCTTCTCTCCAGCCGCCACCGCGGCCATGCCTTCCTTGATGTCCAGCTTGCGCTTGAGCGCGTCGTCGGCCACGGTATCGATGGCGTCGATAATCTGGCTGTAGTCTTCGAGCGCATCGTGCACCAGAATGGAGCGCCCGGCCTTCTCCTTGGAAAGCGCGCTGTGCGCCAGGTTGAGGCGCTGCTTGGCCAAATGCACATACAGCTTCAGACGGTCGTTCGGATCCTGCGCCAGGCGGACCTGGTCGGTCTCGTCAGCCGTCAGGAAATCCCGCTCCGCGAATGACGACGGCACGACCATCAGTCCGAGTACTATCAAAAGCGGTTTCACTTGTTTTTCCCCATTATGCCGTCCAGCAGGGCATCATGTATCTTCTGCACGGTTCCAATTACACGGTCCACCGCCGGACGGTCCGCCACACTCATGGCTTCGCGGAAGCTGTCCAGCTTGCGAAGGAGTTCGCGGCTTTTGAGTTCGGCGTACTTGAAGTGTTTCGGGCTGCGGCTTGGGTTCTTACCGGTTTCCTTCAATGAGCTATGGGCCAGTTCGACGGAACGCTGCACCTCATCCAGCAAGGCCGACATCCCCGGGTTATCGCCCTTATCGTACGCATCCCGAGCCTGTTTGAGCACGGAGTCGGCATGGTCCAGGGCGAGGTGCGCCCGCTTGTCCGGATGCGGTTCCGACTGAACGCGGGCCAGGTCGTCCGCAGGCGGCCCGACGGGCTTGTCGCCCATGGCTGCCAGCGGTAGAAGAAGGAAAATTGCCAACTTCATTTCTTGCTCAACATTCTCTCGATAATCCGGGCCCTTTGGCGGGCTTTGAATTCCTCGTCCGGATTCTTGCCTTCGCTCGAGGCCAGAAACTTCTGGTACGCCTCGAGCGCCGGCTTGAACTGGTGAAGCTTATCCAGAATGATGGCACGCAGATAGTAGTCGCCGGGGATTTCCTGTCCCAAGGCGTGAACGCGATCGAGCGCCGCCAGCGCTTGCGGATACTGTTCCGCCAGGGTCAAGACGCCGGCCAATTCATTCCAGACCTCCTTGGCCTCCGGCTTCTGCTGCGCGGCAGTGGCGAATTGATTCGCGGCAGGCATGAATTGCCGTTCATCGCGCAGCGCGCGTCCGTAGGCCATGCGCAGATCGTAGCTCGCCGGTTCGGACGCCACGGCCTTTCCAAGCTGTTCGATAGATTTCGCCGGCTCTTTGTTCATCTGATAGGCGGTGGCCAAGGCGAGACGATTGGCGGACGTCGCGTCGCGCGCCACCGCTTTCTCCAGGTAGGGAATAGCTTCTGCAAACCGCTTGTTCTCCACCAGCAGCTCGCCTAGCCGCTCCTGGGCGCCGACATTGTCCGGGAACTTCTGATAAATGGCAATGGCTTCATCCGGCTGATGATTCTGCTCGAAGAGCCCGGGCAATTCCAGCAGCGCATCATTGAAGCTGGCATCGAGCTGAGCGGCCCGCCGGAAATGCTCAGCGGCATCATTCAGGCGATTCTGTTTGGCCTGCGCCCGCGCGAGACCCAGTTGGGCAGCGGCCGACCTGGCGTCGAGCTCCACCGCCGCCTGGTAGTGCGGTTCCGCCCGCGCCGCATCCCCCACGGCGAGCAGCGCCTCCGCCAGGTGCCACTGTGCGCGAAATTCTTTGGGCTTGGTTTCGACCGCCGCCTGGAGATGCGGCGCCGCTTCTACCGGCCGCTTGAGTCGCAGCAGCAGAATGCCCAGGTTGAGTTCGGCCTGATACAAACCGGGCTTGAGTTGGAGCGTCTTTTGATACTCGGGAATGGCGTCGGTGTCCTTGCCGAGAAGGCTCTGGGCGAGCGCCAGGTGGAAATGCGCCGCGTAATCGGCCGGATCCGCCTGGACGGCCTGCACAAACAGTTGCGCCGCCTGGTCGTATTGCTTTGCTTCGAGCGCTTTCAACCCATCGGCCTGATAGTCCGTCGCGGGAGCGAACAGGAGAAACAAGGCCGAAATCGCCGCCCACATATCTTCATTCTACTGATGTGGGCTGCTGGCGGGTTGGTCGTTCATTTACGGACCGACAATGAGATCGACTTGATCGTGAAAACTCTCAGGCGTCTCGACGGCGAGTGGGAACGGACCGATGGCGCTGACCGGCAGGTTCGCCGGCACTACTACGTTGAGCTGATACAGGCCTGGAAACAAAGGCGCGAGACCTGCATAGGAAACCGTTGCTGGAAGACCGCCGATGTATACAGTGACCGGCGCAACCGCAAAGCTGAACTGACTAGCGCCGGCAGCGGTCCCGTCGGCCACCGGTGGGCTCACCGCGCCTAACCCGGTCAAGTAAACCAAAACCGTTTCTCCGGCTTTGGCTGGCTTCGACGAATCGACCAGAGAGAAATCCGCGTGCAAAATCGCTCCCGGACCAAAACCGCTCCTGTCGAGTGAATAAACACCGGGCGCCGTCGGTGCCACCGCCACCTGGACAGCGTTCGAGGGACTTTCTTTGTTGCTCACGACAATAGTGGCGGTCGTCCCCGTAGTCGCGTACGGAACCAACGCGTTGATTTGGCCGGCGCTGACAGAATAAATAGGAGCAGTCGCGCCGTTGATGGTGACTGTGACGCCCCCGAGGCTCGGCGGGTAGGGTGGAGCGGCGACCTGCGAACTGGCCGCGAGATTCGACCCATATAGCGCCACAAATTCGCCCGGCGCGATCGGCTCGCCGGCCGGCGCGGAGCTAGCGGCGTTCACCACGCCTAACGGGTTCAGAAATACTCCGTTCCCGGAGAGTGTTGGCCTACGAACTCCCAGGTAAAGTTCGTAGCCTGTCGGGTCACTGGGATTCCCCGCGGCGCCCACAAAGCCATTGCCGGCCGCACCTATCGCTACGTTGGTCAACTCTGCCGTGCCAATTCCAGTGGCTGCGAGCGTATAGGCGTTGACACCCGTGAAGTCGTAAGTCACGGCGCCGGTTGACTGCAACTGATGCTCGCGACGTGTCAAAGTGACGGTTCCGTTTCCAGTGGAATAGAGCGAGCCGCTAAAGGCGCTGGCTGATCCGCCGCTCTCGAATCGCAAGCCGGCCTGCCAGAAGTAGTTGGCCCAGGTGTTTCCGGTTCCACCCTTGAATCCCATCAGAATGTCCTGTTGCGTGCCGTCGCTGGAACCACCAAGTACGACGCTGCCGCTTAGGGAGACGTAGATCGTCTTGTTCCCGCTGAGCAGTTGCGTCGAGTCCGTTAATCCCGACTGCAGCGGAAAGCTGGCCGAGCCGCTCCCATCCGCCTGCATCGTGTAGGTCGCGCCGCTGAGGACCTGGCTGGTGGGACTGCCGCCCGCGATACTCGCTCCGTGGCCGTTGATTCCGATATCTGCAAACCCGCCTTTCCCATTTGCCGGCAAACCGAACAGCGCACTGCGCACCGCGGAGGCCGTGCCGGAGGGAAAGGCCAGGGTGGCCGTGTAATAATCGCCGAGAAGAGACCCATCCGCAGTGCCCAGCGCCGCGGGAATTGCGATGAACAGATCGAAGGTGTTCCCGGCCGCTTCCGTGCTCGATCCGATGACCATCATCTCCGTGGCCTGCTGCCCGGACGCCGCAGCCACCATACCCAAACGCCCATTAATGGTGAGCGTGTTGTTTTGTGGATTCGTTAGTGTGACAAAGTTAGCCGGGCTGACGGAGTACGTGCCGCTGCTGGCCGCGGACACAGGCGGCGTTGTTCCCACAGCGGACTGACCCGCAAGCGAGTAGTGTCCGCTGCCATCAAAGGTAATCGATCCCCACAGGCTGCGAATGTCGGTGATGGTTTCCGATGCGTCCGTAGTGAAAAGCAGGTGGCGAAAGTAATATTTGCCATTGAGACTCTGGTTGTTGCCGGTCTGGCCGAGGACGGCTCCCGCCAACAGCAGCAACCACGCGCCGCCGCGTATATGCATGAGGCCATTCTAGCGGTAATCGTCCGGCCCTTGTGCCCAAGCCAGTAGGCTGAGAGCACTCTGGTCACCTGTTAACCGATTGTTCCTTTTGCACACTAACTTTGGAAGACATGATTCGATTGGCTGAATTGCCTACAATTGTGCTGTGATAGCCCATCGCGCATCCGGACCGGCCCTAGTTGGCCAGTACAGTTGGACCCAATGAAAAAACTAGCTATTCTCGCTTTGATTTGTCTCGCCCAGACGTTCGCGGAGGACAACACAGCAACCACGTTTCGGAGCACCTGCTTCTCCAACGTCTGCATTGGTGACGATCTCGACAAGGTGATGCAAGCCCAGCCTCACTGGCTGACTGCTCACATCAAAAGCTCCGATGACGACCAGGCCGTGATTCATTTGCGGGACTTGACCGCCGTGCGCAAAAAGTATGGCGCCGTGATCAGCAAGTCCTACCACGATCTGAACGCAGCCGACCTCGCGAAACTGTCGGATAACTTTCTCGATGGCGGTTACACGGGCGAGGCGGCGCCGTATACACGGCTGATGGAGTCCCTGGCGAAGGAGAAATCTCCTTTCATTGTCGCCGATTCAAGCGTGCTTCCCATCCTGAAGAAAGCGACCCTGTGCGGACTTCTGCCGGTCCATGGCGTGTTTGTCAGTGAGAGCGGTTTGTACACCGGAGTCCTGATGCTGCCCGTGGCCGGCAAGCTGACCGTTGTTCAAATGAAGCGATTATTTGATCTCCATATCCCGGTTGACGCCCCCGATGCGGAGAAGGAGCACATCATCTTCGATCGGGTTGCGGACATGGTCAAGCAGATAGACGCCAAGTATGGCACTCACTGGGATACGTCTGAATCCGGGGCCGTCCAAAACGAAAGCAGAGCCGTGGGGGATGATATCGAAGCGTCTCTAACCTTGGATCGCAATTCGCTGGGGCGCCGCGCCCGGGAGATCGAACCGTTGATGAGCCTTTACCGCCGGGACTTCGAAAATTCAGCCTGGCAAAGTACGAAATGGTCCCTGGACGATAGCCTGGCGGCTACCAAGGGCTGCGAGGTGAAGGCGAAGGCTTTAGTGGCGATCGAGTAACGCGCATCGGATTCCAGCGGCGTTTTGAGCCGATTCAGACGCGCTTCTCCACCATTTCTACCCATCACCAAACTCCGGCAGCGGTTCCACGTTTCGAGTATGATGCGTGCGGAGAGATCCTATGAGCACTCATTCTGGAAGCGTACCCGGCGCCATCCCGCACAACATGGTGACCACGGCGCTCGAGCTGCCGGGCTGCCGCATCGTCCGCAACCTTGGTCTGGTTCGCGGCATCGTTGTGCGGTCGCGCTCGGTGATCGGAACCATCGGCGCGGGACTGCAGACCATCGTGGGCGGCAATATTTCGTTGTTTACCAAGCTCTGCGAGCAGACGCGGTCCGACTCTTTTGAGCTGATGTTGCAGCACGCAGCCGAGTTGGGCGCCAACGCGATTGTGGCGGCGCATTATGATGCGACAGAGCTGATGAATGGCGTAACCGAGGTGCTGGCGTACGGGACAGCAGTGGTCGTCGAGCGCCAGTCGGCGTAGTACCAATGCGCCTCGCCGGTACTTGACCGCACACCCGGTGGGACGGTATCGTGTAACGCATTGAACAAGCGCATCCGGGACCGGCTGAACGATAGACTGCGAGGACTCGAATACCGGCAGCGCGCTCGAGAGCAGGAACGGTCTACACGCCAGAAGGCTTACCGCATCGCCAGTATGATGCGCGAACAGGGAACGCTGCGAGGGGCGCGGAAGTACCTCGAGATCAAGGGCATTCCCTTCCGGGAATCGCTCGATCCGGCCAGTGGCAATCGCGAGCTGACCATTCCGCAACAAATCACTCTTTCCTATGATCCGGATGGCCGGTTTCTCTCGAGCCGCCCTCCCTCCGTCAGCGCCAACGGCTGAGATCTGCGTCGACAGCCGGCTTTGCCGATTCTCAGCGCTAAAGCTTAGCGCCCAAACAAGCCGATAGTCATACGGAGACCTGGCTCGACACGAGCCGTTTGGGCATGTTTGCAATCATCGGTATTGTTGTTGTTTTTGGCGCTATCGTCGGCGGCTATCTCATGGAGCATGGCAACCTTATGGTGCTGCTCCAGCCGGCGGAATTGCTCATCATCGGCGGAGCCGCGTTGGGCACGATGTTCATCGCCAATCCGCTGCCCGTCATCATTCGCATCTTCAAGGGTTGCATCGGTGTTTTTGTCCCGAGTCCGTTTTCCAAGCCGTTCTATCTGCAACACCTGAAGATGTTGAACGAATTGTTTCATTACGCGCGCAAGAACGGCGCAGTGAAGCTGGAGGCCGACATCGAAGAGCCCCACAAAAGCCCCTTGTTCAAGAACTATCCGGGCTTTCTCAAAAACCACCATGCCCTTCATTTTGTTTGCGATACCCTGCGCATGTACATCAGCGGTGGTGTGGGCTCCTTCGAATTGGACCAGATGATGGAACTGGACATGGAAGTGCACCACCAAAGCGCGAACGTCCCGGTTTCCTCGCTGACGACCATCGCCGACTCGCTGCCCGGCCTGGGCATCGTGGCTGCTGTCCTGGGTGTCGTCATCACCATGGGGGCTCTGGGCGGGCCACCCGAGGAGATCGGACACAAAGTGGCGGCGGCGCTGGTAGGAACATTTCTCGGCATCCTCCTGTGTTACGGCTTCTTCGGCCCGTTGGCTTCCAATATGGCGAAGCTGAACGACGCGGACGCGCAGTTCTATCACTGCCTGCGGGTTGCGGTCAACGCGTTCATCCGCGGTTCCGCGCCCATCCTGGCCATCGAGTTCGCCCGCCGCACCATACCTGCCGACTTGCGGCCCACATTCCAGGAAATGGAACAATTCTGCAAACGCGGCGCTGCCACCCCGGCTCCGGGAGCTGCGCCGGAGCCGGCCGGGGCGCCGGAGCCGGCCGCGGCCGACAAAGGATAGCTGTGCCCGAACCAGAAACCTCTGCAGCACCAGTCATCATCATCAAGAAAAAACAGAACCACGGCGGCCATCACGGGGGAGCGTGGAAGGTAGCTTATGCCGACTTTGTCACGGCGATGATGGCGCTGTTTATCGTACTCTGGCTCCTCAGCACCAGCGAAAAGGTGAAAAAAGCGGTGTCCAGCTATTTCAAAGATCCCACGGGTAACGGCAAGCTGATGGGCAGCACCATGGCCGGCACGGGCGAGAGCGTCAGCGTCACCAAAGATGACATGGGCAAGCTGAAAGACAAGCTGGAACAGGCCATGAAGACCATGCCGCAATTCCAGCAGATGAAGGACAACGTCGAGCTGACCATCACCAACGAGGGCTTGCGCGTCGAATTGCTCGAGACCGAGAAAGGTATGTTCTTTGAAAGCGGCAACGCTCATCCTACGGACCGGGGAGAGGAACTGCTGGTCCGGCTCGCCGCGGAGCTGGGCAACCTGCCCAACACACTGCTCATCGAAGGCCATACGGATGCTAAACCGTATTCCGGCGATGGCACGTACAGCAATTGGGAGCTGTCCGCGGATCGGGCCAATTCCGCACGCCGCCTCATGCAGGCGAAAGGGTTGCGGCCCGCTCAAGTCGCGCAAGTCCGGGGATTTGCCGACCAGCACCTGCGCACACCGCTAGAACCGACGAACGCCAGCAACCGGCGCATTTCTGTCATTGTTAAATACCTCGACGCGCCCAAAACCGCAGCCGCAAAGGAACAACCGCCGCCAGCGAACGCTCCCGCACCGCAGCCTGCCAAGGCAGCTCATTAGCTGGCCTAGCCCAATAGCATCGAGAAGTCTTTTACGTCCGGCAGTGCTGGCTCTCGCGCGGCGCCTCATAATGCACGCCCAGATGCGGCGTCTCCAGCCGCTTGTGTCCTTGGGTGCGCGAGGTCAAACAACTTTCGAGAATCCCGCTCACGATGAGCGTGCGCTCCACCGGATAGGGCGCTCTCCCGGAAGCGAACATCTCCTCGACCTTACCGATCAGGCACGCCGAGTACGTCACATTGGGCACGGGCGTCAATAGGAACTGCGTCGATTGCCTGCCCAACCCTTTCACGCGCGCCGCAAAATTGAAGTCCGCCACTGCGCCGTTCAACATCAGCAGCGTGGCCTTGAGGCCGTCCGCGTACTCAATGAAATAAGCCCATGGATTCCGGGCCAGCCTGGTCAGTTCGCCGTTCGAAACCAGGTCCTGCGTGCGGCCATCTTTGACCGTGAGCCCTTGCGGCGTATCGCTGCGCGAGAGCGCCGCCCTCAGCAGTTCCTTCGACCAGCGGCCTGCTTCACCCGCTTTCCACACGGCGTCGTCTTCGACCAACTGCACGGCCTTGACGCCCGTCTCGCCACCCTTGCGCCGCTCTACCATGCATTGGAGCGCCTCGAGCGCGTGGTAATCCATGGCGTCCGACTCGCCCTCTCCCACCATGAGCGCTTCTTCGATTTCGCAACCGAGCGGCAATTCAATATCCGGCAGACGCCAGGTTACCGGCAACGACGATCCAGCCAGCACCGGAAAATGCAGCCGCCTGGAAGCATCAACCATCCAACGGGCTTTCTCGAAGTTGTATGAAAGGTTCTTGTCGTTGAAGATGGGCACGGCGCGTCCGTCTTTTTCAAACACCTCTACGCACTGCTTGAACCATTCGTAGCGCGGATAAAGGATCTGACCTTTTTCGTTGCGAGGATACTCTCCATGCTCGCCAATAATCATGACCCCATCGACCGCCAGTCTGTCCCCGCCGCATCGCAGCGTTTCGGCGATGCTCGGGTACACTCGGAATCCGAACTCGAGCGCCCGCGCCGCGCTCAAGTCGCCCTCCGGCTTCTGATCGACGTAGAGAGACGCAATCTTCATGTCCGGCCGGTGCCACCGCCCGCTATGCGGATATCCCACGAGGATGCGGTCCGCCTCGTGCTGCGCGTGCGTCAGATACCGATAGACCGTCGTAATGACCGCGATCCGTTTGGGCATCACGTTCTCCAGAAGGTCGATTCTTTCGTGGGCTGGTAACGAATTCCGAGCTGTGGCGTCTCCACCCGCGTCTGGCTGCGGTAAAGGCTTTCGACGCCCGCGGCGGTTAGTCCCGTTGTCAGCAGCGTGCGCTCCAACGGATAAGTGGGTTTCCCGGTGAGAAACATTTGCTCCATGTTGTTGACCAGGGGGCTGAAGAAATTGGCGAGCGTGGTCCGCCCATCGGGCATGGGCAGGTACATCTGCGTAGAGAACGGCTCGGCGCGGCCTTCTATCCGCGCGGCGAAATTGAAATCCCGCACCAGCCCGCTCATCAGCAACATCGTGCACTTGAGGCCATCTTCGTGCTCGTAATGGTAGGCCACGGGCTCCTTTACGATGCGCCGCAAGTCATCCACGGTTGGGAAAATATCGTTGAAGCCCGGGCGCGCCGAAGTCAAGGTGTGGCTGCGGCACAACGCCGCCTCCATCAGATCGCGCGGCCAGATGCCTTCCCGGTACGCCTTCCAGAAACTCTCGCCGCGATACGCCTCTACCCACCTGACACCGCTTTCGCCACCCTGGCGGCGCTCCACCATGCACTGAATGGTCTCCAGACCGTGGAAATCGTAGCTGTCGACGCCACCGTAGCAGACACACACAGCCTCGCGGACCCTGGCTCCCGACGGCATCTCGACCGACGGCGTCCGCCACGTGACCGGCAGGCTGGATCCGGCCATGAACGCGAAGCCCATGCTGCGGGACGTCTCGTACATTTCTTTCGCCCAATCCCAGTTCCAGGAAAGGTGCTTGTCGCTGAAGATGGGCACGGACCGTCCGCTATCGCGAAACACCCTTACGATCTGCTGGAAAAACTCGTAGCGTGGATATTTGGTCTGCCCTTTTTCGTTTTGCGGATAGTGGCCATGCTCGCCCACAAGCACCACGCCATCCACCGCAAGCTTGTTTCCCCCGAGCGTCAACGTTTCCGCGATCGTGGAACAGGTCCGCATTTCGGGATGGCGGGCCGCGCGTTCGCGGCTCAAGTCGTCTCTGCCGACCTGATCGACATACAGCGAAACCAGATCCATCGGCGGACGGTGATGCGTGCCGTTCCATCCATAGCCGTCGAGAAAACGGTCGACGATGTGCTGCGCGTGCGACATGCGGAAGTAGATCGTCGAAACCGCCGCGAGTTTCGGCCGGGACGGGGCTGGCTGCGCCGGCAGCAGGGAAGCGGCTCCGGCAATGAACTCTCTTCTGGAGACTTGCATTTGCTCTCTCGCAGTCTATCTCTTCAGATCCACCACCGCATAAACGTCTATCGTAGGAATCGTAAACTCCGTCCCTCCGTCAGACACAGCGTAGTCCGTGAGCCGGGCGTCCTGAATGCCGAAGGCCGCCAGCGTGCCGTGCGCATACTCCCCGCGAACCCGCACTCGCAGCCCGTTCACTTTTCCGCCGCCGTAGTTGATCAGATGGACGCGGACCTCGCTGGCATCTCCGTTCAGCCTGCCGAGCACGACGTCGCTCCCGTAGAGACGCAACAGCCGCTTCTCGTCGGTCAGCTTCTGGCGCACCAGCGTCGCAAAGGCAAACGGATCCGCTGCCTCATCTTTCGGGAAATCCTTCGAACCGATTTGTACATTGAGGTCGAGCTTGGGATCGGCCGCCGGAACGACTCGAAACAGCAGGTTGCGCCGGGCCATCAGGTTCAGGACCTCGGCGGTTTCCTCCGAGCCGTCGTCGACGATTCCGATGTTCGCCATCACCGGCAGAGCCGGGCCGTCGATGCTCTTCAGGAATGCCAGCATCTTGCCGAGTCGATCGAGGTCGCGGGGATCCGGATGAACGACGGCGGCGACACCGTTGGCATATGCCTCGGCCGCCGCCAGAGCAGCTCTGCGCCAGGGCGCGTCGTAAAAGTACGATTGACTCCCATCGCGCGCGAAGCGCCACCCGTTCGCATTCACCCAAGGCAGGCTGGTGGCCGCGGCAACGTCCATCTTGTATTCAACACCGGGCGCCGGGAGCTTCACGAACTTCGCCGGGTCCAACGCCAGGGCGTCAAAGCCCTCGGTCTTCCAGGCTGCCACTTGATCCGGCGGAGCAAACAAGCGCTCGACGCCGGCTTGTTTCACCTCACTCGCTGTCGAGAGAGCCTGATCCCAGTAGAGCCCCGGCAGCAACGCGACCGCAAGAACGGCCAGCATCAGAGGTCAATCTTTCTGGCCTGGATCTTGCCGATGTCGTAGACACCGAGCCCCAGCTTGGATGCGTATTCAATGTGCCCGGGCTCGCGAATGAACCGATTGATGCTGGGATTGTCGTCGGGGTTGCGGCCGGTCTTCACGTTTGCCATGGTGCGGTCCCAGACGGAGCTGGCATGCTCGGCGGCGCGCTTGCCGTCGATCACGTCGAGCAGCAGCCGGTCGACGGCCACCGGATCGGTGCCGAACATGAGTTCTTTGGGATAAAACCGGAACTTGCGTCTGAACGAGAACGGTCCGCCGTGCCATACTCCGCGCAGCCCATCCATGATTTGGAGCACGGTGCGCGAGCGAAGCGGCTCGACCGCGGCCAGAGTCCCGATGAACGAATAGGTGTTCGTTTTAAACCCGGAATGCGAGCGCGCCACGTTCGAGAAACTCCCGTAGGCAATGTTCTTCAGACAGCCGGTGACTCCCGCCGCCCCGTGGTCCTTCATATTCGGCACATTGATGATCTTGGTGAGCGGTTCCGCAACCAGGCGGGCGAGGTTGGAGCGGGTGTCATCTTCGCCGAAAAAGTTCACGTCGACATAAGTACCCGGATCGTAGCCGGCGATCGAGCCGCGTGACTGCTCCGCCGTCCAGATGTTCACGCCGGCCGGGACGTAGCGGTCGTAGTGCACGCTGTCCACCTGGCTGCGGAAGCGCTCGTAGATCCAGATTTTCTCCGGCTTTACCCCCACCGCGCCCAGGTTGCGCACGATCCCCGCGACCACCTCGGGCGTTGACATGATAGCGGGCGCCCCCGAACAGTTGACTTTGATCCCTACGACATCGGACGGAGTGAAGAACCGAGCCCAACTGTCGCGCGCGTCCGCATCGCCGGTCAGCGCGCGCATCCCCTGCGCCATCATTTCATGGACCGTGTCGGCGTCCACCTTTTCGGATTGTTCATCGATGCACTTCGCCGCGTGCACGCGCGCCACCTTGCCTGGATAGGACCCCGGCATGCCCGGATGAGCGGATGGCTGAAACCGGCTCACGACGCGGTATTTCGGCAAATCCTCGTGCAGGGTGGCGGCAACAGCGGCAGGCGCGGAGGCCGCGGCCTGCAAGAATGTTCGGCGATCCATATGACGATCATACGTCAGACGTGAGTTTCCCAAAAAACGCCCGCCCTACAGCTCCAGTTTTCGCAATCTCAGCGCATTCGTGATCACGGAAACAGAGCTGAAGGTCATGGCGGCGCTTGCGATCATCGGGCTCAGCAGCCATCCGAAGAAAGGATAAAGCACGCCCGCCGCGATGGGGACGCCCACGGTGTTGTAAGCGAACGCGAAAAAGAGATTCTGGCGGATGTTGCCCATAGTGGCGCGGCTGAGTTTTCGGGCGCGCACAATGCCGCGCAGGTCGCCGCGAACGAGCGTGATCCCAGCGCTTTCCATCGCTACGTCCGTCCCCGTACCCATGGCGATCCCTACCTGAGCTTGCGCCAGAGCGGGGGCGTCATTGACACCGTCGCCAGCCATGGCCACGGTCCGCCCCTCGTCTTGCAGGCGTTTGACGATTTCAGCCTTCTGATGGGGTAGCACCTCGGCGTGAACCTCATCGATGCCGAACTGGCGCGCCACGCTCTCGGCAGTCGCGCGGTTGTCGCCGGTCAGCATCACTACGCGCACGCCATCGCGGTGCAGGAACTCGATCGCTTCCGCGGCGGAGGCCTTGGTGGGATCCATGATGCCTAGCAACCCTGTGACGCGCCCTTCGACGGCCACGAAGATCGCGATCTTTCCGTCGCGTCGCAGGATATCGGCGCGCCCCGCGAAAACTCCCGGATCGATCTCCAACTCGCGCATCAGTTCCTGGCTGCCGACGGCCACCTGGCGCCCGACGACTCCGCCCGTGACGCCTCTGCCGGGAATCGAACGAAAGTGCTCCGGTTTCGGAATCTCCAACCCTCGCTCTTCCGCGCTCCGGATGACCGCGGCGGCCAGCGGATGCTCGCTGGCCCGCTCGAGGCTGGCGGCGAACCGGATGACATCAGCATCGCTCCCTTCGGCCATTACCGACACCACGCGCGGCTTGCCTTCAGTCAACGTCCCGGTCTTATCGAACACCACCGTGTCGACTTTCTCGAGAACCTCAAGCGCTTCGGCATTGCGGATGAGGACGCCGGCCGTTGCGCCGCGCCCGGTCCCCACCATCACCGACATCGGCGTGGCCAACCCGAGCGCACAAGGACACGCGATAATGAGCACCGCCACCGCATTAACCAGTGCGTAGGCCATCCTTGGCTGCGGTCCGAGCGTGGCCCACACAACGAACGCGATCACGGCAATCAAAATCACAGCCGGAACGAAGTATCCGGCGATGACATCGGCGACCTGCTGGATGGGCGCACGGCTGCGTTGCGCTTCCGCGGTCATGCGGACGATCTGCGCCAACAGCGTGTCGCTGCCCACATGTTCCGCCCGCATCACAAAACTGCCCGCCGCATTCACCGTGCCGCCCGTGACCTGGGAGCCCGCCGATTTCTCAGCGGGGATGGGCTCGCCCGTCACCATGGATTCATCGACCGCGCTGGAGCCTTCAAGCACGAGGCCGTCCACCGGGATTTTTTCGCCGGGCCGTACGCGGAGGCGCTCGCCGGCCTGAACCTGGTCGAGCGCGACGTCCTCCTCGGCTCCGTGATCCCGGAGGATGCGCGCCGTTCTCGGCGCCAGGCTGAGCAGGGAACGCAGGGCGCTAGATGTCTGGCTGCGCGCCCGCAATTCGAGCACCTGTCCGAGCAGAACGAGCGTCGTAATGACCGCAGCGGGTTCAAAATAGACCGCCACCACGCCGCCATGCCCGCGAAACGAGTCGGGGAAGACAGAAGGCGCGAGAGTTGCGATCAGGCTGTAAAGGTACGCCGTGCCGGTGCCCATGGCGATCAGCGTGAACATATTCGGGCTGCGATGCACCACCGATGCCCAGGCGCGTTCGAAGAACGGCCACCCTCCCCAGACCACGACGGGCGTCGACAGCGCCAGTTGAATCCAAACCGCGAACGGCCCCGGCAGGAAATGCGCCGCGGCCCCGCCGGAGATCATTTCGCCCATGGTCATCAGCAGAATCGGAGCGGTCAGGACGGCGCTCGTCCAGAACCGCCGCCTCATTTCGATCAGCTCAGGGTTCTCTCCCTCCTCCAGAGTGAGAGTGCGCGGCTCCAGCGCCATGCCACAGATCGGGCAGGCGCCCGGACCGTTGCGCACAACGTCAGGGTGCATCGGGCAGGTGTAGGTAGCAGCAGCCGGTGGAGGAGGCATGGGCTCTGCCACCGCTTTTTCAGCCGTGTACTTCTCGGGATTCGATCGGAATTTGTCGAGGCAATGAGCGCTGCAGAAGTACCAGGTTTTCCCTCGGTATGGGTGTGAGCCGGCGGCTCGTCCAGGGTCGACCGTCATGCCGCATACAGGATCCTTGGCCGGCTGGCCCACAATGGCAAACGGAGAACCGCCTTGGCCGGGCACAGAACTCACACCATTCATCGTTACACAGGGTTGATGTCCGAAACTTCGAAGCGATTCAAAGGGCAGGGAAGACTGCGAACTTCCTCACAATGGCAGCGGCCTCCGGGGCCGCACTCCAGGGCGCGATTTGGAGTGCGGCTACTGAGAAGCGGTACAACCAGCCAGATCCTTGGGTAGGGTGATCGTGCCGATCCATCCTCCGAGAGCATATCAGCCGTATCACCCTGGGGTTGACGATGCTGTTTGGATTGCAATCTCACTGCCAGACCTCCGCGCGTTCGCCGGGGACAGGAAATCAACTGGTTACGGCAGACAGTTCCTCCGCCGGATGTTAGGAACTATCCAAACGGATAGCGGGCCTATCTGAAAGATGAGTGCTGGCGTCCCACAGCCCCTCACCATGCCGTATATTGGTGGGTCGGCCCGGATATGACCCACAGGTTGGTGGCAAGAGACGGCCCTCTGAAAGGCTCGGTTTATGCGCTCGACGACAGCGAGTTCTCCGTCGGGCGAAATCCGTCCAACCGCTTGTCGGTAAGCGATCCGTCCATATCGCGGCAGCACTGTGTCATCGTTTCGCAAGCCGGGCAATATCAGATTCGTGACCTGGAAAGCCGCAATGGCACCTTCGTCAACGGGGTTCCAGTGCGCGAGCGTGCCCTGGCCGACGGCGACGAGATCCAGATCGGCAACTCGCTCCTGCTGTTTCTGGCCGAAGAACAGCCCGCCGGTCCCAATTCCACAACGCCGCTGCGCCTGGATGAGCGAAGCGTCCTCACCGGAGCCACGGTCGTGCTCCGGAGTGAGGATTCCCGGTATCTTCAGCCCGAAAAGGTCGCCACCGCTCCGTTGCCTGCGCTGCGCGTCGCGCGCGACCTCAAGGCGCTGCTCAAGATCAGTACGGCCATCAACTCGGTGCGAAAGCTCGACGTGCTCGCGCGGCAGTTGATGGAGTGCGTCTTTGAAGTGGTTCCCGCGGCTCATGGCGCTATTTTGCTGACCGGCGAAAATCAGGAGGATTTCACGTCCGCCTTTTCGTGGGACCGCAACCAGGGGCTGGTCGCGCCGTTTCCCGTGAGCGCGACGCTGGTGCGCAAAGTGCTGAAAGAAAAGGTCGGCGTTTTGAGCACGGATGTTCTGCAGGACCCCACGCTGGGCCCGTCCACGAGCCTGACTCTTTCCGGCACCAGATCGCTGCTTGCCGTCCCCCTGAAGGTTTTCGACCGCGTGCTCGGCCTGATCTATCTGGATACCGGCGATCCGAGCGCCAAACTCGACAAGGATCATCTGGAATTGATGACGGCAATCGCCGCCATTTCCGCCGTGGCGCTTGAAAATGCGAAGGAGGTAGAGCGTCTGGAGGATGAGAACCAGAGGCTGAAGGCGGAGATCAATATCGAGCACAACATGGTTGGCGAAAGCGCACCCATGCGCACGGTGTACCGGTTTGTTTCCCGCGTCGCGCCGACCGAGGCAACCGTCCTGATTACCGGCGAAAGCGGTACCGGGAAGGAACTCGTAGCGCGCGCCATCCATCGCAACAGTTCCCGCGCAGAGAAGCCGTTCGTAGCCATCAACTGCGCCGCACTCACTGAGACCCTGCTCGAGAGCGAATTGTTCGGCCACGAAAAGGGAGCATTCACCGGCGCCGTCGTGCAGAAGAAAGGAAAACTCGAAGTCGCAGACGGCGGGACGCTGTTTCTCGACGAGATAGGCGAGCTAGCCCCGGCCTTGCAGGCCAAGCTCTTGCGCGTTTTACAGGAGCGGGAGTTTGAACGGGTGGGCGGAACCCGGCCTATCAAGATCGATGTGCGCATTCTCGCGGCTACTAATCGCGACCTGGCAGACAGCGTCAAGGTGGGTAGCTTCAGGCAGGATCTCTACTATCGGCTCAACGTGGTGTCCATTGAGATGCCGTCCCTGCGGGAACGCCGCGAGGACATTGCGCTGCTGGCAACTTACTTCGCTGCGCGCGCCGGCGAGAAATCCAAACGCCATGTCCGCGGCGTGTCACCCGAAGCGCGCGTCTGCCTCATCAATTACGACTGGCCCGGCAACGTGCGCGAGCTCGAAAACGCCATCGAGCGCGCTGTCGTTCTGGGTTCATCGGAGTTCGTTCTCCCCGAGGATCTGCCCGAAGCCGTGCTCGAGACCGAACGGCCGGCCGGCGCGTCCATCGCCCGGTACCATGAAACCATCGCCGAAGCCAAGAAGCAGGTGATCCTGCGCGCGGTGGATCAGGCCGGCGGCAATTACACCGAGGCTGCCAAGCTGCTCGGCGTGCACCCCAATTACCTCCACCGCCTGATCCGCAACATGAATCTGAAATCGGTTCTGAAGTCGGTGGGTTAGGCATCGCGGCCACATTGGAGCGGGGTGGTGCATTTCGGCCAGCCGGCGGGTTGGTGAATTGGCCTATAAGCCTTTCTAAATCAATTAATTAAAGATTGGTACAGAAGGTGCCTTTCAGAGAGCGGGGAACCGCCCATGAGACGCACTTCATACCTACTCCTGTTGGCGGTCGTTCTAACCGGAACGATCACGATGGCGCGTGCCCAGGTTCCACCCGCCCAGGATCCGGATAATTCGGAACACGGCGTCGCGCGCATGAGCATCATCGGCGGAGACGTTACGGTTCAGCGAGGCGATTCGGGTGAGCAGACGGCCGCCGTGGTAAACGCCCCCCTGATGGCCGGCGACGTCATCTCCACCGGGCCAGGCGCGCGCGCCGAGATTCAGTTCGATTCCGCCAACATGGCGCGGCTCGCATCGGATTCCGAAGTCCGGATGAGCGAGCTGACCAGTAAACGAGATCAGTTGCAGGTAGCGCGCGGCACCGTGGTTTTCAGTGTGATTCGCGCAGCGCAAACACAAGTGGAAATCAGCACTCCATCCGTTTCCGTGCGGCCCGTCCAACCGGGAGCGTACCGCATCACGGTGTTCGAGGATGGCCGAACCGAAATTACGCCTCGTGCGGGAGAGGCGGAAGTCTATGGTCCGCGTGGAGTCGAGACGCTGCGCGCCGGAAACACCATGGTGGTGCGGGGCAACCCGTCCGACCCGGAGTTTCAGGTTGTCGGCGCTGTGGCGCAAGACGATTTTGATCGCTGGAATGCGGAGCGCGATCAGAGTCTCATGCGTTCCCCGAGCTATCAACACGTAAGTCCTGAGATCGAAGGGGCGGGCGACCTCGATGCGCACGGCCGATGGGTGACCTCACCTGAATATGGCGAAGTCTGGGCGCCGACGGTCGGCCCGGACTGGGCGCCTTATCGCTACGGCCGCTGGGTTTGGGAAGACTGGTATGGCTGGACTTGGGTGAGCTACGACACCTGGGGCTGGGCGCCGTTCCACTACGGCCGCTGGTTCTGGGGCGCCGGGTACGGCTGGTGCTGGTATCCAGGGCCCAGGTACGTCCGGCCCTTCTGGAGCCCGGCGCTTGTTGGATTTTTCGGCTTCGGCGGATTCCACGTCGGCGTCGGTTTCGGCGGGCCTGGCTTCGGATGGGTGCCGCTTGCTCCTTTTGAAGCCTTCCATCCGTGGTGGGGGCGAGGCTATTACGGCGGTTTTCGCAATCATAATGTGCTGGTTAACAACATAAATGTTGTGAACAACGTGAATATTGTGAACACCTATCGCAATGCGCGCGTTGGAAATGGAGTGACAGCCGTCAACGCGAACGATTTCGCGCGTGGGCATTTCACGACACCAATCCGCGTCAGCCCGGATCAGCTCCGGCAGGCCAGCCTGGTGAAGGGTGCCGTGCCCGTTGCGCCAACATCTTCGAGCCTGCGGTTTTCGGACCGGCCGGTGACTTCACCGGTGCGCAGTGCTGCATTAAACAATAGCCGCTTCTTCAGCCATAACCAGCCGGCCGCTGTGAACCGCGTGCCGTTCGCGCAGCAGCAACAGAGTCTGGCGCAAATCAACCGGCAGGGAAGTGCGGTGACCGGAAATGCCGGCCGAGGCGTGCCGAACGTGACGCAAAATACGACGCATGTTCCTGTGACGCCCAGCGCTCCGGCGGCGTCGAACTCTGGCGGCGCCTGGCGACGCTTTGGGAATTCACCGCAAACAGGAAGTCCCGCCGCCCAGCCGCGCGTGAACAGCGAGGCTGCCGGTGGCGGATGGGGCCGTTTCGGAAGTCCGAACGCCGGCGGCGGTTGGCGTACTACAGGCGACCGCCCGGCCACGGCAACTCCATCCACGCAGCGCTACCAGAGCGTGCCGTCGGACGGCTGGCGACGCTTCCAGCCGGCCACGCAACCCTCGACGCCGCGTTACGCGAGCCCCGGATCCGGCAGCAACAGGTCTCTCCAGATCGCGCCTCCGATTGTGCGCGAACGTTCAACGCCTTCGTACAGTCGCGGCGGGTCTTCTGGCGGCGCCCGTAGTGCGCCAACCCATCAGTCAGCGCCCAGCGGCGGCGGTGGCTCGCGCGGTAGCGGCGGTGGTGGTGCCGGCGGCCACTCCAGCGGCGGTGGCGGACACAGCTCACATCGCTAGTCTCAAGAGTTTCTTCCCTTGGGGCCCGCGGACCTACGAAGGTCTGCGGCCCCATTTTTTTGGGGGGATCGCGAGCCCAAGCACGGCAGGCGGATAGAAGTTTACATAATCTTCGTTATCGGAAGCCGCCGAAACATCCCTACCTGAACCTCACCGACCCGACCACCTCGTTGAACACGCTCTCCACGTTCTTGAACTCCGCCGAGGGTGCGATGAAGACCAGGTAGAACAGGCCTTGAGGCCGGACGACGGTCAGCAGCGCGTCGGTTTCTTCGCCGGCGGTCAGCGGCGAGCTGCTCGACAGCATCGTCGTCAGGCCCGGGTTGCCGTCGACCTTCACTTTGCGGCTGCTGTGCGCGATCTTCATGCTGGGGTTCGAAGCGTGCAGATGCTGGATCAGGTCGTCGGTGGCCTGCGAGAGGCTCTGGCCCTGGCTCTCGGGTGGAAAGTAACTGGCGATCACCCCGTAGCCCACCTGGGCACTGCCGCCGCCCGAACGTTGCACGATGCCCTCGCGCGGCGCAATGGTGATGGAATCCGAGTTCTGATCGCCGAATACCTGCCAGTTGGAAGGATACGAAAGCGAGAAGCTGCGGCCTTGAAAGGGTTGCAAGCTGCCTGACGGGCACGGGTCCGCCGGGTTGGCGACGGCGGCGACGCCGGTCTTATTTGCTGGCACCGGTTTGGGCAGCTTGGCTACTTCGGTTTTGGCGCGCTCGAATTCGCCTGTCTGGAAAGCGTATTGCCGCTTCGGCAGTGTGCCAACTTCCTCCTGGATGGCCTGCTCGCGGTTTCCCGGATTGGGGTGGTCGGAAAGAAATTGCAGCGGGCGCGAGCCGCCTTGCCCTTCCAGCTTCTGGAAAAAGTGAGCGAGTTCGATTGGATTGTAGCCGGCCTCCGCCATCAGGTGCGTACCCAGAGCGTCGGCCTGGCTCTCGTCGTCTCGCGAGTACTTCAGCAGGAGCGAATTTGCGCCAACTCCGATCCCGAGCTTGGTCAGTTCGCCCAGCAAGGAACTATCGCCAACCACGGCCCCAGCCAGCATCGCCGGGATTTGCAGCAGGTTCGCCTTGGACGCCTGCTTGGTTCCGTGGCGCAGGATGACATGTGACATCTCGTGGCCCATCACTCCCGCGATCTGCGCTTCATTCTCGGCGTTTGCGATGGTTCCCGAGTTCACGAACATGGGTCCACCGGGAAGCGCAAAGGCGTTAATATTTGGGTCGAGGATCACCGTAAAATTGAAGGGCCAATCCCCTGCCTCGGGCTGCGCCGTCAGCCGCTTGCCGATACGCTGGATGTACTCCTGCAGAAACTGGTTCTGGACGACCGTGACCTGCTTGCGCACCTCCGTCGCGGCTTCCTGGCCCAGTTGGACGTCCTGTTGTTTCGAAAAGAAATTCAATCCGGAAGGTCTTAGCGGTTCGCCTGGCTTCCGCCACGCACTCAAGATCAGCGTGCCCGCGACAGCGAGGCAGAAACACAAAAATCTCTTCTGACGCATGGTGACCAACTCCTCAGGCTGTGGGGCTTACGGTAATGAACAGCCCCGCAGCACCCAGTTAGAATTATCCCGTTTTATAATTGTTGAATGTTAACCCCCACAGAAAAGATCTGGCACAACGGCCGCTTCATCGCCTGGGACGACGCCCGCATTCACGTCCTTTCGCACGTCGTCAGCTATGGCAGCTCGGTTTTTGAGGGCATTCGCTGCTATGCGACGCCTTCCGGCCCCGCCGTCTTTCGCCTGCGGGAGCACGTCCGGCGCATGCTGGATTCGGCCAAGATCTACCGTATGGAAAACGTCGGCTACACGGCGGCCGAGCTGGAAGAAGCCATGCGCGAGCTGGTTCGCGTGAACAAGCTGCGCTCCTGTTACATTCGCCCGATCCTGCTGCGGGCGTACGGTGAGATGGGCGTCAACCCGCTGAAGAATCCCCTGGACGTCTACATTGCCTGCTGGGAGTGGGGTAAGTATCTGGGGGAGGAGGCGCTGGCGGAGGGAGTCGACGTGTGCGTTTCAAGCTGGAACCGCATCGCGCCCAATACCCTGCCCGCGCTGGCAAAAGCCGGCGCCAATTACATGAACTCGCAGTTGATCAAAATGGAGGCGCTGATCAACGGCTACTCGGAAGGCATCGCTTTGGATGCCTCCGGTTACGTCAGCGAAGGATCGGGCGAAAACATTTTTGTGGTGCGCGATGGCAAGATCCTGACGCCGCCGCTGGGCGCGTCCGTCCTGCCCGGCATCACGCGTGATTCGGTGTTGCGGCTGGCGCAGGATCTCGAGATCCCAGTGATCGAGACCCTGGTCCCGCGCGAGATGCTCTACATCGCCGACGAAGTCTTCTTCTCGGGAACAGCCGCTGAAATTACTCCCATTCGTTCCGTCGATCGCATCCAGATCGGCAAAGGAAGGCGCGGGCCGGTGGCCGAGCGGCTGCAAAAGGAATTTTTCGCGATCGTGAACGGAACCAAGCCGGACCGGTACGGATGGCTTTCGGCGGTGGGAGAGCCGGAGCCCAGTCTCGCGGGCAAGAAATAAAAAAACAGCGCAACCAGAGCCGGCCACCTCCCCCGAGATCTACCGCTCCGATTGCGCTGTTGTTTATTGAACTCCTCTTTTTTAGCGTGTCGCGGCCTGCGGCGCTAGAAAAACTTCAGGGCTCGGTGGGCTTTTCAACAGATTTCTCCATTAAAAATATGTTACAGTTGCCGCCATTCGGATGTGGCAAAGCTGTGCATAAAGCAAACACATGACAATTTGTTCAGGTATCGATGCAAGTACCGGTTTGGGAATTGAAATCGGGTTCGAGCAAACGATTTCTTCGGTGCGCGTGGCGGCTGAACGGCCCTCCCGGTGGATTGCTCCCGGCTGGGTGGACATTCAGGTGAATGGCTTCGCGGGTGTGGATTACAACTCGCCCGTGGCGCCCCCTGATGAAATTGCGCGATCGGTCCAGGCGCTGTATGCGACGGGTATCACGCGCTTTTATCCCACCGTGATTACGGGAGCGCCGGAAGACATGGCGGCTTCGCTCCGCAATCTGGCTCGAGCCAAGGAGACGCTCGAGGAAGGCGCCGCCATGGACGGATTTCACGTGGAAGGGCCGCACATTTCGCCGGATGACGGCCCGCGCGGCGCGCATCCCAAGCGCTGGGTGAGGCCGCCGGACATCGACGAGTTGCACCGCTGGCAGGACGCCACCGGAGGCCGCATCCGGCTGGTTACGATCGCGCCCGAATGGCCGCAAGCGCCTCGCTACATCGAGGCCGCGGTGGCCGAGAACGTAGTGGTGAGCATCGGGCACACCGCCGCGGAAGCCCCTCATATTGCGGAGGCCGTGAACGCCGGGGCCACCATGTCCACGCACATCGGCAACGGCGCACATAGTATGCTGCGGCGTCATCCGAACTACATCTGGGAACAGCTCGCCGAAGACAGGCTGCGGGCCAGTTTCATCGTGGATGGGATTCATCTGCCGAAATCCTTTTTGAAGGTCGGGCTGCGAGCTAAAGGCGTGGACCGCGCGGTGCTCGTCACCGACGCCACTTCTCCCGCGGGCTGCGCGCCGGGGCGATATCGCCTGGGAGAGCAGGATGTGGATCTGACGCCGGACAATCGCGTGGTGCTGGCCGGCCAGGACCGGCTGGCCGGTTCGGCGCTGCGCATGGACCGCGGCGTTGAAAACCTGATGCGCCTGGGGGATCTGAGCCTGGCGGATGCAGTTCGCCTGGCTACCGTTAACGCCGCGCGCGCCGGTCAGGTTCCGGGGCGAGAGGCTGGCCTGGCTATCGGCCAGCGCGCCGACTTCGTGCTTTTCGATTTTGATCCGGACACCAAGAGAATCGAGGTGAACGCTACCTACGTGGGCGGGCGCAAAGTCTGGAGTCTATAATTGACTTTGTTCTCATGAGTGAACCCGAGCCTGGACCGGTTGAACCCGAAGCGTCGCCCGAGCCGGCACGCGAAGAGCCCATGCTCTATTGCCCGGTTTGTTCGAGCCGCCTCACCAGCCGGAAGTGCAAATTGATCTGTGAGACGTGCGGCTACTACATGAGTTGCGCGGATTATTACTGAAGAGGCCGGACGTGTCCGGCCCCTACGACAGCGGGTGCACCCGACCCGGTTCAATGGTGAAGCGATGAGCAACTTACCCGAGACATTGGAAAGATTTCGCCGCGGCCCCGAGCTGCTGGCGGTCGTTCTCACCGGCGTATACGGCGAGGAGACCGACTTCACGCCCGCCCCGGGAAAGTGGAGCATCCGCCAGATTGTGGCGCATCTCGCGGACGGCGAACTGGTGGGCGCCCACCGGTTCCGGCAGGTGATCGCCGAAGACAATCCCACGCTGATCGCGTTTGACCAGGATGCCTGGGTGGCCAACCTGGACTATGCGCGGCGGCAGCCGAAGCAGTCGCTCGAGAGTTTCCGCCGCGTGCGCGCGGAGAACTACGAGTTGCTCAAGGCGCTTCCCGAAACGGCATTCGAACGCAAGGGCATGCATTCCGAACGAGGCGCCTTGACGCTCCTTCAAATGCTTGAATATTTCGCCGATCATGCGGAGAGCCACGCACGGCAAATGCAGGCGATCCGTGAAGAGTACAAAAAGCTCAAGGGGAAGAAAGGATGAACCTGCGTTTGATCGCTGCGGTTTCGTTTGGACTGGTACTGCTGGGCGGCGATGCGCAGCCGGATGGGCAGCGCTGGTGGGGGCATGTTCGCTATCTCGCCGACGATAAGCTGGAAGGCCGCCTTCCCGGCAGCGAAGGCTACCGGCGGGCCGCCATCTACGTGGCCGGAGAATTCGAGCGCGCGGGATTAAAGGCCGGCGGCGTCTCCGGCTACTTCCAGCCGGTGAAGTTCAAGTCGCGCGAAATCGTGGAAGAGGGTTCCAGCCTAACCTTGGTGCGCCACGGCGCGGAAGAAGCGCTGCGCCTGGGCGAGGACGCGACCATCAGCATGCGCGTGGATCCGGCGGACTCGGTTGAGGCGAGCCTCGTGTTCGTGGGCTACGGCCTCACCGTTCCCGAAATGAAATTTGACGACCTGGCGGGCCTGGATCTCCGCGGCAAGATCGCGGTCTACGTGAGCGGCGGACCGTCTTCGATTCCCGGCGCGTTGAGTTCGCATTATCAATCCGCCGACGAACGTGGAGAGTTTCTCGCACGCGCCGGGGTCGTTGGCACCTGCACGGTCATGAATCCGAGAGGGATGGACGTACCGTGGACGCGCTCGGCGCTAGCGCGCTTCCAGCCCGCGATGTCGTTGGATGATCCCGAACTGAAACGGAGTTTCGGCCAGAAGCTCTCCGTGACGATCAATCCCGAGTACCTGGACAAGTGGCTGGCGGGGTCGGGGCACTCGGCTGAGGAGATCCTCGCTCTGGCCAAGGAGCGCAAACCACTACCTCATTTCCCGCTGGTCGCCGGTCTGAAAGCCAGGACGCGGGTCCATAGCACGGAGGTTGAGTCTCCCAAGGTGGTGGCTGTTCTGCCGGGTTCAGATCCCAAGCTGAAAGAGGAATACCTCGTGCTCTCAGCGCATCTGGATCATCTCGGTGTGGGCCGCCCAATCAACGGCGATAGCATCTACAACGGCGCCATGGACGATGCCTCGGGCGTGGCGACGCTGCTCGATATCGCGGAACAACTTCACAAAGGCAAACCGAGGTTGAAGCGGTCCCTGCTGTTTGCGATTGTGACGGGTGAGGAGAAAGGGCTGCTGGGTTCGAAGTACTTTGCCATGCATCCCACCGTTGGAACGCAGCAAATTGTGGCCGATCTCAACGTCGACATGTTCCTGCCGCTCTATCCCTTTCGCATCCTGACCGTGTACGGCTTGGATGAATCCGACTTGGGCAAACAGGTGCGCGCTGTTGCCGAGCGGCTGGGCATCCGGATACAGATCGATCAAGAGCCAGAGCGCAACATCTTCATCCGCAGCGACCAATACAGTTTCATCCGCCAAGGCGTGCCATCCCTGTTTTTCAAGGTCGGTTATGAGAAGGGGTCACGGGAAGAAGCCATCGCCAGGCAATGGTTGAAAGAACGCTATCACGCGCCTTCGGACGACGTGCGCCAGCCCGTCGATTTGAAAGCTGCGTCGGATTTCAACCGGCTAATTCTGGCACTGGCAGAAGCGGTGGCCAATCAGACCGAGCGGCCGCAGTGGAACCAAGACAGTTTCTTTCGCCGTTTTAAGAAGGGCGGGTAATCCGCTCCGCGCCCAGGTACGGCCTTAACGCTTCGGGGATGAGTACGCTCCCGTCTTTCTGCTGGTAATTCTCGACAATCGCGACCCAGGTACGGCCCACCGCCAACGCGCTGCCGTTCAGGGTATGCACGAATTCCGACTTCCCTTTCGCGCCCTTGAAGCGGATGCCGGCGCGGCGGGCCTGGAACGCTTCGAAGTTTGAGCACGACGAGATCTCCTTGTAGCCGTTTTGCCCAGGCAGCCACACCTCGATGTCGTAGGTCTTTGCTGATGAGAAACCCATGTCGCCCGTGCAAAGCACCACGGTGCGAAAAGGCAGTCCCAGCCGGCGCAGAATGTCCTCGGCGTCCGCCGTCAGTTTTTCCAGTTGATCGTAGCTGTCCTCGGGGCGCGTGAATTTGACCAGCTCGACTTTTTGAAACTGGTGCTGCCGGATGATGCCGCGTACATCGCGGCCGTAGGAGCCGGCTTCGCTGCGGAAACAGGGCGTGTACGCGCACAGGCTCACGGGCAAGCGCTCCGCTTCGAGAGTCTCATCCCGATACAGGTTTGTGACCGGCACCTCGGCGGTAGGAATCAGCCACAAGTCGTGCTTCTCGCACTTGAAGAGGTCATCGGCGAACTTGGGGAGGTTCCCGGTGCCAAACAGGCTGGCCGAATTCACCATAAATGGCGGCAGTACCTCGGTGTACCCGTGCTCCCGCGTGTGGACGTCGAGCATGAAGTTAATAAGGGCTCGTTCCAGCCGGGCACCCGCACCCCAGTACACCGCGAACCGCGCGCCAGTAATTTTCGCCGCACGCTCCAGGTCCAGAATGCCCAGTTCCGGGCCAATGTCCCAGTGCGCCTTAGGTTCGAAATCGAATTTGCGCGGCTCGCCACAACGCCGCACTTCCACGTTATCCTCGGGCCCGCCGCCCGCCGGCACCGATTCGTGTGGAAGATTGGGAATTCCCGCCAGCAGCTCTCGAAATTGATCATCCAGGGTCTTGATCTGCTCGTCTAGCGAAGCGATGCGGTTGCCGATCTCCCGCACCTGCTGCTGACGCTCGGTAGTGTCTGCCCCCGCCTTGCGCAGCGTGGCAATCTCCGCGCTTTCCGCATTCCGGCGCGCTTTGAGCTCTTCGGCTTCGGTGATCACCGCACGGCGGCGCTGGTCCAGCTCGCGGAACTGCTCCAGGCCGGTGATGGCGCCGCGAGCAGCCAGGCGTTGAGCGACCTTTTCGAAATTGGCGCGAAAGAATCCCAGATCGTGCATGAAACCTATGCTAACGCACAGGCACACGGCTCATGCGCGACTCGTCGCGTGTGTACAACGCGAGGTCAATTACTCTTCTTCCTCTTTTTCGACGGTGACGGCCTCGAGATCCTCGGCTTCGAAGATTTGACGGCAATCCAGACATTCCACATAATCCACCCCGTCGCGCCTCGCGATGATCTCGGTGCGCTTGTGTTGGCAAGCGGGCTGCATATAAGCGATATGGGTTTATTCTAATGATGGCAATGCCCTTGTCAAGGGGGGTTCACCACAGTTTAGGTACCATGCGCGGGCAAAGATGCCCAGGAGCGTCCGCCTGCCGGAATACGCTAAACTGAAGATATCCAAGGCAGGAACGTTTGAGTCGATCCCTATTTCCAGCCCTCCTGATGGTGGCGCTGGTCATCCCCTGTGGCGCGGGCGAGCGCGGCCAGCTCGATTTCAGCCCCTCCTTGTTCGCGGTGATGGTGGCTATTAACGCAGCCGGGTATGACGCCGAACTCGCGTCTCCGAACAACGATCCGCTGCGCGCGCAGCTCCGCAAGGCTGTGGAAAGCTCGCCCGCTCCGGTTATCGCGGACCTGAAGATT
This sequence comes from Terriglobia bacterium, assembly GCA_020073305.1. GTDB lineage: Bacteria > Acidobacteriota > Terriglobia > Bryobacterales > Bryobacteraceae > QHXW01. The sequence continues at coordinate 380,806 of JAIQFK010000001.1, forward strand.
TTCTTTGCCGACCACCGCCAGAAGGACGAGACCGCCGAGCTGAGCCAATACATTTCGTACGCGCTCTCCGTAACCGGTCCGCCCGATTTCGCCTTCAAGTACCGCGACGTGGATCTGCCGCCCGACGTGCGGGCACTGGAGGGGCTGGGACCGCTTTTGGCGCGCTTTTCCCGTGAAGCCCATCTCGACGATTTGTGGAAGAACGCCCAGCCGGCATTCGACCAGGCGCTCGAGCGCTATCACCAACCGGTCTCCCGCGCGATTCTGGAAGCCAATGCGTATCTGCGCAATCCCACAGCCGGGTACCTGGGCCGCAGTTTTCAGATTTATCTTGACCTGCTGGGCGCGCCGAACCAGGTACAGACCCGGAGCTACGCGAACGAGTATTTCGTGGTGGTGACTCCGTCGGCCGATCCGCGCATCGCCGACATCCGCCACGCGTATCTGCACTACCTGCTCGATCCGCAGGCCACGAAGTACGGCATAGAAATCCTAAAGAAGAAATCCCTGGAAGATTATGCGCAGGGCGCGCCGGCGCTCGACCTGGTGTTCAAATCCGATTTCTTGCTGCTCACCACCGAATCGCTGATCAAAGCCGTCGAAGCCCGGCTGCCCGGAAAAGCAGAGAGCGTGGATGACGCGTTGCGCGAAGGGTATATCCTGACGCCATTCTTCGCCGAGCAGCTCACGATTTACGAAAAGCAGCCGGAAGCCATGCGGCTGTTTTTCCCGGAGATGATCAAACGCATCGATCCGGCCAAGGAAGACACGCGCCTGGCGAACGTCAAGTTCGCCCATGCCCCTCATGTTCGAGCCGCGAAAGTCGAGCGCCCCACGCCCGCACCGCCGAGCCCGACGGATCAGGCGCTGGACGAGGCCGACCACCTTTACAGCAACAAGGACTACGAGCACTCGAAACAAACCTATCTTCGCGTGCTCGAGCAGAGCAGCGAAAAGTCCGCACATGCGCGGGCGTATTACGGCCTCGCCCGCATTGCCGTTCTGCAAAATGATCCGGAACTGGGTGAACGGCTTTTTCAGAAGGTGCTCGATTCCGGCCCCGACCCGTGGGTGAAGGCATGGACGCACGTCTATCTGGGCCGGCTTTCGGATATTGCGGGCAATCGCGACGAGGCCGCAAAGCACTATCAAACCGCTCTGGCGGTGGACGGGGCTTCGGCGGCAGCGCGCCATGCCGCGGAACAGGGTATTCAAGAGTCGTTTAAGAAGCAACAAAACTGAAGGAGTCTTTCATGAAAAGAGTTTGGACGATCTCGACACTGGCGCTCGCTCTGGCAGCGCCCGCGCTGCTCGCACAGCCGAAGCAGCCGGCGCCGAAGTCGAAAGGCGAAACCGAGGCCTTGCAGGCCGTGTTCGGAACGCAGGATCCCGACGGGCGGATTAAGGCGTGCGAGGAGTTGCTGACGAAATACGCCGACACCGACTTCAAGGCGCTGACGCTCTATTTCGAAGCCGCGTCATACCAGCAGAAGAACGATTACGAGAAAATGGTCGTTTACGCCGAGCGAGCGATCCAGGCAGACCCCAAGCAATACCCCTCCCTGCTGATGCTCGCCAAAGGCATCGCCCAGCGGACCCGCGAGTTCGATCTCGACCGCGAAGAGAAGCTCACCAAGGCGGAGAAATACGCAAAGGATGGCATGGAAATTGCCAAGGCCGCGCCGAAGCCCAATCCGCAGATCACCGACCAGCAGTGGGAACAAGCCAAGAACGAGTACATCGCGCAGGGGCACGAAGCGCTCGGTTATGCCGCCATGGCTCGCAAGAATTCCGACGGAGCGATCGCCGAGATGAAGCAGGCGCTCGACCTGGTTCCCGACCCGGTCACCATGGTTCGCCTCGCCGCCGCCTATGACCAGGCCAAGAAGCCCGACGAAGCCCTGTCCCTGCTGGAAAAGGTCATGGCCATGACGGATCTCCACCCCAGCGTCCGGCAGTTCGCACAAGCCGAAAGAGTGCGGGCGCTGCAACTAAAATCCGGCGGCGCGCCCCCAGCTTCCGCCACCGCCCCTCCGCAGGTAGAAATCAAGAAGCAATAAGGGAAGAGGCCTGGTTTCGTTCGACCCATGCGTCCCGATCTGAAATCCCTCGAAACCGCGATCGGGCATCAATTTCAAAACCGAGAATTGCTCGAGCTCGCGCTAACTCACAGCTCTCACGTACATGAAAGAGCCGTCTCGGAGGGCGTGCGGCAAGCCGACAACGAGCAGCTCGAATTCCTGGGCGATTCCATCCTCGGGTTTCTCATCAGCGAAGCGCTGATCGTCCGCCTGCCCGGGTACTCCGAAGGGCGGCTCTCCAAGCTCAAGGCCCGCATCGTGAGCGCGGCGCATCTGTTCGGCGTAGCGGAAAGGCTGCAACTGGGCCAGTACCTCCAGCTTGGACGCGGCGAGGAGATGAGCGGCGGCCGCTCCAAACGCACGCTGCTGGTGAATTCGCTCGAGGCGCTCATTGCCGCTCTCTATCAGGACGCGGGGATCGAGAAGGCGCGCACGTTTGTAACGGAGCACGTGGTCGGTGACCCGGCGATCGATTGGGCGTTCTCGACCAACGATCTGACCGGCACTTTCACCGATTACAAGAGCGCCTTGCAGGAATTGGCGCTGGCGCGCAAGCTCCCTCTTCCGCGTTACGTCATTCTAAAAGAAGACGGTCCCGAACACTCCAAGACGTTCACCATTGAAGTTCGTGTCGGGAAAGACTGGACGGCGCACGCTGAAGGCTATTCGAAAAAGAACGCCGCCCAGAACGCCGCCCGCCTGGTGCTCGAGCGCCTGGCCGGCGAAGGGAAGCCGGAGGTTTCACTCTAAGAGCAGTCCGTAATACCGCCCCATCCAGTACGGCAGCAGAAAGAAGGCCCCATCATCCTCCGTGCGCCCGCTGTTGCCGCCGTCGATCTGAAATGGATTACCGTTCCACTTCATCACCGGGCGCTCGTCGGGCGGCAGTAGCGTGGTGGACTGCACTTCCCCGAAGCGTCCACGCCGGTTGTCGATGGCGATATCGCGCCGCCGCGAATTGCGCACGGTCCACTCAATCGTGTCCATAGGGATGCGGTTGAGGGTCCAGACGGCTCCGGCGAGATCAACGGGCCCGGTGGGCCTGGATTGCAAATAGATCAGGCTCCAGAGCGGATTCTTTTCCGGCTGGATATTCTGCCACCACGCGTCTATCGCGCGCCGGTAAGCGTCGCGACACCGCGGATCGTGCTCGTACAGGAAGACAGGGTAAAAGCTGAGCATGGCCAGTTCTTCATCGGAATAGTTGATCTCGCGGGTCAGCTCCCGGAGACGCGTCGTCTGCTCCAGATATTTCAGGTCGAAGGCCGCTTTGTGATACTCCGCCTCGTACTTTGCATCACCCGTAATGTGCGCCGCAGTTTTCACGATGCTCAACAGTTCGAGCGCGTTGAGCGGGCTATCAGTAATACCGGACTCACTCTCGAAATACGCGCGCGACCACCGGCCCCAGGTGGTCGGCCGGCCTGTGACGTCGGTGAGGTTGTACCCGTGTTCCAGGATGTGATCCGTGATGCGCGTCACCGTGGCGCGGATGCGTTGTCTCAGCTCGGAATCCGTCAACAAATCCCACGCGACGGCGTAGAGGAAAAAGTGCCCGACGATTTCATCCGAGCTGGTATCCGCTTTCCATTCGTATCGCCCGTCCGGCGTCCAGTGCCATACGCCGTCGGATTCCCGATAATCCCCCCGGCGAATGTACGAGCGGGCAGGAAAACCAGGCCGGCCGGTGACTTGTTCCAGAAACAGCACGGCCTCGATCGACTTCCTGGCGTTGCTGAGCGCTTCCGGGGAGCGCGTGGCAGCGTAACGAAAGTATTGCGACGCGGAGTAGATCGCGGTCCAGAGGCCATCATTGTCGCTAGGGTCGAGCTGGTTCGTGCCAAGATCACCTCGCACGCGTAGTATGGAAGAAGCCACCAGACCGTAGCGATCGTGGCGCTCGCGAATGCGCTCCTCGAAGTAAGCCGCTTTTTGCTTGAGCGTCATCAGCCGCAATTCGATGTGGGAGACGCCCGTCCGCGTCCTTACCCACATGCCGTACGAACCGTCGGGTGCCACGTTGCGGACATCGTCATCGGGAAGGTAACGCCGGCCCGCGAGGAACTGGTGCCGATCGGCAGGATCCGCCGTGGGGTCCTCACGAATGACGCCAGCATGAGTGCCGAGCCAGCGGGCGCCATCGCCGGCAACTGCCGCGCAAGTGAAGTTGCCTGTCGGCGGACGCTCCGCGGCTTGCTTCACTCGATCGGGTGTTCTTGAATCGTTCGTATCGTAAAACGTGCGGATTTTCTGCGGATACGCATGGAGACGGATCGGCTCGGCGTGGGCGTAAACGCAGGTGGCCGCCAGGCCCGCTGCGACTAAGAAGCCGCGCACGCCTCGTCCTGCAGCAGAGCGCACCAGCGGCCAAATACCAGCTCCGCCAGCTTCGCGCTACGGGCGGCGTGCTGGTGTGGATCGATCGGCTGCGTGACCTCGCGCGCATCGCCGCAAGCTTCGTCGTCGCGGCACCATCCCGCAATCATGGCCGGCGTCACCTCAAGATGAAACTGCAGTCCGTAGATGCGATCGCCGGCGCGGAACGCCTGGTTGACGCATGCATCAGACGAAGCGAGCCGCGCGGCGCCCGGCGGCAAATCGAACGTCTCCCCGTGCCAGTGAAAGATCATTTCGGGCTCGCTCAGCCCTACCAAAAGCGGGTCGCTCGCCGCGGCTGGTGTGAAGCTGACAGGCGCCCAGCCGATTTCTTTCACCGCGTTTGGGTACACACGTGCCCCCAGGGCCTTCGCGATCAACTGCGCGCCCAGGCAGACCCCCAGCACCATCTGGCCGCGATTCGCGGCATCCCGGATGTACTGGATCTCACGATGAAGGTAGGGTTGATCATCGTTCGCTGACATTGGCCCTCCCATCAAAATCAGAGCGTCCGCTTCGCTGACGCGACACTCGGCGCGGGGATTGGCATACAGATCAGCGTAATCACAGTGAACGCCTCGGGAAGCCAGCGTGGAGGCAATCAAACCCAGATCGTCAACCGGGGTGTGCCGAAAGGCGAGAACGCGCGCCGGCGGCTTAGTCGATGGCGGTTCGCTGCGCAACCTGGAAATGGCTCAACGATTGGGCGTAGCGCGAGACGCCCTGATACAGCGCCTCGGCCAGGCGTTGGCGGTGCTCGGGTCGCTTCAGAAGCTGCTCTTCCCGGGAGCTGCTGAGGAAGCCGATCTCGGCAAGGATCGAAGGCATGGAAGCGCCAATCAACACTACGAACGGCGCTTTCTTGATGCCGCGATCCTTGGCCGCCGGGTTATATCGCGTCTCAAACGTTTGCAGCGACCCTTGCACCTTGGAAGCAAATTCCTTGGATTCCTCGATCTTCTCGTGCAAGGTGATGCTCTGAATGAGATCTCTCAGCTCAAAAACAGACTTGTCCGAGCTGGCATTCTCGCGGGCCGCCACATCAAGTGCCTCAGCCGAGCGCGTGAAGTTCAGGTAGTAGACTTCAATGCCGCCAATCTTCGGGTGCGGGGAGGAGTTGGCGTGAATCGAAAGGAACAGATCAGCTTTCTTCTGATTTGCGATTTCGGTGCGCCCCTGCAGCGGGATGAAGGTGTCGTCCGATCGCGTGTAGATTACCTCGCTGCCCATGCGCTCCTCGATGAGCTTGCCCAGCCGCCTGGCGACATCCAGCACCACGTCCTTTTCCATCAATCCGCGCCGGCCTACGGTGCCGTCATCGGCGCCGCCATGACCCGGGTCGATGACCACGCGGTGAATTTTCAAACCGAGCGCGCGAATCAACGACTGTTCTCCCTCACTGGACACGCGTGCGGGTTTCGCCACTACGGGCGGAACGGCTGTGCGGGAGGGCGGCTTTCGAACCGAGTCATCCGGTTCGCTCATCGAAGACGGAGCGGGGGCCGGCGGTGGTTCGGTCAGGATGATCGCCGATGTCGTTACCGTCTTGGCGGCCATTCGCGCCACCTGCGGTCTGACGACATCCGCCTTCAGAGCGGGTGGAGCGGAAATGACGGGCGGCGGTGCAGCCGCTGGCCGCGGTGGCTCTCGCATCGGCTCAGCCTCGCGGCGAACCGGTGCTGCCGCGCGCACCACGGTTTCTTGCGGAGCAGAGCCCGCCGGACGAAGTTCGATGATCATGCGGCTGGGATTATCCAACCGGGATACCGTAAACTCGGCGGGCGATTCCAAGTCGAGCACGACCCGCGTGACCCCCGGCAGAGTTTCGGCTACGCGGATGCGTTTGAGCAGCTTGTCCCCGACCTCGGCGGCGAACAAACGGTGGCCGTCAATGAGGGGACGTGTGCCGGTCAGATCAAAGAAGATCCGATTGGGGTTTTGCGCGCGGTCAGCGCGATAATGAACTTCGCCCGTAATCTCAATGGCCACCCGCGTTGTGGCAGACAAAGTCCAATAGCGTACGGCGGTGACCTCGGGCGACGAGGAGGTCCGCGCCTCCGCGGCAAGCGTCGTTGCCGCCAGAAGTCCTATAACGCCCGTTATGCCCGTGAGCCGGCGTCCCATGGATTATTGAGTCTTGTAATACAGCCTTCCCATCGCATCCACCACGGCGCGAATGGGGTTGAATTCTCGCGCGGGCTTGGCTTCGGTCTCCACAGCGCGCTGTTTTTTTGCTTCCTTGGTGTCATCCAGCGCCTTGCCCACGCGGTAGACGTAATCGCGCGTCTCGCGAAATGGCGGCACACCTTGGTATCGCTCCACCGTGCCCTCGCCGGCGTTGTATGCCGCCAGCGCCAGGCGTTTGTCACCCTTGTAGAGGTTCAACAGATATTTCATATACCGGACGCCGCCCTCGACGTTCTGCGCCGGATTGAAAGCGTCGCTCACACTGAAACGACGCGCGGTAGAAGGAACCAGTTGCATCAATCCGAGGGCGCCCTTGCTCGAAACCGCGAAAGGATTGTAATTGCTCTCCACGCGAATCATGGAGTGCACCAGATCGGAATCCACGTCGTGCCGCCCGGCGATCTGATCTACCATCGTAACCAGTTCCGGCGGTGCGGATGCCGCCGGTGCGGGCAACTCGATTTGCGGAACTGGCTTTTCCGGCACTGCGCGTGCCGGCCGGGCCACGCTCCGCACCAGGCGCCCTGTTTGCATGTCGGAACGCACCACCACCATTACTGGAGCTGACTGGCTAACAGACGCAGCGGATAAGTGAGCGGCGCTGGCTATGATCACCGAAGTTAGTATAAAACATTTTCTCATTTTTATGTTTTATTTCTCCGCCACCTAACTTACGCTTTTTGCATTTCTATAATGTTATCATTTTCTCGATGAAATGCGCGGGGTTTGTGCTGGCCGGAGGCAGGAGTTCCCGCATGGGCGCCGACAAAGCTTTGCTCCCGTTCAAGGGCCGCACCCTCATCGAACACGTTGCCGCGGAAGTACATCGAGCCGCGGGCAACGTGACTTTGGTCGGAGATCCGGACAAGTATAGTAACTTTAGTTATCCAGTTATTCGCGACATTTATCCGGGATGTGGACCCCTTTCCGGCATTCACGCCGCTCTCGCCCGGTCGCGCGCGGACTGGAACGTCATCGTAGCTTGCGACATGCCGGAGCTTACCGCCGGCCTTCTCCAGCGAATCCTCCAGCGCGCCCAAAGCGGCCATGCCCATGCGGTGGTTCCGGCCGGCCCCTCCGGTTTGCCGGAGCCCTTGTGCGCCGCCTATAGCCGCCGCGCCTTGGATGGGATCACGCAAGCGCTCGAACGTGGCATTCGCAAGGTAATGGACGGCCTGGAGGGTCTCGAAATCGACCTGTGGCGCGTGCCGGATTGCCGCCCGTTCCATAACCTCAATACTCCCGCGGAGTGGACCGGTTATTGCCATGGTTGACGAGTACCCGCATTACATAGAGTTCCGCCATGTTTATAAGACGTTCGACAAGCCGGTTTTAGTCGACAGCAATTTTTGGGTTGACGCCGGCCAGACCGTAGCCATTATCGGCCGCAGCGGCGTGGGTAAGTCGGTCACGCTGGCTCACATCATGGGCTTTCTCAGGCCCGATAACGGCCGCGTGATCGTGGCGCACGAAGATATTACGGATTTCCCGGAGTCCGAACTCCGCCGCATTCGAAAAAAAGTAACTATGGTGTTTCAGTCCGGCGCGTTATTTGATTCCATGACGGTCGCGGAGAATGTCTTGTTTTCTCTCGAGTTACGCGAGGACTACGACGAGGCGAACAAGGAGGAGGTGGTGAACGGGCTGCTCAAGATGGTGGATATCTACGAAGCCCGCGATTCCTATCCGGCTGACCTGGCCACCGGCTATAAACGGGCCGTCGCCATCGCCCGGGCACTCGCGGCGCAGCCTGAGTGCGTTCTCTACGACGAACCCACCACCATGGTCGATCCCATCATGTCGGATCATCTGGCGGATCTCATGCTGCGGCTGAAGCGGCAGTTGCGCCTGACTTCCGTGGTGGTGACCCATGATCTGGAACTAATGAACCGGGTAGCCGACCGCGTGGTGTTTCTCCATCAGGGACGCGTTATTTTCTTCGGCCCGGTATCAGACCTGGAGAAGGCGGATCACCCGCACATCCAGGAATTTCTGGCTCTGGATCGCGTGGAACGGGTCTGAGCTTAGTGCGCTTCCGCGCCCAGCCCGATGAAGAACACCCCAACGAGAATCAGCAGCAGGCCCAGCGTTTTGGCGTGCGTAATCGGCTCCTTGAAGAACAGTCGCGACCAGAATAGGGTCCACACATTAGCGAGTGAAACCATCGGATAAAGAACCGACACTTCGCCGCGCTTCAAGCCGAGCAAATAAAAAACCGAAGAGCCGAGAAACAACCCCACGCCGAGGGCCAACCGCAGGTTCAGGATGAGGTAACGCAGGCCGTGACGAAGCTTCTGCGCGCCGGACTTCAAGAACACCGCGCCAAACGATCCCAGAAACGACGCCGCTAGCACCAGCAGCATCGACGAAACGGGTGTGCTCACGATTGGCCGCCCTTGCCCATCACGGCCACGCCGGCCACCACTACCGCGACGCCGGCCAGCTTGAACATGTTCATCGTCTCGTGAAAAAACGCTACGGAAAGAATCGTGACCCAGACATAAGTCAGGGCAATGATCGGATAGAGGATCGACAGTTCGCCGTCACGCAAAGCAAAAACCAGCAGCACGGTATTGAGGCCGTAGAGGCAATAGCCACCGAGCAGCGGCAAGCTGGTGATGTAACCCATCAAGCCTGTCTGGGCCGGGTGGCCAAGGCCGATTTTCATCAGCATTTGCGCCGCCGCGCCTAGCAGTGTGCAGCAAAAGACCAACGCCATTGACTGCGTCCGGGTAAACGGCCGGTGATGGATAGGGAGCGCAGTCGCGGGTGTCACGCCTCATCAGAATAACAGAGGTATCTGCTTTTTTGTCCCAATTTTGTGAGTCATTCTGCACGGGCGCTCCCTGCTTTTCGTTACAATAGTTTTATCGTGAGCCAGCAGAAAACCAGCGTAGCCGAGGAGGCTGCCGAGCAAACCAAGAAACCGCACAAGAGCGATATTCCGCGCGGCGTGATCGCCGAATGGACCGTCACCATCATCCTGCTCTTGTTTGGGACCACCACGCTGGTACAGGCCTTCGTGATTCCCACCGGATCCATGGAAGATACGCTGCTGATCGGTGACCATCTCTTGGTGGACAAGCTGGCCTACGCGCCGCCGGGACGGTTCACCAGGCATTTGTTGCCGTACGAAGATGTGCATCGCGGCGACATCATCGTCTTTCGATACCCCATGGACATCCGTCAGACGTTCGTCAAGCGCGTCATCGGAGTACCCGGCGACCATATTCACCTGGTGAATAAGCGTGTGTACCTGAACGGCCACGCGCTCGATGAGCCCTATAAGTACAACAAGACCGAATACATCGATTCCTACCGGGACAATTTTCCCAGCGAACCGAACGTGAACCTCTACCCGCCGGCGCTGGAGATGCTTCAGGGCAACGTCCAGAATCATGAAGTCGTTGTCCCGCCAAGCCATTACTTCGCCATGGGAGACAATCGCGACTCCTCGCTCGACAGCCGCTACTGGGGTTTTGTCCCGCGCGAAAACATCATTGGCAAGCCGTTGGTCATTTACTGGTCGTACAATGCTTCGACCGAAGCCCTGTCCAACCCCGCAATCGGAGTCGATCATCTGGTCGATCTGGTGGAGCATTTCTTCACCAAGACTCGCTGGCGCCGAACCCTCAAACTGATTCACGGCTACCCCGTCCAGTAGCCATGCCGAACTACTACGGCCTGATTCTGGCGGGGGGCCGCGGCACACGCTTCTGGCCTCGCAGCCGGCGCCGCCACGCCAAACAGGTACTCACGATTGTTGGTGAGCGCTCGCTGATTCAGTCCACCGTAGCGCGGCTTGCTCCCCTGGTTCCACCGGAACGGCTTTGGGTCCTCACCAGCCCCCTGCTGCGCGACGAAATCGTTCGGCAATTGCCGGAGATTCCACAGCGACAGATTCTCGCCGAGCCTGCGCAGCGCAATACCGCGCCTGCCATCGGCCTGGCGGCCCACATCCTCCATTCTCTCGATCGCGATGCCGTCATGGGCGTATTTCCATCGGATCATGTGATCGCGAAACCCCGGCGCTACCTGCAGTTTGCGCGTGCCGCCTTCCGCGCTGCTGTCCAGGGAAAGATCGCCGTGCTCGGGATTGAGCCGCGCTGGGCGGAAACCGGTTACGGCTACATCGAATTTCCGCGTGGTACGCGTGCCGGCTCGCTTGACCCCGTGCCTGTCTTACGATTCCGCGAGAAGCCGGACGCGCGCACGGCAGCCAAATACGTGGCAGCTAAGCGCTTCTATTGGAATGCCGGCATGTTTTTTTGGCGCGCTGATGTGCTGCTCCATTCGCTGCAACGTCACCTGCCCAAGACCGCTACCCTTCTCGCTTCCCTGCCCCCGTTTTCCTCCCGGCGCTTCGGTGCCAGCGTGAAAGAAACTTTCCCGCGCTGCGAGAATATCTCCATCGACTACGCCGTTTTGGAGCGCGCCGGCGGTGTGGTGGGGCTCGCGTGCGATGATATCGGCTGGAATGACGTGGGAAGCTGGAACGCCGTCTACGAATTGTTGCCCAGAGATCACGACGGCAACGCGGCGCGGTCGGTCATCGTCTCAGCCGGGAGCCGCGGCAACTACATCGACGCCGGGGAAAAGCTGGTGGCCCTGCTGGGCGCCAACAACCTCATCATCGTTGACACGCCGGACGCCCTGCTCATCGCCGATCGCGATCGCGCCCAGCAGGTGGGTGAGATCGTCAGGCTGCTCGAGCACAACCGCCGCGACGATTTATTGTGACGGTTGCGCGGCAAAAATTCCATCCAGGATCGCGAGGGCCGCGTCCACTTCCTGTTCCGTCACAATGTAGGGCGGCAGAAAACGCAGCACGTTTTCGTGCGTGCAATTGATAAGCAAACCGCGGGCTTGCGCGTCGAGCACCATCTGCTTGCCCGGCACGGTCATCTCCACGCCGATCATCAGGCCGCTGCCCCGCACCTCCCGAATAAACGGATACCTGTGCCCCAGTTCTCTCAGGCGCGCGCGGAAGTAATCCCCCACGCGGCGGATCGACGGCAAGAGGTCGTCCATGATCTCGAAGAACTCCAGCGCCACGCGGCACGCCAGCGCGCTTCCCCCGAAGGTTGAGCCGTGCATACCCGCGCCAATCGCCGCAGCTGCTCTCTCGTTGGCGACAATCACTCCCAGCGGCAGTCCGCAAGCCAGCGGTTTCGCCGCCACCAGGATGTCGGGGAGTACGACCGGATTCGCAAGCTGGTAGCCAAACCACTTGCCCGGACGGCCGACCCCGCACTGTATTTCATCGAAAATCAGGAGCGCGTTGTAGCGGTCGGCCAGCGCGCGCGCCTTTCGCCCATACTCATCGGAAATCGGATAAATGCCGCCTTCGCCCTGAATCCACTCGATGACGATACCCGCTGTCCGTTCGCTGAACGCGCTCTCCAGCGCTGCAATATCGTTCTGCGGAAGAAAAGTCACACCCGGCAGCAACGGCTCAAAATCGTGGCGATACTTCGGCTGCCCCGTGATAGAGAGCGCGCCCAACGTTCTCCCGTGGAACGAATTCTCAATCGAGAGAATCTCGAACTTGTCTGGTCCCACCTTGTTGCCATGCGCGCGCGCCATTTTGAGCGCTCCCTCCATGGCTTCGGTACCGCTGTTGGCGAAAAACGAACGCTGCAATCCACTGACTTCCGCCAGTCTTTTCGCCAGCGCTCCCTGATAGCGGTGATAGTAGAGATTCGACGAGTGAATCAGCAGCCCAGCTTGCTCGCGGATCACCCGGACGATGCGCGGATGGTTGTGACCCAACGCGTTCACGCCAATCCCGGCGATGAAGTCGAGGTAGCGGTTGCCCTCCACGTCGTAGACGTAGCAGCCCTCGCCCCGCTCCAGCACCAGCGGGTAGCGGGCGTAGTTTTGGAGCAGAAACTCGCGTTCCAGATCCATGATCTGCTGGGTTTCAGAGGTGGTGGAGCTAGCGGAACTCATCCGTCCATCATACAATCTCATGCAATGGGCAAAATTGCTTTCCTGTTCCCCGGCCAAGGATCCCAGTTCGTGGGCATGGGGCGAACGCTCGCGGAATCGTATCCGGCGGCGCGGCTGGTGTTCGAAACTGCGGATCAGACACTCGGCGTTTCCATTTCGCGCCTGTGCCTCGAGGGCAGCGAAGAAGAATTGAAGCTCACCAAAAATACGCAGCCCGCATTGCTCACGGTCTCAATTGCCGCGTTCACGGTACTTCGTGAGGCCAGCGTCCGGCCTGATTATGTCGCGGGCCACAGCCTGGGAGAATATTCGGCGCTGGTGGCGGCTGGCTCCTTGCGCTTCACCGACGCGTTGCGTCTGGTACGAAAACGCGGCCGCTATATGCAGGAAGCCGTTCCACCCGGCCAAGGCGCCATGGCGGCGCTGCTCAGGCTCCCCACCGGCCGCCTCGACGAGATTCTGGAGAAGGCAGCGCAGGGCGAAATCGTGGCGGCGGCAAATCTCAACGCGCCCGACCAAGTGGTGATCGCCGGCCATGCTGGAGCCGTGAACCGAGCCATGGAGCTTGCCAAAGCGGCCGGGGCGCGCCGGGCGGTGCTGCTGCCGGTTAGCGCGCCCTTCCACTGCGCGCTTATGCAGCCGGCTCAGCAACGCATGGCGCCCGAGCTAGACGCTACGGCATTCGACGATCTCGATTGGCCGCTCATCAATAATTGGCAGGCTCGGGAAGTCCGGACGGCCGCCGAAGCCCGCAGCGGCCTCATCGAGCAAATTCCCAACACGGTGCGGTGGGAGGAATCGATTCGCTATCTCGCCGCTCAGGGCGTAGACCGCTTCTTTGAAGTGGGACCCGGCGGCGTGCTCACCGGCTTATTGCGCAGCATCGACCCAGGCCTTCAGGGATTCAAGCTCGGTGAGGCTGTCGACGTCGAAAAACTCAACGTCACCAAGGTATCCCACCAGTCACGATAAAGCGACTTTCAGAAAGTCAGCCCCACGAGGAACTCGGCCCTGTTCTGGTTCGTTTGCAGCAGGCTTCCCAGGCCTGAAATATTTTGCGCTCCCCAACGCGAATAGCGCACCTCTGGCGAAAGCTTGACGAGCGGCAAGTGCAGCTCGATCCCGGCGCCCACCACAAAACCCGTATTGACTCCCGAAACATCCGATTTGGTTAAACCGAGAAGACCCGTAAGCTGTGTGTAGCCACTCCAGCGGTCCCACGCCACGCCTGCGTCCAGGAAAGGACGCACAAACGGTCCCGGCATCCTGTATTTAACCAGCAACGGAAATTCCCACGCGTTACTTGCTCTGTTCTGCAGCAGCGTGTCAACGCCGTTCGCCGAAGCGCTGTACTGGAAATTTCGGTACAGCGCATCGGCCTCAACGCCAAACCCCGCCGGCAAATGCAGCTCGACCGTTGGCCCCAAAGTGAACCGCGTAGCGCTCGATTGAAAGGTCGTGGGCCCCTGCCCTGACACGGCATGAAAGAAATCATTGAACGGCAGGCCGCCTCTCACTCCCAACGAAAGCTGCGCGAACGCGCCACTCGATGCCATCACCAACAGCAGCAGAAGTCTCATAATCTGCCGTACGTGACGGAATGCAACCGCGTTCCACCCGCTGTAGATTTTTACACGCTGCGGAGCCTGCCGGTCCGAATGAATCGACCCCGCTCATTGTAGGGGCCGAGCATTGCTCGGCCCAATCTTTGCGCTTCGCCCCTGTGCGGCGTAAAGTAGTGGCTTGCCGGAGACCGACAAATCCGCACAACTCGGGTTGCGCGATGCGCTTGCTCCACGAAGCCCGGAGGAGCTTGCGGACGCGTTGTCGTCAGCGGCCGCGCAACGGCGGACCATCTCATTGAACGGAGCCTCTACCAAACGTCTCATGGGCGGGCCCGTCGAACCGGCAGACGTGACCATATCCACTGCCGGCATGACCCGCGTCCTTCAGTATGAGCCTCACGACTTGACCATCAGCGTCGAATCCGGCATGCGGTACGCGGTACTGAGCAGCTTGCTGGCGCAAAACCGGCAGATGCTTCCGCTCGATCCGCCGTTCTCCGACACCGCCACCGTCGGCGGCATTCTTGCGTCGAACACCAGCGGGCCGCGCAGGCGGCTCTACGGCACGGCGCGCGATCTCGTCATCGGCATAAAATTCGCGACCCTGGAAGGCAAGCTGGTGCAGTCTGGCGGCATGGTGGTGAAGAACGTCGCGGGACTCGACATGGGCAAAATCCTGATTGGATCGTTTGGGACCCTGGCCGCCATCGCCGTGGTCAATTTCAAGTTACTTCCGCGGCCGGCCGCTGCCGCGAGTTTTCTTCTGCCGTTCGAAACGCTGGACGCTGCTTTGGAAACGCGCGACCGTGTCCTCAAAGGTGTGATGGCGCCCGCGGCCATCGACCTGCTGAACCCGCCGGCCGCGGGCCAGCTCGGCTACAAAGGATACGTGCTCGCGTTGCAGATGGTGGGGAACGCGGCTGCCGCCGAGAGAGCGCGCCGCGAATTTGCCGCCCCTGGCGTGAGCATCCTCGAAGGCGCGGAAGAGTCGCGTTTCTGGCGTCAGGTGCAGGAATACACAGCGCATTTTCTGGAAAAGTTTGCCCAGGGTGCGGTGGTGCGCGCATCCTGCACCTTGTCGCAGGTCAAAGATGTAATGGCATCGCTCGAAACCGCGGCAATCTCGCGCGCGGGTTCCGGAATTTGCTATGGCTACTTTACACGCGCCGATGCCGCCGCACGATGGCTCGTACCCGCCGCGCGCCGTGGGTGGAAAGCTGTCATCGAATTTGCCCCGGACGAGCAGCGCTCCAGCCTCGAGTTGTGGCCTGCTTCCGGCAATGACCTTGAGATGATGAAGAAGATCAAGAATATGTTTGATCCGAATCACCTTTTAAACCGTGGCCGACTCTTTCGCCTCCTTTGATCGCCCGCAACCGACGGACCTCGACCGCTGCGTGCATTGCGGTCTGTGCCTGAACGCCTGCCCCACGTATCGCGAGCTCGGCCTCGAAATGGATTCCCCGCGCGGCCGAATCTATCAGATGGTACAGGTGGCTAACGGCGCGGCTGTGAGTCCGTCCTACGCCGAACACATTGAATTGTGTCTGGCATGCCGCGCATGCGAAAGCGCCTGTCCTTCAGGCGTACAATACGGGCGCCTGGTGGAAGCGGCGCGCGCCGACATCGAAAACCAGGTGCGCCGTCCGCTCCTGGCGCGCATCACCCGCCGTTTTGTCTTCGCGAGACTCCTGCAATCGCCCGGCCTCATGACAACCGCCGGGGCACTCGCATTCCTATATCAGAGCAGCCGGCTGCAAAAGCTCGTGCGCGGATCGGGTTTGTGGAAACTGTTCGGCAAGCTCGGGCGGCTCGAACAGCTTGCGCCGCCCGCCGAGCCCCCATTCTTCTTCGGCAAGATCGGCGAAACCTTTCCCGCCACCGGTAAGGCGCGTTACCGCGTCGCGCTGATGGCCGGCTGCATCGCCAACGTCTCGTTTGCGCGCCTCAATGAGGCGACCGTCCGCGTGCTGCAAAAAAACGCATGCGACGTGGTGGTTCCCGCCGGCCAGGGCTGCTGTGGCGCGCTGCACGTTCACGCCGGAATGAGGAGCGAGGCGCGCAAGCTCGCGCGCCGCAATATCGACGCCGTCTTGGCGGGCAACTACGACGCCATTATCACCAATGCTGCCGGCTGCGGCTCCACCCTCAAGGAGTACCACGACCTGCTCGAGCACGACGCCGATTACGCCGAAAAGGCCCGGCGCTTCAGCAGCCTCATGAAGGACGTCAACGAATTTCTCGCGTCCATCGAGCTCAACCGCGACATGGGCCCGGTTCCCGCCACGGTCACGTACCAGGATTCCTGTCACCTCGCCCACGGCCAGAAAGTGCGCATTCCGCCGCGGCGTCTCCTCACCGCCGTCCCGGGCGTCGAGTTTCGCGAGATGCCGCTTTCGGATCTGTGCTGTGGCAGCGCCGGCATCTACAACGTCGTCGAAAACGAAATGGCCATGTCGGTTCTCGAAAAGAAAATGCAGAGTGTGAATTCGACCGGCGCCCAGGTAATCGCCACCGCCAATCCCGGATGCATGTTGCAGCTTGAAGCCGGCGTCCGGCTGCATGGCCGCGGTCAGCGGGTCGTGCATGTCGTTGAGATCTTAGACGAAGCCTACCGAGCCGCGGAAGCTACTCGTATCTCAAAGCTTTGATCGGATCGATCCTCGCCGCCCGCCGTGCCGGGATGTACCCCGCCAGTCCGGCCGCCAGAGCCAGCACCATGGTAGCCACAGAAAAGACGAACGGGTCATTAGCCTTTATGCCGAACAATTGCGATTCGACGAATCTGCTCAGTGCGACCGCCGCCGCCAATCCAATGAGCGCGCCCGTCGCCACTAGCAGGCCGACTTCCTTCATCACCAGTGCCAGCATGTCACGCGGCAAGGCGCCGAGCGCCATGCGCAAGCCCATCTCTGCCGTGCGCCGCGCCACATTGAAAGCCACCACTCCGTACAGGCCGATCGCAGCCAGCAAGGTCGCCAGCGCACCGAACGCGCTCGCAAGAATGGCGATCAGCCGGTCCCGGTAAAACGAGTCCGCAATCTGCACTTCCATGGAGCTCATCTTGAATACCGGCAGGTTCGCATCCATGTTGCGCACCAGCGTCCGGATCTGGGGCCCAAGCTCATTTTCGTTGCGCTCCGCCCTCACGAAGAAGGTCATCCTTTCGAGCGTTTCCTGTTGTGCGTTGGGGATGTAGATAAATGGATCCGCCTGCTCGCGGAGGCCGCCGTATTTAATGTCGCGCACGATACCGACAATCTCACGATCGAGCTTCACCTTGTCACCTCCACCAAACGCCAGGTGTCTTCCGATCAGGTTTCCTCCATTCGCATAGCTCTTCACAAAGGCCTGATTGACGATCGCAACCTTCGGTGTGCCCGCGCCGTCCCGATCCGTGAATTCCCGCCCCACAATCACCGGAATGCCCATGGTTCGAAAATAATCCGCGCTGAGGGCGTCCTCGGATGCGCCCACGTACTCATCTTCCTTGGCCCGATACCCCTCGACCGTGATGTTGCCGGCACGCCTGCCGCTGCCGAACGGGCCCAGGAACGCCCCGCCCACCGAACGGACTCCGGGCAGCACCGCCAGCCTCTGCTGCAGCTCACGATAGAAAACCCAGCCGCGCGGCGCGTCATAACCGTTCAGGCTCGGATCAACGGAAAACCGCAACAGCTTGGCGGCGCGGAAGCCGGGGTCCTCGGTCATGAGGTTGAACAGGCTCCGGGCAAATAACCCCGCGCCCACTAAGAGCAAGAGTGACAGTGCGACCTGCGCCACAATGAAGAGCTTGCGGAACCGCGCCTGCGCGCCACCCGCGGCCGCGTTGCCTGATTGCTCTTTGAGCGCCGGAGCTAAATCCGGACGGGTCGACCCGATCGCCGGCGCCAGTCCGAACAAAATGCCCGTCCCGATCGCTAGCGCCGCGTTGAATCCCAGCGTTCGCAAGTCGAAGCTCGCAGCCAGCCAGCCGCCCGTCGCATCATCCGGCAGAACGTGCAACAAAGTTGCCGTCGTCCAGGTTGCAACCAACAGCCCTAAGAACCCGCCCGCAACCGCTATAATGAGGCTCTCCACGAGCAGTTGCCGCACAATGGCCCCGCGGCTCGCGCCGATCGCGAGCCGGATGGCGATTTCCTTCTGCCTCCCGGTGGCGCGCGCCAGCATCAGATTGGCGACGTTGGCGCAGGCGATCAGCAGAACCAGCCCCACCATCGCCATCAGCGCAATGAGCGGAGTCTCCCAATCCGCGCGCAGCGCATTAATGCCTTGCGCCGCAGGAAGCAACTCCAGTTTCTGGCCGAGATACTGGTCGCGGGCGCGCTCGCGCAGCGGGTTCTTCATGCGCGCAAGGTCTTCCTCTGAAGCGGCGCGGTACAGGACCTGCATGGCCGCCTCTGCCTGTTTCCCGGTCACACCGGCTTTGAGCCGCGCGAATGTGCTCAGCCACCGGTACTGGCGGTCGTCGAAGCTGTCCCAGGCCGGCGACACCTCGCGTTTCATCATGATGGGCACAAGCAGGTCGGGCGTATCGCCGCTCAGCACGCCATGGAAGCCCGCGGGCGCAATCCCGATCACAACCATCGGGTGCCCGTTCACGTTCACTTTTTCATTGAGAATCTCGACACGTCCTCCGAACCGCCGCTTCCAGTACCCGTGACTGAGCACAATCACCGGATGCGCCCCGGGGATGCGATCGTCATCCGCAGCGAAAACGCGGCCTATCGCAGCTCTCACGCCCAGCACCTCAAAAAAATTTCCCGATACCACTTCGGCGCGCGCCCGCTCCGTCTGCCCCCCGTAAGAAAAGCTGACCGCCGCGCTCGACCGCGCAATTACCCCGTCAAATACCTGGTTCCTGTCGCGCAGGTCTCTGTACATCGGGTAAGAGAAGACGGCCTCTTGGTTATCTCTCGAACTCGAGCCCTCCCGCTCGCCTTCCGCGTGGAAGATCACCAGCCGCTCCGGATCCGCCACCGGCAGCATCCGGAACGTCACCTGGCTCAGCAGCGAAAAAATGGAAGTGTTTGCGCCAATGCCCAGCGCCAGGGACAGAACAGCTACCGACGTAAAGACCGGACTGCGGCGCAGCGCTCTCCGGCCGTATCGCAGGTCGTTCAGCATATGCCTCCTTGGAAGCTTTGGACGGACGGTCTAGAGATTCGTCACCTTCTCTTCAATCCGGGGCCCTGTCTCTTGCGGCGACGCCCCCGCCCGCTCCTGGTCCTTGTACTGCAACTGGTACAGCTTCCAGTAAATGCCCCGCTGCGCAAGCAGCTCTTGATGGCTTCCGCTCTCCCGCAATTTGCCCTTGTGCATCACCAGAATGCGGTTGGCGCGCTGAATCGTAGAAAGCCGGTGCGCGATGATGATCGACGTCCGCCCTTCCACCATCTTCGCCAGTGCTTCGCGCACACGAAACTCGGTATCGGTGTCGACGCTCGACGTGGCTTCATCCAGAATCAGGAACCGCGGCTGATGCGCGAGAGCGCGCGCGAAGCTGATCAGTTGCTTCTGCCCCGTAGAAAGCGAGTTGCCCCGTTCGCGAATCGTTTGTGCGAATCCATCCGGCAGCGCGCGAATAAAATCCATCAGGTTCACCTGCTCCGCGGCCTCCTCCACGTCTTCGCGCCCGATGCCGTCGGTGCCCAGCCGGATGTTTTCTTCAATCGTGCCCGTAAAAAGGTATGGATCCTGCAGCACTACGCCGAATTGGCGCCGCAGCTCGAGCGGGTCCACATCGCGAATGTCCACGCCGCCAATGCGAATCGCCCCGCGCTGCACATCATAAAAGCGCAGCATCAGGCTGATCATGGTCGTCTTCCCTGCCCCGGTGTGGCCCACGATGGCAATGGTTTCACCCGGCGCAATCTGGAAGCTCACGTCGCGGAGCACCCAGTCCTCGCCCTTGTACGCGAACCACACGTGGTCAAATTCAATGCCGGCGGAGGAAGCGGATACCGAGCGCGGCGCAGCCGGCGGTAAAATCTCGGCCGGCGTATCCAGCAACTTGAAGATCCGTTCCGACGACGCCATGGCGGATTGCAGGATGTTGTACTTCTCGCTCAGATCCTGAATCGGCCGGAAAAAGCGCAGCCCGTATTGCAGGAACGCGACGATGGTGCCGATTTTCAACGCGCCCATTTCCACACTACGCCCGCCGTACGCAAGAATCGAAGCCAGCGCCAGCATGGACAGGAACTCGACGATCGGATAGAACCAGCCGTAGGCCGTGATGGTGTCTTTGTAGGCCTCCATGTGCTGGCGGTTGATTCGGTCGAACTCCTCGCCGCTCTTGCGTTCCCGGTTGAACAACTGCAGCACCACGATGCCCACGATGTGCTCCTGCAGGTACGCGTTGATGCGCGCGATGGCGATCCGGATGCGCCGGTAACTGAGCGTCACCGTGCGGCGGAACTGCATGGTGGTTAAAATCACCAACGGCATCACGGCCAGCATGATCGCCGTCAACGCAGGGCTCAGGCGGAACATGATGGCGATGATAAACCCGAGCGTCAGCACATCGCCCAATATCGTCACCAGTCCGGAAGCGAACAGCTCGTTCAACACTTCCACGTCGGTCGTCACCCGCGTAACCAGGCGCCCGATCGGGTTACGGTCAAAGAATGCGATGTCCAGCCGTTGTAAATGCGACATCAGCTCGCGCCGCAGATCGAACATCGCACGCTGCCCCGTGTATTGCATGATGTACGCTTGCCCGAAGGCCGACAGGAACCCGCCCACCAGCACCCCGAGGTACAGCAGCGAAATCTGCGCCAGGCCCTGCCATTTATCGGCGGGCAGGTAGCGGTCTATGGGCGTCGCCATGTGCGTGGCGCCCGGCACAAGATACCGGTCCACGGCGATTTTGGTCAGCAGCGGCCCGCACACCTGCAGTGCCGAATACACGAACAGGAACACCAGCGACAGCGTGATGTAACCCGCGTACGGCCGCATGTAACCCAGCAGCCGCCGCATCAGGCGCGAGTCGTAAGCCTTCGCGAGAACCTCTTCTTCCACTGCTTTTAGCCTATCATTGTGAGTTGGGATACTATGAGAATCCTCACACTGGGCTGTTGGGCGATGGCTTGCGGCTGCTGTCTGAGCGCTGCCAGCGGCGATTTGAACCTGATGCCGCAACCCGCACACGTCATACCCGGCCAGGGCAAGCTGAAAATTGACCAGTCGTTTCGTGTTGCCTTGACGGGTTACCGCGAGCCCAGACTCGAGCAGGCCGCCGCGCGCTTGATCGAACATCTGGAATCGAAAACCGGGATGCCGCTCTCGCCCGAGTTGAGCGGAGATGCCGCCGGAGCCGCGCTCGAAATCTCGGCCGCCGCCGCATCTTCACCCGTGCAGAAACTCGGCGAGGACGAATCGTACCGGCTCGAAGTCACCCCCGCGCATGCTCGCCTCACCGCTCCCAATCCGCTGGGTATTCTCCGCGGCATGGAGACTTTCCTCCAGCTCGTCGAGGCCGATAAAGACGCATTCGCCGTACCCGCCCTTCAGATCGAGGACCGTCCTCGCTTCCCCTGGCGCGGCCTGATGCTGGACGTCGCTCGCCACTGGATGCCGGCCGGCGTCGTCCGGCGCAACCTTGAAGCCATGGCCGCTCTCAAGCTGAATGTGCTCCACTGGCACCTCTCCGATGACCAGGGTTTCCGCGTCGAGAGCAAACGCTTCCCCAAACTGCACGAGATGGGATCCGACGGCCATTACTACACCCAGCAGCAGGTCCGCGACGTCATCGAGTTTGCCCGCGAGCGCGGAATCCGCGTCGTCCCTGAATTCGACATGCCGGGGCACACTACCGCCTGGTTCGTTGGATATCCCGAGTTAGCCAGTGCACCCGGACCTTACACCATCGAGAGCAAGTGGGGCATCTTCGATCCTGCCATGGATCCCACGCGCGACGCCGTCTATCAGTTCCTGGATGCTTTCATCGGCGAGATGGCCGCGCTGTTTCCTGACGACTACTTCCACATCGGCGGCGACGAGGTGAACGGCAAACAATGGGAGCGCAATCCCAACATTCAAGTCTTCATAAAGCAACACGACCTCAGAGACAACGTCGCCCTGCAGGCGCACTTCAGCTCGCGCCTGCAGCCTATTGTCACCGGGCACGGCAAGAAGGTCATCGGCTGGGACGAAATTTTCGCTCCCACGCTGCCCAAAGACATCGTGGTGCAGTCATGGCGCGGGCAGAAGTCGCTGGCGGACGCGGCCAAGGCCGGCTACATGGGAATCTTGTCAGCCGGCTATTACCTCGATCTCATGCATTCCGCCGAGTTCCACTACGCCGTGGACCCCATCGAGAAGGAATCCGCCGGCCTCACGGCGGAGCAACAGGCTCGCATTCTCGGCGGTGAAGCGTGCATGTGGTCGGAGTACGTCACACCCGCCAGTATGGATATGCGCATCTGGCCGCGCGCTGCCGCCATCGCCGAGCGCTTTTGGTCGCCGCAGGAGGTGAAAGACGCCGCCTCCATGTACCGCCGCCTGGCTGTAGTAAGCCGGGACCTCGAATGGCGCGGCGTGCGGCACGCCTCGTCGCATCACTTGATGCTGGAGCGGCTGGCGGATGGTCATCCGGTCGGACCTCTGGCCACGCTCTCAGATGTCGTCGAGCCCGTCAAGGAATACTCGCGTGAAGAAGCCCGGCAATACACCAGCTTCACCCCGCTCAATCGTCTGGTGGATGCGACTCGCCCTGAAAGCGATGTGGCGCGCGAGTTCGGCAATCTGGTTGACCGCGCACTGGCCGGTGGCAGCGACGCTTCATCCAGCCGCGATCAGCTTCGCCGCTGGCTCACCGGCTGGCGCGCCAATGACGCCGCCCTCGCGCCTGCACTCGAACATTCGTTCCTGCTTCAGGAACTGATTCCGCTTTCCAAGGACCTCGCCGCGCTCGGCTCAGCCGGCCTCGAAGCTCTCGATTCCTTAACAACCGGCCACAAACCGGATGCCGCGTGGCTAGAGAAGCAACAGGCATTGCTCGACCGCGCCAAGAAGCCGCGCGCCGAACTGCTCCTCATGGTCGCACCCCATGTCGAGAAGCTTGTCCACGCCGCCGGCCGGCTCTGATCACACGCCCCCCTCTTAGCCGTGCGTCATGCGCACCGCGTAGCTTCCCTCGTGCGCTTCGCGCGCCGCTTGCACCTGGTAGCAAGGCGCGCTCGCAAAAGCGGTGACCGCGAAAAACCAAATGAACCAGCCCAGCGGCGAAATGACCACCGGAATGAAACCGTGCGTCTCGGCCCACAGGACGACGTCGCCCGCTGAGGTGAAGGCCACACCCAACGCCATCATGCCCCAGCAGCGGGCCACCAGCCCTTGTCCCATATTCAATACCGATCTGCGAATCGACACCGCCTGAATCAAAAGAAGCGCCAGCAAGGGATCGCTGAACCAAAGCACAACCTGCGTCACGGTAAGCTCCGCGCGGTTGCCCAACAACACCCCGCCAATATCCATCAACTGCCGCACCGTAAAGACGAGAATGGCGGCGATAAAGCTCTTGTCCACGAGCGTCAGCCCACCCAGAATGCCCAAACGGCGCTTCAGAACCAGCACCCGCATAAGCCCTGCAGCCAGCAGAGCCATCGCCGCTGGTCCGGTCAAAATGACTCCGATGCTATGCAAAACCTGCGGCCGTTCCGGTTGCAGTAGCTTTACGATGACCAGAAAATTCCAGGAGATCGGCGCGCTCAACGCCTGGGTGAACGCCGCGCCGGACAGCCGGCAACACGCGCTCAGCAAGATCAGTGTCCATGTGGTGTGCATCGGCTCGGCGGGCTCGAACAGGCCGCGCGCGCGATACGCAAAGGTCACCTCGGTAGCCGTCACCAGGATGAAGAAAGCAGAGCCCGGAATGTTGAATACTGCCACCAGCGGGTCATAACTGCCCGTCAGAACAAAATTCACGTACGCAGCCAGACCCACGATGAGCAGTATGCTCAACGCTGTCCAAAGCCACCGCACGCTCTGGGGTGCGGCTGCCTTCACTGCAGATTCGAATAGAGTTTACGCGTGACCGCCATGGTCGCGCGCGTGCCCAGAAACGCTACGAACAGGCGATCCGCGGCCAAGAGGAGGGATCCCCCGCCACCGGGCGCGCCTCGGCAGGCTCCCTGGACGCGCTGCAACGTGCCCTGTCCGAAGAATCTTCGTAGCTCCGCTTCCACTCGAGCGCGGGCGACACCCCATTGCGCGTCGGACTCTTTGCCTCGGCTTCGCGTCCACCGTCGGGTCCAGACTGTCAGCAAACGCTCGAGTTCGGCGGGTGACGTTAACGTGACGCCATCGGGCTCGTCAGGAAGTGGCGCCGGCGCGGCCGTGGCCCGCCGCTGCTCGAGCCGCGCCCGCAGACGCTGCATCCAGGTCATTCTGTCCGCTCCCTCAAGGGTGCCGTCTGTTTTATCTTTTGGATTGCCCGATTCAGTAAAGCGCCCACCGTTCCCACGCTAATTTGCATCGCACTGGCGATCTCCGTATATGCGAGCCCTTGTGCCCGGAGCTTGATGCACTCCTGCTCTCTGGGGGCAAGCATCCGAGCCGCCTTCATAGCCCAGTTAAGTGCGCGCTCCCCTGGCTCGATGTTCTCTCGCGTTTGCGCCTCGGTGCTTTCGGCTTCTTCGAGCGCGACCGAATCCTCCGCTCTTGAGGACTCTTTCCAATCCTGAATCAGATTACGCAGCACGCGGCGCAACCAGTCGCGCTCGTCGGCAATCTCATCGCCGTGCATTCGCGTCAGGAAGTACCGGAGGAACGTCTCCTGGAGGATGTCCTGTGCGAGGGCCTTGTTTCGCGTCATCACGAGCGCCATTCGTGATAACTCGTCCGCGTTCACGCGGTAAGCTTCCAGCACCGCCAGGCGTACGGCTTCGATTTCCTCGGGACTGGTTTTCTCCCCCATCAGGCCGCTCAGTGTGATGCTACCAGCCGGTAAAAATTCAGTCCAGCGAAAACGTCCGGCAGCAGGGGATTGAGCTTCGACAAGACCCGGCGCAGCGGCTGAGAAGAAAAGACTTGTCAAGTTCCATTAACCTTCCGGCAGTCTACCTCGGATAACCAAAGAGATCTAGTTAAAGCTTTAAAAATGACTGATAATTAAGGACATAGTTCTTTAAGTTGTTGATAATAAATTGAAAACTCTGTAAATATGATCGATTCTACGCGGCGCGGGTACATCCTGGTGGCGTTGTCCTTGGCCTTGGTTTTCCTTTTGGGCATCTCGGGTTTGGCCATTGACGTCGGGCGCATGTACATCACCAAGAGCGAAGCCCAATCCTTCGCCGACTCCGCGGCTTTCGCTGCGGCTCTCGAATTGGACAGTACCGCGGCGGGCATCACCCGGGCTCAGACGGCCGTGAGCAACAATCCGAAGAAATGGGAATTTCAGAACGATGACTTTACCGGCGTGCAGACTGCTTTCGCCACGGCCGCTGCAGGCCCATGGACCACGGCTCCGCCCAACCCGCCCACCGGTTACTACTTCGCTCGAGTCCAGACCACGGTCAACCTTCCCATGTACCTGATGGGTCCCCTGTCAGGACGGACGGCTACCATCGCCGCCGCGGCAGTCGCAGGTCGCGCCGCCACCAGCGGCACTGCAGGTGGAGAGTTTCCTTTCTCGCCTTACACACGCGCCGCATCCCCCGACAACGCGTCAGATCCGTTCGGCTACCAGGTAGGAAACGATTACACCCTGCGATGGGGCGCTCCGGGTGACCGAACCACTTGTGGAACGGACGCCTCGCAGCCGAACCTCTCGAGCAATGGCAAGATCCGCGGATATTGCTGCGTATCACAGAGCGCGGCTGACCTGAGGCAAGCCATCGTGGGCGGGCAGACAGATCCGGTTAACATTGGCGACCCGGTACCGATGGACAACGGAGCTAAGAACACGGAGATGTCCGCCATCGCGATGCGCGTTGAGGAGGATACCGATACCACCTCGACCACTTACGCGCAATATCTCTCCAACGGGACCGGAAATGGAGAGCGTGTGGTGATGGTCGCCGTAAACAATGGCGCACCCAGCTATACCAACGTCGGCTTCGCCGGTTTCTTCCTGCTGAACGACAGCGCCTACACCGGTCTCAAAGGCAACGACTCGGCATGCGGCGAATATATCGGGACGTTCGTTCAGGGTGCGGCCGGTCAGGGTGGATCCGGCCTGGCGCCGGGTGGATCAGGTGCCTATCACATCAAGTTGTACCAGTGAGCCTCAACCGATGCGAATAGCTGGCCGCCGGCAAAGATCACGGGGAAGCGTCCTGGTCGAACTGACTCTGAGCGCGACCTTTCTGGTCGCGCTGTTTTTGGGCGTTTGGCAATTTGGATACGGTTTTTATATTTACAGCCAACTGGAGCAAGCCGTCCGCGACGGCGCGCGCTATGCGTCCTTGCGGACTTATAACTCGGCAAATTCCACGCCGACGGCCGACTTCACAACCGCCGTTCAGAACGTCGTGGTTTATGGCGACCCGGCTCCGGCAAACGGCGCCACCCCAATCGCGCCCGGCCTGACCACCGCCAATGTCTCAGTGACGGTAACATTCACGTCGGTTCCAACCGCAATCAACGTGGCGATCACTAATTACAAGCTGCCTACTTATTACGGGAACCAGACGCTCAGCGGCAAGCCCACGACCTCGTTTCCTTTCGTGGGTGTTTTCGGACCCCCATAGCAAGGACAGATCATGAAGGTTACGCTACATCGCAGAGGTCAGCGTGGAAACGCGATGATCGAGGCCACGCTCACCCTGAGCCTGTTTCTCACCATCATCTTTTCGATTTACGATTTCGGATGGGTTCTGTTTTTTCACCAGACCCTGGTCCACCAGGCGCGGACGGGTGCCCGTTACGCCGCCGTCAATCCCGCCGACCTGGCGGGCGCTAAGAATCTGGTGCTCTACAACCAGACGTCCACCGGCTCTGCCGGGCTCTTCGGGCTGCAACCGGCGAATGTCTCAGTCACTCGGAACGGTACCGCGGGCGCAATTGACGACAGCATCACGGTAACCATCTCCGGCTACCAGTACACTCTGATCACCCTCGGCTGGGCGGGCGCTTACAACGGAAAGACCATTTCGGTCAGCATCCCCGTCGAAAACTGAGCACTTGGACCGGCGCTCACGGCACGGTCCAAGGCACGTTCAGATTGAAGAAGACGTTGTCGAAGTACAATGCAAACCGGGCGCGATCGCGAACCGGGGCCATCGCGATCTTCGGGTGCGAAGCGAATTCCTTCGGCTCCAGAAGCACGTCACCGGATGGCCGGAACATGCTCTCAGACCCGGTGATGCGCGCCCGTCCGTCTGACAGCGTGAAAATGAACGGAGGCTCGGCCGGCTCGCCGTCCGCCCTCAGCTCCCATTGATTCTCCGCGCGCCGGTTTCCCCGCAATAGTCTCGTGAACGAGTAGTCTCTTTGCATGCCGCTCGGCGCCAGGTCTGTCAGCAACAGCCCGCGCGCCGTTCCGTCTGTATCCCACAGCCAGATTTGCGTCAGGTGCCGGAACTGCGGCCCATTGAGCTCAGGCGTCGCAGCGCCCCACGCACCCACAAAGCGGACCGCCGCCGCCGCCGGCGCTTCGCAAAGTGGAAGCTCGATCTTCTTCAGGGTCAACAGGTCGACGTGGCCGTTACGATCGATCTTTGCCTCACATGCTCCCGTATTCGTTGGGCGCAGCTCGACACGCGTATGGTCCGAGCCCGCCAGGCGCTCACCAGTCAGCATCTGATTCGTACCCTGGTTCAGACGCGTCACCGGACCATCGCCCAGCATCCAATTGTCTTCGGTTCCCTGCTGAGACGAGAACAGCAGATAGAGTTGTCCTTCATCATTGACAATCGCCCGGGTAAACGGATATCCGCTCCGCGATGTGACGACCAGGTGTCCGGAACACGCGCCGCCGCGCGCCGCGAGTGGTCCGAAGCGCTTTACCAGGTTGCCCTGGCAAAGAAGCGTTTCCTCGGAGTAGAGCCTCCGCGCCTGGCCGAAGGTCCGCGTCATCGCTTGTGCTTCGAAGGTAGACCGGGTCATCGTCCACGCGAACCAGGCAAGCCAAGGAGCGCCAACCGCAAGAAGCGCCGCGCCAACCATGCGCCCGGCCAAAGGCGGCCGGCGCACTGCAAAGATGCCGACGACCATCGCCGCCACCGAGACGACCGGAATGGTGACCAGAAGATCGACCCGTATGCTCGCATGCGCAGCGCGGGCTGCCTTCTCGTTCACCAGACACAGCGCGGAAATCGCCGCCAGTGCTCCAGCGACCACCGCTACGCCGCGGTTGGCGCGCCAGAGAAGCAGCGCGACTGCCGCGGCAAGCACCAGGACCGGGCCAAACAGAAGCGCAGGATCGAGATCGTGGTGCACGCCTTCTACAATCTCACGTGTTGCCTAAAGTGAGCGTGCGGCGGAAGGCCGGTGGAACTCCCCCGGTTAGCAGCCGTGCTCTTGCTGGTGGCGTTGCAGCGCTAATAGCGCTTGGTTTTGTTCGGCGACTGCTTGCTTGAGCTGGGTGTCCATCTCGGACAAATCGCCCGATATCTCTGCCTGAAATCCACTGACATGGGACACGCGTGACAGAACGCGCAGCAAATCTTCCAGGAGTTGCCGTTTCCGTTCGCACATTCCACCGTTCGCCGACACGTATCCACTCCTTCGCTTTCGTTATCCCCGTGCTTCCGCGGGCGCCAATAGAGATGGGGGCCTTTACCCGCGTCCGCGGCCTCCGATGTCACTGCCGCGCCCGCGTGGGCCCCTGTCTCTAAGGGGCACAAACTACTTCTTGACCACATTATTGAGCAGGTGCGTATGGGTTCAGCAGTATCTTTAGGACACTTTGGGACCCCCCGGTTCGGGCAAACACAGGGTTTCCACTCCGTAAGTGATAGATATAGAGGAGGCGGAGCAAGACCTTCCCCATGCGGATGCGGCAGATTGATGTTTTGGAGCACTTCCTGGCTTTTTCCGAGGCCAAGCGCCCCTGGGTCTATGCGATAGCCGCGGCATCCGCAGCCATCATCGGCGTGAGCGACTGGTTGGTGATCAACGTCTCCCTCGGCTTTCTTTATATCGTGCCGGTGCTTTTGGCTTCGGCAACCCTCACCTTTCCCCAAATCCTCCTCTTCGCCACGCTCTGCGGCGTGTTGCGGGAACTGTTTAGTCCTTTGCATCAGCAACCCGGCGTGATCGGACGCACCATGGTCGGCGCAATCGGGTTCTTACTGGCGGGATTCTTTGTTTCCGAACTCAATCGCAAGCGCAAGTTGGTGACTCAGCATCTTGAAGAGCGCGAAGAGCAGTTCCTGCTTCGGCGGCAAGCCGAGGAACAACTCCGTGCCGTGATAGACACCAGCCCGCTGGCTATTCTCACTCTCGATAGCGTGGGAAAGGTTATGCTCGCCAACGAGTCGGCCCGGCAGGTTCTGGGATTTCAGAAATCCCTACAAGGCAAGGAAATACAGCCGTACTTGCCGATCCTGGCCCGTTTCCTGACGATGCAACACCCGGCCAGCGGTTTGCGGACCGCCGTTGAAAGCAGGGGCCAACGCGCAAATGGCGAGGTGTTCCTGGCGAATATCTGGTTGTCCACTTTTGCGACCGGTTCTGGTCCCCAGTTGGCTGCGTGCATCTGGGACGCTTCCGAGAATCTGCGCGATCGCGAAGGCACGGGCCTGAATTCCATGATGGCCACCTCGCGCGTCTTGATTGGGGCTGTGTCTCATGAAATCCGCAACTTAGCCGCGGCAGCGCTGTCGGCACATCACGGGCTGGAGTCTGTTCCGGGAATTGATCAGGTGGAACATTTTCGCGCGCTCCGAACCATCATCACGGGCCTGGAAAGGATTGCGGAGTCGGGCCTGAGGCTGGGCTCGCATCACCCCAGGGCCATTGCAAACCTCGGCATGGTGTTGGACGAAGCCCGCGTAGTCATCGAGCCCGCATTCCGCGAGGCCGGAATCAGCATCGATTGGCAGTTTGCAGAGGGACTGCCTTTGGTGCAGGGAGATCACCACAGTCTCCTGCAAGTTTTTCTGAACCTGGCGCGCAACAGCGAGCAGGCTCTGGAATCTTGCGCGCACAAGACTCTTACCGTGACAGCCGGCTTGGAGAAGGATCTTGTCATGGTGAGATTTCGTGACACCGGTCCCGGCATTTCCAATCCCGACGATCTGTTTAAGCCCTTTCAGCCCGGCGCGCACTCGGCCGGCTTGGGACTGTACATCTCGCGTGCCGTGGTCCGATCTCACGGAGGAGATCTGCTTTGCGAGCCGCAGTTGAGAGGCGCTTGCTTCGCGCTGCAGCTCTGGCCCGCGGAGGACGACCAGGAGCGGCAAGGAAGCTGACATGCCAAGGATCCGCGCGCTACTGGTGGACGATCATGCCTTATTTCGCGAGAGCGTGGCACGGGTGCTGGCCGCGGAAGCCGACCTCGATGTGTCTCATTGCGCCACCATCCAGGACGCGCTGAGGCTTCTTCAGCACCAGCCAGTCGACCTGGTCCTGCTGGACCATGACCTCGGTAACGAGAGGGCCTTTCAGTTTCTGCCCGCCGCCAGGCAGATCGGTTTTGCGGGCCGGGTCTTGATTGTGACCGCGTGGATCAGTGACACGGCGGCCCGCCGGTTGATTCGCCAAGGCGTCGCCGGCATTTTTTCAAAACAGAGTCCTCTCAGCGCGCTGGCCGAGGCGATTCGCGGGGTTCAGGCGGGCCAGACCTATCTCGACCCACGCTATGAAGCACTGGCGGGAGACGAAAGCGCAACCGGCCCCCAGGGCTCCGGGCCGAGATTCAATGATCGGCAACGCCGCGTCCTACGGTTTGTATTGGAGGGCCTGTCCAACAAAGAAATTGCCTGGCGGCTACAAATTTCGGAGAGCTACGTCAAGGCCATCCTGCAGACCCTGTTCGAAAAAACCGGCGTCAGAACGCGCGGCCAACTGGTGCGCGTGGCCCTGGAACAGTACGAGGATCAGTTGTAGTGGCCGAGCACGCTCGGCCAGATCTTTCCCCACCATCGGGATCGGATCGGGTCTTTCACACCCCTGGAGCCGTAATAATTCACACGCGATTCCGCCCCGCGAGGTTGCTCCCGCCCGGAGCATCCAGTAACGTAGGTCGATACGTAAGTGAATCGAGGAGGATTTTACTGATGAAGAGACTCGCTATCTTCACCGCGGCGGCGGCGTTGCTGTCGGCGCCTGTGTTCGCGGAAACCTGGAACGGCACGCTGGTCGACGTCATGTGCAAAAACAAAGATATCGCCAGCCACACGAAGAAGTGCGCACTGGGCTGTGCCAAGAGCGGCTTCGGCCTGGTCACCGGCGACGGCAAGTTCGTGAAGTTCGATGAAGCCGGCAACGCCAAGGCGCTGGCTGCGCTCAAGGCGACCGAAAAGGAAACGGATCTGAAGGCGAAGGTCGAGGGCACTCTCGACGGCGATACCGTTCAGGTCAGTTCTATTGCAATTCAGTAGGGAATAGAAGGACGGGGGAAGGCGCGCTTTTCAACCTGCGGGCGCGAGCTGGCAAACGCCGTCTACCAGTTGTCTGCGCCGGAGTTCGGTAGGGCGGACTGCGAATCCTCCTGCATGCCGCTTAGCGATTGCTGGCAGGTGACACAGAACTTCGCCCACGGCAGCGCTTCCAGCCGTTTCGCCGGAATCGGCTCTTCACAAGACAGGCAGATTCCATAGTCTCCCGCTTCGATGCGGTCCAGGGCTTCTTCGATCAATTTCAACTGCACGTAGTCCAGGCTGTTCAGCCGCAGCGAGATAAACTCGTCGTGCGAGATCTGGGCCTGGTCTTCTTCGGCCACCCGCCCCATCTTGGCAAGCGTGTCGAATTTGATTCCCAAACCAGCCATCACCTTCTCCCGCTTTTCCAACAGAACTTTGCGGTAGGCGCCGGTCCGGACCGTTCCCTCCGGAGATTTCGTTTTCTTCATAGAACTCCTTTTCCCATCGCGGCGTCGGCTTCAAATGTCGCTTGAAGGTGCGCGCAATAGAGGCAATCGCATCCATGCGCGCCGGGCGAGACGTTCTCCCCGCCAGACTATGGTTAAGAAAAGGTACCAGAAATCTCAGGGAAATAACAATACTTTTTATAGGATATTTCTGAAGTTTTCTATGCTAGGGATTCCTAAAGACGCGAGTTAAATCCTGTAACATCTGCTGCTCAGCGGTGCTATACCGGCTGCGAAACGCCTCACTATTCATGCGCGCCTCGCGCTCGGACTCAGGCAGCGAACGCAACTCTGCGAATTCACGCTTTACTATCGGTCGTCTATCCTCAGGCAGCGAGTTGAACCGCCGGAACAGCTCGCGGGCGCGGTTCTGCTGCTCGGGTGGCAACTCGCTGAAAGCCCGGTACCGCTCCCGCAGTTGCTGCCGCTCCTCTGGAGGAAGATTGCGAAACTGCTGCAACTTCTGCTGCAGTTCACGCCGGCGCTCGGGCGGCAGTTTCGCGAGTGCGCGCTGCCGCTCCTCCGGGCTCATGCGTTGCCATCGTTCAAGGGGTGTGTCAGTAGCCTTCGCTCGTTCTTTAGCCGCGGCGCGCCTGGCAGCGCGCGCAGCCGCTCGCTCCGCGGCCTCATCCGGCCGCGCGAGCAAAGTACCCCCGAGGAGAAGCCCACACAAGCCGGCAATGAGAACAGGGCGGCGCATAATCATCACATCGACTTCGAAGTGCTTCCCTCCGGCTTCGGCGTCAACGCCAGTTCGCGCAGCATCTGCATATCGTCGAGCGTGCGCTCAACCTGCTCCGCCTCAATCTTTTCCACGGTGACTTGTGGGGCTTGCGGAGTATGCAGCACCACACTCGCGACGATCAACAGGCATGCCGCGGCCACGGGGATTGCAGCGTGCCACAACGGTTGCAAAGGCCGGAACAGGCGGTCCAACCACGTCGCCGGCTGGCTCTCGATCCTGGAATACAGGCGGCGGTCGAAGTCGGCGCTTACCGGTTCCGGCTCCCACTGGCTGAGCGCCTGCCATACGCCCCGCTGCGCTTCGACAAAACGGGCGCACTCCGGGCACATTGCCAGATGGCGCGCCACCCGCGCGGCACGCTCATTGTCCAGCCGGCCGGCCGAGTACTCCAGCAGCCACTCCTTATTTTTCTGAGTCTTGATGGGGCAGTTCATGACATCCTCTAGGCCATGTGCGCCAACCGCACGCGCAACGTCTCATAGGCCCGGAACAACAGCGATTTTACCGCCGATTCCGAGCAGCTCAGCACCTTTGCAATCTGTGAATATTCCATCTCTTCATACTTCTGCATCAGCACGGCGGCTCGTTGCTTATCGGGCAGCGCAGCCACCGCGCGGCGCACTTCTGCGACCTTTACCTCGGCTACCATTTCCTGCTCCACTGATGGCGCGCGATCCGGAACCTCGCGCGTGGGCCCGTCCTCGGTGGACTGGTCCAGCCGCTCCTGCGCCCGCTCGTTCTTTTCATCGCGCAGCCAGTTCAAAGCCAGGTGGGTGGCGATGCGAAAAAGCCACGTGGTGAACTTTGCGGCCGGCTCGTAGGTTTCTCTCGACTTGTAGACGCGCAAGAAAACCTCCTGAGCCAGTTCTTCGGAAACGGCCTGGTCCTGCACCATGCGGTACAGGAAATGGGAGACGGGAGCTCGATACTTGTCGAGCAGCAAGCCGAAGCTCGCCTCATCCCCATCCTTGACACGAAGCATCAACTCGGCATCGTAGTCAAGAGCCGCTGAGGCTCCCATAATGCTGTTAACCCCATGCGGCACAAAAGGTTTCGCTATTATTCCTGCTTCAGTGAGCGTTCCATAAGCTGCCGGATGGCTTCTTTGGGGGAGCGGCCGGCATAGAGCATGGCGTGCATTTGTTGGGTGATGGGCATTTCGACGGAGTAGCGGCGGGCGAGATCAACGGTAGCCGTCGTGGTTTTGATGCCTTCGGCCACCATTTTCATGGAGTTAACGATCTTCTCGAGCTTTCGTCCTTTTGCTAACTCGATTCCCACCATTCGGTTGCGGCTTAATTCTCCAGTACAGGTTAATACCAGATCGCCCAGCCCGGCGAGCCCGGCAAGGGTTTTGGATTGGCCGCCCATCGCTAACGTTAAGCGGCTGATCTCAGCTAAGCCCCGCGTAATCAGCGCCGCGACGCTATTGTGGCCCATGCTCAAGCCGTGGCAGACCCCGGCGCCGATGGCGACTACGTTTTTCACGGCTCCGCCGACCTCCACGCCGACCGGATCACTGCTGGTGTAGAGCCGGAAAGTCGGGCCGGAAAAGGCGCTTTGGATGGTTCGGGCGAGTTCCGGATCGGTGGAGGCGACGACCAGGGCGGTTGGATCGCCGCGGGCGACTTCGCGGGCGAAGGTCGGGCCGGAAATGACCGCCACGCGCGGATGCCCCAGCACGGCCGCCATGACCTCGGACATGCGCATCAAGGTGCCCTGCTCCAGTCCTTTGGTGGCGCTGACGAGATGCATGGAGGGAGTGAGGTGCGGGGCCAGTTGTTGATAGAGCGGCCGGGCCAAGTGCGACGGCATCACGCCCAGCACGATTTCGGCGCCTTCCACCGTGGATGCGCATTCGTTTTGAGGCTCTACGTTGGCAGGCAGAATGAATCCGGGCAGATAGACATCGTTCACGCGAGAGGCGCACATCCGCTCGACCAGGTCGGACTCGTAGACCCAGAGGCGCACGCGCTCGAACCGTGGTGCGAGAACGATGGCAAGCGCGGTTCCCCACGAGCCGCCGCCAATGATGGCCAGATTCGTCAAGGCCGCCGCGTTCTCCATCCGGCGCCGGTTGTGGTGCGCGCCTTCCGGCTGCCGAGCGACAATTCGTGTTCGGTGCCGGCGCGAATACGCGCCAAATTCGCGCGATGGCGGTAAATGATGAAAGCTCCGCTTAGGGTCGCGGCGGCCACCAGTGATAAGGGCGGCTGCATGAACATCCACACCGCAAGGGGAAACGTGCCCACGGCGAGCACGGAGCCGAGAGATACATAGCGCGTGTAGGCCACGATGCCGGCGAAAAGGATCAGCACGGCGACCAACGGAATGAACGCGAGATAGAGATAAGCGCCGATGAAACTGGCCACGGCCTTGCCGCCTTGGAACTTCAGAAAAATCGGGAAGGCGTGGCCGGCAATTACCGCCAGAGCGGCGGCGCTCATCCAGTGGATGTTGCCCGCGGTGAGTTTGTCCGCGAACCAGACGGCAACGAAGCCCTTGGCGATGTCGAGCAGGAGCGTCACGATGCCGGCGGCGCGGCCGGTGGTGCGCAGGACGTTGGTTGCCCCGATGTTTCCGCTGCCCGAAGCGCGGACGTCGGCCCCTGTGGTCCATTTCACGACGAGGTAGCCGAAGGGAATGCCACCGATGAGATAAGCGGCCACGAGGGCCAGAACCGGCATCAGAAACACCATTATTTCGCGAGCGGGAACTCCGCAAGTTTAGTGTACATGGAACCTGAAGGAGCGGTCCGGCTCTGGTAGAGATAGAAGCGGTCGGCGAGGAAGTTGCCGAAATTGAGTGAGGGCAGGCTGGCGACGGCTTGCAGGAGCGCCGTCTGGCGTCCTGGCGTTTTGATGCGCGCCAGGGTCAGATGGGGCGAGAAGGCGCGCTGCTCCTTGGCGATGCCGAGCGGCGCGAGGGCCTGTTCGGTGTCGCTGGCTAAGG
Organism: Terriglobia bacterium; assembly: GCA_020073305.1. Lineage (GTDB taxonomy): Bacteria > Acidobacteriota > Terriglobia > Bryobacterales > Bryobacteraceae > QHXW01. The sequence continues at coordinate 416,647 of JAIQFK010000001.1, forward strand.
CGGCCAGATCGTCACCTGCGTGAATGCCCGCCCAGAAGACGCGCGGCGAGTGAGGGTTGGGGAAGAAGCCCAGTTTTTCAATGGAAACGGGAATGGGCGCGTGCGCCGGCAAAGTGCCGAGCGTGCGTTTCAATTCTTCGAGCCGCGCCTCCGGCCATTCGCCGATGAATTTGGTGGTGATGTGGAGGTTGCGCGGCGGGCTCCAGTTGATTTGAGCCGAGGGTTTGAGGCGGCGCAGGAGGCCTTCGAGATTAGTAATGATTTCCGGGGGCAATTCAATTCCGGTGAAAAGACGCATCGGGCGCGAAGATCATTGTCGGACGGAAGAGAGTGAGCTGGCAACCGCCGGGAGGGCAGAAACGAATGGGGCGCTCAAGTTCATGGGGAGCCGGTCTGGAAGGGACTTTAGTGCGCTGTGGGCTGTGTCGGACGAGCGGGGAGTTTGGGGTTGGGTGTCCTGTCCCCGAAACTTCCCCGAAACGGCCGTGTCAGCCGGACCGAACCGGCTTGCAGCAGGATCTGTTTGGAGTTGAGGCCTGACGCCAAGAAAATGCGTCTGGAAGCTGTGAAAAAATCGAGGCGCTCACTTGAAAATATTCGGTGAATCCGTAAACTCGATTTGTGGACACCAACCAACATGCAAGCGAGGCACTCCGTTTCGAGGAGATCGATCGTGCCCAGAGCGTCCTGCTGCCGGTAGACATTGAGGGACTCATCGGCGAAGAGCACCCCGCTCGCAGCATCTGGAGCT
>JAIQFK010000012.1 GCA_020073305.1 Terriglobia bacterium
CAGTTCTCATGCCGCACTAGCCTTGGGTATCGGCCCTTGTTGCGCAGCCGCTCGCTGCCGCAGTGCGGGCACGATTTCAGCCCGTTATGCCGGGCAGAAATCCTCACCCCACCACCGCTGATCTGTAAATCGGTAATCTCATAGTCGGGCAGTCCTAATACGATCTCTGATTTGATCAAAACAATTCCTCCAAGAATGTTTTATCAAGTCAGGAATCCTGGGCTGCCCCCATTTCTGATGAAGAGCCAAGACGCTTTAGCGACCGCCGACGACTGACCAGCCGTGAACGTTTGCTTGGCATGGATTCTGCCCACACAGATTCCACTTCGAGCGAGCGCGGCAGCGCGTTGTTGAACGTGGCCCAAGCTCCGCGACTGCTCGCATGGCGAGGGGCCGACCAGCGACCCTTAATTGCGCAGATCGCTCCCACCCTTCACGGAAAGGTGCGGAAGTTGCGAACTAGGCTTTGGACCCCGCCGAATCCGTAACCGCCGGTCCGGAAGAGGAGCACGAAAGGAGGACAAACGAAAGAAGGAGCAACAGAAGACGCATGGGCCCAGGTTGGCATCGCGACCGTGGATTACGCCTAAGGCTGCCGATCACGACTGGCGGCAGGATCTCGATGATCGTTTCAAAGACGTCGTTACTCTATTTCAGGTTCTTGTCGAAGAACGCGCCGACTTTAGCGAGGTAGGGTTGTGGGACCCTCGTGTACGCGCTGGTGTGGATGGCGTCCGGCACCACCCATAGCTCAGCGTCGGGCAGAGCGGCTTTGATCTGGGGGCGCCGGTCACTGTCAGCGGGCAATTCCAGAAGGCCGTAGATGAGCAGTACCGGCCGTTGGGAAATCCGCTTCATAGCGTCTACTGGCCGCAGTGTATGGAGATCGTACCCATAGAGGACCCGTTCCATCAGCCAGGCTGCGGGAAAGAAAAACTGGGGCGTACCTGACGACCTCTTCCAACCCCTTGCGAGACTCGCGTATTCATCTACCCCAGCACCATCGGTGACGAGTGCGCTGATGTCCGGATCGTCAGCCATAGCGTAGACGCACGATGTCGCGCCGAGCGAGGCGCCCAGCGCTCCAATGCTGGCCGGCTGAAATCCCTGTGCTTTGATCCAGTCCACCGCACCTTCGACATCCTGCCGCTCGCCAACGCCCCACGCGGAGTCGACGCCGCCGCTCAGGCCGTGGGCCCGCAAGTCGATCATCAGGACATGGAAGCCGCGTCCCTGAAAAGTGTTGAGCGCGGCACCCAGATCGAGGAAGTGGTCGTAGAACTCGGTAGTGCGATTTTCGCCTCTCCCATGGACCATCACGATGGCTTTGCGGCTCCCAACCCGAGGAATCCACCATCCGGAGATCTCAATGCCGGCATCCCGGGAGGGCAGGCGGACATCGCGATATGGCAGATTGAACGACGCCGGTGTGGCGGAGAAATACGTGTCGCGCCTTGGATGTGCCCACGTGTTCGCTGCACGGACCCCGATGGCGAGATAAATCACCATGGCCAGGACCACGACACCCGTCCCAATGCCTGCAATCCGCCCACGACTGCCCGAGCCAGACTTCTTGATTGTGTTTATTTAGTCTGTCATCCTACATCAACCATGGGGAAGACTTCTGCCACCTCCCGACGGCTGCGGCGTTATCTTGCGGCGCCTTCAACAGAAACCGTCTGCGTGACGTCACCGACTTCAAGCGCTACATCGACACGGGCCTTCTGGTCCACTTGCAGTGCAAAGGCGGCGATGGTAGCTGAGCGAAAACCGGTCCTCTTCACGGTCACAGAATAGCGGCCCGGGAGCAATCCGGTAACCGCGTAATCGCCGGCATTTGTGCTGGTCGTCGCACGCGACACGTTTGTGTCTACGTTGGTGACGGTGACTTCGGCTTCCGGCACTACCGCGCTGCTTGAGTCGGTGACAATTCCGGTGACACTGCCGGTGCCGATCTGCGCCCCAGCGCGCTAGCTGCGCCCATGAGACACAAAACGATTGTGAGCGAGAGAACGAAACGTGCCTTTCTCAAAAGCCTGATCTTGTACACCCATCCTCCTTGGAAGCCATTCCAAACGAATGTTCGGCGTGTAATATCACATGTCTGCGCGTGTCAAGAGAGGAAATCAAGCGGGCTCTGGCAGAACGCAGGATCTGTCAGGATGAATGCTGGCATTTCGCGGGCAGACGCCCGTGGCTAGTTGTCACGAGAGTCGCTTATACTCATCCGGATCATCGGCGTCGTGTGTTCCACGGCGCGGGATGCAGCGTCACGAAGCGGGGCTCTCGCCGTGGATCGTTGTGGCAGTCCGAAGATGCGTTCATCTCAGCATATTGAGTTACGGGCGTGGGCGAGCAGGTCGCCCGGACCAGTGTCGGGTAATAGCGGCGTCAACGTGCAATCTCGAAGTCGAGTATACGGATTTCGATCCGGATTGTTGAACGAGTGGAGGCAGGATCGGTGCCGGCCACCGCTTGCGAGCGAATTCTGAAGTCAGCTTTGCCGGATAGTTTCTTGGCGAGTCCCGCTGATATCGCCCCTTCATAGCCAAGGTGATCGCTTTCGACCTTCGCGCCATTCCCGTCATAAAATGCAACCTCGCAAGCGATATTTTTGACGGTCTCTGTAAGGTCGTTGTGTAACGTGAAGCTAAAATTGCCGGTTCCCGGCCTTCCCCAGACAAACTGTTCGCCTCTGACTTTTCCAGATGCCAGGCCTTGAAACTTGACGATCGCATCGGAGAGTGTTGTGGCCATAGTCTGATCGAGGCTCTTGAGCGTCTGATCCTCTTCGAGGGCAGCAGGCATCTGGCCGGCTTTCAACGAAGCTAGGCCCAGGCAGAGGTGCCCGAACGCATGGTCGGGTTTAAGACGAACGGCTGTTCGGCAGGCCTCGAGGGCCTCCTGGGGGCGGCCGAGCCTGTAATATTGCGCTCCCAACATCGCATGAGCTTCCGCCAAGTCAGGCTGGAGCTGCACAGCCCGGCATAATGCGACCGTCGCTTCTTGGGAAGCCGCCGCGTCGCCGTTTCGTGAACCCAGTGCTTCATACGCGGCACCCAGTCTGTATTGGGCTTGAGCGTCGCCAGGGTCAAGTTGGGCTGCCCGTTTCAGCGCCTCGATGGCGTCGGGATATCGTTCGAGAGACTGGTAGGCGGCTCCAAGAATGCTGTACGCGTTCGCGTTATCCGGCATGAACTTGATGGCCTGTCGGAGCGCTTCCGCGGCTGGTTCATATTGGCCCGTGGCGGCATAGGACGAGCCGAGCACGAGATAAGCTTCGGCATCGTCAGGCCGGATGTTGATGGCCTGTTTCGCGAGCCTGAGGGCTTCATCATGATGGCCAAGCCGGTTGTGAACATGTGCCAGATAGTCGTATGCGTCGACATATAGGGGGTTGACTTCAATTGCTCGCTTGAGAACCTCGATTTCTTCTGTCAGCCGGCCAAGCCCATCGTATTCTTGGCCAAGCAATAGGTACGTCTCCGCGTAGCCCGGGGCGAGGTCGATCGCGCGTTTGAAGGTGGCGATGGCCTCTTCTCTTCGACCAACGCTTGCGTATGAACGGCCCAGCCAAAGCCATGCTTCGCTGGTACGAGGAGCCTTCGCGATGATGCCCTGAAAAACGGAAATGGCTTCCTGGTAATTGTGTTGTTCGTAGAATCTGAGCCCTTCGATGATCGATGGTTCGCGGGAGAACAGCGGCCATTGCAGCAAGATGAGCAGGAAGAACCAGCATGCGGCATGGTTCAGTCGATGAAGGCTCAGCATCTAAATCCGGACGGTGACAGAGTCGTCCTGCCCCCAGGAGAAGCTATTTCCCTGAACAGGCAAAGATTCCATTTGGTGTACTGACAATTCGCACTGATGGTTACTAGCCAACGATTTCGCTATGTGCGCCCACCTCTACACGGTGGTGAGTTGGGACGGTGAAATGTCTCGAGTGAATAGTCACGGCTTAGGGGACCGCGCGAACAGGGGCGATGCAGCAAGAGCGACGTGCATTGCCGCCGGCAACGCCCGTCGCTCGTCAACTGACAGAAGGTACCCCGCAACATCGGGCCACATTGGTGGTGGCGGATTCTCCGTACAAGTGATGCAGTAGGGCAGGCGTCTTGCAAGGTCCACATCAGACGGGCGTCCGCTGCGGCATTGGCGGCGGGCCAGAGTAGCGTCGAAAGAATTGACGACCTCTGCAGTGTTCTTGCCATTGAACTTCGCGTACACGAGATGGCGCGGCTCGGGCGGCCCCATAGGTGGCAGGCAGCATGGTGTGATGCGCCGTGCGGCATCCATAGTCAAGCTGTAGTAAAGCCAGCTGCAAGTGGAATTGGCCGGCCGGGACCCGCGTTCACCTCTGCCAATCGCGCCGTATCGATCGGCCCATGATTCACTGAAGATCGCGTCGATCCGCTCGGCGTTCCGAGTTACGGAGGCGCGCTCTGTGGACTCACACCAGTTACGAGGTTCAGAAAAAAGCGTTTCCCCAAAGGGAGCCGCCTCCGCCACCTTTATGCTCGGGTCGTCATGTTCCACTGAGTGCGGTTTGGCTACAACCAACTGGTCGATGCCGATCTGACGCGCTAATCTGGTTGCGGCTTCGACCTCGTGTACATTGTGTTCGAAAGCAAGGAACTGCCAAACCAACCACGGCTTCTGACTCGACTGAGCCTTGCGAGCACGCACAATGGCGCGAAGGTTGTCGATCACCAAACCGAAGTCGCCACCACGGCGATAGCGACTGTACGTGGCCACGCTTGCGCCGTCGATGGCGGCCACAAGCCGATCCAACCCCGACGCAACTAAGGATTCGGCGTCGACGCGCATCGAAAGACTCGTAGAAGTCAATGTATAAAGGAGGTAACTCTTGGCGAGTGTCACGAATTCGGGAAATCGACGGTGCAGCAACGGTTCTCCGTCCCTGAACAGGGCGATGCCGGTGGCGAAAGGGCCGAATTCGTTGCAGAATTCATCGAATTCTCCCACGCCAAGCGTCGCTGACGGCCAATCGAACCTCGATGCCCAAGCGGCGTTGGCGCTGTGCAGACAACTCGGGCAATGCATGTGGCAGGCGTTCGTTGGATCCATCTGCAATTGCACTGGGCGTGATACCAATGCCGCGTGGCGATTCCGGAAGTGGTAGTCGGCGGCAAAGGCATTGGCAGCCTTCAGTGCCACCAGCTTACAGAATGAATCCGTGCCTGGCTCCGGGTACCGACGCCGCAGACGGCGAAAAGAGTCCCGTTGAAACTTGTCGAGCGCGGAGAAAAAGCCGGAAACGTCGAGTAACTTGATTGACGGTAGCCGCACCTCAGGATCAAACTCCAGGAATCGCCGAAAAGCGGTCAGCATCTCGGTTCTATGCTCACTTGCGTAGTTCCGCTGTTGTTGCTCGCAACTATTTGCGAGACTTCATTAGGGGAAGGCGATTCGAGAGGAAGTTCTATGTTCATCGTCTTCACAGGGGTCATGTTATCACCGGTTCACGGTAGGTTATTGCGGACATGTTGCCAACCTCAACGGGCATAGACGATGAAGCGATACCAGCGGCGCGCTTCAGTGTAGACTGATAGGACGCTCGCGCGGAGATGGGGATGCTGATTCTATCTCTCGTGGACAAGAAGCCCAAACGGAATCCTTGCTGCCCACTCGAAGGGGACACATGAAAACACGCTTCGCGCTCATCGCTCTGACATTCGCCGTTATCAGCCCGGCGGCCGAAAACAGCCCGTTCTATCTACCCATCCGCAACAACGACCTCCCCTCTCTGCGTAAGCTTATCCGCGACCCCGGCCCCAAAGCCCGTGACGCCCGCGGGAATTCCCCCCTCATGTATGCCGCCGCCCTCGGGAGCCTGGAAAGCATCCGCCTGCTGCTCGACGCCGGCGCCGATCCCAACGCCGGCAACAGCTTTGACGCAACTCCCCTCATGTGGTGCGCCGGGGACGCGGCCAAGGTCCGGTTGCTCCTCTCCAACGGCGCAAACCCGAACGCCCGTTCTAAACTCGGACGGACCCCGCTCCTCATCGCCGCCGCCTACGACGGCGCTATCGAAGCCGCCCGCCTCCTGAGCGAAAAGGGCGCCGATGTCAACGCGCGTGACAACGGTGGCGGCAGCGTTCTCGAACAAGCGGCAGGCTCGAACAACCTCGAAGTCGTCCGCCTCCTCATCGCCAAGGGCGCTCAGGTGAACAATGTCGATGAGGGCGGCTACACGCCGCTGCTCAACGCCGCCCTCAACGGCGACCGCAGCGCTGCCCTGGTCAAGCTGCTCCTCAAGCAGGGCGCACAGGTCAACGTGAAGAGTGGCGACACCGTGGAGATCGTCAAGAACGGCCCCATTCAGGTTGGCCGCGTGACCCCCTTACATGCAGCGGCGGCACAGGGCAACCACGAAGCCGTCGCAGCTCTCCTCGAAGCCGGCGCCGACGTCAACGCCAAGGACGTTCGCAACGCCACGCCGCTCGTCTTCGCCGTCGCCAACGACCACGCCGACCCGAAGGTCGTCCAGTTCCTGCTCGCCCACGGCGCGGCCCTGGAACCTGCCCTCGAATGGGCCCGCCGCTATCAGGATCCGGCCATCCTGCCGCTGCTTGGTCTCTCGCCCTCGAAACCCGAAGCCCGTGCACCCCTAACGCCGCTCCGCCGCACCCCGCGCGAAGCCATCGCCAGGGCGCTCGCCGCTTCTCAGCCCGCCGCGGCGAACTTCCTGGCTGCGGGTGGCTGCGTCTCCTGCCACGCCGACCATCTCAACGGCCTCGCCGTCGCCGCCGCCAAGCCGCTCGGCATCCCGGCCGACTACCAACTAGAAGCCCGGCAAGCCAGCAACACCGCCACTCTCCGCGGCGTCATGGAACAGCAGCTCTTCCAGATCCAGGACCCCCCGCCCGGCGTCGACGGCATGGAGTTCTCGCTGTTGCAGATAACCGCCGCGAACCTCGCCCCTAAGCTGTCGACCGATTCGCTGGTCCACCACATCGCCGCCCTGCAGCGCAAGGAGGGGGATTGGCCCAACTATGGCACTGTCCGTCCGCCGCTCGAAGACGGCGGCTTCTCCCATACTGCCAAAGGCATTCGCGTCCTACGCCTTTATCCCATCGCCGGCCGCCAGGCCGAATTCGATGAGCGCGTCGAACGCGCCGTCAAATGGCTCGAAGCCGCCGAACCGCGCACCACCGAGGATCGCACCATGCAACTCCTCGGCATCGTCTGGGCGGGCCACGAAGTGCCCTCGAATCGCATGCAGCAACTGATCTCCAGACAGCGCGCCGATGGAGGCTGGGGCCAAACGGACAACCTCGCCGCGGACGCCTACGCGACAGGAGAAGCCCTGTGGGCGCTTCACGAATCCGGCATGTCCCCGGCCGACGCCAATTACCGTCGCGGCGTCGACTTCCTGCTCCGCACGCAACAGGACGGCGGCGCCTGGCATGTCGTGACGAGAGCGCTGGCCTTCCAGCCCTACTTCCAAAGCGGTTTCCCCTATGACCACGACCAATGGATCTCCCAAGCGGGCACCGCCATGGCCACGATCGCGCTGACATTTGCCGCCAGATAGCAGCCCGGAAGAGCCGTGCACCCGAATCCGGACAGGCACTGGGAATGGATCAACGGCCACTCGGAAGTTAAAGCGGCGTCGACCTCACGTCTGTAGGAGTATCTCTCTGTCTGTTGAACCCATAGCTGTTCAAAGTTCTCCCCTCGCGCGCGTATAGAAGATTTGGCCAAAATAGGCGCCCTTCGGGGTGATACTGCGGGAAATATATTGACGAGTGGCCGGGATCGAGGCGAGGTACCGCATTTGTGGAAAAGTCCGATAACGGTCGGTGCACAGAACGCCTTAGGCAATGGGGCCACGACGCATCACGAGGCTTGGAAGTGGCGCTCACACTGGAAGGTCAAAAGCGAATTATTCAGGCCCGATGGGGAGCGCGCCGGGCCGGAATGGGGTCGGACCTACCTGATTCGAGGCATTCTCCGTTCGCCTGGCAACAATGAAATGCGCGGGACGGCCTTTGCCACCTTGCCCCAATCCACGGCAAGCCGCAGCAATCGACGAAGCACCTGCTGCCATGTCTGAACCAGCGTAGTGTCGCGTCAAGGAGCGTTCATTGCGCGAGCGATTCACGAGATACGCTGTGGGTGGAAGCCTGGATCAATAGCGAGAAAGTCGACAGGTGATGGGTAATGCCGCTGACGATGTGAGACTGAGGCAGAATAAGAGATCCATGCGACGCTCTATCCTCTTAACCGCCTTGGCCTGCCTGGCCGTCTTGTCCGGTCTGCACCTCCGCGGGGCCGACGCCACGAACCAAGCGAAACTCATTGTCTTGGATCCAGGCCATTTCCACGCCAGCCTCATTCAGGAAGACATGTACCCATCGCTCGCCAAGCAGGTGTCGGTGTATGCGCCGCTCGGCCCAGACTTGCTGGACTATCTCCAGCGGATCGAACGATTCAATACCCGTAAGGAAAAACCGACTTCATGGGAAATCGAGGTGCACGCGGGTCCGGATTTCTTCGCGCGCATGCTGCGGGAGCGCCCGGGAAACTTGGTCATCATCTCCGGCCGCAACCGGCCTAAGATCGATCGCATTTTGGCTTCGGCGGAAGCAGGGCTGAACGTCCTGGCCGACAAGCCATGGATCATCAGCTCCGCCGATCTGCCGAAGGTGGAACGCGCGCTGGATGAGGCTCAGGCAAAACACCTGGTCGCGTACGACATCATGACCGAACGCTATGAGATCGCTTCCATTCTGCAGCGGGAGTTGGTGGACGATGCGAACGTGTTCGGCAAACTCATTGCAGGGACCGACAGCGAGCCGGGCATATCAGCGAAGAGCGTGCATCACTTGATGAAAGTGGTGGCAGGGGCGCCGCTGCGGCGGCCCGCGTGGTTCTTCGACGTTGCGGAAACCGGCGAGGGCTTGGCGGACGTTGGTACTCACGTGGTCGACCTGGTGCAGTGGACGGCGTTTCCGGACAAGATGGACTACCGGACCGATGTGCACGTTCTCAGCGGCCGGCACTGGCCGACCATCATCTCCCAAGCGGATTTCCAGCGCGTCACGGGCGAGCCGGAGTTTCCGCGGTTCCTGGCCGGCCGTGTCAAGGACGGCAAGTTCGAATACTACTGCAACAATTCCGTTCACTACACGGTGCGCGGAGTTCATGTGAAGCTCGACATCCTGTGGAATTGGCAAGCGCCGGAAGGAACGGGCGACACTTATGAGGCCGCGTTTCGCGGGACAAAGGCGCGCGTCGAGATACGGCAAGGGAAGGCCGAGGGGTACGTTCCAGAGGTCTATGTTGTGCCGGACTCCGCTCAGTTGCAAGCTGAGGTGTTCGCGGCTCTCAAACGAAAAGTGGACGCGCTAAAGGGGGTTTACCCGGGCGTGGCGATGGCGGAATCGGGCGGCGAAGCGCGCGTTGTGATTCCGAAGCATCTTCGCAGCGATCGGGAGCATTTTGCTGACGTCACGAACAAATTTTTCGAGTACTTGAATTCGCCACAAACTGTGCCTGAGTGGGAGAAGACGAACATGCTCGTAAAGTATTACGTGACCACCAGAGGGGTGGAGGCGGCGCGGTGAATAATTAGGTTGCGAATTCACGAATGGCGCGACCCCGTTTGTGTCGAATTTAACGCGATCGCTGAGGCCGGCCGCCTGGGCGTTCTCGCGAGCCCGGGCTACGCTGGGCGCACAGGGTTCGAATCCGAAGGCCCGCGCCTTTGGGAAGGCTTTGGCAAGGCCCCTGGTAAACGCCGCTCACGGCAGTTGGCGGAGAATCACCGCCGACTCAGCCACAATGCCATAAGGTCGGCACTCCGATAATTAACGGCATCTCGGCACGATGGCGCGGTTCGGTCGCGCCCTGGTTGCTGAGACTGCGGCTTGAGTTGCGAAACTCGGTCGGGCGCGCCTGGCATTGCGCGGCCATCTCCTCGGGGCGTACACTGCATGCCATGAACCGACGATACTTTTTGGGTTCCGCGATCGTTGCAGGTGCGGCGCTTCGCTCCAGCGCGCTCGCCAGCGCCAACGACACGGTTCGCGTGGCGTGCGTGGGCGTGCGCGACCGCGGCCTCGACCACCTGAAGGCCTATAGCCAGATGACCAACGTCGAAGTTGCCGCCATCTGCGACATCGATGAGTCGGTGCTCAACGCGCAGGTGGCTGCCGTCGAGAAGGCCAAGGGTAAGCGCCCCGCGGCCTTCACCGATCTGCGCAAACTGCTGGAAGACAAGTCCATCGATGCCATCTCCATCGCCACACCCAATCACCACCATACCCTCCAAACCATTTGGGCTTGCCAGGCGGGCAAGGATGTCTACGTCGAGAAGCCCTGCTCGCACGATATGTTTGAAGCCCGGCAGATTGTCGCCGCCGCCGAGAAGTACAACCGCATCGTGGCGCATGGCAGCCAGCAACGTTCCGGCATCGGGCGCGAAGTCGTCAAGCAACTCCGCGAAGGTCTGATCGGCGATGTGTACATGGCCCGCGGTATGTGCTACAAGCAGCGCGATACCATCGGTCACAAGCCAGAGGAGCCGGTGCCAGCCGGCGTGCACTACGACCTGTGGCTGGGTCCGGCGCCGCAGCACGCCTTCACGCAGAACCGTTTTCACTACAACTGGCACTGGTTCTGGGACTACGGCAACGGCGATCTGGGCAACCAGGGCACTCACCAGGTAGATATGGCGCGCTGGGGACTGGGTGTGAAATATCCCACTAAAGTCAGCGCTACCGGCGGGCATTTCATGTTCGACGACGACCAGGAGACGCCCAACACGCTGAGCGCCAGCTTTGAATTCGGCTATGGCGGCGCCAAGAAAATGATGACCTTTGAAGTCCGCCACTGGATCACCAATCATGAAGCCGGCATCGAGGAACCCAGCCCCCAAAACGTCGGTGTCATTTTCTACGGGTCCAAGGGTTACATGGCAGTTTGGAGCGAGGACTCCGGCAAATACCAGACCTGGCTTGGGCGCGAGCAAACGTCCGGACCTTCCGGCACCGACCTGGGCAATAACTGGGCCAATTTCATCGACGTCGTGCGCAGTCGCAGGCAGGCGGACCTATACGCGCCCATCGACGAAGGCGCCATCTCGACCACGCTGGTGCACCTTGCGAACATCTCGTATCGCCTGGGCCGTACCTTGCACTTCGACGCCGCTAGTTACTCCTGCGTGGGCGATGCGGAAGCTAACCGCATGTTCAGGCGCAATTACCGCAAGCCATTCGTGGTGCCCGACAAGGTCTAAAGGACCCACCATGCCCCTCGGATGCCGTGATCGCCACTCTTCAGTACTTCGAGATCAAAGACACCTGGATCGGCTCTAGAGCTTGCTACGCCATAAAGCGCTGGCTGATGATTGTTGTGATCCGCCCGGGGCGAGCATTGCGCTGACCCCGGCCGGGAACAATGGGAGCCCAAATGGAAAGACTCACAACGAGACGCAATCTTCTGAGGACGGCTGCGGGAGGTTCCGCGCTTCTGCTGGCACGAAACGCAACGAGCCGGCCGCGAGGAGCGAACGACAGAATTAATACCGGCGTTGTCGGCCTCGGGGGCCGCGGCACTTACTTGCTTAGCTTGGCGCTTCATCGAGCCGACGAGCGCAGCGATGTTCAAGTCGTTGCGCTGTGCGATGTCTACCAGAAGCGCTTGAATGCCGCCCGGGAACGGGCACACGCTCGTGGCCACGAACCAAAGCTATATGCACTGCACCAGGAACTGCTCGATCACAAGGATCTGGACGCTGTGATTATCGCGACGCCTGACCATTGGCACGCTCCTGTCACCTTGATGGCCATGGAGCACGGGCTCGATGTCTACTGCGAGAAGCCCATGACACATACTGTCGAGGAGGCGAGACAGGTCGCGCGCAAATCTCGCGAGCTGAACCGGGTCGTGCAGATCGGCGTTCAGGGAACCTCGTGGACGCGTTGGCACAAAGTGCGGGAGATCGTGCAATCCGGCCTGTTGGGCAAGGTCGTCGCCGCCCAGGGCACTTACAGCCGCAATGATCCACGCGGTGACTGGAATTGGCCCATCGATGCCGGCGCTGGACCAAATGCCAAAGGCGAACTTCACATCGATTGGAAGCAGTGGCTCGGGTTAGCTCCCGAGCGCGCGTTTGATGCCGACCGTTTCTTCCGCTTTCGCAAATATTGGGACTACTCCGGCGGCATTGCTACAGATCTTCATTACCACATCGTCGCGCCGTTCCATGTCGCTTTGGAGAACGAGCACCCGACTCGCATCTCGGGCATGGGTGGGCTCTACGTCTACAATGACGGCCGAGAAGTTCCCGACACGTTTCTCAACTCGGCCGACTATCCAGGCAAGTACAACATCACCGTCGTCTCGTCCCAAGTCAACGAGATTGGTCCGCCAATGGTCCTAAGAGGCACGGAGGCCACCTTACACTTAGGCGATGAGTGGGAAGGCCCGCAAGGACGGGACATTGATTATGCCCGCATCGTTCCGGACACGCCTTTCAAGAAGGACTTCATGAAAAAAACCGGCAAAGATGAAATCATCGTCACGGGTGTGGGAAACGAAGGCGACCAGAAGCACATGGATAACTTCATGGACTGTATCCGGTCGCGCCAGCAACCGAATTGTCACGCCGATATGGGTTATAAGGTCATGACGCACATTGACCTGGCCGTCCGGTCCTATCGCGAAGGCAAGATGTATCATTTTGACGCCAAAGACGAGCGAGCATTCGCTGGGTAGATTCACGCCTCCGCCAAGGCCTCGACCCGTCCGCTTTCGAGCACCATCAGGATTTTCTTGAAGCCGCCGGGCATGGGCAGATTGGAATAGGCGCGTCGATACGTCTTGATATCAGCGATCCAGTGGTCGCTGACCAGAATAAGCCACCGCTCGCTGCCTGACATCTTCGGGTTGCGTTTTTCCACCTTCGCGGCGATTTCGTCATGCAACGACCGCATGGCATTCACAAGGACACCGGGCTTCGGGTCGCTACTGAAGACAAATCCGACCACCTTTGCAGTCCAGCGCAGATCACCGTTCAGAATGCGAAAACGGACCCGGTTGCCGAGGACCGTCTTCTTTTCTTCGATCTCTTCCGCACCGCTCTTGAGGTACGCCAGGAGCATTTCCGTCAGCGCGGCAAGCAGGTTCTTCGGCTCTATTATCGGTGCACCCAGGGTCAGGATCACCGTCTTGCCATCCGGCACATGCGCGCGCAACGCATGTTCGAGATCTCGCAAGACTCTGCGCGCTACCGCGTCATCGCGCAGACGAGCCTTTGCGGCGGGGCGCTTGCGGTCTGTATATTGCGGCGCAATGACGGCGATATCGACGGCCATCTGCCGTCCGGCAACGGTCACACAAGCGTCTGGCGGGTCTTCGCCTCTTTGCCAGATTGCCGAAAAATGTCTGGCAACGGCCTCGATAGCGAACCGCTCCGCCTTCCCCAATTCCTCCATGCCACTCATATTCACCGAGGATAGCGCCGTTCACCGTGACCCGCGGACCGAGCGATCTGCAACCGGAGTGTTGAGACCGAAAAGTGAAGCTTATCGAACCTCAGAAACGCCCCCCAGGGGGTCCGCGATGCGTACCCTGAAGGGAGCTATAATCGGTTGCATCACGAGTAGCGCCCGCCAAGCAATGCAACCCATCTCAGTAGTACTCGCGGACGATCATCCCGTTTTGCGCGAGGGTCTGGTCTCACTCTGCGGGGCGTGGCCAGAGCTGCGCATCGTCGGGCAATGTTCCGACGGCCTTGCAGCCGTCGAAATGGTTAAGGCGCTCGCGCCCAATTTTGCCATCATCGACCTGCAGCTGCCCAAGCTGCACGGGCTGGAGGTGATCCAGAAATTGCGGGAGGCGAACAGCCCCTCAAAACTGGTGATCCTCACGATCAGCCACGACGAAAAGATGGTGCAATGGGCGCTACGCGCTGGCGCTGATGGTTACTTGGTCAAAGACGGTCCGGCGAGCCAGCTGTTGGACGCCATCAGCCACATCCAGGCCGGCGGAGTCTACGTCTCGCCATTGCTGCGGATGACGCGGGATGGCTACCCGCATAATGGTTTTGTGGGACGATAAAGTCGAAATCGGGAATTCCGGTTAACATGGAGTCCCGGCCCAACGAGGAGAATCCATGGGAAGACTGATGGCCCTGATCTGCGCGACGGCACTCATCGCCGTGCCCGCGCTCACGCGAGACAATGACAGGGAAGAAAAGCGGCTGGAGAACAGCGGGCTGGTGCTGAAGGAAATCCTTGACATCCCGGACGACATTCCCGCGGACCTGCTCAACAAGGCCGAATGCGTGGCTATCTTCCCTTCGGTGCTAAAGGTCGCCATCGGCATCGGCGGGAGCTACGGCCGTGGGGTGATGACCTGCCGCACCGGCGAGCACTACACCGGCCACTGGAGCGCACCCTCGATGATGGCCCTCGAGGGCGCCAACATCGGCCTGCAATTGGGCGGGACCGCGACTGATTTTGTCCTGATGGTGATGAACCCCCGTGGGGCCGACGCTATCCTTTCCAGCAAGGTCAAGTTGGGCGGGGACGCTTCAGCAGCGGCCGGCCCCATAGGGCGGACGGCCCAGGCCGATACGGACGTTACGATGCGCTCGGAAATTCTGACCTACTCTCGGGCCAGAGGCTTGTTTTTGGGCGTGTCGCTGGAAGGCTCGACACTCCGGCCCAACCCCTCGGCCAACCGGCATCTCTATGGCCGGGACGTCAGCGCTAAGGATATCATCCGCGGAGGTAAGGTAGGCGTGCCCGCAGCGGGGCGGCACTTGGTCTCGCTGCTCAACCAGAAATCGCCAAAGAACCTCTCCGACCCGAAATCTCTTAAGTAAGTCTCGGACCGGCGTCCCTCTTGCTTTCAGAACCATGTCGGCACTGGCTCCTTCTTGATCTTCATGATTGCCCTCATCGGTCACGGTAATTTTGCACGACTGGCGGAACGGCATCGGCCAGTAGCTATTTCGAGCACGCCCGAAGGAGCTGTCGCGTATGGGCAGAGAATCGAGATCTCTCTCGTATCCATGACCCACGCCAAAGAAATCTCCCAACGGAACGTCGACACTGGGCGTCTTTTTCCCGTCATAATAAACCCGCAACCGGACGAGCCGAGGCCAGGCGTACTCGTTGTCGGCCACGGTAATCCAGATGTGATTCACCACGCCCGGTCCGTGGAGGTCGGCCATGACGAGCGTCTCGCCCGGCATGAGGCGCTTGCTGTCGTCGTTACTGCCCACAAAGCGGTTGTTGCTGGACACTCGATGGGCGGAGAAGGTCTTCAGGCGGGGAAGGTCAAAAAGACTGAACGGAGCCGCGTCTGGAGCTTGTGCCCCTCCGCAAGTTACAAATCCAGTCAGCAACCAATAAGTTCAACCCAGGCGCCTTGCCGCGCCTGATAATCTCCTTAACTTCGTCACGAGACGTTACCCCTCCATGGCCCAGCCGCATAGCGGACGATCTCCAGGCGCTTGCCTGCGAGCGCCGTTTGACCATGGCAACTACGCTTCCACTCTTCTCGCGGCTGCGTTCCACTTGAGCCTCCGCCCCTGGCGGAGCGCGTCCACGGCCATCGACAGTACCACTGCGGTTTGCTGGCCGTTCTCCACGGTGGTATTCGGATCCTTGCGTGAGCCAACGCACTCCAGAAAATTGCGGATGTGAGCGCGTGTGGCGGGTCCGAAACTGCCCGGCCGCCGCGATTCAACCGCGGGTTTCATATCGATTGCGTCGCTCTGCGGGTAAAGCGCATAGGACTCGCGTCCCATGTCCAGCCGCGCCTGCGATCCGTGAAACTGCTTCATCTGGTCGTTGTTAGCCGCGTAGTGCATGGCCTTGTAGCCCAGCGTGAACACGGCCAGATAATTTTCCGGGTACTCGACCGCCATCGAGGTGGTCTCTGGCACCTCCGCGCCCGCCAGATTGACGCGCCCGCCCGCGCAGGTGACTGCCAGCGGATACGTCGAATTCATGAACCAATGAATGGCGTCGATCACGTGCGCTGCTTGCCCCACCATCAGCCCGCCCGAGTAATCCCAGTAGTAGTACCAGTTAAAAAAGCGCATCGGGTCCAGATCGCGTTTGGGCGCCGGCCCGAGCCACTGGTTCCAATCCAGCTTGCCTTCGAGCGGCTTTTGCTGGAGCGATTTTTGATTGTTCAGCCACCAGGAATTTACCAGCCGCACTTCGCCCACGCGGTCCATCAACTGCTTGCCTTCCTGAAACAGGTCGAAGCTGCGCCGCTGCATGCCCACCTGCACCACGCGTTTGGTGCGGCGCACGGCGTCGATCACGCGGAAGCCATCGGCGATCTCGTGCGTCATGGGCTTCTCCACGTATACGTCTTTGCCGGCCTCCACGGCGTCGATCACCATCTGCGCGTGCCAGTGGTCCGGCGTGGCGATGACGACTACGTGGATGGACGGGTCTTCGAGTACCCGCTGGTAGTTGTCATAGGCTTGGGCGCCGGTCGACGCGGCCTTCAGACCTCTTTGCAGGTTGGGCTCGTAGACGTCGCAAACCGCCGCCATCTCCACGCCGATCTCTTTGAAATTTTCGGTGAGAAACCGGCCGCGGCCGCCGCTGCCGATGATGGCGCCGCGCACCCGCTCGTTGGCGCCGGCGATCTGCGTCGCGGAAAGCGCGCTGGAAAGAAGAAAAGTTCTGCGCTGCATGCCCAAGCTTTGCATTCACAGAGTGTAACAAGCCAGTCGCCACCCGAACTGTGCCGGCGCCACCGGCCCGCTGTCCGCCGCGCCGCTTATCAAGGATCTAGCGTTTTATCGCCAGCAAATGCAGGCTTTCACGGCCTGTAGCTGCGTGCAACGTACGCTGCTACAATCCGGACATGGTTTTGGGTGTGGAACATACAGCCATCGCCTCGCCGGACCCGCAGCGGCTCGCGCGGTGGTACGTGGAGCAACTCGGTTTTGTGATCAACTACGACTCGGGCAGAACGGTGTTTGTGAAAGCGCCGGACGGCTCCATGCTGGAGATCATCACTTCTGAGGGGGAGCGCGCCGCGCAGGGAATGAAAAACCCCGGCTTACGGCACCTGGCTCTCGCGGTCGATGACTTCGACACCACTTACAGCCGGCTGCGATCGAGCGGTGTTTCCTTCGCCGGCGAGCCTGTCGACAACAAGGGCGTCAAGCTCGTCTTTTTTACAGACCCGGACGGCAACTATCTGCACTTGATTCAGCGGGAGGTGCCGCTTCCCTAAGTGCCGCGGCGCCGGAGAGCGACCAGGTGGTCGACCTTGGTGGCGCAAAGCAATCGGCCGCGGCTTCTACGCCACCGATGTCTGTGACGTGCTGTACGGAAAGCAACCAGGAGATGCTAGATCCCATCGCTGATCTGGGACTTTCTCGCGTCCGGCGCGAGCCTCGTGCTCCGAACATGAAATCAACGTCGCGCTCACCGGCAAGCCTGTCCTACGCAAACTTATACACTCCGGGTACGGGCAAGGGCATCGGATCCCTTTTCGATTTGTAATCGAACTCCTTCGGCTGCAGGTCCTGCTGCGAGGCCATGATCATGTCCCAGGTGATTTTCAGCCCCGAATAGGCGGACTCGCGGCCCATGATCGCCGTCATTGTGCTTTCCGCAACGCGCATTCCCTGATTGATGTACGGACCCGCGCCCGTAATGCTGTTGATCATGTCGATGTGCTCCTGCACATACGGGTTGATGCCTTTGCCGCCCAAATCCATCCCGTTGCTGCGGCCCTTCGTCCCAATGATCAGATCGCTTACGTCACGGTACAGATCTTTCGGATACTGCCGGCAATGGCTCGACAAGTGAATGCCGCCCGGGTAAACGAAGTCGGAAGACATGTGGTCGTAGATGTTCCCGTACAGCGGCTCGCGCGGGCGCCAAGCGGCGCCGCCGGACGCAACCACTTCCACTGGATGCGTTCCCATCACCCAATTCATGAAATCGATGTTGTGGAAATGCTGCTCCACAATCTGATCGCCGCAGATCCAGATGAACGAATACCAGTTGCGGTGCTCCCATTCCATGTCGCCCCACTTCGGATCGCGGGCATCGGCGTGGAAAACCGGGCCGCTCAGGTAGTAGGAGTTGAGCGCAACCATATCGCCGACGGCCCCGTTGTGGATCTTGTCCACGGTTTCGACGTATTCGCGGTGCGCGTGGCGCTGCGCGCCGGACATCACCGTCAGCTTCTTCTCTTCCGCCTTCTTCGCCGCTGCCATGAAACGCCGGACGCCCACGGGATCGGTGGCGATCGGCTTCTCGGTAAACACGTGCTTGCCGGCGTTGATGGCGGCTTCAAAATGTTCGGGCCTGTAGCCGGGCGGCGTCGCCAGCATCACGATGTCGACTTCTGAGTGGATCAGCTTCTGGAACGCATCGAATCCGACAAAATGATGTTCCGGATCGACCTTGATTCGCGCTCGGATGGACGCAACCAGGTCCTCCGCGCTCATCTGAACGGGCTTGCCGTTGCGCTCCACCGTAATGCCGGCGTCGCGCGAGACGTACTTGGCGTTGTTCCGCAACCGGTCGAGCGAACCCTCCAAATGGTCTTCGAAGACGTCAGCCACGGCGACGAGATCGACGTTCTCATTGCCCGTGAGCAGATTCACGACGGCCTGCGTGCCCCGGCCGCCGCAACCCACCAGGCCGGCCTTCAACCGGTCCTTCGAAGAGGCGCCACGAGCGAGTGCCGTGGCAGACGCCGCGGCGAGAAATGCACGACGAGAAACTGAATCGGAAGTCAGCATACGCGAGCATGATATAACACGGCAACGCCCAGAGCATTACCCAGTGCGCCACGCCAGGGACGCCCAGCACCTTGGAGGACAGTAGAAGTCGGAAAGCAACTGCCGCTGCTGGCGGAGGGTCGCGGCCTTTTGCCTTTTGCCTTTTGCCTTTTGCCCTTCCTAACACCTGATCCCCCCATTGCTATAATTTCAATTTGCCTGAGACGCTCCACTCCGTCTGCGCGCTCGACTGCCCCGACGCCTGCGGCCTGCTCATCAACGTCGAGAACGGCGCGGGCCGCCGCCTGCGCGGTGATCCCGAGCATCCCGTCACCCGAGGCTTCCTCTGCGGAAAAGTCGCACGTTACCTCGAGCGCGAGTACTCGCCCGATCGCCTGCTTTATCCGCAACGCCGCCTCGGAGCTAAAGGCGAAGGCCGGTTCGCGCGCATCAGTTGGGAGGAGGCGCTGGATGAAATCACGGCGCGCCTGAAATCGATTGCCGCTGCATTCGGGCCCGAATCCATCCTGCCCTACAGCTATGGCGGCTCCATGGGGTATCTGCAAGGCGCGGGCATGGACCGCCGCTTCTTCCACCGTCTGGGCGCCTCGCGTCTCGACCGGACCATCTGCTCGGCCGCGGGCGGCGTCGGCCTCACCGAATCCACCGGCTTCAAATACGGCACCGAGCCCGAGCAGTTCCGCCACTCGAAGCTGATCCTGGCCTGGGGCGCCAACATTCTCGGCACCAACGTCCACCTGTGGCCCTTCATCGTGGAAGCGCGGCGCAGTGGCGCCCGGCTTTACACCATCGATCCGCACCGCAACCGCACCGGCGAGTTGGCCGACCGGCATTTCTTTATCAACCCCGGCAGCGACACCGCGCTCGCCCTCGGCATGATGCACGTCATCATCGGCGAAAATCTCTACGACGCGGATTACGTCGCCCGTTACACCTCCGGCTTCGAGGCGCTGCGGGAACGCGCCGCGCAATATTCGCCCGAGCGCGTTGCCGCGATGACAGGCATCGCGAAAGACGAAATGATCCAACTTGCGCGGGAGTACGCCACCGTCCGGCCGGCCGTCATCCGCTTGAATTACGGCTTGCAGCGCAGTGAACGCGGCGCCATGGCCGTGCGCGCGATTTCCCTGCTGCCCGCGCTCACCGGTTCCTGGAAGGAAGCTGGCGGCGGCGCCGTGTTGTCCACTTCCGGCGCATTTCAGCTCAACCGTGCCGCCCTCGAGCGGCCAGACCTGCAATTGCAATCGTCGCTCGGCCGCGAAGCCCGCACCGTAAACATGTCGCAGCTCGGGCTGGCGCTCAACGAGCTGAAGAATCCCCCGGTCAAAGCGCTCGTCGTCTACAACTCGAATCCGGCAGCGATTGCCCCCAATCAGAACTCCGTGCTCAAAGGCCTCACACGCCCGGACCTGTTCACGGTGGTGCTCGAACAGTTCCAGACCGATACCGCCGACCACGCCGACATCCTGCTCCCAGCCACGACGTTTCTCGAGCACACCGACGTTTACTTCGCTTACGGGCATTACTATCTGCAGCTCGCCCGTCCGGTGCTGCCGGCGCCTGGCGACACCCGTTCCAACGTGGAGGTCTTCCGGCTGCTCGCGCAGCGCATGGGTTTCGACGATCCCTGTTTCCGCGATTCCGCGGACGACATGATCCGCGCGCTGCTCGATTCCGATCATCCCTTCGTTAAGGGCATTACCATTGAGGAACTCGATCGCGAGCACTTCGTGAGGTTGCGCGTGGCCCATAACGGCGGCGCGTTCCTGCCCTTCTCCGCGGGAGGCTTCGGCACCGCTTCCGGCAAATGTGAATTCAAAGCGGAAACGCTGGAGTACACTCCGCCCGTTGAGTCACGCCACGGTGAGCAAGTGCTGCGGGAAAAGTATCCCCTCGAGCTGGTCTCACCCAAAAACGATGACAGCATGAATTCCACGTTCGGCTATCGCCCGGATACGGATCGCCAGACCTCCGCACTCAAGATCCACGAGAGGGATGCCTTAACCCGCGGCATCACCCACGGCGACCAGGTTCAAATTTTCAACGATCGCGGCTCCTGCCTTTTGATCGCCAAGATCGACGCGAGCGTCGCGCCAGGTGTTGTCTGCGCGCCCTCCACGCGATGGGCCAAAAATTCGCCCGCTTTCCGAAACGTCAACGCGCTCACCTCCGAACGCCTGACCGACAAAGGCGGCGGGCCAACCTTCTACAGTTGCCTCGTGCAGGTGGAGAAGAGTGGCGATTGACGCGATTCGCCCCCACCTCCTGATTTCCGTCTGGCTCGCGGCCCTCTCGATCGTTTCCGGATGCCGTGCGCCGGATCTCAGCGATCGCACGGAAGAAGAGCCGCCGCAGCCTTCCACCGAAATACTCGTCGCCGCCCCTCGAACCAGTTCCCAACTGCTCTCCGGCTGGTACCCCATCGAGCACAACTCCTGGCGATGGACGGCCGGAAAATTCGCAGTGCTGCTTCGTCCCCCCATCGGGGCGGCCGTGAAGGGCGCCACTTTGACCTTGCATTTCACGCTACCCGGCATCGTGATTTCGCGGCTTGGTTCCGTCACTCTCTCCGCTTCCATCCAGGGCTCGAGGCTCGCTCCCCAAACCTATCGAACCGAGGGCAAGGCGATGTACGCCCGCGATGTGCCGCCAAGCTCGCTCTCCGGCAATACCGTGCGCATCGATTTTGAACTGGACAAGGTGATGGCCCCGGGCGAGGGTGATACACGCGAGCTCGGCGTCGTCGCGGACCGCGTGGGGCTCGAGGCTAAATGAATCCCGAGGGCCGGAGCGCTGCCGCTCCTGCTGCGCCCGGAGCGCGCATCCAAACCCTGGCCTCAGCCGCTTTCTGTCTCCTCCCTCCCCTGCTCTGTTTCGTACTGTACCGGCGTGGCCTGACCGCCTGGTTCCAAGCGGACGATTTTGCCTGGCTCAGCCTCCGCTCTCAGGTTCACGATGTGCGCTCCCTGCTGCACGTGCTGTTCGCTCCCATGGCGCAGGGGAGCATCCGGCCGTTGAGCGAGCGTTCACTTTTCCTGGTCTTTGAGTCAGTCTTCGGCGTGAACGCCCTGCCCTTCCGGATTTGTGTCTTTCTGACGCAATGTGCCAACTTGACACTCCTCGCCGCGACCACCAAGCGCCTGGCCGGGTCCGGCATTGCCGGCTTCTGCGCGGCCATTCTCTGGCTGGTGAACAACAGCCTGGTCTGGCCGATGGTCTGGACCTCGGCCTACAACCAAATCCTGTGCGGCTTCTTCCTGCTGAGCGCGTTCTGGTGTCTGTTGCTGTACATCGAAACAGGACGGCGCGCGTATTACCTGTGGCAATGGACCCTTTTCCTTCTGGGCTTTGGCGCGCTCGAGATCAATGTCGTGTATCCCGCGCTGGCGGCGCTCTACACTTATCTTTGCGCCCGTAAATTTTTCCGTAGCACGCTGCCGCTATTTCTGCCGTCAGCGATTTTTACCGTCGTGCACCGCAGCGTTGCGCCTACTCAGCACGCGGGGCCGTACGCATTCCACTTTGACCGATTCATACCCGCCACGCTGCAGGATTACATCTATCGTGTCTTGGTCCCGTTTCCGGTCGAACCGATGAACGTGTGGAAGGGGCTGGCATGTCTCCTCGGCGCAGCCCTCGGGAGTTTCATCGTCGTGCGAACGTGGCGGAAAGACTGGCTGCCCGTCTTTTGCCTCGGATGGTTCGTCATCGTCCTGGCGCCGGTCCTCCCTCTCCGCGATCACTTCTCCGGTTACTACCTCGTGTTGCCGTCAATCGGACTCGCCATGCTGGCCGGATATGCGCTGGCAAGAGCGTGGCGCAGGGGTCTCGCGTGGGGGGCCGCTGCCGTCCTTTTTGCCGCCGCATATACGGCCACAATGATCAAGGCGGACCGTCTTGAAGTGAGGTGGTTGCAGGGCCGCAGCATCGCGATTCAACAGATGGTGCTCGGCGTCGCGCGCGCCCACCAATTGCACCCCGCCGAAGCCATCCTGCTCGATGGAGTCGATGTGCAGTTGTTCCGTGCAGGCATGTATCACCATCCCTTCTCCATCTTCGGCGCCACGGCGGTTTACCTTGCTCCGGGCTCAGCGGCCCGCATCGGCCCGCTCGATGTTTCCGTCGAAAATTATGAGCTGCCCGCTGGTCCTACCGTCCACGGCCTCGACCACGATCAAATCGTGGTTTATCAGGTCGGCGGCCGGCGCCTGAAGGCCATCACCTCGACTTACATAAACACCATTGCCCAAAAATTGGACACAAATCCTACCCGCCGGGTCGACGTCGCCAACCCCTTGCTGGCTTACCTGCTTGGACCTGAGTGGTATGCTCCGGAAGAAGGGTTTCGCTGGATGCCCCATCGCGCGACTTTGCGCATGGGTGGCCCACTCACACGGGCGGATAGGATCTATCTAAACGGCTTCTGTTCTCCCGCCGAACTGCAAGCCACACCGCTGCCGGTTCGGGTCTGGGTGGATGGGATACCGCTCGGAGCACTGCTACTGAAGAGCGGGGACAGCCCGTTTCATGTCTCCTTACCCATTTCAGATCAATCAGTTGGCCGGGAACAAGTGGAAATCGCGATCGAAGCCGGACGCACCTTCCGCGCCAGCGGGGATGGGCGGGAGCTTGGTTTAGCGGTCTGGTCCGTTGAGATTCGGTAGCCCCTTCGGTTTCGGCAAGAAAATTGCTAAACGGTTATGCCGCTATCGGTGAAGGCCGAAGCGGCAGGTTGCATAGTTAACAGATATTAGCGTGGGACGCTTAGATTTGTTGAAACCTATGCAATCATTCTGCATCTATTGTTTTTGCAGGAGTAGAGGAGGTCGATTATGACCAAGGGTGAACTGGAGAAATATAGGACGGCTTTGGAAGAAAAAAAGGCCGGGATTGTGGCCAGCTTGAAGAATCGCGAGGATATCGCCATCGAAAAGGCGGCGGACGCGATCGACGAGGTGCAACTGGCGGGCGAGCGTGAACTGGCGATCCGCAACCTCGATCGTGAGTCGCACTTGTTGCGTGAGGTCCGGGCGGCCTTGGCACGTATCGAGGACGGCAGTTTCGGGACGTGTGCGCACTGCGATGAGGAGATAAGCCCCAAGCGTCTCAAGGCAGTGCCATGGGCTCCTTTCTGCATCCGTTGCCAGGAGTCAGCAGACCGGCACGAGTTTGAGGCGGCTGAGGCGCTGGACGAGTTTCTGGCTGACGCCGCGTAATTCGACCTCCGAACAAAGGGCGCGAGGTTTCTCGCGCCCTTTGTGTTTTTCCACTCAGCGAATTCCCACAACCGAGAGCATTCGCCCAGCCTGCTGCTTATCCCGCCGGTAAGAATGAAACTCGTCGTTGCACATCGTGCAAAGTTGGGCGGAGTAAATGTGAAGCACGCCACAATCGGCCAACTGGCGTTGATTGGCGGCAGACAGGTCGACATGGCGATTCGAATCGGCGAATTCCGCGAACTGGCTGGAGACGTCAGGTCCCACCTGGTAGCAGCACTTGCCGATTCCCGGACCAATGGCGGCGTACAGGTCTTCGGGCCGGCTGGAGAATTTCTTCTGCATTTCCTCGACGGCATGAGCGGCGATTCTCTGCGCCGTCCCGCGCCAGCCTGCATGCACGGCAGCCACGGCTCTGAGGCGCGGATCAACCAATAAGATCGGGATACAGTCAGCCGTCTTGACGGCAACGAGGCGGCCCGGCGTATTTTCCAGCAAGGCGTCGCCTTCCCCCAGACAACCCGATCGTCCGCTGGCGGCCACCATAACGTCCGAGTGGATCTGGTGCAGCGTGGCTAAGTTTCCACAACTACCGAAACTCTTTGACCAACGAGTGCCGAAACCATGTACCAGCCAGTCGAATGCATCGAGAGGGCGCGCACGATAGATGTTTTGCGAGTCTTTGTAGAACACTACGCGGGATTTTGCACCTGGGCGATCATGATCTGCTTCTTGAAATCCTCGAGCATCGATTCATCCAGGCGGATTTCAGTCGGGCGTTTGACCAACGTGGTCATCTGATCGATTTTGTCCTGCAGCTTGAGCAGCGCGTAGAACAAATTTTCCGGACGAGGCGGACAACCGGTTACATAGACGTCCACCGGAACGATCTTATCCACGCCTTGCAGCACGCTGTATGTGTTAAACGGCCCACCTACGCTGGAGCATGCCCCCATGGAAATCACCCACTTCGGGTCGGGCATCTGGTCGTAGATGCGTTTGAGGACGGGGGCCATTTTGAGCGTCACGGTTCCGGCCACAATCATGAGGTCCGACTGGCGCGGGCTGGGCCGAAAAACCTCAGCGCCGAACCGGGCGATGTCGAAGCGCGAAGTGGAAGACGCGATCATCTCAATCGCGCAGCAGGCCAAGCCGAATGTCATGGGCCAGATGGCCGACTTGCGCGCCCAGTTGAAGACATAGTCAACCGAGGTGGTGATGAAGTTCCTTTCAAACTGGTTCTGGATGAAAGACATGTCGTTTGGCCGCTATTCTAGCACTGCGGGCAGACCAATGGCGCGTTCAGTGGCGTACCAGCGCTGAGAGGTAGCCCAGGTCGGGGTCGGGGGTGAGGTTCGACAGGTTGAGGGCCGCCGAGAACGCGCGAACCACCTCGGGATCAAACTGCGTTCCGGCAGAGAGCTCGATGATTTCCTGGGCCGTTTGAAGAGGCAGGGCGTCGCGGTAGGCGCGGTCGCTGGTCAAGGCATCAAACACGTCTGCCACATGTACGATGCGAACCGCTAGCGGCACCTGATTGCCTTGGAGTCCATAAGGATAGCCGCCGCCATCCTGGTCTTCGTGGTGGAGTTCCACGATGGGCAGATATTTTTCGAAACGCCCTACCCGTTCGAGGATCCGTTTGCCGATTTGCGGATGCAGCTTGACCAGTTCGTATTCCTCCGGGGTGAGATCCCCGGATTTCTGCAACACGGCGTCGGGAATTCCAATTTTGCCGATATCGTGCAACTGGGCGCCGACACGGATGATCTCGATTTCCTCCGGCGGGAGGCACAGACCGCAGGCGATGGCGAGGGCGTAATCCCGAACACGGTTGCTGTGGCCAGCGGTGTAAGGATCACGGGCCTCGAGCGCCTGGGCCATGGTCTCCACGAACTCGATGCAGGCGCGATCGACCTGGTGGTTGGAATCATGGTCACCGTTCGGCCCGGACAGGCGGCGTGACGCCAGCAAGGCAATGCCAATGGCAAGCAGAGCCGTGCCGATCCCGATTATGGGCAGTGGCGTGCATTCAGTACGAGTTGCGAGGGCGATCGCCGCGAAGCTCAGCGCAAAGCCGGCGCCGACCGACAGCAGTATCAGCATGAAGGAGCGCGAAGCAAACGAGAGCGGGAGGCCAAATTCCAAGGCGGCCATGGCGCGGCGCATGGCGCTCCGAAACTGGAAACGAAACGGCACAGGTGTGACCCGGACTCCCTATTCAGGAATCGGTTGGGAGGGGAAAGATCTTTACCCTGCTGCAGTTTATGGTGAAACCACGCGACGGCCATCTTCGTCACTTTGGCTTGCTATAATCGGGAATCAAACGTCAGTCTTCGTTTTTCCTAATATGAGGTATTTCTGCGTTCTATTTTTATGCGCGGCGGTTTCGATGGCCGCGGATTTCACCACCGGCCAGGCAGCGCGCGCGGTGATCGGGCAGCGGACATTTACTGTGGCGGAAGCCAACACCACTCCCAGCAATTGGCAATTGGGAGCCGTCTCCGGACTGGCGTACGCTAACGATACCCTGTTTGTGGCCGATTCCAACCGCGTGGGAGCCGCGCCGATTAACAATCGCGTCCTGATTTACCATGACATACTCGGCCAATTCCCGCCGCCAGAGCAGGAACGCAACCAAAACGCACGGTGTCCGGTATGCGGAGGCCAGGCGAGCGCGGTTCTCGGACAGCCTGATTTTAAGACCATCGATCCCGCAGCCGCAGCGACAGGCATGAGCCTGCCTACCGCGGTGGCGACCGACGGGACCGTGCTGGCCGTTGCGGATACGGACAACAACCGGGTGCTGATCTGGAAGACCATCCCCACGACCAACACCAAACCTGCCGACATCGTGGTGGGCCAGCCGGATTTCACGACGACGGCGACGTTGGTTCCGCCTACGGCCAAGTCCCTGCGCGGGCCACAGGGCGTCTGGATCCAGGGTGGAAAGCTCTACGTCGCCGACACGCAGGACCATCGCGTCCTGATTTATAACAGCATCCCTACGTCGAATGGAGCGGCGGCGGACGTGGTGCTGGGCCAGCCTAATTTCACGACGTTTGTGGAGCCCGATTTGACGCAGGCGAAGTCGGATGCGACCGCGAACAACCTGTTGAATCCGGTTTCGGTGACGTCCGACGGCGTAAGGCTGTACGTGGCCGACCTGGGCCATAACCGCGTGCTGATCTGGAACAGCCTTCCCACAGAGAACCAACGGCCTGCCGACGTGGTGTTAGGCCAGCCGAACATGACCAGTTCGATCCCGGACTACTCGTTCACGGGCGCCGCCGCCACGTCGAGCACCGACACGACGAACAAGGAAACGCCTGTGATGTGCACGAAGACCAACGGCACGGACCTGGCCAACCATCCCACATACCCGCCGCTGTGCAACACCACGATGAGCTTTCCGCGTTACGCGCTTTCCGACGGCAACTGGCTGTTCGTTGCCGACGGAGGCAACGATCGGGTGCTGGTGTACGGGAAAGTCCCCACGACGAACGGGGCGGCAGCAGACCTGGTTCTGGGCCAGGCCGACGACATCACCGATGTCGCGTCACCCGACACCGACCGGCTGCAGACGCCCATGTCGCTTGCCTGGGACGGCACGAATCTCTACGTAGGGGACACGTATAACCGGCGTGTGGTGATTTATTCGCCGGCGGAGCCAATCATCGCTGCGCAGGGAGTGCGCAACGCCGCGAGTCTGGAAGTGTTCGCGGTCGGATCGGTGACTTTTGGGGGCACCATCAACGCGACGGATGCGGTTACGGTGACAATCGGCACCGCAGCGGGCACCGTGGACTACAAGTACACGGTGGTCAAGAGCGACACATTCGACAACGTGGTCAATGCGCTGGTGAACTCCATTAACACCGCCGACAGCGGAAAGGGCGACCCGAACGTGATCGCCCAGGCGGACACGGCGGCGCAGTCGATCGTGCTGACGGCGCGCAAAGGCGGGACCGACGGAAACAACGTCACGCTGGCTGCTACGGTTTCGGCCAGTGCGAAGATTACGGCGACGGCCAGCGGCGCCAATTTGAGCGGCGGTCAGAATACCGCTCAAGTGGCGCCGGGAACGCTGATCACCATCTATGCAAAACCGGGGACAACGTTCACCGATACGACAGCGGTGGACCCCGGAACAGGACCGTACCTGCCCAGCCAACTGGGCACCACGCGGGTATACATTGATGGGGCGCGGGCACCGCTGCTTTACGTCTCGCCGACGCAGATCAACGCACAGATACCCACAGGATATGTAGATGCCAGCAGTGTCAGCCTGTACGTCTGGACGCAGCACGCCGACGGGTCGGTGACCGTGACAACTCCGGTTGCGGTGAACATCGTTCCCGAGAATCCCGGCATTTTCGCGACGGGGACGCAGGAGCCACGGCCGGCAGTGATGTCCCACACCTCCCCGTATGCTACCGGGTCGGTTCAGGTGGATGGCACGCCGACCGCGGGCGATGTGGGCACCATAACGATCGGGGGCAAGGCTTATGCGTACACGGTGCTGAGCACGGACACCGACCTGGCGCACATCACCACCGGCCTGGTGAACACAGTGAACGCAGACCCGGACCGCAAAGTCGAGGCATCCGCTGCCACCGTGTTCACGCGAGTGCTGCTGCGAGCGCGGACCGCGGGCAAGGCAGGAAGTGGGATTACCTACAGCGCTACGGTCAGCAGCGGCGCCAAGCTGCTGCTAACACCCTCCTCCAGCGCGTTGTGCTGCGCAAACACCGGAATGGTGACGAGTGCTACTCCAGCGATCCCCGGAGAGACCATCACGATCTATGCAACCGGCCTGGGGACGGTGACCAACATGGCGAAGGGGCATTTCAGGAGCGGCTTCCGCTATCCCAACAACGAGGTGACGACGCCGGTGGAGTTCGTCTCTTCGCTAGCCGGCGGAAAAACCGCCAACGTGATAGAGGCCTCGCCGCTGCCAGGCAGCGTAGGCATCTTCGAAGTGCAACTGGAGCTGAACACCAGCCTGACGACAGACCCGCAGACGCAGCTCACGATTGCGCAGTTCACCTATGTGAGCAACATCGTGACGTTTCCGGTGAAGAAGCCGTAGAAAAACAATGACAGGCAGCGCCGTCCAAGCACGGACGGTGTAATATCACAGGCCCCCACCTCCGTAGTTTTACGAGAAACAATAGTGGGAATCTACTAGACCGTTACGCCAGTCCGGTTTAAAGTTCCCTTTATCAAGTTGTTGAGTGGAGGGGGAACTGTCATGCAAGGTAAGCGACGCGATATCTGGAACTTTATCGTTCTCTGCATTTGCGCTGCACTTCTTAGCGGCGCAATGGTCGCGCAAACTACGTCAGGCACCATTACCGGTACGGTGACGGATCAGTCGGGAGCGGTTGTTCCGGGCGCCAAGATTACACTGACCGACGAGTCGACCAAGGACAACCGCGAGACCACTGGGAGCGATAGCGGTGAGTTCGTTTTCCCCGCCTTACGCCCGTCAACCTACACGATAACCATTGAGAAAGCAGGCTTTCAGGGGTTCAAGCAAACCGATTTAGTACTGACGCAGAATGCTCGCCTGGCGCTCGGAAATCTCCGTCTGACCGTCGGCCAGTCGACCGAGTCGGTCACCATCACCGCGCAGGCTCCCCCGATTAATACCGAGGGCGCAGACACGGCTCCCTCATTGAATCCCTTGCAGCTCGCCAGCATTCCGATCGCGGGGCGCGACGTAATGGCGTTGCTGCGGGTTCTGCCAGGGGTGGGCAGCATGGCGATGGCTCCATGGGGTGAGATCCCTGCGAATGATGCCGCCGGAACCGCTTCGAACGGCGGGCAATTCGGAAGCTTCACACCCAATGTCGGCGGCGCGCGCCTGTTCTGGAATACAGTTACGGTGGACGGTCAGGTCGGTTCGAATCCAGACTTTCCCGGGCTCTTCATGGCGGCCATCAGCATGGACGCTGTGGCGGAAGCTAAGATCATCTCGCACAACTACACGGCAGAGTATGGCCGCAACCCTGGTCCGACCATCAGCCTGGTGACCAAATCAGGATCCAGCGAATATCACGGCAGTGTTTACAGCTACCTCCGCAATGAGGATCTCAACGCCAACGACTTCTTCAATAACCGGGACGGTATTGCGAAGCCTCTTTACCGCTTTGGAAATATCGGAGCCGCGGTGGGGGGACCCATCTTCATCCCGGGGCACTTCAACAGCGATAGGCGGAAGCTCTTTTTCTTCTTCTCACACGAGACATGGTGGACCAAGTTGCCTCAAGGACTCAGCAATATCACGGTGCCGACTGCATTGGAGCGGGCTGGAGACTTTTCGCAGACCGTGGACCAAGCCGGCAATCTACGGGTCATCACGGATCCGTCGAACAACAACGCTCCGTTCCCGGGCAACAAGATTCCCGACACCCGGTTCAATTCGAATGGACTGGTGATGTTGAATTTGATGCCTCTTCCCAACCAACTCAATCGCACCCTGACCGGGGGGAACTACAACTTCCAGTGGCAGGACAACTGCGACATCCCGAAACGCCTGGATTCGCTGAAGCTGGACTACAACCCACACGAGAAAGATTCGATCGCCATGAATGCCCGTTCCTGGTATTCGGATACGCGGGCGTATGGCTGCCGGACCCTGGGCTATGGCGGCAACCTGCCGATCTTTAAGAGCCACTACAAGTACCTGACCGACAGTGCGGTCATCAACTGGACCCACACCTTCACCCCGAGCATGATCAACGAATTCGGGATCGGCTTCACGGGTGAAAAAGAAAGAAGCCCGGCGGACAACCTGTTCGGCCGCACGGTTGCAAACTACTTCGATCCGGTAAAACGCAGCACGAACAACTTCACGTTGGGCCAGCTGTTCCCGGGCGCCAATGTGTATGACATCATGCCGCAGGCTTTCTTTAACTTCGTCCCGGACGCCCCGAGCATTTCGGCCGAACCGCGGTTCCCCGATCACCAGGGATACGAGCGTTTCCACTTCCTGGATAATTTCAGCCTGATCCGCGGCAAAAATACCTTCAAGTTCGGCCTGTACTTTGAGCGCAATTGGGCGACGGACGGGCCGCATGCGGATTGTTTCGACGGCTGCTTCGATTTCTCACATGATGTCAACAACCCCATAGATACCGGGTGGGATTTCGCCAATGCTCTGATTGGGAACTTCCGCCAGTATCGAGAGTCCAACACGCGCCTGCCGTATCAAGCGCAGGCCAATATGTTCGAGTGGTTCGGCCAGGATACGCTCAAGGTCACAAAGAAGTTGACGCTCGACATCGGGGTGAGGTTCTCCTATTTCAATCCCTGGTCGGTGGGTAAGGGCCTGGGCGCGGAATTCGTGCAGAACCGCTACGATCCCAGCCAGGTTCCGCCGCTGTACCGCCCGGTGCAAAATCCAAACGGACCCCCGGGAGATACACTTGCACAGGATCCGACTACGGGCACTCTCTACCCGGCCGTTTATATTGGGGCCTTCACCGGAACCTCCCAATACACTTTCCCGGGAATGGTTCTCAGCACGGATCACAGCTACCCGAAGGGCTTCCGCGAGCAGCACGGCGTCCAGGCCGCGCCCCGGATAGGAATCGCATACGATCCGTTTGGCGACGGGAAGACCGCGATCCGCACCGGGTTCGGCATTCTGAAGGAGACGCTGCCGACGTACAACAGCTACTTCTGGTCGATGGTCTCCAATCCGCCGGTGCAGATCGAGCCGAACATCTACTACGGCCAGATGAACACTTTGTTGCAAAGGCAGGGCCTGCTGTTTCCAGTTGGTTCAAGCAGCATTCAGTTGAATGACAAGGTCCCGAGCATCTATAAGTACAGCTTCGGGATCCAGCGCGAGGTGACGAAAGACTTGTCGGTTGACGCTTCCTACGTTGGCAACGTCGCACGCCACCTGATTCAGGGTATCAACCTCAATGAGGTTCCGTATGGGGCGCACTTCCTGAAAGCGAACCAGGATCCCTTC
Source organism: Terriglobia bacterium (assembly GCA_020073305.1). Lineage (GTDB taxonomy): Bacteria > Acidobacteriota > Terriglobia > Bryobacterales > Bryobacteraceae > QHXW01. The sequence goes on from JAIQFK010000012.1 coordinate 31,973, forward strand.
GGCAACGCTCTTCCGGAAGACTTCTATCGTCCCTATCCCGGCTATGAAGGGATCGGGCAACTGGGCAATTTCGGGTGGTCGAATTACAACTCGTTTCAGTTAGCGATCAACAAGCGCTATTCGAAGGGCTTCCAGTTCAGCTTTGCGTACACGTGGTCGCACGCTTTGGGTACAGGCAGCAACGATGGCGACACGTTAGCGACGTATCAGAGTTGGCGCGTGTGGAATTATGGTCCCACGTTGTTCGATCAGCGCCAGATCCTGACCATTACCTACGTTTGGGATCTGCCGCGAGCCAGTAAATTGATGCCAAATCCGGTGGTCAAGGCAATACTTGACGGCTGGCAGTGGTCCGGCGTCGCGACATTCGCGAAAGGACTGCCAACCGGCATCTATCTGGGAACCTCGGACGGCGCCGACATTGCCGGCGGAGGCGATGGCGTACGGACGAACCTGGTGGCAGATGCGACTGCCGGCGGCGGGCAATTTTATCACTGGTTCAATACGGCGGCGTTCGCGCGGCCGGCCCAAGGTAGTGCCGGGAATGCTCCGGTTTACCCCATTTATGCCCCTGGTCAGAGCAACTGGGACATGACGCTCATGAAGAAGATCCCGCTCTTTAGCGATAAGCGGTCGCTCCAGTTCCGCGCAGAATTCTATAACGCGTTTAATCATCCGCAAGGCGACACGGTGGATAGCAACGCAGTATTCGACCCGAGCGGCACTCAGATTAACGGCACATTCGGCCAGATAAACTCTACGCGCCCGCCACGCGTCATTCAGATGTCACTGCGCTTGGATTTCTAGCCACACGCGGCTTTGACGGGGGCAGTCCGGACGGGCTGCCCCTTTCGTACAAATGCAGCCTTCCTCGCTCACCACTCTTTCTCAACAGGCTCTTTCGGAAATTCAAAAGGTCTTTGAACGGGTGGCGGTCGACGCGGCCGAGCGCATGTGCGACGAGGTTCTCGCCGCGCGGCGAATCGCTTGTTACGGAGTCGGCCGCGAAGGGCTGATGATGAAGGCGCTGTCAATGCGCCTGATGCACCTGGGCCTGGACGCGCACGTGGTGGGCGACATGACCACGCCGCCGGTGGGCACGGGTGATCTGCTGATCGCCAGTGCGGGGCCGGGTTTCTTCTCGACGGTGATGGCGCTGCTCGGTGTGGCGCGTGAAGCGGGCGCTCGCACCATGGTCGTCACGGCGCAGCCCGCAGGACCCGCTCCGCGTTCGGCGGACGTGGTGATCGAACTCCCCGCGCAGACCATGGCGAGCGACCGGGGCGGACCGGCCAGCCTTTTGCCCATGGGCAGCTTGTACGAAGCCGCACAGCTTGTGTTCTTTGATCTAATATCGATTCTGCTGCGCGAAAAAACCGGACAATCGCCGGACGAGATGCGTGCCCGGCACACCAACCTGGAGTAGCTGATATGAATTTCGGAATCAATCTCAGTTTTGCGATCAAGCGCTGGCCGGAGCCGCCCGTGTGGGCCAAGATTGTGCGCGAGACGCTGGGGCTCGACCTGGTGCAGTTTACGTACGACCTGCTGGACCCGTGGTGGCCCGAGGCGGTGCGCCGTCCCATGGCCGCGGAGGTGCGGAAGGCGGCGAGTGACTGGGGAATTCAGATCGAGAGCGCGTTCAGCGGGCTTGCGAACTACTGCTTCGACGGCCTGCTGCACCCGGATGCGAACGGGCGGCAAGCGTCGCTCGAATGGTGGAAGCGGGCCTTCGATGTAGCGGCGGAGGTCGGGGCGAAAGCTTCGGGAGGCCCGGTGGGCGGGATGAGCGTGGCCGATGCGTCCGATCCCAAGCGGCGCGACGAGCGGTACCACAGCCTGCTGGATGCGGTCGCGGAGTTGTCGCAGGCAGCGGCGGCGGCGGGTCTCGAGCGGCTGCAAGTGGAATGCACACCGCTGGCCCGCGAGATCCCTTACACGGTGGAGCAGGGGCGGAAATTCATGAAAGACCTTGAGGGGCGGTGCAAGGCGCCGGTGAAGCTGCTCGTCGACATCGGCCACGCGTTGTACCAGCCGCTGTACGGCCCGAAAACCAACATGCCGGAGTGGCTGAACGGCCTGGGCCGGTCGATCGGCGCCTTCCACCTGCAGAACACGGACTTCCAGAGCGATTCGCACTGGGGCTGGCCCGATAAGCGCGGCCTGTTTGATGTGGCGGGTTTCGCGCGTGACGTGCGCGCGGCGGGGCTCGAAGACATTCCGGCGTTTCTCGAGATCATCTACCCGTTCGAACTCGCCGATGATGCAGTGCTGAGGAATATCACGAGTTCGGTCGCGCACTGCCGCCGAGAGTACTGCGGCGAGCAGACGGAGAAGAAGCAAATCGCATGAGGCAAATCAAACTCTCCCTATTGTGGTTGTGGCTGGCGATCGGCCTGGCGGCCCAGCCCATCAGACTGCATCCCGACAACCCTCACTATTACCTGTTCCACGGCAAGCCGACCATCCTGATCACGTCCGCCGAGCATTATGGCGGCGTGGTGAACAAAGACTTCGATTACGTGGCGTACTTCGACGCGTTGAAAGCCTACGGGCTGAATTACACGCGCATTTATCCCGGGTTTCTGTTCGAGCCCATGGGAAAGTTTATGAAGGGCAACACGCTGGGAGCGAAGCCCATCAGCCTGACCCTGCCGTGGGCGCGCAGTTCCAAGCCGGGATATGCGCTTGGCGGGAACCTGTTTGATCTGGACAAGTGGGACACGGAGTTTTTCGCGCGCCTGAGAGATTTCGTCGCCAAAGCCGCCGAGCGCGGCATCGTGGTGGAGATCTGCTTTTACAACGCACAGTACGGGGACACGTGGCCCATGTCGCCGCTCTACTACGAGAACAACATTCAGGGTGAAGGCCGCTGCGACTATGAAGACGCGCAGACGCTCAAGCACGCGGATGTAGTTCGCCGCGAGGATGACTACGTCCGCAAGATCACCGAAGAAACGAATCAGTTCGATAACGTCATTCTCGAAATCTGCGACGAACCTTACTTGACCGGCACGCCGATTGAGCTGGCCGGTCCGTGGATCGCGCACAACGTCGAGGTCATCAAGAAGACCGAGAGTACGCTGCCAAAGAAGCATTTGATCGCGCAGCAGATCGAGGGGCCGATGGGCGGCCCGTGCGACTTCACCGCGCATCCCGACGTTTCCGTCATCACCACGCAGTACGCCTGGGAGGGGAGCCACGAGCAGATGGGCGGGTTGATGGCGCTCGATTATGAATACGACAAGAACAAGCCCATCGATTTCAATGAGACCGACTACTATCCGACCTGGTATCAGGGCGACCGCGTCGCCGATTCTCGCGTGGAAGCCTGGGAGTTCGTTGTAGGCGGTGGTGGCAGTTTCAACCAACTGAACGGGCTATACACGGTTCGCGACCCCGGCGGAAAAACGGAAGAGAATGCGCAACTCGGCCGCGCGCTCAAGAGCCTGCACGATTACATGTACAGCTTCGACTTCCTCAAAATGCACCCGGACAAAGGTTTCGTGCAGGGCGGCATGCCGCTCGGCACCTACGCAAGAGGAATGAGCGAGCCGGGGAAACAGTACGCGTACTATCACCACCACAGCAGCTTCGGGAGAAACACCGCGTCATACAAAGTGACGCCGGGGAACTATCAGGAGAAGCTGGTGCTGCACTTGCCCGCCGGGTCGTACCAGGCCGACTGGGTGGATGCGGCAACCGGGTCAGTGATCGGCTCGGAGAAGTTCAGTCATGATGGCGGGGACCGGACGATCAGCACTCCGGTGCATACGGTGGATGTGGCGCTGCGGGTGAAGCGGACGTAAGCGCAGGCAAGCGCGCATTTAGCTCCAAAGAGGGCGTCACACTTTGGCTAGCGGATGCTCGCTCTCATCGTCCGCTCCGTGACCTGTGCGCGTATTCGCTTCGCCTCACCCGGCAGGAACGACATCGTGGCCTGCGTCAATATTAGGTCCTTAGCGCGCCAATGGGCGCGCATGATGCCCGCCGCCGAGTGCGCGTTCCTACCGAGAAGCAGATGGCCCAGCTCATGCGCGATGACACGGCCGAGTATCACCTCGAACTCCCTGCCGCCTGCCAGTGCCCGAGTCCGGTCCGCATAGACGTTGGCCACCACTCCAAATCCTTCTCTTGCCGGTAGGAGTGCCGACCCGAAAATGTCCCCGCCAGCTCCGAAGCTATCCGCCATGGAATTCGACAGGAGCCGGAGCGTCAATCTCGTCGGTGCGTCCGGCAGCACGCAGGCTCTGTTCCGGCTACCCTCCTCTGACGTGCGCGGGCAATCCAGCCACATGGTTGCGACGCCAGTCCGTTCAAAAATCCTCGCCGTCTCTTGCTCGGCCCGGGCGAGCGTTTCTGCCGGCACTGCGGAGTAGTTGTAGATGTCGACTTCAATCTTCAGCTCGGTTTGCGGTGGTTGTGCGTCCAGGCCAGCCAGACCCAGCAAAACGCCCAAACCTGTGAACCCAATCTTCGTGGTGCTCATGTCGCCCTCCGCCGCTTAGCGCGCGGCGAGGGCAACTATGGGTCAGGCGGGCCGGGTGATCGATGCAGTGGCCCTGGTATCGGCCTGACATGTGGGTGACCAGTTAGATCGCTGAAAACAAAGCTCCGGGGATGCCGGCCCAGGCGTTTGTGGTAGACTTGCCCACCAAGGATTGCTTCGATGGGCGTCCCCAGCCCAGCCCGCTTCTACCGCTTTGGCGCGTTCCAACTGGATCTGCGAGCGCGAGAACTGCGCCGCAACGGAGTCAAGGTCCGGGTGCCCGATCAATCCATCCAGGTCTTGGCGATGCTGCTGGAGCACCCCGGCGAGGTGGTTACGCGGGATGAATTGCACCAGAAGCTGTGGCCGAACGGGACCATCGTCGAGTTCGATCACAGCATCAATGCCGCGATCAAGCGATTGCGCCAGGCGCTGGAGGATTCCGTGGACGAGCCGGTTTATGTCGAAACACTCCCGCGGTTAGGCTACCGATTCATCGGGACGTTAGCGCCCGCGTCGCCCGAAGACGCGGCCGTTTCCTCCGGCGAACCGGAAGCGCAGATCGTCTCGCACTACCGGATTCTGGAGAAGATCGGCGGTGGCGGGATGGGCGTGGTCTACAAGGCGGAAGACACTCGTCTTGGCCGCATCGTCGCCCTGAAATTCCTGCCGGAAGAGTTCGCCGACGACAAAGCATCGCTGGATCGATTTCAGCGGGAAGCCCGAGCCGTCTCGGCGCTGAATCATCCGAACATCTGCACGCTATACGATGTCGGCCAAGCCGACGGGCGTCCCTTCCTGGCCATGGAATTTCTGGAAGGCCAGACACTCCTTGAACTCATTGAGGCCGGGCCAGTGACGATCGATAACATTCTCGATCTCGGGATGCAGATTGCCGACGCGCTCGATGCGGCGCACGCCAAGGGCATCGTGCACCGTGACATCAAGCCATCGAACATTTTCGTGACGTCGCGCGGTCACGCCAAGGTCATGGATTTCGGGGTGGCGAAGATGGCAGGCCTGCCACGTAATGCCGTCAGTGAGGCACTGCTGACGAATCCCGGCTCGGCTGTAGGAACGGCGGCCTACATGTCGCCGGAGCAGGCGCGCGGCGAGCCGCTGGACGCCCGCACCGATCTATTCTCCTTCGGCGTGGTGCTGTACGAGATGGCCACGAGCCAGCGGCCGTTTCAGGGCGACACCACCGCGGTAATCTTCGACGCCATTCTCAACAAGACGCCGCTCTCGCCCGGGCAATTGCGGCCTGACCTGCCTGCGGGCCTAGAACTCACCATCCATAAGGCGCTGGAGAAAGACCGCGATGTGCGCTACCAGACGGCGTCGGAGTTACGCGCCGACCTGAAGCGGCTTAGACGGGATACGGAGTCGGGAAAGTCCGCAGCCGTACCAACCACACGACGCCGGCCCTTGTTGCTCGCAGGCGTGCTCACGGGCCTGCTGGCTGTGATCGCGATCGTCCTCATAGTGGCATGGTTCGCCTCGCGCCCACCGGCGGCCCCCCCCGAATTGCGCGAGCGCCAGCTGACCGCCAATCCCGCGGACAACCCCGTAAGAAGCGCATTGATCTCACCCGACGGCAAATACCTCGCTTACTCCGACCTTGGCGGAATCCACTTGAAGCTGATCGCGACTGGAGAGACGCGCACCATCGCACAAACCGAAGGGTGGGACGTCACCTCCTGGTTTCCCGACGGCTCGAAACTGCTGGCGAATGGTGCCGACCCGACCATGCCGGGCGTGTGGGCAATCTCCCTGCTGGGTGGAACGAGGCGGAAACTGCACGCCAGCGGCGGCTCAGCCCTGGTGTCTCCGGACGGCTCGCAGATCGCCTTTGGGGAGCGGGCTTCTTTTCTCGGCCACCGTCTCGGTTTTCTGGAGACTTGGGTGATGGGAGCCGGCGGAGAAGAGCCACGGAGGATTCTGGGCGTTAGCAACGACCAGAGCGTATTCCTCTGGAGCTGGTCGGCTGACAGCAAACGTATTTTATACGTCCGAGGATTCATAACAGGCCGCGCAAGCGCCGCTCTTGAAGGCTTCGACCTCCTCAACAATAAAATCAGCAGGCTGCGCTCAGATTCGCATCTACTAGTCGGACCTGTGCATTATTCGGACGCCGGAACTGAGATCCCAGGCGAGCGTCTCATCTATTCCAGCCATGAACCCGCTCCCAATGACCAGGATTCCAATCTCCGGACACTAAGCCTGAATTCTAAAACCGGCGAACCTGCGGGCACGCCCCAAAAGCTCACGCATTGGAGCACCACGGCAATTCGAGCTGTCAGTGCCAGCGCCGACGGCAAGCGCCTTGTCGTCCTGAAGGCGAATTCACAGACGGATGTTTACATCAGCGAGCTCGAAGCAAACGGAACCAGAATGAAGACGCCGCATCGTCTCACGCTTGACGAGCGTCACGACCTTTCTGGTCCGTGGATGCCTGACGGAAAAACCGTCGCCTTTACGTCCAACCGGAACGGCACCTGGGACATTTTCAAACAGGCCATTGATCAACCGTCCGCGGAACCGGTTGTGACCGGCCCGGATATCAAGTTGGCGGAGGCCGTAACGCCGGATGGAGCGTGGCTGATCTATTCCTCCCGGAAACAGGGCGATCCCTCAGCGCCTGCGAAACTGATGCGCGTGCCAATGGCCGGCGGCCCGGCTGAGCCCGTTCCAGGTGTTGGGGTTGTTGGGGCCTTCACCTGCGCTACGCGTCCGCCGTCTACTGTGTGCGTCCTGGACAAGCTGGACCAAGACGGTGTGAGATTTTCCAAGTATGATTTGGTTACACAGGAAGCGCGTGAAATTGCCAGGGTGGAGAACGTCGAAGATTGGGACCTTTTCCACGACGGTTCCCGCATCGCCGTGTTGATCAATGAACAGGCCAAGAGCCGAATCCGCATCATCAGCTTGTCAGGCGAGACGGAACGGGAATTCGCCTTGGAGGGATCGATGGTGGCCGTCTATTGTGCCGCGGACGGAAGGGGCCTGTATTTATCCAGCAGGCGCCCAGGTTTTCCCGCACTTCTCTATTCAGATCTGCGGGGTCAGACTCGGGTAATCTGGCAGCCGAAGGGCGACTTTGGGCTTGTTCGGGCTTCACCTGACGGCCGTTACCTTTCCGTCACCGCAGTCACGGGAACCAGCGACGCCTGGCTGCTGGAAGACTTCTGACGATGGGCTTTGGCCTCAGCCGGTATAGCCGGCGCAGCGGTCCGTGAAACGTAAGGCCCTGGCATGACGTTCGTTGCTCCGCGAACTCAAGGCCGCGTTGGAGCCGGTTGCTCGCGAGAGACGGAGGCGGCGCTGGCTGGTATGGCTCGCACCCCCAGTGACAGTGACGCGGCCGCGCGCGTGCGATCTTCGATGACGCGGACGACGCGCTCCGCATCCCGACCGACGCCATGAATCATCGCCGATGAAAAAGCGTAGGTGAAGGGCAGACCGACGAAGTACAGCCCCGGCTCGCCGAGGGCGACACCGCTCTCATGCTTCGGCATTCCGCCTTCCTCGAAGACGGGCAGATGGATCCAGGAGAAGCCGGGATGGAATCCCGTACACCAGATCACGTTGGCGACATTGAGGACGCGGCCGTCCTCCGGCAACGGCAACCCGTCGCGCACGCCGACAATCCTGGGTACGCGGGCAACGCGGGCAGCCGCCAGATCCGCGGGTTTGATCCGAATGAGCGGGCCACCTTGCGAAAGGACTTTGGGTCGGGCTTTCCGACCCATCGGCGTCTTGATGGTGAGCAACCGGTGGAACACGAAGCGAAATATGAAGCGCTGTAAGAACAACCGCGCCGCGAGCCCTCCGATGCGGAACGGGATGTGGCCCGTGTTCCTCCCAGACATCGACGTGCGGTGACCGTGCGCAATCTCCAGGGCGATCTCGGCACCCGAGTTGCCGGCGCCCACGATGAGGACGCCTCCGTCTCGCAGTTGGCTCGGATTCCGGTAATGCAGCGAGTGGATCTGCACGATACCCGGGTCAAGTTCGTGGGCGAAGCGGGGCACTTTAGGTATCTGGTACCTGGCCATCGCCACCACAACATGTTCGGCCTCGTACCGCCGGTCACCGGCTGTGACGACGTGCCGGCCAGCTTGCCTTGAGAGTCCGTCTACCTTGACGCCAGTTCTCACCGGCAGATGGAACCGCGCCGCGTAGGACTCGAGATATCCGGCCATCTGGTCCTTCGTAGGGAACGAGTGGGCGGGCCCCGGGAACGGCATGCCGGCGAGTCCGTCGTAGCGAGCGGGAGTGAACAGGCGGAGCGAGTCCCAGCGGTTGCGCCACGCGTCGCCGATCCGCTCGTTAGCGTCGAGGATTACAAAGGGAAGACCGCGGCGCGCCAGGTAGTAACCCGTTGACAGACCCGCCTGCCCGCCGCCGATAACAACGGTCTGAACATGCTCGGTTTGGGTGTTCACGTTTAGAGTCTCACTTTCTTCCTGTCCATCAATAGGACGCGGAAGAGCGATGTAGAACGGCTCAGGAAAAGTGTCAGCGTCTGTAAAAGGCTATTGGAAGGCAAACTGCGTTTGCCTGAGGTCAAAGATCGGATCGGGATGTTGCCAGGGGGCGGGAGGAATGGCGGCTGGACGATCCTCTCATTGTGAGCGGACATCCAGCCGCCTGGAATCGGCTAGAGTAATCAGGCTTTCGGGCCGAGCGCTCTATCCATTGAGGCTAATGGCCGTGCTCCTCATCGGCCTCACTCTTCAGTGCGTTAACCGCGATAAACGCTCCGTTTGTTACAGGTCCTGTGGTGTTTGCCGCGATCTGGATCAGCACAGCCGGAGCGATGCATGGCGACGGTATCTGAATCGTGTCATGGATCTCGGCATTGCCGTTGGAGGCCAACGGTACAGCGCCCGTGCTGGCCGCGACCACATCTCCGCAAACCAGACTGGCCATGACCATGGTGACCGGTCCGACGGTGCCGGCGTTGGCGCCGCTGGCCAGCAACAATCCCTTGATTTCCACTTTGATTTTTCCGCTATCGGAGACTTTGGCCTCGCCATGAGCGACCACCCACGGAGCACCGCCGCTCGGCACACCGGCCACATGCTCGCCGACTGCGGAGCCAACAAGCCGGGCCTCAAATCCTCCGCGATCGTCCGCGCGGGCATTCAACCCACACAGGCCGATGCACAGCACCAGCCCAATCAGCTTTTCGATTTTCATTTACGATCCTCCTTTGATTTGGTTATGTGACTCGTTCATCTCGTCGTGCATGTCGACCGACTGTTATCCAGTTTAGAGTTCGTCTGCGTTCGCAGTTGTTAAAGAAGCAGTAGGAGATGGCAGGCACCGAAAAGTTTTACAAGGCGGCGATATCGTTGGTGAACTGGTTATCCCCCACGTCGGCACTCTGCTTTCCAAGATCGTGGCTAGTTATGTTTGAAAGAGTACAGTCAAGCTTGAGGGCATCGTGAATGGCTTCGACCATTTCATCGCGCGACCGGCTTTCGTGTATCAACCTTGCGCAGCGTCCTTACGAGTAAAGCGAACGTGGGGGACCTTAGTCCTTAACGGACACGCTGGAAACGTCGGATACGCCCACGCGTCTCGCGCGCTGAACGAAGGATTTGTCGAAAGAAACAAACGCGGCGCCGGGAGGCCTGCTACTCAAGTGCATCGCGCCGGCGAGTTCCATTCCGTGTTCTGTGAGGGCGAGCGCGGCGGCCACCGATGACTCATCCTCCGCATGAACGTTCTTGAGACCGAGTAACTTCACAAATGCGTCACGGATTGCGCTCTCCTCGAACCCATATAGGCTGCGGAGCACCCAACTGGTTTCTAGCAACACCGTTTTCGCGATCCAGACTGGCCCTGATGCAAACAGGGAGCGCGCAGCGGCGGCCTGCTTGGGTTCGTCGCCAGTCAGCAACCGGACCAGGACGTTAGTATCGACCGCGGTCATGGCGTCGCATCACTTCGCGGCCAATCGCAGCACGCATCTGCGCCGGCGTTTTCGATTTGCGTTTGGACCGCAGACAGCCGGCTACCTCTTCGAGGACGGTTTTGGAGAATCGGGCGGCGGGACGAAGCAGAACTCCGTCACGGGTCTCCTCGACCGTGAACTCCGTGCCCGGGACCCACTCGCGGGACACACGAATGTTCTTCGGCAGGACGATCTGGCCCTTGGTCGACAACCGCGTGGTTTCCATCGGTAAGACTTCAGTAAGATCGTAACACAACCCCTGGGGCGATGTGGCGCTACTGGCTAATTCCTTTACTGGTGCGGTAAGGCATCGTATTGTATATCTGACTGGTTACCATGCCGCGTTTAGATGAGGTCTCTAAGAAGTCTGGCGTCCAACCCACACATTCTGTCGCGCCTAGCGAGTTTGAGCGCGTTGCCGTCGCCCTGAAGACGCCGGGGCGGGGTCTCATCATGGAGGGCCCGTCAGGGATCGGGAAGACCTCCTGCGTCAAGAAGGCGCTGGAGCTCACAGAAATGTCTGACTCCTGCCTGTTTCTGTCTGCGAGGAAGCCGCCAGATCAAGATCTTATCCAGGCTTTGCCCTCAATGCGAAAAATCGGCGTTGTCGTTATCGACGATTTCCATCGCCTCCGCGATGCAGCAAAGAAGGTGCTCACCGATTATGTCAAGACGCTAGCGGACGAGGAGGACGGCGATAGCAAAGTTGTTCTCATAGGAATAAACAGAGCGGGTCAGTCGTTGGTGGAATACGCGCCCGATCTCCTACATCGCGCTGAAACGATCGGTAGTGGGGTCTTTTGAATTTCCACGAGCTTGACACTGGCCTCCAACCTGCCAAGAACCAGAGACCGCGTGACTACACGGTGTTACTGCCCCGGATTCGTGGCGCAACTTACTCCGGTCTTACCAGCATCTTCACGTGTTTGTCCTTCTCGTTGAGTAATCCGTAGTAACCTTTGCCGACGAGGTCGTCGAGGCCGATGTGATCGGTGATGAGCAGGTCGGCGCGGAAGCGTGGGTCGGTCATCATGCGGATGGTTTCGTCGTAGAGGCCGTAGCCGCTCATGCTGCCGGAGATGGTTTTCTCGCGGAAGACGACATCGGTGAGATCGATGGCTGCGGGTTTTTCGAAGACGCCCATGATGACCAGGCGGCCGCGAGTCCGGGTCAGCTTGGCCGCCATCAGCACCGTCGCCGGCTGCCCCGCGCACTCCATGACGAGGTCGAAGCCCGCGCCATCGGTGATCTCGAGTGCGCGTTTTTCGGGATCTTCACACAAAGGGTTGATGACGGCATCCGCGCCGCATTGCTTCGCGGCTTCGATGCGCCGGTCCGCCATCTCGATCGCGATCACACGTTTGACGCCGCGGAGGCGCGCGGCCATGAGCGCCATCAGGCCGATCGGCCCGGCGCCGACAATCGCGACGTTGTCTTCAGGGCCAGGCTGGCCTTGCGCGACGGCGCGCACCGTGGACGAGAAGGGCTCGACCAGCGCACCAATTTCGTCCGAGATTGCGGCGGTCAGGTGGTAGCACTGGTAGGCATTCAGGTTCAGACGCTCGGCGAGCGCGCCGCCGGTCCATGACGTGCCCAGGAATGCGACGCGATCGCACTGCGCCATCGAACCGGACCGGCACCAGCGGCACTTTCCGCAGCCGATGATGGGGCAGGCCGCGATGCGATCGCCGACCGCCAAATTCTCGACCCCTTCTCCCACGGCGGTGACTTCGCCGGACATCTCGTGGCCGATGATGACCGGAGCTTGCACACCGGTGACCGGATGCGGGTGGTCGAGTGGAATGTAGAGAGGACCGCCCATGTACTCGTGCAGGTCGGTGCCGCAGATGCCGCACCATGCCACTCTGACTTGCACCTGCCCGGGCGGGGGCGCGGGAGGCTCGCCGACCTTTTCGATACGGACGTCCTGACGCCCGTGCCAAACCGCAGCTTTCATGCGCTTTCTTTCTTGATGTAGAGAACCGACGGGCCGGTGAACGGCACCGCGAACGATTGCTGCTTGCCGCCGGTGATACTGCCGCCGAGCGTAATGGTCCCCTCAGCCGGCAGCATCCATTCCACGCTGAATCGTCCCTGCGCGCGCGACAGGTCCACAGAGACTTGATCGCCTTCGGGCAGGTAGACCAGAAACTCGCGCTCGGGATTGGCCAGGCAATAGCCGGTCGAGGCTAGTTCGTCGTGCGGCGCCGCGGAGGCAAGATCCATGCGGAGCGAGTAGGCGCGCGTGTATCCGATGGCCTTGCGCACCGGCTCCCAGGTCCAGTCGTCGCGCCGGTTCAGATCGCGCAACGGGTAGCCGGGGCGCGGCCCCCAGTTCACTTCGGGGCACGGACTGCCGGCGATGGGGTCCCAGCTATCCATCAGCAGCGTGTTATGTCCGCGGACAAAGCTCTTCCACGCCCAGCTCACGGTGCCCCCGTGGCCCCAAAGGTGGTCGGTATCGTTGACGCTGACTTTCTTGCCGTCCCATGCGGGCGGATCGAAGAGGAATTTGCGGCCGAACGGAGAGATCCAGTCCGCGGGACTGGCCATCATCTCCTCCATGCGCTCGGAACCCGCGCCAGTCAACCCGACCGGGTGCCGCTTTCCCTTCTCGGTTTCCATTTTGTGAACGGTATCGACCACCCACCAGTCCCAGTCCTTGACGCCTGCTTCGTTGATGACTTCGTAGAGCACGTTGTCGAGGCTGGCCACGGTATCGACCACCTTCTGGAGATAAGCTGCATGCAACTCGCGAACAGCCGGCTGGTCCCAGTCGACGACTTTATCGCCGTCTTTGTCGCCATCGATTCCGTTGATGTTGTTCTGCGCGTTGTAGGGGTGCCCCGACCAGGTCAGGCTGCCGCAATGATACCCCTTGTTGGAGCTGAAACCCTGGAAAAGCTGCACCGCGCAGTAAATGCCGCGGTCACGGCATTCGGTGAGGCGCGCAAACATGCGGTCGAAATAGGCGGGGTTGAATTTTTTGAGGTCGAACTTCGGGCCGCCGTCGAGCGCCGTGCCAGGACCCGTGCGCATATAAAGGACGGGCTCGAACAGGATCTTGTCCGGCGTCCAAGGCGCCCAGGCCGACTGCTGCCATCCCCATAGCCGCATGAAGTTGTGGTTGTGGCTGAGCATCATGCCGAGGTAACCCTGCCAATCGAACGTGGGGACCGGCGCGACGCCCGTATCTTGCAGGTTGGCCCAGGTGTGGGCCCCCGTCAGGAAGACGGGCCGGCCGCTGGCATCGGCGAAGTAACGGGGATTCTGAGGGTGGACACGCAAGGGCCCCGTGGCCGGCCTCACGGTCTGGGCCGGGGCGTTCTTCCACGCGGCCGCCGCACTGAACGCTACTGCACTTTTCAGGAACTCGCGCCGATGCATACTTGACTGTGCTCCTTTATGCCAGTTGCCCGCCGTCCACAAACAGCAACACACCGTTGATGTAGCTGGCTTCTTCCGATGCCAGAAACAGCGCCGGGCCGGCTACATCCTCGGGCGTCCCGAGCCGGCCAAGCGGGATAAGACCTCGGGCCGGATCGTACTTTTTCATGAATTCGGGGTCGTTGAGCACCGGCACCGTCAACCGCGTTTTGATGAACCCGGGGCCCAGCGCGTTGGAGTTGATGCCGTGCGGGCCAAGTTCCCGAGCGAGTGTCTTGGCCAGGAGAAACACGCCGGCTTTGGAGACGTTATAGTGGCCCAAACTGGCTTCGGCGTCCCAGCAGTTTGTGGACGCCATAAAAACCAGTTTGCCCCGCTTGCGGGCCACCATGTGCGGTGTAACGGCTTTCGACACCAGAAAGGCGCCGCGCAGATTCGTGTCCACGGTGTTGTCCCAGGTTTCCTCGGTAATGTCCATGAACGGCACAGACGGGGCGATCCCGGCGACATACATAAGCACGTCGATACGGCCGTACCAATCGATGACTTGCTTGACCATAGCCCGCACTTGGGCCGAGTCGCGCACATCGCACGGCACGGGTCGCGCGTCAGAGCCCGCGGCGCACATCTCCCGAACCGTGGCCTCCATCATGGGACAGTCCATATCCGCGATCACGACGCGAGCCCCTTCGCGCCCGAGCTGCACGCCAATGGCTTTCCCGATGCCTTGCGCCCCGCCAACGACCAGTGCCACCTGGTCTGTGAACCGCGCCATCCCGTTCATCTCCATTCGTCGGGTTCCCCTATAACGGTAAAATACTATTCGTCCCAGGAGCGCCAGTCTGTAACTATCGCCCAAATTTTTGTTGCTGCAGCACGGTTGCCTGGCTCCTGTAAAGTGGGATTTCAAAACTCTTTCAGAGTTTTCTTATATCCATCGAAGCTTGGTCCGTAGGACTCTGGATTGGGTCTGGCCAAGCCAGCGGGGGTGGGGTGTGCCCGAACGTGGCCGGTGGTCAGGAGGTTGGCGATGAGGCTCAAGGACAAAGTGGCCTTGGTGACCGGTGGCGCGTCGGGTATTGCCCGGGCAACCGCGGAATTATTTGCACGTGAAGGCGCCAAGGTCGCGGTCGCCGATTACAGTGCGGATGGGGGGAACGAAACCGTCAAGAGCATCAAGGCCGGCGGCGGAGAGGCGATCTTCATCAAAGTGGACGTATCTGATTCCGCGCAAGTGGCGCGGATGGTGGATGCGGCACTCCAGGCGTACGGGCGCATCGATGTCCTCTTCAATGGCGCCGGCATTCACCGCTTCGGAACGGTTCTCGAAACCGACGAGCAGACTTGGAACCGCGTGATCTCGATCAACCTCACCGGGACATACTTGTGCTGCCGTGCCGTGTTGCCGCACATGATCCGCCAGGGAGGCGGATCGATCATTAACACTTCTTCGACGGTTGGCGTGCACGACGCCGCCGCGAATATAGCGGCCTACTGTAGTTCCAAGGGCGGAGTAACATTACTCACCAAGGCCATGGCGATCGATCATGCCAAGCAGGGTGTCCGCGTGAATGCGCTGGTTCCAGGGGCTACAGACACGCCTATGATTCGGAACACGTTCGCCCCTGACGCGCTCAAAGCGCTGGCGGACTCCCATCCGGTCGGGCGGCTGGGGCGCCCCGAAGAGCTGGCGCAGGCCGTATTGTTCCTGGCGTCCGACGATGCTTCGTTCGTGACAGGCTCGGCCATGTTCGTGGACGGCGGCCAAACGGCCAAGATCTGAATGTTTGTCTGGGAGGTTTGTATGGTTTTTGCGAGCGGTTTCATGGCTCCGGAGGGTCCGGTGGCCCTTCCGGACGGAACCTGGCTGATCGTGGAGGGCGGGGCCGAGCGAGGCTGCATCACCCATATCAGCGCAGACGGCCAGACCAAGCGCATGATCCAGAAGACTGGCCGGCCGAACGGCCTGGCGGTCGATTCCGAAGGCGTGATTTGGGTGGCCGAGTCCAAAATGCCCTCGCTGGTGCGGCTGACCATGGAGGGCAAGGCAGAGGTAGTTGCGACCGGCTGCGACGGGGAAGCCTTCCTGTTTCCGAATGACCTTTGCTTCGGGCCTGATGGCGGCCTCTACCTGACAGACTCAGGCGTATTCATCAATGAATTCGCGCCCAACAACCAGATCCGGCCCGACTATATGGATGTTAAATATGATGGCCGCGTGTATCGCGTCGATGTGGAGACGGGCAAAGTGAAAAAGCTGGACAGCGGAATCAAATTCACCAATGGCATCGCCTTCGGCCCGGACCGGCTGCTATATGCCAATGAGACGCTCACGGGCAACATCTACCGTTACGAATGGAAGGGCGGGGCTATCGCCGGTCCGCGAATCCTGTTTGGAAATGTGATCCGGCCGGACGCGCCGCCGGGATGGAAGGGTCCAGATGGCATGGCTTTCTCGGCGGATGGCAGGCTTTATGTGGCGGTGTTCGGGCAGCGTGACGTGACCGTCCTTGGCAAGAAGGGCGAGGTCGTCGAGCGCATTCAAACGGCCGGCAAATTGGCCACCAACGTGGCTTTCGCACTACCCGGCCGGAAGCAGATCCACGTCACGGAGTACGAATTCGGGCAGGTAGAAGCATTCGATGTTCCCACCGACGGTCTACCTTTGTGGGCCGGACCCAGGGCAAGCGGTACCGCGGCCGTTTGATGGATAGCTCCACGTCGCAAGGCGAGCAGAGCGATAGCATCCTGCGCCTGAGACGCGTCCTGACGCTTTGGGACCTAGTCCTTTACGGGCTCGTGGCGGTAACACCAAGCGCTCCTGCTACTGTTTTCGGTCTGGCGGAACTGCGGTCGCATGGGCACGCCGTGGTTACGATTCTGGCTGCGATGGTCGCCATGGTGCTGACCGCCATCAGCTACGGCAGGATGGCGGCGCTGTACCCCTCCGCGGGTTCTGCATACACGTACGTAGGCCGGGGCTTGCATCCGTATCTGGGATTCGTCTCGGGCTGGGCGATGCTGCTCGATTACGTCGTCAGTCCACTGTTCTGCGTCATCTATGGCAGCCTTGCGCTGCAACGGGCGGTTCCCGCACTGCCGTATCCTTTCTGCGCCGCGCTATTCGCGGGTGGCATCACATACCTCAACCTGCGCGGAATCCGCTCGACGGCGCGCGCCAACCAGGTGCTGCTCACGTTCATGTTCGCGGTGCTTCTGAGCTACATTTTCCTCGCCATCCGGTACCTTCTTGCGCAGCACGGTCTCACGAGCCTGTTTTCGATCAAGCCGTTTTATGATCGCGCGACCTTCAACGTTCGTGAGATCGCGGGCGCGACCTCCTTCGCGGCGCTTACGTATCTCGGCTTCGATGCGGTGACGACGCTCGCCGAGGACGTGAAGAATCCGCGCCGCAACGTGATGCTGGCGGCCGTTCTTGTCTGCACGTTTACCGGCATCTTTGGAGGGTTGCTGGTATATCTGGGCCAACTCGCCTGGCCGGAATACAATACCTATTCGAACATCGAAACGGCATTCATCGAGGTGACGGGGCGCGTCGGCGGCGTCTGGCTTTTTCAGGCGATGGCGATCCTGCTCGTGGTGGCCAACATTGGAGCCGGGATGACCACGCAAGTGGGCGCTGCGCGCCTGTTGTTCGGCATGGGCCGCGACGACGTGATTCCCCGGCGGTTCTTCGCCCACTTGCACCCGGTGCGCAATACGCCCAATCGCAACATCTGGCTTATCGGGATTCTGGCCTACGCCGGCGCGCTGGTCATGAGTTACGAGCTGACGGCGGAGATCCTGAATTTCGGAGCCTTTCTTGGGTTCATGGGAGTGAATCTGGCCGTGATCTGGCAATTCTGGGTGCGGCGCGCGGAAGGGCGCGCGAGGGAGTTCTTCGCCGATATCGTGCTGCCCGGCCTCGGATTCGTGTTCTGCACGATAATCTGGTTGGGGCTGGGCGCGCCGGCCAAGATCGCGGGCGGCATTTGGTTTGTCATCGGGCTGGTTGTCCTGGCCACGCACACGCGAGGTTTCCAGCAGCCGATTGTCTTGCCCGACCCGGCGAATTACGAGTGAAACTGAGGAGATGGATCGATGCCCATGAAGAAGTTCATCAACCGTCCTGAAAACATTGTGCCGGAGCTGCTAGAAGGTTTTGCTCTGTCGCACCCCAAGCAGATCCGGCTGACAGGCAGCAACCTGGTAGCGAGGGCGACGCCCAAAGCCAAAGGCAAGGTGGGCGTGGTGACGTTGGGCGGCAGCGGCCACGAGCCGGGGTTGAGCGGGTTTGTTGGCGAAGGCATGCTGGATATCAGCGTGGCGGGCGAGATTTTCGCGGCTCCTGGCGCGCCGCGGTGCCTGGAAGCCATCCGGCTGGCGGATTACGGCGCCGGCGTTCTCTTCATCGTGCTGAACCATGCGGGTGATGTCCTTTCCGCCAACATCACGATGGAAATGGCTAAGCGCGAGGGCTTGAACGTCAAGATGGCGCTGACGCACGAGGACATCGCCGGCGGATCGAATCCCGAAGACCGGCGCGGGCTGGTAGGGTTCCTGCCGGTATACAAAGTGGCCGGCGCAGCCGCCGAGCAGGGTGGCTCCCTCGATACCTGTCTGGAAATTGCGGAGCGCATGGGACGCAATATGCGAACGCTGGCGGTGGCAGTGCAGACGGCCACGCATCCGTCGACCGGACAGCCGATTTTCGAGCTGGGCGATGATGAGATGGAAATCGGCATGGGGCAGCACGGGGAAGCCGGCACGGGCCGCATGAAACTGAAGACCGCCGATGAAACCGCCGAGATCGTGCTCGAAATGCTGTTGAAGGATCTCGAGGTGAAACCGGGCGAAGAGCTGCTCGTCATCGTCAACGGCGCCGGCGCCACCACTCTGATGGAGCTCTTCATTCTGTTCCGCCGCGTGCACCAAATCCTGAAAGCCAAGGGTATCAAGCTGGTGCGCAGCCAGGTGGGCGAGTTCATCACCACCCAGGAGCAGGCCGGCTTCCAGTTGATGATCGCCCGCATGGATGCCGAGTTGATTCGCCTGTGGGACGCGCCCAGTAATGCGCCTTATTTTGTCGTGCGATGAAGGACGGGATCACCAGGGACGACTTTGCACGTATGATCGCAGGCGCGGCGGCGTCGATTCGCGCGCAGCACGCTATGTTGTCGCAACTGGACTGCGCAGCGGGCGACGGGGATCATGGCACCACCATGTTGCGGGCCGTCGAGCGCCTGGAAAAGTCTTTTGCGCCAGGCAGTCCGGAGGATCTCAAAGCCTGCCTGCGCGAAGCCGGCTGGAACGTACTGGGCGTGGACGGGGGAGCATCCAGTTCCCTCCTGGGCACGTTTTTTAGCGGCATGGCGGACGCGCCCGCTTGCGGCGCCTCAATCGGCGCCAGCGACCTCGCCGCGATTTTCGAGGCTGGGCTCGCAGCCATGCGGAAGCAGACCAAAGCCGAGCCCGGCGACAAGACCATGATGGACGCGCTCGTGCCAGCGATCCAGGCGTTGCGCGCGGCGGCCGATGCCGGCAAGAGCGTAATCGAGGCCCTGCGCGATGCGGCGGGAGCTGCACGAGCGGGAGCGGAAGCAACGCGAAATCTTACGGCCCGCTATGGGCGGGCGAAACTCTTGGGCGAGAAGACGCGCGGGCACCAGGATCCGGGGGCCACGTCGATGAGCTTGATGTTCGAGGGTTTCTGCAGCGGGTTTGAGGAATCGAAAGGAGAATCCGGCAATGCCTGATTTTGATGATGTTCAGGACGGGAAAGACTACCACATCGGCGTTCCGATGCAGGCGCACGCATTTTTTCTGAAGGGGAGCAATTCGCTCGACTGGGGGATGAAGAACCGGCTGGCACGCATCTTCAATCCGGCTACCGGAAGAACCGTGATGCTGGCGGTGGACCACGGCTACTTCCAGGGACCGACGACGGGCCTGGAGCGCATCGACGTGTCCATCGTGCCGCTGGTCCCTTATGCGGATGCGCTCATGATCACGCGCGGGGCGCTGCGCACCTGTATTCCCGCCGAGATGTCGAAACCGGTGGTGCTGCGGTCGACCGGCGGCCAGAGCATCCTCAAAGAGCTCTCGAACGAACTGGTGGCCGTTGATGTGGACGATGCCGTACGGCTCAACGCTTCGGCCATGGCGGTCCAGGTCTATATCGGCGGCGAACACGAGCATCAGTCGATCGGCAATCTGGTCAAGGTGGTCGACGCCGGGAACCGGCACGGCATTCCGACGCTCGCTGTGACCGGAGTAGGAAAGGAACTGGTGCGCGACGCGAAATACCTGGGGCTGGCCACGCGCATCTGCGCCGAGCTGGGCGCGCACATCGTCAAAACGTATTACTGCGAAAAAGGCTTTGCGCGGGTGGCGGCAGCCTGCCCCGTGCCTCTGGTCATCGCCGGCGGCAAGAAACTGCCCGAACTGGACGCGCTGAAAATGGCGTACGAGGCCATTGATCAGGGCGCTTCGGGCGTCGATATGGGCCGTAACATTTTTCAATGCGAGGCGCCCATCGCCATGGTCCAGGCGGTCCGGGCCGTGGTGCACGATCAGGAGAAGCCCGAGAAAGCCTACGAGCTATATCTTTCGTTGAAAAAGGATTCGCAAGCTATCCCCAACAGGAGCCGATCATGATCAAGAAAGAAACCACTCAAGTCGTGTGCGTTGCGGAATTCCGGGCCAAGGAAGGCAAAACGGACGAACTCATTGCCGCCATGCACCCGCTCATGCAGCCGACCCACAAGGAGCCGGCGTGCATCCGCTACGAGCTCAATCAGCGGCAGGACGATCCCCGCTGGATCACCTACATCGAAAAATGGAAAGACAAGAAGACCTTCGACGAGCACTGCGCCATGCCGTATATCACGCATTTCTTTAACGATGTGCAGCCCGGCCTGGTGGAGAAATTTGAGGTGAAACTGTACCAGGAGCTGCTGCCGTAAACCCTGAGCGCACAGGATAGGTTGACCATGGGCGGGGCGCATGGAATAATGTCCCCCGTGCGCGTTCCCAGTAAGATGTGCGAAGACCAGGTTCGCGTGGTGGAGCCGCAGATCAATACCGAGGGGGTTCACGTCTGGCCTTTCGATCCCGCGTTCCCCGTCGATGTACGGTTCCTGAGCAGCAGCCAAGGCCACAACGTCCGAAAGAACCGCCACGATTATTTCGAGCTCCTGTATCTGTGCGGCGGGACGGCTACCCTCGAGATCCAGGACCGCTCTTTGCCCCTTCATGAGGGCGATCTGGCGGTGGTTGGCAGCACGCTTTATCACCGGTTCGAATGCCGCACCGCGTCGCCCTTCACGGTAGGGGTGTTATTCTTCCAGCCGGATCTGATCCGGGCGGACGGCGGTCCCGACAACGCCGAGTACCTGACGCCATTCCTCCTGCAGGACTCACAGTTCCCTCACGTTGTTCCCGCGAAGAGCGGCATTCCCCACCAGGCCTTCGATCTGATGCAGCGCATCCGAGTGGAACTGCCCGCCACGGCTCCGCGGGCCCGGCTCGCGGTCAAGACGTACCTGAAGATGATTCTCATCCTGCTGGTGAATCAATACGCCTCGTATGCGGGAACCGTGGAGACCTTTCAGCGCCAGCAGCGCGCCCTCGAAAGGCTGCGACCGTTGTTCGAGCACCTGGAGGGAAACTTCAGCGACCCGATTCAAGTGCAGGAGGCCGCGAGAATCTGTGGGATGAGCGAGTCGCACTTCATGAGCTTTTTCAAACGGGCTACCGGGCAATCCTTCATGGCATATCTGAATCACTGCCGGATCGAGCGCGCCCAGGCTTTGCTGGTAATGACCGACAAATCAGTTTCGGACATCGGCCAGGAGATGGGTTTCTGCGACCAGAGCTATTTCGGAACCGTGTTTCGAAAACTAGTGGGGATGACGCCCGCCACATATCGCGCCAAATCCCGACCGCGGTCACCCGTCACGCGAGACCGTGGAGCCGCTACGGCGAGCCTGCTCACCCGAGTTGCCGCCGCGGGGAGCCTGGACACCACGCAATAGCTACCCGCATTTCACTCCGTCAGCTTATAAAGAAAGATTGCGGCAGGCGTGGTTGCCGCCTGCTGCCGCAGTTTCTGGTGTTTTGCCATGGCGACGCGCGCCCCGTCTGCGTCTCCATCTTTCTGGAGGGCGAGTGCCAGCCGGTACCAGGCTTGATCGAAATCCGGTTTCAGCCTGGTTGCTTCCCGGTAATGAACAACCGCCTTGTGCCACTGCTTCAGTTCGGCACTGACGTTGCCCAGATCGAACTGCGCATCTGGCTGGCCCGGCGCGAGGGTGATGCTCTTTTCGAGCAATGGCAGTGCGCGGAGGGGATCACCATTTAGATCCACCAAATGTCCGAGCAAAGAGTACGGCAGATGCTGTTGGGGATGATCTTGGATGTAGGCGTTGAGCAGCGCCTCTGTTTCTTCGATCCGCTGGTGGCTTGCATCCGCGAAGAAGGTGAGGAAGTAGAGCGGCAGGTCTGAGCCCGGGAAAGTGTGTGCGGTCTGGATCAGGACTTCCGACGCCTGATCGTGATGTGCCGCGCCAAAGTACGCCAGACCCAGCGCCAGGCTAAGCTTCATGGAGCCCGGAAAATCTCTCCGCGCCGCCACCGCGGGCGGGATCGCAGCTTCGAAGTTCTGGTGTGCCAGCAGTTCGTGCAGATAATCGAAGCGGTAATTCTCGTTGGACGGTTCGAGTTCCGCAGCTCTTTGGAACGCGTGCAAGGCCTCCAGGTATTTAGCCTGCTCCTCATAAGCTTCCGCCGCCAGATTGTTGATTTCCGCGGTGTCGCGCTCCTTCCGCAGCTTCTCGAGCGCATCGGCCGCCGGCCCAAACGCACCGTCCTTGAAGTACGCCAATGCCAGGTTATAGGCGATGTCGTAGGAGCGAGAATCGCGTTCCAGCGCCGCTCGCAAGGTCACGATGGCGCCTTTGTAATCGCCGGCTTCCGCTTGCATGGCGCCGGCGTGGCTGAGCGTTGCCGCTCCGGGCGGTGAGAGTTTCTCGACCCTTATCGCAGTGCGGCGCGCCTCTTCAAACCGCTTGAGGTGGAGCTGCATCTCGAAAATCTGCAGCCAGAGCGGGAGATCTTTTGGAGAAAGTCCCGCCGCCTTCTGCAGTTCAGGAAGCGCCAGAGCCGGTTTCCCCTCAGATAACAACAAGAGCCCGAGACTTCGGAACGCATCGATGCTACGGGGGTTGAGTTCGGCCGCCGCGCGAAACTCCGCCTCCGCGGACGGCATTGCGCCGCGCTGCGCGTAGTGTTTTCCAAGATTGATATGAACCGCGGGATCTTGTGGGAGCAATCCGGCGGCGCTCCGCAGATGCTCCTCGGCCAATCCAGGTTGGTTCTGCTCGTCGTAGAGGATCCCGGCGAGCATGTGTGCGCGGCCATCACCGGGAACGGCGCGCAGCCGCGTTTCCAGTTCTTCCTGCGCCCAGCCGACGTTATGCTCTTGAAGAGCGCGCTCCACGCGCGCGTAGTCGAAGGATTGGCCGGCCGCGACCTGGGTACTCCAGAGGATGAAGCTGGAAGCCACCAACGCCCGTAGCATTATGCCTCGCGGCTGGCCTGGTCAAAACGCCCCCTTGACAGCGTTCGGCGGAAACCAGCTATCCGCCGCAGCAGGGCCGAGGGCGTGGCCGGCGAAAACGGCTGAAGTTGATCCGAAGAGACCCTGAGCAGATTCTTCAGTATGACAGCCGCTTACCAATATACCTTCAATGCTCCCTGCACTTGTCTTGGGGAGTTTGCCTGCCCGGTAATGACCCCAAAACTGCCCGAGTTGAGGGTGGCGTTCGGCGCCGCGAAAACAACACGGTTGAAAGCGTTGTAGGCTTCGAGCCGCAACTCGATACGCGCCCCTTCACGAAGCTTCGCTAAGGAAAACTCCTTGAAGAGTGACGCGTTGGTGTTAAAGATGCCCGGCTGCCGGCAGCTTCCTTCCGTACGCGGCGCGGTCCCCAATGCGAAAGGAGTTGGCGTAACCACCACTTCCGGATTGGCGAAATAGTTGTTCAGAATGTTGCTCGAGCTGCACTTCAGTGCGCCCGTCAGATCCGGTCTCTGGCCGCCGTAGGTGGGCAGACTCTGGCCGCCGTTCAGCCCCAGGGCAATGGGCCTGCCATCGCTGAAGCGCCAAATGCCGTTGGTCTGCCACCCTCCTATGACTGCATTGAGCACGGGGTTCATGGTGCTGCCTAAAGGTTTCCCGCGCCCGATGGGCAACTCGTAGGTGTAACTGAACTGGAGGAATCGTGGAATGTCGAAGCTCGACAGACTTCGCTCGAGCCTGTAATTGTTCGGATCCTGCAGGCTGCTCTGGCCGCCCAGCCATCCCTGGGTTGTGGAGGCGTCATCGATCGACTTTGACCACGTGTAAGTCATCAAGACCTGGAGACCGTGTGAGAATCGCTTTTCCAGCTTGATCTGAAGCGCGTGGTAAATGGAATTGGCAACCAGCGGCTGGTCGCCACTGAAACTGGTGTACTGCGGGAAAGGCAACTGCAGCTGCCAGGCAGGCACAGTCGGTTGCGAAAGCGAGCTGTTGGGGTCTTTGATAACTCCAAAGAACGGATTGGGAACGTACGTGTTGAGCGCAGCAATCTGATCCGGACCGTACTTCTCAATCTGGGGGCCGAGAATGTCCAGGTTCGAAGCGTTGCCAAACTGTAAGTGCGTGCCCTTCTTGCCGATGTAAGTTAAATCCAGGAGGAAGCTCGAAGGCAATTCTCTCTGGATGCCAAGGCTCCATACCTGCTCGTAAGGAATGGTCGAGTCAATGGAAGGAATGGGGCCTAGCGCGCCAAAGCCGATATCGTTCATAAGGCCGAGAGTGTTTCCAGGTGGAACCTTCGGCCCTACAATGGGGAACGGATCACTAAATCTGCCCCATGGCGTTGCGTGGTCGTTCTGGTAGCTGGTAAGCCATGGAGTGGTCTCGTCGTAGCCCTGGTATCCGGGAGCCCCTGTGCCGGCCGATCCCGAGTTGCCAATCCCAAAGAAAATGCCATAGCCTCCCCGTATGACGGTCTTGGCGATAGGCTGATAGGCAAAGCCGAAGCGTGGCGCGATATTCTTGTAGTCGATGTTGTAGCTGTTACGGTTGTTGGGGCTCATAAAGATCTCGCCCCCGTGCAAGGTCCCCAGGGAGGGTACCTGGAGCGGCGAGACGACTGTCGTAGACAGTTCATTCATCCGGTTGAAACGTTCACTTCTGGGTGTGTTGATGTCGTAGCGGATTCCCACATTGAGCGTCAGCTTCTTGCTGACCTTCCAGTTATCCTGAAAAAAGCCACCCACCTGGAAGCTCTGTGTTGTTACATAGTTCGGGACCTCATATTGTCCCCAGGACCCGGGGCCGCCGACGCCGGTGAGGAAGCTCGCAATGGAATCGCCACCACCCGAAAACGGAAACTCAGATGTGCTGGTGAAGTCATAACTGAACAGTCCTGCCGGAGTCGCGGGAAGCGTATAGCTCATGCGGTGCATCCGGCCCTCGGCTCCGAACTTAAAATCGTGCTTTCCTTTGACCCACGTGAGCGCACCCAGCAGATGATGGACATCGGAGCCTTCGCGCGCACAGCACCAGGGTTGGGTTCCAAGGCTGACCCCGCCGAGCGATGGGATGGTCGATGCCGCTTGCGCGTAATTCGAGAAATAGATGACGGGGAGCTCGTTAAGCCCCGAGCGATTCATGTATTCCGGCATTCCCAGCGTCGTGACGGGATTAATGCCCTTGTAGGGAGCCTGCCCCGAGATGATCGTCTGCAAATATGCACCGCGCGTGATCCCATACGATGCCGTCAACAGCAGCGTCGGACTGAACGTGTGGGTATGATTGATGGCCGCCAGGTGAGCCGTCGCAATGTAAGTACCCACGGAACAGCCATCCGCTGCATTGCCAAAACAGTTCACGGGTGGTTGGGAGTTCTGATCTTTGGAGTACTTGACGCTCGTCAGGTCGTGGTCGCTGAAACGGTGATCGATTTTGATGTCGTATTGGTCGTTCTGGCTCCTGGCAGCGGTCGAACTACGCCAATTGGCGTAGGGGTTGTATCCGGAGGTCCCGACGTCGAAGTTGGGCTGGGGCGTGTATTGAATGTATTTCAGGGCGATGGGATCGATAAGGTTTCCGGGCTGCGCCGCCAGTTGATAGGGGGTGCCATTGAGCTTTGGGTTACCCGGGCTCATGTAAGTAATCATGTTGTTGAAGGGAACGAAGCCGGAGCGCACCGGACCGCCTTGATTAGCGTCGTACACGCCCGTGTACGGATCCCATAGTTGCCCGTCGGGGCTGGAGCACATGCCGCGGGAGTCAAAACTGCCGCCCGCACGGCCGCATAATTCTCCGAAGTTACCCGTCCGCTCCGCCGCACTGGGCACGCCAGCCACGAAGGCCTCGAGCGAGGCCGCACGCGTGCCGTCGTAGTCGAAAAAGAAGAAGGTCTTGTCGCGCTTAATCGGCCCGCCGACTGTGCCGCCGAAGTTGTTCTGCTTCAGCGGCGGAATGGGGATACCGGCGGCATTGTTGAAGAAACTATTAGCGTTCAGTACCTGGTTACGCAGAAAGTCGTAGCCGCTTCCATGAAACTTGTTGGTGCCCGAGCGGGTCACCATGTTGATGATCGTGGACCCCGTAAAGCCATACTCCGCACTAAAATTGGAGCCCTGGACGGAGAACTCTTCCACCGCATCCACCGAAGGGGTGTAAGTCGGCATGAGAATGTTGGCGTGTTGCTCGAAGTTGGACGTGGTGACGCCGTCAATCAGGAAATCGACGGTGGAGTTGCGGCTGCCGTTGGAAACGAAGTTGTTCGCCGTGCAGAATCCACCACTCGACCCGGCGCCGGTGAAGCCCGCAGGACACGTGTTGTCGATCTCCATAATCCCGGGCGTGAGGAAGGCCAGATTCGTAACCGATCGGCCCAGCAACGGCAGATCGTTGATGAATTTCCGGTCCACCAGTTGGCCCGTAACGGCATCCTGTGTCGCCAGCACAGGCGCGGCGCCGGTGATCTCAACGGCCTGAGCGGCTGTGCCGACCTGGAGGGAGAAATTCACGGTTACGTTCTGATTCACGTCGAGCTTGATGTCACTTTGGGTCGATGTCTGGAAACCCTGGGCCTCGACGGAGATCTTGTAAGTTCCCGGCGCAGCATTAGTGAATCGATAGCGGCCCGTCGCATCGGTGGTGGCCGTAAAGGTATAACCCTTGCCTTGATCCACCAACTCGATTTTGGCGTTCGGAATCACAGCCGTAGATGGGTCCGAAACCACGCCCGTGACGGTGCTGGTATAAAGCTGAGCCCACGCGGCGGCGGACATCAGCATCAGCAACGCCAGACCACAAAGGCTTGTAAGCTTAGACTTCTTCATGCGTTCGACTCCTATTGCTCGCCAGCCCATGGACCAACAGCGACGAAGACCCCCAGGGAACCCGTACAGTGAGTCCTAGAACCCTAAGAGCTTCGCTCTGCTAGGCTTGGCCGCGAAACTAATATGAACAGAGTAGGCCGAACCGTGCGGGCGTGTCTATGGTAAAGGCATCGGAAACTCTTGTAAAACTATGATTCCCCTCTTGACGCTCGGACCCAGTCGGGACTGCAATTACTCGATGCGCTAGAGAGACTTAAGACCGTTGACAGATCAGAGGATTTTGAGAACCATTCGTAGGCTTCCCATAGACACGCGGTTGGCCGGTCCCGTACGCTGAAGCGGAATCTGGAGGGTGCATGGCTCGCCACACTGTAGTCCTGGGTTTGACGCTGCTGCCGGTGTTGCTGGGAGCGCCGAGAGAGGTCTCATTCTCGCAGCCGGCAGGAAACATCGAAGCCTATGATTTTGTCGAGATCACGGTGACCGTTGCCGGACCCGACGCGGGCAATCCGTTCACCGGCGCTACAGTGAGCGGTTCGTTCGGGAAAGCCGGCGCAGCCGCGCGCACCGCGGTCGAAGGGTTCAGCGATTCGCCGGACGGCAGCGTGTTCCGCATTCGCTTCATGCCGTCTTCGCCAGGCGACTATGCGTACTCAATCGCTTACCGTCAGGGAGACTTTGAGAAGACGAATACGGGAACGTTTCACGCCACCGACGGCCACCGGAAGGGCCCGATCCGCGTGGATGCGAAGTACCCTTGGCATTTCATCTGGGAAGGAACGGGCGAACACTATTTCTTCAACGGAACGACGGCGTTCTGGCTGATGGGCTGGCGCGACGAGAGCAGCATCGAGTACAGCATCGAACGCCTGCACCGGCTCAAGATCAACCGGCTCCGCGTGCTGGTGGCGGGTAATGCCAACATGTTCTGGGGCGAGCCGGTGATGACGGGCGAGAATTTTACCTATGCCCTGCGGCCGTGGATTGCGAAGGATCCGGAGAGCTTCGACCACCCCGGCATCGACTACACGCGCTTCAACATTCCTTACTGGAAAAAATGGGAGCGCATGCTGCGGTTCGCGCGGGAGCGCGACGTGATCATCTCGGTGGTTCAGGATATTTCCACGCACAAGGCGCAGCCGGTGGAATATAGCGAGGACGAGCGGCGCTACCTCCGTTACATGGTGGCGCGGCTGAGCGCGTTCTCGAACATCACCTACGACCTGGGAGACGACATGGACAGTTTCCGCGACGAGAAGTGGGTGCATGCAACCGGAACGCTGATCGAGACCTGGGACCCCTACAAGCACCTGGGCACGAGCCATCCGGTGCATCGTGAGAACCAGGACCGGGCGTCCGAGTGGTTCGGATTCACCTCGATTCAGGACTGGCGCCGCCCGCAACACCCTCTGATGCTGGAGGAGCGGGAGATCCAAAAGAAGACCGGCCGCATCATTCCGCAAACCAACGAAGAGTACGGCTACGAGGATCACTATCCGCACTGGGCGCCGGGGCCGGGGACGGACTCGCCGGAGACGCTGCGGCAAATGGCTTGGGAAATCGCCATGGCGGGCGCGTATGGAACGGCGGGCGAGACCTGCCGCCGCGGCACGAACATCTGGCCCGACACGGGCGGCGGCTGGATCAACGGGCGGAGCGATGACACCACGGTCATGCTCAACGGCTACGAGCACATGGTGGATTTCTTCACCAGTTTCGAATGGTGGAAGACCGAGCCGCACGACGAACTGGTCAACAACGGCGCGTTTTGCCTGGCGAAACCCGGCGAGATCTACGCGGTGTATCTGCCGAAAGAAGGTGATGTGACGATCAAGCTCGAGCCGGGGACCTATCAGGCGACCTGGTTCAGCGCGTTCACTGGACAGAAGATTCCGCTGCCGCCGGTTCAAGGGAGTGTTTGGACCTCGCCGAAGACCCCGGGCTGGCTGGACTGGGCGCTGCTCCTCGAGAAGCGGCGCTAGAAGCGCTACAGCGCTTTTGCGGTGAAGAGGATGGACGGTTTCGCGCCGACCCCGATCACCCGAACGGTTCGGTGCGTCTCTGTGTCGATTACCAGGATCGAATGTAAATCGGGCTGGGAAGCGTAAAGCCGCCGGCCATTGGGACTCAAGGCCAGTCCCCAAAAAGGCCCTACCGGGGTGATGACGTTAGCGGTGCTCATGGTCTGAGTATCGAAGACGAGAATCTGCTCGATCTCCTCCTCGCCGTTGTCGGGGATTTTGATCGGCAGATACCATAGCCGGCCGTCCGGAGACAGGGTATCGGACGAAGGCATGATCCGCCTGTAGCGGAGCGGCTTATCTTTGCTGGTTTGAATGACCTCGTGCGTGGCGACATCTACAGCCTGGATTTGGCCGTTCGATGCCGCCAGGTAGGCCGTGTACCCGCCGCCCCGCCCTATCGCGAAGTTCACTAAGTGTTCAAGCCACAGCGTAAGGCTCGTGCCCACTGCCTGAGATGCGGTCCCGCCGCGGCAAAGCACGACCACATTCCGGTCAACGGGCGCCGGCAGCGGATGCGGCGCCGGGCATTGCGAAATTGCCCGTTCATCGGGAACGAACCGGCTCTCGCGGGTGTCGAAGGTGAGCAGCGAATACTCGGATGATCCTGCCGAGTAATTCGTCTTCATAAGATAGAGCCAGCGTCCGTCTGGAGAAAGGGCCATCCCAGATGTACTCGGAAATATCCACCGGATGAGTTGTGGTGTCGCCACTTTTTCCAGTACGGCGCCCGTGGCCGTATCGACGACAGCCAATTCGTATCCGTTGTCGCCGATATAGGTCACATAGAGACGGGCGGCATCCGGCGAGACGATTGCGTCTAATTCCGCGCCCTCATGCCAGAGTGTACGGATCTGACCGCTGTCGCTGTCGATGGCCAAGACACTCTCATTTCCGGGGTGGTTCCAGTTCGTTGTGACGAACAGCCAGTCCTTGGACAGGCACGCGGGCGCGCTTGCTAACAGTAGCATCGCAGCCAGGATGAGCCCGGATCTCATGAGACAGCGCCTTTAATAAGTATAGAGTGAACTGGGGACGTTGCCTGACCATCTCTTTTGTGGTCTCTTGTGAACAGCATCTCGGGCGGCAAATTGCGCCGTGGATTTCGGGACGAGGAACCAAATATGCGAAACGTGGAGAGGCTGCTGATTGCCCTGCTGGCCGCGGGGCTTGGAACCGCCATTGCCGCAGGCCCGGATTTGAGCGGCGAGTGGAAACTGAATGTCACCAAGAGCGACTTTGGAATGGCGCCGCCGATTTCGGGGCGAACCGACAAGATCGTCCACAAGGAGCCGAGCCTGCGGATCACCCGCGCGCAGGAAACCGCCGCCGGTGCGGGCACCAGCGAGTACTCCTGCACCACGGATGGGAAGGACTGCGACATCAGTATCAGCGGCGCAGCCATCAAGGTCTCGGGCGCCTTCAAATGGGTTGACAACGCGTTGACCTTCGACGGCAAAGGCGTCTATAACGGCGGCGATCTGATCATCCACGAGAAGTGGAGTCTTTCGCCAGATCATGCAACGATCACGATCCAACGGCATCTCTCCGTCTCCGAAGGCGACACCGACCAGACGCTTCTGCTCGAGAAGCAATAAGAGTGGCGGCGCTCCGCCGTCAGGAGAGAAGCTCCTTCATGGTGCGCACGTAGCGGCGGCACGTCTCTTTCATGTCTTCGCCGGAGCCATCCTGCTCGAGCGAGAGGAAGCCGGTGAAGCCGATGCCTTTTACGGCGTCTGTGATGGCCTTGAAGTCCATCACGCCTTTTCCGATGGCGACGTATTCCCGCATGGTGGCGTCGACATCGCGCACGTGAAGATTCATAAGGTGCCGGTTCAATTTGTAGATCGCCGCGGGCGGATACTCCCGCTGATTCATGGCCCAGCCACAATCGAGATTGCAGCCGAATGCCGGGTCGCGAATCGAGTCCCACAATCGCAGGAAACTGTCAGTGACGGGCATCATAGTATGCGTATGGTTTTCGATCGAGAAGTTCATCCCGTGGGCCTTCGCGCGCTCCAGGCAGTCTTTCATGGTCTGGGTGAACGAACGCCAGAGTTCGTCGAAGTCGTAGCCGGGCGCGATGTTGATGTGGAACTTTTCGCCGGGCTTCGGATCGCTCATAAAGTACCGCGGCAGGTATCCGGCTGACGGATCGCTCAATTCCCGCGCCCAGGGAGCGACGATGTTGACCATGGGCGCGCCCAGTTTCTTAGCGATGAGGCAGCCGCGCTCGAAGTAATCGATGCTGCGATTTCGCTCGTCCGCGTTGCGGCTGGTCAGCCCTTCCACCACCGGCTGAAAGAACGGGAACTGGTTCACCACCAGATGATTTCGCTCCACCTGTTTCCGGATGCGATCAATGGTGGCGTCGGTCCAATATTCGTCAACGTCCTGACGCGAATTCGCGATGAGTTCGATACTCTCGAATCCCAAGCTCGCGATGATGTCGATGGCCTCTTCCGGGTGCGCCCCAGGGGCGAGACTGTGGAAATTCCAGCTCACGGACCCAATCCTGGGCCGCGGTTTCCCCTGAGGTGGGCCCGCCGCGAGCTGCGAAGCACCCACGCCAAGGGCGGAAATGAACTCTCGTCGCCTCATGTTTGACTTCCTTGTCTGGTATCTTATTACGCTTTCGCGGTCGCCGGAGAGACAGAATCCCCTCTCGCGCCACTATACTTGCGTTCACCGGGGTCGCTGAATAGTCGAAAAAGTATGAAACGCGCGCTCATTACGGGGGTTACAGGACAAGATGGCTCGTATCTGGCGGAATTTCTCCTGGGGAAAGGATACGAAGTCCACGGTTTGAAGCGCCGCTCGAGCAGCTTCAATACCGGCCGGGTGGACGGCGTTTATGCGGACCTGCACCAGCGCGACAATCGATTCTTCCTGCACTTCGCCGATCTGAGCGACGCCAGCAGTTTGTGGAAGCTACTGTCCAGCATCCAGCCGGATGAAATCTACAATCTGGCGGCGCAGAGCCATGTACGCGTAAGCTTCGATATCCCTGAATACACGGCTGACATTACCGCAACCGGCGCTTTGCGGCTGCTGGAAGCCGTCCGCCTGACCGGGATCAAGGCGCGTTTCTATCAAGCGTCCTCGAGCGAGATGTTTGGCTCGGTGACCGCTCCCCAGCGCGAGGAGACACCCTTCCATCCCCGGAGCCCGTACGCCTGCGCCAAGCTATTCGCGCATTCCTGCACCGTGAACTACCGCGAAAGCTACGAAATGTTCGCCTGCTGCGGTATTCTGTTCAACCACGAATCACCGCGCCGCGGTGAGACCTTCGTTACGCGTAAGATCGCCCGTGCGGTCGCCGAGATCAAGCTGGGTCTTGAAGAGAACCTCTATTTGGGCAATCTGGACGCACGTCGTGACTGGGGCTATGCCAAGGAATACGTGGAAGCCATGTGGATGATGCTGCAACGCGACCGGCCGGATGACTTCGTGATTGGCACGGGCGAGACCCACTCGGTCCGCGAGTTCGTGGAAGAGGCTTTTTCCCATGCCGGCCTCGACTGGCGCAAGCACGTGCGCTTTGATGCGCGCTATTTCCGGCCCGCCGAGGTGGACTGGTTATGCGCCGATCCCGCCAAGGCCCGGCGCGTCTTGAACTGGCATCACCGCCTGGGATTCCAGGATCTGGTGCGATTGATGGTGGATGCGGAGATGGAACAGCTCAAGATGCAAATGGCGGGCAATCCGCGGGTGATCGCTAGAACTGCTTTTTGACGGGGATGCTTGACCTTTCGAAAAAGCGAATCTGTGTGACGGGGGGATCTGGTTTCCTGGGCGCCGCGCTCGTCGCCTGCCTCCGCCGGCTCGGCTGCACCGCGGTGTTCGTCCCCAGGCGTGTCGATTACGATCTCACGACGGCTGATGGACTGGAGCGAATGTTCGCCGACTCGCAGCCCGAAGTGCTGTTTCATCTGGCGGCGGTGGTCGGCGGCATTGGCGCAAATCGCGACAACCCGGGCCGCTTCTTTTATGAGAACGCCATCATGGGAATTCAGTTGATCGAATATGCCCGCCGGTCGGGCGTTGAAAAGACCATCGTGGCAGGCACGGTCTGCGCCTATCCCAGAGTCACTCCCTTGCCGTTCCGGGAAGAGTCCCTGTGGGACGGCTATCCCGAGAGCACAAACGCGCCCTATGGGATTGCCAAGAAAGCGCTCCTTGTGCAGTGCCAGGCTTATCGACGGCAGTACGGGATGAACGCCATTTACCTGCTGCCGGCGAATCTGTATGGGCCAGGTGATCACTTCGACAGGAATTCCTCGCACGTGGTTCCAGCCTTGATTCAGAAGTTTTTTGAGGCGAAGCAGAGCAGCGTCGAGACCGTGGTTTGCTGGGGCGACGGTTCAGCCACCCGCGAGTTTCTCTTCGTCGAAGATGCGGCGCGCGGCTTTGCGCTGGCAGCCCAGCACTATGACGACATCGAGCCGGTAAACCTGGGAAGCGGCGAGGAAATCTCGATTCGTGATCTGGCCACGATGACCGCGCGGTTGTGGGGGTATGAAGGCGAGATTGTCTGGGATCCCTCGAAGCCCAACGGCCAGCCCCGCCGGCGGCTCGATACCGCGCGAGCCGAGCAGCACTTTGGCTTTCGGGCAGGCATTTCCCTGCACGAAGGTCTGGTGAGAACGATCGCCTGGTACCGGCATGAAATGCTTCGCGCAGAAGCCGCCGTCCGGGGCGCCTGATTCAGGCGTCGGACACCCCAGCCATTTCACATTCCAGACAATGCGTGGGCGAAGGAATGTCTGATCGCGCCGCCTGGATGGTGGGCCCGACAGAACTCGAATCTGTGACCTCTACCGTGTCAAGGTAGCGCTCTAACCAACTGAGCTACGGGCCCGAATGGAAGGCATGCCCGAATTATAGCATGCGCGTTTTTTAACACTCGCGATTGACCTGTTAGCGATGTAAGGGCGCCGTTTGAATTTTTGCCGTCCTGTCATGATTGCGTAACAGGCATTGGCCAAGAAGGCCATCGGCTCTGAAAAAACATTTCTGGATCAAAATGTTTCGCGGTAATATGTCCCATAGCCGAGGGACCGCGCGCGGGCCAGGGTCTGTGGACACCCCTTCTTGGCGTTTCTGAAGTTGGTTTCTGCCCGTTCCGCTGCGCGTGGCCTCCGGATCCTACACACCGATGAGCGTTGCACAACTCAAGATTCTTCCCGCGGGCGGAGGTCAGAAACCAGCCAATCCCGGAACGGTCCTTGCCGGGGAGACACGCCCGCCGGAACT
This sequence comes from Terriglobia bacterium, assembly GCA_020073305.1. Taxonomy (GTDB): domain Bacteria; phylum Acidobacteriota; class Terriglobia; order Bryobacterales; family Bryobacteraceae; genus QHXW01. The sequence goes on from JAIQFK010000012.1 coordinate 66,495, forward strand.
CGATCATCCGTCGCTCTATCTCAATCCCGAGCTGAGCCTGCTGGAGTTTCAGCGCCGGGTCCTCGAAGAGGCTCGCGATGAGCGCAACCCGCTGCTCGAGCGTGTCAAATTCCTCGCAATCCTCAGCTCCAATCTCGACGAATTCTTCATGGTTCGCGTGGCCGGACTGCTGCAACAGATCGAGAACGGCGTTCAGGAGGCCAGCATCGACGGCCGCAAGCCCGGCGCGCAACTGGCGGCGATTCGCGCCGAAGTCACGCGCCTGGTCGGAGAAGCCTATGTCGCCTACCGGGAAGAGTTGCTGCCGGCGCTCGCCGCGGCGGGCATGACGATCACGGAATATTCCTCGCTCAACGCCAGCCAGCAGGCGCAGCTCGAAGCTTACTTCCTGGAGAGCATTTATCCAGTGCTCACGCCGCTGGCCTTCGACCCAGGCCGCCCGTTTCCGCACATCTCCAATCTGAGTCTCAATCTGGCGGTGGTGGTTCGCGATGCGAAGGGCGCTGAGCATTTCGCTCGCGTAAAAGCGCCGGACAGCCTGGCGCAGCTTGTACCGGTCTCCCCAGGTCCCTGGCCATCCTCGGGCGAGTGTTTCGTCTGGGTGGAGCAGATCATCCTGGCCAATCTCCACCTTCTATTCCCTGGCCTGGAGATCGTGGAAGCCCATCCATTCCACGTCACGCGCGACGCCGAGGTCGCGATCAAGGAGCTTGAGTCGGATGACTTGCTGGCCACCATAGAAGAAGCCGTCTGGCAGCGGCGTTTTCGCGATGCGGTCCGCCTGCAGGTCGACGTGAACATGCCCGAGCCGCTGCTCCAGATCCTCACCAGCAATCTTGAAATTGAACCGTCGGGCATTTATCGCGTCCATGGCCCACTGGATGTCGGCCGCTTGCGCCAGTTGACTGGCCTTGATCGACCGGATCTCAAGGACCGTCCCTTTCTACCCCAGGCTCCTCCCGCTCTTTTGCGAAAAGACGGGGACTTCTTCGCGGCGATCCGCCAGGAAGATATCCTGCTACACCACCCGTTCGATTCCTTTCAGCCTGTCGTCGAATTCCTGCAGCACGCCGCGCGCGATCCCGGGGTGCTGGCCATCAAGATGACGCTCTACCGGCTGGGACGAAACTCCCCTGTGGTCGACGCCCTGCTGGAAGCCGTCAAGAACGGAAAACAGGTGGCGGTGGTGGTGGAGTTGAAGGCGCGCTTCGACGAAGAAAGCAACATCGAGTGGGCGCGCGCACTCGAAAGCGAAGGTGTGCACGTAGTCTACGGTTTACTAGGGCTCAAGGTCCACTCCAAGATCGCGCTCGTGGTGCGCCGCGAAGGGGATGCGATCCGCCGCTACCTGCACCTTGCCACGGGAAACTACAACCCCACCACGGCCAGGCTCTACACCGATATCGGTCTGTACACTTGCGACCCGGAAATCAGCGGCGACGCAACCGCGGTGTTCAACTACCTGACTGGCTATTCGAATGAGAACCAATTCCGCAAGCTTCTGGTGGCGCCCATCAACCTCCGGCAGCGTCTGGCAGAACTCGTCCGCCGCGAGATCGAACATCAGCGCCGTGGTGAGCGCGGCCGCCTGATTTTCAAGATGAACGCCCTGGAGGATCCGGACCTGATCCAATTACTGTATGAAGCGTCTCGTGCCGGCGTCGCGGTGGATCTGCTGGTCCGCGGCATCTGCTGCCTGCGGCCGGGTCTGGCTGGGGTCAGCGACAATATTCGCGTCATCAGCATCGTGGGGCGTTTCCTCGAGCACAGCCGGATTTTCTGGTTCCGCAATGGCGGCGCGGAGGAAGTCTACCTAGGCAGCGCGGATCTGATGCCGCGCAATCTCAATCGCCGTGTCGAAGTGCTCTTCCCGGTGACCTCTCCGCGCCTGGTGGCTCGCCTGCGCGGCGAAATCCTGGAAACCTACCTCGCGGATCGCGCGGGCGCCCGTCACATGCAAAGCGATGGAAGCTATACGCGCAAGTCCTGCGAGGATGGGCTCGATAGCCAGGCTTGGTTCCTGGGGCAGCGCGATTGCCGGCCGAGCGCAGCCGGCGGTGAACCCGAAGCACACGGGATCATCTCCGCGGAATCCCCCGGAACCCTGCCCAGTCTGCCACGGCCCGCTTGCTTCCTCGTGGAGGGGACGCGCCGCTTGCAAACAGACGATATGGTCACGCCGGGCGCCGCCATGGAAGCCACGGTCAACGAAGGGAAAACGGTGTTGGCAGATCTGGCCTCACGTGTGGCAACCGATCTTGCCCTTGGCTTTGTAAGCGCAGCCGAGGTTATCCGCAGACGCGCGATGTACGAGGCCGAACGGTCCGAACGGATCTAACAGCCAGGCTGCAGATGATGACGACCGCGACGCGACCCGGCGGATGGCAGTTCGGGCCATCACTGGCGACGGGTCTGAGTTTTGCGCTATTATCCTGCCTTCCAGATCTGCACCACGTTAACGAAATTGAAACAGCACATTGCCGCCGAGTGACACGAGTACGATCGTTGGGGCATTCATCTGCTTGTTTCCCAAACCGAGCAGGGCGAGCAGTCCTGAAGGTAATGGAGAACTGACACCTCGTGCCCACTCACCGTCGCCTGCTCCGTTGGCAGATCCTGACCGTGTCCCTCATGGTCATCGGATACTCGGGGTACTATCTTTGCCGCTCGAATTTTTCGGTCGCGCTGCCCATGATCATCCAGGATCTGGGCGCGCGCGGCATCCATCCCGGCGTGGCGCGAATCCGGCTCGGCTTGATGGCTTCGCTGGGAGTTCTGGCTTATGCGATCGGCAAGTTCGTGGCCGGCGGCCTTTCGGATTTTCTCGGCGGACGGCGCACGTTTCTGAGCGGGATGGCCGGCTCGGTGCTTTTCACGGCGGTGTTCGCGCTGAGCGGCGGTATCCCTCTTTTCACGCTCGCCTGGATTGGCAACCGGCTGGTGCAGTCGCTCGGCTGGGCCGGCATGGTCAAGATCAGCTCCCGGTGGTTCTCGTATTCTTCTTACGGCACGGTCATGGGAATTGTCAGTTTGAGTTATCTCTTCGGTGATGCCGCCTCGCGCCAGTTCCTGGCGATTCTGATCGATCACGGCTTCGGCTGGCGCCTGCTCTTTGTGACCGCAGCCGGCGTTCTGCTCTTCTGGTCGATCGTGAACGCCCTCTTGCTCAAAGACACTCCAGCAGAAATCGGGGAAACAGAACCGCAGGCCAACCCTCAAAATCTCTTTGCATCCGGTGATGGTAATTTCGCTCCCACCAGTGTTCGATCGTTGCTCGAGCCGCTGCTGCGCAGCAGGGTCTTCTTGCTGGTCTGCGTGCTATCGGTCGGCCTCACACTCGTTCGCGAGACCTTCAATCTCTGGACGCCAACGTATTTTGCTCAATCCTTGGGTTTGAGCCATGCGGATGCCGCTCAAAAGAGTGCCCTGTTCCCGTTGTTCGGAGGCATTTCCGTTTTGCTGGCCGGGTACTTGAGCGACCGTTTGGGAAAGGGAGCCAGAGCGGCGATTATTCTGTTTGGACTGCTGCTCGCCGGGCTCACGTTGCTGGTGCTGGGATATGGCGATTTTGGCGGCTCCAGAATCTGGCCTGTGAGCCTGACCGCGCTCGTGGCGTTCTTGATGCTCGGCCCTTATTCTTACCTGGCCGGAGCCATCGCTCTGGACTTCGGCGGAAAGCGCGGCAGCGCCACCGTCTCCGGCATCATCGACGGCAGCGGATATCTGGGCGGCGTGCTCGCGGGAGACAGTATGGCGAGAATCTCGGTTGCGTACGGCTGGCGCGGCGCGTTCGCCGTGCTGGCAGTAGTTTGCTGGGTCTTGAGCCTCGCGGCTGCGGTTTACTGGCTCAACCAGCGGCGCGCCGAAATTCGCGCGGTTGCGCCCGTGGAGGAGTGAGGAACTTCAAGGCGTTTCGCCCTCGCGTAGGCGAGACTCTATCTCATCAAGAACGCCTTCACATTCGGCGACGCTGTCCACAACGTAGTGTGCGCCCGCAGCGGCCAGCCGGCGCTGTGCTTCGATGATTCGCGACTGCCGTTCGGCATCGCCGATCGCGATCAGTTCCTGCTGCGTCAAGCCCACTTCATTGCCGGTCACGGTCACGGCAACGGTCCACATGCCGGCGTTGAGGCCCTCTTGAACATCGCTCACGGTATCGCCGATCTTGACGCAGGCTTCCAGCGGTTGAACCTTCAGCCGGATGGCGTTCTCGTAGCACATCCAGGGCATCGGCCGTCCCGCGCCCACGTCCTCGGGACAGAGATTGGAGTCGGGCCTGTAGCCTTGGGCGGCCGCCTTCGCGACCAGAATCTCCAGCATGGGCCGCGTGTAGCCCGTGGTGGTTCCCACTTTCATGCCGCGCTCGCGTAGCCGCATCATCGTCTCCGCAACGCCGGGGATGAGGTCCGAGTACCGGTCCAGGCAGGATAGTTGCCGCGGAATGAAATCCTGGAATAGCGTTTGCACATCCTGTTCCGACGGAACGCGCCCGTGGACCTCGCGCCACGCCGCCGAGACTCTCGGAACCGAGCAAATGGCGCGAATCTGGTCGACCTTGAGCAGGCCCATGTACTGGCGGATCTCTGAAGTGCTGACCGGCACTCCGCGTCCGTAAAACACCTCGTGCAGAACGGCGGTCGGCGCCTGGCATCCGTAGTCCACGGTGGTGCCGGCCCAATCCACGATGGCGGCCTGCAAACGGCCGCGGTAGGACGGACGCTTCACTCGGTGCTGCATCAGGGTTTAGTGCGTCATGGCGTAAACCACGTAGTTCACGCCAATGCGGATGCCGAGGTCGGAAAACTTAGCCGGATATTGCGGATTGTCGGCGTGTTCCCAGGAGTCGCCCAGATCCATGTTGTGGCAGATGGCGACCATGAGCCTTCCCTTGTCGTCGTATATCCCGCGCCATTTCGGCTCTTTGCCATCGAACTCGTAGATTAGCCCGGTGCGCAAGTACTGCGCGCCCGGCACCTGGTAGCGTTGGTCGAGATCGTAGAGAGTATGGAAGATCGGGTCGGCATTGTCGATGTCGACGATCTGGCGATCCGGGAACACGCGCTTCATGCTCGCGGTGAAGACCTCCCACTCGTAGGTGCCATGGAAATCGTCGCACATGAAAAAGCCGCCGCGCAGCAGGTATTCCCGCATCTTGGCAGCCTGAGCGTCGGTCAGGTTCCAGTGGCCGACCTCCACGCCATACAGAAAAGGATAGTGGAAGACTTCATCGCCGTCGTCCAGGTTGACGGGCTGCTCAACCGAGCGCACGTGAATCCGCGTCAGCCGCCGCAACGCTGCCGAGAAGTGCCGGTCGGAGCGCGGATAGTCCATGGTCCAGTGCGAGTGGCCCTGCCTCCAGTCTCCGAATCGGTTTCCGTAGATGGGCGGATACATCAGCCGCGCGAACAGCCACTCGGTCTTTTCCTGGTAATCCGGAGGTATGGGGAAGTTCTCATACTCAAAGCCCGGATATTCTCGCCAAGGGCGCTGGAACGCGTGCGTTATGCCTAGAAGAAAGAGGCTCGCAAGAGCGGCTACGACAATGTTGCGTACACGCACCGGGACTTGGCCACCTGACTTCAATCTAACACGCCTGCTTTACAGGTTTTGAAGCCGCGCTACTTCGGCTGCTCTTTCCTCTCGGAACCATGTGTCCAGCAGCGGCAGGTATTCGCGCTGTAGTTCGACAGGCAAGTGAAAAAAGTCGGAGTGGATTTCGTGACGGCACCGGAACGCGCCGCAACGGCAGGCCCACACCGTGTCGCCAGAGCCGTTGATGCAGTAGTCGTATGTAATTTCTTCGTGGGCGGCGATTTCCCTTAAGGCGGTCACGAGGCGTATACCCGCTACTGTTCTGACGAACGTGTTGGGATCACACGAGTGATTGATATGCCGTTCCGGCGATGGCATCAGGACAACCTTGGCGCCGGCGAGATAGTCGCAATGCCGGGCAAGATCGTCGGCCGTCAACGGATGCAAATCGTCCACGACGCGCGAATCGTCGATTTCAAGAATTGCCTCGCCCGACCGAAAGGCTCGTTTGGCAAATACTCCCTGCCCGTCGATCTCCGAAGACCGGACTTCGACGGCGCTAGGCCCGGCCGTCACGCCTTAGGCTGAAAAACCGCTGCGGGCCGGCGGATCAACATACTTATTTGCTTTTTCAGAGCTTGTGATTCGCATGTTGGCCACGTCCCAATCGAGCCGTTCACCGGGAAAGCGTTGCGCCAGGCACCCCAGCAGAAACGCTTCGGTCACCGGACTCTGGATTTCGAAATTCGCCATCGGAGCCGGCGCGCCTCCTTTGCAGGCGGCCACCCACTGTTCGACGGCGGAATCGCGATACTCGCCGCGCTCGCCCCGCTTCCTCGGTGGCGCCTGATATTTCTTGTTTTCCGGATAGACGCGCGGATTGTTGCCGTTGAAGCCGCCGAGGATGAGACCCTTGTCGCCGACGTACATGATGCCTTCGTTGTCCTCGCCTTTTTGGAAATAGTGCTGGTCCTGCTCGCTCAACCCGGAGGGCCGCGGTGGACGCATGCCGCCGTCGTACCAGGCCATGTGGATGGCGGGACGGCTTCCCTTGGCGGGGAAATTCAAGTGGACGATCGACGCCTTGGGGAAAGTCTCTTCGTACGCCTCGCTCGATGAAGCCTCCACGGAGACCGGCGGAGTGAGATCCAGAATCTTGAAGACACCGGCGAAACTGTAGCAGCCCATATCGCCGAACGAGCCGCATCCGAAGTCGTACCAGCCGCGCCAGACAAACGGCAGATAGGCGTGATGGAACGGGCGCTCCGGGGCGGGCCCGAGCCAGAGGTTCCAGTCGAGGCCGTCGGGGACGGGTTGCGTCTCTTTCGGCCGTTCGACGCCCTGCTCCCAGAAGGGGCGGCTCGACCAGTTGTGGACTTCCCGCACCTGGCCGATCGCGCCATCGGCAATCCAGTCGGAGAGAAGCTTAGTGGCGTCGCTCGACGGATTATTCACCGTGAGCGACGTCGCCACTTTCATTTCCGTCGCCATCTGGCCCATGCGGCGCGACTCGCCAATCGAGTGCGCCATGGGCTTCTGGCCCAGCACGTGCTTCCGCCGGCGCATGGCCGCCAGCGCGATGGTCGCGTGCCAGTGGTCCGGCGTCGCGACGTAGACCGCGTCGATGCCCGTCTCCTTATCCAGCAACTCGCGATAATCGGTGTAGACGTTGACGCCCTTGTAGTCGCCCGAAGCCGAGCCTTTCCGCGACCCGTAGTAGGCTTCCACGGCGCGCTTCACCGGTTCGCGGCCGCCCATGCCCACGCTGGTTTTGAATTCCTTGGCGAGCTGCACTTCGCCGGGAGACGCCAGGTCCTCGCCCCATCTTTCGTAGCCCGGTCCCAGCAGGCGGCGCCACGCGCTCAACAACGCATTCGGACCGTACTCCACGTAGTCTCGGCTGCCCTGATTGCAATCGCAGATCGCAGTCACCTGGACGTCGGGACGCGCCAGAAGACCCATGGTGACGGTTTGTCCCTGGTGGCCCAAGCCGATGGTCGCCACATTGATCTTGTCGCTGGGAGGGATAAACGGCGCTCCCAACACATGACGCGGGACGATCATGAAAGCAGTTGCGCCGGCGAACGCGCGGCGCGTCATTTGACGAGTTTCACGGCTGTCCATGGTGAACCTCCTAAAAAGATGTGTTGAAAAATGGTGACTGGCTTCACCGGGGCCGGATGGTTCTGCCTGTCGCCGTTTTTCAACTACCGATTGAGAGTATATCGCTGCCCGCGCCCGATTGCTGCTCCGTGGGGTCAACTCTCCAGATGCGCTTCCAACGTGATCTTCGTGTTGTACAGCTTGGAGACCGGGCATCCGCTCTTGGCGGCCTGCGTGGCTTTCTCAAATGCCTCTTGCGTTGCGCCGGGAATTTTGGCGTTCAACGCGAGATGGCTCTCGGTGATGCCGAAGCCTCCATCCGTTTTTTCGAGCGTGATCTTGCAGGTGGTGTCGAGACTGTCCGCCTTCAGTCCGGCTTGGGCCAGCTGCGCCGAAACGGCCATGGTGAAGCAGCCCGCGTGCGCCGCGGCCAGCAGTTCCTCCGGGTTGGTTCCCTTCCCTTCTTCAAACCGGCTGTGGAATGAATACGGCGTCTGCGAAAGCGTACCGCTTGCCGTTGACACGGTCCCCGCACCGCTTTTCAAATCCCCCCGCCAGTGAGCCTCTGCCGAACGCTGCATCGTTTCTTCCTCCCAGAGTGATTTTACTCCCGGGAAGCGGCCGGAGCCCGTGGCACCGTTCGGCGTGCGAGGCGCGTACGGCCGCATGTTGGCCGCAAGAAGAGCATACGGGCTTCCCGTCCCCGCTTTTCACGGTAAATGTACCGCGATCACGTAACCTTTCCTGAGTTCAACAGTATAAATGACATGCTCCAAGATCTTCGGCTCGCCTGCCGTGAGTTGCGCAAGAAGCCCGGCCTGGCGGTGACTGCTATCTTCTCCCTCACCCTTGGGATCGGGGCAACCACCTCCGTTTTCAGTGTCATTTACGGATTGTTGGCAAATCCGTACCCTTACAAGAGCTCCGATCGCATGATCCACCTGACTGTGTTGAACGAGAACGGTGATACCCGGTGGATCGGGATAACTGGACCGCAACTGAAACTTCTACGTCAGGTTAAGTGCCTGGAGAGCGTCGCAGCAAGCTGGGGGACCTGGAATCTGACGACCACGGACGAAGATCTCCCGCAGGACGTCCCGTCGGTTCAACTCACGGGAAATGCCGGCACTCACTTCGGCGTGCCTGCCCTTCTGGGCCGTACGTTGATCCCTTCCGATGCTCCGGACGGCCAAGACCCGCAGCCGGTGGTTGTGCTCAGCTACCTGTTTTGGCAGCGGCACTTCAATTCGGACCCGAAGGTGGTGGGACGCAACCTGCAGCTCGTCCACAAGAACTACACAATCGTCGGTGTTCTGCCGCCACGCTTCACTTGGGAGGACGCCGCCGTGTACCTTCCGCTGAAAATCACCAACGACGCGAACATCCAGTACGGACCGCTCGTCAGGCTAAGGCCTGGAATCACTCACGCCGCTGCCAACGCCGAATTGCAGCCGATGATTGAACAATTCGCCAGGGAGACCCCCACCCACTTCCCGAAGAAGTTTCGCGTACACGTCAAAGGCCTCAACGAACAGTTTGAAGAGCGTCTGGGCCGCTCTCTGTACCTGTTGTCGGCGGCGGTGGCGCTTCTTCTGCTCATCGGATGCGCCAATGTGGCCATTCTCCTGCTCGCCCGCGGCACCGCCCGCCAGCATGAGCTTGCCGTTCGCAGCGCGATCGGAGCGACGCGGTGGCTAATTCAGCGTCAACTGCTCACCGAAGCCTTGGCGCTGTCCATTTTCGGCGCGGTTGGCGGAGTCCTGCTGGCTTATCGCGTGCTCCCACTCCTGGTGACCTGGCTGCCGGAGTATTCGTTTCCGCACGAAGCGGTGATCCGGATCAATCTGCCCGTGCTCGGCTTCAGTGTGGCCCTCGCCATCATTACCGGCGTCTTGTCGGGTCTCGCGCCGGCTTTCCACTTCTCTCGTCCCCAGATTGCCCAACTGATGCACTCCAACTCCCGGCGCGCCACCGGCGGCGCGCGGGGAAAACGAACGTATGATCTGCTGGTGGCAGGCCAGATCGCGCTCAGTTTGCTTCTTCTCACTTCCGCTGCTGCCGCCATCAACGGTTTTGTCCGCCTGCTCCGAACTAATCTTGGCTACGACCCGCACCATACGATGTCGGTCGGCATCCCGGTACACCAGAATACGCACGTCAGTTGGGAGGAGCGGTCCAACTACTTCAACCAGCTTCTGTCGCGCGTCCAGGCCATGCCGGAAGTGGTGTCAGCCGGCATTTCGACAAATGCGACGCCGCCTTCGAATGGGTGGGATCAGTTGTTTGAAATCTACGGGCATCCGGCGGGCCAGCAACAACAATTGCGCGCTAACTTCGTGAGCCCGGAATACTTCACTGTGCTGCGCATACCGCTGCTACGGGGGCGCCTGTGGGACCACCCTGAAGTCGTCCGAGGTGCGCGACTGGCCGTTATCAATCAAACCATGGCCCGGCAGTATTGGCCCCAAGGCGACGCCCTGGGTAAGCTGGTGCGGCTTCCCGACCTGAAGGCGGAGCCTCCTTTTTCGCAGGCCGTGGCCGACAGCAACAGTTGGCTGCAAATCATCGGCATTGTTGGAGACGCCCGGGATGACGGCCTGAGCAAACCCATCAAACCAGCGTTGTTCGTGCCCTTCACCCTGCAGATGCAGATGTGGACGCAGATTCTGGTCCGGACGCAAGGGCCGCCGTTGGCTGTCTTGAATCGCGTTCGCGCCGAAGTCAAGGCCGTAGACGCGGATCAACAGGTGTTTGGGCAAACTCATGACCTCGAACAATGGATTCGAAACGAGTCGGAATACGGGTATGGACGTCTGGTGGCTGCCCTTTTCAGTGGCTTCTCCATCCTTGGACTTGCGCTGGCCGCCATCGGACTCTTCAGCGTTGTGTCTTACGGCGTGGCTCAGCGAACCAATGAGTTTGGCATTCGCATGGCGCTAGGCGCAACGCGCGGGCACGTGCTGCAACTCGTTTTTAGCTCCGTCGCACGCAGCGTAATCGGCGGACTGGTGTGCGGAGTCGTGTTGAGTCTCATATCCACGGATCTACTGTCCAAGTGGGCCGAGGGCAGCTCGACCAGTCCAATGGCCTTCGCAGCGGTAACGCTGCTCTTAGTCCTGACGTCCGTTTTGGCGGCTCTGCTCCCGGCACGCCGGGCGTCTTCCGCTGATCCAATGGACGCCTTGCGGTATGAATGACTCGTAAGCTCCTGAACGCCAAAGGGACTTCCGCGACGGCTCTTCAAACCCGGTGTCCTATCGTGATGTTATGGAGAAACCCAGGGACACAGACCGCCCGTTTTCCAAGAGAATCCGCTCCCAGTGATCGTGACGCGTTGGCCCTATCGTGATGTTATAGGGTTCGATTTTCCTGATCACGGCTTCCCGTCCACAGGTTTTTCCCGCTCAACCGTCACCAGCGCGTTGTAGTCCGGCTCGCGGGAAGCGATGTCGATCTCTTCCCGATTGAGCAGGCAGTTGCCCTCCGGCCAGTGGACTTGCAGGTTCCCCGGCTTGATCCGGTCGATCCTGGCAACTCCGGTGTAGCTGCCGCTGTTCGATGTGAGCCGGATCGGCTCGCCATTCCGCACTCCCAGGCGCCCGGCGTCTTCCTTGGAAATCAACACGCTGTTCCGCGACGCGCCCGTCAGCGGATCGGTGGCTTTCTGCACCATAGAGTTGAACTGCTTTCCGCGCCGGGTGGACACGTAGAGCATCCCTGGCGGCGCTCGCCGCTCCTTCGGAACCACCGCCGAGAAGTGCGCCTTCCCGTCAGGCGTAGCGAATTCGCTTTGGGCGAAAAGCCGTGGCCCTCCCCACTGGAAGTTGTCGCCTTCCTTCGTCAGCCTTTCGATGCCGGCATAGAGCGGCACGGCCTTTCCAATCTCATCCCGAATCTGGGCAGAAGACCGGAAGCGAATTCTATCGCCCAGGTCTGGTCTAACACGCGAAGCCACTTCGCCGAAGACTTCCCACTCCGGCTTGGTTGAGCCGATCCTCCTCCCCGGAATCTCCGGCGAAAAGATAATCCGGCGTTCGGTCGAGGTCTCCGTCCCTCCACCGGGCGATTCGTACCGCGTGGTTGCCGGAAACAGAATCACCGTGTCCTTCGGCTCCATCAGCATCATCGAAGACAGGACCACGTCTTGATGGATGCGCATCGAGACGTTGCCCAGCGCATGCGCCGCCGCTGCCGGGTCTGGCAGCGTCTCCAGAAAATTTCCGCCCACGATCCAGAAAACGTCGAGTTCGCCGCGATAGGCCGCGCCAACCATCTCGGCCGCGGGCAGTCCTGCGAAGGCAGGTACCTGGAAGCCCCACACCTGCTCGAAGCGCGCCCTCTGCTTCTCGTCAAGGCCCGGTGTACAACCGACCTCCGCCCCGCCTTGCACACCGGAATGTCCGCGGATCGGCATCAGTCCCACGTTCTTGCGCCCCACCCATCCAAGCGCGAGACCCACATTGATCAGCGCCTCAATGGTCTCGACGCCGTGCGCATGCTGTGTCAGGCCCATCGACCAGACAAAGATTCCGTTTCGCGCGCCGTGAAGCACTTGGGCGAACCGCCGCATTTCCTCGCGAGTGGTTCCACTTTCGCGCTCCAGGAGATCCCAGTCCTGCTTCCCGACACTTGCCTGCGCCTGCTCAAAACCGGCCGTGCGCTGTGCCACGAAGGCGTGATCGATCCATCCCTCCGCAACCAGAATTTTGAAAACGCCATTCAAGAACGCCAGGTCGCCGCCGGTATCCACCGCAAACCAGTTGTCCGCCATCTTCGTTCCAAAGATCGCCGATTCACTCACAGACGGGACCCAGTAGTTCTGGAGACCAGGCTCCACATACGGATTCACCACCGCCACTTTCGTACCGTTCTGGCGGGCGTAGTAGAGATATTTCATCGTGACGGGCTGATTGTTGGGTGTGTTCGAGCCGAAAAACACAATCAGGTCGGCGCCCATCCAGTCGCGATACGAGCAGGTGGTCGCGCCGTAACCGACCGTCTTCTTCATGGCCGTAGTAGATGCGGCGTGGCACAGCCTGGCGGAGTTGTCTATGTGGTTGGTCCCCATGGCGCGAGCCGCCTTCTGCGCCGCGTAATAGTGTTCGTTCAGAATGCCGCGCGAAGTCAGGTAAACGGCGAATCGCTCGGCCTCGGTCGAGCGGACTCGCTCCGCCGCCACGGCATAGGCTTCGTCCCAGGAAATCACCCGGAATCCCTTCTCGCCGCGACGCCGGATCATCGGTTCCGGCAACCGGCCCAGGTCCCTCAACTCGCGGGGCCCCATGGCGCGAAGAGAGGCGGCGTCAGCCAACCGGGCGGGATCGAGCGCCGGTGCGGTGTTCAAGCGCATCAGCTCCAGGCGCACCATGCACAGGTGGACGCCGTCCATGGTCCAGTCCTTCAACCCATCTGTGCCCAGCGCGCAGCCATCGCAAACGCCATGATTCAGAATCCGCCAGGCGTAGGCAAGCTGATCGCGGTTCTTCCAGCCGGCGCGCAGCATTTCGGCATAGTGGTTCGGTTTGCGTAGCGTGGGATCTCGGGGGATGATCGAGGCCCACAGCGCTCGGTTCCATCTCATGCGATTGTTCAGTGTACGCTATGCTAAGTCCTGGGATGGGCAGCCCAGTGAAGCCGCTGACGTATAGACTATCTTCATATAGAATCTCTCTATATGGATCTGCTGCAAGGAACGCTCGACATGCTGGTGCTCCGCACCCTTCGCGCCGGCTCCCTTCACGGCTACGGGATCGCCAAAAACATTCGCAGCGCCTCCAACGAAGCCCTCGATATTGAGTTCGGCTCGCTCTATCCCGCGTTGAAGAGGCTTGAAGCGAAAGGCTGGATTGCGTCCGCGTGGGAAATGTCGGAGCACAATCGCCGCGCCAAGTACTACAAGCTCACCGCGGCAGGCCGGAAACACCTGGTACGGGAACACTCCAAATGGGCTGACTTCGTGAGCGCGGTGGGACGAATTATGGGCCCGGCGCCGGCGGTGAAGGGATGATGATCTGGAATCGGCTGAAATATCTGTGGCCGGCGTGGCGCCGCCGGCAAGAGCGCGATATGCGCGAGGAGTTGGAATCACTTACCGCGATCGCGGGCAGCAAGGAACTCGGCAACCTCACCCTGGCGATAGAGGACGCCCGTGCCACCTGGGGTTGGACGTGGCTGGAGAGTATCGTTGCCGACATCCGCTATGCACTCCGCACGCTGCGCAGCCAGCCCGCTTTTGTCGCGGTGGCCGTGCTCTCGCTCGCTCTCGCCATAGGCGCAAACAGCGCCATTTTCAGCCTCGCCGACGCGCTGCTCCTGCGCCCTCTGCCCGTGCCGAACCCATCCGCTCTGTTCGATGTCACTAGCACGACGCCCGACAACGCCTTTGAAGGCATGTCGTTCCCCGATTACCGCGATCTGCGCGAGCAGAGCCGCTCCTTCGCCGGCTTGGCTGCGTACCGGCTGACAACGCTGGCCGCCACCACTAATCCTGCCGCTCCGGGGCAGGTCCGGTTCGCGGTGCTCGTGAGCGACAACTTCTTTCCCGTCGTCGGAGTCGCGCCCTCGGCGGGCCGCGCTTTTCTACCGGACGAGGCGAATGCGCCGGGCCAAGCCGTGGCGGTGATCAGCTACGACTTCTGGCGGCAATATTCGGGCGAGCAATCCGCGATCGGCAGCAGCCTGCGGCTCAACGGGATCGTGTTCACGATCATCGGCATCGCCCCGGAGTCCTTTACCGGGCTTGACCGCTTCGTTCGCCCAAGCATCTACGTTCCGCTCGGGATGTCCCAGCGCCTGGGCGGCGAGCTGGCGAATCCCCTCGAGGATCGCGGTCGCCATGAGTTGACGGTCAAAGGCCGCCTGAGCACGGGCTCATCGCGGGAGTCGGCGCAGGCTGAACTGGCCGCCATCGGCGCAGCCCTCGAACGCGAGTACCCAAAGACGAATCGCAACCGGCACCCGGCGGTGCGCACGGAATTGCAGAGGCGGATCCAGCAGACTCCACAAATGCTCGCACTCATCAAGATGCTGATGGGACTGGTGGGGCTCATCCTGATCATCGCCTGCTCGAACCTCGCAAATCTGCTGCTGGCCCGGGCGCGTGCCCGCGGCCGCGAGATCGCCATCCGGCTGTCCATCGGAGCGGGACGGGGCCGTCTCGTGCGCCAGTTGATGACCGAGAGTTTCATCGTTGCGTTGTTCGGCGGTGCGGTTGGATTGTTCTTCACATACGGCGGCATTGCGTTACTGCAAACGCTCGATGTGCCCAGCGAACCGCCGACTCCCCTGGGCGTACAGATGGATTGGCGCGTTGTGCAGTTCAGCATCTTGGCGGCGTTTTCAAGTTGTGTCTTCTTCGGCCTGGCTCCAGCCTGGCGGACCGTGCGGATGGACTTCGTGAACGCTCTGAAAGATGGCGGGCACGGAGCCTCCGGACAAAGGCGCACGCTCGCACGGGATGTCCTGGTCGCCGGACAGATCGCGCTGGCCATGGTGGTTCTGATCGCAGCAGGGATGTTTCTCGCTGGCTTTCGGAAGATGCTGGTGCTGACCCCCGACTTCCGCACGGACCACGTGATCAGCATGGATACGGTGCCCGCGCTGATCCACTACTCGCCCGAACAAACCATGGCCTTCTACCGCCAGCTTGTCGATCAGGTTCGCACGATGGCCGGCGTAAGGGCCGTCGCCATGACCGAGTCGCTGCCGCTGTCTCCCTCGCAGTCGTCGGTGACGGTTGTGCCTGAAGGCTACCAGTTTCCGAAGGGTCGCGAGAAAGAGCTCGAGTTCGGCGCAGCCGTCGACGCGGGTTACTTCAGCACCATGAACGTCGAGATCCAGCGCGGGCGCGCTTTCACCGACGACGACCGGGCCTCATCGCGCCGCGTGGCGATTGTGAACCAGCAATTCGCGAAGACCTACTGGCCGGGCCAGGATCCGATTGGAAAGCGAATTCGGCTCGATAAGCCGGACGGCCCGGTGGCCGAAGTCGTCGGAGTCGCGAAGACCGGCCACTATCTGTTCGTGAACGAGACGCCGGCGCCATACGTGTACCTGCCCTACGAGCAAAACCCGCGCTCGCAGATGACGTTGATCGTGTTATCGGCCGGCAATCCGCGCGAGCTCGCGGCGCCATTGCGCGAGTTGGTTCGATCGATCGATGCCAACCTGCCGGTGTTCAACCTCCGACCCGTAGCGAGACTCTACGAAAGCCGCGCCACCGGTACGTGGTTGCAGTTCTTCCAGATGGTGGGGACGATGGGCGT
The DNA here is from genome assembly GCA_020073305.1 of Terriglobia bacterium. Taxonomy (GTDB): domain Bacteria; phylum Acidobacteriota; class Terriglobia; order Bryobacterales; family Bryobacteraceae; genus QHXW01. The sequence continues at coordinate 82,394 of JAIQFK010000012.1, forward strand.
CATCGGTCTGGCGCTCGCGACGACAGGCCTCTATGGGCTAGTCGCCTACACGGTGAGCCGCCGCGTCAAGGAGTTCGGCATACGCGTCGCCCTCGGCGCGAGCCGCCGCGACGTTGTGTGGCTTGTCGAACGCCGCGGGCTGATTCTCGCTGGCGCTGGTATCGCGATTGGCGGTGGGCTCACCGCGGTGGCAGTACCCATGCTCTCCGCGGGCTTTTTCGGACTCGGCGCATCGCCCCCCGCGGTGTACGCCCTCGTTCCGCTGGGGTTGCTGATAGTAAGCGCGGCTGCAAGCTATCTGCCGGCACGGCGAGCCGCGGGTCTCGATCCGCTGCGCTCCCTGCGGAACGAATAGCTTCAAACCGCCGTCGATGTCCGCGTTTGCGACTCCGGTGCTTCCCGCCGGCGCCGGCCGCTCATCAGATAAATAGCAGCGCGCAGTTCGAGCAGGGGGTCATCGGAGGGTTCGATGCCGTCTACACGAGGAATCGGGTCGAAGATAATGTGCTTCTGCTGCTCTGCGTCGCCGGAGGCCTTTGCCGTGAGAGCGATGGCGCCGAAATGAATCAACTGCCGTTCTCGAGGCCAGTGGATCGTGGCGTCGTCTACGATGTCGCTCTTATCGGCGACCTGCACGTGGATGTCAAACCGGATCGGGCCCGCCGCCACGCGCTCGGTCAGTTCGTCGAACAGGTAGTTGGCGTCCTTGCCCTTGGCGGCCGCGTCGTCAAGATGTTGGATGCCCGCCGCCGGGGAAATGCGGTAGCGCCCGTAACGCGCGACCCCGTCCTGGTTGATGAATCGCATCGCCGTCACGCCGAAGAAGGCCTCCTTCGCGAAGCTGGCAGGACTGGGTTTGGGCGTTTGCACAAAGGCGAGCGCGGCCGGATGTGTGCCGAGGAAGATCTCAATCGGAGATGGCGATGCCTTCGACTGGCTGCTCGCGGCCGCGGCGCGCAGGAACTCGAGAAACTCCTGGCCGGTCCGGGTCGGGAAGCTGTCTGTTGAATGGCTGATGATGTCGGTGTGCACGCGATCAGCCAGATGGAAGCGGATGGCGAGCCCGTGCGGATTTGCATTCGGGTCGTTGTCGGGGATCACAGGAATACCCGTCGCATCGGAGAACCGCACCGTGACGGGAGTCGAAGCGCGCGCGATGTGCGGCGCTCGCGTGAGAGACTTGGCCTCCGCGGATGGCGTGAAGGCGCCCGTCAGCAGAACGCCCTTGGCGTGAGCCGGGCGAAAGCCGGGGTGCACGCCGAAAATGGTGTCGAATTGCTTAATCAAATCGTTACCGAGCTGGATGAGCTTCTCGTCCGAGGGAAGGGGCATGGTGCGTCCTTTCGATCCTTGTTTTAAGGATAGCTAGACAGATGCTGATCCATCGGAAATGGTTGCTCACAATTTAGAAATTCCCGTCAGGGTTTTCGGGCCAGGATATAGAGTGTAGCCGGACGTGTTCCCTGCTCGATCACCTGCAATCCGGCTTCCTGGAGGCGGCTGGTCCACCACGCCGCGCTGGCCGTACCGCTGTGCAGTAGCAGCGGTCCGAATGTGAACTTCAGCCAAGAGTCTTTCGTGATCACCATCATCAGGAATTGGCCGCCAGGTTTCAGTACCCGTGCTGCTTCGCCGAGAGCTGTATTGATCCCTTCCCGATCCAGGTGATCGATGGCGTAAGTGCTCACAACTCCATCGAACGTAGCCGGCTCAAAAGGAAGCTTGCGCATGTCGCCGGCCTGAATGGAGGCGTGCTGTTCCACGCCCGCGGCCTTCAGGTTGGACAGCAATCTCTCCTGTCCGCTCTGCTCCGCGCCGAAGTGTTGCTTATACGACTCTGCAAAGAGATCCAGCGCGACGACCGTCGTTTGCGGACGCGCTTCGAGAACCATGAGCGTGGATCTTCCGGTACCCGCACCCATATCGAGCACTCGTCCCGCGCCCGAGGTCAGGAATGCTTGTGTAGGCAATGCAAGCCGCCCGTTGACGTCGAGGCCGAAGCGGGTAACGAAGAATGCGGCGGCCGACCAGAGGGTCACCGCACCGATCAAAAGCATCAGCACCCTCGACCATTTCCGGCGGCGCCCCAGAAGCCAGAACAACAAGGCGATCGCAAGGACTACGAGGTGGCCGTAACTCAACCACCACGGGTATCCGAAGTTGATTTGTGAACTCATCGGCAAAGAGGCACGGTCTAATGAGTCTATCCGAAAATCGGCACACGCGGACCCTGAGCCGTTTTCTCGCTGCTCTGGTCAGCGGATGCCAGACAACTCCGTGACCGGCGCCGCAGGGCAGACCGATATTTGTTACCAGGCCGGCTGTCCGCGCGTATCCCTGAGCGATAAGGTTTTCTCGCCTTTGTGTACTTCCGTCGCTACAATAAGGTCGGCTTCCATCCCCGCAACCGCGAATCCCTTCACCGTCACGGTATCGCCTTCTCTTAACACCAGACCGCTCTGCTTCAGGAATCCCGATGGGGCCACACGGATCAGATTTGTTTGAGCGCCGGATTGCAGCCGGATTTCCACCATTCCGCTCTCTGCGGTCGCCCCGGGCAAATAAACCACTTCGGCTATTTTGCCTTCCACCGTCTGTACGTTCGCTATGCTACTGGGCGACGCCGATCCTCTGAACTGCCGGCCCGCCGCAGAACCCTGATGCCAACAATGGTCGCAGTCCCGGCAGTCTGCGTAATGATGATCGTGGTGGCAGCAACCCTGGCCAACCGCGAGTGCTGCCCCGAACCAGTAGAAGCACGAGATAACGCCGAGAATTCCAAGTAACTTCATATCCTTCTCCCTGGGCCTTCGGTTTCGAAAGGCAACCGGCCCCGCTTTTCCGGCATAGCCGCCACACGGCCGTGCCGAACTGACCCAACGACTCCCAGGTCCTTACGTCTCGGTGCGGACCCAAAGAGTAATAGACATATAGATGCAACTTGCATATATCATGACATAGATGATATGCTTTGACAAGAGAACAAAAAAACGACATGCCGCGCCGCGCCTGCCCACGTCACGGGAAGCAACATCCATGCACTTGCGCGATGGGCAATCTGTACCGATTTGTCGAGCCCGTGCTCCTGTTTCTGCTGCGGCGGAAGGGGCGATCATACGGATACGAGCTCGCGAGTGAACTGCGTGAATACGCGCTGACCGACGCCGAAATCGAAATCGCCGCGCTCTATAGAACACTCCGGCAGCTCGAGGAAAACAATTGCGTCACATCCGAGTGGGATGTGGAGGGCAGTGGGCCGGCAAGAAGGGTCTATGCGCTCACGCCGCGGGGAGAACAACATCTTGAGGAGTGGGTCACGGTCCTAAGTCACATGTCCAGATCTATGACGCGGTTTCTCAACGAGGCGCAGTCCACCGTGAAAGACGGAAGCCCCGGTCAGAACGAGGGAAGACCGATACAGCGTGCCGCAAGCGAATCACAGTCCAGGGACTCAACGAAGAGCGTTCCTCCGAGCCGTTTGAGACGCCAGCACGTGAGATAGACGATCGGGCGATGAGTCCCCGACAGCTCTTTTTTTCGAATCAAGCTACACAACCGCTCAAGCGGCCATGCTGCGGAACACCCAGAAGAGGAAGCCGGCCAGGAAGATCGACGCGGGTAGCGTGAGAACTCATGCCATCAGCAGGTTCCGTACCGTTCCCCATTGCAGTCCGGATTGATTGGCTGCCATGGTGCCCGCGACGCCCGACGAAAGCACGTGCGTGGTGCTGACCGGCAAGCCGAAACCGTCGGCAGCGCCGATCGTGGCCATGGCCGTAATTTCCGCAGCCGCTCCCTGTGCGTAGGTCAGGTGATTCTTGCCGATCTTTTCACCCACCGTGACCACGATGCGCTTCCAGCCCACCATCGTCCCGAGACCCGGAACCTTGGACAGCAATTTGAAAATCGACATCTCATCGGCCAGCGCCACCAGCAGCGCGAAGCCCAGAAGCAAGTAAGGCAAGATCGATGTGGCGCGCACTCCGGACAGGTCATTCACCAGACTCCATCCGGCGTACAACACGCCAATCAGCAAAACGACTCCGAACACGAGCACGCCCGCCCGTCCGGGACCCTTGGACAGTTTCTTCTCCAGCAGGGAAGCAGGTGCAGAAGGTTGAGACGTTACCGCCGCGGCAGAAGCCATATATCTCCTGGATGTTTCTCGATCACGCGAGCATATCGGACAGAGGCAAAAACCTGTTTACAAATGCGTCACAAGTGGGTTACTGCGGGCAGAAGAGCTTGCGGCCACAGCTTGGATCAAGAACGTTGAACCTGAACGCTCGTCACGTTCGTGTGACCAGCCGGAACTCGATACGATGGTACCGGATCATGACCGCCTTCGAGTTGTCCAAATGGTACCTGGATTGTGTCACCGATTCGGGTGACGCCTCGATCGCTTACACGGGGATGGTCCATTGGGGACCGGTTCGTCTTCACTACTCGAGCCTCCTAGAGAGCACGGCCGGGCGCGTCAGAACCAGGCATTCGCTACGACCGCAAATCGAGCCAACCATCGATCACTCTTCGCTTCGGTGGCGCTCTGGCGCGTTCAAAATCGACGCCGAGTGGCAGACCGACTCCCCGGAAGTTCGCGAGACCATTTTCGCTTCGGACGCGGGCTCCCTAGAATGGCATTGCCTCATGCCGCGCGCCCACGCCCGGATTCACAACCGCATCGGACTCGGGTACGTGGAGCATCTCACGATGACCATCGCTCCATGGAAACTGCCGATTCGAACGCTCCGGTGGGGCCGGTTTGCGACGCCATCCGATTGGATCGTCTGGATCGACTGGCTGGGCCAGTTCTCGCGCCGCATCGTTTATTGGAATGGCCAGATAGCTTCCACCACCCTGCTCGAAGACGGACAAATCGAATTCCGCGACGGCGCACGCCTCATGATGGACCGCTCCCTCGTCCTGCGTGAAGGCCCGCTCGGCGCCACGGCACTGTCTGTCATCCCGGGAGTTCGGGACACGTTCCCTGCGCAATTGCTCCAGGTGAATGAATGCAAGTGGCGAAGCCGCGGGCGATTCGAGCGCCCGGGAACTTCAACGGTTGAAGCTTGGGCGATCCACGAGAGAGTGGATTGGCCGAAATGATGCTTGGGAAGATCCTCTACGGTGCACTGTTTGTTGCGGTGCTGCCGGGTCTTTTGATCCTGTGGGCCGCGGCCGCGCAACCCAATGTCTCGCTTCCCACCTACGGCAACCCTCTTGTTGGTGGTGCGATTGCGGCGTGCGGCCTTGGCCTGATGTTGGCGGCAATGCGCGAACTGTGGCGCCTCGGCGGCGGGCTTCCGATGAACGCCTTCCCTCCGGCGAAGCTGGTTTCTCGCGGAACATTTCACTGGCTTCCTCATCCCATCTATACCGGCTTCGTCGCCATATGCCTCGGCGTTGCGATGGCTGCTGGATCTGCCGCCGGTCTCTGGCTCGTGACTCCCAGCGTGCTTCTCGCGTGCACCGGCCTTGTGCTGGGTTACGAACGTCTCGATTTGAAACGGCGCTTCGGTGATACGCTGCACCTGCTGCCGGCCGACGACGCAAATCCTCCGTCGGATTGGGACCGGATCCGATTCCTCCTCGTTGTGGTCATTCCCTGGCTTGCGCTGTACGAATTCAGCATCAACCTGGGCGGGCGCGGCGTCACGTTCGGCTTCCGGTTCGAAGACCACTTGCCCATCTATTCCTGGACGGCTCTCATCTATCAAACCTCTTACATCACCGTCGCGCTGGCGCCGTGGTGCGCTCAATCGCGTCGCGATCTGAGACAGCTCATGATCTCGGCCTGGGTGGCGATGGCCGTCATCTTCCCCTTCTACTGGATCATCCCCTCCAGCGCTCCGCGCCGTGCGCTGGCAGACAACAACTGGATTGCTCGCATGCTCGATCTGGAGCGCACCACCTATCCGCCGACGGCTGCGTTCCCTTCCTTCCACACTCTCTGGGCCATCTTCGTTGGGCGTCTCTACCGGCCGCGTTGGTTGGGCGTCGCCTACGCCTCGGCCATCGCCGTAAGTTGCATCACCACGGGCATGCACTACATTCCTGACGTGATCGCCGCCCTCGTGATCGCGCCCCTTCTGCTTCACCCACAGCGCGCGTGGAAGTGGGTGCTCCGGTTGACAGAGTGGATGGCGAACTCCTGGCGGGAGTGGCGCATCGGTTCCGTCCGCATCATCAACCACGGCCTCTACGCCGGCATCGCTGCTTTCGTTCAGGTCGCGATCGTGACCGCCGCCCTCGGTCCTGGCCGGGAATGGAAAGTGCTCGTCACAGCGGCCGCGGGCCTCCTCGGCGCCGGAGCGTGGGCGCAGTGGATCGAGGGCTCCTCACTGCTACGCCGTCCCTTTGGCTTCTACGGTGGCTTGATTGGCGTAGGTCTCGCCTGCCTTTTCTTTGAAGAACGGTGGACGCTACTCGGCGCACATTGTCTGGGCGCACCATGGATGCAAGCCATCGGACGCCTTCGTTGCCTTGTGAATGGCTGCTGTCATGGCGCGCCCGCGCCGCCCGATGCCGGCATCCGCGTGACTCATGCGCGCTCGCGCGTCACCCGGCTGGCGGGACTTGCAGGAGTTGCCATCCACCCCACACAGCTCTACTCGATCTTGAGCAACATCTTCCTGGGCCTGGTGCTCGCGCGTCTCTGGTGGCCGGGCTGCCCGCTGTCGCTCATCTGCGGCGTCTATGCAATCGGCAACGGGATTGCGCGATTTGTTGAGGAAGCGTATCGAGGTGAGCCGCAAACTTCCACCGTTTGGGGGCTGCACGTGTACCAGTGGATCGCCATCGGCAGCGCGATCCTTGGCGCGCTCCTGACCACGCTGCGCTCGCCGGGAGCACCAATGCTGATGCCTTCCGGTCAAGGTTTCCTCTGGGCATTGGCTTTCGCCTTGCTTTCTGGCGCCGCCCTGGGAATAGATTTTCCCGAAAGCAACCGGCCGTTGGCTCGCTTGGCGTAGTACGCCGTTGCTCCCCTCGTCAGCGGATGTCAGACTGGTGGTTGGTTCGTCGTGATGAATGCGGAACTCGACGCAACAGATCGGGACCTGATCGAACACGCCAAAGAGGCGTTACGCCGGCTGTACATCGAGGGGCGGCATGAGGTCGCCGCCGCCTTGCGAACCGCTTCCGGCCAAGTGTTCACGGGCATTCATATCGAAGCAGATGTCGGCTTCGCGGATATTTGCGGTGAAGTTGCGGCCATCTGCCACGCCGTAGCGCACGGATGCCGGGATCTTGACACCATCGTGGCGCTCACTGGTACCGGATCAGGTGAAGTTCAACTGATGGCTCCATGCGGAAGGTGCCGGGAGGTCATCAGTGACTTCAACAAGAGCGCGTGGGTGATTGTCGGCACCGTGGATCGGCCGTACAAAATGCGCATCGCGGAACTCCTTCCCCTGAAAGCGTAAAGCGGAGATCGTCAGCCTATCGGGCGTTGCGGTTTGCCGCTCCTGCCGCGAGTTTCAGCTCATTGCTGGCCTGATCCAATAATTCTTTGGCCTTCTGAGCGTGACCTTGCATGTCCCATTCGTTGGCTTGCTGGGCTTGTACGATCCTTTCAAAGGCCTGCCGGCTCAACCGTTGTGCGGCCGCGAGATTCGGATGCCGTGCGCCGGAGATATTCCGAGCGGGCCTCTGCGCGAGAGCAACACCTCCAACAACCAGCAAAGCAGCAAGAAAAGCGGCAAGAACGTGGTTTCTGATCATGGGTTGGATTATAAGGTCCGGACCGGCCTTCCCGCAATACTCTGAGCGCCTAATTCTGAACCGTAATTCGATCGTCTATTGCAGGGGACGCAGGTCCGGGCGAACTGCCCTTACGCCCTCTGGAACCACATCCGCGGCGAACACAAACGCAGGAGCGTCGTGTGGCACGTGTGAGTCTCGCCATCCGTTACAATTGAGTCTGGAGGGCACATGCAGTACAGCTTAACGCTCCACGAAGACGCATCGTTTCGTCGCGGGCCGGTTTACGCAAGTGGTCCGGTCATCGTCTACCGAGTCGGCGGAATGCCCGATGGGAAGACGGCGAAAATTGCGAACTTCGGAGCACCGAATCGGAACGACTGGCGTATCATGCGAATCAGCGCCGACAACACACAGACTGATTGGACCGGCCACTACGAAAGTGTCGAAGACGCATTGGCGGCGTTACAGCAGAATGGCCAATGAGAGTCTTGGACGTGAAAGCGCAATCGAGCAAACCACATCCCAGATGAAGACCGGAGTTGTATCCCCCAGTATCCAGGAGTCGGCTCTGTTCTAAATGTTCAAGGCGTTTATCTTAGTTCGCAATGTCGAATCAAGTTCGGAGAGCCTTGACTTTGGCGAGTTCACCATTGACCCTGTTGGTCTTCGATTCAAGGATCTTAGAGAAGTCTTCTCGTCCTTAGATGTAAACCAAGACGATTGGATTTTCGAGAAATCCTACACACAGTTACCACCTGGTCCTCCTGGCTCTCCGGTTGGTGGAATCCCGAACGACATCGAAGATATCTTGCTTCTTCTTCGGCTTTACAGGGCCGGTGACATATCATTCATCAAACAGGCGATCATTCCACCGAGCGGCAACACGATTGTTCAGTTCCCGTACCGAGCTATGAATGACGTAAACAGCTACTCTCCTCTTCGATTTGAGGTTGAGTCAGAGGAATGCCAATCGTTTAGAGCCTTCGCTGATGGCATTCGAGAGAGTCAGTCATGGAGTTCTGATTGGTTCGCAGCAGCAAGACGGTCCTTCCTGTACGGCGGAGCCAAGCCATTTAATCCCAAATGGGACGATGTGGATCGAGTCTTGGACTACGCCACGGCGCTCGAATCAACGCTCGTGCCGGAGAAGGACTACAATACACGCCGTATAAGCCGTCGTGGCGCCGCACTGATCGCACCGGACAATCCTGCAGAAACGGAGGTTATGGTCGGGTTTATAAACAGGTTCTACGAGATTCGTTCCCGGATAGCACACGGCAGTGGGCTGGGCGACGAAAACCGGGAGTGGCTGTTTAAGAATTGCGGCCAAGTTGAACTTCGAGTGCGACAGGTACTTGTGACGGCGGTTCAGAAACTTCCGCCTTCAGAAGAGGATCGTCGCGTCGCCCTGGCTCGATTGTACGATCCAACGGACGAGGATCGTGGGAATTTTGCTTTAGAGAAGTTCAGAGCGATCAAAACGGCGGAAGTCCGCAAAGCGATCGCAGCCAAGATCGCACAATTGGCGGGAGAGTGAATGGGCGGTAGCGCTTGGAATTGGTCGGATTACTCCCGACAAGGTCGGCCAGCATCCGGCGACGACACGCCACGTAACGACATGCCCGTCTAACGCCCAAACCCTTGAAGTGCCCTGCCCTGAGTTCCCGTGTGGATCGTCGCCGGTTTTCGGAAACTGGCCCTTGAACCCCGATCGGCGCGATGTCCAAGAAGTTCCGTGAGGTGATGTTCCGTCTAATACCAGTCAACCCGGCCGCGACCCCTTCACCCCGCCCGCTCGATCATCGCCAGAAACTTCGCCCGCACCGTCTCCGCCGTGGCATTGTCCGGCGCGATCACCACGATCGTGTCGTCGCCCGCGAGCGTGCCCACCACTTCCGCCCACTCTTCGTCGTCCAGTGCGACGGCAACCGAATTGGCATGGCCGGGCGAGGTCTTGAGCACCACCAGGTTTTGCGCCAGCCGCACGTCCTGCAAGAACTCGGCGGCAAGCGTGGGCAAATGCGGCCCGGTTTCTGAAGGCGTAATCTGCCGGTAGCCCTCCGGCGTTTTCGCCAGGCCCAGGTCGCGGATATCGCGCGACAGCGTCACCTGCGTGGCGGCGACGCCGAGTTTCTTCAACTCCTGCGCCAGTTCTTCCTGAGTGCCGATGGATTTCGCGCGAATGAGTTTGAGAATCTGCCCCTGGCGGAAACTCTTGCTCATACCCGCATCTGCACCAGGCGCGCGCGGGCTTCGACCAGCGCCTTCGCGACCGCCGCCGGCCCGGTGCCGCCGGGAATCTCACGCGACTTCATTCCCTCCACCGGATCGAGCAATCGCACCATCGTCGTTCCGAACTCAGGCGCGAATTCCGCCAGCTCCTCGGCCGTCCACTCCGCGGGCTTCTTGCCCCGCTTCAGGCTTTCAAGCACCAGCCTGCCCACAATCTGATGCGCTTGATGGAACGGCACACCCGATCGCGAAAGCGCTTCGGCCAGGTCAGTGGCCACCACCCAGCTTTCGGCCGCGGCCTGCTTCGGCAGAGCGGCATTGAGTTTCACGGAATCGGCCACTACGCGAGCCATTTCGAGCGAGGCGCTGAGTTGATCCGCTGCGTCAAACAGCGGCTCTTTGTCCTCCTGCATGTCGCGATTGTACGTCAGCGGCAGGCCTTTCATGGTCACGAGCAAGGCATTCAGACATCCCACCACGCGCCCGCACTTGCCGCGGATCAGCTCGAGCGAATCCGGATTCTTTTTCTGCGGCATCAGGCTCGAACCGCTGGTCACCGCGTCGCCCAGCTCCATCCAGCCAAATTCCTCGCTGGAATAAAGGATCCAGTCTTCGGCCAGCCGGCTCAGATGCAGCATGGCGGCGGCCGCGGCATAAAGGAAGTCGAGGACGAAGTCGCGGTCGGCCGAAACGTCCATGCTGTTGCGCGACACCGCCACGAAGCCGAGATCCCTGGCTATCGCCTCGCGATCAAACGGGAACCCGCTGCCTGCCAGAGCCCCCGAGCCGAGCGGCATCACGTTGGCCCGCTTGCGCGCTTCGGCGAAACGCTCGCTGTCGCGCGCCAGCATCTCGAAATACGCCAGCAGGTAATGCGGCCAAAGCACCGCCTGCGCACGCCGCAGGTGCGTGTATCCGGGAATCACGGCGTCGCGATAGCGTTCCGCGAGGTTCAGAAGCGATTCGGCGAGCTCCCCGATGAGCACGCGCACCCGGTCGCATTCCTCGCGCAGCCACAGCCGCATGTCGAGCGAGACCTGCTCGTTGCGGCTGCGCCCGGTGTGGATCTTGTCGGCTACCGGGCCGGCCCGCTCCTTGAGTTTGCGGATGACCAGCGTGTGGACGTCTTCGTCGCTCGCCCCATCGAAAAACGTCGCACCGCGCGATTCCGCCAGAATCTGTTCGAACGCTTCGATGATGAGGCTGCGCTCACCGGGCGTCAGGATGCCGACGCGTTCGAGAGCGCGCGCGAAGGCCTCAGAGCCCCGGATGTCAACCTCGATAAGCCGCTTGTCGAAATGCAGGGAACCGGAGAAGCGCTCGAACACCTCTGAAGGGCCTGTCTCAAAGCGCCCTCCCCAGAGCTTCATGCGCCTGCCGGCTTGCCCGGCTTTTGCGACTTGAGCGAGGCCCGAACCTGAATCGGCAGCCCGATCAGGTTGATAAACCCGCGCGCGTCTTTCTGGTCGTAGCTTGCGCCCATGGTGAAGCTGGCAATGTCGAGCGAGTAGAGCGAATACGGCGATTTGCGGCTCACCGGCTCTAAATTGCCCTTGTACAGCCGCAGCGTGACCTCGCCGGTCGTAGTCTCGGAAAGCTCTTCGAAAAACGCATCCAGCGCCTCTCGCAGCGGCGTAAACCACAGGCCGTTGTAAACCATCTCCGCGTAATCGAGCGCCAGCCGCTGCTTGTAGTGCAGCGTGTTCTTGTCGAGCGTCAGCGCTTCCAGTTCGCGGTGCGCCGCCATGATCAGCGTGCCGCCGGGCGTCTCATAACAGCCGCGCGACTTCATGCCCACGAACCGGTTCTCCACCAGGTCGATTCGTCCGATACCGTGCTGCCCGCCCAGCTTGTTCAGCTTTTCGAGCAGCGCCACGCCGCTCATCATCTGCTGGCCATCGAGAGAAACCGGCACGCCTTTCTCGAAGCCGATGGTGACCTCGGCCGGTTTGTCCGGCGCCTCTTTCGCGCTCGACGTCAGCATCCAGATCTCGTCGGGCGCTGCGTTGGCCGGATCTTCGAGCGCTCCGCCTTCGTGCGAGATGTGCCAGATGTTCCGGTCGCGGCTGTAGATTTTCCGGGTCGATTGCGAAACCGGCACGTTATGCTTGGCCGCGTACTCGAGCGCGTCCTCGCGTGAGTTGATGGACCACTCGCGCCAGGGCGCAATCACCGCAAGATGCGGCGCCAGCGCCTTGTACGTCAGCTCGAAGCGAACCTGGTCGTTGCCTTTTCCTGTGCACCCGTGCGACAGGGCGTCGCACCCGGTGCGCAGCGCCACTTCCACCTGCTTCTTGGCCAGCAGGGGCCGCGCGATCGACGTGCCCAGCAGGTATTTGTCTTCGTAGATCCCGCCCGCGCGCACCAGCCGCCACAGGTATTGCGTGACAAACTCCTCGCGCAGATCTTCGACGTAGACTTCCGATGCCCCGGTCTTGCGCGCTTTCGCTTCCAGGCCGGAAAGCTCCTCATCCCCCTGCCCGATGTCGCCGCACACCGCGACCACATCGCAATGATAGTGCTCCTTCAGCCACGGGATGATGATGGAAGTATCCAGACCGCCGGAATAGGCGAGGGCAACCTTGGTGGGTTTCATAGGCGTTAGGTGCCAGGTTCTAGGTGTTAGGTCCTTTGGCCTGCAGCTTTTTCGTCAGACCGCACAGCATTTTGCTGAGTTCACCGGACTGAGCCAACACTCGATCGACGTCATCCACGCCAAGGTAATTCAGTCTTTGGGAGATCAACAAGTGAGTTTCCAGTTCCATCAGTGATCCATTTGCGATTGACAGATGCCGCAGATAGTCTCCGAGGTGCTCGCGGCCGTGCCCTTCTGCGATGTTCGCGGGGATCGACACTGCGGCTCTCTGAATCTGGCCAACCAGTCCATAAGTCTCGCTTCGAGGGAGGAGTTTCGTCAAGGCGTAACAGCACGTGACCAGATCCACCGCTTTCTGCCAAACCAGCAGATCCCGGTAGCTCTTCACTATCACCTAAAACCTAGCACCTGGCACCTGAAACCTAAAACCTGGCACCTGAAACCTGATTCTACCCCAACATCATCAACAGCAGCGCCTTCTGCGCGTGCAGCCGGTTCTCGGCCTGCTCGAATACGATCGACCGCCCGGACTCCATCACCTCGTCGGTGACCTCTTCGCCGCGCTTGGCTGGCAGGCAATGCATGAAGACGGCATCGGGGCGCGCCAGCGACATCAGGCTCTCGTTCACCTGGTATGCGGAAAAGCGCTCGCGCCGCTCGTCCGCTTCCTGTTCGTGGCCCATGCTGGCCCACACGTCGGTATACACCGCGTGCGCTCCCGCCAGGGCTTCCGCGGGATCGCTCGTAACTTCGAGCCGTGTGCCCGCCAGCGCCGCTAGGCCCTCTGCCTGCGAGACGATCTCGGCATTCGGTGCATAGCCGCACGGCGTCGCGATTGCGAAATCCATGCCCAGCCGCGCCGCGGAGAGCATCAACGAATGCGCCACGTTGTTGCCGTCTCCGACGAATGCCAGCTTAAGGCCGCGCAGCTCGCCGAACTGCTCGCGCAGTGTAAAAACGTCAGCCAGCGCCTGGCAGGGATGGTACATATCGCTCAGCGCATTGATCACCGGGGCTGAGGACCATTCAGCCAGCTCTTCGATGGTGTTCTGGGAAAAAGTCCGCGCCACGATCCCGTTCACCCAGCGATCGAGATTCCGCGCTACGTCTTTCAGCGGCTCGCGCGCACCCACCGGTCCCTCGCAAGTCACCGAGTCGCCGCCCAGTTGTTTGATCGCCAGCTCAAACGTCAACCGCGTGCGCAGCGACGGCTTTTCAAAAAGTAAACTGATGTACTTGCCACTCAGAGCACGTGTAAACTTTGATGGCGCGCGCTTTACCCGCTCCGTCAGTTCGAGCAGATAATTGAGTTCGTCATCGGTGAGGTCAAGATCGCGAGCGAAGTCATGCGCCGCAACTTTCGAGATGGGCCGAACCGCTATCGCCGTGGCCATGACTGACAATCCCCCTCTGAATCTTTATTCACTCTAATGAATAATTACACATTTTGGGCTCTTGCGTCAACTGCCGTATTGCTTGCTGCTAACCAACCTTTTTTCAACAGATTAGAGGAAACAAAATGGGAGACGCCGTACGAAGAATGGCGGAAGAGCCATCCCGCGGCGAGCTGCCGCTCCTTCGACGGGCCGGGCGGGACGGCGGACGAGGAATGGTGCTACCGCTGCGTTGAGGCAGATTCTTACGAAACCTCGTTTTACGCTTTCGATCCGGTCGCACCGGTCTGCAAGCTGGAACAGGCGCGCGCCTGGCAAACCGGTTCAGCAATTGCCGAGATGCGGCGCGCGGTCGAAGCCCGCTACGGTCCGTCGGATTCGGACAATGCGGTCGGCGAGTTGTCGTCCGGCTTCTGGCACGATGTGCAGCATTTTCGCGCCGGCCAAGGCGAGGTCTATCTGTACCGGCGGGTGGAGCGCAATAAGCCCGACGCGGTGGAGCTGCTGGCACGAAGCGGGCAACTTGTCGCCGTGCGCGCCGATGATAAGAGGCTGCTTGAGTTGGATTATCAACAACAAGCGCGGGTTAGTACGCCGATTGACCGGCGGCTGATTCAGGATTTGGGCAAGGAGTTTCCCGGACTCAGCACCCTGCTGGCAGAGGAGGCGGACGCCACGCAGCGACCGCTACAAGTCCAGACGCTGCAGCAACTTCTCGCCGCAGCGGGCCGGAAACCGGAGCTGCTCCTGGCGGCCGACCGCGTTGCCAGCGTGCTCTCGGAGACGGAAAGGGGCGATCAGAGCGTCTATCATCGGACTCAGACCTTGGCTGGATTTGAGTTGAATTATCAATATGATGCGCTGGGTTCCGGCTGGGCTTATCAACATGATCTGCTTCAGCAGGTCTGGCGGGACTACCGGGATACGGAGTGGGGAGATACTGCGTTCCTACTACTCGAGCGCACTGGCTGGGACACCAGCGGGATGTGCGAACCGGGCTCAGACCAGTTCCGCGAAGTGATCACGCATGGAGAGAAATTTCTGGCGGACCATTCCTCCGGCCCCCTTCGCCCGGAGGTGATGCTGGCGGTGGGGGAGGCGTACGAAACCTGGTGGTCACTTAGCCGGGCGGGCCCGAACAATGACTACGTGCAACCCGAGAACTATCGCGCGGGTGCCGAAACAGCGCGCCAGAAAGCCATCAGCATGTATGAACAAGTGGTCAAAGTGGCGCCAGCGGGACTCGAGGCGGGCTATGCCCGGCGCCAATTGCCGCGCTTGAAGCTCAGCCTGGACACGTTGCAGCGCCGGTACTTCTGCGTCTACGACTAGGCATCTGAAACCCAGGGCCGGTCGTAATCATCCATGTACTTGGGTTAAGATGGGTTTCCACTGGAAAATGCGCCAGCTACTCGTGTTCGCGATCTTGTGTGCGCCGTTATGTGCGGCCAGTTCGGAATACGAACGCGCTCTGGAGTTCTATTCCCACACCGACTATCAGGCATCGCTCAATCTGTTGCTTCCGGTGCAGAACAAGGCTGCGGCCGAGCGCGCTCTGATCGGCCAGAACTACTTCATGCTGGGCGACACCAAACACGCGACGGAGTTCTTCCAACAGGCTGTCGCCGCGGAGCCCAACAATTCGGTTTACTATCACTGGCTGGGGCGCGCATTCGGCCGGCGCGCGGAAATGGGAAATCCGTTCACGGCGCTCGGATATGCGTCGAAAGCCAGGCAGAATTTCGAGAAAGCCGTGGAGCTTGATCCCAAGAACTCGGAAGCCATCAACGACTTGTTCGAGTTCTACCTTGAGGCCCCGGGCTTCATGGGCGGCGGCATGGACAAGGCTGCGAAGGCCGCGGAGCGGATCGCGGAGTTGAACGCTGCCGAGGGGGACTACGCGCGGGCTCGCATCGAGGAAAAGCACAAGGACTACCACCGTGCCGAGCAGCATTTGCGCCGCGCCATGGAACTGGCGCCCCGTCAGGTAGGCCGCGTGATCGATCTGGCGAAGTTTCTGGCGAAGCAGGGCCGGTTCGAAGAGAGTGAGCAGACTTTCGTGGCGGCCGAAAAGCTGGCCCCCGACGCTCCGAAAGTGAAGTACGCACGGGCCGCCACTTATATCGAAACCCGCCGCAACATCGAGAAGGCGCGCGAGCTGCTGGAAAAATACCTGGCTTCTTCGCTCACGCCGGACGACCCCTCGCGTGAGGAAGCGCAAAAGCTGCTGCGCCAGGTTTCCGGCGGCTGATGGCCCATGAATCTCGGTGAAGCGCTGAGCTTCAGCATCCAGGCCCTCGAAGCCAATCCCATCCGTTCCATGCTCACCGGCCTC
Source organism: Terriglobia bacterium (assembly GCA_020073305.1). Classification (GTDB taxonomy): domain Bacteria; phylum Acidobacteriota; class Terriglobia; order Bryobacterales; family Bryobacteraceae; genus QHXW01. The sequence continues at coordinate 98,655 of JAIQFK010000012.1, forward strand.
GGCATGGTGATCGGAACCGCGTCCGTAATCCTCGTCGTTACCATCTCACTCACCAGCCGCGACTACATTCTCGAGCAGATCGAAGGCGTGGGCTCGAACCTGGTTTACGCGCAGGCCGAGATCGGCACGCAGCAAACCTCCACTCAAGTGGATGCCGACTTCGTGAAGCTCGCCGACGTGGAAGCGGTGCGGGAACAACTGGCGGGGCGCATCGTGGCCGCTTCGGCCATCATGAACACGTACGACCGCATGCGCATCAACGGCAAGGACCAGGACATTCAGGTCATCGGCACCGACGAATTCTACAAGCCGGTGCGCAACATGATCGTGCTCTCTGGCCGGTTTCTGGATTCGAGCGACGTGGCGCTGCGCCAGAAGGTCTGCCTGCTCACCGAGAAGCTCGCCCAGCGCCTCTACGGCAGCACGTCAGCCGCGATTGGCAATGTCATCAAGGTCCACGAGCTGCAGTTCACGGTAATCGGAACCTTTAAGGAGAAGGTGGAAAGCTTCGGGCAATCGGAACTCGGTTCGGAAACCATCCTGATCCCGGTCACGGTGCTGCGGTACTTTACCAAAGTGGAGCGCATCGATCCGCTGGATGTGCAGGTAAAATCCGCCGATGATGTGGAGGCGATCACCCAGCAAATCAAGCAGATTCTCGAGAGCCGTCACCGTCCCGGGGCGCGCTACCGCGTGCAGAATCTCACCGAGATTCTCAACGCCGCCAAGAAGATTGCCACCATCCTGAGCCTGGTGCTGGTGATGGTATCGGCCATCGCGCTGATTATTTCCGGCATCGGGATCATGAACATCATGCTGGTGACGGTGACGGAGCGCACGCGCGAGATAGGCATCCGCATGGCAGTGGGCGCGTCCCGCAAGGAGATCCTGCTGCAGTTTCTGACGGAGGCAGTGCTGATCAGCCTGGGCGGCGGGATGCTGGGAATTCTGGTGGGCGTCTCGATTCCGCTCAGCGTGCAGCTTTTCGTTGAGAATCTGGCGATCCCGGTCTCGCCTGCATCGGTCGTCATCGCCTTCAGCGTTTCGTGCGCGGTGGGATTGATCTTCGGCATGCTGCCGGCAAACCGGGCGTCAAGATTGAATCCGACAGAGGCATTGCGATACGAGTAGCCGGTGCTGCGCACCGGGCGATGCTTTCGCATCGCGGACGCGGCGAGGAGCTACGCTCGGGCCCTTTCGCAGAACGGCCAGTTTCGGCGGACGCGGCGAATTATGGCGTATGCGAACAGCAGAAGCAGCATGGTCACCGCTGCCGTACGGCACATCGTTGACTCCAAACCGCCGTCATACTCCAGGGTGATCTCGCATTCTCCAGTGCAATTCGGAGTGATGGCCAGCAAGCCGATGCCGTCGGAGCGAACGCTGCTTCTGCGGCCGTTGGCCATTGCGCGCCAGCCCGGGTGGTAGTTGATCTGCGCCGAAACAACCTCGCCTGGCGCGACGGTCGCGCGAACCACGGCCCGGTTCGGGCCTCGCCATTCGAAGGTCGCCGGCGATGACGGGCTGTTCAAAGCCGCCACATATTGGCGCAGCTCGTCCACATCCAGGCCGTGAACGGGCACGCTCTGAACCAGTTGGTTCGGACGCAGGATATGGGCCAGCGAATTAGAACTTTGCGGAACTCGATAGATGGTGGTGTCGTCTTCGCGCCAAAGCGCCTCGAGCACGCCATCGAATTTCCGGGGATGGACAAACGCTTTCCACGGTTCCGGACTTTGAGGGCCGGGCACGGCGACCGCCTGGGCGCCAAACGCCTTTAACCAGAGAATCGAATACTCCGCGCCGCGGTCTCCGGCATTCTGATCGGAAAAAATCGTGTACAGAGCGATCTGTTGCATCCAGTTTGGAGCCGTGGTGTATGGTTGTCCGGACATCTGTGGCACGTCTGTGAGGGCGTTCAGCCATTGACCCATGGAACCGGCCATCATGACGCGTTGCCCGGGGAGGTTGGCTTCCACCCATTTCGCCGAACGGAAGTCGAGACTCCGGGCCACGTCTAAGTGGCGCGTCATGCCTTGACCGAACTCGCGATAAAAGGCGATTTGACGGCCCGCGAGCACCACGAACGGAACGATCAGGAGGATTCGGGTTCGCAACGAGAGCCGGTCGACGATCGGGCGGAGACCGAAGACGCACAGCCAGGCGAGCACAACTTCCATCTCAAGCTTGTAGCGGCCGGGTTGGGGCAGAAAATGCGGGCCTCCATATTGGGCGAGGACGGGCGTCAACAGAACCGGACTGGAGAACAGGAGGAGCCAGCGCAAGCCCCAGCCGAGGTCCGCTCGCGAAGCCAGGCGCCAAATGATCCAGGACACCGCAAGCACGACGGACAGAGCAATCAACGAATGGGGCAGAGTGTCACTTTCGCCCCTGTGGGCCGCGATGAAGCGGACGGTACGGAGAAGCGAGGGCGGCAACCACGGACAAATGACCACGTACACCGCCGCCGAAAACAGTACGGAACGCAAAAGGAGAGCCGGACGAAAGCGCCGCTCGATGGCGAGCGGCACAGTCACGGCCACCAGAGCCACCAGAACCAATCCAAACATATTGGCGAGCATCATGCACGCCATCAACGCGCCCGCTCCGGCGTAATGGAGCGCGCGGCGCGACTCGAACGCACGACCCAACAGCAAAGCCGCCGGAGGCACGAGCGCCAGGGCGGTCATGTGCGGCAGATCGTCCCAATCGAACATCAGGTACATGCGGCGCGCGCTGAGCATTGATGAGAAATGGAAGGCGTTGTCGGGAACGATCCATTCCGTCGGCGAGAGGAGGGAGTAAGCGAGCGCTGCGATAAAACTATATCCCGGCGCCTGGAAGAGCCGCCAACCGGCAAGATACAAAAGCGCCGGCCCGAGGCAATATATCAACCCGGTGAGCGCATGAAACGCGAGCGGGATGGAGCATTGGAACAGACGTGCGATGCCGGCCGTGGCGAACGGCACGAGCGGAGAATACGTATACTCGAGCGGGGCTCCCCCGCCCCAGTAAGGCCACCACCTGGGCGAAAACCAATCCAGCCCGGCGAGCCGGGCCAAGGCCATCCAGATGCCGTGCATCGAGTTCCAGTGGCCGGTGGATTCGGCGGTGAAGGCCTCGTGGCAGACATAGAGGTTGATGGCGGCAACTATACAGAGGTAAATCCACGGCGCCGCAGCCATGAACGGCGCCTTGCCAACTGCCGCTTTCGTTTTGTCGCCGAAATTCACCGTGAGAGGCGGATGAACTCAGCATACTCCGAAAGATTGAGGCCCGAAGGTTTCGAAGAGGCGACGGCTCGTCAGGGCGTCGGGGGCGCCGTCCGGCTGCGTTCTCCGTCCTGCCGTTTCACGCTGATGGCGCGAGCGTCCTCAGCGGTCTGTGCCGCTTCGCGAGCCGCGGTCACGATCTGGCGGCTGGCGGATTTCTGCGATTGCAGGGCAACTGCCTGCTGATACAACTGCTCGGCCTTTTGCAGGGTGTCGGGAGCGTAGCGATCGGCGCCGGCGGACTTTGCGATCTGGATGGCATTCTGAGCCTGGTAAACGGATAGCAAGGCCTCATATTCACCCATGGATAGCTTCGGACCTTCTGACCCGGCGGGTGGAGTTCCGGTGTTGTAGGTAAACTGTTTCCGCGGAAGCAACTCGTACTTTGCGTCGATCTCTTCGATTTTTCCGATGGTGTCAGGCCGGGCGACATTTTCCATCACCACGACGTCACTCGGATGCGTCACGGAAAAGTAAGGCTCGGCGGTAACGATGAGGGCAAACGCCTGCAGGTCGGTCGAGACCTTGATTTTGGCTTTGTTGGAAGGATCGGGGACCAGTTCGCCGAGGTTCATCGGACGCCCCTCCGGCGTGATTGCCCAGAGGACATAAGTCAGATACTCAGGGCCGAATCGGGTCGGAGCTCCCAAGCGATTGACTTTTGCCTCGATCTCGACTGAGCCCCTCCGGCTCTCGACGCGAGCCTCGCCCTCGGATTCCGGCAATAGCACGGTGCCTTTCAGGCCTATTTTGGTTGGTTCGGTGCGGTGCCCGTAATTGATTGCCTTGGTAGTGCGCGACACCACCGTCACACGAAAAAGCGGGCCGGACGTTGGGTTAACTGGATGGGTGCTGACTGCGGCAGGAGGCGCCGGGTCCTGCGCACCCGCAGTACAAACGGCGACAAGAGTACAAAAGAATACACTGGCGGCTCTCATAAACACTCCCGGAGTTTAGAGGAGCACGTTGTTTGCCGCTCGTTTCCTTTGAATCAGATGACTGTGCCGGCGCAGCCGCCATTCCGCCGAGCCAGGTATTTTTTGCCGCAGTCCGGCGGCTTATCGGGACTTCAGTCAGTTTTCTTGGTGACGACGCGCTTCCCGTCGGAACTGGATTCCACCGTGATGGTGAAGCCGTTCGCATGGTGCAATTGGTACGACTTTCCGTGCCCTTTGAAATAGTGGTCGGAGTGATACAGCGCGAAGGGGCTGTTCCAGGTGGCGGCGAAATAGCGTACGTTGGCGATCTGCGCGGCCTTTGCCGGATCGCTGCCCGTGAAGCGCGTGAGTTTCACCTCACCGTTGCCATTCGCGAGTTTGGCGTACGCCGTTTTGCCGTCCGGCGCGATCTTCCAGGTGATGTCTGAGGTATCCATCTGAACGTCGTTCCACTTCACTGGATAGATCTTGGTGAGGATCGCCATCATGCCGTCCTTCTGCTCCTTGGTCGCTTTGGGCTCGAACGTCGCAACCAGCCAGTCGGCCTGGCCCTTGGTTCCCCAGTCCGATCCGAGATCTCCAGACAACCAGAATTTGACGCCCGTCAGATCGACATCCCCGTGCTTGCCCGCCGTCACGCGGGCGACGTTGTTGAAAGTGCAACTGTGTGCACCGGTGCCCTGATGCGAAGCGTGGTCGTTAAAGTAACAGGGACAGAACAGGTCACACGAGCAGGCCTCGATGTACTCAAGCCGCGCCTGCCAGGGCACATCCTGTGCAAGCAGCGGCAAACCCAATAAAAGGAACGCAAATTTTCTCATGCGCTTCCCCTCCTTCGGGACATGGTGCACCTTTCGGAGAGGGATTTGCAAGGTCATTCGCGACAAATTCCGCGTTTGCTCCCGCGGATGAACTTCACCAGATGCGCGGCTTCCGGGCCAGCGACCTCGGCTTCAATGCGCTGCAACGCTTCTTCCAGCTTGAGCCCCGAGCGGTAGAGGAGCCGGTAGGCAATTTTCAGCGCCGCGATCTGTTTCGGGCCGAGGCCGGCGCGTTTGAGTCCCACCAGGTTCAGACCCTTGGCTTCGACATTGAATCCGGAGTAGAGGAAGAAGGGGGGAACGTCGCTGTTCACGCGCGTGTTGCCGCCGATCATGGCCAGCCGCCCAATTTTCGAATACTGATGGACCACGACGCCGCCGGAAATGAACGCCTGGTCTTCGACTTCCACGTAGCCGGCCACCAGCGCGCAACTGCAAATCACCGTCTGGTTGCCGATGTTGCAGTTGTGGGCGATGTGGCCCGAAGTCATGATGTAGTTCCCGTCGCCGATGGAGGTCACCGATTCCGGCTCGGTGCCGCGGGAGATCGTGTAATGCTCGCGGATGATGTTGTCATTGCCGATGCGGAGATAACTGCGTTCGCCGGTGAAATTCTTGTCGAGGGGATCGGTGCCCAGCACGGTCCCGGCCGAAATCGAATTGCGCTCTCCGAGCGTCGTCCAGCGCTTCGCGTAGACGTAGGGCTCGAGTACGCAATTGCGTCCGATGCGGACCTCGGATTCAATGACGCAGAATTCGCCAATGCGCACTCCGGGCCCGATCGTCACATCCGCGTGGACGCGGGCGCTGGGCGCAATAGCCGCTGAGGGGTCGACAGGCATGGACTCGTTTATGATACAAGCCGGCGCTGCGCGCCGGGCGAGGCTGGCGCATGGGGGACGCGGCGGCGCGGCTAGATGGGGTATCCGTGGATCAGCATGAAAGTCCGGCGCCAGCGCGTCTTGGTGAAGAAGTGCTGCACCAGATCGACGAAGTGGCCGGCGGTGAAATCGACCAGATCCTCGGTGGGTGCGTCATACGACCAGTACACCAACAGCGGCTTACCCTTGATGTTTTCTCGCGGCACGAATCCCCAATAGCGGCTGTCCGCCGAATTGTCGCGGTTGTCGCCCATGGCGAAATAATGTCCGGGCGGCACTACCACCTCGCCATTCACCACGTGATGCTCCAGCATATCCAGGGCGGGCGGCGGCAGGTTCACATCGGGGGTGCCGGGAAAATTATCGCGGTACACATTGACGTAGCTCGACTTGTGAACCTTGTATGGCTCATCCAGCTTTTTTCCATTCAAGTAGACCTGCTTATTCACCAGGTGGATGCGGTCGCCCGGAACTCCGATCACCCGTTTCACATAGTCTTCTTTGATGTTCATGGGATACCGAAACACGATGATGTCGCCGCGCTTCACCTGGTCGTAAGGCAGCAGATGCCCTGTCAGCCTGCCGGCCGGCGCATAGGCCATGCGGTCGACGATGAGATGATCGCCGACCAGGAGGTTGTCTTCCATCGAAGACGTCGGAATCACGAAGGGCTGGGCGATCGTGCCGGTGGCGAAGATCAGGATAATGAAATTGAAGGTCCACTCCGCCACGCCGCGTGAGAACGCATCGCCCGCGGGCCTGGGTTTCGGACTTGGCGTTCCCGCGCGAGGCGCAACGGCTGTCTGCCTTTTTGGATTCTTCCGGCTCATGAGCGTCCTACCCATTTATACCGCACCACGGATCGGATGATTCGGCCGAAGCGTGCCGCGATACAGTGTTAACATGCGTGTCAGGGAATTAGCCGAGTGGCTCGGCGCAACCTTTGAAGGGGACGGCGAAAAAGAGCTGACGGGAGTCCAGTCGCTCGAAAGCGCCGGGGGGCAGGACCTTTCCTTCGTTTCCAGCATGAGGGCGCTTGGCCAGGCCGAGGCGTCGGCGGCCGGGTGTCTGATCGTGCCGGTGGAGTTTCCGCCGGGCCGGACGGTGATTCGCGCCAATGCTCCGCGAACGGCTTTCGCCCGCGCAGTAAGCCGCATGATCCCGCCGCCGCCTCGGCAGCCGGGCATAGATCCCACGGCGGTGGTGAGCCCGCAGGCGGAAATTGGCGAGAATGTCGAGATCGGACCGCATGCCAGTATCGGAGAAGGCACGCGCATCGAATCCGACTGCCGCATCGGGGCGGGCTGCGCGATCGGCCGGCGCGTGGTGGTGGGACACCATAGCGTGCTGCATGCGCATGTAACCATCTACGACGACGTGGACGTCGGCAGCCACGTCATCCTGCATGCGGGCAGCGTGATTGGCGCGGATGGATTCGGCTTTGTCCTGGATGGCGAACGCTACCAGAAGTTTCCTCAGATCGGGCGTGTGGAGATCGGAGACCACGTCGAAATCGGCGCGAATTCGTGTGTGGACCGCGCTGCGCTGGGCGCCACGCGCATCGGCGAGGGAACCAAGCTCGATAACATGGTTCACGTGGGCCACAATTGCCGCATTGGGCGGCACGTGGTAGTGGCGGCACAAACCGGTTTCTCGGGCGGAGTGGTGGTGGACGACTACGCGGTCATCGGCGGGCAGGTGGGAATCGGCGACAAGGCGCGCATCGAATCCCACGCCGTACTGGGCTCCGGCTGCGGCATTTTGACTTCCAAGATTGTGCGCGCCGGACAGGTGATGTGGGGAACGCCCGCGCGGCCGCTCAAACAACATCTGGAGCAACTCGCCAACCTGGCGCGGTTGCCCGAGATGCGGCACGAACTGGCCGATTTGAAGCGCCGCCTGGCGGAACTGACGAAAGTGAACCCTTGATGTTGTTGGTGGTGGGCGGGCACACGCGCAACATCGGAAAAACTTCGGTAGCCGCCGGGTTGATTGCGGCCACTCGGGAATTAAACTGGACCGCGGTCAAGATCACCCAGTTCGGCCATGGCACCTGTTCGAGTGAAGGCGAAGCGTGTGAATGCGCCGTGGAGGACCCCGCGCATCCCTTTGCCGTTACCGAGGAACACGACCGGGCGAGCGGCACCGATAGCAGCCGGTTTCTCGCCGCGGGCGCGCAACGTTCCTACTGGGTGCGCACGGCGGCGGGGCAACTCGGACACGCGTTGCCAGCGCTAGGCCGGATCTTCGACTCGAGCGTCCACGCCATGGTCGAATCCAACAGCATCCTGCAGTTCGTTCGGCCGGAGATCTACCTCGCCGTGCTGGATTTTGTGGCCGAGGACTTCAAACCAACCGGCTTGAAGTACCTGGACCGCGCCGATGCGGTGGTGCTGATCCGGCGCGGCGCGGAACGGGAGCGGTGGACGGGCGTGGCACGAAAACTTTGGGATTCAAAGCCGCGTTTCTACGTTGAGCCGCCTCAGTACGTGACGGAGGCCATGGCTGCCTGGGTGAGGGGGCGCGCCAACTCTTCGGCGACCTCTTCGCGCGGCTTGCCCGGCGGGACTTCGGAGAGAACGGAACGCCCCTGAGCCGACAACTGCCTGCGGAGTGTGACCAGTCCTTCGCGAAGGATTTGATCGGCATGGTCGATTTCAGAATGCATCATGCGCAACTGCTCGTGCACGCGGACATCCTCGGCCGAGGTGATGAGATCCAGGTAGGCGGCCAGCGCTTCCAAAACGCTGAGAGGCTGTCGTAACTGATGAGCAAAATCCGCCAGGACGTCTTCACAATGCAATCGCGACACAGCCACGCCTCCTATTCAATTTATGGGGAGGTACAAAATCAGGATGTTAAGGGTTCCGGGAAATGATTATAGCGCAGACGCGACCCGTGGCAAGAACTTTTTTTCAGCGGCGGTTTAAGCGGGCCGAATGCGCGCTTCGGGCACTTCAATTTCCTTCAGGCCCTTGAACGAGAAGAGCAGGCTCACCAGATATGCGGGCGGCTCGTCAGTGGTTTTTCGCACGACGGTGGCCACGGCATCGGTGACCGCGGCGTGAAATGTGACTCCTTGAATCATCAAACCGGCCAGATTCACGCGCACGCGCTGATTGGCTGCGAAAGGCATGTCCCGAACTCGATTCTGACGCCCTGAGCGGCGAATAACAAGCGTCCTCATCATGCCATGATGTGAGGTCGCGCACCGCAATGCGTGACCGCGTCAATCGCGCGGCCTCCGGAGTGGCTGCAGCGCGCGTGGGCACGTGGGAGCGTCCGTGCTGGCGGGAAGACGTGAAAGCATGAGAAGCAGTCTGCGCGTCATCGCAGCCGGACGTGGCGGATATTTTCGTAGTAAGGTTTCCGGTGCGTTGGTGGCATTTACACTTGGTGATTGAGTTATCCTACCCAAAGTTAACTCGCTGCGAATTATTGCTTATTGATAACCAGTTGCAGTATTAACTCGGAGACGTCCTATCTCTATAATGGCGGCGTGGGTCACAAGTACTATAACTATTCTCTTAATACCTCCACCTCCGGTAACACCGGCTTACGCACTTCCGCAGCGCATCGGCACTGGAACCTGCTACCACTTATCCTGGCGGTATGCGGCTGGTGCGCAACATTATTGCTCTGCCGCGTTATGCTGTCACGCGAGAGCGCTCAGGTAGCGGAAACAGCGGTACTGGCCTCACACAATATTCAGAGCAAGATCATTTCGAGCATCAGTACCTACATCGCTCCGTTAGAAGCATTGGTGGCCCGATGGGGAGCGGACCCGGATCCCTGGCAACCGGAATGGAAGTCCGAAGCCGAACAACTCCATGAGCGTTACCCAGCACTCGAGTCTATTCAATGGGTAGACGCATCCTACACGTCGCGATGGGAAGTCCCATCCCAAAAGCTTCACGACCGCGCGCTACGACAGGAGATTAACAGAGCGCGAGACGCGGGCAAGACGGTTGTGGTACCCAGTGCGGGCAACCAGTCTTTATTGATCTTGATCCCGATTTCCCGCCATGGAAGTTTCGCGGGATGCGTGATCGCGACACTGGCTACGGAACAATGGCTGCATTCGACCATCGATCCTGAAGTTCCCAAAGGCTACACGGCCATGCTCTCGCATGGGGATGAGCAACTCTACATGCGGCATGCCTCATCCGTGCCCAACGTATCGCGCTACCTGTCTGAAGCCAGCGTAAACTTTTACGGCCTGCCCCTGGTGGTGCGCGTCTGGCCCACCCCGGATGAGTGGGCAGAACCGCGGAACGTGCTCCTGGCGTTGAGCCTGGTCATCGGCCTGTTGATTTATGCCAGTGGAGCGCTGGCCGTGGTGGCGCATCGTCGAGCTAGAACCGTCGAGTGGGCCAAGCACCAGATGGCGGAGCAGCAGGAACACTTGCGCGAGGCGAATGAATGGCTGCAGACGGTGATCCAGGCCGCCCCGTTTGCCATTGTGGCGGTCGATCCGGCGGGGATCGTCCGGAGTTGGAACTCGGCCGCGGAAAGTATGTTCGGGTGGTCAGCCGCGGAGGCGATCGGCAGGATTCCACCCTTCGTAACCGACGAGCGGATGGAGGAATTCCAGGACAAGGTAGAACGCGCATCGCGCGGCGAATTGATCTCCCGACTCGAACGGCGGCGGCAGCAGAAGAACGGAAGCACGATCGATGTTGCCATCTGGACGGCGCCGCTGCGGGATGCAGCCGGTTCGACCACCAGCGTCATTCTAGCGATCACGGACATCAGCGAGCACAAAAAGCTCGAAGAGCAGCTCCGCCATTCCCAAAAGATGGAGGCGGTGGGCCGACTGGCGGGAGGCGTGGCACACGATTTCAATAACCTGCTGACCATCATCAACGGTTATGGACACATGATGATGAATACGCTGGGCCCACAGGATCGCCTTCGGTCCCATGCCGAACAAATCCTCAAAGCGGGCAATCAAGCAGCCGCTCTGACTTCACAACTGCTCGCTTTCAGCCGCCGGCAAATGATCCAGCCGAAGCCGGTGGAACTGAATCACGTGATCACCAACCTGGAAAAAATGCTGAGGCGGGTGATTGGCGAAGATATCGTCCTCCACACGTTGCTGAGCGAGGAACTGGACTACGTGAAGGCAGACCCGAACCAGATGGAACAAGTGCTCATCAACCTGGTTGCCAATGCACGCGACGCGATGCCGCAAGGTGGGGCGCTGACCATTTCGACCAGGAATGTGAAGCTGGAGGCGCCCTTACGGTGCGAAGGCAACGAGATCCCACCGGGGTGCTACGTCGAGCTCGCAGTCTCTGATACCGGTGAAGGCATGGACGAGGAGACCCGCAGCCACCTCTTCGAGCCCTTCTTCACCACCAAGGAACGCGGCAAAGGCACCGGGCTTGGGCTGTCCAGCGTGTACGGAAGCATACGTCAAAATGGAGGCGGCATTGTGGTGCACAGCGAGCGCGGCCGCGGGGCCGAATTCCTCATCTACCTGCCGCAGATTGAGGAACCGGTATCGACCACAAAGATCGAGCCCTCCACGAACGGAATCCATCGCGGGTGTGAGACGATTCTGCTGGTGGAAGACGAGGCTGAACTGCGCAAGATGCTGCGGGAGTCCCTTGTGTGCGCGGGTTATCGCGTGCTTGAGGCCAAAGATGGCACCGATGCACTCCGAACATGGGAGCGGGAAGCGGGTTCCATCGACCTGCTGCTGACCGATGTCGTTATGCCACTGCTCAACGGGCGCGAGCTGGCTAAACGCCTGATTTCGATGGCACCGCATCTCCAGGTGATTTACATTTCCGGCTACGCAGATGATGTGCTCGCCTACCATGGCACGCTCGCGCCCGGCACCGTGCTGATGCAGAAACCTTTTTCCCCGGCCGAGCTGATGCTGAAGGTACGCGAGGTACTCGACACACGGAAACAGGGACCTCCCTCGCCGCACCGGCCGGCCTACCAGCAAGCACGCGTCTAGCGCAACAGCTTGTTTCGAGTAAGCTGGAGTTATGGGCTCCGGCCGTCTGCGAGCTTGCGCAACGACCCTGTTTCTCGCCGGAATTCTGGGTCCGGCTGAGGTATCCGCCTGCCTGGGCCAAGACCGAGGATGGGAACTGGGCGCTGCCGGCGGCTTCGGGTTTATTCAAAATGCCACGATCAGTAATCCAACCGGAAGTGTGACCGCCGGCATCGACAACCGGTTCGCACTCAGCGCCGTCGTTGATCAGGATTTATACCGGCACCTTAGCGGAGAACTGCGCTACACCTTTCGCGACGACGACTTGGTTTTGAAAAGCGGCGGTCAGAAGGCGAACATGGATGGCGACTCCCATCTCATCCACTACGATTTGCTGGTTCAAGTGCGCGGAAGAAGTTCGCGCATACGCCCCTATGTGGCAGCGGGCGCCGGCATCCGCCTTTTCCGCGGAACGGGCCGGGAAGACCCAAACCAGCCTTTCCGTGACTTTGCCTTTGTGACGAAGGCCAACGAGGTCAAGCCGCTGATCAGCGTGGGCGGCGGGGTCAAGGTGACTCTGTTCAGGCACACCGTTGTTCGCCTGGATTTCCGCGATTACCTCTCACCGTTCCCAGAGAAACTGTTCGCCGCCGCTCCTGGCGCCAAGATCCGGGGCTGGCTGTACGACGCTGTACCGCTGGCAGGCATCAGCTTTGTTTTTTGAAAGGCGTCGGCTACTTCGCCTTCTCGCGAATCCTTTCGGTAAACCGCGCGACGTTCACAATGAAACGTTGATGCGTGCCTTCCGCGATTTTTTCCTTTTCGTCAAAGGCCTCAACCTTGAAGTTCACGCGGCGGTCTTCGACGGACGTCACTTCGGACCGGAAGGTCACCGTCATTCCGACCGGCGTCGCCGCCAGATGGGAGACGTTGACGTGCGTGCCCACGGTGTCGTAACCGGGGTCGAGCAGCGGCAGCACCAGGCTGCGGCAGGTGTGCTCGAGCCCGAGGATCATGTTGGGAGTCGAAAGGACGCGAGCCCCGTCAGCGCCCAGAAAGCTGATGGCGACCGCTTCGGTCACAACCAGCTTCTCTTCGCGTTTCACGCCTTCTGGTATAGTCGGCATGTCTGCTATCCCCGCAACCCGGCCAGCACGCCGCGCATGTAGGCGAAGGAGGCTTTCATCCCGGTAAAAGGATTGTCTTCTTCGATCTCATATTCGAGCGACACGGTGCCCGAGTAATTCATTTTCTTCAGCTCTTTGAACATGCCGACAATGGGCAGCACGCCTTCGCCCACCGGACAGCCAGTGTCCTTGTTGATGGCGCGGAGATCCTTGATGTGGATGTCGAACAGGCGCGGCCCGGCTTCGCGGATTGACTCTACTAAGTCGGCGCCGGCTCTTGCCGCATGTCCCGCGTCGATGCAGATGCCGCAGCGCGGGTCCATGTCTTTCACGATGCGCAGAGCGCTCTGGGGCGTTGGGAAGTGCTTGTCCTCAGGGCCGTGATTGTGGATCGCAACCTTGATATTGTACTCCTTGACGAATTTCCCGATGCGCGGCATGGTCTCGGCGGTCGGGCCGATGACCATCATGGGCATGCCGCAGGCCTTTGCGTAATCGAAGTAGCGGCGCACGTCGGCATCGTCATCCTTCGTGAGGTAGATCACGCCGCCGGAAACCACTTCGATGCCCGCATCCTGGAACTTTTTCCGGCCGTCGGCGAGCTGCCGGGGCGTGTCGTTATACGGCAGATGAAATTCCTTGACGCTCGCATAGCGGATATTGAGGTCCTGAATCATCTTGACGGCGAGGTCGCGCTGGAACCCGCGCAGCGAGTAGGTGGCGACCGCCAGCTTGATGTCATCACCGTTATTGCCCGCTGCATCCCCCCGGGGCGGAGCCAGTCCGAGTGCCCCGGCGCCCAGCAGAAAGCCGCGCCGGCTACTTGCAACGCTCATATGCCGATTTCCTCCCGTGAAACCTTGATTCTACACTTGGGCGAGAGTGCCAGCGATACCGCTTTGACAGGTGCCGGGATTATTCTACCGATGGCGGCAAAAGCCCGAACCATCGGACGAAATTTAACCATTAACCGCGACAAATGTGGGAATTACGGCATATACTGTAGATAAGAGGCTTGGAACGTGGACAGCCGGACGCGGCCATCATTCCCTCACCCGAACCTGAGCGACCGGGTAAACCACAATATCGTGCAATCCGAGATCGAAGGGGGAGTCTACCTCTGGGACCTGCCTCACAAGAGCACGCTCGAGGTGGAAACGCAGAACCGCTCCTATACGATCGTGCATTACGGCAAAGGCGAGGCGCTCATCTCGGGGCATCCCGAGTTCTGCCCGGAGCCGGTCCTGGTGAAGATTGAAGGATCCAACTGGGGCGGCTCGATGCTCAAGCCTTCCTTCGTAGGCCGGGGCATGCACCTGGAGTTTCGTCACCCCAACTACGAGCAGCCCATCATCACCTCGCGGATCGTGGAGATCCGGCAGCGGCTTTATCCCGCGGCTTGAGGCCGGCTGCAGGTTGTTCAGCGGACGCTGATTTGCGAAACGCCTCCGTCTTAACCACTCCGGAACCTTCCTTGATCACGACCAGGTGATCGGCAGGAACCTTCGCCACCACTTCCTTTCCTCCGTTGGGCCAACGAATCTCGAGATCGGCTTCAGCGGCTTGCCCCAGCCCGAAGTGCAGCCGTAGATCACTGGCGGAATAGAAGCTGGATTGACTGAGCACTTCCTGCGCCTGCATCTTGCCGCCGTAACGGGCGATGACGCGCGCACCGATGGCGCTGCGGTTCGATTTGACTCCCAGCAACTTCACTTTCAGCCAGTGATTGTTGCCGGCCATGTCATTGCGCAGCAGAGATGGCGGCTCGTTCATGTTGACCACCAGCATGTCGATGTCCCCGTCGTTGTCGAAATCGCCGAAGGCACAGCCGCGGCTCGCGTGCGGGGTTGACACTCCGGGGCCGGCCTGATCGATCAGTTCTTCAAACTTGCCATTGCCCAGGGCGCGAAAAACGATGCGTGGGGTGCGTAGAGGATAACTCGGCAGCTTAGCCTCGACTTCCGGATACACGTTGCCGGTCACCAGGAAAAGGTCCGGCAGCCCATCGTTGTCCAGGTCGACGATGCCCGCGCCCCAGCCGATGTAGCGCGTCTCAACGCCCAAACCGGCGCGAATGGTAACATCCTCGAAATTCCCTTTGCCTTCGTTGCGGTAGAGGATGTTGGTGTCATCGGCGAAGTGGGTCTTAAAGATATCGAGAATTCCGTCCAGATTGAAATCGCCGACGCCGATGCCCATGCCGGCCTGTTCCATGCCGTCCTCGTTGAGCGCCACGCCTGATTCCAGTCCGATATCGGTGAACGTCCCGTCGTGGTTGTTGCGGAATAGAAAGCTGGGAGTGGAATCGCACGCCACATAGATGTCCGGCCACCCGTCATTGTCGAAATCAGCGGCGACGGCCGTCATGCCGTAACTTCCCTTGGCTTTGGCGATGCCTGACCGCTCGCTCACATCCGTAAAGGTGCCGTCTCCATTGTTGTGGTAAAGAGCCGGAACCGCAGGCGGCAGCCCGCGCGGACCGCAGTTGACCGGCACACCCTTCCAGTTGCAGTTGCTGTTCTGTCCCGGCTTGGGGATGGATTGGAAATCGAAATCGAGGTAATTGGAAACAAACAGGTCGAGGCGGCCGTCACGATCGTAATCAATGAACGTGCAGCCGGAGCCCCATCGCTTCTCTTTGTGCAACAAACCGGCCTTTTCCGTGACGTCGGTAAACGTGCCATCGCCGTTGTTGCGATACAGCACGTTCTGTCCCCAGTAAGTCAGGAACAGATCGTCGAAGCCGTCGTTGTTGTAGTCACCGACGCAGACGGCCGACGCCCACCCTGTGCGGTGCAGGCCCGCCCGTTCGGTGATGTCGGTAAACGTGCCGTCACGATTGTTCTTGTACAACCGGTTGGTGCAGCCGTCCGGTGGACCCTCCAGCCGCGTGCCGCTCAGCAGAAAAATATCCAGCCATCCGTCGTTGTCGTAGTCGATGAAAGCGGCGCCGCAGCCCACGGTCTCGATGATGTACTGCTTGTGGTCCACGCCGCCGTAGATGACCGGCTCCCGCAAACCGGCGCTTTCCGCGACATCCACAATGTGCGCGTTAAACGGCAGGCCGGAAGGTTTGCCGCGCGGCATCGGCTTTACGCCGCGAGAGGAGATGCCTTGCCCCCGCAGTCGCACCGCGCCAGCCGCCAGAAGAGCCAGATAGTTTCGACGGGTCATGCACTACACAGTATATCGACCTCGCCGCAGAGGCCCGAGTGCGCGGGACTGCCGCAGAAAAAAGTGGCCCGGCTGCGGATCGCCGGGCCGAAGAAAAACAGTGGCAGATGAGTTGAAAGTATCAGCCCGCTGCCGAAAGAAAAATCGGGAAAAGTCCTGAGCTGCTGCTAAAAACTACTCGCCGTTGAAGCGGTTTTGCGATTGCAGATGGGTTGGTAATGCGCCAACAGTTGCTTGTGCCGGGCCAGCCGTTTCTTGTAGGGAAGAGGCTCGAAAACGAAATGCTTCGGCTGCCATTGCAGAACGTAGGGCATCTGCCCGCTCAGGTAGTCGAGTAAGGCCTTGCGAATGTTGGATCTATGACCGATATACACCCATTTGCCCGGACTGCAAAGTCCGTAGACTCCGGACTCGTCCGGCGCATTGCGCATGACGCTGGTGCGGGTCAGCAGAAACCGTTCTGCGGTGGTCCATTCCACTGCAAGGCCTTAGTCTGCAGTGTAGCGTGCGACATCCGGAGGGCAGCAATCGGGAAAACACCCGACCTCTGTGATACACTTCCGTCCCTATGAAAGGTTTGGCTGCGGTTCAAGACCATGCATTGCGCGAGCACCTTGTGTATCTTTTGAAGGGCGGCGGTGCGCATGTTCATTTCGACCAGTCGCTGGCGCGATTTCCCGTCTCACGGCGCGGAGCCAAACCCTCGGGGGCGCCCTACACCGCCTGGCAAATCGTGGAGCACATGCGCCTCGCACAGTGGGACATTCTGGAATTCAGCCGGAATGCAGCCCATGTCTCTCCGCAATGGCCCGCCGGTTACTGGCCCCCATCGAGCATGCCTCCCACCGCCCGTGCATGGAACCAGAGCGTGCGCGCGTTCCGGACGGATCTCGCGGCGATGATCGCGCTGGTCGAGAATCGCTCCACCGACTTGTTTGCGCGCATCCCGCACGGGGATGGGCAGACGGTGCTGCGGGAGGCGCTGCTGGTGGCAGATCACAATGCCTATCACCTGGGCCAACTGGTTTTGCTTCGCAAGCTGCTAAAAGCCTGGCCATAACGGAACATACTTTTATGCACGCACCCGATCTTGCTCAACTGTGGGAAGAGCACACCGCTCACGAATTCTCGACCCGCGATACCGATCGCACGCTCGGCACGATGGTGGACGATGCCTATGTCAACCATGTGCCGGTCATGACCGGGGGGCGGGGCAAGGCTGAACTATACCGGTTTTACTCCACGGATTTCATCCCCAAAATGCCCCCGGACACCCGGCTGACGCCCGTTTCGCGCACGATAGGTGAAGATCAGCTCGTAGACGAAATCATCTTCTCGTTCACGCACACGCACGAGATGCCGTGGATGCTGCCCGGCGTAGCGCCGACCAACAAACACGTGGAAGTGCCGCTGGTGGTCATCGTGAAATTTCGCAACGGGAAACTGGCGCACGAACACATTTACTGGGACCAGGCTTCGGTCCTCAAGCAGATTGGCCTGCTCCGCGATCCGGCGCTGCCTGTTTTCGGCGCCGAAACCGCTCACAAGGTACTGAATCCCTCCCGGTAGCACACGCGTGGAAGCAAGCCTTCATTCGACGGTAATGGGTCCCAAATCATACCAGCCGTCGCTCTGGCGGCCCTCGATGGCAAGACGAATCACCGGTTGAAGCGTTCGCGCGTCGAGCAGCGCCAGGCGAAGCATATACGGACCCGGCTTTAGATCATCGGGTATGTAGAGCGTGTCCTCGAAGACCGCATCTCCGGGCAGCCACTTGCGCACGTCGGCGCTAGTCCGAATGGCGCCGCCCCCGGCGGGCGAGCGTAATTCGAAGGCCATGACCGTATCGCGATACACGGGCGCCACGCCGGCATTGAACCACCACATACGGAACAACGCCATCCGGCCCGCATGCACGCTCCGCGGATATTCGAGCTTCCGCAGGACGAAACGGTAGCCGATCTTTTTTTGAAACTCTTCGAATTGGGCTTTCCACTCGACGGGGATCGCGGATGATTTGATATTGATCGAGGTCGCGTGCCAGCGCAGCGCCTGGTCGAAGATATAGTTCAGATCAAACCCATTCTGTTTCCAGTCAGCCGGGACTCCGCAGGTTTCGAGCGAAACCGGACTCTGCCGCCAAACATCTTCGGCGTGCGCCTTCACCACCTGCTGGGGGTACAGATCGACCATGTGGGCGAAGTTTCGGCCCGGGCGGCCCATGTCGCCCCAACAGTCCAGCCGCCAACCCGCGCCGTGATGCACGCCGTAATCGAGCGCCCGCAGTTCGTCGAAGTTCATCAGCAGAGGCGTGCGGCGGAATGCGGCGAAATATTGATCGATGAGTTCCTTCTGGATTGGCCACTCGGGCGGATACGGCCCCCAGCCCTCGCCCCAGTAGCCGAACGTTGAGATGTCCACTGTATCCAGGTAGGGGTGGCCATCGTAACGCTGGCCTGCGCCCGCCACCACTTCCCCCCAAGCCTTCACAAAGAGTGGATCACTCGAGTCGGGCGACCAGATAGCGCCGTCTTTGTCTTCGGGCTTATTGGCGCGGCGCGCTCCGGAACGGTGATACCACTCCGGCAGCGGGTGCTGCTGATCGTACGGCATCAGGCGGAATGTAACGGTCTGGTGGTGCTCGCGCGCTTCGTCCAGCGCCAGATCAATCGCTTCCCAGTGATATTTACCGCGTTCCGGCTCGATCTGCGACCAGAACCAGCGAAGGTACGCGATCGAGGTGTCTGGAAAGTCCGGTTTGACGTCGGCGGCGGGCAGTTTCGACGTTGGCCCTTGCTCCGACCATTTCCGGCCGGGGTTAATCGCGTCGCCATTAAAACGCTGGAAGGTCGTGATGCCCATACCCGGATTCACGAGCAGGTCGTGAATCTCGCGCGGCCGCACGACGACCGTTTCCGACTGCGCCCACAGGCAAAGCGCCGCAAGCGGAAACAACGCTCCTGGCTTCGAAAGGCTTTGAAAGTGCGGCATCCCGACTTGAAAGATATCACAGGTCAACGGTGCGGTCAGCCCTGAACCAAGCGCTCCAGCACGCGGACTTCAGGAACGGCCTTGTCAATTGCGCCCGGCACTGCTACGATCAAATTCCCCAGAGACCCCGCAATGCCGGGTTCGGCCACTAGAAGTCTATGAGACGAACTTGCTTATCGGCAATGGGCGGAAGATGAATCAACCGGACGCACCCAGCGCCCCCAGCGAAAACCAAACTGACGTAGCGCCGGCGGTTCAGGCGTCGCTGACGCAAGCCATCCTGGACAGCATGCGCGACGGCGTCACCGTTGCGGATCAGAATGGCACATTCGTGCTGCGGAATGCGGCGGCCGAGCGTATCGCGGGCATCCTGCCGCAGCATACCTCAGCCGTCGAATGGTCGCGCGCCCTTGGCGTGTGCCTTGCGGATGGCGTCACTCTGCTGGCGGAAGACCAGTCGCCGGTGTTGCGGGCATGCCATGGGGAAACGGTCGATCCCATAGAGCTATTCGTGAAGCATCCTCAAGCGCCTGACGGGAAATGGATGAGTGTCACGGCGCGGCCGGTTCCGGATGAGAAAGGCGCGCCCCAGGGCGCCATCTGCATTTATCGCGACATCACCGAGCGTAAGCACTCCGAGCAGGCGTTGCGCGCTTCCGAAGCCCGTTACCGGCTGTTGTTCGAAGCGAATCTCGCAGGCATTCTGCGCACCACCATCGAGGGCCGCGTCCTGGAATGCAACGAGGCCTTTGCCCGGATGCTCGGCTACAACTCCCGCGCGGAAGTAGCCGCGCTCCAAGCGCACCAGTTCTACTACCGTCCGACGGATCGCGATGAGATTCTGGCGCGTCTGCAGGAACTGAGGGCTCTCACCCAGCAGGAGATCTGTTACCGGCGAAGAGATGGCGGCCCGGTCTGGACCCTGGCCAACCTGAGTCTGGTGGAATCAACGGAGGAAGGGGGCGGTCCCACCATCGTCGGGACCACGGTCGACATTAGCGAGCGAAAACGGTCCAAAGAAGAGTTGCGTGAGAGCCAGCAGCGGTTCGCAGCGTTTATGCGGCACCTGCCCGGCGTGGCCTTCATGAAAAATCGCCAGGGCCAGTACGTCTTTTACAACGAGGCGGCCCAAGGCTTATTCCACCTGGATCCGGACGACTTCTTAGGGAAAACCGACCACGACGCGTGGCCGGAGGAGTATGCGAATCGATTTGTGGCCAATGACCTCGAGGTTGTCCGCACGAAGACGCTGGCGGAGAACGTGGAGCCCATCCCGCACAAACACGGTGTGCATCAGTGGCTGATCTATCGATTTCCCATTCTGGATGAGAGTGAGGAGGTGCAGTTCATTGGCGGCGTCGGCATCGACATCACGGAGCGCCGCCAGCTCGAGGACCAGCTTCGCCAGTCGCAAAAGATGGAAGCGGTCGGACGGCTGGCCGGCGGCGTCGCGCACGATTTCAACAATCTGCTCACCGTCATATCCGGATATGGCCACATGATCCTCCGCGACCTGCCCGGCGAAGATCCCCTGCACAGTTGCGTGGAAGAGGTATTGAAGGCGGCCAGCCGCGCCACCAGCCTCACCAACCAACTCCTGGCGTTCAGCCGCCGCCAGGTGATCCAGCCGAAAGTGCTCGACCTGAATGTTCTGGTGGCGAATATGGATCGCATGCTGCGCCGTGTTATCGGCGAGCACATCGAGCTCGAAACCGTACTCAGCCCCGGCCTCGGTAGTGTGCGGGCCGATGCCGGCCAACTGGAGCAGGTGATCATCAACCTGGCAGTCAATGCCCGCGATGCCATGGCCGAGGGGGGCAGGCTTTCGATCCGGACCAGCAACGTGGAAGTCGCGCGCTCTTCCAGGCCGCATGCCGATGTGCGACCCGGTTCTTATGTTAACCTCACCGTCTCCGACACCGGAAAAGGGATGGACGCCGAGATCATGGTCCATCTTTTCGAGCCGTTCTACACCTCGAAAGAGACCGGAAAAGGAACCGGACTGGGACTTTCTACGGTCTACGGGATCGTGAAGCAGAGCGGCGGAGACATCGTCGTCGAGAGCAAACCGGGCAGCGGCGCAACCTTCACCATCTACTTCCCCAGAATTGGCGACCCCGCTCAAATCGCACCGCCGCTCGACGCCCAGCCCGCGGTGCGCGCGGGAACCGAAACGATCCTGCTGGTGGAAGACGAGCTCGGCGTGCGCCAGCTCGTGTGCGAGATGATGCGACGGCTGGGTTACCAAATTCTGCCGGCCAGCGGCGGTGCGGAAGCCATTCGTTTGATCGAGCAGCACCGGGGCTCCATCGATTTGCTGGTGACGGACGTCATCATGCCCCAGATGAGCGGCCGCGAGTTGGCGCAACGCCTCAAGCTGCTGCAACCTTCATTGAAGGTGCTCTACATCTCCGGTTACACCGACGATATGCTCGCCCACCACGGCGTGCTCGAATCCAATGTGTTTCTTTTGCAGAAACCATTTGCGCCGGATGAACTCGCAAAAAAGCTACGCGAGGTGCTGGACACCCCGGCGACGAGAAGCGCGGAGGCGTAAAGGCAGGTACCAGGTGCCAGGTTCCAGGTATTAGCAAGCTAAAACCTAACACCTAAAACCTACTTGATCTTCGTTCTGGCGTCTTCAAGAATTCGCTTGGCCCTGGAGGGATTGTATACGCCGCAGGAGCAGAAGCGGGCCATGTAGGTGACGGCCTGGTCGGGCGTACGGCGGCCCTCTTTCACCCAGTCGACCATCTTCTTGGCGAGGCTGGTCGAGATCATGCCGTGGCCGCACATGGTGGTCAGCATCAGAATCTGGCTGTTAGGAAGCTTCTCGGTCTTGCCTTCGAAGCCCAGCGAATAACCCACGCTGTGGCGGGGAATACCGGCGGCGTGGCAGCACTGCTCGGCGCCGTCGATCGAAGTGGAAACGTTGATGCACAGGCCGAGGTCAGCCTGCTTCACGGTCTTGAGGAAGTCTTCCGCGGCCACGCGATTGTCGAAAACGGCCGCTACCGTCGTGGGCGTGTCCACGCCGTCGATCACCGCGCGGAAATCGGGTGTCATGTCACGCTTCCAGTGCGCCGTGGGATTCATGTGGCGCGACGGCCGCAAGGCCCCGCCATGGATGGCGTCGCCCAGGTTTACCGGCTTGAACGGCACGGCCATTTCCAAAAATTTCTTCAGTTTGGGAACGCTGCCCTTGTCGTTCTTGCCGCGGCTCGGGATCGCAAAGACCACGTAATCGTCGTAAAAGCTGGCGGCATCGCCGTAGCGGTGTAGGGTGTTCGTCATCGGCTCATTCCCACCGGATCCCGTTTCTCCTCTTCTGGGTTCGTAATCCGGCCGAGTCCGGCGTTGGTCTTGGCTCGTTCCAGTCTGTATCCCAAGCGCTCCAGAATCGGCGCCACAACATTCTCGTCACCGTTCTCGTCGCAGCGGGCGCCCACGCCCAGCGCGATCACCGTATCGACCTGTCGCTCCACGTCGCGCACCAGACGAATGATCTCCTCGGTGCGCTCCGCCGGGACTTTGATCTCGACAATCGCCGAAAGGATCTTCTCGCCCAGAATATCCTCGCGCAGCGTGCCGGTGGCGACGTCGGTCATCAGGGACGTAATGGGGTTCTTTTTCTCGAACGCCACGCCCGTCTTCGCCAGGGCCCAAGTCATCTTCTGAATCTCGTGAAACCATACGCCCACGCCGGGACGACCGAACTCGATGGTGAAACCCACCTCACCCTTTCGCACGCGCCCGGTGACGTCGTTGGTCTTGACTTCCTCGGTGCCCCGCCCTTGCACACCTGTGGATTCGTGTGGCACACGCGGATCGGAGAAAGCGCGCCGAACCACGCGCGGCCATTGCAGATCTTCGGGATCGAACGCCGCCGTCGGGCAGACATCCGGCTCGGGATCGAAGCGCAGGCGGACCAACTGAAACATCTTTCGCAGCGTGCGCACCAGCGTAGGATTCAGATGCTCCTGGCTCAGCCCGTTGAAGCAGGCGTAGCACTCCACGCACTCGTTGCGGTCAACCGTGGCGCGCTTGATCGCAGGGTCGATGTAGATGGCCCCCATGGGGCAGACGTAGGTGCAGTTTCCGCAGGCAACGCATTTATCCGGGTTGATTCTCATCCGTCCACTCACCTCGCAGGGTCTGGAAAGATCTTGCGCGTGGCATCGATTCCCCCGAACAGTGCGGCCGCCGCGACGCACATCGCAGACGCGACTGCGAACGGCACGTTCCAGCCGCACCACCGCACCAGATACGCCAGCAGCGCCGGAGAAATCGCGCCTCCTATGTTACCGCAGGTGTTCATAACCGACGAAACCGAGCCCGCATAGTCGCCGCCAATGTCGAGCGGGATCGCCCAAGACACCCCGACCGTGGTTTCGAGCCCGAAAACGGCCAGGCACGTATACCAGACCGAAACCGTGGCTCGGGTGGTAAAGGTCGCAGGCAAAATGGCGCCCGCCGCCAGCAGAAACCCCGCGACCGCTACGCTGCGCCGCGCGGTTTTCAAATCCCCGGAGCGCATGGCCCACCGGTCCGAAAGCCAGCCGCCCATCAGGTCGCCCGCGGTCCCCGCAAGCAGCGGCAGGCTGGCATACAGCCCCATGTGCTTGAGATCGAAGCCGCGATAGTCGTGAAGGTACTTCGGGAACCAGTCGAGGTAAACCGAAATGCAGTACGCGTAGCAGAAGTACATCAGCGAGAGCATCCACAGCGTGGAACTTCCGAGAATCCGCCTCCACGGCACCGACTGCGTGCGCGACGGCCGCGCACTGCCGATGGCCGAAAGAATCAGATCGCGCTCAGCCGTGTTGACGGCAGCGTGCTCCGCCGGTGTGTCGCGATAGAACCAGTACCAGGCCGCCGCCCAAAGCAAGCCCACCGCGCCAAAAACAAAGAAAGGCATGCGCCATCCATAGGCAGCCATCAACAGGACCACGATGGCCGGAGTGAGCGCCGCGCCTAGGCGGGATCCCGCGTGGGTGATGCCCTGCGCAAACCCGCGCTCGCCGGGCAAAATCCAGCGCGACAGCGAGCGCGTGGCGATCGGAAATGCCCCGGCTTCGCCCACGCCGAAGAGAAACCGGAACGTTGCCATGGACCCGGCGCTCCAGGCAAGGGCAGTGGCGGAGGTGAAGATCGACCACCAGGTCACGATCAGCGCCAGCGCGCGCCGGGGGCCGATCCGGTCGCCCAGCCATCCGCCGGGAATCTGAAACAGAGCGTAGCCCCAGCGGAACGAGCTGAGAATCCAGCCCACCGTAATCATCGAAAATCCGAGTTCTTTTTGGATAACGGGAACGGCCGAGGCGATGTTGACCCGGTCCATGTAAGTGATGAGATAAGCGGCGACCGTGAGGCCAAGCACGATGTGCCGAACGCGCGTCGGCCGGACGGCGGGCGCTGGCTCGATCACTTTGCCGGAACCGTCGCCGGCTTGCCCTTCTCGATGACGCGAAAAACCAGGAACTTCGCCGGTTCGCTGTGGCTGGCGTTACGCGACACGGCGTGCAGATGCAGGGGCTGTTCGTAGAACATCTGGCCGGCAGTGTAGGTCTTCTCCTCGCCGTCATCCAGCTTGGCCACCAGTTCGCCTTCGAGCACATAAACGAACGTGCAGCCGTTATGCCGGTGCGCCTCGCTCGATCCCCCCGGTGCGTATTCCAACTGGTCCACCGTTACCACCAGGTTCTGTCCGTCCATCCGCGGCAGATCCTGCGCCATGACACTTTTGCGCTTCAATTGTTCTTGTGCGGCCGTTTGCGCCTGCAGTGGAGCGCCAAGTGGAAAGATGGCGCTGGCGGCCTGAATGGCCTGGCGTCGGTTCATCATCGCTACACTCTACCACCGGCGGTCGGCGCCGCTTCCGCAATACTCTCGATCGGCAACCCGCGCTTGCGCCAGCCGCTGTACCCTCCGGCCAGCGGGCGCACGCGCTTAATTCCGCGACGATTCAAACGGAGCGCCGCACGGGCGCTCGAGGCCTCGTTGGGTCAAGTGCAGTAGAGAATGATGTCCCGGTCGCGTGGAATCTCCTGGTGCCGCGCCTCCAGCTCTTCGGGCGCCATGCGAAGGGCACCCGGCAACTTGTGACCTTCGGTTTCGACATCCAGTGCGCTGCGGAGATCGACGATCATCACCTCTTCACCCGCCTCCATCTTTCGCAGCAGTTCCTCCGGCGTGATGCGGGCCACGCGCAGCTTGCGCAGAAACCGCTGGCGCTGCCAGACATGCCACAGGATGTAAGCCGCCAGCAGGGCCGCCAGGATGAACCCCAGCCACCGCCCCAGGCTCATGCCCCACTCGGCGGCATATTCCAGTTGCTCGCGGCAAACATATCCGAGGCCGCTGAACGCGCCAACCCAAAGCGCCGCCCCGGCAGCGTCCGCCAGCCAAAAGCGCACCAGCGGCATGCGGAACAGGCCGGCCAGCGGCGGCGCCGCCGTACTCAATCCGGGAACGAACTTCGCGAAAAGGAGCGAACCGGCGCCGTAACGCGCGAACACGTTTTCGGTTTTCCGGACGCAGGAATCCGGCTCGAGCGCAATCCGGCACAACAAATTAAGCACCGAATAGCCACGCTTCCTTCCCAGCCAATACCAGAGAGTGTCAGCCGCCAGCGAAGCCGCCACACCCAGCCCCAGCGCGGCGGCAAACGAGAGCCGCCCCAGTCCGGCCAGCGCCCCCATGGCGAGCAGAATTGGAGTGGCCGGCAACGGCAGACCGATCTGCTCGGCGAGCACGAACGCGAACACCACCGAATAGCCGTGCCGCAACAGAAATGAGACAACCTGATTCATTCAGCTGGGAATTGGCCGGCGCGCATCCCGCGGCCTAACCTTTCTTGCCCATGATGCGAACCGACGCCGCCCCCGCGCCCTCCAGCGCGATGCAGCAATTGGCGGCAAAGAGGGTAAGTGCGTATTCGTATCCGTTGCTCGACATGAAGAATCCATGGGGCAGATGCACTTTGAAGACCGCCACCGCCATCTCAATGGCCAGCAGTATCGCCACCCAACGAACTCCGACCCCGAGCGCCAATAGCGCGCCCCCCACAAATTCCAATAGCGCCACGAATGGCCCCATCACCGCCGGCAACGGAATCCCCATGTGCTCGAACGCTCCCTGGACTCCGCTGAATCCGAAAGAGAACAACTTCTGGCCGCCGTGAGACAGAAAAACGATCGCCAACATGACCCGCAAGATGGCGATACCCCAATGCTTCGTTGTGCCGTTCATTCCCGCTCCTTGCCTTGAAGCGCCGATCTTTGCTAGATGCCGCGAAGTGGCCGGCGGATCCCAGTGATTTGAGATCGTCCCAAGGGTTACATCGATCTCCGCAATGATATCAGCAGACGTGCTAAGGTCGGATTATCGAGGATGGGGTTACCGCACGCGGTTGAACCGGACAGGGCAGACCCGCACCGCGGCGGTCGCGTTCCCTTTCAATATCAACGGATCGTCCTGCTGGTCGCCGCACTCATTTTTCTGGGCTGTGTCATCAGTCCGCCAGCCTTAATGGATGATGTCGACTCCACGCAGGCGCAGATTGCCCGCACCATGCTGGATTCGGGTGACTGGGTAACACCCAAGCTCGATGGCATTGCCTATCTTGAGAAACCACCGCTCAAGTACTGGCTCATCGCCATCTCCTACATCATCTTCGGCGTACATGACTGGGCCGCGCGGATCCCCATCGCGCTCGCCGCCGTGTTGCTCTGCTGGGTGACGGCTCAATTTGGTGTTTGGGCCTTCGGCGCCCGGGCTGGAAGATACGCCGGGCTATGCCTGGCGACGTGCGTGGGCCTGTTTCTGTTCACGCGCGTTCTGATTTCGGACGTGATGCTGACGCTGACCATCACGCTGGCTATCTGGTCACTCCTGCGCGCGTTGGAAGAAGACGAGCCACACCCGCGCCGCTGGGCCATGCTGATGTGGGCTTCTCTCGGAACCGGACTGCTGATCAAGGGGCTGATCGCCATCGTGTTTCCGGTGGCGGTTGGCTTTCTGTTTCTCCTCATCGGCCGCCGGATTCTTGATCGCGAGGTTTGGCGCCGTTTGCAGCCTTTTGGGGGCATGGCGCTGCTCGTCGCACTCGCCGCGCCGTGGCACGTGCTGGCCACCTTGCGCAATCCCCCGTATTTCGACTTTACGATGCACAGCGAGCGCGGCTCCTATCATGGCTTCTTTTGGTTTTACTTCATCAATGAGCACTTGCTGCGGTATCTGGGGTTGCGCTATCCGCGCGATTACAATACCGTGCCCCGGCTCTATTTCTGGCTCCTGCACCTGGTGTGGCTTTTCCCGTGGAGCGTATACCTGCCGGCCGTCTGGAAGTTGGATTTTCGACGGCGCGATCGTGGTGGCCGCACCCGCCTGCTGGCGCTCATCTGGATTGGATTTATCCTGCTGTTCTTTTCTTTTTCCACGACCCAGGAATACTATTCGATGCCGTGCTATCCCGCGCTGGCGCTCTTGATCGGCTGTGCTCTGGATTCAGATGGTCCGCTGCTCCGCTACGGGACCCGGGCCGCGGCCGTCATCGCGACCATTGCATGCGCCGCTGTGGCGGCAATTCTGTGGCTGGTGCGCGCCCGCCCCACCCCGGGTGATATTTCAGCAGCGCTGAATGAGAGCGTGGATATCTACAAAGACTACACGCTGTCGCTCGGCCATATGGGCGATCTTACGCTCGCTGCCTTCGCTTACCTGCGCGGGCCGTTGGCTCTCGCCGGTGTCGCGTTTCTGATCGGCGCCGCAGGCTGTTGGAAGCTCACAGGACGCAAAGCCGTTCCCGCTCTCGTGGTCATGATGCTTGTCTTCTTCCATGCGGCCCGCCTGTCGCTGGTAACCTTCGATCCCTATATGGGGTCGCGGCCTCTGGCCGAAGCGCTTAACCACTCACCGCAAGCTCAGCTCATTGTCGACGATCAGTACTATGCATTCTCCTCGGTGATGTTCTATGCCAATCGCAGCGCCTTGCTGTTGAACGGCCGGGTGACTAACATCGAATACGGTTCCTTTGCCCCCGGCGCGCCGGACGTTTTTCTGAACGATGAGCAGTTTGCGCGATTGTGGATGCAGCCGAACCGCTTTTGTTTGGTCGCCAATGGGCCGGCCGTTCCCCGTTTCCAAAAGCTGGTTGGGAAGGCGACGCTGCACCTCGTGAAGGAAAGCGGCGGGAAATTCCTGTTCACAAACCGCTGAAGCTATTTGCTGGAAAACTGGAAATCGTCGAAGTAGGTGACGCTGTCGGACTTAGTCCAAAGCCCGACTTTCCCTTCCCCCGTAAAGGTAGAATCCTCCACCTCGAACACTTTGCGGTGATCGAAGTAAATTTCAAAGCGGGACTTCTTGAAGCTGACTTTGAGAATATTCCACGTGCGCGACGGAATCCGATGCCGCACGCCGTAGGTCTTAGGGGGCCTGCCTTTTGGCGCCAGCGAAATTCGGTTTCCGTTCTCCACCTTGTACAGCACGATGTTGTTCTCGAGCGCATTGGCCCGCACCAGGTAGTAGTTGTTGGCATCGCGGTAGCGCCACACGACCCCCGCAGCCTGGTCCGTCTTCCCGGCCACGGCCTTGAATTTCACACTGACCTCGCCATCCTGATAGCGAACGCGGTTGAGAATCGCCAGCGGGAACCGGCCATCATTCGGATCCGAGGACACTTGCGCGAGCACGTTCGGTTTACTGGGGGCGGTTGCATCCTTCCGGACCTCCCATTTGGGCGCGGCGCCGGCATGGGTCATGGCCACCGTCCAATCCGCCGGCAAGGAACCCGGTGGCGCCGAATCGAACCGGATCGTTTCGGCTGCCGTCAATCCCCAGCCCATCACCCAGAGGGCTAATGCGATTCGCATAAGTTAAGTGGCCCGTATCGTGCTACATCGTTTTTATCATTACTGCCGGCCATTTGCTTGACTCTCGGAGTCAAATTCCTCGCATGTGTTGAGGTTCTCGCCCGCGTGATGTATCTTGAACCGGGATGAAATGGCTGGCCCTCATCGCCGTGCTGCCCTTGGCCGCGGCCCCGATTCGTATCTACGTCACCAATAGCGCGGGCGACAGCGTAACCATCATCGACCCCGCATCCAACCGCGTGATGGGCGAGTTCCGGGTATCGCGCAACCCGCACGGCATTGTGCCGTCACCCGACGGTAAGCGCTTCTACATTAGCAGCGAAGCCGAAAATGTGCTGGATGTCGTGGATCGCAGCTCGTTGCGAATCATTCGCCGTGTGCCCATCGGCCAGCGCCCGAACAACATCGCCATCACCCCGGACGGGCGGCGCGTTTACGTCTGCATTCGGAGCGGCTCCACAGTGGACGTCGTCGACACGGCCTCGCTCGAAAAGGTGAAAAGCGTGCCTGTGGGTGACGCCCCGCACAACGTCTATTGCACCGCGGACGGCAAGTGGATGCTGGCCACCTCAATGGGCGGCAAGAAAATCACGGCCATTGACGTTGCAACAGAATCGCCGGAATTCGAGATTCCCTTGGGCGGCATTCCCCGCCCCATTGCCATCGATCCCGGCCCCGGAGGCGCTCCCGCACGCCTCTTCGTGCCCCTTTCGGATCTGCACGGCTTTGTGGTGGTGGATTTCGCGGCGCGCCGCGTCGTGAATCGTGTGCTGCTGCCGGATGCGCGGGCGGGTGCGCAGCCGCTGATCGCGCATACTCTCGCTCACGGAATCGGCCGCTCGCCGGACGGCAGGACCCTCTGGGTCACCAGCTTGCTGGACAACTCCGTTTCCGTATTTTCACTGCCCGACCTCAAGCGGCTGGCCACCCTCCCGGTGGGGAACGCACCCGACTGGCTCACTTTCCTGCCGGACAGCCGCCGCTGCTACGTCTCCAACGCCGGTTCCGATTCGGTCTCGGCGATCGATATGACCTCACTTCACGAATTAACTCGGATTCCCGTGGGCAAGATGCCGAAGCGCCTCATCGCGGCCGAGTAGTACCCGCCACCACAAAAATTAGCGGCCTTCGGAGCAATAGGCGCTTGACAACTGTCCGCCGCAGTGCATAATTTCACAGAGCGGTTGAGCTATACGGGGTGAAACCGTTCAGTAGGGGGGTGGGTCTATGTTGACTAACACGCGTTTTTACGCGGTTTTGTTTTCCCTGATCAGCATTTCTGTGTGCGTTGTCGCTCAAGCGCCAACGGGCCAGGTAGACGGACGGGTCTTTGATGAGACCGGAGCCCTCGTCCCGGGCGCGGTCGTCACCATCGCCAGCGCGGATACGGGAGCCAACCGGAGTGTTACCTCGGCCGGCGACGGCCTGTTCAGTTTTCCTTCCTTGCAGGCCGGCAAGTATGAGATCCGGTGCGAGGCCAAAGGCTTCCGGACCCAGATCCAAGTGGTCACCGTGCAGACGGGTGCGGTAGCCACGGTGGATCTGCACCTACAGGTTGGGACCGCCCAGGAGGTGGTCACCGTGGAGGCTCTCGCCGCACAAATCTCCTACGACCGGCACACCATCGACGGTGTGGTCACCAAGCAGCAGATCGACAGCCTGCCCTTGAACGGCAGGAGCTTCCTGCAACTGGCGCAGTTGCAGCCAGGCGTTTCCGTTTCGCCGGCGAGTATTGGCGAATACAACCGCCAGTTCGACGTGAACATTCTGGGCGCAGGCTCGGAATCGGTTCGCATCACGGTGGATGGAGCGACTGTGAATGATTCGGTCACGGGAGGAACGCAGCAAAACTTCTCGCAGGAAGTGGTGCAGGAATTCCAGGTCTCTTCAAATAACTTTGATCTGTCGACCGGCATCACCGCCGGCGGCGCGGTGAACGTGGTCACACGGACCGGCACCAATGACTTTCACGGTTCCGGATATTTCTACTTCCGCGACCACAACATGTCCGCGTATCCTTATCTGGCGCGCGATCCGCTCCAGCCCGACCCGTTCTTCGCGCGCCGCCAGCCCGGCTTCTACCTCGGCGGGCCCATCAAAAAAGACACGATCTTCTTCTTTACGAGCTACGAGCACACCAACCAGCGCGGCGTTTTCAGCACCGAACCGTCCGATCCTCTGTTCTCGGCCTTCCTGAGCAACGCAACCGTTCCTTACAACAGTAACCAGTTCACCCAGCGCTTCGATTACCGCATCAAAGACAAGCACACGGCCTTCCTCCGTTACTCCCATGATGGCAACAACACATACTCGCCGACTGATTACAGCCAGCCGTCCAACTGGGGCGCCAACACGAACTACGCCGATTCGGGCGTTTTTTCCCTGATCAGCGCATTCACGCCGTCGGTGGTGAATGAGTTTCGGTACTCGATGACTTTTTGGGACAACAAAAAGAACACTCCCACGGCATCCATCTGCCCGGCGCCGTGCTTTGGCCTCGGAGGACCCCAGTTCAACATTCACAGCGTGAACGGACTTCAGATCGGGAATAACGCCAGCAACACGCCCCAGAGCCGCCTGCTGCGCCGCCATATTTTCGCCGACAACGTCACCCTGCAAAAGAACACGCACAGTCTCAAGATGGGCGGCGAATGGGAATATCAACAGGGAACCGGAACGTACGCCTATGCCGAGCCGGGCGGCGTCGTGCTCTATGCACCCGAAGACGTCGAGCGCTATAACGCCTACATCACCTCGGTAGGCGCTGGGGCCTTCGCCATCAAGATCCCTTCCTCGTTTGCCACCTTTCAGGACCTGCTCCAGTTGCCTGTGGCCGGCTTCGCGACCGGCGTCGGCGACATCAACCAGCCGCCTTCTTACAACCGCGGCCAGGCCGACCACAATCATCGCTTTCATTTCTATGCGCAGGATACCTGGCGGATGCGGCCGAACTTCACGCTGATCTATGGACTGGGCTGGTCGTTTGAAAGCGATCTCCTGAATCACGACCTCACCAAGCCGCAGTATCTGGAACCGATCCTGGGGGCGAACGGCCTCGGTAAGGAACTGCATTCGTATAACAACTGGAGCCCGGTTCTCGGCTTTGCCTGGAACGTCGGCCATGACAACAAGACCGTAATCCGGGGCGGCGCGGGAATTTATTACGACACCATGAACATCGAGGTCCGCCTTCTGGAGCGCGCCGCCATTGGGCCGCTCGGCACCGGGCGCGTGTTGCTCGGCGATTCGAACTTCTTCTCAACCATCGACCAGACCTTCGGCATCAATGCCAATCTGCCCGGTCCTTTGCAGGTCAGCAACTTTTCGACATTCCCCACCGTGTTCACCGGAGCGGACCTGGTGGCCATCCTCCCCACATTGCGTGCCGGAGCCGCGCAGGACTTGCATCAGAATCCGACCAACACCGACCTCACCATCCGAAACATCAACATATTCAAGCAGGCACCCGGCCTGGACATGTTCGTTCCCGACTTCCGCCCGCCTTATTCCCAGCAAGGCGCCATCGGCATCCAGCGACAGATCACGCCGGATCTTTCCGTGAGCGCAGACTTCGTTTACCGCCACATTCTGCGCACGCGCATCCGCAACGCCGACCTCAATCACTTTTACTCCGCCAGCGGACCCGTGATTCCCGCGTGTACCAGCGCGGCGCAGGCAAATGATCCGGCGGCGGAGTGCTCAACCGGAGAAATGACCTTCGACATCAGCGGAGGCCGCTCCACTTACAAAGGCCTCCTGGTTCGCCTGGACAAGCGCCTCACGCGCCACTTTTCCTTTGTGGGGTCGTATGCGTTCCAGGACCTGAGCGGGTTCAACGGCGTCGCCTTGGACAGCAACTGGTTCGCCAGCAACGGCCCGCAGATGGGACGCCAGAACCTCACGTTCTCTGGCACGTATCAGCTTCCGTGGGGCTTCGAGATCTCAACCATAGCCACTTTTGGAACGCGTGGACCGGTCCAGCCGTTCATCGGCGGCGGCATTGATCTTTACGGAGATGGCAGCGGCAACGACCAGGGAGGGGTGCCACTGCCGGGCGTCGGTTACAACGAATTCAACATCACCAAGGGTGCGAGTGACCTGACCAAAGCGGTGAATGCCTTCAATCAGCAATACGGCGGCAAGACCACGCCCACCGGCCAGCCGATTCCCATGCTCTCGGTGCCTTCGAACTTTAGCTGGGGACGCAACGGCACTTCGGAGGACTTCCGCGTTACCAAGAAATTCAAGCTGTGGAGCGAGCGCTGGACTCTGAAAGCGTTCGGTGAGGTCTTCAACGCATTCAATTACGCCAACCTGGGAGGCTATAGCTTCGATCTGACCAATCCGGCATCGTTTGGGCAGCCCACAAACCGCGCTGGCCAAGTGTTCGGATCCGGCGGACCGCGTGCCTTCCAGTTAGGCGCGCGCCTGGAATTCTAAGACTGCGCCGCGACCAAAGGAAGCGGACGCCCCGCGGTCCCGGACCGCCTCTATTGCGTCGCGAAGGTCACCTTGTTGGAGGTGACGCCGCCGATCTCCACCTCTAGTGTGGTCGTGTCGCTCGCCGCAACGCCTGAGGGCATCTGGAAATTTACCTGATACGTACCCACGAACTGCGGCGAAAGACCGGAGAACTGCAAATTAGCGGCCGGTATCGCTACGCTGCCGATCAACACCGTCGGAGTGGTTGTCGTCTTCGGCAATACAACGTTGGCGGGACAGCCCGATAGCGGGCACGGTGCGTGGCCGTCCTTCATCGACGTCGATGGCGACACGGGACCCAGCCCGGTAATGTAAAAGTACAGATTGTCACCCGCTTTTGCAGGCCGGGTCGCGATGCTCGGGAACGGCCAGCCGGCAGCCGGCTGAGCTACGGACCCGTCGTTGTTATTGATCACCCAAGCGCCTTTGGTGCCTTGCTGATTCACGGTGAAAATGCCCGGTGAGAAGGTGGCCACCTGGAGACTCTGGGGCGAGGACTTGACCCCATTTCGCGTTACAACGATCGAACCCGTTCCGGCAATCGTCGCCCAGGGAAGTTGCACGCTCGTTTGCGTCGCAGTCACGTAGAACATTGGGGCTGGTTGCCCATTGACGGTCACCGATACATCTTCGCCCGAACTCTGGAGTTGCATCGTGAGTGGAGTGGAACTGCCTTTCAACAACTCACCAGCTTTCGCCATGTTAGTTCCGAAGATCGTAACCAGCGATCCCGGCGGATTCGATTTGGTGAAGCTGGCCGAATTCACGACACCGCCCGAGCTCACTGTCGGCTGCTGCGCTGCCGCAACAGCGGCGAAAGCTGCCCACAAAGCGACCAAGCCAACGGGTTTCATACCCCTATTCTTCGCCAACTGTCCCCACCCGGCAAGGGTTTTACAAAAGAATTTACTTCTCGGAAATGCGGGTTTGAGCACGAATTTCTTCTGCCGTCCGCGCTACCTGCGGATCTTTTCCGCCATCCAGTTTCACCGCCAGCACGGCCTCCGCACGAGCTTCCGGAAGACGGCCACCCGCGCGCAGCACCTGCGCCAGCAGCCAGTGCGGCTTGAACCAGTTTGGCGCGCTGGAAATGGCCGCGCGCAGGCTCTGCTCGGTATGTAAGAAATCATTCCGCCGGCCGTAAAACACCGCCAGGTTCAGCCAGGCGTTCTCCGGCTCCTCCGAATTTCGCGAGGCTCGCACCGCGGCCGCCAGAGCCTCCTGTAACGCGGCCACGGACTCGGCGGCGTTCCGATCTCCCGCGGCCGCGCCCGCCATGGCTCGCGAATACCACAGGTCCGTGCGCACGCCCGGAGGCTGCCAGCGCTGGACCTGCGCGTAGACAGCCGCTGCTTCGCGCAACTGGCCGGCGCGAATCAGGCGTTCAACCCGGGCGAGTCCCGCATCAGCCACGCACAGCGCGACAACAAAGGCCATAAACACCAGCGACAGCAACACGCCACACGCCTTCGCACCCAAGCGATTTTTCGCCGGTGGAACGAGCCGCGTCGGGAATCCCTGTGCCACAAGCAGAGCAATGGTCAAATAGAGAAACAGCCCCGTCGGCAGCGTAAGACTTGTAAATTCTTGGCTGATCAACAGAGCCACCAGCGCCGCGCCCAGCACGGCGGCCATGGTGCGATCCAGCACCTTTCGGATCGAATAAAACCCCAACGCCGTTAACCCAATCAATATCGCGAGCCCTGGCAAACCCTGGCCGACCAACGCGTCGATGAAAATATTGTGCGGCGACTCCTGGTAAAAGCCCGGATACGCGCGCGCCAGATCGGCTGATTGGTACCGCGGAAAGTGGATCGAGTAGGTTTCCGGGCCGAATCCCACCGGCCACCCGGCCGCGCACATGCGCAGGGAATCGCGCCACAACAACAGCCGGCCGCCGCCCATAGGATCCTCAACGAACCAGCGCGTCCGGCTGCGCAGCATTTCTCCCGCGGGCGAAAAGTAGAAACTCGCCAGCCCCAGAACCGCGACCGCGCCGGCCATCAGCACGCCCTTGTGCATTCTCGGCCGTAGCCGGATGATGAGGAAGAATACTCCCGCCGCCAGCCCCAGCATCGCCGCGCGCGTGCCGGTGAGGATCACCGCCACCGTCCCCAAGATCGCCGCCGCCCATCCAGCGAGCCTCCACCAGCCAGACTCTTCGAGCATGATCAGGCCGGCTCCGGCGAAGATC
This sequence comes from Terriglobia bacterium, assembly GCA_020073305.1. GTDB lineage: Bacteria > Acidobacteriota > Terriglobia > Bryobacterales > Bryobacteraceae > QHXW01. The sequence continues at coordinate 134,360 of JAIQFK010000012.1, forward strand.
ACCGACAGCAAGTACGTCGCAAAATAGCTGACGTACCCCAGCGTTCCTGGCGGGCGCACAATGGTTAGCGGCGCCTCGCCGATGTGGTACAAGGTTCGATTAATGAACGGATCCCAGCCGAAATATTGCAGAATGCCGTAAGCCGCCGCCGGAATCCCCGCCCCCGCGATCACACGCAGCAGAAGACGCACACGCCCCGGATCGCCGCCTGCGTACTGCGCCGCGAACCATGTAAACAGCAACATCGCGGCTTGCGTGACCAGGCCGAACCGCCGCCACGTGCTGCCTCCGAGGGAGAGCGCCGGGTCGCTTGAAAACACAGTGGAGATCGCCAGGGATGCGGCTTGCGCCGTGAGGAGCCATCCGAACCACCGCAGCCCGCGCGACTCCGCATGCGGTTCCCGCCACGCCAGAATCAACCCGAGCGCCGTGCCCGCAAGCAGCACGACGATCTTCGGCGTGATGTCGTAATGAAAAAGCAAACCCGGCGCCAGAGTTAACGGAAGTAACGCCAGGATGGCGGACAAAAGGATCGCCATTCCGCTACACTATCCCACAGCGGATTGAATGCCGGAAACCCTCGAAATGCTCCGCTACATCGAGCACCTGCGGCGCCGCTGGCGCGCTATCGCAGTGGCGTGCGGCGCCGCGGTGGGTCTCGCGCTGCTCGTAGCCTTACTCACCACCCCGCGCTATACCGCAACCGCCCTCATTATCATCGAGCCTCCGGCGGGAAGCGATTCCCGCGTCGCTGTGGCGGTGAGTCCCATCTATCTCGAATCGCTCAAGAGCTACGAGTTGCTGGCATCGGGCGATCGGCTCTTTCTTGATGCCGTTGAGCATTTCAAACTGCCGCGATCGCAGTCTGTGGATGCCTTGAAGGACTCGGTCTTGAAAGTGAGAATTCCACGAAACACCAAAGTCCTCGAGATCTCTGCCACTCTTCACAATCCTGTGCAGGCACAGGCGCTGGCGCTCTATATCGCCGACCAAACGGTCAGACTGGCGCGTGACATCACACGTGACACCGAGCGCGAACTCATCGACGACACGCAAAGGCAAATCGGAGAAGCCCGCGCCAGGGTGGAGCAGGCGGAGCGCGCCTGGGTGCACGCCTCCGAGGAGCCCATGAGTGGAGTAACGGACCGGGCAGTACAGGTGGGTACCGCCCAGGCGGAACGCGATGCGGCACGCGCGGCGTTTGATGCCGCCGAGAGGCGCCTGGAGGAAACGCGATCTACGGCGGGCCAGCGCGGTGAACAGTTGAAGGTCATGGACCCGGGTGTGGTCCCCGAACGCCCCTCGTGGCCCAACACTCCCCTTATGTTGCTGGCAGCTTTCCTTGTGGCGCTGGTGGCATCCCTCCTCTACCTGACCTTGGAATTGAGTTTCGGCCTGGAGAGATCCACGGCGCCGCGCTCGCTGGCCCCGCTTGCGCGCGTCAAGACCGGCAATGATTGAAGCGCGGCGTTTACTGCCCCCGCATTGGATTCTGATCTCCCTGGGTATCGGCGCGTATGCAGCGCTGGTCGCGTCGGCGCCGTCTCTCACTTCCCGGACCGCCTTAGCGGGCACGCCTCTGCTTGCGATCGTAGCCTTCTGGACGCTCGCGTCGCCTCATCGCTGGATCGCCGGATTCCTGGCATCGGCGCTGTTGCTTCCCCCGTTGCCCATTGCCCTGGGAAACTCCGGCCCGCACCCATCCCTGCTGTTTGCGGCGTTCGGAATTCTAGCCGGCGCACTCTACGTGCGCTCCTGGCACATCGCAGTCGGCCGGTTGCCGCTGGCTCTCGTCTGCCTGTCTTGCATTCTATTGGGCAGTGTGGCGCTCGCAGCCTTCTATTCCGGAGCCGAAATCGCGCTTCAGGGGCTGGCCCGCGTCCTGCTATTTGGCATCGGCGTGTACTTGTTCTTCTACGCCGCCTACCTGCGGCTCGGGGATCGTTCGTCAGGTTTGCGCCCGCTGTTCTGGGCCGCGACGGCATCGGCCGCCATCGCCTGCGTCGATTTCTATTACCAGCTTCCGGCTCCCGCGGGTTTCGGCCCCCAATTTATCTGGACTGAAGCCGGCGTTTACCGCCGCGCGCAGGGCATATTCTATGAGGCCAGCACGCTCGGCAACCTCTGCGTCTTCTTCCTCGTGATGATTGCCGTAGCGTTCTCGCGGCGGCCCCGACCCATGCCGGTTTCGCGCCCCGTTCTCTTGATGGGAGGCATGCTCTTCTCTGCCGCATTGATCTTCTCTTACTCGCGTGCCTCTGTCGTCAACCTTGTCGTGGCTCTCGCCGCGCTCGGCTGGCTCGATCGCAGCCGCATTCAATGGCGCCGGACACTTTCGCTGCTAGGAATCTCCATCACCGCGGGCGCGGCCGCGAGCTACTACTTCCTGCCTCAGCTTGTGCAGTCGTCCTGGCAGCGGCTGTACCTCTCGGCCATCTACCTGTTCGATTACGGCGAGGCCATCTTCTCCGGCCGCTTCGAGAGCTGGCGCGTTCTGCTGCGATTTCTCAACGAACATCCCTGGCACGCCGTTTTCGGCATTGGGTACAAAACGCTGCCCTATTCGGACTACATCGGCCAGACCGTGATCGGCGACAACATGTATCTCAGCATGCTGGTCGAAACCGGCGTGATCGGGCTGGCTGCGCTCCTCTGGTTGAACATCGCGATTCTCGGCGCGGCCCGTCGCGCCGCCCGGCATAACAATCCGGAGGCTTCCTTCTTCGGCACCTGGATGTTCTGCTTCTGGCTGGGCCAGTGCGTGCAAATGCTCGCGGCAGACCTGCTCACTTACTGGCGTGTGCTTCCCGTGTATTTCCTGGTGCTGGCCTGGGCCGTACGGGAATCCAGCCGAGTGCCCGTGCAGTGAACATTCTGTTCCTCGACCAGTTCAGCGATTTAGGAGGGGCGCAACAATGCCTGCTGGATCTGGTGCCCTCGATGCAAGCCTCCGAATGGAGCCTGACGTGCGCGGTTCCAGGCAACGGCGCCCTGATCGAGAAACTGCGCGGCCTCGGCGTCCCCGTGCACTCGCTCCACATCGCGCCCCTCGCATCCGGCCACAAGACAACCCTCGACTTTCTGCGCTTCGGCCTCGATGCGCCGCGGCTCGCAAACGATATTTCCCGGCTGGCCGCTGAGATCCGCGCCGATCTCCTCTACGTGAACGGCCCGCGTATACTGCCGGCTGCGGCCTGGGCGGCACGCAAATCGGGACGGCCGCTCGTATTCCATTGCCACAACCATCTGAGCGAAACTTCCGTTCGTAAGCTGGCCGGCTATTCCCTTCAGCTCGCCGCGGCGCGCGTGATCGCCTGCTGCCGGCACGTCGCGCGGCCACTCTGGCCCTTCATCGACCCTGGCCGCCTGCACGTGATTTATAACGGTGTCGCCGAAATGGTTTCCACCCGGCCCATTGACGGCAGCGGGCCACGCGTCGGACTAATTGGGCGCATTGCGCCGGAGAAAGGTCAGGTGGAATTTGTTCTTGCTGCACAGCGCCTCGTTGCAAAGCATCCGCAGTGCCGGTTCGTCATTTGTGGGGCTCCACTATTCTCAAACATTGAAGCCGAACGATACTTCGAGCGGGTACAGGAAATCGCGGCCGGCCTGCCGGTCGAGTTTTGCGGCTGGCAGGAGGATGTGAACGCGGTGCTAGCGCGCCTCGACGTGCTGGTGGTGCCCTCGCTCCGCGAACCTGGCGCTCCCCGCGTCATTCTCGAAGCCTTCGCCACGCGCGTGCCGGTGGTAGCATTCGTCTCTGGCGGCATTCCGGAGCTTGTCATTCAGAACAGAACCGGATTCCTGGTTGAGCCACCGGAGCCGGAAACGCTAGCCGCGAGGCTCGACGCACTGCTGAGCGCGCCCGGCCAGTTGCGTGCGGTCGCCGATCACGCTTATGAAGCCTGGAAAGAGAAGTTCACTTTGGACCGCTATCAGCGCGACGTGTTGGCGGTCATCGGCCTCACCCAGACCCTTCCCGCCACCGGCCGTTCGATCTGAACCGATCGTCCGTCCACATCGAGCGTGAGCTTGTCGCGATGCGCCGCGGTGATGCTCATGGCCGTGCCGGGTCGGACATTCAGCTTTTCCAGATGCTCCAGGAGCCGCCGGTCGCGCTCGAATACGCTCACCACCGCGAGGCGCTCGTCGGGCTCGCCTTCGTCGAGCGGTTTCAGCCCGCGCCGTCGCCGGTCATTGGGAGTATCCACGCCCACGCGGTTGCCGTGCGGGCAGGCTTCCCCCTCTCCCAGCCTTTCACGCAGTTTGTTTTCAAAGTCCGCGGAAACCGCGTGCTCCAGTTGCTCAGCCTCTTCGTGAACCTTGTACCACTCCATGCCAAAAATCTCCGTCAACATGCGCTCGATCAGATGATGGCGGTTCAGAAGGCGGTTGGCGATCGCGCGGCCGGAGCGCGTCAGCGTGATCTGTCCCTCGCTAGCCACGCGGATGAAATCGTCGCGTTTCAGCCGCCGGATTGCCATGGTGACTGCCGGCGCCGACACCTTCAGCCATCGCGACAGCGTCGCCGCGATAACCGTCTCCCCCTCTGATTCGGCCTCCGCGATGGTCTTGAGGTAATTTTCTTTTGAGATCGTGATCTTCAAGCTACCTAGATTTTACCCGGCTTTTTCTCCGCTCACCGTGCGGTAACCTGACTTCTTATGTCCGATCTCCTGCATCTGCTGAACTCCGCCAAACTCTACGATCTCGCGCAGCCCTATTTCATCGGCATGCCGCATCATCCGGTGCATCCGCCTTACCTGTTCGGTCTGGTCAAGAAGCACGGTGAATACGTCACCGCCGCCGGCGGCAGCTCGGCCTCCGAGGCTCTGGCGTTCGGCGGCCACGTGGGCACGCACATCGACGCGCTCTGCCATTTCTCGCGCCACGGCAAGCTCCACGATGGCGGCGAAGTCGCCCAGTCCTACTCCGGCGGCCTCGAGCGCCTTTCGGTCGACACCATGGCCCCCATCTTCCGCCGCGGCGTGCTGCTGGATATCGCCGGCCATCAGGGCGTTGACGTCTTACCGGTGGATTTCTCGATCACGCCCGATCATCTGGACGCAGCCTCGCGCGACCAGCGAGTCGAAGTCCGCGCCGGCGACGTCGTCTTGCTGCGCACCGGTTGGGCGCGATATTGGGACGACGCCGCCCGGTTCATCGCACAGGTTCGGGGTCCCGGGCCCGGCGAGCCCGCGGCCCGCTGGATCAGCTCCCGAGGCGCATTCGCCGCCGGCTCCGACACCGTCGCCTTCGAATTTGTCCCCGCCCCCACCATGCCCGTCCACGTGCACCTGCTGGTGGAAAACGGCATCCACATCATCGAATGTTTGAACCTGGAGCAGCTCGCCCGCGACCGCGTCTACGAATTCGTCTTCGTGGCCGCGCCGCTCAAAATCCGCGGCGGTACCGGTTCGCCCATCCGGCCCATCGCAGTGGCGACGCAATAGCCCGGCTCAGCTTCCGTCGCTCGCCGGGAACAGCACGCCCTTCATCTGCTCAACGAAGTTCTTCTCACTAAATCGGCCCGCCCACTCGCGAAGCCGCTGGGGCGAAATGTCCGGCTCAATGCGCTCGAAAGCTTCGATCGCCCCCGCCAAATCTTCGGGCGACGCGTACACCACCCCGCCCACCGGATCGGACACCGGCACGCTCTCCAGCGCTCCCCCGCGTCCCAGCGCGATCACCGGCTTGCCGCTCGCCAGGGCCTCCACCGGCGTCATTCCAAAATCCTCTTCGCCGGGCAGCAGCAGAGCGCGCGACCTGGCGTAAAGCTCGCGCAACTCTCCATCCGTAACGCGCCCGCAGAATTCGATATTGCCGCGCTCCGCGCGTCGCAGCGAACCGTATTCCGGTCCTTGCCCCACAATCCGCAAGCGCCGGCCGTTCTTTGCAAACGCGTCGACCGCCCGATCGATACGCTTGTAAGCCACCAGCTCCGAGACGATGAGATAGTAATCCTCCGGCTCTTTCCAGTAGAACGATTCCACTGCGACCGGCGGATAAATCACGCGCGCCTCGCGACGGTAGGTCTTCCAGATGCGCCGCGCCACGTTTGCGCTATTGGCGACGAATTCATCCACGCGCGCCGCCGTGCTGAAATCCCACAGGCGAAGATAATTCGCCGCCGGCGCCATCAGCGCGCGCTTCCACGCGCTGGCCGTGAATTCGTTTCGATACGCTGGATACAGATCCCACAAATAGCGCATGGGCGTGTGGCAATAGCAAACATGGCGCGCACTCGAAGGCGCTAGCACGCCCTTCGCCGGCCCGGACTCGCTCGACACGATCAAATCGTAACCGCGCAGATCGAAACTCTCGAGCGCCATGGGCATCAGCGGCAATAGCGACCGGTAATGCCGCCGCAGCGGATTCAGGAACGACGCCGTTACCCGCCGCGCGCGAATCGTCTCGCTCACTCGCGCCGGGTCGTAGAAAAGTGTAAAAACATCCGCATCCGGCAGCATGCGGCACAGAGCCTCCACCACCTTCTCTCCACCCCGCATGTTGAGCAGCCAGTAGTGTACGATCGCCGCGCGCATGGTCAAACGCAATTCTAGCCATCCACCCCGTCTTGCCGCCACCACGCGATCACTCCACACCGCCGAGGCATAATGAGAGGGCGAACGTCATGAACTCGAGCACCGGCAAATCCGCACCCGTCCTGGACCCCCTTTGCTATGGCGTCGACTTGCCCTGCCAGACCGTCCTTTATCCGCTCGGTTTTCGCATGGACCTCGCCACCAACTCGCAGGAAGTCATCCAATCCGCCGAACAAGATTGGGCCGGCTTCCCTTCTCTGTTCGACGATCGGACTCTCGAGATAAGAGTCGCCGTCTCGAATGACCACCAGGCCCCCTGCCCCACCAGTCTGATCTGGCGAGCCCAGCGCCACTTGCTGGCGCTCGAGTCCGATCGTCATAACTTCGCGGTCTGCGACCTCGAAAAGGGATTCTCCTTTTGCTGGATCGTGCCCGCCACCGCTCGCAACCACGATTTCCTCCAGTCCTTCCTTCTGAGGATTCTTGTGCAGGCTCCGCTCTGGCAAACGCACCTCACCTGGATTCACGCGGCCTGTGTGGCGCGAAACGGCCGGGCCCTGCTGCTGTGCGGCGCCTCGGGGGCCGGGAAGAGTTGCCTGGCCTACGCTTGCGCACGTCGCGGGTGGACGTTTATCACCGACGAAGTCAGCTCGCTCGTGCGAAACTCGAAGGACCGCATGGTCCTGGGCAATCCGCGTTACATGCATTTTCGCGACACTGCGGCGGCCATTCTCCCCGAATTGAACGGCCGGCTGGCCGCGCGCAACGCTGTCGGTAAAATGTCCCTCGCCGTCCGCCCCGCCGATCTGGGAACGATTGACACTGCGTTTCAGAGCCAGGTGGCGGCGGTGGTTTTCCTCGATCGCCAGGACGGCCGACCCGCGCGGCTGACGCCCGTTTCCCCGGCGGATGCCTTCCACGGTCTGGACAGCGACCTCCCACTTTTCCCGGAGCCGCTGCACGACGCGCATCGCGCCGCCCTTCGAGCTCTCGTTGGCGGCGGTGCGTTCGAGCTTCGCTATCACGATCTCGACGAAGCCGTCAGCTTGTTGGAACCACTCACCCGATAAAGGCTGCTTCTCGCGGCCCAGAAGTGTAAAAATATGCGCCTTCGCGCGCGCCTCCGCTGCGTGTTTCCCGAGCATCCATGTGATGGAAACAGTTGCAGATTCGGCCTCACCGATCCTATATACACAGTTGTTAATCTTGCACTTAGCTCATATTCAAAGTGCCCCATGGATGCGATCATGAGGTTCAGGAAGTATGCACCCCGACGATCAGCTCATGCTGCGCGCACCGCTCCCGCACCGCGCGGAATTCTATCCGCTGGGCTTCTCCGTTCAGATCTCCACAAACTCTCCCGCCGTCCTGCGCGCCGCTCAAGCGAGTTGGGGCGAGTGGACGCGCGGGTTCGATGTGCCGCCGCTCGATATGCGCGTGCTGGTTCATTTGGATGGCCCCGTACCCGCCACCGCACCCGTTTACCGGGCGCAACGGCATTTGTTCAACATCATTGCCGACAACGCCAACTTTGGTATCTGCGATTTGAAGAGCGGCTATTGTTTCTCCTGCGTAACTCCGGCGGTTGCGGAGGACAGCTACTTTCGGAATCACTTGCTCGAGACGATGGCCTACTTGACCATCGATCACTTGTACATCACCATCCTGCACGCGGGCTGTGTAGCTCGCAACGGGCATGGCGTATTGCTCTGTGGCGACGCGGGCGCTGGCAAGAGCTGCCTCTCCTACGCCTGCATGAAACGCGGCTGGAGCCTGCTGTCGGACGACTTCAGCGCCCTGGTGCGTGGACGCCACGATCGTATGATTATTGGAAAGCCCGAGCACGTCCGCTTCCGGCCCGAGGCCATGCGCCTGTTTCCAGAACTTACGGACTTGCCCCACAAGGTTCTTGAGAACGGAAAGCAGATGTTCGACTTCCAGACCGGTGCGTTGCCTCAAGCGCGCACCGCTCGCTGCTGCCAGGCTGAGACGATTCTGTTTCTGGATCGCCGCGAGTCCGGCGATGCCGAACTCATTCCCATGGATCCCCAGGAAGCGCTCGCTCGCATCGAGTTCGACCGGGCCTATTGGGACCCGCCGGTTTTCGAGGAGCACCGCGAAAACATCCAGGGCCTGCTCTCCCGCGGCGTTCACTACCTGCGATACAGCGATTTTGACGGCGCAATTCATATTTTGGAGTCTTTGGTTTCATGAGAAAACTGCTTTTCATTGCCTGCGTTCTGCTGGCTCTGCGGCCCGCAGCCAACGCTCAAGTCGCTTCCGCGACGCTGCTGGGTGACGTGCGAGACGAATCGGGGGCGCTCGCCCCCGCCGCCACCGTAACGGCACGCCACAACGCTACCGGCTTCGTGCGCTCCGCCGTTACCAATTCGCAAGGCGCATACCGCATCGACGAACTTTTGCCCGGCGAGTATACCGTCACCGCTGAAAAATCCGGCTTCCGCACCGTCGAGGCCAAAGCCATACCGCTTGAAGTGAACCAGAAGGCGCGGCTCGATCTCGTTCTCACGATTGGCGGGGAACGCGACAGCGTCACCGTCCAGGCTCAAGTCTCTCCCGTGCAGAGTGAGGATGCCTCCATCGGCTACCGGCTGGAGAGTTCCGCGATTGATTCGCTGCCGTTGGTCGAGCGCAACGTGGTCAACCTGGTCACGCTTGGCCCCGGCGCCATCCCTCGCCAGCTCGGCGGTTTCGTATCCGACTCGGTCAGCGGCGTGCAGGCGAACCGCGGCGCCACCGCGCTCAACCCGCCCATCAACGGCGCGCGCTCCTACATGAACGCCTTTCTGCTGGACGGCGCGAACGACACCGACCGCAACACCTTCGCCATCGCCGTCGAGCCTCCCATGGAATCGGTGCAGGAGTTCCGCATGCAAACCTCGGCGGCCTCGGCGGAGTTTGCCCAGGCGGCCGGCGGCATCATGGACGTTGTCACGAAATCCGGCACCCTCGCCTGGCACGGTAGCGCGTTCGAATATTTCCGCAACGAGGCGCTCGACGCGCACAACTATTTCGACGATCCCACGCTGCCGCGGCCCGTTTTCCGCCAGAACCAGTTCGGCGGCTCCCTCGGCGGCCGCGTTCCCAAATTGAAGAACACGTTTTTCTTCGCCACCTATGAAGGGTTGCGCTCCGAGTCCGGCAAGCCCATGCTGGCTCTGATGCCTGATGCCACAATTCGCACCGGCGACTTCACCGGACGCAATCCCATTTACAATCCCTTCAGCCTCGATCCCGCCACCGGCCAGAGGGTGCCCTTCGCCGGCAATGTCATCCCGCGCAGCCTCATCGATCCCATCGCCAGCAAGTTTCTGAGCACCTACGAGCCGCTGCCCAATCGCAACAACCCGAGCGACAACTATCTCGACTCCACACCCAGCCGGAACCACAACGATACGGTCTCCGGACGCGTGGATCACGAATTCCGCAATCAGAGCCGCCTGTTCGCTCGCTACACCATCAACGACGAGCGCGGCCTTCTGGCGGGACTGTTTCCCGAGTTGCCCGACAATGAAAACGTGCGCGCCCAGCAGGCCGCCATCGGCCATACTCAATCGGGCGCGAGCTGGCTCAACGAAGCTCGTCTGAATTTCACGCGCCTGAAGGTGTTCGATACGCCGCAGGCCGCCTTCCACCAGGACCTGGCGGGCCAACTCGGCCTCCAGGGCCTGTCCGGGAATCCCGCCAACTTCGGACTGCCCTACTTTCTGGTGGGAGATTTCTCCACCGTTACCGATGCCCCCAATCTCCCGCAGCTGCAACGCGACAATCTCTGGCAGTTTTCCGACGGATTCTCGGTCACACGCGGCCGCCATACGTTAAAGACGGGCTTCCAGTGGATGCATTACCAGGTGAATTACGTGCAGAGCAATCTCCCGCGCGGCCAATACATTTTCACCGGCGCGTTCACCGCCACCAATCCCAATAACACCGCGGCATCCGGCGACGGGCTCGCCGATTTCCTGCTCGGCCTGCCGCAGGTCACCAACCGCACCGTGGGCTTTGCGCAGGCTTATCTCAGGCAGAACACGTTGGCCGGCTACTTGCAGGATGACTGGCGGCTGACCGGAACCTTCACCTTGAACCTCGGCGTTCGTTATGAATACTTCGCGCCGTTCACCGACGCGCGCCACCAGCTCCTGAATCTCGACTATTCGACTCTGCCCAATGCGCCGCGCATGATATCGGTCGGCTCGGCCAGTCAGCCCAACGGCAAGAACTTTGCGCCTCGCGCCGGCCTCGCATGGACACCGCGGGTGAGCCTCTGGCCGGGCCGCAAAATGGTGTTCCGTGCCGGCTACGGCATTTACTTTGCTCCGGAAATCTCAACCGAGGCGTATAACCTGGCCCTGAATAATATCCGCAGCGAAACGAACCAGACCAATGGTGTAAGTCCGCTGCTGACCATCGAGAATGGATTTCCGCAGACCGCCAGCACCGGCTTCCCCACTCTCTACGGGCTGGATGAACACGCGCCCACGGCCTACGTACAGCAATGGAACGCCAGCATCCAGCAGGAGCTGCCCGCCAGCATTCTGTTCGAGGCTGCCTACATTGGCTCCAAGGGAACTGACCTCGGCCTCTACCGCCGGTTTAACACTCCCGCGCACGTCGAGGTTGGGCAAAATCTGCCGCCGCGCCCTGGAGATTTGCAGTCCCTGCGCACCTTCCCCGAGCTGGGTCCCATCATCCAGATTCAGCACATCGCCAACTCCTCGTACAATTCGCTGCAGCTCAAGGCCACCAAGCGCATGGGCAAGAGCCTCTCTTTCCTGACCAGCTTTGTATGGGCCAAGTCCATTGACGATGCGGATCTGCCCATTGCCGGCTTGTACGACGCCGTGGGCGCTCAGGACGAGCGCAACCTGCGGCTGGAGCGCGGGCGCTCCTTCTTCGACGTACGGCGCCGTTTCAGCAGCGGATATGTCTACAACCTGCCGGGCGCCGGCGGACTTCTCCGTCCCCTCGTGCGCAACTGGCAGACCAGCGGCATAGTCACCCTGCAGGATGGCACGCCCGAGAACGCGTTTTATTTCGCGACGGACTTCGCCAACTCCGGCACGTTCAACCGGCCCAACATCGTGCCCGGCCAGAGCATCTCGCTGCCGCGCGATAAGCGCACGCCGGATCAATGGTTCAACAGTGCGGCTTTCAGCCAGCCCGCGCCTTACACATTCGGTAATGCCGGCCGTGACGTCATTCCCGGTCCGGGAAACATCGTGTTCGACCTGGCGCTCACACGCCGCTTCCGCCCGCGCGAAGCCCACACGATCGAGTTTCGCGCCGAGTTCTTCAACGCCTTCAACTATCCGAATTTCGGAATCCCCGGCGACGCCGCCGATTTCGGCCCGTTCTTCGGACGCATCCTGGCCACCGGCGATCCGCGCCGCATCCAGTTCGCACTGCGGTACGATTTCTAGAGAGTGGAATAGGCGTTCATGCCTGTCGCCGGTATCCGAGCCAGTAGCTTGATCTCTGCGCCGCTGGCCTGGGAAAACAATCCCCGCCTGCCTCGCGGCGTTGCCGCCGTTCTTGCAGCGCTTCGCTTTTCCGCGCCCGCTCCCGAACCATTGCGGCAACTCTCTGACGCCGAGTGGAAGGCGACACTGGAATTCATCGATCGCGGGAGTCTGACGCTCTTCCTCGGCGCCGTGTGCCGCGACTATTTGCCCGCCTGGGTCCGCGAGCGGATCGATCGCAACCTCGCCGGCAACACCGAGCGCATCGGACGCCTGCGCGCCTCTTTGGTGGAGATCGCGGCGCAGTTCGAAGCTGCCGGCATCGAATATCTGTTGCTGAAAGGGTTTTCGCAAGAGGTCGAATACGCCGCCGACCCCTATCTCCGTGTTTCCTACGATCTCGATCTGTTCGCTCCGCAAGACTCGCTTTCGCGCGCCCACGCTGTGCTCCGCTCCATGGCCTACGAAACCATCGAGGGAACCGGGCAATCCCCTGCGGATCACCTCCCGCCCATGATCCGCAAGACGGGCTGGCAATGGCGTGGCGATTTCTTCGATCCTGAGATTCCTGGCTCCATCGACCTCCACTATCGCTTCTGGGACCCCGGAACCGAGCTTTTCGACGCACCCGGCGTGGAGGATTTTTGGCAGCGGCGCATCCAGCAGGATGGCCTTCCGGTGCTGGACCGGGCCGACCGCCTGGGCTATGCGGCTCTCCATCTCTTGCGTCATCTGCTGCGCGCCGGCGTGCGCCTGTCCCACGTATACGAGATCGCTTACTTCCTCGAAACACAAGCCGGTGACGATTCGTTCTGGGACGCATGGCGTGAATTGCATCCCGCGCCGCTCCGCCGCCTGGAGGCTCTCTCGTTCCGCCTGGCTGCCGAGTGGTTCGGTTGCCGGACTTCGCCCGTCGTACAGGAGCAAATGGAGAGTGAAGAGGAAGACATCCAGCTGTGGTTCACCCGCTACCGGACTGCTCCCCTCGAGGCCAGTTTCCACCCCAACAAGCACGAGTTGTGGCTGCACTTCGCGCTGCTCGCTTCATCCCGGGACCGCCGTCGGGTTTTCATGCGGAGAGTCCTGCCCTTCGCCATGCCTGGCCCGGTGGACGCCGTATACCTGCCTGATGATCAAGTGACGTGGCGCATGCGGTTGCGTAGGCAACTCAAGTACGGCGCCCATGTCGTCAACCGTTCAGCCCACCACGCGCGCGCCCTGGTGCCGGTCACCGTCCATGGCCTGATCTGGAAGTCGCGCGGCTGGCGGCTGGACGCGTCGTTCTGGCGCTTCCTGGCCGGCTCCACGCTCCTGAATCTGGGGGTCTTCCACTTTCTCCTGCTCTACAACCTGTATCTGCTGGACCAGGGCTTTCGCGAAAATGTGCTTGGGGTGGTCGCGGGGGCATTCACCGCCGGCAGTCTGGCCGGCGTTCTGCCCGCCGCGGCTTTGGCGCGCCGTTTCGGGCTCAAACGGACCTTGCTGGTCTCGATTGCGGCTACCGCCGTCGTGTGCGCGCTCCGCGCTGCCGTGACCACCGAACCGGCGCTATTGGCTGCGGCCTTCTCCGGTGGAGTCTTGTTTTCGACTTGGGCCGTCTGCATTTCTCCGGCCGTGGCGGCTGTAACCGTCGAAAGCGCCCGTCCCACCGCCTTCAGCTTTGTTTTCGGCTCAGGCATCGGGCTTGGCGTCGCCGCTGGAATCCTCGGCGGCCGTCTGCCCGGCTGGTTCGCCCGTGCCGGGCTGGCTTCTTCCCCCGCACAGGCAAAACAGCTTGTTCTGTTCGCGGCCAGCCTGTGTGTGGGCCTCGCGCTATGGCCGCTGGCGCGGCTGCGCCTCCAGTCACCTCCTGCTCACGAAACGCGCAGTTATCCTCGCGGCCCGTTCATCCGGCAGTTTCTTGTGGCTATCGGCGTATGGAGTTTGGCAACCGGCGCTTTCAATCCGCTGTTCAATGCCTACTTCGCCCGCCAGTTCCATCTGCCTGTGGAGCGCATCGGCTTGGCGTTCTCCATCTCCCAGGCCGCATCAGCCGCCGCCATCCTGGCTGCGCCGTTCGTACTGCGGCGGCTGGGATTGATTCGCGGAGTCGCAGCCACGCAATTCGCCACTGCCGCAATCCTGGCGCTGCTCGCCCCGGCTCCCACCGCGCTGGTAGCCGTCGCCCTTTACGCCGCCTACTCCAGCTTTCAATACATGACCGAGCCGGGCGTCTACTCCTCGTTGATGAATCGCGTCCCTCCCAGCCAGCATAGCGGCGCCTCCGCTCTGAACTTCCTGGTGGTGTTCGGCAGCCAGGCGCTCGCGGCCTCCGCCGCCGGCGTCGTCGTGGCCCACTACGGCTACCCGCCCATGCTCGCGGGCGCTGCCGGGCTGGCGGCCCTTGCCGCCTGGCTGTTCTCTCGATTAAAGTACGATTAATGAACTACTTCCTGGCGAAAACCGACCCTGAAACGTACTCCCTCGACCACTTTGAGCGCGACCACAAGACCGTGTGGGACGGCGTCAAGAACCCCCAGGCGTTGCGTGCCATCCGCGAAATGCGTCCAGGCGATCGTGTCTTCATGTACCACAGCGGCGGCGATTCCGCCGTGGTCGGCCTCGCCCAGGTGGTTTCCGAGCCCCGGCCCGATCCGAAGTCGGCCAAACTGACGGTCATCGACCTGGAGTTTCTCACCCGCCTCGATCCCCCCACCACGCTCCATGAAATCAAGGCCTCCGGACTGTTCGACGATTGGGCGCTGGTTCGCCAGGGCCGGCTCTCGACCATGACCGCCCCGGCGCCTTTTGTCACGTGGATGAAAAGGAAATATCCGAAGATCAAGCTGTAGCCTACACTTCCACGGAGTGTATTTCTTCCAGATTCCGAATTTGCGGAAGACAAACGACTAATAAGTCTAATAAAATGTATTGTATTCTGTGTTTGGAAGGGGTGCACAGGCTGGCAGCAGACGTGCTTGTGCAGGGGCTTAGGGTGAGTGTGTCTTCCGGGCGGGCGTAAATGTTCCAGGAACTCAAGTTCCAGCTATCGACTGCGATTCTGACCTTGGTAACGGTCGCCGCGGGGGTTTCCGCAGTCATTAACTTCCAGCAGCAGAGCAGGTTCCGTCTGCCCGACGACGGCGTGATCTGGGTTGACCGCAGCTCCGGTGTGGAAGCGCTGGATGTCTCAAAAGACGGCCCGGCCGCGAAATGCGGGCTGAAAACAGGCGACATCCTGGTCAACATCAACGGGAGCCCAATCGGGCGGTCGATCGATGTCACCAAGATCCTGGTTCGCATTGGGGCGTGGAGCAAGGCCGACTATCTGGTGGAGCGTGGCGGAGTCGAGGTCAAAGCCAAGCTGATCATCGGCGAAGTGCCTCGGGACCTGGCGGTATACTATTTCTACTTCGTCGGGTTGGCGTACCTCGCTATTGGGCTGTTTGTCTACTTCCGTCGCGGCACGGCTTACAAGGCCCAGCACTTCTACATTTTTTGCCTGGTTTCGTTCATTTTTTTCTCGTTCCACTACACCGGGAAACTGAACAATTTTGACAAGCTGATTTACTGGGGCAACATCGTCGCCGGCGCCTTGGCTCCGGTGATCTTCGTGCATTTCTGTTTCTCGTTTCCCGAGCCGAGAAAAGGGCTGCGAGCGCGGGTAACGGCGATGGCGCTGTACGTGCTGGCGGCGGGCATGATTGCTCTGTACGTCGTGGCGAGTTCGGGGATGCTCCGCGTTTCGATTCCGTTAGTGGAGCTGCGGTGGATGCTGGACCGGATGTGGCTGGCGATGCTGACCACGATCTATATCGTGGGCGGCGTGGCGCTCAGCATCGAGCGCGGGAAATTCGAGGACCCCATCGTACGCCGTCAATTGCAGTGGCTGCGCAACGGCACCCTCTGCGGCATCCTGCCATTCGCTTTCTTCTATACCCTGCCGTATGTCATCGGTTTTATCCCGACGCCGCTAATGAAGGCGTCGGTGCTTTCGCTGCAGTTGATCCCGCTGAGCCTGGCGTATGCCATCGTGCGATACCGGCTGATGGACGTCGATATCCTGTTCCGTCGCGGTTATGCGTACACGCTGGCGACGCTGTGCGTGCTGGCTGCTTTCTACGGCATCATTTTTTCGCTGGCCAGCCTGGTGCAAAAGAATTTCCAGGATCTGGGCAACACCGGGCTGATTACGGTGATGCTCGCGGCGGCGTTCCTGTTCCAGCCGATCCGCAACTGGATCCAAGAACGGCTGGACCGTTACTTCTACCGCGAGCAATACGACTACCGGCGGACGCTGGTGGAGTTCGCGCGCGAACTGAGTGCCGAGACCGACTTGGAAACGATGCTGCACGCGGTGGCCGAGCGGCTATTGCAGACGCTCTCCATCAGCCACCTGGCATTCTTCCTGACTGACGATGACCCGGATGAGGCGCAACCGCGATTCCGCCTGAGGATGGGAGTGGGACTGCGCGACCGGAACACACGGCCGATCACGGCCGAGGATCCCCTGGACCTGAGCTTCCTCCACTGGAAACACGATCAGCCGTATCTGTTTTTCGAACGCACACGCTACCGCCTGGATGCCATCTCGGGGTCCTGGGCGGCGTCGGTCCGGCGCACCATCGAAGACCTGGACCTGACGTACTACCTGCCGTGCGTGGCGCAAGGCCGCACGGTAGGGTATCTGGGAGTCAGCCGGACCCGGGACGGCGATTTCCTCTCCAGCGTGGACCTGGAACTACTGCTGACGCTGACGGGCTATGTGGCCATCGCCATCGAGAATACCCGGCTCTACAGTTCCCTGGCGCGCAAGGTGGACGAGTATGAACGGCTCAAGGAGTTCAGCGAGAACATCGTCGAGTCGATCAACGTCGGCATCCTGGCGGCGGATCTGGATGATCGCGTGGAGAGTTGGAACACGCAGATCGAACACCTGACGGGCATTCCACGGGATTACGCTCTGGGACGGCCCCTTTCGGCTCTGTTCCCCGCAGACCTGGCCGAACAGTTCGAGCGCATCCGCACCGACACGGGCATCTACCACATCTACAAGTATGTGTTGCGACCGGCGGCGACGCGGGCGGCCGCAAACGGCAGCGGAAACGGAAACGGCGGCGGACCAGCGCCCTTGCGTGAAGCAACCTTGAACATCGCCATTGCCCCTCTGGTTTCGAAACACCAGGAGCACATTGGACGCCTGGTTATTTTTGACGACGTAACCGATCGCGCTGAACTGGAGAAGCAGCTGGTGCAGGCCGATAAACTGAGCAGCATCGGCCTGCTGGCGGCGGGTGTGGCGCATGAGGTCAATACACCGCTGGCGGTGATCTCGAATTACGCACAGATGCTGGCCAAGCAGGTGGCGAACGACGATCAGAAGGCGCGCATGCTGGACAAAATCGCCAAGTCGACCTTCCGCGCGAGTGAGATCGTGAACGGCCTGCTCAACTTCTCACGGACTTCCACCACGGATTTCGGGCAAGTGGAACTGAACCGCGTGGTGCTGGAGACTCTATCTCTGGTAGACCACCAATTGAAGAAGGCGGGAGTGGAGGTGCGTACGGCGCTGGATGCGTCGATGGCGCCGATCCACGGGAACGCCGGAAAGCTGCAGCAGGTTTTTCTTAACCTCTTCCTGAATGCCCGGGATGCCATGGAAGGCGGCGGCTTACTTGAAATCAGAACGTCATCGGAAGAGAGCGGCGCGCGAGTGGAGGTGAGCGACACCGGGCATGGGATTGCTCCAGAGCATCTCCACCGGATCTACGATCCATTCTTCACCACCAAAGCGGCGCGCAAAGGAACGGGCCTGGGGCTCTCGGTCAGTTACGGCATCATTCAGGAGCATGGCGGTACCATCGAAGTGTTCAACCGTCCCGGCGGTGGCACGCGTTTCCAGGTCGAACTTCCTTGGTCGAAAGCGGCAAACCGGGCGGGCGGTGAACAGAGGAAGCCCGTGAATGTCTGAACTCGTCCCTGCAGAAGAGCCCACTGTTTCCAATCCCAAAGGCAAAATCCTGGTGATCGACGACGAAGTGGACATCCGCGAGAGTCTGGATGCGCTACTGAGTCTCGAAGGTTACGAAGTGGATCTGGCGGCCAATGGAACGGAAGGCGGGAAGAAACTGGGTTCGCACGTTTACGACCTGGTGCTTCTCGACCTGATGATGCCGGACCGCTCGGGAATGGACGTGCTGCGTGGAGTTCGAGATCACGACCGCGAGACTCCCATCTTCATGATTACCGCGTACGGCTCGACCGAGACGGCGATCAAGGCCTTGAAGCTGGGCGCCAACGATTACTTCACGAAACCGTGGGAAAACGACAAACTGCTGATCGAGATTGACCGCACGATCGCGCAGCGGCGCCTGCTTTCCGAGAACACCCACCTCAAACGCGCGCTCAAGCAGCGATACAGTTTCCCCAACATCATTGGCAAGAGCGAGCGCATGGTGCGAGTGCTGGACCTGGTGGGCCAGGTTGCGCCCAGCCGCTCAACGATTCTGATCACGGGAGAGACGGGCACCGGCAAGGAACTGATCGCCAAAGCGATTCACGCGCACTCGCCACGCTCCGAGTTCATGTTCGTGCCGGTGAACAGCGGCTCGCTGCCGCCGGACCTGCTCGAATCCACGCTATTCGGGCATATGAAAGGCGCATTCACCAGCGCGATCCAGACGCGCAAGGGTTATTTCGAGGTGGCGAATCACGGCACCATCTTTTTCGATGAGATCGGCACCATCGGCCCAGAGACGCAGGCTAAGCTGCTGCGCGTAATTCAAGAGAAGGAATTCCAACCGCTTGGTTCCAACGATACGGTCAAGGTGGACGTGAGGATACTGGCCGCCACCAACGACGACCTTCGCAAACTGGTGGACGAGGGCAAGTTTCGCCAGGACCTTTACTACCGGCTGAACGTGATCAATATCGCGCTGCCGTCGTTGCGCGAACGGAAAGAGGACATCCCGGCGCTGGTAGAGTTCTTTTTCACGAAATACTGCCGTGAGAATCAGAAGTTTCTGGATGCGCAAAACCACTCGATGCTGCACTTCCAGCCGGACGCCATGCAGGTTTTGATGGAACACAACTGGCAAGGCAACGTTCGCGAGCTCGAAAACGTGGTGGAGCGCGCGGTGGTGCTGGCGTCGGACCCGGTGGTTCCGCTCGATGTTTTCCCGGATCATCTGCTGCAGGCGAGCGGGATCCGTTTGCGCCGCGGCGATGGCGAGCCGCTACCGGCGGATGCGTCCCTATTCGAAATCGTGGCGGATTTCGAACGCCGCATCATTATCGAACATCTGGAGCAGGCCAACTGGAGCCAGACCGAAGCCGCCGACAGCCTGCATGTTCCCCTCTCCACTCTGAACCAGAAGATCAAGCGCTTGAACATTGAGGTCCGGCGGAAGGCAGAAGCGCGCGCGGCGGAGCATGCGGAGCGGCGGAGCTAGGTGTTAGGTGTCAGGTGTTAGGTGTCAGGTGTTAGGTGTTAGGTGCCAGGTTTTAGCAAACGGCCGCTCGAAAGCACGCCGCAGGAAGTCAACCAGCGAATGACGGCTGGTGAGGAGTTGCGACTCGTCGACGTGCGTGAGCTGTTTGAGTTTCAGCAGGCGCGCATTGAGGGGGCGGAGCTGATTCCGATGCGGTCGGTGCCGCAGGCGCTTTCATCGCTGGAGAGCGAGGAAAAACCGATCGTCGTGTTTTGTCATCACGGCATGCGCAGCTTGCAGGTGGTAGGTTGGCTGCGTGAACAGGGCGTGGAGAACTGCACGAGCATGGCGGGCGGGATCGATCGATGGAGTCTGGAGATCGACCGCAGCGTGCCGCGGTACAGCTAGCATGCGGTCACTCTTCTCGTAAGGTGCTCATGGGATCCAAGCGCGCGGCGCGGCGGGCGGGAAGATAGCCGGCGAGCAAGGCGACGGCTAAGAGAATGGTTCCGGCGAGGGCCAGCGTTCCCGGGTCGCTGGGGCTGATCTCATAGAGCATGCCGCGGATCAGGCGTGTGCTCGCGGCCGCCGCGAGAAAACCGACGGCCATTCCGCCGGCCACCAGCAGCAGCACTTCGCGCAGTACCATCCACAGGATTGTCTTCTGCTCCGCTCCCAGGGCGAGGCGGATGCCGATCTCGCTTCTCCTGCGCACAACGTTGTAGGACATCACGCCGTAGAGGCCGATCGCGGCCAGCAGCAACGCCAGCAGGCCGAAAAAGCCAGAGAGGCTGGCCAGCAGCCGCTCGCGATTGAGGGATTCGTTGACCTGGAGGGCGAGAGTGTTGAATTCGAGATTGAGGTAGCGATTGGTCTGCTCGAACGCAGCCTTCACAGGAGAGATGAGGGTGGTCGCGCCTCCCGCGGTGCGGATCTCGAAGATGTTCGAGCCCCAAGGGTCCTCGTCCTGGCTCATGGGGATATATGCAGTCGGCAAAGTCGTTTCACGCAATTCGCCGTACTTTGCGTCCTTCACCAGGCCGACCACCAAGGTGGAAATCACCACCCCCGGTTTCATTGCCTCGTGATAGAACTTCCCGATCGGATTTATGCCGGCGAAGAATTTCCTGGCCATGGCTTGATTGATGATGGCGACAAGCGGCGAACCTTTCGTATCGTGGACGCTGAAATCACGGCCGGCGAGAATCGGCGTATCGAGTGTTTGAAAGAACATCGGAGTGACGCGATTGAAGTAAACGATGGAATCCTCCCGTGATTTGGGCGAGAAAGAGTCCGCTTGAACCTCTTCGTTCCAGAAGCCTCCGCTGATGGGTGTCATCACGGATCGGCTGGCGGACCGGACTCCGGGAAGGGAGCGGACGTTTTCAAGGATCTGGTCGTACACGACGCCCAAGCGGTCTTTCGGGATCTTGGAGTTGCCCGGCTCGACATGCACGAGGAGGACGTTCTCGCGATTGAAGCCGGCATCCACGGCCATGAGTTTCCGGAAGGTGGTTACCAAGAGGCCGGCGCCAATAAGCAGCACGAGGGACAATGCGACCTGCGAAATGACTAGAGTCTTTCCCAAGCGCAGCCGGCTTCCCGCCAGACCGCGCGCATTCTCCTTCATGGCGGCATTCAGCGGAATGCGGGTGCCACGCCACGCTGGCGCGACTCCGAACAGAATCCCGGTAGCCAATGCGACGGCTACGGTGAAGCCAATGACCCTGAGGTTGGTGGCAACGTCGAGGAAGATCTGCTCGTTCTGCTTGGATACATACCGCACGAGCAGCGCGGCGCCCCAATTGGCGAGCACAATGCCGAGCGCAGCGCCGATCAGCGAGAGTACAACGCTCTCCGTGAGAAACTGGCGGATCAAGCGGCCGCGGGAAGCGCCCATCGCCAGGCGCACCGCGACCTCTTTTTGCCGCGAGGAGGCTCGAGCCAGGAGGAGGTTGGCGATGTTGGCACAGGCGATCAGCAGCACGGCGCCCACTACAACCGTGAGGATGGCCAGGGCCACGCTGTACTCGGTTCGGAAGTAGCTCAGGCCGTTGGCGGCCGGGGCGGTTTCGAAGCTGTTATGGAGATACTGCTGCTGATCGTCGCCTCCCCAGTTCGGCGGCACGGTCGCTTGAAAGATCTGCGGGGCCAGTGTCTTCAGACGCGACGTGACCTGTTTTGCACCCAGTCCGAGCTTTGGACGGCCGATTACGCGAAGCCACCAGGAACTGCGCTGGTCGAGCATGCTGCCGAATGTCGCGTTGAGAACCGGCTCCACGCAGATGGGAACCGCGATCTGCGAGTTACGGCCGATGTCGACTCCGTAGAAGCCAGGCTGAACGACGCCTACGATTTCGAAGGGATGTCCATCGAGCGAGAGGGTGCGTCCGATCACCTTGCCGTCGCCGCCATAGCGGCTCTGCCAGAAATCGTAGCTGAGCACGGCCAGGGCAGCGCAACCACGGCGATCATCGGCGGGCGTGAAGGTGCGGCCGAGAATAGCCCGGACTCCGAGGGCGCGAAAGAAATCGCCGCTGGCCAGAACGCCATTGGCGTAGCGGACCTCTCCGCCCGATGCCAGATTGAACTGGCGGGCGCCCCAGGCGAAGACGCCCGAAAACACATCCTGATGGTCGCGAAGCTGTTCCCAAAGCGGATTGGTGAAGCTGTCGTTGCGGCCGATTTTGACCTGGAGCAACTCAAGCGGGCGCTCCACGGGCAGGTCCTTGAGCATGACTGCGTCCACGATGCTGAAGATGGCGGTGTTGGCGCCGATGCCGAGCGCGAGCGACAGGATCGCCACCGTTGCGAACGCTGGGGTATTCTTCAGGTTCCGGAGAGCGTAGCGCAAGTCCTGGCCAAGCGTGTCCAGTAAATGCGGCAGTTGCATGTCGCAACTCCTTCTTCTGGCCGCCAGTGTACCCCTTTTGAAACAGTAGTGAAACCGTGGGTGGGATATGATTCCATGATGCGCTTATTTTCGCTGCTGGCGGCCCCCGCCTTGATTTGCTTCGTTTGCGCAGGGGCGCCGCGCGAGACTCGCAACATCATTCTCGTCACGGCGGACGGATTGCGGTGGCAGGATCTGTTTGGCGGCATGGATCCTATGCTGAAAGACGAGAAAAGCGCGGGGATGGAGCATGAGGCGGCGCTGAAAGCCAAATTTTGGCGACCTACTCCGGAAGATCGCCGCAGTGTCCTCATGCCTTTCTTTTGGACGACGCTCGCGCCGAAGGGCGTGGTGCTCGGCAACGTCAAGAAGGGGAGTTCGGTGCGGGTGACCAATGCGTATCGCGTCTCGTATCCGGGCTATTCCGAGATTCTCACCGGGCGTGCGCAGGATGAGGCCATTCGCGGCAACGAGGCCGTTCGCAACCCCAGTTCCACGGTACTCGAGTTCCTGCGGCGGAAGCTCGATCTGGACGCTTCGCAGGTGGCTTTGTTCGCGTCGTGGGAGATGTTTCATTTGATCGGCGAGCACCAGCCTGGTTCGATCGTCATTAACGCGGGGTATCGGGATTATGACGGCCCGAATCGGTCCGCGAGGATGCGCGAATTGAGCGCTCTGCAATTCCAGGTGCTCACACCGTGGACCGAAGAGCGCCATGATTACATCACTTTCGAAATGGCGCTGGAGTACATGAAACTCGCAAAACCGCGGGTCGTGCACATAGCGTTCGACGAGACCGATGACTGGGCGCACGACAAGCGCTACAATCGCGTCCTGGACGCGATCAATTACCTGGACCGCTGCCTGGCCAGGCTGTGGGACGCGATTCAGGATGTGCCCGAGTACCGCGACAAGACCACGTTCATCGTGACGGCGGATCACGGGCGCGGCGGAACCATCGAAGACTGGCACTCGCACGGGAAAGAGGTAGCGGGCGCGGAGCAGATCTGGGTGGCGATCGTGGGACCGGACACTCCGGCGATGGGCGAGGCGGCGAATGTGCCGGAAATATTTCAGCGAGACATAGCTCCCACGATGCTCGATCTGATGGGCATCGATTACCGGGAGTACGAAGGAGTGCTGGGCCGGCCGATCGCGATGGGGCTGCCGAAATCCGTGGAAGGGCGTTAGCGATTCGCCGACCAGGCCGGCGCCCCAAGAGCGCTTTCCCGGGATTGGTTTGTTTACAAAGCCCGGTTCCTGGCGCGCTTGACAAGCTGATGACCCTACCTATAGGCTCTTTTTAATCAACCTGTAACATCGTTGGTTTAGGGCTGATGCCACGTTCGCTTTGGAATCTACGCCCAAGGGGGGTCTCTGCTATGAGTCTTCGCTTAAAATTTTTGGCGGCTATTGCCGTGTTCGCTGTTCCGTGCGCGATCGCGCAAACCACCGGGACGATGCAAGGCACGGTCAAGGACACGTCGGGCTCGATTGTTCCAGGAGCTAGGATCACGGCGAAACTGGAAGGCGGCTCGGTGACGCGCTCGAACACCTCGGATGGCCGCGGGGAGTTCGTTCTGCCGACGATGCCGGTAGGCCAGTACACGATCGAGATCGAGGCCACTGGATTCAAGAAATTCGTGCAGGCCCACGTGGAAGTGACCCTCGGACACGTCATCAACGTGAACGCCACGCTGGAACTGGGCGAGGTCACGCAAACCGTAGAGGTTCAGGCCCAAGGAGTGCAGGTGGAGATGACCAGTACGCAACTCGGCGCGGTGGTCACCTCGCGAGCGGTAGTCAATTTGCCGCTCAATTCGCGGGACACCTACCAGTTGCTCCAACTGCAGCCCGGGGTTCAATCCCAGCAGGGCTACGATCTGTTTGCGGGCAGCGAGAACGCCGGCGTCGTGTCGGTGAACGGCGGGCGCGGGCGGTCGAACAACTTCAACGTCAACGGGGGCGACGCCAATGACCTTTTCATTTCCACGCCGGCAGTCGAGCCATCGCCCGATACGATCGAAGAATTTCGCGTGCTAACCAACACGTTTGACGCCGAGTATGGCCGAAATTCGGGCTCGGTGGTCAATGTCGTCACGAAAAGCGGGGGCAACAATTTTCACGGCGATGTCTACGAGTTCTTCCGCAACCGCGCGCTCAACACGCGCGGGTTCTTTGATTCGGAGAAGCCGAAGTTCAACCAGAACCAGTTCGGCGGGACGCTAGGGGGGCCGATCAAGAAAGACCGGACCTTCTTTTTTGTTTCCGCCGAAGACCGCGAGATCCTTCAGGGCACGTCGTCCGACCTGGTCACCGTGCCCACGATCGCGGAGCGCGGCGGCGACTTCTCGCAGGGTCCGAATGGGCCGCAAAGCACCTTCAGCGGCACACTGACCGATGACTATCTGGCGAAAGCACTCAACGCGCGGCCAGGCTGCGCAGGCGCCGTGGCGCAGGGGGGTGGAGCGCCTCTGGCCGCAGGGACGGCGTGGAGCGCGATTTTTCCCAACAACAAAATTCCGGCGCCGTGTTTCGACCAGACGGCGCTCGACCTCATGAATCAGTACGTGCCGCTGGCCAATCGCGGCCTCAATCAACTGCAACTCGTACCGGTGGAGAAGAGCAGTGCCATCCAGTCTACGGTGAAGATCGACCACAGAATCAACGACGCGCACCAGTTGAGCTTCTACTATTTCCTCGATGATTCCGCAGATAGCCGGCCCTTTTCACACTTCCAGGCAGCGGGCGCCAACGTTACTGGTTTCGGCTCAAATTACAGCACGCGCACCCAACAGTTCAACCTGACCGAGACCTGGATCGCAAGTCCCAGCGTGGTGAACGAAGCGCGGTTCACTTATTTCCGCGAGGGCCAACTCAAGTTCAATCATCCCCTGCACACCAACCTGGTGCAGGATTCCTGCAAGACGGTGCCTTCCGGCCAGTGCTTTTCCGATCCGACCAATCCGGTGTCTGGAATCACCCCGGGCCTAGGCCCGACCCACGAAGGCGTGCCCTTCATCTCGCTCAGCGGGGGATTCAATATCGGCAACAACTCCGAAGGCGAGCTGCCGCAGATCGGCAACAGCTTCCAGTGGTCAGACAGCCTCAGCAAGGTGGCGGGTTCCCACACTTTGAAGTTTGGAGCTGATGTACGGCGTATGCGCTTCGATCAGACGCTGTATTACAACGTGAATGGCTCGTTCAGCTTCAACGCGGGCGGCACCAACGACGTCGGCTCCGACAACATCTTCCCGGATTACCTGCTCGGCCTCCCAAATGGGTACGGCCAGGGCTCGGCGCAGGTGGAAAACGTACGGAGTACGGCGCTGTACCTGTACGCGCAAGACAGTTGGAAGCTGCGTAAGAATCTGACGCTGAATTACGGCTTGCGCTGGGAGCTGACCACGCCGATTCACGATATCGGCCGCCGCGTGCAGACATTCCGGCCGGGACAGGCGACGCAGACCTATCCCTGCCAACTGAGCGCGGACAACCCGCTGGTGCAGACGTTCGGCACGACGGATTGCAGCCCGGGGAGCGCGGGTGAGTCCGTGTTTCCGCTGGGAGAAGTGGTTCCCGGGGACAAGGGCGTGCCGGACGCACTGACCTCGACCTACTACAAAGCTTTCGGACCGCGCATCGGCCTGGCCTGGAGTCCTTCCGCCGATTCGGGTTTCTGGCACAAGGTGTTCGGCGGCGCCGGAGCAACCAGCATCCGCACGGGCTACGGCATGTTCTACAACCCCGTGGAGCAACTGGTGCTCGAGCAGTTCAGCGCGGAACCTCCGTTCGGCGGCAGCTCGTTCTTCAGCAACACGATGTTCAACACGCCATTTGTCGAGCAAAACGGCACGGTTGTGCCCAACCCGTTCAACGGCATCCTCGATCCCAAGCGCGGCACGCCGATCGACTGGTCGCGATTCCGGCCGATCCTGTTGTTCGGCGAGTTCCAGCCGCACCTGCGAGCGCAGTATGCGGAGCAATACAACTTCACCATTCAACGCCAACTGCCTGGCGATACGCTGTTGCAGATCGGGTACGTGGGATCGCAGGGCCATCGTCTGCTGGCATCACACGACCTGAATTACGGCCAGGCACAGCCCTGCCTGGATCTGAATCAGCTTTCGACTTTGGCGAACGACCCCGGACTGGCGTGTGGCACGTTCTATGCCGATTCCGCCTTCAGCATTGCAGCCAATGAAATTCCGGCGGGGTTCACGCTGCACCTGCCGTACGGCTCGGTGAAGACCGTGACCGGTCCCAATCCGAATCCCATCACGCTGGTCGGATTGCGTCCGTATTCCTCGCCGCTGTGCGAACCGACCACGGGAGTAGGCTGCCCGCCAGACGGTGTGCCGATATTCTCGAGTATTTTTGCCGAAGACACCATCAGCAATTCGAATTACAACTCGCTGCAGGTCAGCGCGGAGAAACGCTTTTCCAAAGGCCTGCAATTCCAGGCGGCGTATACCTACAGCAAGTCCATCGACAATGCCTCCAGTTTTGAGAATGTGCTGAACCCGCAGAACTATAGCCTGAGCCGCTCGCTTTCTCTGTTCGACGCGCGCCAGCGATTCGTCTTCAGTTACTTTTACCAATTGCCGAAGTTCAGTTTTCACGGGCTGGCTGACAAACTCTTCAATGGGTGGGAGACTTCCGGAATTCTCACCTTCCAAAGCGGGTTTCCGGTCTTCATCACTTCGTCGGACGACAACGAGCTGATGTACAGCGCGTTCTTTACGTATCCTGGCGAGCCGAACCTGGTGGCGCCCGTTCACCGGCTTAACCCCCGCAACGGGTACAATCTGGCGTTCGATCCCTCGTCGTTCCAGCAACCCGTGGACAGCAATGGCAATCCGTTGGGGATCATCGGGAATTCATCTCGTTCGGTTTGCTGCGGACCCGGAATCAACAATATCGATTTCAGCCTGCTGAAAGACACCAAGCTCACCGAACGGTTCAAGATGGAATTCCGCGCGGAGTTCTTCAATCTCGTCAACCACGCGCAGTTTTCGAAAGTGGATGGCAACATTTCCGACGGCGATGTGACGCAGGGAGGTACGTTCGGCAAGGTACTGAGGGCGCGCGATCCCAGGCTGATCCAGTTCGCGATGAAGCTGATTTTTTAGTGGCCTGCTAAGCTTGAACGATAGCAGGAAAGCTGTACAAACTTGGCGATTGCCCAAAGGAAACCCTGTAGATGTACAACGCATTGAAAAAGGAGCTGGAGACTTACGAACGCCGCACGCCGCGCTCGCGTGACGCGTATCAGAAAACCGCAAAACGAGTACCGCTCGGTGTAGCCAGTAACTATCGTTTTTACCCGCCGTATCCCATTTCAGTGAAGGATGGCCGAGGCGGCCGCATCCATGACGTGGACGGCAACGAATACATCGATCACAATCTTTGCTACGGCGCGCTGATGGCGGGGCACTGCCATCCGGCGGTGATGAAGGCGGTCCGCGAACGCCTGGAGATTGGCACGCTGTTCGGCATGCCGCACAGCATGGAACTCGAACTGGCGGAGGAAATCTGCGCGCGGTTCCCGGTGGAGATGGTGCGCTTTGGCAATAGCGGGTCGGAAGTAACCATGCACTCGCTGCGCCTGGCGCGTGCCGCAACCGGCCGCAGCAAGATCATCAAGATGGAAGGCGGCTATCACGGAGGGCACGACGCGGTTTCAGTCAGCGTGAAACCCAAGGCCCACCAGTTCGGCGACCCCGAGAATCCCACGCCGGTGATTTCGAGCGCCGGAGTGCTTAAAGGCACCGCCGATGCCACGCTGGTTGCGCCGTTCAACAACTTACCGGCCATCGAGCGCCTGTTCGCCCAAAATCCAAATGAGATTGCGGCGGTGATTCTCGAGCCGGTCATGATGAACATCGCGTTCTGCATGCCGGACGAGGGCTATTTGCAGGGGCTGCGCGACATCACGAAGCGCCACGGCGCGCTGTTGATTTTTGACGAAGTGAAGACCGGGGCCAAGCTGGCGCGGGGCGGCGCTTGTGAATATTTCGGAATCCGGCCGGACATCATCACTCTGGGCAAGTCGATCGGCGGAGGTTTTTCGCTGGCAGCGTTTGCCGCCAGCCGGGAGATCATGGACGTCATCGCGCAGCAGAAGATGTTCCACGCCGGCACTTACAACACCAATCCGGTGGTGATGGCCGCCGGCCTCGCAACTTTCCGAGAAGTGCTGACGCCGGCGGCGTACACGCACATCAATAAAATCGGCCGGAAGCTGGTGGAAGGGTACGGCCAGATCATCCGGGACACCGGCCTCATTGCGTATGTCGATGGCGCCGGCGCGAACGGCGCGCTGATGTTCTACCCCAAGCGGGTGCGCAATTATCGCGACTGGGTTCAGGCTGACGAGGAGGTCTGGACGCACTATTGGTTCGCCATGACCAACCGCGGCGTGATGGCGCAGCCTTACTGGTGGGACGAGCAATGGACGCTTTCGGTGGCACACACCGAAGCCGACATTGACCGCCACCTGGAGGTGTTCGCGGAAGTGGCTCCGGCGCTGGCCCAGGCTCAACAGGAACGCCAGGCCGTTCCGGCGCACACGGCCTGAAGCGGGCGAGGTAATCCTCGGCGCTCGATGGCTTCTTCGATGGCCACCAACACTGCCCAATCCGCCGTCCATGCTGCTCCGCACCTGCGGCGCGTTCTCGGCACATGGGACCTGACCTGGTTGTGCGTGGTGGCCATCACCAATATGAATCTGGTGCCCGTAGTGGCCGCCGGCGGATTCACAACCATCTGGCTCTGGCTGCTGGCGCTGGCATTTTTCTTCTGGCCGCAGGGGATTGCGGTGATCGAGCTGTCCCATCGCTTCCCCGGCGAAGGCGGCATTTATCTGTGGGCCAAGGAAATGTTCGGAGACTTTCACGGCTTCATGTGCGGCTGGTGCTACTGGCTCACGAACATGTTTTTCGTGCCCACGCTTTTGTTCTACCTGACGGGAATTTTGGCTTTTGGGGGCGGCAAGCAGGCCGCCGCGCTCGCCGAGAACCGGCTGTTCTTTTTTCTGGTCAGCCTGGGCATGTTGTGGCTGACCGTGATTTTGAATATACGCGGCATGGGCGTAGGCAAGTGGGTCAACAATCTCGGCGGCATGGGAACTTTCGTAACGGCGGTCGTGCTCATCGGGCTTGGCGTCTTCACGGCCATTCGCCACGGAATCAACATTCCGCCGCAGAGCTTCAGCCCGGGTGATTGGGATTGGCGCCTGGTGTCGTCGTTCGGGGTGATCTGTTTTGGTCTGGTGGGCCTGGAACTCGGTCCGGTGATGGGAGACGAGATCCGCGATCCTGACCGGACCGTGCCGAGGGCGGTGGTGTGGGGCGGTGTGCTCTCGGGGGCCATGTACGTGGGCGCCACGTTGTGCCTGCTGCTAGCCGTTCCGCAGAAAGACATGACCGTGATTCAGGGGGTTCTGCAAGCCGTGGACAAGATGACGGCGCATACGGGACTTGTCTGGGTGTTGCCGCCACTCGCGCTGGTGATGATGTTTGCGATCGCGGGTTCGACCTCAGCGTGGATCAGCGGCTCGGCCCGCATCCTGTTTGTGTCGGGCCTGGACCGCTATTTACCGCGCATTTTCGGCGAGATTCACCCGCGGTATGCAACGCCGCACGTGGCCCTGGCCGGCCTGGCCCTGCTGTCCTCCGCGATTGTTTCAATGAGCTTCATCGGCGCGTCGGTAAAGGAAGCATATACGACACTGCTGGATCTCTCGGTGCTGTTGCAGATGCTCTCCTTCCTCTACCTCTACGCCACGTTGCTGGCTGTGGCCATCCGGGGCGGCGCAGGCTACTTCAGCAAACGGCGGATCTGGTTCGCGGCGCTGAGCGGGCTCGTGACCACGACAATGGGCGGATTGGTGGCGTTCGTGCCTTCGCACCAAATCAATTCGATCTGGATTTTCGAGGTGAAGATGGTGCTCGGCTGTGGCCTGTTTGTGTGCCTGGCGGCATTTTTGTTCCGGTACTATTCGGGACGGAAAAGGGAGTTGGGGAGACCGTGAGCTGGAACTCGGACCGTGGGGGATTGAAGAGTATCTCGAAACCAAGCAGGTCCACATCAACCTGAACGAGCAGCCTATCGGGTGGTACTGAATTATGTCTGCAATCCGTTTACGAACCGCGATACCAGGTCCCCGTTCCCAGGAGTGGCTAAGCCGCCGCACGAATGCGGTGCCGAGGGGTGTTTCGCAGATCACACCGGTGTTTGTGGAGCGTGCTGAAGGCGCGGTGATCGAAGACGTTGACGGCAACCGCTTCATCGATTTCGCAGGCGGCATCGGCTGCTTGAATGTGGGGCATTCGGCTCCAGACGTGGTGGCAGCTCTGCGTAGGCAGATCGACCGTTTTCTGCACACCTGCTTCATGGTGACGCCGTATGAAAGTTACGTGAAGCTGGCGGAGCGCCTGAATGCGGCCGCACCGGGCGATTTTCCCAAGAAGACACTCCTCGTGAATAGCGGCGCCGAGGCCGTGGAGAACGCCGTGAAAATCGCGCGTGCCTATACGCGGCGGCCGGCCGTGATCTGTTTTGAAGACGCTTTTCACGGGCGGACGCTGTTAACGATGTCGCTGACCAGTAAGACCCATCCTTATAAAGCGGGGTTCGAGCCTTTTGCCAGCGACGTGTACCGCATTCCTTACGCCTATTGTTACCGGTGCTCGTACGGGTTGAAGTATCCTTCGTGCGCGGTGCATTGCGCGCATCACCTGGAGGACACGTTCGCTCGCGTTGTGGCGGCGGAGTCGGTGGCGGCGGTGATCGTCGAACCGGTGTTGGGCGAGGGCGGTTTCGTCACGCCGCCTCCGGAGTTCTTGAGTACTCTGCATGAAATCTGCCGGCGCCACGGCATTGTGTTTATCGCCGATGAGGTGCAGACCGGATTTGGACGGACCGGAAAACTCTTCGCATGCGACCACTTCGGTATCGAGCCTGATCTTCTGGTGACCGCCAAGAGCCTGGGCGGAGGACTGCCGCTGGCCGCTGTCACGGGGCGTGCCGAGATCATGGATCACACCGGGCCGGGGTCGCTGGGCGGGACTTTCGGCGGGAATCCCCTCGCCTGCGAGGCCGCTCTGGCGATGCTGGACGTGATGGAACGGGAAAAACTTCCGGAGCGCGCCGCACGACTTGGAGAGCGCTTCACAGCCCGCGCACGGCTCTGGCAGGGGCGCTGGCCGCAGGTGGGCGAGGTTCGCGGGCTGGGCGCTATGCAAGCCATCGAACTGGTGCGATGTCGTGGAACGCTGGAACCGGCCGGCGAGGAAACCAAAGAGATTACTCGCTTCTGCTGCGAGCGAGGGCTCATCTTGATCTCGGCGGGTTCTTACAGCAACGTAATCCGCGTCCTCATGCCGCTCGTGATCACCGACGAGGAGTTCGAGGAAGGGCTGAACATACTCGAATCGGCGCTCGAAGCCGTCCTCACCGGCAGCCGGGAGCGCGAAAACGTGGTGGCTTGAAGTGAACGGCATGAAGCGCGTTTGGCTTGTCTGCCTGTTGCTAGCGGCCCTGATTTCCTGCCGCAAAGCGGCTCCTACGCTCGGCCTGCTGGTTTGGGAAGGTTATGCCGACGTGTCTTTTGTCCACGCGTTTGAAGAGAAATGTCGGTGCAAGGTCAGCGCCTCCTACATGGGATCGAGCGACGAGCTGGTGGCGAAGCTGCGCGGCGGGAGCGCGAGCAATTACGACATCATCTCTCCTTCGAGCGACGTGGCCACCATGATCGCTACCACCGGCTTGGCCGCGCCGCTGGATCTTTCCAAGATTCCTGCCTATGGCCAGTTGATGGCACGGCTGACGTCGCTGCCGCTCGTCAAGGCGGGAGGCAACGTCTACGGCGTTCCGTTCCAATGGGGACCCAATCCCCTGCTCTATGACACCACGGCTTTCCCGAAGCCGCCCGAGAGATGGGGAGAGCTATGGGATGCCAAGCTGCACGGCAAGATTTCAGTGTGGGACGACCTCTCCACCGTCTACATGGCAGCGCAGGTCTTGGGATATGATCAGCCCGATCCCCACGCGCTTTACAATCTGACCGACGACCAACTAGAAAAAGTAAAGGCCAAGCTCATTGCTCTGAAACCGAATATTCGAAAACTCTGGTCGACGGGCGGCGAACTGACAAACCTGTTCGAGAATCATGAGGTGCAGGCGGCCATGGGATGGCCGCTCATGACCAATCAGCTTCGCAAGCACAATTTCCCGATTGGGGAAACCATCCCCAAGGAAAACACCACCGGCTGGATCGACCACCTCATGATCACGGCGGCCAGCGAGCACAAGGAACTGGCGCACCAGTTTCTCGCGTACCTGGTGGAGGCGAAGACCCAGAAGCTGATCGTCGACGTAACAGGTTATCTGCCCGCCAACCCGCAGGCTGCTCAGTTCATGACTACGGAAGAGAAGAAGAACCTGCACGTGGATGACCTGGATAACTATCAGAAGCGGATTTATTTCTGGGAGAACGTGCCGCGCCGTGACAAATACAACCAGGTCTGGAATGAGGTCAAGGCTGCGCAGTGATTTCCCCGGCCCAAACCGCTACTGATTCCGGAACCGCGGAGAAGACCGGGGGGGTGGAGCCCCTGCTGAGCATTCGCTCGATCGCCAAACGGTTCGGCTCGACAGCGGTTTTGCATGACGTTTCGCTCCAGGTGGCGCAAGGTGAGTTGCTGACGGTTCTGGGTGAAAGCGGCTCGGGTAAAACCACTCTGCTGCGCTTGATCGCCGGGTTCGAGCAGGCGGACGGCGGCGAGATCTTTATGGAGGGCGAGCGGCTGGACCCGTTGCCGCCGTACCGCCGCCGCGTGAATACGGTTTTCCAGCACTATGCCCTGTTTCCGCATCTATCGGTCTTCGAAAACGTAGCCTATGGGCTGCGCGTCCGCAAAGTCGCCCGGACGGAGATTCCCCAGCGCGTGGAAAAGGCGCTGGCTCTGGTGAAGATGAGCGAATACACGCGCAGGGCGCCGTCGCAGTTGAGCGGCGGGCAACAGCAACGGATTGCCCTGGCGCGCGCGCTGGTAAACCAGCCGAAACTGCTGCTGCTGGATGAGCCGCTGTCGGCGCTGGATGCCAACCTGCGCCGGCAAATGCAACTGGAGCTGAAATCCCTGCAGCGCGAAGTCGGCATTTCGTTCGTCTTCGTGACGCACGACCAGGAAGAGGCCATGGCCCTTTCCGATCGCATCGCGCTGCTTCGCTCCGGAGAACTGGAACAGGTAGCCACGCCGCGCGAAATTTATAGCCGTCCGGCCACGGCTTACACGGCACGGTTCATTGGCCAGACAAACTTGATGCGCGGCCGCATCACGAACGGCGTGGCCGACTGTGGAACTCTCAAGTGGCGATGTAGCGGTCCCGACGGGCCGGCGACATTTTCATTGCGCCCCGAGAGTATCCGCCTGTGCGACGCTGGGTCATCGGGCAAGGCCGACTTCGTGCGTTTTCGGGCGGTGATTCGAAGCCAGACCTTCGGTGGCGCGACGGACCTGCTGGAAACAGCATGTCCGGACGGTGGCGTGGTTCTGGTAAGAATCGCGAGCCGCGGCAACATCCAGAGGGATTGCGAATTCGAGTTTTGCGCGGATGACGCGATCCTCGTGAGGGGCTGACAACCATGTATTCGCGCGCCTATAAGACCGCTGTTGCCGCGCCACCCCTCGCCTGGGTCGCCGTGTTTTTGCTTGCGCCGTACGCGTTTCTATTCTGTTACAGCTTCTGGACCGTTTCGCAGCAAGTCATTGTCCATCATTGGAATCTTGCGAACTACCGCCAGTTGCTCGACAATGCCATGTATCCGACGGTTCTGTTGCGCTCGATGCGCATCGCCGGCTCGGTCACCCTCTTGTCCCTGCTGTTGAGTTTCCCACTAGCCTACTATCTGTCGTTTCGCTCGCGGAGGAAGGAATTGCTCTATCAGCTCGTCATCATTCCTCTCTGGGTGAGCTATCTGGTGAGGGCCTATGCGTGGAAAACGATTCTTGGCAGCGATGGCGTGCTGAACACCCTGTTGCAGTACGTCGGCGTGATCGAACATCCGGCGGAGTTTCTGCTCTACAGCCCTTTTGCGGTGGTGTTGACGCTTACACATATTTATACGCCATTCACTTTCTTGCCCATCTACGCGTCCATGGAGCACATCCCGAGAAATCTGGTGGAGGCCGCGCAGGATCTGGGTGCAGCTCCGATGCGCACGTTCTGGACCGTGATTTTTCCGCTCTCACTACCCGGCGCTCTGGCCGGAGCTACTTTCGCGTTTGTGCTGAGCCTGGGAGATTTTCTGGCGCCGCTGCTAATTGGCGGACCGAGCGGGATCATGATCTCCAATGTCGTGGTCAGTCTTTTTGGCGCGGCGTACAACTGGCCTCTGGGAGCAGCGATCTCGGCATCGTTGTTGTTGCTGGTGCTGGCGCTGCTGTTCCTGGTGGAGAGGATCGAGAAGAAGTTGAGTTTTTCTTAGAACTCATGAATACCACCTCATCCGCGCATCGCCGTTCCCGCTGGCTGCTGATCCAGACCATGGCGGTCTTCGCCTTCCTCTATCTCCCGATACTGGTTCTGATCGTGTACTCGTTCAATGGGGAGAGTGTGGGAGGCTTTCCGCCCCGCGGTTGGACCCTGCGCTGGTACAGAATTCTGATGGACGATGATGCATTGTGGAGCGCGGTCGGCAACAGCTTGCTCGTGGCCCTGGCTGCTATGTTGCTGGCGCTCGCCTTTGGTCTGCCGGCAGCGCTGGCGCTCGACCGTGCCTCTTTCCCCGGCAAGGCAGTGTTCCGCCGACTGGTGTTGCTGCCCCTCATTCTGCCGGGCATCATTACAGGGCTCTCGCTGCTGATGCTGTTCGTGACGGCAGGAATGAAGCTCAGCCTGCTGACCATCGCGCTAGGA
Organism: Terriglobia bacterium; assembly: GCA_020073305.1. GTDB lineage: Bacteria > Acidobacteriota > Terriglobia > Bryobacterales > Bryobacteraceae > QHXW01. The sequence continues at coordinate 169,614 of JAIQFK010000012.1, forward strand.
CACGGCACTGCCCTCATTTCCGTCGCAACGACGGAGATCTTCGCCGGCCTCCAGAAAATGGACCGTGCACAAGAGGAGGCTTCCCTTGACTTGGGCGCCACCAACTGGCAGACTTTCTGGCGCATCACTATTCCCAACCTGCGGCTCGCGATCATCGGAGCCGGATTGCTGATCTTCACGTTGTCCATGGACGAGATCGCCGTGAGTTTCTTCCTGATTGGCCGGGATAACACGCTGCCGCTCGAAATCTGGTCGCGCCTGAGGCGCGGGATTACGCCGGAGATCAACGCGGTATCGACCATCATTTTTCTCTTCTCGCTGGTCATGATCCTGGTTTGGTACCGGGTGCGGACGCGCCGCGGTGAGGAGCTGGCGGAACTGGTGCCGCTGAAACCATGATTGATCAAGGAACTTTATGAACGACGACTTAGGTATGCGCCGGCGCATCCGGCGCCGGGACTTCCTGAACGGAATCGCGTTGGCTGCCGGCGGCGCAGTAGGTTCTCAGTTGGCTGCCGGATTTGAAACCGAGCACATCGCGAAAACTTCGCCGGATTACTATCCGCCTGTGCTGACCGGCATGCGGGGCAGCCATGAAGGCTCTTTCGAAGTGGCGCACCAGGTGCGAGACGGCGCGTTCTGGAAGCAGGCCGGCACACCGGTGGACACCGGAGAAACGTATGATCTCGTGGTGGTCGGCGGCGGCATCAGCGGTCTCGCCGCAGCGCACTTCTTCCGAAAGGCCGCCGGCGCCCGGGCGCGAATCCTGATTCTCGATAACCACGACGATTTCGGCGGCCATGCCAAGCGCAACGAATTTCACCAGACCGGCCGGATGCGCCTCGGCTATGGCGGCACATTCTCCATTGAAAGCCCCGCGCCGTACAGCGCCGTAGCCAAAGGGGTCATCCGCGAACTGGGCATCGACGTGGAACGCCTGCAGCCGGCGATCGATCGTAAGCTGTATCCGTCGCTCGATCTGCACCCGGCCGTGTTCTTCGACAGAGAAACCTTCGGGGCAGACCGGCTCGTACCCGACCCCACTCGTAACGCGGGTACCGAGGATGATCAATCGTCACCAGCATCGGACTCCTGGCAAAACTTCATGGAGTCCGCTCCGCTCGCGGAGAGTGTCAAGCGTGGCATTCGCGCCATCTACGAGACCAAGACGGACTACTTTCCCGGACTCTCCTCCGCGGACAAGAAAGCCAAGCTCGCGCGCATCAGTTACGCGCAGTTTCTAACGGAAGTCGCGCGCGTCGATCCCCAGGTCGTAACTTACTTTCAGGTGCGCCCCCATCCGTTGTTCGGACTGGGGATCGATGCCGTTTCCGCCCAGGACGCATGGGGTCTCGGCTTGCCCGGCTTCAGTGGGATGAAGCTGGATCCGGGTCCGGGACCTGGAATGAACCGTGATTGCATCCCCGATAAGGAAGCGGAAAAGTACTTTTTCCATTTCCCGGACGGGAACGCTTCGATTGCGCGGCTGCTGGTGCGCAAGCTGATCCCGCACGCGATTCCCGGCCACTCTTTGAAAGATCTTCTCGCCGCGAGGGCCAACTATGCACGTCTGGATGCTGCGCATGCCGGCGTGCGCATCCGCCTGAATAGCACCGTGATCCGCGTGGCGCATGAAGGCGACCCACAAAGCGCGAAACAAGTGGAGATCGTTTACGTGAAACAAGGCAAGCTGTTTCGTGTCCGCGGTGCACAATGCGTGCTCGCCTGCTGGAACATGGTGATCCCCTACATCTGCGCGGAACTGCCGGACAAGCAGCGAGAGGCGCTCGCCCGGGAGGCCAAAGTTCCCATCGTCTACACCAACGTGCTGCTGCGGAACTGGACGTCGTGGAAGAAGTTGGGCGTCAGTTCCATGTATGCTCCCGGCAGTTATCACACGCACGTGAATCTCGATCTTGCGGTGAGCCTGGGTTCCTACCATGCTGCACGCAGGCCGGATGAGCCGATCGTGGTCCACATGATGCGGACTCCGTGTAAGCCCGGCATGCCTTCCTACGATCAGCATCGCGCGGGCCGCGCCGAGCTTTTCCAAACTTCCTTCGAAACGTTCGAACGGAATATTCGCGATCAACTGGCGCGCTCGCTAGGCGCCGGGGGTTTCGATCCTGTGCGGGACATCGCAGCCATCACCGTGAACCGCTGGCCGCACGGCTACGCCTATGAGTACAATTCGCTGTTCGACAGGTTTTGGCTGGAAGGAGGGGAGATCCCGTGCGTCGTCGCGCGGCAGCCGTTCGGCCGTCTGGCCATCGCCAACGCCGACGCGGGTGCTTACGCCTATACCGACGGCGCCATCGACCAGGCTTGGCGAGCGATTCAGGAACTGACCGGGAAATAGTAACTTCCAAGGACCCGGCCGTCAGTGTCGCGATAGCGGCATTCCCTTTACCCCATGCCGCATCAGGTAGACTTATAGACGCGAGGACATCTCAATGGCATCGAAAGCGAATATCCGGCAGGTCGGAGATGTGGTGATCGTGGATCTGAGCGGCCGCATCACGCTAGGTGACGGCTCAGGAGTCGTGCGCGACACGGTCAAAGACATGCTCAAAGAAGGCCAGAAGAATATCCTGTTGAACCTCGGCGAGGTGAGCTACATCGACAGCGCCGGCTTGGGCGAAATGGTGGGCGCTTATGCCACCGTGACTAACCAGGGCGGGCATATCAAGCTGCTGAACGTGCAAAAGAAAGTGGACGACCTATTGCAGGTCACGAAGCTCTACACCGTCTTCGAGTCGTTCACTAGCGAAACGGCTGCCGTACGCAGCTTTGGCGGAAAATCTACAACGGCCTAGCGCCAGCGCCGAATCGGCCTCAGCAATACGCACTCGCCCAGCTTCTCCTGGCCATGGCAGGGACGTTAAGACGTTGCCCGACCCAGTGCCCTTTTGTCTCTAGCTGTTGCTTGCTATGCGGATCCTCGACTCGGGTCAGCAATCTTAATGCTTCCGTGTACATTTCCTCCGCTTGGACACGAGAGCGTTCGACCGCGTCCGGATCGCTTGCCGGTTTCCGCGCATCCACGTCGCGCGCAAACTGCAGCGCGAACTCCAGTTGGCGGTCAATAATCCTCACCAGTTCACGATCGGTCTTGGCACGTAGCTCTGCGAGTTTTGACACTCTCGCTGTGCTGCCCATTAGTCCTCCCTAAAGAAGTACGTTCTGCAAGGCGGAGTCAGGAGAAATGTATGAAATCAGACGTTCGGCATGAGTGTGTACACACTATTAGACGGTTGAAGGTTCGTTTTGGTTCAAATGAAACGACCGAAAGGGAAGCTACTTGGACGCCGTTCGTATGACGTCGCCTTGTCTCAACTCGTCTGTTGCGCGACGGACCACCAGATCACCGGGCCGGAGATTCCCTATCACTTCGACCAGGTCGCCCTCGGTCGCGCGAGTCTTCACGTCGACCCACTCTGCATGGCCGTTCTGGTTCCGCACTACAAACGTTCGCTCGGTCGTTGTCACGACGCTGGTCTTGGGTACAAACAGCGCCGGCCGCGAGCTCCTCACCGGCCATTTAACGCTGGGATACATGCCGGGAGCTAGCGCTCCGTCACGGTTGAAGGTATCCAATTCGACGGGCATGGTGCGCGTTTTCTGGTCGAGCGCGTGCGAGATGCGCGCAATGGTACCGGCGAAGGTCCTTTGCGGAAATGTGGGAACGCTGAATTCAACTTTGGCTCCGGGGACCAGACCGCCCACCACCTCCTCGGGAACGGGGACCACCACCCGCAAGTGCGATACCTGCTGAAGAACGAGAAGCGCGGGATCGGCAGGAGGACCCACCAGGGCGCCAGGATGAACGAGGCGATCCGTGACCACTCCATCAAACGGAGCGGCGATCTTCAGATAGGTCACCAGCGCCTTCAGCGCATTCACCGCCTCTTGCGATGCCCGGCTCGCCTTCTGTTTGGCGTTGACTAGGGCCTGGGCCGCGTCAACCTGCTTCTGTGCCTGGATCAGGTCGTTGCCCGCGACAGCTCCAGGCGTTTTGGCGGCCTCGGTCAGACGCTGATACGTACTCTCTGTAGCGGCTAACTGCGCCTCAGCCTGAAGCCGCTCGGCTTCGGTGGATTGGAACTTGAACTCCGCCTCGGCGATTTGCGCTTGCATTTCGGGCGCGCTCAAGTCGGCCAGAAGATCTCCCTCCTTCACGACGCTGCCGCGATCCACCAGAACGTGGTCGACGAAGCCCGGTACCTTGGCGTGGAGCGAGACCATCAGGAAAGGATGAATTTCCGCGGGCAGCTCGACCGTGCGAGACACCGGCTTGGAAATCACAGGAGCGAGTTCGTTGTTCTGAGGCCATAGGGGAAGCGCAAAAGCGGCCCCCGCGACCAGAAGAAAGGCTTTACTGCGCATCATAATATCGGCTCGCCGGATCTATCGGGTTAAGAGAGAGAGAAGTGGTTGACGCGCTCCGCTGAAGGATCGCGTAAATGGAAGGCAGGATCGTCAGGGTGGTAAACGTCGATACGATCAGGCCGCCGATGACCGCACGCCCCAGCGGCGCGGATTGCGCTCCCCCTTCGCCAAAGCCGATCGCCATGGGCACCATGCCGAAAATCATTGCTGCCGCTGTCATCAAAACGGGCCGCAGGCGCCCGGAGGAGCCTTCGCGAGTGGCATCCAGAAGCGCGCGGCCCTCGCGGCGGAAGTGCTCGGCGAAGGTCACCAACAAAATCGAGTTCGCCACCCCGATGCCAATGGCCATGATGGCGCCCATGAACGACTGGATGTTGAGCGTCGTATGAGTCGCCAGAAGCATCATTAGGACGCCCGAGAGCACCGCCGGAATCATCAAGACAATGGCCAGGGCCAAGCGGACGGATTGGAAGTTCGCGGCAAGGAGAAGAAAGATCACCACGGCCGCGAGCAGCAAGCCAACTTGTAATGCCGAGAGGGTCTGCTCAAGCGCGGGCATTTCGCCCCGCAGGAACACGGTCACGCCTCGCGGAGGCGCCCCCGCCCCGGCCAATGCCTGGCTGATCCTGGCTGCCGCCTGGCCGAGCGTGATGTCGTGAATGTTGGCGGTGATGCTGACCACTCGCTGGCCATTGTAGCGGTCGATCTCGCCAGGCATCGTGCCGGGGTTGAGCGTAGCGATGTCCGCAAGCAGGGGTTTCGGGCTTCCCTTGAGCATCACGGGAAGGTTCGCCACCTGGGCGATGCTCTGGACCTGGTTCTGCGGCAACTGCAACTGGATCTGAAAGGCGTTGCCGGAGTTAGGATCGCGCCAGTAGTTGGGGTCGGTAAAACGGGAAGAAGACGTTGCCGGCACCACCGAATGCACCACATCCGACATGGTCAGGCCGAACTGGCCGGCGCGGTCGCGGTCGACCGCGATATCCAGGGTTGGATAGTCGGGTACCTGCGCGAACTGCAGGTCGCGCAGAAAGGCCAGCTTGGCCAACTGAGCGCGCAGTTTCCCCGCGTAGGTGTAATCGTCCTGAAGACTGATGCCTTGGACCGCGACTTCGATGGGCGTTGGAGATCCGAAGCTCATCACCTGGCTGACGATGTCGCCCGCCTCGAAGGAAACCTGGGTTCCCGGCAGCTCGTGCCGCAGGCTCTGGCGAAGCCGCTCCCTGAGATCTTCTCCCCGAGGGGCGTCCGGCTTTAACGCCACTTGAATAATAGCGTCCTGCGGTCCGCTGCTAAAGAGGTGGATCAGGTCCACCGGGTAACTGGAGGGAATGAGCCCCACAAAATCGCTGGTGATCTCGACGTTGTCGGGTCCGGCGTCGCGGCGGATGATATCCAGCGCGCGCAAAACCGTGCGCTCGGTTTCTTCGATGCGCGTGCCTGCCGGCGCGCGTAGCCGCATGCGCAGCATGGGAGCATTCGCGTCCGGGAACAACTCCGTGCCCATGCGCGGCAGCAGAACATACAGCAGACCGATCGAAGAGATCACATACACGGCGAAAAGAGGCCAGCGGAACCGCAGCACTAGGTCCAAATACCGTCCATAAAACGACCGGAGGAGACCGAAAACCCCTTCTCGCTCTTCGCCGCGGTGTGCTTGCCGCATCAGCCAGACTGAGAAGACAGGAACCAGAGTGCTTGACAGCAGGTAAGAGGCAATCATCGAAAACGCCACGGCCAGAGACAGCGGAACGAAAAGCTGCCGGCTAACTCCGATCATGAAGAAAGAAGGAACGAACACCGCGAGAATGCAGAACATGGAAAGCAAACGGGCCATCGCGGTTCGGCTGCATGCTTCCACGACGGCGCGCGCCCGCGAAACACCAGGCAGCATCTGGGTGTGAATATTCTCGATCTCGACCGTCGCTTCATCCACCAGCACGCCGACGGCAAGCGCCAGCCCTCCGAGCGTCATGATGTTGACCGTCTGGCGCGTGGCCCACAGCAGGAGCACCGCGCTGAGCAACGCAAACGGAATGTTCAGCACGACAATCAGGGCGCTGCGCCAGTCGCGCAGGAAGATCAGCACCATGAGGCCGGTGAGTACGGCGCCCAATGTTCCTTCCGTGACCAGGCCGCGCAGAGAGTTGGTGACGTAGGAGGATTGGTCGAACTGCAGGCTTACGTCAACATCTTCGGGAACCACCTTCTTGAACCGGGGAATCGCTGCTTTGACCGCGCTGATCACCGCCAGTGTCGAGGCGTCGGCGCGTTTAGTCACTGGAATGTATACAGTTCGTTTCCCGTTGACGTGCGCGTAAGCGCTGATAATGTCGGTGCTGCTGGCGATGCTGCCGATGTCGCGAAGGTAGATGGTGGCGCCGGAGACGGGCCGGATGGGCGTGCTGAGGAGTTCGGAAAGATTGGCTCCGAGAGCAGCGTTGGTTCGGGTGATGCGTTCGAGCTTGCCGGTCCACATGTTGCCGGAGGGCATCACCAGGCTGGACTTGCTGACGGCTGCGATCGCCTCTTCCGGCGACACCTGATATTGGCGGAGCTTGTCAGGATCGAGCGTGATGACGATGGTCCTCTGATTCCCGCCGAATGGCGGGGGCGCGGACACGCCTGGCAGGGTCGCGAACAGCGGGCGCACGCGGTTGAGGGCGTAGTCCTGCAGTTCGCCCTGCGCGTGGGTCGCACTGCTGAAAACCAGCAGCCCCACCGCGACGCTGCCGGCGTCAAACCGTGTGATGAATGGCGGCACCGTTCCCGGCGGCATGAAGGCGCGGGAGCGGTTCACGTAGCCCACCGTTTCCGACATGGCCTGGCTCATATCGGTTCCCTGGTGAAACACCAGTTTCATCAGCGTCGCCCCCTGGATACTCTTGCTTTCCACATGGTCGATGCCGGTGATGTAGAGGAAATGATACTCGTAGTAGTAGGTCACGTAGCCTTCCATCTGAGATGGATCCATGCCGCCGTACGGCTGGGCCACGTATATCGCGGGATCGCCAACCTGAGGGAAAATATCGGCCGGCATGCGCTGTACCGCCAAGACGGCGAAGAGCGCTATGGCGACCAGGGCCACCACTACGGTGAGCGGCCTGCCAAGAGCAGCTAAGACGAGGCGCACAATCCACCTTTGTGGGAGATCATTGGGTCGCTTCCGCCAGGAATGGCTGGATGTCGCCGCGCGCCGTCTCCACTTCGAGCGCTGCGCGCCAGACGCTTAAGCGGGCCAAGGCATCGTCGATCTGGGCTTGGACCAGCAGCCGCTGTGCTTGAGCGACGTCGTCAATGGGGGCAAGTCCCGCTTGATACCGGGCCGTGGCTTGCCCGAGCGCCGTCTGCGCCGCCGACGCTTCCACCGCCGTGTTGGCCGCAACCCGGCGCGCACCGGTGAGGGTTGCCAAAGCTATGTTGAATTGCGCCTGCAAATTCGTAGCGATGAGTTGATACCGCGCCTGCACGGCCCGAAGGGTCGCCACCTGCGCTGCTTCCTGCTCCCGAATCGCGAACCGATCCATGAAGGGGAAAACGACGGTAAGACCGATAGCGTAGTTTTGCGTGGCCGGTGCGAGTCCATTAAGTCCCCCTAGCCGTGCCCCATCGAGCTCCGCACCAGTGCCTCGCGTGGAGGCCGAACCCTGCACGAAGAATTGGGGATAATCTGTCCGCTCGACGGCCTGAAGGCGGGCCTGGGCGCTGGCAATCGCGGCGTTCTGTTCGAGGGCGAGCGGATTGGCCGCGGCGTTCAGCGCCGCTGGCGGTGTCTCCCGAGGCAACCGGTTCACGATCTTCCCGGGCTCGAGAGCGAGTTGCGAAGGGTCGAGCCCAACGAACTGCGCGAGGTTGGCGCGGGCCACTTCGATGGCCTGTTCGGACTGCGCGAGCTGCGTTTTGGCGGCTGCCAGCTCGGCTTCGACTCTCGATTCGTCCGCGCCCGGCCGCAGTTGTGCCGCTACAAGCGCGTGGATACTCTGGAGCAGAACCTGCCAGCTATCGACCGCCGCCCGAGCTGCCTGCGTGGTCTGCTGCGCCGCGATCACCGTCAGAAACGTATCCGCCGTCGCCACCGACACGTCGTAACGGGTCCGGTTTACCGTGGCTTGCGTCTGATCGCGCACCGCGGTGGATGCGGCGACGTTAGCACGCCGGAGACCGAAATCGAAGGGTTGCCAACTGACCAGGACGCCCACGGCGCTACCCCAAGCCGTTCCGAGATTGTTGCTCCCGAGCACGGGGCCGGAAATCGAGGGTACAACGCTCTGGGGCAGCAGCAACCCGAAGACATTGTTTCGCGTGGCGCGATTTACCTGCGCCAACCCATCGATGCGCGGCAGGTAAGCGGTTTGAGCCAGGCGGATCCCTGCCGCCGCGGCGTTCATTTGTTCCTGGGTGACGCGAATCGAAGGGTAGTTTCGCAGCGCCGCCTCCACCGCCTGCGCAATCGACAGGCCCGCAGGAGGAGCTGGCTGCTGCGCCAGCAGGGCCGTGCTTGCCGCTATCATGGCCGCGAGGCGTCTGGCTTGGCCATATCTGGCTCGTCGCCTTTTCAGCACGATCGCTATTTCCCTTCCATGAGTTCCCCGATCAGTTCGCGCACCTTGATCCTGGCGGCCGCCAATGCTTTTCGCCCCAGGGGAGTGGCACGGTAGACCTTTCGGAGGGACTTGCCGTCCCGCCGCTCCTTCGCGCTTAGATAACCTTTCTTTTCCAGACCGTGGAGCAGCGGATAAAGGGTGCCGGGGCTGATTCGATAACCATGCCGCGCCAATTCTTCAAGCATACCGAGCCCAAAGATGGGGCTTTCCACCGCGTGATGCAGGATGTGCAGCCGGATCAATCCCGAGTAAAGATCGCGGTCGCGCGCCGGGTCTATATAATCGGAATTCGTCTTCTTCATTCGATTACGAATAGCATTATAGATGGATGCAGAGTGCGATGTCAAAACGCAAGAATCTCAGCGCTGTTGAGCTGGGTTTATTGCGCAGAGCTACACGACGTTGAAAAGCTGCATGAACCCGTAATCCATATGGAGCTGTTGATGACAGTGAAACAGGGTCAAGCCCTCCATAGCCGGAATCACGTCCACCTCGATCTTCTTGAAACCCTTCACCAGGACGACGTCCTTCATCACGCCGGCCACGGGTTTCCCATGGACATTCGTGAGTTCAAAGCTGTTTCGATGCAGGTGGACCGGGTGGGCATCATCCGTCTGGTTGTCGAAAACCAGGCGGTAGCGCCTGCCTCTGCTGAGGCTCCGAGCTGCGCCCTGCTCCTCAAAACCCTTCCCGTTGATCGTCCAGCGGTTGAAATCCCCCGTGCCGCCATTGATCTTTCCGAAAACCATGGGAATGACTTCGTCCGGCGTTGGAACCGGGCGATTCTCGCCGAAAATCGTGTAGTCCCACGCGCTCTTGGAGGGCTTCACCCAGCGGGGCGCCCCGGTCTTGTCGGCGTACTCGACCACGATCCCCATTCCGTTGCCGCGGTCATCATCCCGTGGAGTCCCCAGAATCCAGACCCCCGGATTGTTCATCTCGACGACGGCGTCAATGCGTTCCGCGGTGCCCAACTCCAGCACCTCCACCGCCTGCGGCCGCGGCACAGGATTTCCATCCAGCGCCACCACCTGGAACCGATGACCGGGAAAAGCGAGCTGGATATTCTCGGTGGCGCTGGCGTTGAGGAAGTGAAACAGGACACGCTGTCCTGGCTTGACCCGCACCGGCTCGCCATGACCAAGGCACTTGCCGTTGACGGTGAAGCGCTGATACCCGATTTCCCAGCCGTTCGGCTTTTCATCTTTGTTCGGCGGCCTTTGCGGCTGTTCGTTGGCATCCTCTTCCTCTTCTTCTGTGGTAAAGAAGGGCTCCCATTCGTGTGTGGCGAGGAAGATCTCTTGATCGTAGCGGCCGGGATCATTCCTCGGCTCGATGTACACGAAGGCGAATTGACCCGTATAAGTGCCGCGGCCCAGATCGGACATCGGCGTCACGTGGGTGTGCACCCACCGCGCACCCGCGGGTCGGGGTGTGAGGCGATAGCGCAAGTGGCCGTGCGGCGGGACCGGCAGACTCTTCTCCTGTCCGGCGCCATCCACGTCCGCCGGAATGATCTGGCCGTGCCAATGGACCAGCTCCGGGGTATCGGTGTCGTTGAACAGATCCACCGTCACCGGTACGCCTTCGCGCAGGCGGATCAGGGGGCCGGGCACCTGGCCGTTATACCCGATCGTACTGATCGTATGGTCTTTCGCGATGTCTACCAGCGTAGGGCCGATACGGAGCGTCAGGTCTACTTTTTCTCCAGCCCGTCTTTCGTCGTCATGGGCGGGTTCTCCGGCTTCAGAGCGGCTCTTGCACCCGGCCATTAGTGCGCCCGCTCCGCCAGTCATGGCGGAAAGAAAATCCCGCCGTCCAACACGCGTCATGCCGCTAGGGTCCATATGCCTTCTCATTCTCGCTGAAAGTGGGAGCCGTCGCGATTCAGCCCGCGACAGAACGTCGACCAGCAGGCAACCGAAAGGCCCCTACCGCGAATAAAGCAATGGGAGCGCACTAGCGTATACTTGTGCCGAACCCGGTCTTGTAATGAGACCTCAGGCAGAGAGCGTTGCGACTTCGTCTCATTTTCTTCGGCTTTGTCCCACTCTTCGTGATCATGCTGCTGGGCCAGTTATCCACGTCTAACAGCCCAAACGCTCCCATCCGATTCCGCAACGTGGCTGCCGCCGCCGGCGTGGACTTCGTCCTCGAAAACAGTCCGACACCCGAAAAGCAACTGATTGAGACCATGGCGGGCGGCGTGGCGGTATTCGATTATGACGGCGACGGGCTGCCCGATATTTTCTTTACGAACGGCGCCAGCGTCCCGTCGCTCGACAAGAGCGCGGCCAAGTATCATAACCGCCTGTTTCGCAACTTGGGCGGGATGAAGTTCAAAGACGTCACTGAGGAGGCCGGCTTGGCAGGCGCGGGATACTCCATCGGAGCCTCGGCAGCGGACTATGACAACGACGGTCACGCGGACCTGTTCGTGGCCGGCGTGCATTCAAACCATCTCTACCGGAACCTGGGAAACGGAAGGTTCGAGGACGTAACGGCAAAGGCCGGCATCCGGAGCGATGTCTGGTCAATCACCGGCGGCTGGTTCGATTATGACAACGACGGCCTGCTGGACCTCCTCGTGGTGAACTACTTGAAATGGTCGCCAGAAAGTCCACCGTACTGCGGCGACCCGGCAGGGAAGATACGCGCCTATTGCCATCCGAAGTTCTTTGAGGGCCTGCCCAACACGCTGTATCACAATCGCGGGGACGGCACATTCGAGGATGTCTCTGAAAAGTCCGGCATCGCGTCAGAGATCGGCAAGGGTATGAGCATCGCCTTCGGAGACTATGATGGTGACGGTCTGGTCGACGCGTTTATCACCAACGACAAACTGCCCAATTTCCTGTTCCACAATCTGGGGAATGGCAGATTCGCGGAAGTGGCGCTGGAGATGGGCGTCGCGCTCTCGGATGAAGGGCGGGCCGTCTCGGCGATGGGGGCCGATTTTCGGGACTACGACAACGATGGCCGGCCCGACATCATCTTCACGGCGCTGGCCGGAGAGACGTTTCCCGTTTTCCACAACGAGGGGAAGAAGGGATTTCGCGACCGGACTTCTTACAGCCAGCTCGGGCCGCTCGCCAATCAGCGAAGCGGGTGGAGCGTCGGCCTGGTGGACTTCAACAACGACGGCTGGAAAGATCTGTTCACGGCGAACTCTCACGTCAATGACACGGTGGAACTGTTCGAGGCGGCAAAGTATAAACTCGCCAACAGCATTTTTGCCAACGCCGGGAATGGGATGTTTCTCGACGTTTCTAGAGAGGCAGGCGCTGATTTCCACGAGGCGCGGGCTCATCGCGGCGCCGCTTTCGCGGATTTCAATAACGATGGCAAGGTCGATGTCGTAGTCAGCGCCCTCGGCCAGCCGGCCGAACTTTGGGAAAACGTCAGCCCTGAGGCAAACACGTGGCTCTTGCTCAAACTTCGTGGAACCAGGAGCAACCGGGACGGCATCGGCGCGACCATCCGGATCGGGAATCAATACAACCAGATGACGACCAACGTGGGGTATGCGTCATCAAGTCACGCCGGCGTCCACTTCGGGCTGGGCAAGGCCCGGCAGGTTGATCGCGTTGAGATTCACTGGCCCAGCGGCGTCCAGCAGGTTCTTACCCACGTGCCCGCGAATCAAGTGCTGCAGGTGACCGAGCCGGCGAAATGATGGCGGCACAGTCATTCATGCTTTTCGGCCTCCTTCTGTTTTGGCTCCAGTCCCCATCGGCCGTCGCCCAGGCGCATGCGAAACGCGGCTTGGAGCTGTTACAGCAAGGGGACTTGAGATCTGCGGAGGCGGAATTCCGGCAGGCGATCCAGCTTGCTCCCAACGATGCTCAAAGTCTGGCTTCTCTCGGCATCGTTCTTGAAAGGCAGGAGAAGTTTGAAGAGGCCGATCTTTATTTAGAACGCGCGCTGAAAATCGACCCTGCCGACCTGGGCACCCGCTACCATCTCGCCATTAATCAGTTCCGGCTGAAACAGCTACTCGAAGCCAAAGCGAATCTGGAGCGCATTCTCAAAGCCAAGCCCGACATGAAACCGGCGCTGCTGTTGCTTGGAACGGTGCTGGAGGGGTTGAAAGACTACGGCCGGGCCGCCGGCTTGCTGGAGTCCGTCCCCGATCTGGTCCGGCAGCAGCCGGCGTGGATCGCCACGCTGGCGCGTTGTTACTACCACGCCAATCTTCAACAAAAGGCCCGGGCCACGCTGGACTGGCTGCGTCCCGCCGGGGCTGAAGCCGTCTTCCTCGGCGGGGAAACCGCGGCGCAGTGTGGCGACCTGGAGGCTGCGGAGCAACTGCTGGATTCCATCCGAACTGCGTACCCGGACAAAGCCCGGCTGGGCTACGAGATCGCCATGGTGCAGTACAACGCGAAACGTTTTGACCGGAGCGAGTCAACGTTGCTGCAATTGATCGCCGCGGGAACGCGGGAGGCGAAGGTCTTCAATCTCCTGAGCTGGTGCTATCACCGCCAGAACCGGCTGCCGGAGTCGATCGCCGCGATGAAACAGGCCATCGAACTCGAGCCGGCCTCGGAGACCCACTACGATCACCTGGCCCAAATCCTTTTGGAAGAAGGCCGTTACGCTGATGCCTACGAGACGATCAAGCGAGCGCTGAAAGTAGCGCCGGATTCTCCGCGGGCATACAAGCTGCAGGGTCACATCGAAAGCCGCCTCGGGCTTTTCAACCAGGCTCTCGATTCATACACGCGAGCGGTCCAACTGAACGTGGAAGACCCGGATCTTCTACTGGGAATCGGCCTGGTCCAGCAAAAGTTGTTTCGGTTCACCGAAGCGGCCGCTACTTTTGAAAAAGGAATTGCGCGGTTCCCCGGCGATGCGCAGTTCTATCAAGCGTACGGCCGCATGCTCCTCGAACCCGGAACCGCACGCGATGCCGCTGCCGAGTCCCGCGCAGTCACGCTGCTCGAAAAGGCGCTGGCTTTGGACAACGCGCTGCCTGAGGCACACTACGAGCTGGGAAACGCTCTGCTGGAGAGGGATAAAGTTAACGAAGCGCTGCCGCAACTGGAAGCCGCTGTGAAACTCGACCCGCGCAACAGCAGGATGCATCTTGCGCTCGCGAACGCGTACCGGCGCCTGGGCCGGAATGCCGAGGCCGCGAGCGAACTGGAATTGTTCAAGAAGCTCAGACGGCAGGAAGAACAGGGGACGAAACAGGCGAATTAAACGGCTCCACCGCAGAGGCCCCTATACCAGGGACCCCTGCTGTGGAAGCCTAGGATCAGAAGCGGATGCGTCCTTCGTACTGGATTTCGCGGCCGTAGTTGCCGCCCGCTACCCAGGTGCTGCGTCCCATCGAGCCGCCACCGATCGTGGTGTCCGGATCGCTCGGCATGAACGCGTTGGGCATGTTGTAGAACTCCATGCGTAGCTCGAATTTTACGCGTTCGGTGATTTTGAAGTCCTTCGCCAGAGTCGAGTCAAGTGACCAGAACTTGGGGCCGCGCAGACCATCGTAGTAGAGAGGGTTAGTCCGCGGAGTGTAGGGAGCAGGGACTTGGAATACCGCCGGGTTAAAGTAGTATCCCGCCGGAACGTTCTTTGTCGGATCGCCGGTAACGATCGCCTGATGGTCGCCCCCGTCCCCCCCCGGACATGTTGCCGAAGCCGATCAGGTTGCCGCTGCGCCACATGAGGATGTGGCTGGTAGACCACCCACCGATGATGTAGTCGACTACCGTCGGAATGTTGTTCAGGTACTGGCGTCCCTTGCCGATGGGGAGCTCCCAGCTACCGCCGACGCGCAAGTTGTGCCGCGGATAGCCGCGATCGAACATGGTGATCTTGTTGGCGTAATAATCGAGCTGGTTGAACCACTCGCCGTGCTGTTCCTGGTTGTAGTTGTAAGCGGCCAGAAGCGTCACGCCGTTGGCCATCGGGCGCTCCGCCTTCATCTGTAGCGCGTAATAGTGGTCGCTGGTGCCAGGCCAACCGTAGAGGTTCAGGTTTCCATATTGCGGATAGGGTGCCAGCAATTGGCTCACCGAGACGGTCGGCTGCGTCCGCAGAGTGCCTGGCATGATGTTGGCCGGCAAACCGTAGAACGGATTCGCCACCGCCTGGTCCGTTAAACCCTTGTACTGATAGATCAGATTCGGGTCCACATAATTGAGGTTGTGGTCGTAATGCCCTCCCCACATGCTGGGATCCTGGGCGTTGTGTTCGAACATCATGAAGAAGGTGGCTTCGGTGAAGAACCGGTAGGGCGCCTGCCGCTGGATGGTGACGTTGAAACGGTCGTTGATCGGCGTCTTCAAGATGTTCCCATTCCAGAAGCTGAGGTTATTGCCAAGATCCTGGTAGCGGCCCAGAGCGTTGCCCACTGGCAGAATCACCGGATTGGTGTTAGCCCCGCCGGTTGGGAACGGATCGCTCAGCAAGGCACGAGGCGTACCTTGCAGCGGTCCCAGTGCATTCGTCGTCTGCGAAAAGCCGTTGGTCGGCAGACCACCGGTCTCCGGATGGATGGTCACCCACGGCACCGCGTACCGCGCGTAACCCGTCCGGAATGCGGTCTTGTCGTTGATGCGTAGGGCGATGCCGATGCGCGGCAGGAACGTGTTCCACGGCGCATCGTACATTCTCGGATTCTTGTTGCTGGTGAAGATCAACGCACCGTCATACTTCGGCGCGGACGTTGCGATAGCCGTCACCTCCGAAGGCATCTGGATGTTCTGCAACTCCGGAATCGGATTGGTCAAATTCAGAGTTTGCACCAACTTCCGGGTTTCCTCGAGGGGAGCCGTCTCGCGCTCCCACCGCAATCCCAGGTTCAGAGTGATGTTCCGTGTCAGCTTCACGTCGTCCTGGAAGTAAAAGGCCCATTGCTGCTGGTGCATGTCCAGATTGGGGTTGATTTGCGCAAATCCGCCGGTACCGTCGTTGCGGTTGAGCACACCCAGCAGCGCGGAGGCGTACATGCTGCCCGACTGCGTGGCATCGTAGCCCAGAAAGGACTTGCCGGTGTCCACGGAATTGAAGTAGAGGCTGCCCGGTCCGGAGCTCGCATTGTCCTGATCGTAGGAGTACCGCAACTGCCAACCGGCCTTCATGTGGTGGATGCCCAGATCGTGGGTGACGTTGACAGTCGAATTATGTGAACGGCCATGTACCAACCACCAACCACCGATTCCCGTATAGGAGCTGCCATTCCCGTTGAAATTGAAGTTCGGGTAGTAGATGCCCTGCGTGGGGTTCAGCACATTCTTGTACCACCCGCTGGGCCAGAAACCCGCCCACACGCTTTCCGGAACCTTGAAAGATCCTGAGGCGTAGTCGTCTTCATCGTAGGTCGAGCCAAAGCGTAAATCGACCGTGGTCCGCGGGTTCGGCATCCACAGCACGTCGATGGCGGCGTTCATCGCATCCATGATGCCGCCGTTGTCCGAGGGCACTGCAATAGTACCGCCCCAGTTGGGGTTATCCAGACGCGTCTGGAACTTGCTGAACCGGGCAAACAAGCGCCAATTGTCGTTGATGTTGTAATCCACGCGATCGGAAAAGTTAAAGTATTTCACCCACCAGGCGTAAGCTTTCTTGAAGTTGTTCAGCCCGGAGAGGTCGTCGCCTGGATTGTTCGGCGCCCACAGGTCGCCCATGAGCTTTTTGGCGGCGGGATCGATTCGGCTCGCTGGAATCATGTTGCCGGCGAACGGCTGGCGAGTCACCGTAGACGTATTGGGATCAAAAACCGTAGTGAACGGGTCGTAGATTGTTCGCAGATTGCCCTGCGGCGTCAGCGAGTGCGAGAAGTCGCCGTTTTTCTCGGCATCGGTCGGCATGGTTTCTTCTTTGCTCGATGGCTGCGTGGCCCGCCACTGCTCGTAGACGAAGAAGTTGAACAACTTGTTCTTGATGATGGGATTGCCGATAGTACCGCCCCAGATGTTCTGCTTGATGATGTTTTCGTCGCGGGTGATGCGGTTGGCCAGGGCATTCAGGGCCGGATTGCGGCCGAAGAAGTACGCCGTTCCGTGGTATTCGTTGGTGCCCGATCTCTGAGATAGGTTCAACGTGCCGCCGGCGCTGAAGCCCATTTCGGAATCCATGGCGTTTTGTTGAATGGCCACTTCCTGAACCCCGTCCATGGGCAAATTGTAAGAACCGCGCGCGGATATGTTCAGCGGCGCGCCGTCGAGCAACTGCTCGTTCTTGCCGCCCGTGGGGCCGCCAATATCCAGGCCGCCGTTCGACCACATGTAGAACGGGTTGCGATGGGAGACGTCCCAGTACTGGTTGACCACAGCCGGATTCAGCAGGGCCAGTGTGAAAGGATTGCGCGCCAGCACGGGAAGATTGTCCAACATCGTACCCTGCACGGTGGTCGTCATCGTCGAGGTGTTAAACTCCACGGTGCTAACGGCTTCCGTGACACTGACTGTTTCCGTCACGGCGCCGACCGTTAGGGTCGCGTTCACCGTGACGTCACCACCAGTCAAGATCGTGACGCCCTCTTGCACAAACTTCTGGAACCCGGACGCTACTACCGTGACCGTGTAGCTTCCGGGCAGAACGAAGTCGAACAGATAGTGAGCGGCGGCGTCGGTCTGTCGGACGGTCTCCACGCCCGTATTGACGTTTCTCAAAGTGACTGTGGCCCCAGCCACAGCCGCTTGGCTCGGGTCGGACACTGTGCCCTGGACCCTGCCACGATATTCCTGCGCTATAGCGACCCCCGCCAACAACGCGATAACAGCAAGCGAGGACACCACCGCGGAACATCGCGATAGAAATCTCGATTTCATGCCTTACCTCCCCAGTTGTATTGTTGACAACCAGCTAAAGACCCACCCCTATGCCCGCTACTTTCCCGACCCCGGGCTCCACTACGCAGTGGCCGGAAGGTCGGGCACCATGGCCTAAAGCTTTCCTATTAGTTGGAAAGACGGCCAATCACCCTTTGATTGGTTTTGGGCTGATTATGGTCCTGGCCCGTGGAAATGTCAAGGGATTTCGGAGTTGAAACTCTCCGATAGCTACGCGCTCGCCGCCCGTATCCGAGGGAAGTACAGCCACACGTGCCCCCCGTCGTCGTCTTCGCCGAAGACAATCTCGCCGTCCCGGCCCGTGACGGCATCGCCGAACACGTAACCGTAGCGACGCCGCTCGATGACAGAAACGGCAACACCCAGGTTCGACACCTCGCGGCTGCGCGGGTCGTAGCAGAACATCTTCGCGATTTCTTCGCCACAGAATCCGAACACCCGGCCGTCCAGCGTGACGGCCATCGTTCCGACCGGCGCAAGTGGAGCGCGTCCCAGGGTTCGGCTAAAGCCTTTGCGCTCATCGAAAGAGAACAGCCGGCCTTCGGCATCGGCGGTGTAAAGCAGGCCTGCGTTGCGATCCGCTGCCCAAACCAGCGGCTGGTCTCCGAAACCTTCAGGAAGCCGGACGGCCCTGCGTTGAATCAATTTCGCAACCGGATCGTAATGCCAAAGGGAACCGCCTTCGTCACGGCCAAAGATGCCGCCGCGCGAGGCCACGGCGATCCTGCCGGTCCCCGGAACTTCGCCCACGACGCGGATCTTTGGGGAGTCCGGGTCCGCCGTAAAGAGGTGGTGCGGTGTGATGGCCACGATCGTCTTCCGAGATGCGGCGACAACCGCATGCACCACCACTTCTCCGGGCACACACTCACCGTGATCCGTGGTTTCCGGCTTGTCGAAGCCCCACTCCTGAATGAGGTCTTCCCCGGCGAGTTGCATCAGGGGCCCGCTGACCGCGCGCCCGCCTCCCGAACCGTTCACGAACGCAACAAACCGGGAACCACCGCAGCACACAGCCGCGCACCGGGTTGCGCCGGCGGGCATTCCCATGTCGAGCACAATCCCGTTCTTCCCGTGAAATGATGCCACAAACAGGTGTGCCTGCCTGCCGCTCGTCCCGCCGTAAACCAGTCCATCCGGCGTGACGTCCAGCGCGGTAATGTGGCTCTCGTCCGGCACGATCGGGATGGTCATGCCAGGCAGACAGGTCGGAAAGGCGACCATCATCCCTTCCCGTGTGAACGTGCCCTGCTCGACATTCTCCAAATACTTCTTGATCTCTGGCGAGTGCGGGTCGAATCTCGGCTTGGTTTTGTTTTGCATGGCCGTTTTCTCCCTTTAGCCCCACATCCGTATGGGGAGGTGTGCGTTCTCCCGCTTGCGGCTTGCCGGCATCGAGACTTTGAAAATCCCGCATGGGTTCGAGCCCACATGGCCGAAGAACAGGTCCCCGTTGTGATCCACCGCGCCGCGCGAGACGTAGTGCGCGTACCCGTTGGGGTGCTCGAGCCGGGTCACCTCCTCGCGCTCCAAGGTTCGCGGGTCCAGTCTCCAGACGACGCCCTCACGCTTTTTGCGCTGCGGCGGCAAAGGGTTGTAAACCGCATCGCGCCACCGTGACGCCACGTAGTACAGCTTGCCGTCTCCTGCAAACACCAGCCCGCCGCAGTGGTCGCTGAACATGTCGATCGGGAACGTGGCGTCGCGTGCCTGGGTGGCCGGGCCGAGATTCTCGACCCGCGGCCACTCGCGGTCGTTCGGCCAAATGCGCATCAGGTGGGGATTCGGGCACCAGGTCGAAGCGTACACACACTCCCGGTCGGGCGAGGGAGCGACATCGTAGAATACGCTGTGCCACCCCGTCTGGTACGTGGCATGCGGAAGCGTCTCCGGCGACACCTCCAGCCGATCCTTCTCCGGTGTGTAACGAACCAGGTGGCCATAATCGTTCGTGGTCCACACGCGGTGCTGTTTATCCAGAAACAGCGTCTGCCCGTTGATGGAGCCGATGCGCCCCAAGTCGCGACGCTTGCGAGTCTTCAGGTCGTAAATCATGAAGTGATCCCGCGGGTAGCTGAGCGCGTAGAGCAGCCGCCGCTCCTCGTCATGAAGCAGGCACCGGCAGCCTTCTTTAGGAATCAGCGTGTCCCACCACAGAACCTGGTCTTTGCGCGTGTCCCAGGCAAGCAGCGCGGCGCCTCGGAAAAGCCGTTTCTGGTCGTGCCACGAATACCAGGGGTTATAAACCGGCAGGTCGATCGGCGGCCCGGATAAGTGAGTCGCCATGTACAGCACCCCATCTGACATCGACGGGGCAAAACTATAGTGGATCTTGCACTGGGTTGCGCGGCCGGAGTCGCCGGGATCGTTCACCTTCTCGGCAAGGTTGAAAAGGTAATCGAGCCCGTCCTTTTGTTCGTTGTAGCGTACTGGCTTCACCACCCCGCCGGGCACGCCTTCGGCGCACGCGGCTGCGTAGATCCTGCCGTCCGGCCCCACCGAGAGCGACCAGCAAGTATCCGAATCGGGGTGTTCGGTGAAGGGATACCATTTAACGCTGTATTGCCCGGTGCTGTTACTGTCAGTTGGATTCGCCAATGCCAGTCCCGCAGAGACCATCCCGGTACCGGCTTGTATAAACTCGCGACGGCCAATTCCTTTCGGCTTCGTCATGGGGTTGCATCCTTCCGCCACACATCCAGTTCGCACTGATTATGGCGCCGCTCTTCAGCCACGTCAAGGATAAACAGGCCTGATTATATGTATAGCCGGCGTTCGCAGGGTTTGCTCCGCATCACTTCGTGGACAGCTTCTTCTCCAGGCGCTGGGCTTGGGCGCTTAGCGCACCCACTTGTTTCATGTCTTCTTCCGACAGCGCAATGGCGTTCTGTATCCGCGAGATTTCGGCGCCGCTGACGGGGGTGGACTCGCGGTCGCGACGGCTGTCCATGACGCCGGACAGCGCGCGATACTGTTCGGTGATTTCACGATACCGCCTGAGAATATTGGTCAAGTACATCTCGCGGCGACGAAAGACCTCCTCGATATCGGAGAGGCTCTGGTTGAGTTGCGCAGCGGACTGTTTTCCCGAGGCGGCGCCTTCCCTCAGCCTGGCGTTGGCGGTTTCGAGCTGGGAAATCCGGTCCTGATTCGATTTCCGTTCGGCCTGGATGTTCTCGATGGTCTGATTAGCGTCGGCGAGCGCCTTGTTCGCTTGCTCCATTGCCGCAGAGAGCCGGTGGTAGTCCTCGGCGGTCGTTTCCGCCCGTGACTGCAGATCGGAGTTCAGCGCTTCGAGCCGGACCTCATCCGCCTTGGAGCGATCGAGAGATTCACGCAGCCGCTGGGCACGCTGCTCGGCGGCGGCAAGTGCTTCGGCGGTGGCCGCGGGCACTGCTGCCGGCAGGTGCGGCGCGGGAGCAGACTGGAGGGGAGCCGGCTGATCGGCTCGAGCGCGGGTCAGTTCGTCGATGCGCTTGCGTAGCGCGCTGTTTTCCCGACCCAGCTCCGCAATCTGCACGGTCTGGCTGCGCAGCGCGCGAGTTTGCCACACAACACCAAATCCGATCGCAATGGCGATCACCAACACCAGCACGAACAGCCAAAGCGGAGGGCTGTTTCGGGTTCGTGCGGAGGGTGGCACAGGCAGAATCGTATCACCTCCGGGGGAGCACCAGGTGCGTGCGGTAGCTGAGTGAGCGGTTGTTTTCCACCATACTGAGCCGGATCTGCAGGCGTCCGCCGACGCGCTCGGGAAGCGAGAGCGTAAGGCTGTAATGGGACTGGACGGTCTGGAAGCTCTGGCGGATGGCCACGGGAATCTCGGTGGTGGAACGGCTGAAGAAAGCCGCGCCTCCCGTGGTCTCGGCTAGCTGTTTAAGACCGTTGTTGTAGGCTTCATTCAACCTGTCGGTGCGCTGGTTCAGATCGACGATCCACATGGGCGCCTGTTGCGCAGCCAGGACACCGTCCAGCTTGGCGATTTTTTCCTGTACGAGCGTTTCGGGAAAACGCCGGCTGAGATCGTGTGAATCGCTGGAATTGATTACGGGGTTGGTGAAATCCTCGCGGTAGTTGCGCACGTCGCCGTCGGTCACGTAGAGAACTGCCGTACGCACGGCAGATTTCTTCAGCATGGAATCGGCGATGCGACAAATGGGTTCGACGGTGGCGAGCAAGCCGGTTTTGCCATTCGGGGTCAGCGACCGGATCTGGCCGGCGAGGGCGTCGCGGTCAGTGGTGGGATCGCTCAAGACCAGCAGGCCGTCCTGTGAGCGCAACAAACCCACATAAGTCTTCGGGGGCAGTTTTTGGATCTCATCCACCAGGGTTTGCCTGGCGGGATCGATGATCGTCAGGTCGCCAGAGGAAAGATCGAGCACCAGCAAAAGGATCATCTCGTCGTCAGGGCATTGAACGCCGACGACGCGTGATTCCGCGCCGTCGATGGTCGCGCGAAAATCCGCGGCGGAAACCTCGCGGTCTGGATCTCCTTCCAGCCAGACGGGAACGCGGATCTGGAAGAATGTCCCGCGAGGAGGCGCACCGGTGGCACATAGCGCGAGGAGCACGAGGAACCATCGCCAGCGCACTAAAAACTGAACCTCAGACTCAATTGGATCACGCGGCCGCCGCGCGAGCCTATTATTTTTCCGGCGTCCACGTTGGGCGCGCTCGGAGTGCCAATGAGGGGATCAGGATCGTTCCAATTCGCGTGATTCAGAAAATCGAAACCCGTGGCGTTGAACTCGACCGCACGCTCGGCGCCGAGCGCGAAGCGCTTGCTCACGCTCAGATCGTAATTCTGCGCCAGCGGATTGCGCAGCGTCGGGTTGGTGCGGGAAGCGTCCCCCATTGTGAAATCCGCCGGCTGCGTGAAGGCAGCGGGATTAAACCACAGAGAAGGCCCGGGACTGGCGACTTCGGGATTGACACCTGGGACCACGTCCACGGTGAGGTTGGGAATGACGCCCCCGGTGTTGTTGAACTCCGGACGCAGGGCAACGGGCGTGCCGGAATAAACCGTGGCGGTGCCGCTGAAGGACCAGCCGTCGATCAGGTAGCGCCGCCAGTCGGCGTACGTCAGGAACGGCTTATTCGGGCCGACCGGCAGCTCGTAGGTGTAGCTCACTTGCAGACGCTGTGGCGAGTCGTAGGAAGTGAGCGACCAATCGTTCTGGCGGTTGAAGAAATCCTGGATACCGTAGGGGCCCGAGTAATCATCAAGCTGCTTGGAAAACTCGTAATAGGCGCTCAGCGCCAAGCCCATGGACGCGCGCTTCTCGACGCGCACAAAGCCGGCGTCGCGCCGGTAGCGTCCCAGCGGATACAAGCCATATAATTCGAAGCCCTGGAATTGCGGATACGGGCGCAGGGATTGATTGAACGCCAGGTTGTAAAGCTCGTTGCCGTAGACCAGCGCGGCGGGGGGAATGGCGTTGGGATCGGCGGCGCTGTCGCCAATCAAAAGGTTGCGTCCGCCGGAGTAGGAGGCGCCCACGGAAACCACAATCGAACCCGGCAGTTCGCGCTCAATCGTCAAGGAGGCGGATTGGTAGGTGGGCAAACGATCGGTGGCGTCGATCAGGTCGGCGATGGTGCTGTTGGCCGCGTCTGGCCGGAGGTCGGGCGGCGGATGCGGCGGCGGGGGCAGTTGGGCCGTGAGCGGCACGGCGGCTTGCAACTGGCTATTGGAAGAAAGAAAAGTCTCGTAGGTGTTGAAACCTTGCGTACCGAACTGGCCCTGGTAGATCGGAATTGACGAATAGCCGCGTGAGTAGTTCGCGCGGAGGACCGTTTTGGAATCACGAGTGAGATTCCAGGCGATGCCCAAGCTTGGTGCGGCTCGCACCAACGCAGGACGGAAACCGCGGCTTTCGCCGTTGCGATTGGCCGTCGTCAGCGCGCCGGGACGTCCGTTTGCAGGATTGATGCGCGTCAAATCAATCGTCGATTGGCGATCGTACTTTTCGACGCGTGGCGTGTAGCGCGCGATGGTAACACCGATATCGATGGCCAGGCCTCTGCGCGGTTCATAGTGGTCGTGCAACGCCAGCGAAGCCGTGTTCCGCCTGAAATAGGACGGTGATGTGACAAAGCTCTGCTCCGCAAACTGGGGCGCCCCGAGGAGAAAACTGGCAAAGGCGTCACCGGTGTCGATGATTCCGGGCAGGCTGGTCAGGCCGGAGGAGAATTGAAACCAACCGTCCGGGTACTCGGGCCAGAACGTGTTGACCTGATAAAAGCTATAAGTGGCCGCAGCTTGCAGCGAATGCTGCTTCAGGTGTGCGGAGATCGCGTCAGACCATGTGTAGCTATTGTTGGCGTTGGATGCCAAAGGATACGAGTGACCCAGGCTCACGTAAGGATCGAATTGGTAAACCGGGTACGCAGCCTGCCCCTGGCCGGTACGCGAGGTCGTCGAGCCGGTTTCTAAAGTCGCGGTGTTCACGGTTTGGGCTGAGGCGGTAAAGACGTGCTGCAGCGAGCCACGGCGGCTGGTAAAGAGCCGGTCAGAGGGGCCGGGGTTGGCCGCCGTGGGAAACCACTTGGCCGTGTCCAGCGTTCCATTGGAGAAGGCGAACTCGGCATAGAGGTGTTGCCGCTCACCGAAGGCGTGATCCACCTTGCCGATCATGCCGTTGGCTGTATTGATTTCGGGCGAGTCGACGAAGTAGTTGTTCTGGAAGAATGGCCCGATGTCGGTATTGGGTTGGGGATAAAGCTGCAACGCGCGGACGGCCACGGGATTCAGCCGGCTCGCTGGGATGACGTTACCCGGAAACGGATCGCGCAGATACTGCAGATTCGTCAGCGAGACAGACTGGCTGGGATCGTACGCCGGGTTGGCCCGCGTGGTGCCGGCGTCATAGATGGGAAGCACGTTGCCCGCAGGATCGACGACTTGCGAATAATCGCCCGTTCGCTGAGGCGTGTTGGGGGTGGTGAGCAGGTGCGTGCGCGCGATACGCTCACGCACACCTTCAAACGATAGTGAGAGGTAGGTGTTGCTCTTGCCATGAGTGAGGCGGGGAATGAACAGCGGGCCCGACGCGTTGAAGCCGAACTGATTGCGGCGCAGCAGGCCTTTGTCGCCGCCGTTCTGGGTTATCTCATGCGGCACGGCGTCCATGAAATTATTGCGGAAATTCTCATACAGGCGGCCGTGCCAGTCGCGTATCAGGCTCCGTGTCTGCTCGGCTGGGACCGGGCTGTCGGCGCGCAGCCCTAAATTAGCGGTCTGGATTTTGAATTCGTCAATGGCGCGCTGAACCTCGCTGGGCGGCTGAGACTGCTGCTGGGGCCAGCCACACGCACCCAAACAAATGAGCACGCCAAGGGCGCGCGCAAAGACGTGCATATCTTGAGTCTACAACTCTGAATCGGTCAGCCACTCCTGAATGTCGACGTTGGGGTGTGGATTATGCGCTGGTCCTGGTTCCGCCAGAGACAGCCGCTTTGGGTGCGAAGGGGCACTCATAGTCCACAGCGCGGTCAAATCCGCATGAGTTTGTTCAGCTCCGGCGTAGTCACGCACCGGTCGAGGAAACTGAACTGGCCTGTGTCTTTCACCTCGCGTGCAGCGTCGAGGAAACCGGTCATTGCCGCGCGATAGAGTGAGGTCGCCAGGCTGATACGCCTGACTCCAGCCGCGGCGAGTTCACCGACGGAAAATGATTTTCCTTTGATTCCTACCATGAAATTGACCGGCTTCGACACCGCCGCACAGACCGTGCGCACCGCGGCGAGGTCAGGCAGGCCGGGAGCGAAAAGCACATCGGCTCCAGCTTTTTCGAAGGCTTGAAGGCGGCCGATGGTGTCGTCCAGGCTCGGGGCGGCGAAGAGGAGATTGTGCGCTCGCGCCGTCAGGATAAAGGGGAACGGGAGTGCACGTGCCGCCTGCGCGGCGGCAGCAATCCGTTCGACAGCCAAGTGAAAATTGTAGAGGGGACTGTCCGGGTTGCCGGTCGTATCCTCGATCGTGCACCCAACGAGTCCCGCCCCCGCCGCAAGCTGGATCGTTTCCGCCACGACTTCCGGCGCGTCGCCAAACCCCTTTTCCAGATCCGCAGAGACGGGCAAATCCGTCGCATCGACAATCAAGCGCGCGTGCGCCAGCGCCTCATCTCGCGTTAGCCGGCCATCTCTTCGACCAAGGGCACAGGCGGATGCAGCACTCGATGTCGCCAACGCCTGGAAGCCAAGGCCGGCGAGAACGCGGGCGGAGCCGACATCCCACGGATTCGGAATTACGAAGGCGCCCGGGCCGTCGTGAAGCGCGCGGAAGCGAGCTGCCTTTTCGTTCTGGGTGACACTCATTAGGAGTTACCTCGCGTCAGATCTCCACTATCCTACTCGTTCAGCCGCACGGATGCCCAATGCGATGAAAACCCAATCACCGCGCTCATCGACCTGCGCCAGGGAGAGGATAGCCTCCACACACAAATCAAAATACGGGGGCAGCGGAAAAATGTGGATCGACAAAGTGGCGAGTAGCTTCAATGCTCCGGCGCGGCCCGGCGCAGCGATAACAGCCGGGCAGCGAATTCCTCGTCACTCAACTCGCCAGTAATCCGCTTGTGCGCGCAGGACGAGTGAAGGGCTGTGGGAACTTGCGCCAAGGGCCCGGTTTCTAATCAGATAGAGCGCCAGGGAGGCTCCCTATGCCCTTCCGGCAAGATCTGGAAATTCTCGGCCATGACTTGCGCTTCGGAACGCGCGGTTTTCGCCGCGCTCCGATGTTCACACTTGCGGCCATTCTGGCGGTGGCTCTCGGTGTGGGCCCGACCACGGCGGTCTTCAGTCTGGTGGACCGCATCCTGTTCCGAAGCCTCCCTTATCCCCAAGCCGACCGCCTGGTTTCTTTCGGCATGGTGGCGCCGATCGTTCCTCAGGAGTTCATGCTGGGCTATGATTACCTGGATTGGCGCGAGGGACAGGCGCCTTTCGAATCGCTCGGCGCATGGTCCGGGGAGGCCGGTTGCGATCTGACGGAGACGAACCCTATGCGCCTCCGTTGCGCCTACGTGGATTCCCACCTTCTGCCGGCGGTTGGAATCCAGCCCATCATTGGCCGTAATTTCACACCACAGGAAGACCGGCCAGGGGCGCCCAAAGTCGCGCTGATCTCCTCCGGGCTGTGGCGCAGCCGGTTTGCGGGAAACCGAGGCGTGGTGGGTACTCCGATGCCGCTCGATGGACAAGCTGTAACGATAGTGGGCGTCCTGCCGCCGCAATTCGAACTGCCGACGCTCGCGCCTGCGGATGTGCTGGTGCCGCTGGCGCTTGACGCAGAGGAGCAACGCACTCACAGAACGGCGATCCTGCTCTGGTCCATCGGCCGTTTGAAGCCGGGGGTGACGACGGCACAAGCGAGTGCCGCTTTGCAGCCGCTATTCGAGAAGTCGATGCAGTGGGTTTCTCCCGAGTTTCGGAAAGAAATCAAGCTGCGAATCCGGCCACTCCGCGACCGCCAGATCCAGGAGGCGCGGCTGGCATCGTGGATCCTTTTGGCGTCGGTGCTTGCCGTGCTGTCGATCGCATGCGCCAACGTAGCCAACCTGCTGCTCGCACGCGCCGCGACTCGCCAGCGTGAATTCGCTGTGCGCGCGGCCCTCGGTGCCAGCCGCGGACGGCTCATGCGGCAGACTCTGATGGAAAGCATGCTGCTTGGGTTGACGGGAGGCGCTGCCGGATGCGCTCTCGCATTCTTACTGCTACGGCTTTTCGTGGCGATCGCGCCCGAAGGTATTCCGCGATTGAACCAGGCCTCCGTAGACCTGCGGGTTCTCCTATTCACGCTGGCGGTGTCGATGGCTTCGAGCGTTCTGTTCGGGTTGGCGCCCGCGCTTCAGAATCCGAGGGCAGAAACCCTGGCCGGTTGGCGAGCGCTCGGCGCACGCAACCATCTGTTCCGGCTGGGCCTGGTGGCCGCACAAATCTCGGTGTCGGTGATCCTGCTGACGAGCGCCGGCCTGCTGCTCCGTAGTTTGTGGAACCTGCAACACCAGCCGCTCGGGATGCGGACAGATCGGGTGATTACAGCAGCGGTCACGCTGGGCGAAAAGTCCTATTCAAAATCTACGAGTCGCCTGGCGTTTTTTGAAGAATTGGAGGCACGCCTGCGGCGAATACCGGGCGTGACGGAATTGGCGGTCAGCAACTCACTGCCGCCGGCAGGCAACCTGATGGGGACCATGTTCTACGGAGGGATAGACGTGCAGGGCCGTCCCCGGCTCGCGGAAGGTAGCGGCGGCACGGTCGTGTCACGCTCCGTGACACCGCGCTACTTCGCCGCCCTCGGAATTCCGGTCTTGTATGGCCGTGGATTTCGGGAAGAAGATCGCGACCCGAACCAGAACCTGGTGGTCCTGAGTGACAGCATGGCCCGGCGCATGTTTCCCGGCGAGGGTCCATTGGGAAAGCAAATCCGGCCCGGGCGGCGAGGCCCCTGGCTGACCGTGGTTGGCGTGGCCGGTGACGTGAAAAACAACGGGCTTGTGGACAGAGGCGACTCGGAATACTACGAGGTTCGGAAGCACTCTGGCGGTGACGTGGAGCGTAATGCGACGGCGATCATTCTCACTGCCATGGATCCGCGGGTCACGGCCAGATGGTTGCGCGCCGAGGTCGCGGCGCTCGACCCTACGTTGCCGGTAGACATCGAGACGATGCAGCAGCGCGTCGTCCATCTCTCACAACGTCCCCGTTTCAATGCCGTGCTGTTGGGCATTTTCGCCGGTATAGGTCTCCTGCTGGCCGCCATCGGCCTTTACGGTGTCATCTCCTTCCTGGTAGCGCAGCGCACCCAGGAGATCGGAGTGCGAATGGCGCTGGGCGCCACACCTGGCGCGATTACCCGCCTGGTGCTGGTACACGCCGCACGCTGGACAGCAGCGGGAGCGGTGCTTGGGGCAGTGGGAGCGTTGTTCGCGGCACGCCTGCTTCAGGCGATGCTGTACCAAGTCTCCGAAGAGGATCCGGCGACGATGGTCGCTGTAGTCGCCTTGCTGTCGGGAGTCGCCCTGTTGGCCGCCTGGATTCCTTCGCGCCGTGCAGCTCACGTTGATCCCGTACAGGCGCTGCGGCAGGAATAGGCCGCCTTGCGGTACTGCCCGGCGCTCGGCCTAGGGGGGTAGAGATCGCATTCTACGGAATGGCAACGCGCAGCAAGGGGGGCGGTGGTTCAGATGTTGCTCCCTTGATGGATTGCCAGATGACCCGGTTCAGTTCCAAGGATGGCGCGCGGTCGGGACCGTGAAAGTCCCACTGGCTCGACTCTTTAGAGCCCGGTGCATCGGGTGAATTCATTTCGTCCAATGAAACCTGAGGACGAAGGCAGGCATAAACTTCGGGGGACGGTTTTTGCTTAAATTCGCTCAATAAGCTGGGAGCGCGGTCGTCGAAGTAGGTCAGGCTCTCGATCCCCAGTAGCTGCGCCATCGTTTTCACCACTGAAACGGTTGAGTAGCGGTCGTGCGACACGGCATGCCGCCGCGTATACGGCGAGATCACCAGCATCGGCGAGCGATGCGCGTCCACGTGATCGGGGCCGTCCTGGGCGTCGTCCTCGAGCACAAAAATGGCGCTCTCGGGCCAATAGCGGCTTCTCGAGATCCGTTCGACGACACGGCCGAGCGCCAGATCATTATCTGCCACCATGGCCGTCGGAGTGTGATATTCCGGCCTCGTGCCAACGGTATGGTCGTTGGGCAGGTAAATAAGCGAGAAACGGGGCAGTTGGCCGTTCGTCTCAAACTCGCCAAACTCACGTTCCCACTCATCGACACGCTGCTGGTCGGTGATGTCGCCGATGTCGTCCCGGAAATTCATGTCGGAGTGGTCTTTGAGGCCGCTCAGATAGACATGGATCTTGGATGGATCTTCGTCTTCGTGCGAATACCATTCTCCGTAATTCCGGAAACTGATACCCGCCTTCAGCAGACGGTCCCAAAGAAAACCCGATTGCGGAACCGCAACCGGATGGTCATGCTCGGCATCGCCATCGTACGGCGCATCGAGGGCTCCCGGCGCCCTTTTGGAGTACTCCATGGGCCAGATCTTGTTCACATACTCGGTGCTCGTGCCGGCCGTAGACCACAGGTGACCATCCGCGCTGACATCGCCATTGACGTAAAAGTTGTCGAACAAGATGTACTCGCGTGCGAGCGCATGATGATTGGGCGTAACCTTTTGGCCGAAGAGAACCAGTTCTGAACTCCCGTTCCCTTCGGGCATGTCGCCGAGGATCTGGTCGTATGTTCGATTCTCTTTGATCACATAAAAGACGTACTTAATGGGCGGGCGGCGCACCGGAACATGGCGAGGCGCTTTTCCGCCACCGTAGATTCGGCCCGCAAGACTCTGCAACCGGTGGTGATATCGGTCAAGCTCCGCGTCCGTCAGTGCTTCAATACCACCTCCGAGAATCTCACCGACGTATCGAAACGGCCGGACACCCGAGTGGACCGGCGCGTTCGGGCCGGTGATCACATTGCGCCCATTGGCAACGTACAGCGTGTTGGCTTGTTTTGAGTAAGACAAAGCCGTGGGAAAGGAGCCGACAGGGATCACGCCTTCGAATCGAATATCGAAATCCTTGTCTTGTTCCACCTGGAATACCGCCACGCCGCTCACAGCTGCGAGGGCAACAAACAGCCGGCCGCGATCATACGCCAGTGCATTCGGCTGAACTCCGGTTAGTCTGCCGCCGGGCGGGCGCAAATCGATACGCCGGATCTCACGCAAGTTCTCCAGACTGATGAGCGAAACCGAATCGGAATCAGAGCTACTCACCGCCAGATGCCGAGCATCGGGCAGGACAAGCATCTGGTTAGGATGACTGCCGACCGGAACCTCGGCCACTTTCGTCAGTTTCGAAAGTTCAACAACATCGACTGAGGACTGCCCCCAGTTTGATACGGCAAGACGGTTCTCCGGGAGGATCGTCAAAACGAACGGGAATTCACCCACACGCAACCGCGCACGAACGGCGCCGCTGCCCAGGTCGAACTGCATGATTTGATGATTTTGATTGCAGGCAACAACTGCCGTATCGCGATCCTGGACCACAAGACCTGCAGTCAGCTTGCATCCGCTGATTTCGAGGGACACCGGCTTGCCGAAGGCACCCCCATCGAAGGGCACAACGTACACGCCGCCCTTACCGTCAGAGGCAGCCAGCAGTTTGTGTTCCGGCTCGTACGCCAGCCCGAGCCACAAGCTGGGCAACTCCAGTTTTCCAGTGATCCGGCGGCCTATTGTGTCGTAGGCCTGTAAGTACTGTGTACCGTACCCATTGTTCGTGCTGACAAGATATCGGTCGGCGACTTCGAGCAGGTTCAGAGGGTAGTCGCCTCCTGCTGCTCGAGTGGCGATAGAAGCCCTCTGCGGAGTGGCCAGACCAATACAAAGGTAGAAAAGAACGCCTGCGAAGGCTGTACGCATAGGATTCGTCAAGACCGCTGCCGCAGCGAGTTTCCGGGTGCGGCGGTAGATTCGCGAACAATCAACTCGCAAGAGAACGCCTCGCTTTTCTTTCGCGATCTCGCCCCGAAGCAGTGCCGGCAGTGCGAGACTCCCACGAGACGTGCGATGTCTTTGATCGAAACGACTTTGTCACGGGTTGCCGTTCTCATGATCACAGCCCGGCGACTGGGCATAAAATGCGTTTCCCTTGTAGTCCAGTTCTTGGAGTCCCTGCCGGGAAGTGTAGAAGCCGTCGAGAATCCGGCGCTTCATCCACGCAATGAACGGGTCGTTTGCGTTCTCGAGGCTCACCAGATGCGCCAGCTGTGCTGTGCCGTCGAGCGCCTCGAAGCCGGCTCGCTTGAGGGCCGCCATGCCATCCCGGCAAATAGCCTGCGGTTCTTCAGATTCGAGCTCGCGCACCGTATCTTCCCCATAGTAGTCAATTGCCAGCCGGCGATGCGCTGGTGAGAGCGAACGCGCGGCAGTGCGGACTTCTTCCGAGCGTCCTACGATCATGTCGATCCAAACTGCGATTTCGAGGACCATCGGAGCCGGGGGCTCCTCGCCAAGCACTCGCGCGACGAGCGCCCGTACAAGCGAGAAGTCTTCCGTGTCAAAATGACGCGGCGATGGCGGCCCTGGGGCGGGCTCAATGGCGGTCTTGAGCGAATGCGCGAGGTGCTGAAGCGACGGTTCGTACAATCCCGGCGGCAACGGAGGGAGCTCCGCCGCGCCGAGGTCGCTGGCGCTGATTCCGCTTAGCACAGTCGCACCGCCCAGCCGGAGAATCCAGCCACGCCGGCTGAGCACGTCAGGACTCATATCTGTTTCCTCAAGTATTCGGACGCGATGTAGTCGGCCGCCCGCGCCGACAAGGCCATGATCGTCAGGGTCGGTTCATAGCAACCTTGCGTAACGAAACAGGCGCCGTCTGTCACGAACACGTTGGGGGCATCGTGAACCTGGTTGAAACGGTTAACCACACTTTTCTTCGGATCGTTGCCCATGCGCGCCGTGCCTGCCTCATGTATATTTTTTCCGAAGATGCTCAGGCGCTCCGGGAGCGGCGACCGGTTCTCCAGTTTCAGCGCGTCCACGATCTCCCCGAGCTTTTCGCGCATACCTTTCGCCATGGCCAACTCGTTCTCGCCATAGCTGGCATGGAAGCGCAGAACGGGGATGCCCCAAGCATCCTTCGCATCCGAATCGAGCGCGACATAGTTCTCGTAGCGAGGCAGAGGCTCTCCCTGCGCATAGATCGTGAACATGTAAGGAATCTCTTGACGAATTTTCTCGCGCAACTCGCGCCCGAAGCCGCGCAGGGCGAACGCGTGCTCATAGAGTTGTTGCCGGCTATCGCCCGCCAGATAGTAGCCCCGCAAGAAACGTTTGTCGGGAAAGCGCGGATCGGCGTTGGTGTACTTGGGAATGATGAACCCCATCGGACGGCCCACCGGCTGGCGGCGTGAGGATTTCAGCGACGGGATGATTCCACTGGCGCTTTCAAGAGTGAAGTGGTCCATCAGATAGTGGCCCAGCACGCCCGAGGATCCACCCACCCCCTGTGGGAATCGTGATGATCGCGAGTTCATCAGGATCCGCGTGGACTCGAGTGCACTCGCCGCAAGCACAACGACCCGGCTGCGCGCCTGCCGCTCGGCCCGCGTTTGCCGGTCGAGAAACACGACACCCGAGGCCCTGCCTTGATCGTTCATTACCAAGTGACTGACGACGGCATCACTGACCAGCGTGAACCGTCCCGTGCGTGCGGCATCCGGTAGAGTCACCGCCGGGCTGTTGAAGTACGATGCCGTAAAGCAACCCCGGTGGCACTGTTCGCAATAGTGGCATGCGGGGCGGCCGTTCAGCGGAACGGTCAGATTGGCACTGCGATCCGG
Organism: Terriglobia bacterium; assembly: GCA_020073305.1. Classification (GTDB taxonomy): domain Bacteria; phylum Acidobacteriota; class Terriglobia; order Bryobacterales; family Bryobacteraceae; genus QHXW01. Next base: position 202,779 of record JAIQFK010000012.1, read on the forward strand.
CATTAGGCGCCACCCGAACTCCCTGGCGACAATGTTGCGTGCGTAAACCTCACCGCAGGAAAGGCGCATCGGCGGAAGGAATTTTCCGTCCGGAAAGTGCGGCAATCCCTCCCGGCTGCCGCTGACGCCGATGTAGGACTCGATCCTGTCGTAGTAAGGCTCCACCTCGCGGTAGGTGATCGGCCAGTTCTCGCCGTAACCATCGCGCGAAGCCGCCTGGAACTCAAAATCCGAATAGCGGTAGCTGACTCGGCCCCACAACAGCGATTTCCCACCGACCTGGCGGCCGCGAATCCACATGAAGGGTTTGTCAGGATCGGAGGTGTACGGATGCTCGGTGTCGTCGACGAAGAAATGATGGGTGTACTCGTCGCAGGCGTCACAAAGCCTTTGCACGGGCTGCTTCTCGAGAAAGGTTTTGGTATCGCCGAAGCCTCGAAAGCGAAGACGGTAGGGCCAGAGGTGCTCGGTGAAGTCGCGCTCCGGGAAGCGCGGCGGCCCGGCCTCGAGCATCAGCACGCGCGCGCCCTTCTCGCACAATACCTTTGCGACCCAGCCGCCGCTCGCTCCGGAGCCGACTACGATGACGTCGTACGTTTCAAGCTGCCTGTTCGCCACCCTTTGAGTTTAGAAGATTAACTTCAAGGCTAGTTGCAGCTGGCGGTCTCCGGTGCTGGCCAGAATCTATCCCAAACTGGCGTGGCCGTTGTTTGTGTCCGCTGTCAAGGATTTTTGCAATGTTGCAAGCGTGAGCAATTTCAATTACAAACGCGTGTACCCCGATGCATGACCGCATCGCGAAACCGACCGGGAGTTGGCCGTGCTCGCCCAAACAGGATGCAGGAGACTGTTTCATCTGCGTGTGAGGCGGCCTTGCGAAAAATCGAAGACGTAGTCCATGCCGGCGAGCTCGCTTGCGGCCAGGTGCTGCTGGTTCTGGAGAAAAATCTGGAGGCTTCGATCCTCCCACCAGAGTTTGGCGATAAAGAGCGTGTCCCAGCCTTTAGGAAAAGGGTCATCAACGAAGGCGATGCGGCTACCAGGCGGGGGGCGGAACGGTAAATTTCGGAACTGCTCGATGGTGTTCCAGGTCTTCTCGCCGTTCCGAAAACATTCGCGTGCCATCCCGTCATGGCGGAACGCGGTGGCGCTGGTGTAGTAGAACAGCGCAGCGGCGAGGATCGAGACCACTGCTGCGCCTTCAGGCAGCCAGGCGAAAAGCGGCTCGCGAGCGATGCGGTGCGCCAGGGCTTCGCTCGCGATTGCGACGATCATGCTCCAGCCAACCAGAGGGATGTAGATACAGCCGGCGCCGTGGGGCGGGATGAAGTTGAGCGGAAGCGGTGTTGCAACCACCCAGACCAACAACAACAGGAGGCGGCGGTTGCGTTTGTGAATTCCAAAATAGAGCAGCAGGGCCCAGACGGCAAGAACCGACCACGTTCGGAACCGTGTGGTGCAGAAAATCGTATTCAGGAAGCGCTGGCTGGATACAGCGAAGCGCGTCCAGGTGAAGACGGGGCGGTAAACGTCGATTTGGGCCAATCCGTCGGGCCCATAGGTTTTGAAGATGATGAAGAGAGTGGTGATGACGACGGCTGCGGCCAACGGCCCAACATGCTTCAGGAAGCGCCCGGCGATGGTGGCGATGTTGCGTGTGCCGCGCGATGCTTCGAGCACCTCATAAGCGCACACCATGACGGGTAACGATACCGCCATCTCTTTGGAATTGAGCGCGCAGATGTAGAGTGCGAGAAACGCGCTGCTTTGGCCTAGAGTGAGACGGAGACCAGAATCGCGGCAACGCAGGTAATAAAGGAGCGCGCCGAAGTAAAAGCCGGCACAGAGGATGTCATAGATGAAAGATCCGTTATGCGTGAGGCTTACCAGCTCGGGATGATAAGCGACCACCATGACGGCGAGCGTGGCGGAGGTGAGCGAGCCGGTGAGCCGCGCACCTAAGCGGACGAGCAACAGCGAAACGAAGAGCAAGATAGCCAGGCGCGCTGCGGTATACGGCCAGGGATTAAAGCCGAACGTGTGAAACAGCGGCAGGTAGTAGAGGCCGCCCATGGGGCGAATCATCGGGCGCCAGAACAGGATGTGGGCTGCCGCTACCTTCCACGCTCCGGGCTCCCAATACCAGTAGATGTTCATCATTTCGTCGGAAGAAAGATGCACGTAGACGGCGCGCCAACTAACCCTGAGGAAGAATATCGCGACAGCCAGGGCCGCGGTAGTTTCCGCACCACGGGAGCGGCGTGCGACTGAGCGCCCGCCTTGGACATCGAACAACGTGCTTTGCACCGCGGCCGTAGCCATTGAGAATCAGATGACGCGCTGACAGTGTCTGTTTGCGAGAGGAGCCGGGCCGGCAACGGCCCATTTCTCAGCGCTGCTCTGTTAGTGAAGACCCAGCCAGTCGGTTTTCAACTACACCGGGTTGCTCCGCCGCTCTGAAAGTTCACGGTTCGAGCGGTCGGCTCCGAACTTGAGACCAAATTGCCAAGTATTCGTCGGAGGCGACTCGAGTAAATCGGTTCGTGGAAACGCGTCTGCCGTACCATTTCGAACCTCCGCCCCGGGCACTTCCGTAACGGTGGCCAAGAGGGTCAAACGGGCGGCGCCCAGGGGATCGCCGGAAACACACGGCTGGGTGAAGTCAGCCGTCGTCATCAACGACGAGAAGCGTCACAGGGGTGTCGCTGTTGGATTCAAACAGCCGCTGGCTGGTTTCATGGCGACCGAACAAAGCTGGACACTCGACCCGGTGGCTTACGGCCCGCTCGGTGAAGATTTCAGCAACGTCAATACCAGAACCGTCCGTACCATTCGCAACAGATCCTTCAGAAGTACCCGTAAGCGAGCCAGCCGCCGTCCACATACAAGGAATGACCGGTAATGAAGCTGGCTTGGTCGCTCAGCAAGAATGATACGGCGTCTGCTACGTCGCCGGGTTGGGCCAACCGGCCCAGCGGGATTCGAGCTTTGATCTGCGCCTCGTTGAGATTGCCTGCCGCAATGTTGCGCTGCGTCATTTCGGTGTCGACATAGGCCGGGCCAATGGCGTTGACGCGAATCCGCTTCTCCGCCCACTCAATGGCCAGCACCTTCGTCAGCATGGCGACACCGGCCTTGGCGGAGCAATAGGCGGCACGGCGCGGGAAGGCGGCCTCGGCATTGGTGCTGGTGATGAATACGATCGCACCACCCTTGGCCCACATGCGCTTGGCGCATGCTTGCGCCATGTAGAACGCCCCGTTGAGTTGTACATCCACCATGCTCGCCCAGTCCGCAGGCGGCAGAGAGATGGAGTCGTGTGGTCGGCTAATCCCCGCGCAGTTCACCAACGCGTCGAGCCGGCCGAATTGGTCGACTGCGGCCCGCGCCGCACCTTCGCATAGCTCGGGGTTGGTGATATCGCACGGCACAAAGATGGCCTGGCCTCCCCCGGCAACGATGCTCGCGGCGCTCGCCTGGGCCTGGTCCGCGTTGAGATCAGCGATGACAATCCGCGCGCCCGCAAACGCAAGTCGCGTGCAGGTCTCGGCGCCAATGCCGCTGGCCCCGCCGCTCACCAGGATGACTCTATCCTTCATGGTCGGAATTCGTTCGGTTCGCTTTTTCTGTTGAGCCTGTAGCGTCCAAAAACCCTATCTTATTGCAGTCGGGCACACCGATATGGTGGCCGATCTCGCCACGAATGTGAAACTATCACAGGCTAGGGCGCAATCGGTGGTGAACACCCTGGTTAACCAGCACGGAATTGCTAGCGCCCTGCTTGCCATTCTTCCGCGAGTTTAGGCAGATTTCGTGGTTTCCCGCACGACACCGACGGGTTTTTTGAAAGGTAGGTTCAGACCTGCAGGATCCGTATGGCCTGTTCACCACGGGCCGGCAGATTCTCGGCTTTCAGCAGAATACGCCGTAGTGGGCCTCCCCAGACGGACCGCAGCCGCGGGTCATCCGCCGCGATTTCTTCAACCGCAAACACCAGGTTCGCATCGAACAACAAACGCACCGTTGTTGGGCTAAGCGGTCCACCGGCCAGCAGCAGTTCGCCGCTACCTGGTTGCGTCACGTTGCAGGCGGTCATCAAGCTCAGCGAGAATCGGCCCCCGGGTTTGTTCAACTGCCAGGCATCGCGCAGTTCAATTTGATTCTTGACCCGGTCCAAACGCAGCAATCGGGTCCAGTGAACCAGCCCCGCCTCCGGTGGATAAGCGGCCGCGATGTCCAGGCGAAATGTGGCGCCCGCGTCGTCGGCTTGGTAAGTAACGTCCCGGGCCGCGTACTCTTGCCCGGGAGCCTGCATGACGCCATTCACGGTGGGGAGGTTGTGGTAGCCCGACTGCATAGTCCAGATCTGGTAACGTTCGTTGCTGAAGGTCTTTGCCGTGTACGTCTCCACGCCCACATCGATCAGTGCCGGGCGCCCATCCGCATACACCACGAAGTTCCCCACATCGTTGTGGTTGTGGCTCTTTCCGTTGTGCCCGCCTTGCGCCGCCAGGTAGAACCCGTCACGCGAACCCTCGCGCCGGCGCCCGGTCATCACTTGCAGGTCCGGCAACCAGACATCGCGAACCAGCGGTTGCCCAGGCGCTGCCTGCCCGAGAGTCTCCGAATCGAACAGCGTCGCGAGTTGCCGCCCGATGCTTTTCTCGTCCTCCGGATCCGTGCTTTGCCGCTGGCCAAAGTATGCACCCAGACGTTGCAGTTTCGAGTCATCGATACGCCGTCCACAGCGGAACACCAAGCGGCCATCCGGTTGCATGCGGGCCGGGCCATCGCCGATGTTGAGAAACCAATCGTCGCAAATGTGCGCGCGATAGATGTACCGCCCGATTTCGCGGACCAACGGAAGGGAATAGAACTCCGCTTGGCCTGCAGTCGACGAGTAGAGCAATTCCAGGCAGTCGAACAGCGATGCGCCGGCGCGCCCCCAATAACTGGGCCCTTCATCACATCCGCCGTCGGCGCCGTAGGAATCGAGAAAACGGTCCAGGCTGCGCATCACCTTGTACACCGTGCGCGCGCGCCGTTCGGGATTGCGATCCATCAGCAACGTGCAGGTGAGACAGTTCGAGTTGATCCATGGGTTCCAGTTGTTCACCCGAGGGGCTGCTCCGTCCCCCAAACCCATCCACCAGAAGTCCTCACGCTCGCGGTACGGAGCCAGGATCCGCCGCTCAACCTCGAAGACGCCCCGGTCGCGTACCAGCGGGTGCACGGTATCGAGTTGTGTCCCGCACAAATAGATGCTCCATGCGATCAGGCTGGCCGTCTCCGCCGCGAAGAGGTCGATCACAGGTTCGGTCACATCCGGCAATCCCGTCCCGCGCTTCTGCATGTCCAGGTGCGCAGGGACTCCCCAGAACGTCTCCTCGCAAGTCGCCCAAATGCCGTTGGCAATGTCATCCAGGAATCTGCGTTTGCCCTCGACGCACTCCGCCACAACCAGTTCCCTCAGTTGCGTACGACGCTCGAACTGAACGTGCTCGAAGTCGGACCGGTTCCCCTTGCGCACGAATTCCAGGAATAGAGTGGCCGGAATCGGTTCCCACGGAGACCCCTTGTGCCGCGCTCCTGCCGACAAGAGCGACTCGCGAACAGCCGACGGAAGGGCCTGCCAGCCGTCGCGAGCAGAAGCCGGCGGAAATGGTTTCCAATCATCCGCCGGCGCCAGAACCCGCACCAGACGTTCCGGCGTCCATAGACTGCTCAGCAACTGCCGTGACCGCGTTCCTGCTGGCGGCCGCATGGCCATTGCCGGCATCGCAGTTGGAACGGCGCCAGCCCACGTAAGGAAATCTCTTCGGCTCCAATCGTGCATTGCAGATCGTTCAGTATGACCACCTGTGGCTCGCAGAAAAATACCCCGGCCTCGATAGGTTACACCAAAACCAGACATCTGCATCCGCGTGCCGAAACCCCGGAGCAGGTCTGCGGTTCATCCCGTTGCAGCATCATGCGGTCACGGGAACTCATTGCATTCAGCAGCAAACAGAGACGTCCATGAATGTTGTGAACGATGTGAGGAAGGACATTAAGGCTCTTCATCAGAAATGGGGGCAGCCCAGGATTCCTGACTTGATAAAACATTCTTGGAGGAATTGTTTTGATCAAATCAGAGATCGTATTAGGACTGCCCGACTATGAGATTACCGATTTACAGATCAGCGGTGGTGGGGTGAGGATTTCTGCCCGGCATAACGGGCTGAAATCGTGCCCGCACTGCGGCAGCGAGCGGCTGCGCAACAAGGGCCGATACCCAAGGCTAGTGCGGCATGAGAACTGGG
>JAIQFK010000013.1 GCA_020073305.1 Terriglobia bacterium
GCGCATGATCTCGACGTAGCTCGCGCCGTCGGCCAGCGCCAGAATCAGCCGGGCGCGGAAGACATCACCGGCAGGCAGTGTGCGCGACTGCGCCCACTTCGCCAACTCCACTCGCTGTTCGTCGGTTACCTGCAGCAACTTTCGATACTGTCTCACAACAATGAGACGGATCGGAAGCAATAACGTTATGACAGGGACGGCTTACTAGGTGTCAGGTGCTAGGTTTTAGGTGCCAGGTGTTAGTAAGCTGAGACCTGGAACCTAACACCGGGCACCTGAAGCGTGAAGCGGCTGTGCAGCAGCGCTGGTCTGATTGTCGGAGCAATGGTCCCGCTCGCAGTCTGCGGAGAGGTTGATCAGGTTGCGCTGCTCAACCAGGCCCGCGCGAAAATCGTCGAGAACATCGAGAGATTGCCGAAGTACACGTGCCTCCAGACGGTGCACCGCTCCCGTTTTCAGTACTTTCCCGCCGTTCAGGTGAGCAGTTGTGGTCACGCGGCAATTTCAAGCACGGCCAAGGTCCGGCCGCAGCGTCTGTTGGCGTGGACGGATCGCTTCAAATTGGATGTGACGGTGTCTGATGGCGCCGAAATCTTTTCCTGGGCCGGTGCTCGCCATTTCCAGTCCGAGGACGTGGAAAAGATTGTCGGCGGTGGAATGGCGGGCACCGGTGATTTTGGTCCGTTCCTGATGAGCATATTTGGTGGCAGCGCCTCGGAATATGACTATCTCGGGTTGGAGCAAGACAAAGAGCGAGCCTTCGCCGTCTATCGTTACCGCGTGCCTGTTTCGGCAAGTCACTACCAGATTAAGCTTGGCCCGCAGCCGGAGGATCGGGCGAACATGGCCTATCAAGGCAAGTTCTGGATCGATTCTCAGACTGCCGAACTCAGCAAAATGACAATTGAGGTTCCGAGCCCTCCGCGCGAATCGCAAACCTGCCGCATCGAGACCGCGATCGACTACCGGCAAGCCCGAATTGGCGGCTCCGATTTTCTGCTTCCGCAATTGACGGTTCTCAAGATGTGGGATATGGGTGGCGACCGGCATGAGAACCGGATCGAGTACGCTTCCTGTCGCGAGTTTCAGAGTGAATCGGTTTTTCGGACTGACCTGGACGCGCCCGCGAGCACTTCGGAAATTTCGAAGGAGCCCGTGGCCATTCCACCGGGAATTACGATCAAGATCGCACTGCGGTCCAAGATCGACGGTGAGAATGCGTTCGCGGGTGACGCAATTGACGGGCAATTGCTGAATGCCATCGGCACAGTGATCCCCAAGGGCGCCATCGTCCACGGGCGGATCGTTCGTTTCGAGCAGCAACACCAGCCTCCTACCTATTACGCCGTTGGCCTGACATTCCATTCCATCGAGATGAACGGCAGTGAAATTCCGCTTTCACTGATCTCGATCGCTCGTGGGAAGCAGATCTTGACCGGTCCCATCGAACCTCCGGGGGTTGGCATGTTTATGTTCAAGACGGACCAACTGGCGCTCGACCAACGTTTCGTAACCGAGTGGAAGACGGTGCGAAACTAGGTGTCAGGTGTCAGTCAGCTGAAACCTGGACCTAACACCTGAAACCTATGAAACATGTCCTCCTCATCACACTCTTTCTGAACATCGCCTTTGCGCAGCCGCAGCGGTGGCCTGCCAAGGCGGCGGCCGATTGGTACGCGAAACAGCCGTGGCTCGTGGGCAGCAACTACATTCCGGCCACGGCCATCAACGAGTTGGAGATGTGGCAGGCGGATTCGTTCGACCCGCGGCGCATCGATACGGAACTGGGCTGGGCCGAGGGCCTGGGCATGAATACCATGCGGGTTTTCCTCCACGATCTGCTGTGGCAGCAGGATCCTGCGGGATTCAAGAAGCGAATCGATGAGTTTCTCACCATTGCGGAGAAGCACAAGATCCGGCCGATGTTCGTACTGTTCGATTCCTGCTGGGACCCATATCCGAAACTCGGCCAGCAGCGCGCTCCCAAACCCGGCGTCCACAACTCCGGTTGGATGCAGAGCCCCGGTGCTGCCGCGCTGAAAGATCCGGCACAGTATCCGCGGCTCGAGGCCTACGTGAAGGGCGTCGTGGGAGCGTTTGCGAAAGACCCGCGCGTTCTGGCGTGGGATATCTGGAACGAACCCGACAATACCAACGGGGGAAGCTACGGGAAATTGGAGCCCCCGAATAAAGTCGAACGGGTTCTGGCGCTGCTGCCGAAGGCATTCGGCTGGGCGCGTGCGGCGGGCGCGTCACAGCCGTTGACGAGTGGTGTCTGGACGGGCGATTGGTCAGCGCCCGGAAGACTGGAGCCGATGGCTCGTATCCAGTTGGATCAATCGGACGTCATTTCCTTCCACAGCTACGACCCCCCGGATCAGTTTCAAAAGCGAGTAGCTTCCTTGGAGTGGCTTCACCGCCCCCTTCTCTGCACCGAGTATATGGCGCGCGGAAACGGGAGCACCTTCCAAGGGACGCTGCCGATTGCCAAGAAGTACCACGCTGCGGCGATTAACTGGGGCCTGGTGCAAGGGAAAGCACAGACCGACCTGCCCTGGGATTCATGGCAGAGACCGTATACCGACCGCCAACCGGCCGTATGGTTCCATGAGGTGTTCCACACCGATGGCCGGCCCTACCGGACCGAAGAGGTGGAGTTTATCCGCGAGATAACGGGCAAGACCGCGAGGTGAGGTGCGGTCGTCGCAAATCGCACGCAAAATCGGCGCGCGGCGTAGGTTTTTTTTGTTAAAATCAGGTTTCACCTTCCCCCACAGGCCGAACTATGAGATTTGGTGTCGTTGTCTTCCCTGGAAGCAATTGTGATCACGATGCCTGGTATGCGGTCCGCGAGAATCTGGGCCAGGAAGCGGACTTCATCTGGCACGATTCGGACCGTTTGGGCAATGTGGATGCGGTGATCCTCCCCGGCGGCTTCTCTTACGGTGACTATCTGCGCTGCGGCGCCATAGCCAAGTTCTCGCCCGTCATGCAGGCGGTGAAGAAGTTTGCGGGAGACGGCGGGCTCGTGCTGGGCATCTGCAACGGGTTCCAGATTCTGGTGGAAGCCGGCCTTCTGCCTGGCGCGCTGGTGCGCAACGCGGGATTGAAATTTGTCTGCCGCGAAGTGCGTCTGCGGACCGAGACGACCGATTCGCCGTTCACGGCGGCGGCGCAGAAGGGCCAGATCCTGCGCGTCCCCATTGCGCACGGCGAAGGCTGCTACGTCGCCGACGACCGCACGCTGGACGAGCTTGAGGCCGAGGACCGGGTGGTGTTCCGCTACGAGGATAATCCCAACGGCTCGGAACGCGATATTGCGGGCATTCTCAACCGCCAGCGCAACGTAATGGGCATGATGCCGCACCCTGAACGAGCATCCGACCCGCTCATGGGCTCGGCTGACGGGATAGTTGTTTTTCAATCCATGGTTTCCGCGTTCGCCCACGCATGACGACCATTACGCCGGACCTGATCGCCACGCACCAGTTGACCGAGCAGGAGTACGACAAGATCGTCGGCATCCTGGGGCGCGAGCCCAGCTATACCGAACTGGGCATCTTCAGTGTGATGTGGAGCGAGCATTGCTCGTACAAGAGCTCGCGGCTCCATCTGAAGAAACTTCCCACGCGCGGCAAACTGGTGGTCCAGGGGCCCGGGGAAAACGCCGGCATCATCGATATCGGCGGCGGATACGTCGCGGCGTTCAAGATCGAATCCCACAATCACCCGAGCTTCATTGAGCCCTTTCAAGGCGCGGCGACCGGCGTCGGCGGCATCTTGCGCGACATCTTTACCATGGGCGCGCGTCCTATCGCGGTGATGGATGCGCTGCGGTTTGGACCGCTGGATGATCCCGGGAATGGCGCCCGCAACCGGCGCATTGTCGAGGGCGTAGTTTCCGGCATCGCGCATTATGGGAATTGCTTTGGGGTGCCGACCGTGGGTGGCGAGTGCGTTTTTGAATCGTGCTATAACGGCAATCCCCTGGTGAACGTGTTTGCTCTGGGAGTGGCAAAGAAGGATGAAATCTTCTACGCCAAGGCGGCCGGTATTGGCAACCCGGTGATCTACGTGGGCGCGAAAACCGGCAAGGATGGCATTCACGGCGCCTCAATGGCGTCGGCCGAGTTCACGGAAGAATCCAAGCAGAAGAGGCCCAACGTGCAGGTGGGCGATCCGTTCCTCGAGAAACTGCTGCTCGAAGCGTGCCTGGAGGCGATGCACACGGGCGCCATCGTCGGTATTCAGGACATGGGCGCGGCGGGACTGACCTGCTCGACCTGCGAGATGGGCAGCCGCGGCGGAACAGGCATCGAGATCGAGCTGGACCTTGTCCCCCAACGCGAAACCGGTATGACGTCGTACGAGATCATGCTCTCAGAATCTCAGGAGCGCATGCTGCTGGTGGCGGAGAACGGCCGGGAAGAGGAAGTCTTTCATGTTTTCAAGAAGTGGGGCCTCGACGCCGTAACGGTGGGGCAGGTGACCGGCGACGGCCTGTTACGCGTGCGGCAGCACGGCGAGATTGTCGCGGAGATTCCAAACCAGCCGCTGGCAGACAGCGCGCCGCTTTACGACCGGCCCCACACCCAGCCTTTGCGCCGGGCACCAATGGAAGCGCCTGAGTTCGAAAGCCAGGATCTGACGCGCGATCTCGAGATGCTGCTCGCGTCGGCCGATGTCTGCTCGAAGCGCTGGATCTGGCAGCAGTATGACTACCAGGTACGCACCAATACCGTGGCTGGGCCGGGGGCGGATGCGGCGATCCTACGCGTCAAAGAAACGGGCGAGTCTCTCGCCATGTCGCTCGACGGCAACCCGCGTTATTGCTACCTCTCACCGCGCGAGGGCGCGAAGCTGATCGTGGCCGAATGCTGCCGCAATCTGGCGGTGGTGGGCGCGGAGCCGGTCGGCGCGACCAATAATCTGAACTTCGGCAATCCTGAACGGCCTGAAATCATGGCCCAGCTGGTGGAAGCCATTGAAGGTATCGCGGAGGCGTGCCGCCATTTCGAGACGCCGATCACGGGCGGCAACGTCAGTTTGTACAACGAAACGCTGGGTGAAGGAATCTGGCCGACGCCGGTGGTGGGGATCGTCGGGCTCATGAAGACCGGCGCGGCGGTGGTAACGCACTTTCGCGAACCGGGCCGTGCGGTGATGTTGATCGGCGGCACGGACGAATGCGAACCGGTGCGGTTCGGCGGAACGCAATACGCCAAGGTGATTCTCGAACAACTCTGGGGGTTGCCGCCGGCGCTCGACATGGATTACGAAAAGCGGGTGCAGGCGGCGATGCGCGCGATCGCGCGCGCCGGTCTGGCTGAATCCGCGCATGACTTGAGTGATGGCGGCTTCGCGGTGGCGCTGGCCGAGTGCTCGTTTGGGCCGGACTCCGTCGGCGCCTGCGTGTATGTAGACGAAGAAGGCAGCCTGCCGATCGCTCTTTTTCACGAGGGGCCATCCCGCATCCTGATTTCCACCTCCGAACCGCGGCAGGCGCAACAGATTGCAAATGAGCACGGTGTGGACGCCATGCAAATCGGGGTCACAATCAAGGACCGGCTGCAAATCATCAATCACGGAAAGGTGTTGATTGACGGCCAGATTTCAACATTGAAGCGGGCCTGGGAGGGCGCGCTGGAGCGTATGCTGCATGCTTAACGAGGCTGCCATGTTCGATAAATTCCACGAGGAGTGCGGCGTCTTCGCCATCTTCGGCCATCCCGAGGCATCGAAGATGGCGTATCTGGGGTTGTACGCGCTGCAGCACCGCGGCCAGGAAAGTGCTGGCATCTGCACCAGCGACGGCGCCGAAGTTTACTGTGAGAAATCCATGGGCCACGTGGCGGATATTTTCACGCCGCGTGTGATCGAGACTCTGCCCGGCGAGCTGGCCATCGGCCATACGCGCTATTCCACCGCGGGCGATACGGCGCTGCTCAACGCGCAGCCGTTTTCAGTAGCCTGCAACAAGGGGCGCATCGCGGTGGCGCACAACGGCAACATCACCAATGCCGCTGAGCTCCGCCGGGAACTGGAGCGCGAGGGGTCCATCTTTCAGTCGAACAGCGACACCGAGGTGATTCTGCACCTGGTGGCGCATTCGCGCGAGCGGACGCTTTCCGGCGCGCTTCGCGATGCGCTATTGCAGCTCGATGGCGCATTTTCGCTTGTGTTTCTGGCGGAAGATCGCATCATCGTGGCGCGCGATCCGCACGGGTTCCGGCCTCTGGCCACCGGGCAGATGGAGTTTTCGGGGGGGAAAATCGCTCACGTATTTGCCTCCGAAACCTGTGCGTTCGACCTGCTTGGCGCGGTGTATCTCAACGACGTGGAGCCCGGGGAAATGGTGATCGTGGGGCCGGAAGGGGTAACGCGCGAGCGCTATGCGCCGGAGCAGCCGCTGTCGCACTGCGTGTTCGAACACGTGTACTTCTCGCGGCCGGATTCGATCGTGTTTGGGCGGCCCGTGCAGGAGTCGCGCGAGATGCTGGGCCGGTTGCTGGCGCGCGAAGCGCCCGCCGACGCCGACGTGGTCGTGCCCGTTCCGGATTCCGGCGTCACCGCGGCCATCGGTTACGCCGACGAATCGGGACTGCCGTTCCGCCAGGCGCTGATCCGCAATCATTACGTGGGTCGGACGTTTATCGAGCCTTCGCAGGCTATCCGCGATTTCGGCGTCAAGCTGAAGCTCAACCCGGTGCGCGCGCTGCTCGAGGGCAGGCGCGTGGTGTTGGTGGACGATTCCATCGTGCGTGGCACCACTTCGCGCAAGATTGTCCGCATGGTGCGGCAGGCCGGCGCGCGCGAAGTGCATGTGCGTGTTTCCTGCCCGCCGACGATTTCCCCGTGCTTCTACGGCGTGGATACACCGACCAAGAACGAGCTGATCGGAGCGAACAACACGGTGGAGGAGATTCGCCGTTTCATTGAGGCTGATTCGCTCGCCTATCTGTCGCTGGCATCGCTGCGCAAGGCAGTTCAGGATGACCGGAAGCACGAGTATTGCTACGCCTGCTACACCGGCGACTATCCCACCGAACTGATCAACATTGAAGAGTTGATGGCAGCCAAGAAGCGGGGATAGGAGAGCGCCTACGCAACCGGTTTAGCTTCCCGGTCCGCCTGAACGGGCAGCCTCGCCGCTGCGAGCTGCGCAATGTCGAGCAGCTTCGGCGGATTCGCGGTGCTCACTAACGCGTCGCGGAACATGGTGTTGCAGAACGGACAGGCAACGCCAACGACGTCGGCTCCGGTAGCCACCAGTTGCTCGGCGCGCTCAACGCTGACGCGCTTGCCTTTCTCTTCTCCCAGAAACGCGAGACCGCCTCCTGCACCGCAGCAGAACGACCGTTCTCGTGTGCGCTCGGGATTCACGAGTTTGCCGAAGGCCGAGACGACCTCGCGCGGTGGGTCATACACATTGCGATAGCGGCCCAGGTAACACGGATCGTGATACACGATCTTCGACCCGTTCGCGCCGTTTCGCGGCAGCTTATCCAGATGGCGCGCCAGGAACTCGCTGTGGTGCTCGATGGGCGGCGCTTCGCCGTATTCCTTCCAATCGGTACTGATGGTCCGCACGCAATGCGGGCAGATGGAGATCATCTTCTTGACCTTGCTCTGCGCCAGTTGCTCGAGATTCTTCTGTGCCAGGTCGCCGAAAGCGAGGTCGTTCCCCATGCGGCGGGCCGGGTCGCCGGTGCAGCGTTCCTTCTTGAGCACGCCGAACGTGACGCCCAGGTGCCGCATCACTTGCGCGAGGGAAGCCACTATTTCGCGCCCGCTCGGATCGTAAGCGCCCATGCAGCCCAGCCAGAGGCAGTACTCCTGTGTGCCATCGAAAATTGGAAATTCCTGTTTCTGGATGAACTTGTCGCGCTCGCTGGCGGAGAAGCCGAGGGCATTGCCGTTGCGCTCGAGATTCAGGAACAGCTTGGTTCCGTAATCGTCCTCCCACTTGCCGGTGTTCACGGCGCCGCGGCGCAGCCCGATGATGATGGGCAGGTGTTGGACGCCCACGGGGCACTGGAATTCGCAAGACCCGCAGGTGGTGCATTGAAACACGGCTTCCTGCGCCAGGTGCTTGCCCATGAGCGGCGATTCGTTGCCCGCACCGAACTCGTTCAAATAGCGGCGCAACCCGAGGGCGATCTCCTTGGGGTTCAAAACCTTGTCCGTGAGGTTGGCGGGGCAGTGCTCGGTGCAGCGGCCGCATTCGACGCAGGAATAAGCCTGCAGCGCATCCAGCTTGGTCACGTCTTTGCCGGTATCGAGCCCAAAATCTTCGTCGCCCACTAACGGGGGGATCTTGCTGAACTGATCGCGCTTGAGAAATACCGTAACGGGGCTGAGCACCAGGTGCAGGTGCTTGGTATGCGGAATCAGCGGCATGAAAACCAGGAGGGCCAGTGTGTGCGTCCACCAAACGATCTTGCTTTCGTCCCAGCCGGCGCGGAACGTCGCCAGGTGGGTCACCATGAGCAGGAAGATCAGGAATGCGATGAAGCCCGACTCGTACGAGACGTGGCCCAGCCAGCGAGGTTGCACCACGAAGCGCCGGAACGCGAGCCCGGCGATGCCGATGGCGACGCCGATTGCGAAAACCGCGGCAAAGGCGAAATAAAACCGGCCGGGCCAGGTGCCGCGACTGAGAAATCCCAGGTTCACACCCTCGGCGAAATGGTTGAGACTGACAAGGGCAAAGGCGCAGAATCCCCAGAACACCAGGGCGTGGGCAAACCCCGGCAAAGGCCGCTGGCGGATCACCTTGCCTTGCAGCACGACCTCCCAGATGAAATCGCGCACGCGCCCGACAACCGGCTGAATGCTGAATTCCGGATCGTTCTTTGAAGCGCTGATGATGTTCCAGACCTTGCCGAAGCGCCTCCAAAACAGGGAGACCGAGACGATGACAAGAAGGACGAAGAGTGCTTGTTCGAGAGGAGAAAAGTGAATCATATGCGTTGCTCACGGTAAAGGGAGGGAGCCCGGGTCCCCGGCAGCGGTTTGAGCGGGGAATGTTCCGGAGGTACGGTCAGAGGCAACTGGAATGGCATCGCAGGGCCTCTTCTTCGCTCATCCAGTCCTCGCCGACGGGATGTTCGGGGCAACTGGCTCGCTGCCAGAGCTCGAATGCCAGAATGTCGAGGTCCTGCTCGTCCCAATGCGAGGCTTGTGCCAGCTCTTTGGCCAATGTCGTTGCAGCCGCTGCCATGACGTAACTCCTCTTCCTGATTTCGCCACCT
Source organism: Terriglobia bacterium (assembly GCA_020073305.1). Lineage (GTDB taxonomy): Bacteria > Acidobacteriota > Terriglobia > Bryobacterales > Bryobacteraceae > QHXW01. The sequence goes on from JAIQFK010000013.1 coordinate 9,255, forward strand.
ATGAATACGGGATTATGCTGATGCCAGACGCGCCGGCTTCGGTCCGTCAATCAACGGGGTATAAACGAGACCCCACGCATTGGCACAGACAGAAAGGGCGTGGCTTCGGAGCACCTCTTCGTCACCCGACCATTCCTCATCCTCCGGGCTCTCCGGATAGGAGTCGAACACTGCGTTACAGAGGTTCTGGTTCGCTGTTACAGTCCCTGTTTCCATGACATCGCCCAATTCGCCGGGAAGAGACACACCAATCCCCCACGGGCCCGTTTCCGGCCGACTTTTACTAATTTCAGACCTGTTAGTCTTGATTATTTAATATCACAATAGGCGCGGAATGTACAGGGGAAACGTTGGGGGTAACGGGTGCGACACTCGCCCGCGTAGCAGTGCCAGCGACGCTGGGGCCTTGGGGTTAGCGTGCTTCCCGAGCGAACAGCACCAGGCAGATGACCAGAACGGCGACGAACAACAGGTTCAGAGCGACGGAGCTGAACAGGACGCGATACAACGCCGTATGCAGCAACTCTTCGCTCTGCCGGATCCGTTGATGAAGCACCATGGGGGAATGCCTCCACGGTTATTCTATCAGAATATCAGGACCTTGTTATCTCTTAATTGGAGCCCGGGGGGGGCGCCGTCACAGGCGGCAGATCAGCAGTTCGCGCTGATAGATCATTTCCTGCGGCAGATGGTCATGCAGGTCAATCAGGAGTTCCTCGTGTCCGATCACTTCCGCACGCCACGCGGTGCGATCGATGGCCTGCAGCCGGTCGAATCTCTCCTTCGGGTATTCGAGGCAGTTCCAGTCCATATCGCCGTATTGCGGGATCCAGCCGATGGGGGTTTCTTTGGCACGAGCGCGGCCGTGAACACGATCGATAATCCACTTCAGTACGCGCATGTTTTCGCCGAAACCGGGCCATAGAAACTCGCCATTATCCCCCTTGCGGAACCAGTTCACGTGAAAGATCCGCGGAACCTCGCTGAGAGAATGCTGCATCCTCAGCCAGTGCCGGAAATAGTTGCCCATATGATAGCCGCAGAAGGGCAGCATGGCCATGGGGTCGCGGCGCACCTTGCCGACGTTGCCGTTGGCGGCAGCAGTCATCTCGGAACCCATGGTCGCTCCGATGTATACACCGGCGCTCCAGTTGAACGCCTCATAAACGAGTGGCATCATGGCCGCGCGGCGGCCGCCGAAGAGGAGGGCGCTAATCGGCACGCCGTCCGGATCTTCCCACGCGGGATCGATGGTAGGACATTGTGACGCGGGAGCCGTGAAACGCGCGTTGGGGTGAGCCGCCTTTGCGCCTGTCTGTTTCGCAATCTCCGGCGTCCAGCGGTTACCCTGCCAGTCGAGGCACTCGGCGGGAGGCTCATCGGTCATCCCCTCCCACCACACACCGCCTTCGGGCGTGAGCGCGACGTTTGTAAAAATCGTGTTCCTGGCAAGCGTCGCCATGGCGTTCGGATTGGTTTTCGCCGACGTTCCCGGAGCCACGCCAAAGAAACCGGCCTCCGGGTTGATGGCACGCAACCGGCCGTGCTGATCGGGTCGAATCCAGGCGATATCATCACCCACGGTCCAGACCTTCCAGCCTTCGAACCCTTTCGGCGGAATCATCATGGCGAAGTTCGTTTTGCCGCAGGCGCTGGGGAACGCGGCTGCGACGTAGGTTTTTTCGCCCTCCGGGTTCTCGATTCCCACGATGAGCATGTGCTCAGCCATCCAGCCTTCGTCGCGCGCGATGTTGGAGGCAATCCGCAGGGCGAAACACTTCTTGCCTAGCAATGCATTGCCACCGTAGCCGGAACCGTAGGACCAGATCTCGCGGGTCTCGGGAAAATGAACGATGTACTTCTCTTTGTTGCATGGCCACGGGACATCTTTCTGCCCCCTTGCCAGCGGCCGGCCAACGCTGTGGATGCACGGCACCACGCGTTTCTCGCCCTTGTCGATCTCCTGGAACACGGGCAGACCGATGCGCGCCATGATGCGCATGTTCACCACGACGTAGGGCGAATCCGTGAGTTGTACGCCGATCTGGGACATCGGTGAGCCTACCGGGCCCATGCTAAAGGGCAGAACATACAGGGTCCGGCCGCGCATACACCCTGAAAATAGCGCCTTAAGCTTCTTGTGCATCGAGAACGGGTTTTCCCAGTTGTTGGTGGGCCCCGCTTCTTCTTTGGACAGGGAGCAGATGAAGGTGCGATCCTCAACCCGGGCGACATCGTCGGCATCCGAGCGTGCGTAGTAGCAGCCTGGCCACAGATCCTGGTTCAGCTTGATCAAGGTGCCGCTAGCCACCATCTGTGCGCAGAGCAGGTCGTACTCCTCCTGCGAACCATCGACCCAGTGAATGGCGGCCGGCTTGGTCAACTCCGCTGTCTTTTCGACCCACCTCCGCAGGTGCTCGTTCTCACACAAAGGCGCAGAGCCTGTGGTGTTCAATGTTTCCATCGCCTGGCAGGCGGGCAAAGGCAATCTCCTCTCACTTTTTGGATCGTCGTACCACGAAGTGGTTTGCCGGTGGAGGCCGTTTCCCCACAAGTCAGGAGGGGCTGGCCATTGCGGTCGAGCGTCGGTTCCCATGGCTTCTTCGCGAGCGACTTACGCTCGAGTACGCCGCATCAGGCGGCGCAGCGTGAAGCTTCGGGCTGCGGAGAAACGCCGTTCTCCTCGTAATCCCGGCTTTGCAGGATCAAGAGGGAATCGTGGTTGTCGTCAAACCAGTCCGGAGACTGCTTGGTTGGGGGATGTTCAGATCGCACTTGGATAGTTTTTTTAGGTGTCATTGTTCGCACCGGACTCCATCGTAAGCCAGAGCCACGAAATCTCCGAATGGACTGGGTCAAATTGGACGAGTGGACCGATTCGGACTGGCGCCAGGGCCCGTGTTATGGCCCTGCACTCTCAACGGTTCTCAGAAGGCCGCGGCTGGCGTACACTTCAGCCGCTTCTTCCACCCAGCGGGCGCATTCCGGGGCGTGGAATTGCAGTCTGAGCTGAGCGGCCAGGGTAGCCAGCTCTGATGGAGTGGCGCGAAAAGGCCTCAGAGCGTCATAAATTCGCAGGATCATGTCGTCGGGCACGCCGACCAGTTCAGCAGCGCGGCGAAAGTTCTCGGCCACCTGCCGCCGCCCCCCGGCCGCAGCCACGTCCGCCTGGTGGAGCAGGGTCTCACGGGCGATGGAGAAGTCGGCCATGTCGCCCCAGCCGCCGGCGACTCGGTCGAGCACGAGGTCCTCAACGGGTACGCCTGTTTTGCTGGCAATCCCGCGGCCTGAGCTCACACACGGCTCCTTGGCTTGATCCTGAGCAACTCCGGTGGGCGGCCGCTTTCCACGCACTCCGTTTCGTGCCGGTGCAGGATGGTGGTTTTGACGATATATTTCAATCGCGCCATGTTGTCCACCGGGACGAGCAGGGGCTCTACTGGCCGGCCTAGCGCATATCCCGCCGCGTTCCGGCCGATGCGGTGATAATGCTCCAGCGATAGTTGCGAAGCCTGCGAGAACAGCTCCAGATTATTCAGCGGGAGCAGCCCGCGGCGGTGAATCACGGTGGTGCCTTTGGACTGGATTCCGATGGCAATTCCGGAACCACTCAAGCGAGAACCCTCGAAGGAAATCTGGCCGAGATCCGATGTGCGGTAGATCTTGATGAGACGGGCAGGGACTCCTTCCTCCGCGATACCCGCCAGAAGCTGGCCGAGCACGCTGGCCAATGGCAGGTCGTTGACCGTCTGTTGCAGCCTGGTTCCGAAGGCGGGTCCAACTGCGATCACGACTTCGGGGCCGCTGCCGACTATCGTTTCTCCGCACTCCTCCAATTCCAGCGTGATGCCTGAAACTGGCGTTTGCGGAAGCTGCGGGTCGTAGGCCTGCGGGATATCGCAGATCTCATCCCATCGCGGGCCGGTCAGGCGATACCCTGTGCCTGGACCCCGATAGTCGTTGGCGTCAGTGACGCCGCTCAAAACATCGAAGTCCCTGGTGAAAATAGCCGCGGGCTGAAGATAATCGCCGATGACGCGTTGCCGCTCGATTTCAAGAATGTTGCGGGCGATATCGGGAAACCCATTCTTCGCGAGAGCCCGCACCGCGCCCAGCACTGTCTCTGGCCCGGTTAGGAAACGCTCGGCCGCGGCCAGATCCGCGGCCATATCCCGGTCGGGCATATCGGAACTGGCGTATCCGGCCACGGCTCGATCAATCTCGGCGCGGGTGATGGGAGGGAAGCCGAACGCCTCAAAAACCACCGCCAGCGCCTCAGCCGCGCGACGACGAACGGCCAGCGTTTCCTCCTCGCGGACGGGACGCAGGCCGCCATCGACCTTCATATCGCGTTGCAGGACGAGGTAATCGTCGAGATCGTCGGCATCCAGGTTGCCGCCGCCAAACATATTGTCCTGCTTGGGAATCGAACTGTAGCCGGAGAAGATGAAATCGCTGCCCGGCAGGAACTGCAACATCAATTTGGCGCTCTTGCGAATGTCGGAGTGCGAGGCCATGGCATCGTTGCCTGTGGCCACTTCCAGATCGAGCATGGCGGCAAGCAGATTTTCCGCGGCCACTCCGGCCACTCCGCCCGGCAACGATTCCGGCAGCGCTATGCAACTGATGGAGCCGTTCTGTACCCCCTGACTGCCGGCCCCTTTTGTCATGAGCAGGCACAGCGCCTCGAGATACAGCATGGAGTGCCCGTTGGCGTGGGCCATCAGGGCTTCGGATCCCGTGCCGCTGGTGAACCGGATCTTCACCCCGCGCGAGGCATATGCCGACGCCAAAAACCCTTTCGACCACGGCGTGTCGTCGCCGTCAATGAACGCTGGATCCGTGCCGTAGACCGAAAGCGTCTCCGCGTAGGTGGTGAGGCCTTTCATAGCGAGCTGGAGACTCATGGCCTCTTCGACGGCACACTGCGTCAATACGCCGCTGCGGCCGGTTTGGGAACCGACCAGCACGGCAAGCGCATTCCAGGGCGCATAGCGGGCCACCCCGACAGTGGTCTCAATCTCGGCAAAGCCCCGAAATGCGGCTTCGGCGGCGTCGGCTGCCAGCAGCGCCGGGGAGTCCTTGCGGTTGGTCACATGCGCCTGGTTGGCCGGCGTACGGCGGACGCGCATCTTCTGAAGCGCCATCATCATCTCGACCACATTCAGATGGCTGACCACTTCCACCAGCTTTGCCGCAGTTAGCCCGTTCATGCGCCGGATCACGTCCGCACGGGGCACATGAATATCCACCAGCATGCGCGCCAGTTGGAGCGAATCCGTGGCCATGGCCTCTTCGGCGACATCGAGCCGGATGGAATGGCGCGCGACAAAAGTGTCGATCATGTCGAACTGGTCGCGCAGCTTGCCGTCCATTTCGATAATCTCACCGTTCTCGATGCGCAGGCTAGGGCGCGGATCGGCCGGAGCGCCGAGCATCACCAGGCCGGCTTCGGGCCACTCCTGGATGAACGTATCCTTATTGATTTCGCGAGCGGCGCGCACCGCGAACCGACGGGATTGACTCATGGCGAGTCATCAACGTATCACAAGCGGCGCAGATGCGGCAGGGCTTATCGCGACTGGAATTACAGTCCGGCGGTTTTTCGGAGATAGTTCCGGCTGCGCGTCGCGCTCTCTAGCGGATTGCAGCCGGGTTGGGTGGTGTCTACATCCTGCTCGAAGACCGCCCAGCCATCGAATCCGGCAGAGGTGAGCGCCTGAATCACGCCGGTGAGATTGACGCTGCCCTGGCCGAGTTCGCAGAAGACTCCCATCCTAACGGCATCGAGATAGGGAATTTTCTCGCGCCGCACTTGCTCGAGGACGGAAGGCCTGACGTCCTTCAAGTGAAGATGGCGGATACGGGTAGCGTGCTTGCGAGCGAGATTCACGGGATCACCGCCGCCGTAGAAGTAGTGTCCGGTGTCCAGACAAAGGCCCAGCAGTTGCGGGTTCGTCATAGCGAGCAGGCGCTCGGTCTCGCCGGGAGTTTCGATATAGGTTCCGCAGTGGTGGTGGAAAACGCTCGATAGGCCAAGCTCGCGCGCGGTGCGGGCCACAGTATCGAGTAAACGTGCGGCGCCTTCCCAAGCCCGGGCATTCATGCCGTCGCGAGCCTCATCCACGCTGCCCGCCACGGCCATTCTGGTGGGACTCATCTCATCGGCGAGTACCAGGAAAGGAGCGCCGGCCTTCGCCAGCAGGCGCGCTACTTCGAGCGCCGACTGTATTGCGGCATCGTGCCGGTCGGCGTGTGCCAGCGGCAGCGGAACGAACGCTCCTAGGAGCGGCAAATTCCTTTTGGCGAGTTCCTTTTTTAGTTCGTTCGGATCGGTGGGCAGGAAACCGTAGGGCCCCAGTTCGGTTCCTGAGTAGCCCGCCTGGACGATCTCGTCGAGGACCTCGCTATAGGGCTTCTGCTTGCCCCATCCCTCGATTTCCAGAATGCCCCAGCTTACAGGGGCGGTCGCCACTCGGATCGGCATTCGGCTTGTCTCCTGAACTACGGGGTCACCACGACCTTTACGCTCTTTCCGGCGCGCATCGCGTCGAAGCCATCACCGATCTGCGCAAGTTTCAACCGATGCGTTATCAGTTTCTCCAGCGGCAGCAGGTTCGATTCGAGCATCCGCACCACTTTCGGAAAGGCCGTACGCTGGATGAAGGTACCGATGATGCTGATCTCGTAGCGCGTAATCTCGTTCTGCTTGACTTGGCCGGAGGCGTGTTGATTCATCCCGAACAGGACAACGCGTCCGCCGCGCCGCACGGCACCGATCGACTCAACCAGCGATGCGCCCGTGGCGTCCACCACCACGTCCGCGCCGATTCCGGTGGCGCTCTTGATCGCAGCGGCCGCGTCCGCAGAACGGGGGTCGATGGCCGCATCGACGCCGATCTGTTGAGCCACTTGACGCCTGAACTCCACCGGCTCGATGACGAACGTTTTGCCGGCGCCCGCGGCTTTGTACAGCATCAGGAAGAGCAGGCCGATCGGTCCCGCGCCGTAGATAGCGACGCTTTCGCCGGGCGTCAGTGGGGCTCTTTCCACCGCATGAAATACGCAGGAAAGCGGCTCGGCCAGCGTCGCCCGGTGCGCCGGGACGTCGGCGCTAATCTTGTGGAGGGCGCGAACCGGCGCGACATTGTACTCGGCCAGGCCGCCGTGGATGAAGATCCCGAGCGTGGTCATGTTCACGCACATGTTGGACATACCCAGGCGGCAATATTCGCAAAGGCCGCAGGTGACGTTGGGATCGATGACGACATGATCGCCGGGCTTCAGATGGCGGACGGAGGAACCGGCGTCCACGACGGTTGCGGTGTATTCGTGGCCGAGAATGCTGCCCGGGGTGGCCGGATGTCCCGGCGGCACTGAAAGGATGTGGATGTCGGTTCCGCAGATGCTGGCAGCATTCACCTTCAACAGCACGTCATCGTCTTTTTGAATCTCGGGCACGGGGAGCGCCTCCAACCCCCAATCGCCCGGCGCGCGAAAAACGACAGCTTCCATAGTCTGCGGCATTTGCGCGCTCCTTAGAATTTACGGGACCACTCTTTGGGCCAGCGCTCGATGACGACTTTTTTGTCGGTATAGAATTCGACCGCATCGCGTCCTTGAGCATGAAGGACGCCGAAAAAGCTGCCCTTCCATCCGCTGAACGGGAAGTAGGCCATGGGCGCGGCTACGCCGATGTTCACGCCCACATTACCGGTGGGGATCTGATTGCGGAACCTGCGCGCGGCGGCTCCGCTGCCGGTGAAGATCGAGGAAGCATTGCCATAGGAACTGCGCGTGATGATGTCGATGGCTTGCTCCTCACTGGAAGCGTGAATGACGCTCAGCACGGGGCCGAAGATTTCTGTTTCGGTCAACTCGCTGGACGCGGGGACGCCGTCCAGAACCGTCGGGCCGACGAAGTTACCCCGTTCGTGACCGGTGATCTTCGCGCCTCGCCCGTCCAGGGCAGCCGTGGCGCCCTCCGCGGACCCCTTGGCAATGAGCCCTTCGACCCGCTGCTTGCTAGCCGGCGTGATGAGCGGCCCCATCTGCACGCCATTGCCGAGGCCGTCCCCCACCTTCAAGGAGGCGGCCAGATCGGTAATCGATTTTCGGAACCAATCGCGCGCATCGCCCACGGTTACCGCAACCGAAACAGCCAGGCACCGCTGCCCAGCGCAGCCGTACGCGCTGTCAGCGACGATTTGCGTGGTAGTTTCGCGATCAGCATCGGGAAGGACGACTACATGGTTCTTGGCGCCGCCCTGGCATTGCACTCGCTTGCCGTTTGCGGCGGCCCGGGCGTAGATGTAGCGCGCCACGGGCGAGGAGCCGACGAAGCTGATCGCCTGCACGGCCGGATGATCGAGGAGCGCATCCACGGCCGGCTTGCCGCCATTCACCAGGTTCACGACGCCCCTGGGCAGGCCGGTCTGTTCGATCAGTTCGACGACGCGCGCAATACTGAATGGCACGCGTTCGGACGGCTTCAGCACGAACGTATTGCCGCAGGCAATGGCGTAGGGCAGAAACCAGAGCGGGATCATCGCCGGAAAGTTGAATGGAGTGATGGCGGCGACCACGCCCAGCGGCTGGCGAAACATGGATTCATCGATGCCGCGGGCCACGTCCTCGAGGGTATAGCCCTGCATCAGGATTGGAATTCCGCAGGCCACTTCGACGTTCTCGACGCCGCGGCGCAGTTCTCCGCGCGCTTCGCCCAAAGTCTTGCCGTTCTCGATGGTGATGGAGCGCGCGATGTCCTCAAAATGTTCTTCCAGTAGCTGCTTGAAACGGAACAGATATTGAATCCGTTCGGCGGGTGGAAGGGCGCGCCAATCAGGGAAAGCGGCTGAGGCGGCATTGACCGCGGCGGCGACGTCTTCGGGCGTGCCTTCGGGCGATTGTCCAATGACCTCGCCGGTTGCGGGATTCAGAACGTCAGTGCCGCGCGCGGAGGAGGGGCGCCGCCAGGCGCCGCCGACATAGTCTCGCACTTCGTCGATAGCAATCATACTCACCTCCCAGGAGCGGTCACTTCGTACCGTCGCTCTTTCTTTACCGCCTGCTCATATTGAGCGCGCGCCTGCCGGATACTCTCGATTTCGGACACTTCGGAAATCGGCACATCCCACCAGGATTCATAGCCGGGCACGCGCATTTCCTTATCCACCTCAATGACGATGACGCTGGTGCGATCGTGACGTCGCATATTCTCGAGTGCATGCTCGAACTCATCGTGGGTGGTGACGCGCACGGCGCACGCTCCCAAACCGCTGCTGAGGGCGAGGAAATCGACTGGCACATACCCACCGTCGAGCTGGCCGGTCTCACTGCGCCGGAACCGGTAGTCGGTTCCGAACCCACGGGAGCCGACGGCTTGGGAAAGCCCGCCGATACTCGAGAAGCCGTGGTTGTCCAGCAAAATGATGTTGAGCTTGTAGCCTTCCTGAATCGACGTGGTGATTTCCGACGACATCATGAGGAACGATCCATCGCCCACCATCACGTAAACCTCGCGCGAAGGGTCAGCCATCTTCACTCCGAGCCCGCCGGCAATCTCATAGCCCATGCAGGAGTAGCCGTATTCGAGGTGATAGCCTTTCGGCTGGTGCGTCCGCCAGAGCTTGTGCAAGTCGCCCGGCAGGCTTCCAGCGGCACACACGACCACGTCTTGCGGACGTGAGCCCCGGTTCACTGCGCCAATCAGTTCCCCCTGGCTGACGGGCGGGCCATGGCGCAATGCGAACAGGCGATCGGTCTCGTCTTCCCAGCGCTGTTTCCAGTCTGAGATGCAAGTCGCGTATTCCTGATCCACGTGATAGCCGGAGAGAGCAGCCTCGAGCTGATCGAGAGCCGCTCGCGCGTCGGCAATCACCGGCACGCCGGCGTGCTTACCGGCATCCGTCTCATTGACGTTGATGTTGATGAAGCGCACGTTTGGATTCTGGAACGCGGTTTTGGAAGCTGTGGTGAAATCGCTTAACCGCGTCCCGATGGCGATCACAAGGTCGGCGTCGCGGGCGGCGATATTTGCGCCGGGCGTGCCGGTCACCCCGATGGCGCCCAGGCTCTGCTTGTGATCGAAGGGCAGGGACCCTTTGCCGGCCTGCGACTCACCAACGGGGATTCCGGTGCACGAAGCGAGCTGCGACAGGGCCTCGGTGGCCTCGCTATAGATCACGCCCCCTCCCGCAACGATGATCGGTCGCTTGGCAGCGCGGATCATCGCGGCAGCGCGGGTCACGACCGCGCGTTCGGGTTCCGGCCGGGAAACGTGCCACACGCGCTTCTCGAACATCTCCGCCGGGTAATCCCACGCTTCCGATTGCACGTCCTGCGGCAGCGCGAGCGTGACCGCGCCGGTTTGCGCCGGCGAGGTAAGCACGCGCATGGCTTCTACTACCGAACACGGCAACTGGTCCGGACGATTGATGCGATCCCAGTAACGCGAGACCGGCTTGAACGCGTCGTTTACCGAGATGTCCTGGCTGTGCTCGGATTCCAGCTGCTGCAGCACTGGGGCGACGTTGCGGCGCGCGAAAATATCTCCGGGAAGCAACAGCACCGGGAGACGGTTGATGGTCGCCGTAGCGGCGCCGGTAATCATATTGGTGGCGCCAGGGCCGATCGAAGAAACGCAAGCGAATGTGGACAGCCGGTTCTTCGCCTTGGCATATGCCGCTGCAATGTGAACCGCAGCCTGCTCGTTCCGGCACAGGTAATAACGAAAATCAGGATTCTGTTGCAGCGCCTGGCCCAAACCGGCAACGTTGCCGTGACCGAAGATGCCCCAGGCGCCCGCAAAGAATGGATACTCCTGTCCATCCCGCTCCACGTGCTGATTCTTGAGAAAGCCCACCAACGCCTGCGCCATCGTGACGCGTTTTGTCTTCATACGAATACGATTCCTCCCCGTGTGTGCTCTCCTAGATAACGCGATACCCAATCGAGGTCGCGTCCTCGATTCGCCGCGAACGAATTTAATGCTTCTTCCAAAGACCACCCTCCGTGAACGATTCCGCCCGCGGCTGCGGCCACAGCGAGCGGATCTTCGTCGCCGGGGTAGAGGACGTTCCTTCCGACCAGTGCGCCGCGCACATTGGATCCCGCGGCGAGTGCAGATGCCAACTGGCTGAGGAACGGCGCGGGGCTTCCGGCCGATTCGCCGCCGAGCAGCAAGATGGGCAGCGTGGTCGCGCGCGCGACCGCTTCGTATCCATCACAATGTGGGAGCTTCAGCCACAAATACCGGCTGCTATCGCCGAGTGCCGACGCAACGCCTGCTATGCGCGCCAGAGCCTCGCTGGTCTTCACGACGGCGTAGCCTTTATCTGTTTTCGCGACGGGCAGAGGTTCCAGGAAGACAGGCAAGTGCAGAGCATTGGATTCGGTGATCGCTTGCGCGCTAGCCAGCATGGTCTTGAGCGACCCGGGTTCGCTGTCGGCGATGCGCAGCAGCAGCTTCACTCCGTCGAACCGCCAGCTCTGGCATATGGCTGGTGAAGGCCCCGTAATGGGGTCGTCGAGTTCCCAGCAGACGCCGGCCAGGCCGCCGCGATTCAGGCTCGCGATCAGCAGCTTGCGATCCAGCAACGGACCGCCGCCAGATTCACGAAGCAGACCGTCGATGGCAAGCAGATCCTCGAGAATGTCCATCGTCGCCATGAGCCCGTCGACTTTGTCGCTCATGAGCACGCGCACAATTCTCGCCAGGTAGTCGCGGCGATCGGTCATCGCCACGGCATCGTCGCCCACCTTGGTGACGCGCCGCGCAGGATGGTCCGCGGCCAGGATGTTCAGCTTTCCGTCCGGCGCAAGTTGATCCCGCCGGTGGCGGGTTTGAGCAATCCGCCACGCGAATTCAGGATCGGAAACCCGCCGGTCGGTCACGCGCGCGATCACAGCGTCAGGAAGAAGTTGTTGGCTATCGAACATTTTGGGCCGATCTCTGATTCTACATGCTGCGTGGCGGAAATCGATTATCGCGCCGGCGCCAGTTTCGAGCGCTGCTCACGCATAATCTCTTCCACCTCGGCGAGTGTCGGCATGGCTTCCGAGCAGCTCAAACGGCTGACTACAATCGCTGCCGCGGCGTTCCCATAATGCAGGCACTCGACAGCCGTCAGACCTCTAGAAAGAGCATACAAAAAGCCCGAGGCGAAGCCGTCGCCGGCGCCGATCGTCGAGACTACTTCCACCGAATACGGCTCCAGAAAGACGGATTCATCGCCCATCCAGACGCGAGTGCCCTTGTCTCCCAACTTCGAGACCAGCATCGGCACGCCTGCTTTACGTAACGTATCTACCGCCTGATCGAGGCTGCCGGCGGCGGCAACGATGGTCAGCTCGAGTTCGTTGCCGATCAGGACATCGACAAACGGGAGCGCCAATCGCACAGCCAGGCCGGCTTCTTCAGGACTGGGCCAGGACATGGAACGGTAATCCACGTCCAGCACAACTCGGCAGCCGGCTCTTCTGGCGCGCTCCAAAGCCCGATAGGTGGACTCGCGCGAGGGCGACGCGCACAGCGAGGTGCCATTGGTGATGAACATGCGGCTCGCACCGATGTAGTCTAGGTCTTCGTCGGTCACTTGCAGCCGGGTGTCGACAGGCTCCTTGCGGTAGAAAACCTGAGGGAAGCGGTCCGGCGGAGACACTTCAGTAAGGCACAGCGACGGCAGATATCCGGTCGCAATCTGCAAGTGGCCGGTGTCCACGTTCTCCGCTTTGAGGACACCTGCCAGGAACTCGCTGAGACTGTCGTTGCCTAGACAGCCGATGATGCCCACCTTCGCCCCCAGCCGCGCCAGACCGACGGCCATGTTCGCGCTCGAGCCTCCAAGATAGCGGGAAAACCGGCGGACTCGAGGGAGCGGGACGTTGGGCTCCTCGGAATAAAGATCGTAGCCGATTCTTCCCAGAATAGTGATGTCCATGGCGATGATCTTATTGAACCAGCGGCAGCCGCGGATCTTTCGCGTTCCACGTTCCGCGCACCCAGGCGTAGTCCGGATCATCGGACGCAGCCATCGATCGCGCCGAGCCCGCGAGCACGTTCAGGTAGTAGCAATCGTAGCCATGCGCCGCCACCACCGGATGGTAGCCTTCCGGAATCAGAACCAGTTCGTTATCGCGGACGGTGAGAGTTTCGTTCAGCCGCCCATCCTTCGTATACACTCTCTGGATCGCGAACCCTTCGGGCTGCGAGATTTTATAGAAGTAAATTTCATCGAGATCCACCTCGCCAGGCGGGTTGTGAACGTCATGCTTGTGCGGAGGGTAAGAGGACCAGTTCCCGCTGGGCGTGTAGACCTCCACGATGAGCAAACGGTCGGCGGGGAAGTCCGGCTTGATAATGTGATTGATTTGCCGGGTGGCATTTCCTCCGCCGCGGATTTCGACCTCGACGGCCGCAGGTTGTATGAGGGCCGCGGGAAACTTCCGGCTCGCGCGAGCGCCGCACACCGCAACTTCACAGGCGCTGGTGAGCGCCTCAATTTCGACCTGCCCGGTACCCACCGGAAGGTAGAGCGCGTGCGGCATGCCTGCAAAGACGCTGGCGCGGGCGCCCAGGGGTTCCCAACGCTCACCGCCGGCGCGAATCGCTGCCTGCCCACCCAGCATCACCAGCGCAAGCTCTTCTGCTGGTTGCGCAATCACCAGGGTCTTTGGCTTCTCCAGGCGGATCACCCGTAGAGAAATCGTCTGCCACCCCGCGCGCTCCGGGGTCACGCTCAGGATCTCGCCAGCCGCGCTCGATGGCTTCAACAGCAATGCACTCATCCCACTTCCTCTCATGCGCCGGGCGAGTTTTCGATCGCTCCGGCCGACTGGATATTATATGCGAAGCCGCCAAAGACCATCCCGGCTATGGCGAGCATCAGACTCACGACGCTGATCGCCGTCCAGACGAGAAATCGCTCGGGCCAGTACGTCATCACAATCTGATTCAGACCTGGATTCAGAAACACCCCGCGAAATGCTCCGTTCGTCATATGAATGGGAGCAGCCTTCCCGTTGATCGTGGCTGTCCAACCGGGATACATCGCCTCCGAGCTTGCAAGAAATGCGCGATCGCTGACCTCCGCGCCGATTACGACTCGATTCGGAGAGTACAGCTGAATATTGACGGCGCCGCTGCCGGATAGCTCCCGCGAATCCAATCCTTGCCCTTCGACCACGGCCTCCTCGGCCGGCTTAAAGTCAGGACGAGCCAGATACGCCATGGCTTCATTCAAGCCATCTACGGCGTGCAAACGGTGAACCAGGAAGAAGCGGGGCAGGGGATTCGGGCAGCGATAGAAATGCAAGCCGGCGATGTCGGCCTCCGGTGCGAGACCGGCGCGAGCTACGTCGGCGGAAGCGGCGCTGGAGCGTCCCGACAGGAATCCGACATCCAACATTTGAAGGAGCGGCGATGTGAACTGAGCGACCGATAGGTGTCTTTCCCAGGGTTTCCCTTTGCAAAACAGGCGGCGAACAAGAAGGAGCCGTTTCGAAATGAACGGATTGTCTCCATCCGCGATCGGGAGCTTGAGCATTTCCGATCCCAGGACAAAATCCATGGTCTGCCGGTCGATGTAATCCATCCGAAGCGGGGGATTTGTGCCGCCAACAAGCTCTCGAATTCTTGCGAGGGAGCCCGGGTAGCCGCGGATATTGTACTCGGAGTTTTCATCCGCGTAAGTACCCGCGAGAGAATTCATCGGCCTTTCCGCGCCAAAGTAAATCAGGTCGGCAGCCGTTAGCAGGGAGATGCCCAACAGAAGAGGCCATGGCACACGCGCGCTGACACGCTGCAGCGCTACAGCAGAGGTCAGTGCGACGAACATACAAAACGCCATCAGCGCGAATTCGGCGTACAACGCGCCGCGAAGCATACCGGGCAGGTGGGTGTACACGAACCGATATACGGGGGTCTCATCACCCAACATCCAGATTGCCGACATGACGGTGAGGGCGAATAGCACTTTCGCATGCGGAGCCCGCCGCAGAAACGGCGCAAGCACCAGAAGTGCCAGCGGAATGAGTCCGCAATAAACATACAGAAAGGTAAAGTTGATGGGGAGTTTGAATTGCGCTGGATCGAACGGTGTGAAGATGTGGTAATAGTTCGGCGCCACTAACGAGGCCAGGCTTTGGACGCGCAACCCTGCGCCCGTCACGTACCACTCCGCTCTCATCGACGCTGCGCCCCATCGCGCAAGTTGGTAGGTCGGGGCGATTTGTACAGCCGCAATGACATGGCCGAGGACAAAACCCGCCAGGATGGCGAGATAGAATCTCCGACGCCTGGCTAGGAAGACGGAGAAGCCGACGGCGACCAATGCCGCGGCCCCGAAGACCACACAAGCTGCAGCCGGAAATCCCGCGAGGATGGATAAGGCAGTGCTCACTGCAAGAACTGCGATCCATCTCGCGGTGATGCGGTCACGCAGTTTCAAAATGCATAGCAGAGTCAGAGGCAGCCAGGCGCCGCAGCATATCGCGCCGAGATGTTGAGTCTGCGAAGCAAAGAAGCCGCCCAGTTGGTAGACCGTCCCGCCGAAGAGGGCTGGAAAAGCTGTCACTCCGATTTGCCGTAACAAGAGAAATGTGAACAAGCCGGCCAGGATCGTGTGGAAAGGTACCAGCCACTCGATCCAGTAGTACAACGTGTGTCCCGCGGAAAGATTGCCGAGCAGAATGGAGATCCAGGTGAACGGGTAAAAAAGTTGTGCTTGGATGTCGCCATGAATCGGAACGCCGCAATACGGGTAGGGATCCCAAAACGGCAAGATCCCCTCACGAACGCAGCGCGCGATGTAGGTGGCGAGGGGCAAGTGGAAGCTGGCAATGTCGAACGGGATATGACTCTTGGGGTGGAACAGAACCTTGCGAAAAAACACCAGCGGCTGGACGATCAAGAGGAGCCGGGCGGCTCCGACTGCGTAACGATCGCGATGCTCGCCGGCCATGCGATCGAGGGTAGCAGATTAAAGAGCCATGAATCGTACCTGATCGCCGTCAGCGCATGCGATCTTGGGCTTCGTGCAGCCACTCCGGCCGCTTCAATACTTCGCGGGGCTTCGAGCCGTCGGGCGGCCCGATGATGCCGTCGCGATGCATCATATCGAGGATGCGCGCGGCACGGCCATAGCCCAGGCGCAGGCGGCGTTGCAGAGTCGATGTGGAGGCTTTGCCCATTTCCAGCACCACGCGCAGAGCTTCCTCGTACATGGGGTCCTGCTCGCCGGACTCAGTGGCGGCGTCATCCAGGGCCTCGTCCTCCTCGGCAGGGGGCGCCAGCAGCAGCGACTGATCGTATTCCGGCGTAGCCTGTTCCTTCCAGAAATCCACCACGCGGTTGATCTCGGTTTCGGTGACGAACGCTCCGTGCACGCGCGTCAGCCTCGACGAGCCTGGTGGCAGGAACAGCATGTCACCGCGGCCCAGCAGATGCTCGGCTCCCATTACGTCTAGAATGGTGCGCGAATCGACTCGGGTGGCCACGCGGAAGCTGATGCGGGCCGGGAAGTTCGCTTTGATCAGGCCGGTGATGACGTCGACGCTGGGCCGCTGCGTGGCTAGCACCAGGTGCATTCCCACGGCGCGCGCCATCTGTGCAAGCCGAGTGACCGACTCCTCGACGTTGCGGCCCTCAATCATCATCAGGTCGGCCAACTCGTCAATCAGAATCAAAATATACGGAAGCGGACGCAGTTCCTCGGCCGGCGTTTCGTCGTCGAACAGGCTGCGCGACTCCTGCTGCAGCTTGTGAATCTTCTTGTTGTACTGATCGATGTTTCGGACGCCCTGTTCGGCGAGAACGCGCAGGCGGCGCTCCATTTCGAGCACGGCATTGCGCAGAGCGTTGGTGGCCTTGCGCGGGTCGGTGATCACCGGCGTCAGCAGGTGCGGAATGCCTTCGTAGAGGCCCAGCTCCAGCCGCTTGGGATCCACCAGAATCATGCGCACGTCGTCGGGAGTTGACTTGTACAGCACCGACATGATCAGAGAGTTGATCATGACGCTCTTGCCCGATCCCGTCGAGCCGGCAATCAGCAGATGCGGCATGGACTCGAGGGCCGCGACTTTGATGCGGCCGTTGATATCTTTGCCGAGCGAAATGGTTAGCCGGGAATGCGATGCGGCGAACTCTTCGGATTCAAAAATCTCGCGCAGGCTGATGAGCTCACGCCGCGTATTCGGCACCTCGATGCCTACCGTGGGCTTGCCGGGAATGCGCTCAATCAGGATCGATTCCGCTTGCAGCGCCATACAAAGGTCTTCGTTGAGCGTCGTGATGCGGCTGTACTTAATGCCTGCTTCGGGTTTGAACTCGAATGTCGTCACCACGGGACCGGGGTTGATCTGCACCACCGAGCCCAGCACGTTAAACTCTTCGAATTTTGATTTCACCCTCGCCGCCGTATCCTTGAGTTCCTGCTCGTCGTAGGCACTGCGCGCCTGGGGCTCGTTCAACAGGTCCGCGGTAGGCAGCTTGAAGTTCGCGGAAATCGGACGCTGCTCGACGGCCCGCGCCGGCCGGCGTGAAGCAGGCGCCGGAGCGGGCGGCTCTTCGATGGGACAGATGGGAATGTTGTTGATGTCTGGCTCGAACTCCAGAAGGGGCTGGGCGGGCGGTTCGCCGGGTTCGATGATTTGCGCCAGCGGCTCCCGCGTCATTTCGGTCTTCGTCTTGGCTGCGGCCCTGGCTTCTGCGCGCAACAGCGCCTTCTCGCGGTGTTTCTGGATGAGGCGTTCGCGTCGAGCCCCCATCCAGCCCCTGATCCGGTCCGTGAAAAAGCTGAGCAGCGCAAGCGGTCCGCCGAACCAATCCTGCAATTTCGATAGCGTGAACGTCGAGACCAGGTAGACCGAAACGATCATGGCGGTCAGCGTGATCAGCGCCGCGCCCGCGCGGTTCAGTGCCGCCGTCAGCGCATGCGCCAGCAGCATGCCGACAACTCCGCTCGCTGGCAGCCCGAAGACGCGCAGGCCGGTCATCTGGCCCAGGCCGGCGCAGAGGCTCAATCCCAACAGCACGAAGCCCGCCAGTCTCACTGCGGGCGAGTCAATCGCCTCTGAGCGGATCCACCTCCATCCAAGGAGAAAGGCACATGCAGGCAATAAAAGCGACGCGAGACCGAAAGTCTGGAAAAGCAGATCGGCAAGATACGCGCCAACATACCCGGCGAGGTTCTGCGGGCGCACGTGACCGGCCGCGGTGTTCCAGGAAGGGTCGTACGTCCGGTAGGAAACCAGGCTGAACAGCAAGAGCAGGCCGACCGCGAGGAACACGAATCCCGTGACCTCGTTGAGACGTTTGGAATCGGTCGGCGATATGAGCTTCATCCCGCTGGCGGGCGCGAAGAAGCCAGAGCAATGACCATTATGCCAAAAAGGATTCGATAGTAAATGAAGAAATAGAGGGTGTGGCGCTGCAAATATCGCAGCAAAAATGCGATGACAGCCAGTCCGGACAGCGTGCTGATCACGATTCCGAGAACAAACGGAGTATGCATGCCGGGGGGAATGCCGCCGTGTTTCATCAAGTCGTGAAAGGCTTTGCCGGCGGCCGCGGCAATCGCCGGCGCGGACAGGAGGAACGAAAAGCGCGCGGCGGTGGTTCGATCTAAATTACGGAACAGGCCAGCGGTGATCGTGATGCCGCTGCGTGAAGTGCCGGGAATAATGGCCACGGCCTGGGCCGCACCGATCACCAGCGAATCGGCGAAACTCACGGCACTCATATCTTTCTTGCGCGTTCCGGCACGCTCGCCCAGCCACATGAGAACACCCACTCCTACCAGCATCGCGCCGATGACGAAGGGGCTGCGCCACGTCGTTTCGGCTTGTTTGCCGAAAAGGAAGCCAAAGACGCCGATGGGGATCGAACCAGCGGCGAGCAGCCAGAGCAGGCCCGGATTGCGGCGCAGTATCTCGTCCTCGCCATAGTGAATGCCGATGGCCTGCGCGATAATCTGCAGCCACGTGCGGAAGAAGTAGACCAAGATGGCCAGCAGCGTTCCCACGTGCAGCGCAATATCGAACGTCAGGCCAGGGTCGGCCCAGCCCAGCAGCCAGGGCGCCAGAGCCAGGTGTGCCGTGCTGCTGATGGGCAGAAATTCCGTAATCCCCTGAATGATGGCCAGTACAATGACTTGAAGGAGCGGCATGGTGTCGGAATCGACCATGGTACCCCGCGCCGCATCGCAAATACAAAATCGAGTTGGCTTTACTCTACTCGCTCCAACAAAACCGACGTGCTGTCGTAATCGCCTGTCAGAAGCAGGTTCAGGCCATGGTTCTGCAAATAAGCTCCGCTCGCCGTTTCGAGCTTCTCAACCAGCTTGCTGCCGTCGAGCGCTCTCACGCGATACACGGCGCGCTCGTCTAGGCCGCGCAGCCGGATCGTGGGAGTGGGCCGGCCGTATTGCTGCGCTCGTAAGAAAGCGAACAGAACCGACTGTTTTCCGTCTTCTGAGACGTACTGATTCGCCGTCAGATCTCCAGCGCGCGGCGAGAACAGCCGGTAGAGCCTGCCTTGTTCCACCGTGCCTCGAATGGTCTTGTAGTAGGCGATCATCTGCGTGGCCAGGGCAAAGTCGGCGTTCGTCCACTTGTTGAGATTGTTCCCGATGCCGAGCGAGCCCATCATCGCCACCAGGAACCTGTACTGTAACGGCGTGCTGCGGCCGTTGTAGTTGGGAACGTCAGTGACCCAGGCCATCATCACCTGCGCTGGGTACGGGTAGCTGAAGCCCTCTTGAATGCGCAGCCGGTCAAAGGCTTCCGTGTTGTCCGAGGTCCAGGCTTCGTCCACTCGCTTCATGATGCCCAGATCCACGCGCCCTCCGCCGCCGGAGCAGGATTCGATTTCGAGCTTGGGATGCTTGGCACGGAGCCGGTCGATAATCTCGTAGAGATTGCTGACATACTTCACCCAGATCTTCTTCTCGTTGGCAGGACCGGCTTCCGGCCAGCCTGGTTCGGAGAAGTTGCGGTTCATGTCCCATTTCAAGAACGCAATGTTGTTTTCCGTGACGAGATTGTCCAGCCACGCAAACGTGTACTCTTTCACGTCCTCCCGAGCCATGTTCAGCACCAACTGGTTGCGGGCCTCGGTCCGTGGCCGCCCGGGAAAATTCATGGCCCAATCGGGATGTTTTCGATATAGATCGCTGTTGGGATTTACCATCTCCGGCTCCACCCAAAGCCCGAAGTCCATGCCAAGGCTGTTGACGTACCGGATCAGCGGCTGCAAACCATTCGGGAACTTTTTCGGGTTGACGTACCAGTCGCCTAACCCGGCGTGGTCGTCGTTGCGCGCGCCAAACCAGCCATCGTCCATCACGAAGCGCTCGATGCCGATCCTTGCGGCCTTCTCGGCGAGTGCTTTTTGTCCGGGTTCGTCCACGTTGAATTCCGTGGCTTCCCAGGAGTTGTAAAGCACGGGCCGGGGCTTTGCCGAAAGCCCGCCAGGGAGGATGAACTCCCGCGCGAAGCGATGCAGCATCCGCGAGGCTTCACCGAAACCGTGGCTGGTAAAGCCGCCATAGAAAGGCGGAGTTTCGAGTCGCTCGCCCGGATTGATTGGATACGCAAAGTCAAACGTGTTGTATCCGCCGGTAACCCTCACCTGCTGGTGCGGAGTCTGTTCAATGCTGAACCTCCAGGACCCGCTCCAGCCAAGGGCTCCGAACCACACCGGGCCGTGCTCCTGATCGGAGCCGTTGCCTTCGGGTGCGTCGATGGCAAACCACGGATTCGTTTGATGGCTGGTAGTCCCGCGCCGGCTTTCCAATATCTTCAGCCCGGGATGGATGTCCTCCTGGACAAGCTGCGTTTCTCCCGCCCAGCGGCCGTTCAAATAACTCAGCCGGTAACCATCACCCGGCGGCAGATACCACGTGCCGGCCTGCGCGCTTTCGATCGTGATAGGCTGCGACGTCCTATTCTCGACGACCGCATGCTTCTCGATGATCCCCGCGCCCGGGTATACACGGTAGTGGAGGTGGGCGAACAAATCGTATTGGATGTCTTTCGTCACCACCTCGAGCCTGTCGCCATGAATTTCATGGCTGACATAACGGAGAACCAGATCGCGGTTCCCGTCCTGGAGAGTCACTTTGAGACAGGGCTCGGTGTACATGTTGCTTCCCCAGCCCGCATACTCGCCCGGTGTGGTGCTGGCCACGCCATCGAACGAAGACCACTCGCCCAGCGAGTGGTCAGCCGCCAGGTCCGCGTCGCGCCACAGCCTCTTGCCCCAATACATATGCTGAAGCTGGTTTCGTTCGTTCACCCCAAATACGTAGCTCGTAGTATTCGTGTCGAGGACCCACAGCTTCTTTTCCGCGAGATATCGAATGGGCTCTTGCCCGAAAACAGAGGCGCACAGCGCAAGGCTCAGAACGGCAGAGACACAACAGCGGTTGATCACGGGACCATGATATTGCAGTTCAACGCAGGGCTGTGGACCTAGAGGCCCGCAACTCGGATTACGATGAAAGGCGTAGGAGCGTACACAATGCCGAGTCGCCGCTGGGCCGTCGTCCTTGCTTTATCCCTGATATTCGCCGGAGTCAGTTCGGGCGCGCGCGTCTGGGAAGCGCCGCTGGTCATCCCCACGTACGAGTTAGGCCCGCCCGATCCGAATCCGGCGTTACTGGATGCCGGCGGACGCCGCCCCATCTACCCGTATCCTGCGCTGGATTCGCTGACCAATCACCGGATCGAGAAAACCTACAAAGCGGTTTACCTCGAGAACGAGTACCTGAAGGTGACGGTGCTGCCCGAAATCGGCGGGCACCTGTACGCGATCTTCGACAAGACGGCGAATCGCGACGTCCTGTACACCAACCATGCGATGAAGTACGGACTGGTCGCCATCCGCGGCGCCTGGGTTTCGGGCGGCATTGAGTGGAACTTTCCCGATGGCCATACCGTCACCACTGTCTCGCCCGTCGACTACGCCATGCGCACCGAAGCGGATGGATCGGCATCCGTGACCGTGGGCGACACCGAGCGTGTGCAGCGCATGCAATGGGCGGTGACCATCCGGCTGCGACCGGGCCGCAAGGTGGTTGAGACCGAGGTCATCCTCAACAACCGGCGCGATGTCCCGGGCCGCTACTGGTTTTGGGCCACTGCGGCCGCGCACGCCGCCGACGATCTGCGCTTCGTTTATCCCATGCGCGAAGCCTACCCGCACATGTTCTGGCCGGTTTTTTCGTTTCCCGTCGAGAAAGGTGTAGACGTCAGCACCTATCGCGAAGTGCCCAACCCGTTATCGCTCTTCGCCCGGAATTCGAAGCGCGATTTCATGGGTGTGTATTACGAGAAGTCGGACTGGGGTGTGGTGCACGTGGCGGATCACCGCCAAGTGCCTGGCAAGAAGACCTGGACCTGGGGCAACGACGATGCTGGCAAAATCTGGATCGAGAAGCTCACCGAGAAAGACGGCCAGTACGTGGAATTTCAGGCGGGACGCTATGAAACCCAGATGGAGCATGAGTTTCTGGCCCCGCACCGCGTGGAGCACTTCGTCGAGCACTGGTATCCGGTGAACGGCTTGGGGGGTGGATTCAGTGAGGCTACTCCGGATGCGGCGCTGCGCGTGAAGCGCGACGGCAGCCAGTTGGAAGTTGCGGTCAATGTCAACGCTGTTTTCGAAGATGCCGAACTGAAGGTGGAATCCGAAGGTCAGGAAATTGCCGCCAGGCGTGTAAATCTGAACCCGGCCCAGGCCTTTCGTGCTCCTTTCCCGCTTCCTGCGGAAGTTGGCGTGCGGCCAGTCACGGTTCGGCTGGCGGACAAAGCAGGCCGCGAGTTGGTTGCTTACCGCACGGATATTCCAGTAGACGGAAATCCCGAATTTCGCCCAGCTACCCGGCCGCATCCGGATGCAGCGGCGCCGGGAAGCGCGGAGCAGTCTTATGTGGAAGGTCTTGCTGCCGATAAGAAGAGCAACGAACCCACCGCTCGCGCGGCCTACCTGGAGGCGTTGCGGCGCGATCCGGGATTCGCTCCGGCGCACATCGCTCTTGGCCTGTCGTTCTATCGAACGGGCGAATACGATCAGGCAGCCGATCACCTGGCGGCCGCTCTTGCCCGGAATCCCGATGCCGGCGATGCGCATTACTACCTGGGCCTGACGCGGTGGGCGCAGCAGCAGGCTCTCGCCGCCGCCGACCAGTTGCTGTGGAACGTGCGTTCAGGGTACCGCGAGCCGGCGGCTCGTTATGTACTGGGCGCGATGGCGCTCGACCACGGGAAAGCGCAGGAAGCCGTCGAACATCTCACCCAGGCCGCCCTGCTCGATCCTCGCGATTTGAAGGCCCGCACCTTGCTGGCCATGGCGGAGCGTGTGGCCGGGAAACTGGACGACGCGCAGGCACATGTCGATGCCGTCGTCAGGGAGGTGCCAATCGACTACCTCGCCCTGAGCGAACAATACCTCATCGATAAGAACCGTGGCCGCGACACGGAAGCCGCGCGTGCGCACCAGGAACTGTGGCGGCTCCTCGACCGTGAACCGGACTCCGTCCTCGAGTTGGCCTTCGACTATTCTGCCCTGGGCCGCAACAACGAGGCGATTGAAGTTCTGGACGAAGCGGTGCAACGAGGCCAGAAGTACCCGATGCTGCACTATGCCCTGGGCTACTTCTGCGGCAGGCACAAAAACGACCCGCGCGCAGCGAGCGAATACGCATGGGGCGCGAAGGGCGATCCCGCTTTCGTGTTCCCGCACCGGGTGGAAGAGATCGCCGTGCTGCGCGCAGCGGTGGACAAGAATCCTCAGGATGGCCGGGCCTTCTATTATCTGGGAAACGCACTGGCTTCGAAGTATCGCAACGCAGAGGCGCTCGAAGCGTGGCGCGCTGCCGTGCGCCTGGACCCCTCAAACGCTGTGGCTCACCGCAACTTGGCGCGGGTGCTCCGGACGAACGACCAAAAGGAAGCGGTGGCGGAATATGAGCGCGCGATACAAGCCGCTCCGGAGGAATTTCATCTGTATGTCGAGTTGGGCGAAATCGTGTCCCCCAGCCGCGCAGTCTCGCTGTTCGAGGGTGCGCCGGCCGGCGTGCGGTCGCTGCCGGCAGTTCTGTCGTCGTTGGCCGCTGCTTTGGTCGCAGATGGCCGGTTTACGGAAGCGGCCAGCCTGTTGGAAAAGACCGAGTTCGTTTCGGGCGAAGGAGAGACGAGTGTGCTGCAAACCTTTCGCAAGGCGCACCTCGGGCTGGCGCGGCAGCATCAGCAGGCGGGTCGCCACTCGCAGGCGGCGGACGAATTCCTGCGCGCGACCGAATATCCCCACAATCTCGGCGTGGGCCGTCCCGCCATGGAATCGCAGGCTCGCGAATATGTGGAGGCTGCGCGCGAACTCGAGGCGGCCGGCAAACGGAAGGAGGCAGAGGCGTTCTGGCGCCGCGCCGCTGAAGAGCCTCTCCATTCACCCACCGAGCCGGGCGAACCTTGGTCGGAGCACTACTACTTCAAGGCGTTCGCGCTCGATCATATGAACCACAGGGAGGAAGCCCGAGCGCTCTATTCGCGCCTGGCCGCGCTGCACGATGATCGGCAGATGCTGGCGGGCGAACCCGACCCTCCGAAGGGCGCAATCCGCTACCTGCTGGCCGGTCTCGGCCTCGAAGCGCTGGGGCAATCGAGCGAGGCGCGGTTCGCCCTAGAGCGCACGCTCGCGCTCGACCCGAACAACGAACTCGCGAAAACGGCCTTGCAGGAGTTGAAATAGGGCCGGCGCTACTGCCGCTCTGCCTGCGCCGGCTTTCCCGCGGCTGTCGCCGGCAGAATGTACTCGAACCAGCCGTCCATCATCTCCTCGGTGCTCGGTTCGCCCCAACGAATCGTTTTCGATGGATCCGGATTGTACTTGTTGTTAGGCGAATTGTCGAAGTGCGCGGTGATGATGATCTTGGTGCCCTTCTCAATCGCTACCGGCTGATTCAACTGATATTCGGTCTGCCAGTTGAAGTCATATTTAGGCACGGAAAATAGTGTCTCGCGCCGCCCGTCTGTATGGACCGCCTCGAACTTCATGTCCTTCCCCCGCAGGTGCATGTGCGCGGTGTAGGACATCAGTTCGGCGTCTTTGGGAAAAACATAGCAAGCCGTCACTTCGTGATTTGGATCGCCCGCCGGAATGCGGAACAGGTAATTGGAGATGTCCACGCGGCGCAGTCGCTGTCTCGGGGGCTCCTTGGCAAACACCAGCGCAACGCTCGTGCGGTCCGTCTCATCGGCCTTAATCGAGCGGGAATTGTAGTGGATTTGAAAGCCCAGGCTCGACCCGGCCGGAATCAGCCTCGCGTATCCTTCGGGGAAAATGTCGGGATCTTTGCCCGGCAAGTAAGATCCAAGCATAGTGTGGCTTTCGCTGGGATGCCTTCCCGGCCAGTTGCCGCCGTCCACTGACGAGCAGCCATCGTCCAGCACCGGCATGACCGGGTTGATGTGATGCACCTGCCCATCTTCGATCGTAAAGTTGTCTTTCTCTTCCTTGTCAACCTTGGCGTCATTCGCCGCCTTCGGCTTTGGCGGCTCTTGCAGGAACACGTGCGCATGATGCACAACGCGGCGGTTCTCCGGACGGAGTTCGACCGCCGTCACCCAAGTGTCTTCTTTGAAGTTGGTGGGCACGGTGAAGTACAGGTACGCGTCCGGCGAATTCGCCTTGACCACGTAGCTTTTGGGAATCGGAATCACGACGTCCGGGTTGCCGATCTTCCATCCGTCCGGGAACTGGGGCGCTGGCGGTACATCTTTGGGATCCCCCTGCCTGGTGCCGCCGTCGACCCATGCCTTGATGGTTTCGATCTCCGTTTGCGTCAGCCGCCGGTCGTTGGAGAACTGGCCGTAATGCGGATCGGCGTGCCAGGGCGGCATCTGCCCGGTTAGCACCGCCTCCCGGATCGCTCTCGCCCACGGTCGCGCGTCCTCATACGTCACCAGCGACATCGGAGCGATATCGTTGGCGTGGTGGCAACTGACGCAGCGCTTGTAGAGAATCGGGGCTACGTCGCGGCTGAAGTTAACTTCGTTTGCGGCGGTCAGGCCTGTGCAGGACAGAACCAACAACGCAATTCCCAATTTCATGCCATCATCTCAATCGGCGCCTCAACCTGTTCATCATCGCAAGATAGAGCGCCACGCGCATCTGTGTCTAAGGTCTGGTTGACTTCATCTATTCAGGTCTGAAAATATAAAATAGAATCAGATCCGGGAGGGCCGATGCGCAAGGACCTTACCTACGCCTTTCGAAATATGGCCGGAAATCCGGGTGTTTTCGCCGTCGCCGTGCTCACGCTTGCTCTCGGCATTGGCGCTAACACAGCCATGTTTAGTGTCATTCAAGCCGTCTTGCTCCGCCCTCTCCCGTTCCGGGAACCGGACCGGCTGGTCACCATCTTCGCCGGCATCCCGCACCTCAACATTTCGGGCGCCTTCGTTGAATACAACACTTTTGGCGAGTGGTGGCGGGACCGCAGTCGGTCGTTCGAATCCATGGTCGCTTATACGCCGGCACCGGCCAGCCTGACGGCCGGTGACCAACCGCAGCGCGTCCTGATGTACCGCGTCAGCGGCCGCTATCTCACGGTCATTGGCACCAGCCCGGCGATTGGCCGCGACTTTTTGCCCGAGGAAGACCGTCCCGGTGCGCCACGCGTGGCCATCCTCAGTGACGGGCTGTGGAAACGGCGCTTCGGTGGCAATCGCGGTGTGCTCGGCCGTCCGATCGTGCTCGACAAGAACGCCTACACCGTCGTCGGCGTTTTGTCGCCTGATTTCGATCTGGACCCCGCTGACGTGCTGACTCCGATCGCCCAGAGCACAGCGCGCGCCCCGGATATGCCCTCTGTCGGCACGTACGCCCGCCTCAAGCGCGGGGTGTCGGTCGAGACGGCCCAGGCAGAGATCGACGGTCTCTGCCGCGGCTGGGTGCAACAGTACCACTATCCGAAGGATTGGGGCGCTCGCGTCTGGCGCATGCGCGACCACATGGTGCGCAATGTTCGTTCGAGCATCGTGGTGCTTGCGGTCGCGGTCGGCCTGGTGTTGCTCATCGCCTGCGCCAATGTCGCCAACCTGCTGCTGGCGCGTGCCGGCGCCCGCCAACGGGAGATTGCGATCCGCAGCGCCCTGGGCGCGGGCCGAAAACGGATCATCCGCCAGTTGCTCACTGAAAGTGTGCTGCTCGGAACCGTGGCCGCTGGTTTCGGGCTGCTGCTCGCGTGGGCCTCGACGCGTGCCATCATCGCCGCCGATGTCCCCGTGCCGTTCTCTCAAAAGGTGTTCGTGGATGTGCCCGTCCTCTGCTTTACAGTCGTTGCCACGCTGCTGACAACGGTGTTGTTCGGCCTGGCGCCGGCGCTCGCGGCTGCGCACCCCGGGATCGCCGAATACTTGAAAGAGGGTGGCCGCGGTGGCGGTGAGGGCCTTCGCCGCAGCCGTTTCCGCGCTGCGCTGGTGGTCGCCGAGGTGGCTCTGGCGCTTCTGCTCGTGATTGGCGCAACGCTTACGATCCGCAGCCTGGCCCGGCTTCAGGCCGTCAACCCGGGCTTCAATTCCGAGGGAGTCCTCACGGCGGACCTTATGCTGCCTGAATCGGGTTATGCCGAACCCGCTCGCCGCGTGAACTTCTTTAAGATGCTGCTGGAGCGCGCTCAGGCGATTCCCGGCGTGAAGGCGGCCGGTATGGTGTCACATCTTCCGTTCAGCGGGTCGAAAAGCGGCAACGATATTGTGGCCCAGGGCGCACCTCCGCCCCAGTCTGGCGATCGGCTGATTGCCTTCGTGCGGACCGTCGATGCAGGGTATTTCTCTACCATTCAGGTGCGCCTGCTACGCGGCCGCTTCTTCACCTCGCACGACTCCTCCGGTCCCCCGGTCGCGATCATTAACGAAACCCTGGCGCGGCGCTGCTGGCCCAATCAAGACCCGGTGGGCAAGCGCTTCGGTAACGGACGGGGGGATTCGTGGCTCACCGTAGTCGGTGTCATCGCCGACATGCGCAACACGTCTCTCGCCGACGAACCCGATCTCGAGTATTACCTTCCTTACGCGCTGCACCCTGAAGAGGCGATGTCTCTCGCCGTGCGCACCACGCTCGATCCGCTGCGCCTGGCATCCTCCGTCCGCGCGGCTGTCGGCGAACTCGACAAGGATCTGCCGGTGTCGGATGTCGCAACGCTGGCGAACAGCATTTCACATTCGACCAGTTCCCGCCGGTTCTCGACCACGCTCCTCGGCATTTTCGCGCTGCTCGCGCTGCTACTTGCCTCCGTGGGCATCTACGGGGTCATCTCCTACTCGGTCACGCGACGCACCCACGAAATCGGGGTCCGCCTTGCCTTGGGGGCTGCTCCAGGCCGTATCGCGACGATTGTTGTCGGACGGGCCTTGTTGCTCGGCGCTATTGGCGTCGCGATCGGCATCGCGGGCAGCCTCGCGCTGACGCGCCTGCTCCGCAGCACACTCTACGGCGTGAGCGCCACCGATCCGGCCACCTTCGCAGCCGCATCACTGTTCTTGCTCGCCGTTTCTGCCGTGGCCGCTTACCTTCCGGCTCGACGCGCCGCTAGCGTCGATCCAATGGTGGCCCTGCACCACGAGTAGCTGTCCCAACGCCCGGCGCGCTATGAGCCGAAAACAACTACCTTGTAGCGGATTTCGTCGGGGTGGCGACCGGCGGCCCCCGTTTTCGGGAATGTCATCATGGGGCGCCGACTTGCTTCGATCCAAACCACAGGATCATTGAGTCACGGTGAAAAGCGAACTGACCATCGAACCCATCACTTCCCCGCGGTCGCTCTCAAGTCGAATCTGGCGCGCGCCGGCTGATGCGGAATTGAGGATCTGAACCGAGGCCGTGATCTCCGTGCCTGCAACGTTCACCTGGAAATTGCTGACTTCGATCGACTGATCTTCGGCGCCCATCCCTGGGCCCATGCCCCCGCCGCTCATCATGCCCCCGCCCATTCCGCCGCCTTGCATGCTAGCGGTGTGAAACTCAATGTTCTTCACTGTGCCCAGCGCGGAACCGTTGATCGTCAGAGTGAAGCTGGTTCCCACAGGGGCGGTATTCGGAGTGATCGACTGAACCAGCGGCAGTGTCCAGTTTCCTTCCCGTTCGGTATCGCGGGCATTCATGCGCGCGCTGATCGCATAGCTGGTCAGGTCTACCAGATCCACTGTGCCCGTGCCCTGTGCCATAACGAGCAACTGGTTCTTGGCCGCGTTTACCGCCAGCGCACGCGGCCCGGGATCCACGGCGACGGTCTTGATTACCTTTGCGGCCTTTACATCCACCACGGTTACGCCCGCAGTCATCTGACTGGCGACATACGCCAGTCCGCCGCTGGTAACGACCGCTCCAGGGCCCATCGCATTCCAAAGCCCGACATCGACAGACGCAATTGCTTTGGTCGTGAGGTTCAGAAGCAGGATGCTCCCGGACATGGGGGCGGTAATCACCGCGGTATTGGTCGTGGGCGATATGGCCACCTCGTGCGGTCGCGATCCGGCAGGCAATGGAATCGTGCTGGTTGTGTAGTCTGTCAGATTGATGAGCGATATCGTTCCGGCTTGCATGTTCGCTACCACTGCCAGGTTCCCGTTCGCGGCGATACCGCTGGGACCGAATCCGACAGCCACAGTCGCCAGGACTACGCGTACGACGCTATCGATCATGCTGACCGTGCCACTTGCGCCATTGGTCACCAGCAGGCTTGTCCCTGAGAACACCACGTGGCTCGGATAATATCCCGTGGCAATCACGGCGACCGCTTGATTTTGCGAAAGATCGATCAGAGCCACCGCTGCCTGGCCACTGAGCGCCACTGCAGCGAGCGTACCCGCATCGTTCACTGCGACAGCGCGAGCTGCGGAGCCAGCCGGGAGCGTGATGGTGGCGGTGGTGCTATTCGAATCGAGCGAGAGGACACGCACCACGTCGTCGTTCTCGTCGGTGACCAGCACGCTGTTGTTCACCGCGTTGAAAGCCATGTAGCTGACTTCCATTCCGCGGCGCGCGTTGTCGGCCACCATCATGCCCGACCCCCAGCCGGGTATTCCCTGCATCATGGCGGTTGTGGGGAGAATCTCCATCGAAGTGACATTGCTGGTCTGCCCGCTCGAAGTCACGGTCAGCGGCGCCCTGCCGGCTCCAGCCATATTGGCGGGCAGCACGATGTTGACCTGTTGGAGTCCCGCGAAACCGGGAGCGGTCCCAAAGAACGTGACGTCGACCGGAAGACCGCCAATCGACACCGAGGGCTTCGCGGAAAGATCTAGTCCGGTCATGAAGATCGAAACCGGCGTTGGGTGCCCATTCGTAGTCACGCTGAATGGTCCTGGCTTCCACAGGGTGCCGTGCAGCATGGCTCCCTCGCCTACACCCATACCGTTCATCGCGAACACTCCCGGTCCGGACGGTGCAATCATCATCGACCCTGCGACGCTTTGCGAGCCATTCATGACCGTTACCTTCGCCGCGCCTGCCGCGGTGTTCTCGGGGACGATGAAGTTAATCTGGCCGGGTGAAGCGTACGACATCATGGCGGCTGCGCCGTTGATCAGGATCGAACACCGGCCGAGGGTGGTCGGAAGCTGGCCCGGAGCGATCCAGTTGCCTATCATCGTCTGCAAGCAGAGATTCTCGCCGAACATGGCGGCAAACGATCCAGGAGCGAGCGGCTCTCCGGAATCGTAGGACGCGCCATTGACAATGCTCACCTGCGCAAACGCTACGCACGGCCCAATGGTCATCGCAACGGCTAAAACAAAACCTACCTGCCAGATTCTCACGGGACTCCTTTGGTACCAGACGGCTGGGCAATTCTGCGCCCAGATCCTGTTGGATGCGAGACTGGAGCTAAGTTCTTGAGTTCAAAAGGCTGGGGCGAGCCCGATGCCAGCCAACACCGCGTGGGGTACTATCCCAGGAAGTGCCTGCTTCGTTCTCATCTGGGTCATTACACCCACCGGTACGGGTTCACCGAGCGCCGGCCGGCGGCACGCCCGCTTTTTTTAGGAACGTCATCATCGGACACCAGTCGGTAAATGCCGACTGAAACAGATTCAGTCCCACGAAAACCGTAAACAAGAACCAGGCCGGATGCACCCAGTAGCCCAGCGCAACACTGGCCATCACAAAGGCCCCGGCGATCATGCGCAAACAACGCTCGACGTTCATTACGACAACCTCCTTCGATTCACGACGAAATAAACAATAGGAACGGTCATGCGCGAGAGCGCGAGCGACGCGATTTCGCCCGCCATGAGCGCGATGGCCAAACCTTGAAAAATCGGATCAAACAGAATCACGCCTGCGCCCACCACCACCGCTGCCGCTGTCAGCAGCATGGGGCGGAAACGGATCGCGCCCGCATCGATGACGGCTTGCTCCAGTGGCAAGCCCTCCCGCAATCGCAATTCAATGAAGTCAACCAGGATGATCGAGTTCCGAACCACAATGCCTGCGCCCGCGATGAAACCGATCATGGAGGTGGCCGTGAAGAATGCGCCCATCAGCCCGTGCGCCGGCAGAATGCCGACCAGAGAAAACGGAATCGCCGCCATGATCACCAGAGGCGTAACAAAAGACTGGAACCAGCCTACCACCAGCCCGTAGATCAGGATCAACACGACGGCGAAGGCAAATCCGAGATCGCGGAATACTTCATAGGTAATGTGCCACTCGCCATCCCATTTCATCGAGTAGCGGCCGGCGTTCGTGGGCAGCGCCGCCATGTGTTGCTCGATCGCGTAGCCCTCGGGAATCGTGATGCGATCGATTTCCGGACCCGTCTTGAGCAGCGCATACACGGGGCTCTCGATCGAGCCTGCGACATCGGCCGTGACATAAATGACCGGCATCAGATTCTTATGGTAAATGCTTTTCTCCGCGACGACTTTTTCCGGCCGCACCAGTTCGCTCAACGCGACGGTCTCGCCATTGCGAGCCATGAGCTTCAGATTTCCGAGGCGATCGATGTCGGAACGGTTCCCCCGGTCGAGCCGCAGCGTGAGAGGCACATCTTCCTTTGCGGAGTCTACGTGCAGCAGGCCGGCCTGATATCCCGCCGACGCGATGGCAACCGCGCGCGCCACATCATCTTCTGAGATGCCGTTCAGCGCGGCTTTTTCGTTGTCCACGACGAGCCGGTACTTGGGCTGATCGTCTTCCACGTACCAGTCCACATCCACGATGCCATTGGTCCGGCGGAAGAGATCGCGGATCTGGCGGGCGATGCGGATGCGGCCATCCGGATCGGGACCGTAGACTTCGGCCACCAGCGTCTGGAGCACCGGCGGCCCCGGCGGCACCTCCGCCACTTTGATGCGGGCGCCAAAGCGTTCCGCGATCGGAATGAGCCTCTGACGCACCTGCTTGGCGATCTCATGGCTCTGCAAATGCCGCTCACTTTTGTGCAGGAGGTTGACCTGTATGTCAGCCACGTTGGATCCGCGGCGCAAATAGTAGTGCCGTACCAGGCCGTTGAAGTTGTATGGCGAGGCCGTGCCCACGTACGTCTGTACGTTTACTACCTCGGGCTGCCGCTGGGTTTCGACGGCGAGAGCCTGCGTGACGCGCGCGGTTTGCTCGAGCGTCGTGCCATTCGGCATGTCCACGATGACCTGAAACTCACTTTTGTTGTCGAAGGGCAGCATCTTCACTTTGACGAACGTGAAATACACCAGAGACATCGAGCCGAGGAGCAGAAAGAGAACCATTCCCAGAAACCCCCAGCGCAAAACTGGCACATGCAGGAGGGTTCCCATGACCCGCCGGTAAAGCCGCGTGAGAGCGTCCTCCCGCTCTCCGGCCTCGTGCGTGGCGCCGGGTTTCAAGATGCGCACCGCGGCCCAAGGGGTCACGATGAACGCCACCAGCAGCGAAAAAACCATGGCCGCGCTCGCGCCGATGGGGATGGGCCTCATGTACGGCCCCATCAACCCACCGACGAATGCCATGGGCAGGATCGCCGCCACCACCGTCAAGGTTGCCAGAATGGTCGGGTTTCCCACTTCATCGATGGCTTCGATGGCGACGTCATAGGGCTGGCGGCCCCGGTTGCCCGGCACGCGCCAGTGCCGCGCAATGTTCTCGACCACCACGATGGCGTCGTCCACCAGGATGCCGATGGAGAAAATGAGTGCGAATAGGGTAATGCGGTTGAGCGTGTAGCCGTAGAAGTAGAAGACAGCCAGGGTGAGAGCGAGCGTAACCGGGATGGCGAGAAAAACGATCAGCGACTCGCGCAGGCCCAGCGCGATGGCGATGAGAAGGCTTACCGATACGACCGCGATGAACATATGGAGTAGCAACTCGTTGGATTTGTCCGCCGCGGTTTCACCGTAGTGACGGGTGATGGAAACCGTGACATCGGAGGGAATCACGCTGCCCTTGAGTGGCTCGATGCGCGCGAGCACATCCGCCGCAACTTTCACCGCGTTCGTTCCCTTGCGTTTCGAAATGGCAATTGTGACGGCCGGATAGAACTCGTGACCGGCCGAGTAACGGACGTATTCTCCCGGTTCTTCGCCGCCGTCGGTCACCTGGGCGACGTCGCGCACGAAAACCGGCTTGTCATGAACGGCCGCCACGACCACGTTCTGCACATCAGCCGCTGTGCGCAGAAACTCACCCGTTTCGAGCAGGTACTCCTGGTTGGCACTGGCGAAATGTCCCGATGGCAGCCGACGGTTCGAAAGGCCGAGCGCGCCGGCCACCTGTAACGGCGAGAGCGAGTAAGCGGCCAGCCGTGCGGGATCGACGGTAATCCGGATCTCGCGTCGCTCGCCGCCGATCAGCGCAACCGCGGAAACATCCGGCGTCTGCTTGATCGTATCGTGTACCTGCGCCGCGATCCGCCGCAGCTCGAAATCGCCGTAGCGTTTGCTCCACAGGGTCAGCGCCAGGATGGGCACATCATCGATCGAGCGCGGCTTCACCAGCGGCGGCGAAGCGCCGGGCGGGATCAGGTCCATGTTGGCGTAGAGCTTCTGATTGAGCCGGACGATGCTCTTCTCTTCGTCCTGGCCTACCAGAAACCGCACCACCGCCATGGACATGCCGGGGCTGGACGTTGAATAGATGTACTCGACGCCGGGGATCTCCCACAGCAGTTTTTCCATTGGTTTGGTGACGCGTTCTTCCACCTCGCGGGCGGAGGCCCCGGGCATCTGGACGAACACGTCGATCATAGGCACGATGATCTGCGGCTCTTCTTCGCGCGGTAGTTTCCATACGGCGAGTGCGCCAATGAGCAGCGATGACACGATAATGAGCGGCGTGAGCTTAGAGGAGACCCACGTGCGCGCGAAGCGGCCCGCAGGACCAAGATGGCGCTCCGGGCTCACTGCCGGATCTCGACTTTCGCGCCGTCGGCAAGCACAGCCGGGATCGGCGAGATCACCTGTTCGCCGGCGGTGAGGCCGGAAAGTACCTCCGCTCGATCCGCCCTTTTTCGGCCGATGGTGACGATGCGCATACGGGCCGCGCCGTTTTCGGCGACGTACACGGTTTGCAGTTGGCCGCGCTCCATCACGGCCGTGGACGGCACAGCCAGAACTGCCCGGTTACCCAGAGGGAACCGGGCGCGCCCGAAGATACCAGATCGCAGTTGCGGGATAGCCGGCAGATCGATCTTCACCAAATACGTGCGGGAGGCAGCGTCGACCGAGGGCACGATTTCACCAATCTTCGCCTCCAACGTTCGGTCCAGCGCATCCAGAGTCACCATCACTTTGCTGCCGCGGCGAATGACAGCGAGCCGCGATTCCTCGATGGGAACCTCGAGCCGGTATGCTCCTTCGCGCTCGATGGTGAGCAACGGTGCGCCGGGCGTGGCCAGATTGCCCGGTTCCACTGACTTTGCCGTGACGACGCCCGCAAACGGCGCGCGGAGTTGCGCGTAACCACGCTGGATCTCGGCTGCGCGGCGTTCCTGCTCTGCCTGGGCGATTCTGGCAGTCCGTTGCACGCGCTTGGATTCCGCCATGGCGTACGCAGCTTCGGCCCCTTTCAGCCGCGCGGCCGCTTCGTCGTACTCCTGATTCGAAATGGACTTGCTCGCGAAAAGATCGCTCATGCGTTTGAACGTCATCCGGACCAGCTCCAGGTTGGCCTTGGCTGCCGCCACGCCGTTCTCCGCCTCGGGCATCGCGCTGCGAGCTTCGTCACGGCCGGCATCCGCGCGGAGATAATTGGCTTCCAGGTCGGCGGCGTCGAGCGCGACAAGCAACTGACCCGCGCTCACATGGTCGCCAACGCTCGCATGTACCTCGCGCACATAGCCCATGACCTTGCTGGACAGCACCGCGGTGGTCCGCGCTCGAACCGTGCCCATAGCCTCGTACTCTTCCGGCCAAGACTCGGCCGCGACGGTCGCGGTCTTCACCGCAACCGCTGCGCCGTCAGCTTCTATCTTGCGTGGAGGCTCGCCACAGCCTGCGAGCCATAGCACAGGTACAGACAGAACAAGCGGCGCTTTCATCAATTGAGTACCTCCGAATCAGGCGACAGAGTGCCGGCCGCCCTTTCCAACATCGCGCCGGCGACGCGTTGATCGTTGATCGCCGCGAGATAGCGCGTCTTGGCTTCGAGCACCGCGGTTTCGTTGCGTAGCAGGTCGGTCACGTTATTGAGGCCACCGGCGTAACGGTTCTGCGTGATGCGCAGGCTCTCCTGGGCCTCTTCGACCGCGGCCCGTGCCACTTCAATGCGCTGGGTCGCGGCCCGCAGATCGGCCCAGGCGCGGCGCACCTCCAGACGAATCGCCGAGCTGGCCCGTTCCTCCTCAGCCCGCGAGCGTCGCAGGAGGTGCCCGGTTTCCTCGATGCGGGCCTTATCGCCAAACCCGTTGAAGAGATTCCACCGGACCGAGACCGATGCCAGCCAGTTGCCACCCGCGCGGCCGGCGAACTGCTGGCGGTCCTCTTCGATGGCCGCATGGAATCCCACTTGGGGCAGCAGGTTGGATCGTGCCGCACTCGCTTGCGTTTCCGACAGGCTGGTGGCCAGCTTCGCCTCGCGCGCTTCGGGACGCTCGTCGACCGCCTTGCGCTCGTATTGTTCGAGCGAGATGTCCGGCACGTCCGTCGGAGCCAGAGCGGTCGTCAGGCTGTGCACCGTATCGAGCGGCAGACCCAGTACATCATTCAGCGCGGCTCGGGCCACATCCAGATCGGCCGCGCGGCGGATCTGCTGTTCCGTGACTGCTGCCAGGTGCACGCGAATCGACAGCACGTCGACGTCGGTCGACATGCCGGCAGCGCGCACGGCTTCGGCGCGCTTCAGATCGGCTTCGGCCGAGCGCACCGCTTCCTTGGCGGCCGCCAGGTTTTCGCCGCTGAGTACGACCGCACAATACGCGCTGACCACGCCGGTGATCACATCCTGTTCCGTGCGGCGTCCCTCTTCTCCCGACACGCTTTGCATCAAACCGGCCGAACGTGTTGCGTGGCGTAACTGGCCGGCATCATAGATCGTCTGGTCGAAACTGAGCTGCGACTGGAAATTGTTCAGCGCATTCGGCTGGTTCAGCGCGCCAAGGTCGAAATTGTTTTCCGTAAACTGATGCTGCGTCAGGAGCGAACCGAAGACAAATACCGGATTATCACTACGCGTAACGGATTCCGAGTAGTTCAATCGAGGCAGCCAGCCGCTTTTCGCCTGATTGACGCGCGCACCGGCGGCCTGCCTTCCCGCGGCGGCAGCTTGGATCGACTTATTATGGTCGAGCGCTATGCGAACGGCGTCCCGCACAGACAGCGGATCTTGCGCATGAAGGGGTGCGAGCAGCCCCAGGTACAGGAATTTCTTGAGCATCGGCCTCTCGTGTTTGAAGATGCAGTTTGCGCCAGCAGGTGACAAGCGGCGTTTCGCTGCCAGAAAATAGGTTGCAGATATTATGTGCTCAAGGGAGGCGAAGCGTCTCGCGTGCCGATGGAACAGGCGATTTGCGGGCGCCCCTTGATGGATTGACTTGGATCACCGCTTGATGGGACGCACTTTACCTGTACTTTCGTCGTGCCGGGACCCGGCATCGCAATGGCCGGACATTCACGTGGGCACGCCGAGCGAAGGCAAAACCCAACGCATTACCGCGAAATAAACACCGGCTAGAAGCAAGATGGTGATCCACTCGGCCATTCAGGCCTCCTCCGGCGGCTCGTTCGGATGGTGCTTCACGGTTAGTCCGCCCTTCTGTTTGAAGGATACAGTTTGTAACAAAAGGTGACAAGATTCTGCCTGAGCCGCCGTTGTCACCTTTCCCGGTCTACTGCATCTTGAGCACTGAGTGATGCGCCAAGCGGTCGGATACAATGATGGCGGCGGAATCCACCCTTGGAACGAGCGGCGGAAATCGAGTTGGCGCGCCAGTTGCTCGCCGGCACGCCGGAAGCGTTCGACCGGTTTGTCGATCACTTCCGGGCAAAGATTTTTCACTATAGCCGGATAATGTGCGGCCATCGCGAGGACGCGGAAGAGGTGGTGCAGGAGACGTTGCTCAGGGTTTTTGAAAATTTTGGCCAACTCCGCGAGCCTGAACACGTCCGCGCGTGGGTGTTCCGCATCGCAAAGAATGCCTGTCTGATCAAGCGGCGCAAAAGCGTCTATGCGCCCCAGCAGGAACTCTCGCTCGACGAGCTGATGCCGGCGAGGGCACCGGGTGGGGATCCGATGAAGATCGAGATTGCAGACTGGTCGGGTCTTCCTGAAGACGAGGTGTTGCGCTCGGAGCTGCAGCACGTTCTT
Organism: Terriglobia bacterium; assembly: GCA_020073305.1. GTDB lineage: Bacteria > Acidobacteriota > Terriglobia > Bryobacterales > Bryobacteraceae > QHXW01. The sequence goes on from JAIQFK010000013.1 coordinate 47,032, forward strand.
GAAGACGCCATTGCGAACATGCCGGAAATCTATCGTTCGGTCATGTTGCTGCGCGACGTGGAGGAGCTTTCCACCGAAGATACCGCCCAGGTTCTGGATCTGAATACGGATGCCGTCAAGACCAGACTGCACCGCGCCCGGCTCCTGGCCCGCAAGCAGATCGACACCTATCTTCGCGCCAACGGACAGGCCGTGGAGAGGAATTGATGGCCACCCATCGGCACGACGAAAACTGCCAGAGGATGTTCGCTCTGCTCTCCGAGTATCTCGACCTGGAACTTCCCGCCGAAACGTGCCAGGAAATGGATGCGCATATTGCCGGCTGTGGGCCGTGTGCTGCGTTTACGGCAAGCCTTCGCAAGACCATCGAGCTTTGCCGGGAGTACCGGCCACAAGAACTGCCGGATCCCATCGCGCGCGATGCCCGTCAGAAACTGCTCGAAGCGTACCAGAAGATGCTCGCCGGCCGCCGGTCCTGATTGAGAAACCGAAGTCTCCTTCCTGTGCAGTATTAACCTTGGTAACTACTACATTTGAAAAGCACATGCCAGTCAACGTTGTCTGAACGTTATCCAACGGGAATCCCGCCAGGGTTTGATGCCAAAAAAAAGGCCAAGTGCTAAACAAATGTGAAGTCTCGCTCGTCCTGAAGGTGGGTAAGGCAGGACACGATGACACACGAGATTTCAAACGCAAGGAGCCGCGGGCAGCGAGGCAGTGAAACGATCGAGGCGGGCCTGATTACTCTAATCATGTTCGCACTGATTTTTCTGCTGCTGGACATCTCGCTATCCCTGTTCATCAAGGTCACTCTGCAGGAGGCGGTGCGCGATGGGGTGCGGTATGGAGTGACCGAACAGCTACTGGCCGGTGACACTTATTTAAGTGATTCCATTGCGAAGGTGGTGAAGGGCAGCTCCGGCGGTTTCATTTCCAACGCTGGGTGCCAGGTGACCGTCAAGTACTACGATCCGTACGGGGGAGTCACCACCACGCCGGGTGGCGGAAGCGTTATTCAGGTTGCCGTTCAGGGGTACCAGTATAGCCCGCTGGGCGCCATCTTCAAGAGCGGGGCCCCGGTTGCCATTAACGTCCAGGCCTCGGACATTATGGAGCCGTGTCCGGGTGGCGGTTGTCCAACGGCTGTGAATCCCACGCCGCCGACGTGCCCGTAACTCCGAAGGGGATAAATATATGCGAACGAGACATAACCAAGGCCAACGCGGATCCACCATGATCGAGTTCGTTCTGGTGTCCTCCATGTTTCTGGTTCCGCTGCTTCTCGGCATCTTCACCTTCGGCTTCGCGGTCCTGCGGCAGACGCAGGTGGTGCAGTTCACGCGCGACGCCGGTCACATGTATTCGCGCGGCGTGGATTTCGCCGGGCAGGGCAATCAAACCCTGCTTGCCACCCAACTGGGACAGGGGCTCAACATTGTCGCCAACTCGGGAAATGTAACTGGAGGTACCACGGGGTATGGCGTGGAGGTGTTCTCCACTTTTACGAAAATCGCGGCGGGGTCCTGCGCTTGCACCAATGCCGGCCACATCGTGGTGATGAACCGGATCGTGGTGGGGAATAAGACGAGGTACACCACGCAGTACGGCGCCCCGTCCACCATTACCAGCACCGGCGACGTAACGAATTTCTCGAACGATATCACCGCCAGGGCGGACAACTTCAACAACCTGCTGACTATGAACGATAGCGACATCGCGTACTTGTCGGAGAGTTACTTCGTAGATCCTGATCTGGCGGTTCCGGGACTGTACAACGGCGTATCACATTACGAATACGCAATCTTCTAGAAAAAGTCGGAGGGGCAAAATGAAAAAACTAACAACAAAGAAAAATCAACAGGGAATGGCGGTCATCATGACGGTGTTGACCATGATGATTGCACTTCCCCTGGTGGGTCTGGCATTCGACGTCGGCGTGCTTTACATGATCAGGGGCAAGCTCTATCAGGCAGTGGATGCTGCGTCCCTGGCGGGCGCGCGCGCCCTGGGACAGGGACCCGACAGCGGAACCCAAGTCTCCAACGCCCAAGCGGCGGCCACTAAATACTTCAATGCCAACTTTCCATCTGGTTTCTGGGGAACCATCAGCGTCAGTATGCCCACACCCACGGTGGATAGCACCAGCACGCCGAACTACCGCTCGGTGACGACCAGGGCGAACGTAACCGCCCCTCTTTACTTCTTGCGCATGCTGGGCCAGAACACGGCGACGATCGCTGCGATTTCCGTCGCCGGCCGCCGGGACGCCCTGGTGATGCTCGTTCTGGACCGCTCTTCTTCGATGACCAACCCGTTCCAGGGCAGCACCGCTTGCGCCATTATGAAAACGGATGCCGCCCAGTTTGTAAGCAATTTTGCCCAGGGCCGCGACATGGTGGGGCTCGTGATTTTCGGTTCTTCCGCGTTCACTTTTGCTCCGACGACGAGTTTCGGGACGCCGGATGCGAGCGGCAACACCGTCGCTTCCCTGATTAACCAGATCAGCTGCGGCGGTAACACCAACATGGTTGAAGGTGTTCACCAGGCCTATGCTCAGATTCAAGCCGTGAACGTCACCACCAGGGCTAACGTCATTGTGCTCATGACAGACGGCCGCCCGAACGGCTTTACGGGAAATTATAAGCCCTATCAGAAGGCCCCCTGTAACTCCGCCAACCTGAGAGGCGTGTATGCCCAGTGGGCGGGCGGACCTCTGCCCTCCGGCACCACGGCGGGTTTGATGCTTTGGGTTGCGCCCAACGCATCCTATAATAGCGATGCGGTCACGCCGGACGCCAACAGCAACTGCAAGATGTTGAACACTGGCTTGACCAGCGGCTATAACGACTTCACCCAGATGCCGCCCACCGACGTCTACGGCAACTCCACCACCGGGCCGTACAGTGCCAATAACCCGAATTCACCGTACAACAGCACGACCGTCAACCTGACCAATATCACCATTCCTCAGTGGGTCGAAGTTGCTGGTGCCAACGCTCTCGACAATCAAGGCACCACCATTCGAAACAATGCGACGTTGAAGCCGGCTATCTACACCATCGCTCTGGAAGGCAATTCCCTCGGGGACCCGCCGGACACGCTGCTGCTTCGCAAACTGGCGAACGATCCCACGATGGAAAACGACGCGGACTCCACAACGAGGACCATGTGGACGGGGCAAAACCCTGGTCAGACCAAGGGATTCTTCGTCGATGCTCCCGATCCTTCACAACTGTGCGCGGCGTTCAACCAGATCGCTACGCAAATCGTCGTCCGTCTTGCTAAGTAGGCCGGCAAACAGCGGGACGCGGTGAAGGCGTACAGGCGGGTTCGCTAGGGAGCGAACCCGCTTTTCTTTTGCACAGTCCGCATGCGCGCTAATAGGAGCGGATCAGGGAGCCGCGAAATTCCATTCCGATCAGAAACCTCGATTTCCTCTCGGTGCAGTGGCGTACGATGGCATTGGCCATCAGGCGCAGTGGCTTCGACTCTATGTACACCGCACTTCCCGCCGGAATTGGTTCCGCCGCCCGAACCAGCGCACCCGCACTGCTCATATTCATGCCACGGGCCTCGGTACATCGCTTCTGGCCCTGCGCGTCCTGCCAGGACACGATGATGGGAGAACCGATTGGCGACCGAATATACAATCTGTCATCTATCCGGCCCACCCTGGCGGCCAATCCGCGTTCTGAAGGCGGCTGGTGGCCCGTTCTAAAACGAGACAGGAATGACAAACGCATTTGTCACTTCTCCATTCCCCGGCCTGCACGGCCGTTTGCTTGGTCAAAGGTTAATTTCCGGTAAGTGAGTGCCCAATGTCAAGCCTTTCTTAGTGAGATTGCAGCGTGCCGGAAACTCCATCATGTAGAAGTGGAGTAACGGTTATCTTCAGTTAGTACTCATTTAATAACCGACAACGACTCCAATTATGCAGTCTGGCCGGCAAGCTATTGCGTCCACTAATGAAGAAAACGAGTTGGCGAGGCTGATGTGATACTTCAGCATCCGAAGATTGCACACTGCGGGCAGTAAACTTATGTCAACATTGACGCCCGGGCTGCTAGTAGATCACTATGGGTTGAGAGCTGTTCGTTTTGGATTCAGGAGCGGATATGCTGACTGCTCCTCGAGCCACTTATCCTCGCCGCGGATGGTAATCGCGGCGCAACCGAGCAGCCGGATAACGGAGGAACCAATGCTGAAACGATTCTTGCTAGATGAGCAGGGGCAGGACCTGATTGAATACACCTTACTTGTGGCATTCGTATGCCTGGCCACCGCCGCGTTGTTTGTCAATTCCGGCGGGAGCCTCTCAGGTATCTGGATCACTGCGAATAGCCGTCTTGGCGCCGCAAACACATCGGCCAGCTAAGCGGACCCCAGCGACGCAACACGGGCCCAGCCTGCCGCCGAACGGATCCGGCTACTTGGGCTCGGATCGCTCCACCACGATTTTGAATTTTGCGACCAGGGCGGAAATGGCGCCGAGCGCAGCCAGAACAGGGACTGCGATCACACCGACGGCGGCCACGCTGACGGGAATTTCGAGATAGGTGTTGCCCTTTTCATCTTTGATGATGACGCGATTCACGTTGCCTTCGTGAATCAGCACTTTCACTTTGTCCACCAGGTCCCGTCCCAGGACTTGGATTTCTTCTACGAAATTATCGATGCTCACGGGAACCCCCGCTTCATGATACGACCTCTCGCGCACGGGAGTTCCCGGAGCTAAGCCGACTACTCCATGAACAGAATCACGAAATAGAGAAGCGCGAAAACGCCGACGGCGACCGCCAAAACGCTCGCCCATTCAAGCGATCGTTCCACGAACGACCGCGAGGCCTGTTCGTCGCGTTTCATTTGCTCGCTAAGAGTGTGGAACATGGTTCTCGCCTCCTTTTCCCCTGACTAGCCCGCTTTGGGGTGCATGGCGTGGTGCGACCGGAAGAATGGCGCCGCCAGCCCCCAGACGAGCAAAAACACAAATGCCGAACCGATCATGAGGTCCGTGCTTGGACTGCTCCATTCCGAAGGCGTCGGAGTCAGCCCCAATGCTAGAGCCAAACCGATACTGAGGGCGTGCCAGTACCAGGCTCGTGCGCCAAAGAAGCGAAGAAGCACCAGCGGCAGACCCACCGCGCAAACGTACGCGGCAAACACCCACGTGGAAGACATAGCGGTTCCTCCTTCCATTTACTTCGCCTGCTTTTCTTCGATGTAGCGGGCGAGGTTGTAAACGCGAATCTGGCCGAGGTCCTGGTCCCAGACGATCTGCGAAAAAACCGGCCCCCAAACCGGCATCTCTCGCGTCCCATGCCCAGCCGGGATGGGCACTTCGCCGGCGATGATCTTCTGTACGCGAGCCAGCGGAAAGTGACCCCGGTTTTGCGCGGCAATGCGCGTCAAATCCGAAGGGCTCACCTTGAGCGACTTGGCCATGGGACCCCCGCCCTTGGCGTCCTGACCGTGGCACACGGCGCAATGGGCTTTATACAGAGCCGCTCCCTGTACCGGCTCCCGCATCTCGACGGTATCCGGACCCGGCGGACCCGGTTTTTCGGCGGAAACGAGAACGACCATCAGCGGCAATGTTATCAACGCTCCGGGGATCCAGGCCTTCATCGATTTCTCCTCTCCAGTCCGGGGCGACTCCCCGGCTCACACACGCACTACGGGGCAGGGAGACTCACGAATGATCGCGTAGGCATTGGAGCGCAGCCGGCCTAGCGTTTCGTGGATGCAACCCTGGCCAATGACAACCAGTTCCGCGGCGCTCTGAACGGCGGCGGTGCGCACGGCCTGCGCGATTCTGCCACCCTGGATACAGACGGCCGCCGCGGTACCGGCCCTCTGCTGTAAATCCGCAATGTACTCGCGCGCGCTTTCGACCAGATAGCTGCGAAAACGCGTTTCGCTCGGCCGCGCAGGGCCGGCAAGAGCCGGGATCGCATGCACGAGCGTCAAATCCGCGCCAAAAGACGCGGCGAAAGCGGCGGCCCATTGAATGGCGGAGACCATTTCTTCTCTCAGGTCCACGGCGCAGATCACCGACTGGCAACCGAGCCGTGCGAACGAAATTTCGTCATGTACATCCGTCCACACCGGGCACTCGGCATCGTGCAACACCTTGGCCGTGATCGAACCCAGCAACATCCGTCGAAATGGTCCGTAACCATGGGTCGGCATCATGATCAGATGGGCCCGATCCTTGCGGGCGTGCTCGGCGATCACGCGGGCCGGCTCTCCCCGCTCGACGATTCGCTCGATGTCCGCGACGTCCCGGAATTCGTCCTGGAGGCAGGCGTTGAGCGTAACCTGCCGGTCTTTGATCAACTCCCGGATGTCGATGAGTGCTTGCAGTTCCTCCGGAGGTAGATCGCCGTACCAGACGCGAGGAGTGCGGATAACGTGCAGCAGGGTGACTTTGGCATGGAACTTCTTGGCCACGGCTGCCACGTGAGATGCAGCAGCCGAGCACCGCTCCGAGAAGTCCACCGGGAACAGGATCCTCCGTACTTCGAGCATCGGAGCCGCCTCTCTGCAACGGTTTTGTCAATAAGGAGTGCAAGCGTTCTTCCACCCCTTCAAGGGTGCAAGTGTCACGCCTGGAACAGGATGAGGGTGGTTCGCCCTGCAATGCGCGGATTGGCGCAGCCAACCTGCGGAATACTACTCAAAACGGAAGCGTCAGGCCCTAGTAACGGAGAAGGGCCGCCACCGGAGCTTCGGAACCCATGGCGTCTGCCGGAAGGGTGAATACGGCGGCGCCGTTGCGAATGCTCAATACCGCAGCCGTGTTCAACAGATCCTCCTGGCTGTCGGATTCGAGGGCTTCCAATGTCGTCCCGAACTCGGCGTCTTCGGCCAGAATGAGCTGGGCCACCCGGCCTTCCTCGGCAGCCTTGAGAACCGGCCTGATGCCGGTTGCCGTTCGTCCGGAGCCGGCCATTTCGCGAAGTCGTTGAAGCTGCTTTTCAGCTTTGCGCCGGGAGTCATTTTGGGCACTCCGGTACGCCAGGTTCGCCAGTTCGCCCGGGGCCAGCGTGTGGAGGTCTTTCTCGAGGTCGCTATCGAGCAAGCCGGTGTACGTGGCCGCGCGACGGTAAATCGCCACCTCGTGCGTGGCGCCCGAGAGCAGCAGAGGCCGGCCTTTAAGGAAGACGGCCAAGCCTTCGTCCACGGAGCGGAAGAAGTCGTGGAGGCGCAGGTTGCTCTTTTCGCGTTCTGATCCGGTGCCGAATGGTACGCCGGACATGGAACCGTTGGACGTGCCGGCCGCGGAGCGATTCCGAAGCGTGTGATCCGGCGCATCGAAAGCGCCGGCTTGTTCCACGTTCTGGGGCAAAGCAGAAGGAACGGGCACTTCTTCGCACGCGCCGTCCAAATAATGCAGCAGGCGAATGTGCTTCTGGCTCAACTCCAGGATGTAGAACTCGCGATCCGCGCACAGATCATGGAGAAACGGCGCCAGGTGGAAGTAGCGGCCTACTACCGAACGAAAATGGACGGGACCGGGAAGATGGAACCGGAGCAAAAGGCCGGGCGACCGGAAGATCACCATGTCGCGGCCGCTTTGATGCAGTTCGGGAAGGCCCGACAGGTTGCGCAGGGGCTCCATCAGCAATTCGGCTTCATTTGAAGGCGTCTGTTTGAGCAAGTCCTGCTGGACTGCCCGCAACGCCTGTTTCAGTTGGACCGCATAGGGCAGCGCCTGCGCACCCTGATGGAACGCAGGCAGCGTAATCGTGATACATGGGCCGGGAGAAGCGCAGAGGAGCTTCAAGTGCGCCCACGCGAACATCTCTGCAGACAGTTCTTTAACTGGAAGCATCGGGTTGCTCCTGAGATTGATGGACGTGGTGAAAGACGGTCGTCCTTACGCCGCTCGTACCGATGAGAATCTCAGGATCTTGGGGTGCACCAGCCGCGCAAAATCCTCGTAAGCAAGCTGGAGCAACTCTTTGTGAGTTCCTGCGTTGAAAGCAATCTCCCTGTCCCTGGTCAGACTCTCCTCGACAAACACCGGCATTCCGTAGATGGTGCCGAAGGGCGGCATGGCGCCCGTTTCGCACTCAGGAAACAGTCCGCGGAATTCGGCTTCATTCGCCAAGGTAAGGCTGTTCGCGCCAACGACCGCGCGCAAAGCCGCGAGGTTGACCTGGTAGGAAGCAGGAAGAACCGCCATTGCCATGTGGCCATCCACCTTTACCATCACCGTTTTAGCCAACTCGCGGCCCCGGATATGGGTGATGGCCGCGATTTCCTGGGACGTATAGGCTGTTGAATGTGTGATGGTGGTGTACTTGACGTTGTGGGCATCAAGGAATTCCATTAGCTTTCCTGCTGGCATGTTGGCCTCCTTGTTGGGTTTCATGTTTTTTCGCTGCATGCGGGATGCCAACTTCAGGATGAAATGCGGGCTGGCCTTTCACAGTCATTGACTTGCGCCGTTGCGCGATAGCGCGCAGTGAAAACTGGTTTCTTACCCGTCAGTCAACTGCGTAAAGGCGGGACTTCCCAGCTTCGGCAAGCAGGTGGATTCCCCACAACGGCGTATTTTCGCGAAAGTCCGCAGCGGCGAATTCTCCATCGGGTACGAGGATGTAGTTGATGTTGTTTCGCTTCAGCTCCTGGATGGCTTCTTTGCGGAGATCCATCTTCTGCAGGTTGGCGGACTGAGGAGCGGCATTGAGCACCGTCCACCGCCCGGGCTGCAACTCACCCTCAAGCTGCCAGCGCATGTAGCCTTGATCCGGTGTTACGTGAAGCTCGACGGCCGTAATGACTTCTTCGGAGCCCAGATCGACCTCGACGAACATCCCAGGCTTCATCGCTTCCCAGGCTTTCCACTGGGTGGCGGGATTGCCATCGAACGCCAGTTCCGCGTCCCAGGGAAATGGATGGGCATTGATGCGCCAAGCGGGTTTCCTCGGCAGCGCGCCTTGAGGACCGAAGATCTCGATCTCGCTGATGCCGGGAATATCCGGCCGGCCCGATGCTGTCTGCACCACACGAAGGCGCCGTAGGCGATTCGGCTGAATCCGAAAAGTGATCACGCTCAGGGGTTGCAGGGCGGGATCAAAACCGGCGTACAGAGTGTAGCGCAGGCGCTCGTTCAGCCCGGCCTGGAACGAGACCAGGATGTCGCGCGCGCAATAGGCTTCGGGGGGATTGTCGAACGAAAAGATCCGGCTGCCGGGTGGCGTTTGCTTCTCGACTCGCCGGGCGATGGCGTATCCGTCCAGATGCCGCGCCAGATACTCGTCTTCCGGTTCCAGGCGCAAGGCGGCGCGAACCGTTGGGTCGTGGAGCTGAAAGGCGTCCGGGTGACAGTAGCTTCGCACGTTGGTGGGCCAGGACAGCCAGGCATGAATCAAAACCAGCAGAACCGGAACAACCGTCCAGCTGCTGAGGCCGAGAGCCAGGGCGGGCGCGAGGAAGACAGCGCAGGGCAGAAAGAAGCGTGTGCCGATATTCGAGGGGTACGGAAGGAAGAATACCAGGGCGGCCAGGAGTAACTGCCGGCCCGCCGGGTAGCGAAGAGCGAGCAGGGCCAAGGGAGCGAGCAGGAACACTGGTCCTAGCAGACCCTGGAGTTTTTCTCCGCTCACCGTAATCTGCCAAGGCACCTCCCAGGCACTCTGGATGACACGGTAAGTCCTCTGCTGCTCCCGGTACTGATCTTCGAACGTGACATGCACATAGGGATTCGGGAAAACGCGGTTGAAGAAGGGAGACACCGGGTTGTGGACCACGATCGAGTTCTTGACCAGGGTGGGCAGAACGAAGAGGGCCGCCGTTGCCGCCGTGAGAAGAACCGGGCGCAGGACCGCGGTCTGCGAGCGCCAGCATTTGTAAGCCACGAGCGCGAGCGCGTAAGGAACGGCGACGAATGCTGTGTACTTGATACCGAAAGCGAACCCGGCGACGACGCCGATCAGGACTAACAACGCGGATTGGCGTTGCTCGGCCCAGATCTGGAGTAGGACGAACAGGCTGAACGCTACCGTGGTAACGGCAACGTCATTGTATGCGCTGGTTCCGGACATTCCCGCGATGGGTGACAAAAGAACCAGCAGAGCGCCGGTGACGCCGACGAGCGGCATCCCAATCCGCTTTCCGTAATTCAACATGACCAGCGGCAGCACGAGCAGAAACGTGCAGTGGACGAGCGCGGCTGCGGAATGCCGCCCGAAGAGGAAGGCGGACAGAAACAGCATCTCCATTCCCTGAGAGAGGCTGGCATACAGATTGGTGGTGATGGCCGGAAATCCATGCTCGCGGGCGTAGCGGGCCACGAGGCCCAAGTGATAGGTGCTGCCATCGGGGCTGGCTTCGGGCGCCAGGGCGTAGATCAAGTACAGCCCGGCGAACGGAAGGTAAATCTCCAGAAACAGCAATCGCCAGACTGCGGCAAGGACAGGCAGAGATTCCCCACGCGGCCGCCAGACTCGCTGCTGAATGGCGAAGGCAACCAAGAGGAGGGCGAACGCCAGGAACACACCTTTGTAGACCAGGTGAAGAGCGGCGAGGAAGAATACCACCGTGCTCACGCAGGCGGCGCCCACGACGAAAGCCAGAACACGCTCCTCCTGTCGATAGAGCCGAACCGAGAGCTGGCGGAGCAGCAGCATACCGGCACACCAAGACGACGTGGCGGTGAGCAACCACCCCACGAGAACGTAGACGAGTGGTTTCATTTACGAGTTATTTGACAAAGCCCTTCGCAGGATCGAGTGCAAGCTCATCCAGATTATCAGCGCAAATTATTATTGGTTCCCGGCCCCTACTCTGCAACGCGCCTTGGCTCAGACATTTCCCGATGACCACTTCGGCCGGTCGGCTTGTGCCAGAATTTCGCGCACCTTCTCAATCAGCGTCATGGCCCGGTATGGCTTTTGAATGAATCCGGCCAGGCCCTTGCTCTGAAACAGGCTGAGGGTCTCTTGTTCGTTGTATCCGCTCGATAAGATGACTTTGGCATCCGGCCGCAGGTTCCGAATCGCCCGGAAAACTTCCTCGCCGGACATGCGCGGCATGGTCATATCCAACAAGACGGCCGTGATGTCGTTGGCGTGAGTTCGAAACAACTCCACCGCAGCGTGCCCATCCTCGGCCACCATCGTGGTAAATCCGGCCTTTTCCAGTGCTCCCCGGGCGACTGAACGCACACCCTCTTCATCGTCGACAATCAGGATCGTTCCGGCGCCGCGCCACGCCGCGTCCGTCTCCGTCCTCTCCGAGGGCGGCAGAGGTTGTTCCGAGGCAGGGAAAAGAACCTTGAAAGCCGTACCCAGGCCGGGCTCGCTGTACAGTCGTATGGTCCCCCGATGACCTCGCACAATACCCAACACGGCCGCCAGGCCCAGCCCCCGCCCTGTAAACTTGGTCGTAAAGAATGGATCGAAGATCCGGCTCCGGGTTTCTTGATCCATCCCACAGCCGGTATCTGTGACTTCCAGATACACGTAGCGCCCCTCCGGCAGATTGTCATCCAGAAACCCCTCGGAAAGATAAGCCCGGTCTGCGTCCATAACTCCGGTGCACACAACGACATCGCCGGCACTATCGCCGAGGGCTTCTGAGGCGTTGGTGATGAGGTTCATGACCACCTGTTGTAACTGAACCGCGTCGGCTTCAATCGCCGGCAAATTGGCGGCCAGCCTGGTTCTGAAAACCACCCTTTTGGACATCGAGACCTTGAGCAGGTGCGCCATCTCCTCGACCAACCGCGACAGATTCAGCGGCTGAACCAGAAATTTCCCCTTCCCGGAGTAAGCCAGAAGCTGCTTGGTGAGTTCCGCGGTCCGCAACGCCGCAGCCTCTATGGCCTTGACGGTAGGCCGCGCTGGCGACTCTGGCGCAAGGTCCATCAGGGCCAGACCGGCGTTACCCAGAATGCTGACCAGGAGGTTATTGAAATCGTGAGCGATGCCTCCGGCAAGAACACCGAGGCTCTCCAGCTTTTGTGTGTGCTGCATTTGAGCTTCGAGCCTTTTGTGTTCCTCCTCGGCGCGCTTGCGTTCCGTAATATCAACGATCGCGCTCAGTACCCATGTGCCTTCGGCCGTCTCGATGGGATTGAGACCGACCTCCACGGGAAACTCACTACCGTCCTTGCGCAGCCCGTAAAGATCACGGCCGGTTCCCATGGGCCGCGCCTGAAGATGCGCGAAAAAACCCGCCCGGTACTGGGCATGCGCCTCACGAGACTGGTTTGGCACCAGGATGTCCACCGTCTGCCCGAGGAGCTCGTCGCGCTGATAGCCAAACATCTTTTCAGTTTGCGCGTTGACCAGTACGATTTTCCCTTCCTGATTCACCATTACCATCCCACTGGGAACTGACTCCACCGCCAGCCGGAATCCATCCTCTGCGCGCTTGCGCTGGGTGATTTCGTTCTTCAGCTCTAGGTTTGCCGCTTCGAGTTGCGCGGTGCGCTCCATCGCGCGGCGCTCCAAACTCTCGTTCAGCTCCTTGATTTCCTGTTCCGCACGTTCCCGGTTGCGGACTTCCTGTTCCAGCTCCCGGTTGGCAGCCTCCAACCGCGCAGGGCTGGGGAGCGCAAGGGCTTTGGGCATTAACGGCACAAGCGCAACTGCGGTGCTGACGGAGAGCCCGGCCGTGATCAGCTTGATGATCCCTGCAAGCCGGTAAGTCCCATGCCATATTGTCCACACCTCCATCACGTGAGTCGTGCCACAGCCCAGAATGAATGCTCCAAACATGAGAAACATCCAATGGAAGGGCAAGTCGCGGCGCTTACGAACGAAATAGACCAAAGTGACGGGGATGGAGTAGTACGCCAGAGTGATGAGCGCGTCTGACACGACATGTAGCCAGACGATCTCCGGTCTCCACAGGTAGCAATACCCATGGGCCATGAAGTCCGAAGCCAGGAGGTTTTTCAGAAATTCCATCATTAGATTTGTTCCATTTCGCCGGTGTGGCGTGAGAAAGCGAGGCTTGCGGGAACGGATATTGTTTCGATGAGGTCGATCTGCGTGGAGGCCACTGAAAAGCTCTGGCCGACCGAAAAGTCAGCGTGCCGCATGATCCGCCAGCACGACCACTCCGAGGCGACCATATGGTATGGGCTATATCTTATATCAGGCGGAGGAGCGAAAGGTGCTGCGGCTACATCGGATAGAATCGGGAAACGCGGGGTCTTTCAATCGCGATGAAGCCGCAAAGGGCGGCCATTTCAGCCATGAAGCTCGGCATGGGTCAAATACGCGTGGAAGGTGGAGCGGTGGAGGCAAATCTTGGCCGAGCCGAAGACATGATCCGGCAGGCCGCGAATGCGGGATCGGACGTTGTCGTGTTACCGGAATGCCTCGATCTCGGCTGGACATGGCCCGAGGCGCGGAAGCTCGCGGACCAGATGCCCGGCGAGCGGAGCAGCCGCCTTGCCGTCGCCGCCCGGCAGCACGGCATCTGGGTGGTGGCGGGACTAACGGAACGCGACGGGGAAAGAGTCTTCAACTGCGCGATCCTCATTTCGAGCAACGGCGAGTTGATCGCGAAGCATCGGAAGATCAATGAGCTTTCGATTGCGCACGATATTTACAACGTAGGCGACCGGCTGACGGCGGTTCCATCGCCATTCGGCCTGCTGGGCATGACGATATGCGCGGACAACTTTCCTGAATCGCTGGTCTTCGGACACGCACTGGCGCGCATGGGCGTGCGCACGCTGCTCTCCCCGTGCGCGTGGGCCGTGGATGCGGATCATGACAACGCGAAAGAGCCGTACGGAGAGCTTTGGCTGACGGCTTACCAAGAGCTGGCTACCCGGTACAACATGCACGTCGTCGGCGTCAGTTGCGTGGGGTGGCTGACGGGCGGGCCGTGGAAGGGACGAAAGTGCATCGGGAACTCCCTGGCGGTCGGGCCAGGCGGCCGGATACTGGCGGTTGCGCCGTATGGCGTGGATGCGGAGTGTCTGACGGTTGTCGACGTGACGCAGGCCAACTTGGGCCGCGAATGAACGCGAATGATTCCTACTCCACGACTTCGAAGCTGCCCGTCAAGCGAATGTCCTGGGACGAATGGCCGATCATCACCTTGAACTCGCCGGGCTCGACGACGCGTTTGAGCTGCCGCTCAAGGAGCGACAGGTCGTCAGGCCCAAGGGTAAAGCGAACCATCTTCTTTTCGCCGGGCGCGAGCGTGACCTTCTCGAAGCGTTTCAACTGCTTGACGGGCGTGGTGACGGAGCTGATGACATCCCGCAAGTAGAGCTGGACCACTTCCGCTCCGGCGCGATCTCCCGCGTTTCTGACTTCGGCGCTGATGTGGACCTCGCCGGCCGTGTGGATCCTCGGATCTTCGATTCGAAGATTGCCGTATTCAAACGTCGTATAGCTCAGTCCATCGCCGAATTCCCACAAGGGCAGCGGGCTCATGTCGACGTACCGCCGGCCCCAACCGTCTTTTATCCAATATTCCTTCGACGGCTTGTAGTTGTAGTAAACCGGCAGTTGGCCCACGTGGCGCGCCACGGTGATGGGCAGACGTCCGCTGGGGTTGTAATCGCCGAACAGCACATCGGCCACGGCGCGGCCGCCCTGCTCGCCGGGAAGCCAGGCCTCGACCACCGCGGGAACATGCTCCGCGATCCAGCGGACTGAGAGCGGCCTGCCATTATTCAGAACCACAATGGCCGGAGTACCGGTGGCGGAGACGGCCTCTACCAGCTCTTCCTGAAGGCCGGTCAGATCGAGGCTGGCGACATCGTAGCCTTCCCCGTCGGTGGCTTCCTTGTCTTCTCTCGGATTCTCGCCGACGACGACGATCGCCACGTCAGCGCGCTTTGCAGCCTGGACGGCTTTCTCAATCTCGTTGACCTTGGTGCCCATCACGTCGCAGCCTTTGACGTACTCCACGTGAGTTCCGGGGCCAGCCTTTTCCCTCACGCCTTCAAGAATCGTAATCACGTGCTGCAGGACCTTGTGCGCGACGTAGTCACCGAGCAGGCTGCCCTCACGGTCCGCATTGGGACCGATGACGGCGATCGACTTGATGTCCTTCTTGAGCGGCAGCAGATGATTCTCGTTCTTGAGCAGAACGATGCCCTCGCGCGCCACCTCGAGCGCCAGGTCCTGGCTCTCCTTGGTATGCGTGACCTCGACCGCGTGTTCAGGATCGACATAAGGATGGTCGAACAAACCCAGGCGGAATTTCTGCCGGAGAATGCGGGTGACGGCGCGGTCAATGTATGACATAGAGACGCGGCCCTCGCGGACGTTCTCCGCCATGGGCTGCATGTAGCCGGGTTCGTACGAAATGCCGACGTCCAATCCGGCCTTGATGGCCCACTCGCCCGCCTTCTTCTGGTCCGGAGCAATGTGCTCATAGATCAGCGTGGATATGCCGCTTCCCTCGCCGAGAACCAGGCCCTGGAATCCCATCTCCTCGCGGAGAATCCTGGTGAGGATCCAGTCGGAGGAATGCGTGGGCACTCCGTCAATGGCTGGATAGGTGGCCATGACGCCGAGCCCGCCGGCTTTCTTGATGCCGGCCACCCAAGGCGGCAGAAACACCTCTCGCAGCATGCGTTCGGAAATTTCCATCGCGCCGCGTTCGAAGCCGCTCGCGGGCTGGCTCTGGCCGGGATAGTGGCAAAGCCCGGCGACCACTTTGTCGGCAGCGGAGACATCGTCACCTTGAGCCGCGCCCACGATCGTCTCGGCGATCCTGGAACACATGTACGGGTCCTCGCTGAATCCCTCTTGGTTTCTGCCCAGGCGCGGGTCCCGGTTGGGTTCGATCACCAGGGTGAAGATCTGGTGGATCCCGATGGCACGCGCTTCCCGGGCGGCAACCGTGTAGATCCGCTTGACGAGATCCATGTTCCAGGTGCTGCCGATGGTCAGACCTTCGGGAAACACGGTGGCTCCGGAACACATCAACCCGTGCGTTCCTTCCTCGGTCTGGAGTAACGGGATTTTGAGGCGTGTCTTTTCGATGGCGATTTTCTGAAGCTCATTCAGCAGCTCAGCTTCGTGGCGTGTGCCTTCGGGCACGACGGTATTGGTGAAGGTAAAGAATCCACCGCCAGGTCCGATACCCTTCTCACGCCTTCCTTCGGTGAAGCGGCGGCACGACTCAATCTTGGTCGCATTGTCCATGCCGAGCGGGTCGACATAGACACACGGCATGTTGATCTGCCCGAGCTTTTCTTCGAGCGTCATTCTTCCGAGCAGGTCGGCGACTCTTCTTTCGATGGGCTGGCTCGGGTCGAGATAAACAGGGGCGCGCGCAGCCGGCTGCGCGGATGCAGTGGCGGCGAGAAGCAGGGAAAAAACCACCACCGCGGCGGAGCGGCAGGCACCTGGCGAGCTACGCATGGGATCCTCCTTCAGGATCAGGTAGAGGTCGGGATGATTGCAGGCTTTGAGATACGAATATATCAGACAGCAGGCTTTATGTGCTTTCGAGAAGTCTCTTCGCCTTTGCCAGGGCTGTTTGCTGTTCGGGTGTCAGCTTGGGGAACTTCAGGTCCAGCCCCTCGATGGTCCGCGTCAGAATTCCCGACACCAGGGCGCGTGCCACCCACTTGTGGTCGGCCGGAATGATAAACCACGGGGCATGCCTGGTGCTGGTGGCGCTGAGCGCGTCGTTGTAGGCTTCGACGTAATCGGACCAGTAGGCGCGCTCCGCAAGATCGGAGGCGGAAAACTTCCAGTGTTTGTCCGGGTCCTCCAGGCGCTCGAGCAGCCGGCGCTTCTGTTCTTTCTTCGAGACGTGGAGGAAAAACTTGAGGATGACGGTGCCAGTGCGCACGAGATGCTTCTCGAAGCAATTGATGTCGTCATAGCGGTGTTCCCACAGGGAACGCCCACGTTTGGCCGGGAGCTTTTGCTTGTCGAGCCATTCCGGATGGACGCGCACCACGAGCACGTCTTCGTAGTGCGAGCGATTAAAGATGCCGATGCGTCCGCGTGGGGGCAGCGCCTTTGCGTACCGCCACAAGAAGTCGTGCGCAATCTCCTCATCGGAGGGCCGCTTGAAGCTGGTAACGTGACACCCCTGCGGGTTGAGACCGCTCATGACGTGCTTGACCAGGCCGTCTTTGCCGGAGGCGTCCATACCTTGCAGGACCACCAGTAAGGCGTACCGGTCACTCGCCCAGAGCAGCTCTTGCGCGTCGGCAAGCCGCTCCAGGTTTCGATGGATGATTTCGTTAGCTTCCTGTTTCAGTTCATCACCACGCAGGCGCCGCAATGGGCCGTCGCCGGCCCACGTCGTGTTCCAATCGCGAAGGCGCACTTGGGTGTGCGGTTTCACAAGGAACTGCCCTGCCTGGTTCTTCTCTGCCATGGTTTAGCGCGAACAGCCGCCTCTGAATTTTACGATGGGCAGCCCGGCGTTGTCTGCCGCGATGTGGCACGATGAACCCATGGACTTCCAACTCGATGAAGCCGAGGCACGCGTGCTCGGGTCGCTCATGGAAAAGGAAGCCGCCACGCCGGAATACTACCCGCTCTCGTTGAACGCGCTCTGCGCCGCGTGCAATCAAAAATCAAATCGGGAGCCGGTGATGGCGCTCGTTGAGGGCACCGTGTCGGACGCGGTGGAAAGCCTGCGGGCGAAAGGCCTGCTGCTCCGCATGAGCGGCGGCGATCATCGCGTCCCCAAGTTCGGGCACCGCGTGGGCGAGGTCTTCAACTTCGATCGCCGCGAACAAGCCATCCTATGCGTGCTGATGCTTCGGGGGCCGCAGACGGTGGGCGAGTTGCGCGGCCGCACGGAGCGTCTGCACACATTTGAAGGGCTGGAGGAAGTGGAGGCCACTCTGAACCGGCTGATAGAACGCACACCGCCGCTGGTTCAGAAACTCGCGCGCCAGCCCGGAGAGAAGGAACCGCGTTTCTGCCATCTATTGTCCGGTGAAGTTGCCCAGCATGCCCAGCCTGCGGCGCCAGTGGAACACCGCTCGCCCGTCGAGGAGCGCGTGGGCCGCCTGGAAGCGGAGTTGGCAGAATTCCGGCGCCAGTTTGAGGAATTCCGGAAGAGCTTCGAGTAAGACCTACTTCAAAGCAGAAAACAGGGTCTTCTTCCACTGCTGCACGTCGATCGCCCAGCACACTCTCGCGTTTGGACCGCGGGTCAAGAGTTCGCTCCACATGGTGCGGTTCCGATAGTTGGACGCGTTGTTGAGGCGATCGACGACCGTCATGCCGCGGGTCAATTCACTGTGGGTTTCGACGTCGACGTAGTGTTCGCTCGCGCTCGTCGGGACTGCAGGATCCAGGGCGATGGCCATAGCGACCGGGTCGGGCAGTTCGATTCCGTCCTCGCCGGTCTCCTCGCGATGAGCCTCGCGTGTCCGGCGATTGCAGTCAATGGCGAAGCGGGCGCGTTCGGTACTCATGTGCAACACGAAGTCGATATCGCTGGTGTTCAAGACCGCTTCGCCCTGCGAAAGCTGCCAGCCGACCAACTCCACAGGCAAGCCTCCGCGCAACACCATGCGGGCCGCCTCAGGATCGACCCAGACGTTGTACTCAGCCGCCGGGGTAACGTTCCCTACACAGCATGGCGCGCCGCCCATGATGATGCACCGGCTGACTTGAGCAGCTATCTGCGGCTTGCGGGCCAGCGCGAGCGCAATGTTGGTCAGGGGGCCCAGGGTCACCACGACGAGGCCCGGATTGGCTTGGATGGTTTGGATGATGGCATCGACGGCGTGTGCTTTTTCCGGCCCGCGACGAGGCGGCGGGTAACCCTGATCGCCTAACCCGTCGCGTCCGTGAAACCGAGTAGCGTCTTCGTGGACGCGGAGCAGGGGCTTTGCGGCGCCGGCGTACACAGGAACGTCAGATCCGCACAGTTCCGCGGTGTAAAGAGCATTCCGCGTGGCCTGCTCGACGTCTACATTCCCCGCGACGGTGGTAATGGCTGCCACCTGAACGCCGGCCGCGCGAAGCGCCATGATGAGCGCCACGGCGTCGTCGGATGCTGTGTCCGTATCAATCAGGAAGACGCGCGACATGAGTTTTCGCTCAGACAGAGGATTGCGCACGCAAGGCGTTGCGCACGTAGTCGATGATGGAATCCGGCAGAGTCGGCGTAGCCGGCGGCTCCGCAGCCACCCAGGCCCCCATCCGGTTGGCGAGATCCACCGCCTGTGCCTCCTCCCAGCCGAGCGCGAGTCCCACCAGGATCCCGGCGGAAGAGGCATCGCCCGCTCCGACGGGATGTAATTGCGCCGGAGGGATCGGGGTAACATCCACGCTGATCTCCCGGTCCCGGGTGAACAGCAAAGTGCCTTCTCCTCCCCGTGTGAGTACGACGGCCCGCGCGGGAAAGCGCGCCAGGAGTGCTTCCAGCCGGCGTCGAATGCCGTTGCCGGTTGTATCCGGAGACGTCTCAATGCCGAGCAGCTCGCAGATGGTCATCAACTCCGGCTGGTTCGCCTTGATGATGGTAGCCAGCCGACAACTGGTCTCCACGATTTCCCGGCTGTAGGCACGCTCCCCGCTTTTGGTATTCTGCCGCAGGTTGACATCATACAGGCGCACGGCTTGCGGCGCGTTTTCGAGAAACTGGCGAATTGTATTCCGCGATACCGGCGAGCGCTGGGCAAGGCTTCCGAAGCATACCGCGTGGCACTGGGACGCGAGGGCGTCGAGCGAGTCGCCGGGAACGATGAAGTCCCAGGCTGCGGGGAACTCGATCTGATAGCCGGGCTCCCCGTCGCGCATGAAAACGGAGACGCGGCCGGTGGGGTGCTCGGCCTCGGTGGCGATGTAGCGTGTGGACATGGCGCGGGAGCGGACCGCGGAGAGAAGGAGCCGGCCGTGCGCATCGTTACCCACCGCGCTCACGACGACGCCCTCGCCCAGGCCGAGCGGGGCCGCAAGCTGATGTGCGTGCACGGCCACGTTGAGCGGCGCGCCGCCCAGCGCCTCACGCCCGTCTTCGAAGACGTCGAACAGCACTTCGCCGATGCCGACGAAGATGCGATGCGAATCGGTGGCCTCGCGAGACATGCTCCGCGTTCCGGTGACAGGTAAGATGGAGTATAACAGCCGGTGATGCGGGGATGCGTGTGCTAATCTAGGTTCGTTTCCGGGGGCGGGCTATCTGATTTATGTGGAGAGGCGATTACTTTTACCTGCTGCGTAACCTGGTCCTGAAGGACTTCCGTACGCGCTACCGGAACATGTCCCTGGGCCTTTTGTGGTCCCTGGTGAACCCGCTGGTCATGATGACGATGATGACCTTCGTATTCACCAAGATCTTCCCCCTCACCGCGATCTCCAAGTTCCCGGTATTTGTTTTATGTGGACTGGTTCCCTTCAATTTCTTCAGCCTGGCTTGGGCCAACGGAACTACGTCGATCATTGATAATGCTCAATTGATCAAGCGTGTCCCGGTGCCGCGCGAAACGTTGCCGATAGCCAGCGTGCTCGGGAACGCGGTTCATCTTACAATTCAGGTTGTGCTGCTGCTGGTGATCGCCCTCGCTTTCGGAACAGGGGTCAACCGCTACTGGTTGTGGCTTCCGGTGCTGTGGGCGTGCGAACTCGTTTTCGTAATAGGCTGCGCTCTCTTGTGCGGCGCACTGGACGTTTATGTTCGCGATATGCGTTACGTGGTGGAATCCGCCTGCATGGTGTTGTTCTGGCTGGTGCCGATTTTCTACGACATTTCCCGGGTTCGGCCGCAGTACGCCGACATTTACCAGTACAATCCCATCGCCGCCCTTGTGTTGGCGCTACGAAACATCATTCTTGAGGGGAAACCGCCGCGCGCGGTATTGCTCTCCAAGCTATTCTTGGTATCGTTCTTCATGTTGTTGTTAGGCTGGTCTGTGTTTCGCCGGTTGAGCCGCCGGTTCTACGACTATCTCTGAACCATGGATGCCATCGTCTTCGCTTCTGTGACCAAAACGTTCCCCATGAACGCTCAGCGCATGCTGGCGAGAGGCTACCTGGCGAAATGGCTGAAACGGGGGAGCAGGGAGCGGTTTGTGGCTCTGCGAAACATCTCGTTTCGGATTCCGCGGGGCCAGACGGTGGGTGTGGTGGGGGTCAACGGCGCGGGTAAGAGCACCCTGCTGAGTCTAGTGGCGGGACTGTGCCCGCCGGACGAAGGCGCCGTAACCGTTAGGGGCCGCGTTTCCCCGCTGCTGCAACTGGGGGCCGGCTTTCATTCCGATTTGACCGGCACGGAAAACGTGCATTTGAACGCGGCCCTGCTCGGCTTCACGCCTGAGAAAACCGCCGAGTCCTTTGACCAGATCGTTGAGTTCTCGGGCATCGGCCCGTTCATCGATCAACCGGCACGAACCTATTCCTCCGGCATGACCATGCGCCTGGCATTTTCCATTGCGATCCATGGGGACCCTGACGTTCTCATCATCGACGAAGTGCTGGCCGTCGGCGATCAGGCATTCCAGGTCAAGTGTATGGACAAGATCCAGCAATTCAGGAAGCAGGGGAAAACGCTCCTGTTCGTATCGCATTCGACCGGCGCGGTGCAGAAGCTGTGCGAGCGGGCTCTGTGGCTGGATCGGGGCGAACTGATGATGGACGGCAACGCAGCCGACGTGGCCGCAGCCTACGAAGATGGCGCGCGTGTCAACGTCGGGACTCCGTGAACAAGTCGCTCTTCACGGTCGAGCCCGCGATCAACTTGACCGCGTCTTCGCCCCTTGCGTTCTCCTGGCAGATTGCGGGTGCGTCGGGTGGCACACCGTGAGTATGGCGGCCCGCCTTTCGCGCCGGCAGTTTCTCGGAGGGATGGCTGCGTTTGCTCTCGAAGGGCAGCAGCGCACCGATCCCGATGTGATCCTCTACAACGCGAATATCCTCACGATGGACGAGAGGCAGCCTCGCGCGCAGGCCGTGGCCATTGCGGGCGGGCGCTTCCTGGCCGTGGGCTCGAATGAGGATGTTCGTCATCTCGCGAAGTCCGGAACTCGGCAACTCGATGTCGGCGGGAAAACCACCGTACCCGGTTTCATCGACGCCCACACGCACCCTTCCTATGCAGGCATCCGGCACCTGCGATGGGTAGATTGCGATCTCCGCTCGATCGCCGCAATTCAAAACGCCATTCGTGAGCGGGCGGCGAAAACTCCCGCCAGCGATTGGGTGATCGGCTTCAAGTACGACGACACGAAGACCACCGAAGGCCGGCGGTTGACGCGAGAGGACCTCGACGCGGCCGCCTCGCACCATCCGGTTTTCATCGAGCACCGCGGCGGCCATACGGCATATGTCAACACTCTCGCTTTGAAGCGGGCCGAGATCACGGATGCGACTGCCGATCCGCCGGGCGGCAAATTCGATCACGACGCCGCCGGACGGCTTACCGGAGGACTGCGCGAGAACGCCACGGCTCCGTTTCGGAAGCTGCTTCCCACGAGGTTCACTCGCGATGAAATGCGCCAGGGCGTGAAATTGATCTCGCAGATGATGGTGCGCACCGGAGTGACCTCGGTGCATGATGCCGAAGGCACTCCTGAAGATCTCCTGGCGTATCAGGATGCGCGCGAGACAGGCGAGCTTTCGTTCCGCGTCTATTGCTTCTTGCAGCACCAGTTTCTCGATCAAATGAAAGCCGCCGGCGTACGCACGGGATTTGGCGATGAATGGATCCGCATTGGCGGCCTCAAGCTGGTATGTGACGGGTCCATTTCCGAACGCACGGCGCGCCTTTCACAGCCCTACGTGGGGAGGCCCAACGATTACGGCATTCTGGTGAGCAGCGAAGAAGAGCTTTATGCCAACGCCCGGCGGGCGCACGAGGCGGGTTGGCAGATCGGCACGCACTCCAATGGCGATGCGGCCATCGATATCATGCTGCGCATCTATGAGCGATTGCAACGCGAGATGCCGCGCCGCGATCCGCGCTACCGCCTGGAGCACTGCACGGTGGTCAACCCGTCGCTCGTCGAGCGCATCCGCGCGCTGGGCGCGATTCCTACGCCGTTCTCCACCTACGTGTATTATCACGGCGAGAAGATGCGTGAATACGGGCCGGAGCGGCTCGACTGGATGTTTGCGGTGCGCACCTTCCTCGACGCCGGGATTCGCGTCACCCAGGCGTCGGACTATCCGCCGGGACCTTTCGAGCCGATGATGGCGCTGCGATCGGAAGTCACGCGCACTGACAGCCACGGCAACGTTTGGGGACCGCGGCAGCGCGTGACCGTGGAGGAAGCGCTGCGCGTGGGCACCATCAACGGCGCCTATGCATCCTTTGAAGAAAACCGGAAAGGCAGTATCACGGCGGGCAAGCTGGCGGACCTGGTGGTGCTGGGCCGCGATCCGCTGCGCGTGGACCCCATGGATCTGATCGATATTCCCATCGAGCGCACCATGGCCGGTGGCCGCTGGGTATACGAATCGTAGAGTAGGAGGTTGTTGAGAAACCGCGCCGACCAACCGCTTCCTCGCGGTCGCGGCTCGGTAAGTACCTGGCAGCGCAGAGGGCGCACTCTGAGCCACGACCGTCAGGGAGTGGTTTTCGCCCTTTTCCAACAATCGTCCGGAAGGTCAGCGGCGTGGCCGTCGGGCGCACGAATCGCCGTGGCATAATCTGAGAAACCATGGGCACCCCCGCCGCACCCGTCGCGAAGACCCTGCCGGCGGGGTATTACACAGATCCAGAAAGATTCGGGCGGGAGATCGAAAAGCTCTACTTCGAAAGCTGGATCTGCGCGGGGCGAACCCGGCAGATCGCTGAGCCGGGTGATTATTTTCTCCGTGAGGCCGGAGGGGAAAGCATCATCATCACGCGCGATGGGAGCGGCGTGCCGCGCGCGTTCTATAACGTCTGCAGGCACCGCGGCACACGCATGTGCACGACGCCTGAGGGCAATCTGCCGGGGCGCATTCAATGTCCTTACCATGGGTGGAGCTACGGGCTGGATGGCTGCTTGATGGGCGCGCCTCACATGGATGAGCCCACTTTTTCCCGCCAGGATTATCCGCTGCATTCCATACCCTGTGATGTTTGGGACGGCCACATATTCATTCATCTCGGCACGCGGCCGGAACCGCTGGCCCATCATCTCGCCGACCTGCCGCGGAAGTTCGCACATTGGGGTATGCAGGATTTGCGTTTGCACAAGCGGATCGTGTACGACGTGAAAGCCAACTGGAAACTCCTCATCCTGAACTACAACGAATGCCTTCACTGTCCGGTTCTTCACCCCGCTCTGAATCGACTGACCGATTATCTGGGCACGGATAATGAAGCTCCAACATCCACCTACATGGGAGGCGCCATGGGATTTCGCGGCGGCGCGGAAACGATGAGTATGGACGGCCGGAGGCGCCGGGATTATCTGCCCGCCCTGACCGTTGAGGAACGAAAGAGAGTCTGCTACTACACGATATATCCCAATCTTCTACTCAGCCTGCATCCGGACTACATGATGACGCACACACTGTGGCCGAAAGCGGTGGACCGTACGGAGATCATCTGCGAATGGCATTTCCATCCTGCCGAAATCATGAAACCTGATTTTCAGGCGGACGACGCGATCGAATTTTGGGATCAGACCAACCGGGAAGACTGGGGTATTGTGGAGCTCTCGCAGTCGGGCATCCAATCGCGCGCTTACATGCCGGGTCCATACTCCAGCCGCGAGGACCTTCTACACGTGTTTGACGAATGGGTAATCGCGCGCGAGTGACCCGTCAGGCGCGCCAGAATTTGCTTTCGAGGCTACGGATTTTGGTCAGCCGCCTTACGTGCCGCTCTTCGCCCGAGAATGTCGCAGCCAGAAAAATCCTGACGAGATCGCGTGCGAGTTCGCTGGCGATGACGCGCGAGCCGAGCACGAGAATGTTCATGTCATCGTGTTCCACACCCTGGCGCGCGGAGTAGGAGTCGTGGCACAGCCCGGCACGGATGCCCGGAATCTTGTTTGCGGCGACTGACGCACCGACTCCGCTGCCGCAGATCAGGATGCCCCGGTCAGCCTGGCGGTTGCGTACCGCCGTGCCCACTGCTTCGGCAAAATCCGGATAATCCACCGCCGCGGTGCTGTCCGTGCCCACGTCCAGAACCTCGTGGCCCAGGCCGCGAACCAATGCCAAGAGATCCTGCTTCATTTCGAATCCGGCGTGGTCCGAGCCCAGTACGATGCGCATGGAAACCCTATTCCGCGATCAACAGATTTTCCGCGAAGGGCCATTCGTGGTCGATCCACTGGGCGTCGCAGCGAAAGCCGGCCTCCTCCGACATGGAGACGACCTCGTTCAATGAGTACTTGTGGCTGGTCTCGGTCCAGATGGTTTCATCCTCGAGGATGGGTACGGAGATCCCGGCTTTCCCGAGGGTCACAATCTGGTGGCGAGTCGAGCGCAGGTGCATCTCAACGCTTCGGGTATCCGGGTTGAACCGCGAGACGTGTTCGAAGCGAGCGAGGTTAAAATCGGCATTGAGCTCACGATTGATGCGGGTCAACAGATTCAGGTTGAAAGCGGCCGTGACTCCCAGCGGATCATCGTAGGCGTCGATCAGTTGCAGGACGGGCTTTTCAAGGTCGGTGCCGAGCAGGAGCGCATCACCCGGCTCCAGGATCAGCCGCATTTCCCTGAGGAAGCTGACGTCGGCGGGGCGATCGAAATTTCCGATGGTACTGCCGAGAAACAGGACCAGCATTCGCTGGCCGCGCAGCCGGCGTGCCGCGACCTCGAGAAGCCCATCGAGATATTCACGCTCGCAACCGACGATACTGACGGCGTCGATGTCCGCGAGTTCTCTCTCGCACATCGCCAGAGCGGTTGCCGAGATCTCGATGGGGTAGTACGACGTGGGCCGGTGGCGGGAAAGCGCCTCCAGAATCCAGCGGGTCTTCTTGCCGCTGCCACTGCCCAACTCGGCGACCACCACCTCTCCGCGCACCCGGTCCACGATTTCGCGCGCGTGTTTGCGAAGCAGCCGCTCGTCGGCGCGCGTCAGGCCATATTCGGGCAGAGCGCAGATCACTTCGAAAAGCCGGGAGCCGATCTCATCATAGAGGTACTTTGAGGGCAGTTCCTTCTGGCCCGG
Organism: Terriglobia bacterium; assembly: GCA_020073305.1. Classification (GTDB taxonomy): domain Bacteria; phylum Acidobacteriota; class Terriglobia; order Bryobacterales; family Bryobacteraceae; genus QHXW01. The sequence goes on from JAIQFK010000013.1 coordinate 73,060, forward strand.
CTTGCATAGCCCGCTGCACACGTCTTCGGCAAAGTCGATGACAGGATCAGCGACGATGGGATGGATCAGCATTTCGAGAAGCTCCTTTCGCGTTTCACTTACTCCGCGACGCAGCGGAATCCGGCGTACACGTATGGATAATGGGGCTGAAACCAGTTGCGGAACGAGCGGCGCAGCATGCAGGAGGCAGTGCGGGTCGAGCCGCCCTTGAGCACATAGTGTTGGCCGTCGAAGAAATTGGCGGAATAGCCGGGGTAGAAAGGAAATGGCTGGAAGCCTTCGAAAGCCTCGAAGACGCTGGAGGTCCACTCCCATCCGTTTCCCATGAGGCCGGCGACGCCAAAGGCGCTGGCGGCGCGGGGGAAAGCGTTGACCGGTGTAGGATCCCACCTCTTGAAATCAAAGTACCCGTGAGCTCGGTCTGGAGTTTCCGATCCCCAGGGGTAATGCCTCTCAGAGCCGGTGGGCGTGCCGTACGCCGCCCGGTGCCACTGTGCTTCAGTCGGCAGTTTCTTCCCGGCCCAGCGGGCATACGCCGCGGCTTCCGCATGACTCACGTACACCGGCCAGTCGAACGGCAACGGAAGTTCGTCAAACATCGTGCGGCAATACCAGCGGCCATTGCGCCGTTTCCAGAACGCGGGCTGGCTGATGTGCTGTTCGGTCTTCCAATTCCAGGCAGCTTCCGACCACAGGCTGCGATTGCCGTAGCACCCGGCATCGACGAATTCAAGGTACTGGCCGTTGGTCACCTTGTAGCGGTCCATCGCGAACGCGGGGACGCTGACCATGTGAACGTCGTATTCGTTGTCCCATCCGAACACGGGAGAGTCACGGGAAAGGCCGAGCGTGGCCACGCCGCCGGGAACCTCGACCATTCCGAGCGCAAGCGGTTGGGCCGTGTGCGCGGGCGTGTTTCCTTGCCGGATTTTTCGCTCCAGCGGTAACTGATGAAACATGTAAGCCAGTGTTTCGGCATGCATGAGACGATGTTCGACGGCTACGTTCACGAGCGTGCCGGCAGGGAACCCATCGAAGGTGGACTTCCAAAAGGCCGGGCGCTCGATCGCGGCGTCTAGCGCTTCGCGAATCCTGTGGTTGTATCGATGGACCTCGGCGAGGGCGGGCCAATCCTCCGGCTGATCGGTGGGCAGACCTCCGCCAACCGGGTCGATGCCGAATGCAAATAGCTGATCGAACTCCGGATGGAAGGAGGGAGGATGCGGAATCGAGCCACGTAGGAGATTCCAATCGAAGGCTTCCAGGTGGCCAATGTAGAACAGGATACGGTGCCGCTCGGGGATGGGACGCTCGTAAAGGGAATCACTTCTCACCAGAGCGAACAATTTGTCCGCTTGAACACGCGCTTCACCCAGGGCTGCGAGCGATTCGTGCCGCACCTGAACGTCATCTTGAGCCGCAAACATTTTGCCTCCTCCTGAGCTTTTCAGAAGCCAGCATCCCGGCGCCGCCGAGCATCGGACCAGCTTACTACTCCTTTCGCCGGTCTATGTGGCGAACGACAACTTCCTTTGGATGATCGGCGCCCGGGTTTGGTTGTCGAGAAATCGAAAGAAAGCGCTAGGTTTCGTTAGCGCCCACACCCGCTAGAGGCTTGAGGTCTCCCAATACCGTCGGCAACAGTTCTGATACGGTCGGGTGGATGTGCATGGCGCGCTGCATAACGGTGTAAGGTGCTTTTGCGTACATCACATCGAGAATCGAGTGAATGGCCTCGTCTCCGCTGGTCCCCAGGATGGAGGCGCCCAAAATCTGTTTCGTGTCCGCATCGACCAGGATCTTCATGAATCCCTGCGTTTCGCCCTTTTCGACGGCGCGGCCGACACGCGTCATAGGCCGGGTTCCGAGCAGCGCGCGTTTGCCGGAGTTTCGCACTTCCGTTTCGGTCATGCCGGCCCTGCCCAGCGGCGGGTCAATGTAGAGCGCATAGGCGGTGATGCGGTCGCTGACGCGGCGCGCGTCGTTATCCAGGAGGTTGGCGGCGACGATCTCGAAATCGTTGTACGACGTATGAGTAAAGCCACCTCTTCCGTTGCAGTCGCCGAGCGCCCATATCCCCGGTACGTTGGTGCGCAACTGGTCGTCCACCACGATGTATCCGCGGTTGTCCTGAATCACGCCGGCTTCTTCCAGGCCGAGGTCCTCGGTGTTGGGCCGGCGCCCCACGGCCAGCAGCAGATGGGACCCTTGGACCTCGGGAGCGCCGCTGGTGCAGTCAACTCCGACCGCAACCTCGCCGTCCTGCCGGACGAGGCGGATGCATTTTGCGTTCAGCCGTAGGTGAATGCCTTCGGCCTCCAGGATGTCCTGGATGGCCGCGGAAACGTCTTCGTCCTCACGATGGATCAGGCGCGGCGCCATCTCGACAATGGTGACCTCGCTGCCGAAACGCCGGAACATCTGGCCAAATTCCAGGCCGATGTAACTGCCTCCCACAATCACCAGATGAGGCGGCAGGAAATCGACTTCCATCATGGAAGAATTCGTCAGATAGGGAACCTGATCGAGCCCGGGCAGGGAAGGCACGAGCGCGCGCCCGCCCACGTTGATGAAGATGCGGCCGGCGGTGAGCAGGTCCTCGCCCACACTCACCTGGCGGGGGGATTCGAAGCGCGCGTGCCCTTCGTACACCGTGGCGTTCTGCATGCCCTTCAGCCAGCTCTCCACGCCGCTTCTGGAGCGTCCGGAGATGGCGTCTTTTCTGGCCTTCACCTGCTTCATGTCCACGGTGACCGGGCCGGCACTCACTCCGAATTCAGCAGCGCGGCGCGCCAGTCGCGCGGCATAAGCGCTGGCGACCATCGTCTTGGTGGGGATGCATCCGGTATTCACGCAGGTGCCGCCGAACAGCTTGCGCTCGATGATGGCGACCTTCATCCCAGTGCCGGCCAAACGTCCCGCCAGTGGCGGCCCGGCCTGCCCGGTCCCGATGACGACGGCGTCGTAGGAGTGATTCATGGACAGGAAATAATCTTCCCTGCCGGTGATCAGTTTTTCTGCAACATCACTTCGGTTGATTTGATCACGACAGTGACGGCGTCGCCCTTTTTGAGCTTGAGTTCCTTGGCGCTGACGCGGGTGATTACGCTCTCAATGATGTTCTCGCCAACGCGCACCATCACGTGCGCCATGATCGTGCCTAGGTGAACCGCCTCGACCCGGCCTTTCAACTGGTTTCTGGCTGACAGGGGCATAAGGAGAGTCTACTGCACTTTCAGCGCGGGCCGGGAGGCTGCGACCCCAGCTTGTGCGGAACGCCACGTCCGATGATATTCTTGGACCGGAATGCTGAAACTGGTCGGGCTCTGGTGCGCTGCCATTTCTGTGCTGAGTTGTTGCGCGGCAGATCGTGAGACTCCGAACGCGCTGACCGCGGACGAGAAGCGTGAGGGTTGGACCCTGCTGTTCGACGGCAGGACCATGAACGGCTGGGACGACCCGCGCATGAAGTCGCCGCCCGGCGACGCGTGGACCATCGAAGACGGCTGTCTGAAAGCGAGCCGGCACCCGCACATTACGGAGGACCTGTTCACCAAGGACACCTTCGGCGATTTCGAGCTGGTGTTTGAGTGGCGCATCTCACCGGGCGGGAATAGCGGGGTCAAGTACCGGATCGAGGACCACTGGTTCATTGCGCCGAAGGATTCCGGTGCGCCGCGGGAGACGTTCGAACACAGCGTCGAGCGATCGTTCCTGCATCCGGTTTCGCAGCGCCCGGCGAGAGGCCAGGATTATGTCATCGGCTTTGAATATCAAATCACCGACGACACGCGGAACGGCGACGCGAAGGGCAACCTCAAGCATACGGCCGGCGCGCTGTATGACATGGTGGCCCCGTCAACGCCGGCGACCCGGCCAGTGGGTGAGTTCAATACCTCCAGGATTCTGTTGCGTGGAAATCACGTCGAGCACTGGATGAACGGCGTCAAAGTGGTCGATTCAGCCTTGGACTCGGCGGATGCCCTGCGGGGGATCGAGACGCGCTGGAGAGACGCGCCGCACGTCTACGAACTGCTGGCGAAGCAGCCGAAGAAGAGCTGTGCCATCTCGCTGCAGAACCACGACGACGCCGCCTGGTTCCGGAACATCAGAATCCGCAGGCTGAATTAGCCGCAGGCGCCATCTTCGAGCGAGCACCGCCCGAGTGCCGGGCCAAGTACCGAGGCCAGCAACTCCGGCTTTTGCGCGCCTGATATGACGGGTCGACCCCCGGCAAAAAAAGTTGGCACGCCGCTTACGCCGTGGGTGTGCGCCTCACGTTCTTCATCGAGCACCTCGTGCCGGCCGAGATCACTCGTGAACAGCTCGTCTACCTTCGCGAAATCGAGCTGGCTTTCTGTCGCAATCTTCTTCAGCACTTCCGGGTTTCCGATATCCAGGCCCTCGATGAAATAAGCGCGAAAAAGGTTTTCGACGATCGCATCCTGAGCGCCGTCTCGGCCAGCCAGCCAGATCAGGCGGTGAGCATCAAGCGTGTTGGGAACGCGCTCGATCTGGTCGAAGCGGAACTCGATTCCTGCGTCCCTTCCAGCGTCGATGACGTGAGCTTCCAGTTGTTTTGCATACGCCGTGCTGCCGAACTTCCTGGTGCGGTAGGCGTGGCGGTCGAAGCCCTCTTTCGGCGCGTTGGGGTTCAACTCGAAGGCCCTCCAACGGACTTGCACGCCCGGTTGCCCCACGAGCGCCAGCGCCTTCTCAAGCCGCCGCTTGCCAATGTAGCACCAGGGACACACAACATCGGAAACCACCTCGACGACTGCGAGGCGATGCACGTCAGTCACTACCACAGCTCTATGATGCTCCATCGCTTGATAAAGTCGGAGGCACGTCAATCGACCAAGGCGAAGGCGACGATGGTGTTGCCATGCGCGCCGGTTGTCTGCTCCAGCTCTTCCAGGAGCTGGCCTTCAAGCCCATCCGGGTCGCTGGCAACCTCGCAGGCGGCGATTTCGGCATCGCTGGCGCCGTGGAAACACAATTCACATACGCCCAGGGATTCCGGGCCGCAGCGCACCGGTGGACCGAAGGTGCGGCAGGTAATGGGGCGCACGCTGTAAAGATCGCAAGTACCGGCTGCGGGGTCGAGAGCGGGACACGGCTCCTCATCCGTCGAGTCGGGAAACTCGTCTCCCGCCAATAACCCTGTTGCCGGATCGCCTGGAAAATTGCGCGATATCCGGGCCACTGACTCGCGAGCCCGCTCGCGAACGCGCACGGCCCTCGCGGGATCGTTCCGCGTAAGATCCGCCAGGCCCCGGCGGAGGCGCTGGGCATCGAGCTGTGTGATGGGGAACGGTCCAATGCAGCACTGGGTGCATCCGGGGCGGCAGACCAGCCACGGTCCGCTCTTCTGCGTGGCTTGGGCCAGGGCGGCGTCCACGATCTGCACCAGAACCGCGTCGCCCCAGTCAACCCGAGCCGCAGGCTTCATTTTGGCAGGATACCGCACAAAACGCGCATCCTTTCTCAACGTGGCGCGTCCGCCATGAATCATGATCCGCGACCGCGGCATGATATTTTGAAGTACATGTCTTTGGAGAACCCGTTTCAGGATCCGCTCCGCTTCGAGCGCCGGATACCGGAATGCACGGTCGTGATTTTCGGAGCGAATGGGGACCTGACCAAACGGAAGCTGCTTCCGGCCCTCTACCGGCTGGCCTATGAACGGCGGCTGTCCTCCGGGTTCGCGGTATTGGGAGTCTCGCGCACGCCCATGACGGACGACGAGTTTCGCGAGAAAATGTGCGAGTCCGTCGCCAAGTACCTGGAGGACTCCCCGTTTGACAAGGAGGTGTGGTCCGGTTTCGCCCGGAGCCTGTACTACATGGCGGGCGATATCAGCGATCCCCAAGCTTTTCTTAACCTGGCGGCGCGCGTCAAGCAGGTTGATGACGAGCGTCAGACCGGCGGAAACGTTCTGTTCTATCTTTCCACGCAGCCCAGTCAGTACGGGGCGGCCGCCAAGGGGATTGGCGGGGCCGGGTTGGCCAACAGCAAAGGGTGGCGGCGCATCGTCATCGAAAAACCGTTCGGACACGATCTGGCCAGCGCGCGAGAGCTGAGTGAGAAATTGCACGAGGTGTTTCGCGAGTCGGACGTGTACCGGATCGACCACTATCTCGGCAAAGAGACGGTGCAGAATATTTTGGCGTTCCGTTTCGGCAACGGGATTTTCGAACCGTTATGGAACCGGCGCTACGTGAATAGCGTGCAGATCACGGCGGCCGAATCGATCGGCGTGGAAGGGAGAGGCGCTTATTATCAGGAGGCCGGCGCGTTGCGGGACATGATCCAGAATCATCTGTTGCAGATCATGGCGACCATTGCCATGGAGCCGAGCGCGACGTTTCAGCCGGATGCGGTGCGCGACGAGCGCGCGAAACTGCTGCGGACGATCCGGATCCTGAAGCCTTCCGAGGTTCTCGAGAATTCGGTTCCGGGCCAATATGGGCCTGCGCGCATCGGCGGCGCCGACGTGCCGGGCTTCCGCCAGGAGCCGGGTGTGGATGCGCAGGCGCGCACCGACACCTATGCCGCGGCGACGTTTTTCGTCGACAACTGGCGATGGGCGGGGGTGCCTTTCTACATTCGCACGGGCAAGCGGCTGCCCAAGCGGGTGACGGAAATCGCCATTCAGTTCAATTCCGCACCGCACGCGGTGTTCGGCGAGCACGGCGACGAAACCACACCCAACCTGCTTATCCTCCGCATTCAGCCCGAGGAGGGCATTTCGCTGCGATTTCTGTCGAAAAGGCCCGGAGCGGGCATGAAGCTGCGCCCGGTTTCGATGGATTTCAATTATGGATCGAGCTTCGGCGAGCGGTCGCCCACGGCGTACGAAACGCTGCTGCTGGACGCGATGATCGGCGATGCCACGCTCTACACGCGACAGGATATGGTGGAGGCGAGCTGGGCGGTGGTGGAGCCGATCTTGGGTGTGTGGCAGGAGCAGAAATTCGATTTTCCGAACTACGCGGCGGGAACCTGGGGGCCGAAGGAGGCCGATGAAATGCTGGCGCGCCACGGGCACGCCTGGAGAAGGCCTTGAGCGCCACGATCCAGCCGGAAACGATTCTGCGCGAGCTTGCGGAGTTGTGGGTTTCGCTCGGCAAGGAATCCGATGCGACTCAGTCATCGGGTGTGCTGCGTGCCTGCGCCATGACGCTGGTTACGGTGGTGGAAGAATCCGAGGACACGAGCGACGTGTGGTCGGTGATGGCCGCGCTCATGCCGGAGCACCCCAGCCGGGCGATCGTGATCCGGTTTCGGCCGTCGGCGGAACGCGCGCTCTCCTCACGCGTGTTTTCCCAGTGCTGGATGCCATTCGGACAGCGCCGGCAGATCTGCTGCGAGCAGATTGAAATTATGGCATCGGATGCCAGCCTGCCGGACCTGCCGGCGGTGATCTTGCCTCTGGCGGTCGCGGACCTGCCGGTAGTGCTTTGGTGCCGCGGGGCGCGCCTGTTCAACCTTCGGGATTTCCCGCAACTGGACAAGATCGCTAACAGGGTGGTGGTCGATTCTGGGGCGTTCGGTAGCCCAGCGGCCATTCTCGGGCGGCTCGACGAGCTGACGCGTTCGGGGCGGATTCTGGCGGATCTCGCGTGGACGCGGCTGACGCGCTGGCGCGAACTGGTGGCGCAGATCTTCGAGAACCGCAGCTACCTGGCGCGCCTCGCCGCGGTCCGGCAGGTGCGTATCGGGTTCGGCGGGGCCGCGCCGCCCTCGGCCGCGTGCTATCTGGCGGCGTGGCTGCTGGACTGTCTGGAAAATGCTGGCACGACGCCTTCTGTGAGCTGGGGACCGGTTGAAAACGCTCGAGACGGAGAAATCACGCGAGTAGAACTGATGGCGCCTGACGACGGCGGCATACAGGTGAGCATTCGCTTGACGGGCGACGGAGAGAGGCAGTGCGCCGAGGTGCGTGTGAATACGCTGGGCAGCCGCACCCTCTTCGCGCCGGACAACGACTATACCTTGCTGCGGCAGGAACTCTCGATCCCGGGCCGTGACCCGGTTTTCGAGAAGACCCTGGCGAGGGCGGCGCGGATGGCGTCAACGGAGAAACTATGAGTGTGGATCGGCACATTTGTGAGGACGCGGAGGCTGCCGCCGAGGCTTGCGCGCAGTTTATTCTCGCCCTTCTCAAAGAAACTCTCGCCACGCGCGATTATGCGACGCTTGCGCTTTCCGGAGGGTCCACGCCCAAGTTGCTGTTCAAGAGCCTGGTGGACGCGAAGTTCAAATGGGACGGCGTTCATCTGTTTTGGGTGGACGAACGCGCGGTTCCGCCGGATAATCCACGCAGCAACTACAAGCTGGCGTCGGACTTGCTAATCGGACCCGCGGGCATCCCGCGCCAGCAGGTCCATCGCATTCGCGCCGAGCTGCATCCGACGGCGGCTGTCGAAGTGTACGTGGAAGAAATCCGCCGATTCTTCAAGCTTCAGCAGCGCGAACTCCCGAAGTTCGACGTGATCCAGCGCGGAATGGGAGCCGATGCCCACACGGCCAGCCTGTTTCCCTCAGAACCCCTTATCACTGACCGTAAAAACATCGCTGCCGCCCTGAACGTGGCGAAGCTGGACCAATGGCGAATCACGCTGTTGCCGGGAACGTTGCTGGCCGCGCACAACACGGCCGTGCTGGTGGCCGGCGAGGACAAAGCTGCCGCCGTTCGCGCGGTTTTCGAAGAGTCCTTCGATCCCAAGAAATACCCCGCGCAGCTCGGCATGCGGGACGGCGCAAATGTGACTTGGTTTCTGGACCAGGGAGCGGCGAAATTGCTGCAAGGTTGAGTGTCCATGCGGGCGCGAGTCACTGCGGCTCGCGTTTGCGCACCAGCGCGACGGTTCCGGTGGCCGGACCGGTCTGGTTTCCTGGGTCGGTAACCGACCACACCAGTTGCAGCGCGTTATCGGACGTCAGCTTCAACTGGATCTCGCCTTTCGATCCGCCTTCGCCATTCCACGCCGCATTGGCCGTGTCGTCCTGGCACTTGCCTTCGAAGTAAAAGTGCACCATCGGCGGCTCGGGCACCCCCATGCTGGGGTAGCGCGCGCGGTAACGTCCTTCGAGCGCGCCCTGCCTCGCGGCCATGATGAGGTCGACGGATTCCGGCGTAAACGCGGAAGTGACGGACGCGACTTTTGAGGGCGGTAGCACCCAGACGCCGGAGAAGCGGCTCGATCCGGCAATCGGGCGCTGGGCTGGGTTCAGGATGCGGTTCGTTAGAAAATCGAGTTCCTTCGCCTGGAGCACGGTCTGGTTCAGCGCGCGGTCTCGAGCGACCTTGGCGCTGGCGAGATCGGAGCGCAGTGCGTCGGGGTCCAGGGTCTTGTCAGTCGTGTCGGCAGCAGGCGGGGCGGGATTCGAAACCGGCGCCGCGCGAGTGGCTGCCGGAGCTAGCGGCGCGGCGTTCACCTGCGCGGGTTCGGCCGATTCGCCGGCCTGCTGGCTGAAGTACCATCCGATTCCCACAATCCCGGCAAAGGCGCAGATAAGCCATCCGAGGGTAATGAGCGCGCGGGCGCGCCACCTCCCCACGCTGCGTTTCGAAGCCGCCGGTTCCGCGGGCTTTTCGCCGCCGCCGGCGAGCGAGGCGTCGTATCGTCGCCGCCGTTCGGTGTCGGACAGCACCGCGTAGGCGCGGCTCACGCGCTGCATCTGGTTTTCGGCATAACGCTTCAGGGCGGGCTCGTGCTGCAGATCTGGATGCAGGAGGCGGACCAGGTTCAGGTAGGCTTCCCGAATCTCCTCTCCCGACGCAGCGGCGTGGAGACCCAGGTCGTCATAGTGCGTCAGAGCCTGTTTCTCCGTAGGTCGATCTTGGATTCGTTCCACTCGCCAAGCCCCATAGCTCCGGCAATCTCAACGTGTTCGGGCTGCCGGCTCCAGAAAGTGCTGTATTTATCCGGCCGGTCTTCGGCCACCGGCTTCATCCCCATGGTGGCGCGCTTTTCGTCGATGGCCTTCCAGCCGATATGGTCGAGCGCCACCGGGTCGGTCGCGAAGTAAAGCGTCTTGTGCTCCCAGACGAACTGCGGGCGGGAGCCGGGCCCGCCATGATAAAGGCCTTTGACGCCGTCAAGCACGTGCAGCACGGCCTTGTTGCGGATGACCGGCATGGAGACTACGGCCGGAATGAAACTGCCGCAAGCGTTGAGCGTGCTCGACGAATGGCTGCGCGAGACGTTGTTCACCAATCCATGCGAGAGATTCTTGAGCGCCAGCGTCACGCCGGCCGATTGATGGTCTTTCAGAACCGGCAGGTTGATCAGTTTATTGACTTCCTGGGTGATGAAGCGCGCGGCGTAAGAGCGGCGCGCCGTCAGGTTGCTGATATCGTAACCCGAAAGCGTCAGCGCCATATCCATGTAGTGATCGGGATCGTAGCCTTCGATGGCGAGCTGTACTTCGTCGAATGTCGCCACCGCGCTCGACGTGCGTACCCCTTCAGGCAACCATTTGCCGAACCCGCCTTCGATGAACTGATCGCGATAGCGATCATAGACTACGATGTCCTGGTTTTTGATGCCGGCTGCGTTCAGACCCGCGATGATCTCGCGCACGACCTCGGCTGCCGAAATCACGTGCGGCTGGCCGACTGGATTCACCTTGATGCCGACCACGTCGCCCGGTTCGACAAACAGGCGCCAGGCATCCACCCATCCGCCGGCGCCGGTGAGATCCGTCATCCCTTTGCGCATCATCTGCTGCACCGGCTCGGCTTGATACCGGCCCTGGATAATGCACCCTGGATGTTCAACGGCGACCACGCGGCCGCGGAAGAGGCCGGGCATGGCCAGCTTGCTCGAATCCGCTTTGGAGGAGACCTGGGCCGCAGCGATAGCAGGGCCGCCCAGTGCGGCGGCCAGTGTGCCACCCATGGCTTCGAGATAATGGCGTCGGGTCCAAAGCATGATCGGGTCCTCGCGGAGGTTATTGGATTTTACAGTAGCACAGGGAGAGTGAAGGAGAAAATTATCGCGCGATAACGACTTCCAGAGTATGCAGAAACCGAGCCGCGAGTGTGAACGAGCGGTCACGATTTCATATTTCATAACGTTCACCTGTTATGGAACGCGCCAGCACGGCGATGAAGGTGGATCAGTTGATCGTTTGCACAGCCTACCTGGAAGCCGTTTGCTTGAAGAGGACGGGAGAAGAGCTTCAGCCGCGAAAGCATTGATGGATCAAGCGCGGTACCATCTCGATGAGCGTCGCCGTGAACTCGTTTTGCGGTCGATGGTTGAGGCCTGTTCGCACCGCGGCTGGATGTTGCTCGCCGCACACGTTCGGACCAACCACGTGCACGCAGTTGTAGGAGCCGATGTCCGACCCTTGGTGTGCGGGGACAAGTTTCACAACGTGGTTGCCGCCCGGCCTTTCTTCGATTACAGTAGACATTTCCTGAGGAGGGCACACCATGCGACAAACTTCCCGGAGGGATTTCGTGACACGAGCGACCGTCGGTGCTTCGGTAGCCGCTCTGGCCCGGCGCGTGATCGCGCAAACCTCGAGTGCATCCGCCAATGGTATTCCCACTCGCGAACTAGGCCGCACCGGCCAGCGCGTCACCATCATGTGCCTGGGCGGCTGGCACGTCCGCTCGATCAAAGACGACGCCGAAGCCATTCGCGTGATGCACGCCGCCATCGACGAAGGCGTCAACTTTTTCGACAACGCCTGGGATTATTTCGATGGCGCGGCCGAGGAAGTCATGGGGAAGGCGCTCGCCATGGACGGGCGCCGCAATAAAGTGTTCCTCATGACCAAGAACTGCAATCGCGATTACAAAGGCGCGATGCAGTGCCTGGAGGACAGCCTGCGGCGGCTGCGGACGGATCACCTCGATCTGTGGCAGTTTCACGAGCTGGTCTACGACAACGACCCCGACTGGATTTTCGAGAAGGGCGGAATCAAGGCGGCGCTCGAAGCCCGCAAAGCCGGGAAAGTCCGCTTCTTAGGCTTCACCGGCCACAAGGACCCGCGCATTCACCTGAAGATGCTGGGCAAGCCGCACGATTGGGACACCGCGCAGATGCCCATCAACATCATGGACGCGCAGTACCGCAGTTTTCAGGGCGAAGTGATTCCAGTTTGTCTAAAGAAGAACGTCGGCGTGATCGGCATGAAAGGCCTGGCGGGCGGATATCCGGAAGGCCGCCTGCCGAGTAAGGCGGGACTGACCGTCGAGGAGTGCTACCGCTTCTGCCTGAGCCTGCCGGTTTCCACGCAGGTGATGGGCGTGACGTCCATGGAGCAGCTCAAACAAAATGTCGCCATCGCGCGCAATTTCAAGCCAATGACCGCCGCGGAAAAGAGTGCGCTGCTGGCTCGCACCAAAGAGGAAGCCACCGACGGCCGCCACGAGCTGTTCAAGAGCAGCAAAGCGTTCGACAGCACGCACCACCGTAAGCAGCACGGGTTCGACCTGGATCTGCCGGCGTAGTGGCCGGGCACGCCCGGCCTTCTTACCTGCAGGCCATCTCCGAGCGGCCGACAACCTCACCTTTGGGAGTCAGCTCCAGCGTTGCGGTGCACGTGCTCAAGTTCGCGGGAATATCGGCGGTGACGGTTGCGGACGTACCGTGATAAACGCACCGCACGAACAGGTTCAGATCGCGGTAGTCGCTCAGCTTCCAGAGAAAAACTGTTTTCTTGCCGACGATTTTCTGGCCGTCAGGTTTTAGGTCGTACTCTTCGCCGCCGGGTTTTCCGTTATAAACTTTCGGCATTTTGAGCCGGTGCGTGGATGATGCGGCTTCAGGAGCCCAGCCTTCGAGAGGCGCTGCCGTTTCCGAGACGGTGATGGTTGCCGGGCAGGTGAATGCGGCGGTTTGTGCGGCAGCCGCCGAAACGAAGCCAACTCCCAAAAGGCACACCGCGATCCAATGCATGGCTACTCGGGAACTCCCGCCTTCCGGTAGAGCTGCCGGATGCGCCGGAATTCCTGGCCGGTCTCGCCCAGGCCCAGAGAACGCATCATCTCGGAAATTGGCACCTGCGGATCGTTGGACCAGAACATCCCGCGGTCTTCGTCCTCGTAATAACGAAACCCGACTTTGTCGCCGTATTTCTCCTTGAGTGCCGCGCCATTGTGAAGCTGCGGGCTCCACGGAAGAATGGCATAGCTGAGATCCAGTTGCTCGACCAGTACGTGGGCGGGCTCTCGGATTTGCGCCATGATTTTTCCGGTCGGTTCGAAGAAGGACGCGTTATTGCGCCACGTGCTGGAGACGATGTAGTAGCGGTGCGCGAACGCGCGCGCCGCCGGGTGAGTGGTCTGCGGGGATTGCGTCGGCCAGGCCACCAGGTCCGCGCCCTGGCGCGCCAGCTCCGACCATCCATAATCCCACTCGATGTCGTAACAGATCTGGATGCCGAGCCTGCCGAAGTCGCATTGAAAAACGGACGATTCCTTGCCGGGAGTCGTGCCCCCTTCGAGCGAGTCGCTGGCCGTGTGCACCGCCAGGTGGACTTTGCGGTAGATGCCCACCACCTCCCCGTTGCGGCCCATGAGAATGGCAGCGTTCGAGCACAGCTTCTTTTCCTTGTCCTCCAACAGGTACGTGGGAACCACGATGTAGCAGTGGTGCTGGCGCGCTTTCTTGGCGAATGTGTCTTCGAGAATGCCTTTGAGCGGGACGGCGTCTGCCATCACGTTGTTCGAAGTCTCCCCGGTCACCGCTGTCTCCGGCAGGATCGCGAGGTCCAGGCCGCGGCCATACTTCTTCTGAGACTCTTCGGCCATCTGGTCAACCAGCCCGGCCAGTTGTTCCAGCCGTTTCTGCAGACCCGGATATTCGCCCCAGAAGGCCTGCATCGACGTGCCGACGATCACTTTGCGGGGCGGCTGGGCGGCCGTGCTGGGGACCGTAAGTTCGGCGGCCGCGAGGGGCAGGGCCCCGAGCGCGGCGAGGATCATAGCAATCAGGATCGCGGAGGTGCGCATGGAAGGAGCGTATCACGGCGGGCGTGTGGGCGCATGGGCTCACTTTGCTTACCTTCAAATGTGCAATGCTGTCGTGTGTATGCTGGCCTGCGGTGTGGTATGTCGTACGGTTGTTACCGCATGTCAATCGCCGCCGACGCAGGGGGTGCAAATTTCCGCGCAGCTGCCAAACCAGAACGGTGGCGAGGTAAACCTCAATGAAAGGAGCGAGCAGACATGGCACGTGAATCAGAAGAGCAGAAAGGAGGACTCGTCGGAGAGATTGCCGATAACCTCGGCACATTGTTCCGGCACCTCCTCCCCGGCGCCCTCATTATTGGTTTCGCGGCTGTGACGCATCCCTTATGGTTTGCCGGTCTCGGCCTCAAGCCGGAGTGGCCTCATCTCGCGATAACTGGGGTAATTGCGGTCGCGGTCGGGAACGCCTGTTACGCCGTCAATCGGTACGGAGTGTATCAGGTCGTGGACTACTTCTGCTGGCGAGCCGGGAGTGAAGGTCCCGCGAAACGCGGAAAGGCGGTATATCTGGACGATCTTACCGACTATGTACAGGAGGCGCTCGTTGCCAAGGATGTGCCCTCCCGCGCCCGCCAACACGTCGCGTTTCGCGCTTCAGCTGTTCTCCTGATATATACAATGTCTGAGCTGTCGCTACTGGCGGCCTTTTGGAGGGAGCCAACAGCCACCATATCGGCCTATGCCCCCCAGTTTGTAATCGGATCCGTGCTGCTGGGTCTTATCGGTGTCTGGCAAAACGTCATTACTCGACGAATCGACGCTGCGGCACTGCATCGCAGAAGCCCGCGACCGTCGGAACGAGACCCGTTATCCGAAAAGGGGGCTGGCGCCTCAGCGTGACCAACAAGCAGTAACTCGAGCCAGGCCCACTAAATCACGAGTCGGGCGGAATCAGACATCCGGCCGCCGTACCGTTGGAGGACTGGCTGAATAGCGCGTTAGTCACACCGTCACTCCCACCTTCCACAGCAGATACCCCACCGCCTGCCGCACGTAGAGCCAGCGCTCGCGCCAGTCGTTCGGCGCATTGAGTGAGCGCGGCGAGCCGTATACCGTCAGGCCGCGAAATTCGAGCATCTTCTTCACGCGAAAAATATGGTAGCCGTCACTCACCACAATGCAGGATTTCAGTTCCATGCGCCGCATGATCTCGGCGGCGGCGGCCGTCGAATACACCGTGCTCTCGCCTTCTGGCTCCACCACAATCGCTTCCGATGGAACGCCTTGGCTCACCAGGTAAGATCGACCCACTGCACCCTCGGTGTAGACGGGATCGCCGCCTGCCCCGCCTGTGGTCAGAATCCGCGGCGCCAGTCCTTTCTTGTACAGTGAGAGCGCATGGTCAAGCCGTGCCCGCAGAACAGGCGAGGGCTTGCCACGGTATTCGGCGGCGCCCAGCACGAGAATGACATCGGCCGGCTGCGCTTCATCCACCGTGGATTGACGCGCGATCTCCGTTGAAATTTGCGACACGGCTACGATCAGCCCGGCTACAGCCAACGTTACCGCGATCGCGACCGCCCACTTCATCTGCGCTATTCTGATTTCAACATTGTAAAGGAGCTCATGGCGAAGCCCGAGCAGATCTCCAGCGCCGCCAACCCGCTGGTCAAGGCGGTACGCCGGGCCATCGCGCGCGGCAGCCTCACCGAAGACGGCCTGTGCGTGGCCGAGAGTTTCCATCTTCTCGAAGAGGCGTTGCGCAGCGATTGCGCAGTGAAAACGGTCCTGGCGGCGCATTCGGTTCAGTCTGCCGTAGAAAAACACGTGCGCCGTTTGCAGGGCATTCGCATCGCGGTGTTGCCGGACGCGCTCTTCCAGAGCCTGGCCGGGACGGAAACAAGCCAGGGCGTGATCGCGCTGGTTTTGCCGCCGTCATGGGCGATCGAGCAGTTGTTCCGCGGCGCCAGCCTGGTGCTGGCGCTGGACGGCGTGCAGGATCCAGGCAACGCCGGAACCATGGTGCGCGCCGCCGAGGCATTCGGCGCGACGGGCGTGATGTTTCTGAAAGGAACCGCCAGCCCGTTCAATCCCAAAACGCTGCGTGCATCGGCCGGATCTTTGTTCCGCATGCCGTTCGTGCACTCCATCGATGCGGAACTGGCGCTCGCGGCGTTCAAACAGAATAAGCTGGATGCCTACGCCGGGGTGCCGTGCTCCGGGAGGAACCACGTCAAGTCACTGCCGGATGCTGATCTCACGCGCAAGTGCGCGGTCATTATCGGCAGCGAAGGACGGGGTGTAAGCGAGAGTCTGCATGGAGGGGCGACTGACCTTGCGATTCCCACGGTTGGTGTGGAGTCGTTGAACGCTGCCATGGCGGCTTCGGTAATCCTTTATGAAGCGCGCCGGCAGAGATCGCTCACCCCATGAGCCTTTTCGATACTTCGCTGCCAGAAGCCGCGCGAATGGATAAGCGGCGCCCGCTCGCCGACCGCATGCGGCCCGAAACGCTGGAGGAATACGCCGGCCAGGAGCACATCCTGGGGGCGGGCAAGCCGCTGCGTGCGCAGATCGAGCGCGACGCGCTGAGCTCTCTGATTCTCTGGGGGCCGCCCGGGGTAGGGAAGACCACGCTCGCACGGCTCATGGCGCGCCTGGCGCAATGCGAGTTCATGGCCTATAGCGCAGTTCTTAGTGGCATCAAAGAAATCAAAGCCATGATGGTGGATGCCGAGCGCCTGCGCGCCATGGGCCGCCGCACCATCGTGTTCATCGACGAAATCCACCGGTTCAACAAGGCACAGCAGGACGCTTTCCTTCCTTACGTCGAGCGCGGCGACATCATCCTGATCGGCGCGACTACGGAAAATCCCTCGTTCGAGGTGATCTCGGCCCTGCTCTCCCGATCGAAGGTTTACGCACTGCGCCCGCTGGCGACGGAAGAAATTGTCGGGTTATTAAAGCGCGCGCTCGCTGACAAAGATCGTGGCCTGGGAGATCTGGAAATCGACGCGTCCGACGACCTGCTGGAACAGATCGCCGTGATGGCCGGTGGTGATGCGCGCGCGGCTCACAACACGCTGGAAGCCGCGGTGGCGGCCTCGCCCGGCAAGCAGCTTTCGCGGCAGGCGGTGGAAGATGCCATGCAGCGCAAGGTGCTCCTCTACGACAAATCCGGCGAAGAGCACTTCAACCTGATCTCGGCGCTGCACAAATCCGTGCGTTCGAGCGATGCCGATGCCGCGCTTTATTGGCTGGCGCGCATGCTCGAAGCGGGCGAGGACCGGATGTACATCGCGCGCCGCCTGGTGCGCATGGCCATTGAGGACATCGGTCTCGCCGATCCGCGCGCGCTCGAGCAAACCATCGCGGCCCAGCAGGCCGTGCATTTCCTCGGCATTCCGGAGGGCGACCTGGCGCTGGCGCAGGCGGCGATTTACCTGGCCGTCGCGCCGAAGTCGGATGCGTCATACAAAGCGCTGGGTGTGGCCATGGCCGATGTGGCCACCACAACGGCCGAGCCCGTTCCCCTGCACCTGCGCAATGCGCCCACCGCGCTGATGAAGCAGTTCGGCTACAGCGCCGGTTACCAGCACGCGCACAAATTCGACGATGCCCTCACCGATATGGAATGCCTGCCGCCCTCACTGGCCGGCCGGCGCTACTATTTCCCGGCCGATCGCGGCCTCGAGAAGCGCATCGCCGAGAGGCTGGAGGAGATTCGGAATGCAAAAAAGAAAATGTAGCGCAGGCTCACGCCTGGCTTTGTCGAAAACCTGCGACCTTTTGCCACTCATGAACGAAAGCCACGGGTCTTCCCGCGAACAAAGTTCCCCGGTTACAATCCTGACTATGAACTTCCGAGTCGTTTCGCTGACGTTGGTTTCGATGTTGGCCTTCGCCCAGCATACCCACCCGCCCGCTTCTGAGCGCACCGCCGTTCTCATGCCCGGCTTGGGCGACGTCCATCATTCGGTTGCCACAAAAAACCCAGATGCCCAGCGCTTCTTCGATCAGGGCCTGGCTCTGATCTACGGCTTCAATCACGAAGAGGCGGTTCGCTCGTTCCAGCGCGCCACGGAGATCGATCCGCAATGCGCCATGGCCTATTGGGGCATCGCGCTGGCGGTGGGGCCGAATTACAACGATCCCGAACCCGACCTGAATCGCGAGAAGATGGCGTGGGAAGCCGTCCAGCATGGGCTCGCGCTGGCCTCCAACGCATCGCCGGAAGAGATGGGCTATCTGGAAGCGCTCGCCACCCGTTACTCCAACGAACCCAAGCCCGATCTGAAACAGCTTGCCATTTTCTACAAGCAGGCCATGGGCAAGCTGAGCAAAAAATATCCCGACGATCTGGATGCCGCCACGCTGTACGCCGAAAGTGCCATGGACCTCAACCCGTGGCAGCTCTGGTCGGCGGATGGGAAGCCGGGCCCGGACACCGAAGAGATCATCGCCACGCTGCAGTCGGTGCTCAAGAGCAATCCCAATCACACCGGAGCGAATCATTTCCTGATTCACGCGGTGGAGGCGTCGCCTCATCCCGAGCTGGCATTAGACAGCGCCAATCGTCTGGCGAAACTTGCGCCCGCGGCGGGCCACCTGGTGCATATGCCCGCGCACATCTATATACGGACCGGTGACTACCACGAAGCGGCACGCAATAACGAGCAGGCCGCCGAGGTCGATCGCCAGTACATCCGGAAATTCAACGTGACCGGAATGTATCCGGCCATGTACTACAGCCACAATCTCCACTTCCTGGCCGTCGCCGCCGCGATGGAAGGCCGCTTTACCGACGCCAACAAAGCCGCGGCACAGCTTGTGGAACACACCGCGCCGCTGGTGAAAGAGATTCCCATGGTGGAGGCCTTTCTGCCCACTGAGATGCTCATCCTGGTGAAATTCCATCGCTGGGAAGAAGTGCTGAAATACCCCGAGCCGGAGGCCGCGGCGGCGAACACGCACGCGCTCTGGCATTTCTCGCGGGGCATGGCGTACGCCGCCCAGAACAAGGTCGCCGAAGCGGAATCCGAGCGGCAAAAACTGTTCGACGCCGCCAACAAGCTGCCGGAAAATGCCACGCTGGGGTTCAACAGCTCCCGCGACTTGTTGAGCCTGGCGGCGCACCTGCTCGAAGGCCATATTTCGCTGGCGCGTGTCTCCATCCCGGCCGCGGTCGAACACTTCCGCCAGGCTGCCACGATTGAGGATTCCCTGCGCTACGATGAGCCACCCGACTGGTACATTCCCGCCCGCGAATCGCTCGGCCGCGCCTTGATGACGGCGAGCCATTACGACGAAGCCGAGAAGGTCTTCCGCGAAGAACTGGTCCGCCATCCCAATAGCGGCCGCGCGCTGTTCGGATTAGCGCAGAGCCTGAAAAGCGAGGGCAAGAACGCCGAAGCCAAGCGCGCCGAAGCCGATTTTCACGCCGCGTGGAAGAATGCCGACAGGAAGATGCGGCTCGAAGATCTGTAGCGACATCTGTAGTTCAAGTCCCGTTTGGGTAAAATCCGGAAATAAGAATTCGATGAGCGACTTGGGTGACCTGATCGAGGCCGCAAAGCAGGGCGACCTGGAACACGTCAGGGTCATCCTTCAATCCAATGAGAGGCTCGCCAATCAAAGAGACGAGTCAGGTGCCACGCCGCTCCACTATGCAGCTCTGAACGGCCATCGGCCGATTGTGCAACTGCTGGTTGACCGAGGCGCCGACATTAACAGCACGGATAGTCAGTTCTGCGCCACGCCGGCAGGTTGGGCGATTGAGTATCTTCGCGAGATGGGTGGACACCTGGCGAGTGAGCTTGACGACGTTGCCTACGCCATTCAGCTAGGAGACACTCGGTGGGTTGCGCGATTCCTGCAGCGTTTTCCTTCACTTCGTCAAGCGAACGATACAAAAGGAACGCCGTTTCACAGGCTCGCCGGCGAATCGGGCAACCGAGAGATTGCGAGCTTATTTGGTTCGGGAGATCTTTAGGCTGAGATCGGCATCAGCCGTGGTTTTCGTCGGCGGAGCTGTTGACCGCCGCCCTATATTGCCGGCCCCACCCCGCGCGGCGACCAGTGTAGACTTATCGCTGTGCGTTGGTTTACCTGGCTGCTGATTCAGATCGTGCTTGCAGGGGCTGATTGGACGCAATTTCGCGGGCCGAACGGCGCGGGCGTATCTCCCTCCAGAGATCTCCCGGAGCACTTCGACATGCAACACAATATGGTCTGGCGGACAGCCCTGCCGTTGGGTCACTCTTCTCCGGTCTTCACCGCCGACCATATCTTTGTTACCGCGTTTGAGGGTAAGACTTTGCTCACGATCTGCCTCGACCGCGCCACGGGCAAGGTGCTGTGGCGGCGTGCAGCGCCGCGCGAGCGCGAGGAAGTTTTCCAGCAGACCAACGGACCGGCATCGCCTTCACCCGTCACCGACGGAGCCAACGTCTACGTTTTCTTTGGCGACTTCGGTTTCCTTTCTTACGGTCCGGATGGCAACGAGCGCTGGCGTTTGCCTCTGGGGCCCTTCAACAACGCCAACGGTCACGGCTCGTCGCCGATCCTGGCCGATGGAAAGCTCGTGCTGATCTGCGATCAGGACACCGGTTCGTACCTGCTCGCCGTAGACGCCCAAAACGGGCGCGTGCTGTGGAAGACCATGCGGCCGGAATGCACGCGCGGTTATGCTACCCCGTCGGTTTACCGGCCGGCGGAGGGACTCGCGGAGCTGATCGTTCCCGGCTCGTTCGAAGTCGCCTCGTACGCCATCGAGACGGGTGAAAAATTGTGGTGGGTAGGCGGCATGGCCTGGCAGCTCAAGTCCGTGCCCCTCATCGATCGCGATCGCATCTTTGTCAACGGCTGGGAAGTCGGTGGCGATCCCGAACAACGCCGCAAAGTCCCGGACTTTGCCAGGATTCTCGCCGACTATGACAAGGATCACGACGGCAAGCTGTCGCCGGGCGAGGCGCCGCCGCACAAAGCGTCTGACTGGTTTACCGAAACCGATCTGAATCACGATGGATACATCGACGAGCGCGAGTGGCAGTTCTACCAGGTACGCAGCTCCGCGGAGAACTGTCTGGTCGCGATTCGCGCCGGCGGCCGCGGCGACATTACCAATAGCCACGTACTCTGGAGATACCGCAAAGCGCTGCCGAACACCCCATCACCGCTCTTGTACCAGGGAGTGATTTATCTGATCCGCGATGGAATTTTCACTAGCCTGAACCCGGAGAATGGCGAGGTGCACAAGCAGGCGCGTCTCACCGGCGCACTCGGCCGCTACTGGTCGTCGCCCGTCGCCGCCGACGGCAAAATCTTTGTGGTGGGCGAAGACGGGAAAGTCGTGGTGCTGCGCGCGGCGCCCGATTGGGAAATTCTCGCCATCAACAATCTCGACGAAGACGCCTTCGCCACGCCCGCAATTCTCGACGGCCGGCTGTACGTGCGCACGCGCGCCGCACTTTACTGTTTCGCCAAGCCGGGCCATTGACCCTTCAGGTCTCCGCCGAAGCCTGACACCTGACACCTAGCGAACGGCAGGCGAGGCATGCCTTGCCTGCCGTTCGCGTCGCTTTCGAAATCGCCGTGACAGCTTACTGGCACTAGCGGGGCGGTCGAAACGGAACCAGCCGAATCGACCATTGCCGTTCGGATTCGGCATCGATAGGACAAAGACCCCTTGGTGGTTCAGTGGCGGGCCAGGCGTCCCCGGACCAGCGGTATTCTCCGTAGTCGATTTCCAATGTGGAGCGTCCGAAGAGGCGAAGTTCCGCTTGGCTGCAATGGTGCACCGGCAGCCAGAAACCGCTGAACCTCCCGTATTCGTGAGTAAACTCGGTCCTTTTCACCCAGAGCGACGGTGAGACCGCGGGAACACCCCGCGAGCGCTTTATGCCGAAGGTTTCGGCGTCAACCCAGATTCGGCCGCGAAACTGATAACGCTCCGGGAAGTGCGGAACCGCTCCGAAGACATACGCATTTTCCGTCGCGTCGAACTCGATCAATTGGAATGCATAGTTCTTCCGGTTAATGTCAGTGAGGACGCGGTTTTGCGGCATGGCACTCTGACACTCGGCTTCGAGGATCGGATAGATGACGCGTTTCGCAATGAACCGTGAGCCAGTGGATTCGAGAATGCAAAAAGTCTTCTGGCCCGGAGCAGCATAGTCCAGGCGGATCTTTACCTTCGCCCATTTGTGGAGCCGGCCGTTGCTTGCGCTGTAGATGCGTATGCTGGTCCAGTTTTCCAGATTCGCCTGCTGCCACCGGCCGGCCTGCTCCATGCGGTCGAGGACCACCGAGGGAGCCAACTCCGGCGGTGGCGTTGCGGCATGCAGACCGGCGACGAACGACAGTATGAAAAGTGGGAGCATGGCCAGGCTCGCCACAGCCCGCCGTGCCGCGCGCGGGAACAGGAGTGAGAACAATCCCCCGAGCCATCCGAACCGGTCAGCAGCCCGGCGCTCCACACTGCCGGGCTCGGTGCGCATTTGCCACCATAGGAGCGCGACATCCCGCCAGTTGCGTGGATAAAAGCTGTTCTGGACCACGTAATAACAGGAATAGACACATCCTGAACAGTCCCGGCGCGCGTTCTTGTTCAGGTACTTCCGCTTTTCGCCGAAGTCGGGCTCGAGCACATTCAGCTTGACCGGACTCGGCTTATCCTGACAGAGCCAGAAGTCACCATTCGGCTTCACGTCGAAGAATTGTTCGCCTGCCAGGCAGCCCCAGTCGAACTTCTCTCGCCGATATTGCCGATCCGCAGCGTCCGCATAAAACGCTGCGGATAACAGCGTGGCGGAATGACAGTCGCGCAGGTAGCCGGGCTTGGTCTTGATCACCCTGCTGGTCCTAAGCGCACCCTCGCCCACCACCACGGGGTTCAGCCACACGCGCACTCGGGGGTAGTGTGCGGCGCAGTAATCGAGAATCTCCTGCACCTGGTCGCGATTCGATTCCGAGACGGTCACGTTGATGGTGAGCTTTTTTCCCGGAGGCAGATTGTCGTTCAGATAGCCGAGTGCGGAGAGGATGGGCGCTCCGACATGACTGAAAGGCAGATCGCTGCCACGAACGCCGTCGAGAGAAATGCCGATCTCCTCCACGCCACTCTTCAGCAGCCGCTCATACTTTGCACGAGGCATGGTTCCGTTTGACGTGAGCTTCACATAAAGGCCTTTCGAAGCCGCGTAGTTGATGATCTCGTCGAAGTCCGGGCGCAACAGCGGCTCGCCGCCCCCACTAATGCTGATGACCGCCACTCCCATGCGGTCGAGCACGTCGATCACACGCTTGGTGGATGCGGTATCCAGCTCGGCAAACCGGGTCTCGGTCACGTGGCAGAAGCGACATTTCAGATTGCAGCGGTGTGTAATCGCCAGATGCGCGAAGTACGGCTGCTTCGGAAAAATCACGTTTCGCAGCGTGCGCCTGATGAATTTGCCAGTCATATCAAGTCTCCTCGCCACACGGAGGAAGCAGAACGGGGGCCGCGCGGGCGCGTCACTGCAAGTGATTGCTCTGAAATGGGAAGCAGGCTCGGGTGCTATTTTGGACGCGGCCGCAGCCGCAATGCGGAGCTGACAACTGGAAGGAACAGGTGACGGCCGGTCCGCGACTGCCAGCTTCTCCTGGCACTGTCGGCTCTTGCTGGCAGCCCATCACAGCCACGGCGCGGAGCGACGGTCCCGAATTCTCAATTCCTCAGTGACATGCAAGCTGGGGACGCCCGGTACTCGGAATGCTCTTGCCCCAATGCAGCCCGAGAACGAATCACGGGCAATAGAGGAATACGATGTGCACAAGAAATTTCGGAACACTTTTGCTGGCGCTGATCCCTGTCGTGGCAACGCCCGGCGAGTCAGAGCAGCCGTACAAAGGGCAGGGTTATGTCTTCTACGGTCCGGGGCGCGCGCCCGGCGGGGGCACGCTGCAACAAATTGGAGCAGGCGGAGAGGGCTTCCTGTATAAGGGCCTCGGTGCGGGGGCAGAAGTCGGCTACCTGTACCCGTCCGAAGGCTTCACTTACGGCATCGGCCTTCTTTCGGTGAACGGGTCGTATCATTTCAACCGTAGCCGGCATGCCAAGCTCTCGCCCTTCGTTACCGGAGGATATTCACTCGCGTTCCGCGGCGGGCACGAGAATCTCTACAACGTCGGCGGCGGAGTGACCTGGTGGATGGCTAGACATGTCGGCGTCCGGCTGGAATTCCGCGATTACATCTGGTCGGGGGCACAACACTCCCCGCAAGCTCAGTTTGGTTTTTCGTTTCGATGAACGGGGCAAATAACATGACTACTTTTCAAGATGCGGTGCGTCGTCAAGAGAGTCTTCTGGCGCTCCCGGAACGAAAAGCGCTGCGCTGGCTTGCCTGCCGGATGCCGCGGTGGATCCACCCGGATCACCTCACGCTGTTGGGGTTCGCGGCGACGGCTCTGGCGGGGCTCTGCTATGCCGGCGCCCGCTGGTGGGCGCCCTCGCTGCCGCTGGTGAACCTATGGCTCGCAGTCAACTGGTTCGGCGACAGTCTTGACGGCACTTTGGCGCGCGTGCGCGGAACGCTGCGGCCACGTTATGGTTTCTACGTCGACCACATGGTGGATGCGTTCGGCGCTGTTTTCCTGATTGGCGGGCTGGCGACTTCCGGCCTGATGAGCGAACGAGTCGCTGTGAGCCTGCTGGTGGCCTTCCTGCTGCTTGCGATTCATACCTATTTGGCGACCTATACGGATGGCCGTTTCCAACTATCGATTTGGCAGTTCGGCCCAACGGAGCTTCGCATTCTGCTGATCGTCGGCAACTGTTATGCGTACGCGCGCCCGGTTGTGCGCGTATTCGGGCGGTACTGGCTGTTTTTCGATGTCGCGGGAACTGTGGCGGCGGCTTCCATGTTCACAGTGTTGGTGGCGGTGGTGGCGCGTCAAACGGTCCAACTCTATCGCGCCGAGCGAATTTGATGAAGGAGCTGGGTAAGGTTCAACCAGGTCACGGACATGACTTCATCCCACCGTTGGGTTGCTGCCCCGCCGTTTGAGATAATCGGGTCGGCAATGCAAACCAAGTTGTTGATTGTGGACGACGAATTATCGGCCCGCTACGCCCTGCGCCGGGCGTTTGAGGGCGGTTACCACGTGCTTGAAGCCGGCACCGTCGCCGAAGCGCGTGAACGTCTGGATCAGGATTGCCCTGAGGTTGTCCTGCTGGACTACAGCCTTCCCGGAGAAGACGGCCTGAGCTTGCTACGCGACACGGCGGGTGTCCCGGAGGCGCCAGCCATCATTATGATTACCGCTCACGGCTCCGAACGGGTGGCGGTGGAAGCCATGAAGGCCGGCGCCTATGACTACCTGGCCAAGCCGTATGATCTCGACGAATTGCGACTCCTTGTCGAGCGCGCCGTGGAACGGCAACAACTGCGCAGCGAAGTACGGGACCTGCGGGAACGGCTGGCTGCCGAAGGGCGGTTCGGGCGCATGATCGGAGCGTCGGCGGTAATGCGCGAGCTCTTTATCACCGCTGACCGCGTCGCGCATGCCGATCTGCCTGTACTGCTGCTCGGTGAGAGCGGGACCGGCAAGGACCTGCTAGCCCAGGAAATTCACGCACGCAGCTCGCGCGTCCATCAGCGCCTGGTCGTGTTGAACTGTGCGGCGCTGCCGGAGACATTGGTGGAGAGCGAACTCTTCGGCTACGAGCGGGGCGCCTTCACCGGCGCGACGGCTGCACGGGCCGGCAAGTTCGAATTGGCGCATGGCGGCACGCTGTTTCTCGATGAGATCGGGGACATGGCCCCGGCTACCCAGGCGAAGATTCTGCGCGTAGCCGAGTCCGGAACGGTGGAGCGCCTCGGCGGCGGCACGGTGCGCCAGGTTAACGTCCGCATCCTGGCCGCCACGAACCAGGACCTTCCGGCCGCCATCCGTGAGGGACGTTTCCGTCAGGACTTATACTTCCGATTGGCGGGTGTCACCCTGTGCCTGCCACCACTACGGCAGCGACGCGATGACGTCCCGTTGCTGATTGAACGCTTCTGGGAAGAACTTCGCGGCAAATACAAGCGCAAGGGTCCGGAACTCACCTCCGACGCCATTCTGCGGCTCGGAGAAGCACCCTGGCCCGGAAATGTGCGCCAGCTCCGTAATAACGTGGAAAAGATCTTTGTCCTGGCGCGGGGAGAAACCGTCACGCGACAGGATATTGAGGCTGCGATCGAGCCGGAAGCGGAGGGATCACGCTGCCCAAAGGACATATTGGAAACCAAGGATTACCGCGAGGCCCGTCGCCGCTTTGAGGTTGCCTACCTGACCTGCAAACTGCAGGAGCATGGCGGAAACGTGACTCGTACCGCGGCCACCATCGGTCTGGAACGGCAAAGTCTTCAGGAGAAGATCCGGCAGCTGGGAATCTCGAGGACGTGAGGCGCGCTCAGCGGCGCAGCTTATCCAATGCTACTGGCCTCCACAATCCGGCTAATGGCATTCGTGCTCGGAGCCGCCCTGAATATCTTTTTGGCGGTGCTGTTCGCGCGGAAACGGTCTGCGACGCAGCCTGACCGCCTGGCGCTCGTCGCGATTCTGGCGGCCGGCGCGTGGCAAGCATCCAGCGCCATCGCCACCTTCTACGGCGTCGCCGCTGGCCGCACAAGCACCCTGCTGGTGAGCGGCTTGGATCAAGTGGGGATCGCCGCACTGGCAGTGATCCCAACGCTCGTGCTGCATCTTGTGACGCTTTGGTCTCGCGTGCGAGTACCGGGGATAGCGGCTGTGTATATCGCGGTTCCGTGGGCCTGGTGGGCCCTCGAATCCGAACGATTGAAACTCTACGGGTTGTGGCTCGTGGTGGCGTTCATCGCCTCCGCCGCGCTTTGCGCCTGGTCCGCCTGGCGCGGTGGCACGCCCGCGTTCATGCGGAGTTTCCTGGCGGCATTTGCTAGCGCGCTTGTCGCCGTGCCGGCCGCAGGTGCTGCCTTCCGCCCGGACTCGGCCGGCGTGGCTGCCGTTTGCCTTGCGCCGCCGCTGACTGTCACCTGGTGGATCTATCGCTATAATCTGTTCGGCCTCCTTATCCGACCGCGCCTCATCTTCGCGCTGAAGATGGGTTTCGTGTTCGGGGTTTACCTCTTGCTCGTCAGAGGGCTGGCAAGCCTTGTGCAGGAGGAGTTCGAGGCCTTCGGCGCGCTCGTGGAGTTGGCGCTGATATTCGCCGCGGCCATGGTCTGGCTGCCGCTCTATGGCTGGATGAACCGCTTCCTGACGCAGCGCACCACAGTCTACGCGGCGTTCAGCAAGCGGTTGATCGAGGAGGCGGCGCGCATCCTGGACATGCCCACCCGCGTGCAGTTCCTGGCCGATGAGGTGGGCCGCACTTTCGGACTGCACAGGACGCTGTTAGTGACAGGGGGCGCCGTGCCGCTGATCGGCTACTGCGGCCCGCAGAACGGCGACCAGGCGGGTCGCTGCGCGTGGCACCAGCAGTTGTTCGAGATCGCTCGCGCACAGCGTGCTGGGATGGTGAGCACTACTGGCGCCGGTCATCCGGAAATCCGCAGGCAGCTTTCCGCCAACGGCTTCAGCTACGTGTTTGCGCTCTGGTATGAAGACCGGTTGAACGGGCTACTTCTGCTGGACACCTCACCCCGCCTTTTTCTGGACTTGGATGAGTCCATCCTCGCCGGCTTGAGCGGTCAGATCTCACATTCGCTGGAGACCGGACGGGTGATCGAGGAAAAGATCGGGCTCGAGCGGAGGCTCGCGCACCAGGAGCATCTGGCCACGCTGGGCCGGGCCGCTGCCACCATGGCGCACGAGGTAAGGAATCCTCTCAGTTCCATCAAGACCCTTACGCAATTGATGCGCGAGGATCCGGAAGTGGAGAGCCGCCACTCTCGCGACCTCGGCTTCATTCTGGGGGAAGTGGACCGTCTGAATCGTACCGTTCAACAGTTGTTGAGCTTCTCGCGGCCCGTGTCCCGGAAGGAAGACGAGGTCCACCTTTCAGAATTGTTGGAGCGGACGGCCGAAGTGCTGGCGTGCGAATACACCAACGCGGAAATTCGGATCGAGCACTCGATCGAGCCGCAACTGAAACTCCGGAAAGCCAATGCCGAGGCGCTCCAGCAAGTGGTTCTGAACCTGCTGTTGAACGCGATCCAGGCCTCGCCTGCCGGTTCGGCCGTGAAACTCGAGGCCTCGGCGACTGGCGGCAGGATCGCCATAGCGGTGACTGACCAGGGATCCGGGATAACGCCTGAAATTCGCGCGCGCATGTTCCAGCCTTTCTTCACCACTCGGCACAAGGGGACCGGCCTGGGTCTCGCCATTGTGCGCAAGAACGTAGACGAGATGCGCGGCATTATCGGTGTGGAGAGCCCGGTTGGTGGCAACCGCGGAACGAGGGTGACCATCACGCTGCCATGCGATTGAGTCAACGCTTGCCCATTCGACGCTGCCGGGCGCTTCTCCTACTGGCCGCCCTTCAACCGCTGCCGGCTGTCGCAGGTGACCTGTTCCCACCCGAACAACTGGCGCGCATTCACGAGGGTTTGCGCGACATTTATAATCTCGATCACGAGCGCGCCGCCGCCAACTTCGAACGCATGATCGCGGACTCGCCGGACGATCCGGCCGGCTACGCCTACCTCGCCACGACGCTGTGGCGCCGGGAACTGAGCGAGAAGCAGGAGTTGAGCATCGACCGCTTCGCCGCGTCGGATTTCTTCGCGGAGAAGGCGCGACCTCTGGGGAATGTGGACCCGGTGATGGAAGCGCGTTTCCGTCAACTGAGCGAGGAAGCCATCACCCGAGCCAAGCGCCGGCTTAGCCGCACCGCGGACGATAAGACCAGCCTGTTTCTGCTGGGGCTCACTTACCAAAACCTTGCCAGCTTCGAAGTGTCGTTGAAACGGAATTGGTGGGCGGCGTTCCGCTACGGAACACGGGCGTACGGCTACAACCGGGATCTGTCTCGCGATCCGCAGTTCTATGACGCGCGGCTGGCGATCGGAGTGTACACCTACGTCGCGGGAAGCCTGGGCTGGAGTGTGAGGTGGCTGGCGCTGCTGATGGGCTACCGGGGCAGCCAGGAGCGCGGCAAACAGGAACTTGAGATGGCTGCGCGGCAGGGACAACTGGCGGCGGATGACGCGCGGGTGATTCTGGTTCTGATCCACACCAGGGAGCACGATTACCAGCGAGCGTACAGTTATCTCGCCGAACTGCTCAAGAAATACCCCCGGAATTACCTGCTGCAACTCGACATGGCAGGAATGGCGCTGCTCATGAAAAATCCGGATCAGGCCATCAGCACCTATCAGGACATTCTGCGCAAGCATGAAGCTCTGCAGCCCAATTATCAAAAGCTGGAGCGCGCAGCATTGTATAACCGCCTGGGTGTTGCGTTCCGCGCCAGGAATGACTTATCCGCGTCTTCGGACTGGTTCCGGCGTGCCCTGGCTCAGCCCACGATATCCGTAAATGCGGCGACCCTGGCCCACCTCGAGCTCGGCAAGACCCTTGATCTGATGGGGCGGCGCGCTGACGCGATTGCCCAGTACCGGATAGCTGCCGCGGCTCCGGATTTTGCAGGCTCGCGTCAGGAAGCGCAGCGGCTGCTCCACCCACACGTTCGATAACACCGGCAACAGCGCTATGGCGCTTCCCAGTCGAGTGCGTAGATCTCCTGAACGCTGATGTCGCGCGCCGCCAGCAGGGAATCCTCAGGCCCAAGTCCGGTCCACCAGCCCCACCGCCCTCCGGCCAACTGTCCGTAGGCCCCGATGGTGGCCACGCGCTCCAGCTTTCGAACGTCGACCCGCACACGATAGAACGGCAGGCTGCGGTCAAACGGGTCGTTGAAGTACACGTACTTGCCGTCATGCGACCAATCCGGATACCCCGACGGAGCCTTGATCAAGTCTTCCCACTTCCGGATTGTCCGGTCATAGATTTCCAGTTTTTGGTAATCCGCCGTCATCGCCAGGATGTAGCGTCCGTCGGGCGACCAGCGCGGCGAGAACAGTCCCGCCGAGTCCGGCAGGTCTTGCACCTGGCGGGTCTTCAAATCGAGCACATGAATCATATTGCTCTTGGACACGCGCGCGGATTCGGCGGCCTCACCGAAAGCCAGCGAACTACCGTCGGCCGACCAGGTAGGATCCAGCTCCTCGGTATCGCCGGCGATTAGTTGCTCCGGACTGCCGCCTTGTGCGGCCACCGCATAGATTTTCCACCGTGTGCCCGGCGTGCGCGCGCTGAAGGCGATTCGCTGCCCGTCAGGCGACCAGCGCGGCAATCCGGAAGCCATTGGCGGGAAGGTCAGTTGACGCCTTTCGGCGCCGTCGGCTTTCGTGCACCAAAGAATCCCATCGGGATACGAAACATAAGCCATGGATTGGCCATCTCGCGAAAAACTGATGTTCTCTGCCGACAGACCCGGAAGAAACGGACCAAACTGGCCGCTCTTAGCATCCCACCGCAGCACTTCTCCCCTCGGCAGAACCCCGACGAAAAATACCCGTTTGCCGTCCTTGCTCGGCGCGGGCGCGTAAGCGTTCATCTCTCCGCCTGTCAAACGGACCGGTACGCCAGAAACCTTCTCCCAAAAGGCTGTCTTCTCACGAATGGCCCAAACGCTCGCCACCCCGTTGCGCGTGGATTGGTAAACGAAGTACTTACCGTCCGGAGTCCAGTTTCCGCAGCAGTCGTTCTCAAGGGCATCGCTCCGCAACGCGTGGCGATGAGTTCCATCCGCATTGATTTGCCAGAGCCGCCCGGTTCGCAACTTAAGGTCGAGCACAGTGAAGCGGATGAGGTTGCCGTCTGGCGACCAGCGTGCCCTTGCCACCACGCCGCTCAATGTTGCCAGTTTTCGCGGCTCGCTTCCATCGGCGTGAGCGCGGTAGAGATCGAAACCACGGCCGTACACAATCTCGCCCGCGGTCGGCGACCAGGCGGCGTCTGTAACCTGAAGGCCGCTCAGTTGTCGTGGCTGACCACCAGGCAGCGGGAGAACCCACAGTGCGCTGGCAAGATCCGTGAAGGGAGGGCCTCCGATGAGCAGTTCGGGATGTTGGGGAGAGACATCGGAAAGACCTACAAATCGAAATGGAACGGGGACGGGAATCACCTCACCGCCATCCACCGAGGCTTGCCTCAAACTGAAGTCTTGGGCGTCGGCAACGTGCTCCTGCGTCGGCCGAAATGATCCTTCGGCGAAGTAGAGCCTCGTTCCATCGGTCAACATGGGCTCGGGAAGCTCCGCGGTGCCGGGGACCTTTGTTTTTCCGTCGCGGGTTAGCTGCACCGTTCCGGCCACGCGGGGAGGCGGGAGGGGAGACCTGAACACGAAAAACAGCGCCACCAAACCAAGTATAGCCGCAGCGGCAACCGAGACTCCTCCTTCCCAGCGGGCGCGGGAACGCAGAGCCCGCGGCGGAGCAGACGGGAACTGGGACGGGAACTCCACAGTTGGCGCGCCAGCGATGCCGGAACGCCCCAACAGCTCGCGCCGGAGTCGTTTTAGGTCAGCTCGCATCTCGGATGCGCTTTGATACCGCAGATCCCGATCTTTCTCCAGAGCTTTGGTGATGATGCGCGCCATGTCGACGGGCAGCTCGGGGTTCAATTGCTCCGGCGGAACCGGAGTCTTGTGCAGAATGCCGTCGAAAATCGCGGCTAGAGCGCTCCCCGGGAAAGCCACATACCCGGTGGCCATTTCATACAGGACTGCGCCGAAGCTGAACACGTCGCCGCGCTGGTCAACGTCTTCTCCCAGTGCCTGCTCCGGCGACATGTAAGCCGCCGTTCCCAAAGTCGAACCGGGGTTGGTAAGAGACTCTTCTCCCCGCGCACCCGTTAGCACTGCCGTCGGCGCTTGCGTAAAGGTCACTGGCTCGGACAGCTTCGCCAGGCCGAAGTCGACAATGATGGCCCGGTTTTGATCTGTCAGAAAAATGTTGCCCGGCTTAATATCCCGGTGGATCACTCCCTTCGAGTGAGCGGCGGCCAGACCGTCAGCGAGTTGAATCGCCAGATCCAGCATCTCATCGGTCTTCAGCAGCTTTCCGCCGAGCCGCCGGAACAGTGTCTGGCCTTCCAGAAACTCCATGGCGATATACGGCCGCCCGTGGTGTTCGCCGATTTCGTAGATCGTGCAGATGTTGGGGTGACTGAGTGCTGCGGCGGCCCGCGCCTCCCGCTCAAAGCGCGCCAAAGCCTCGGGATTCCGGGACCATTCTTCGGGCAAGAACTTCAGAGCGACACGCCGGTTGAGTTTTGTGTCCTCTGCCGCATACACGACGCCCATGCCGCCGCTGCCAAGTCTGTCAAGAATGCGGTAATGCGATACGGTAGTGCCTGTCATTTTCCGGGAAAGATTGTCGTCCAGGGAGTCCCTCTCAGATTAGCGCAGAAAGCAATTCAGTGCGCACCTTCAAGCCTGTGGCTGCGGGTTGCCTGCTGCTAGCACGGAGAGGCGGATGCTATAACGCGGATACTGCGCGGCGAGAGACGCTCAACACGAATGGGCCGGGTTCAGAATCGAAAACGCAACATCACTTGCACGGATCTGGCACCGCCGTTCTGGAAGACGGGCGTCAATCCGCTGCCGGGGCTCCCAGTGCCGAGCATCATGTTCAGCATGGAAGGCGATTGGCCAAAGAGAGGGCTGGACAGAAACCGAATAGGATCGGCATAGTCCGGATGGTTCAGCGCGTTGAACGCTTCGATTCGGAACTGGAGCGACCGCCGCTCGCCGATAGGGAAGTCCCTGCGCAATGCCAGATCGATCTGACACATTCCGAAGCCCGTGACGGCATTGCGTCCCAGGTTGCCCTGGACCAGATCCGGGGCGGGCTGAAATGCACCGGTGTTCAGTCGCCGTCCGCCAGGGGCCGAACGGTCGGTTACCCAAACGGGCTGGCCCCCGACCAGATCGGGCCTCGAGAAATTGGCAAAACTCAGCCCCATGGAATAATCCGCGTCGAGCACGGTGATCGGAAATCCCGTGCGCGCGTGGATAATCCCGTCCAATCCCCAGCCGCGCAGTAGCTGCGATCGAAATGACTTCGCTTCACGCTGCGGAGCTTCATAACTGAGTGCGGCGTTGAAAGCGTGACGCACGTCGAAGTCGGAAGAACCGCGATCGCTCGACGCCGTCAATCCCGACGCAGCCCAATACAGCACAGAATCGCTGGAACTGTTGTCGATCGAGTGCGACCAGGAATACGAAGCAAGCCCGCTGAACCCGTGTGACGGCTTTAAGCGGTACTGAAGCTCGAATCCGTGGTAGCGAGAGAAGCCATGATTCGTCGCCAGCGCCAACTGCAGACTCTCGCTATTTTGCAACCCGCCGAATTCGCGTCTGAGGAGTTGCAGCCCGGCTGATCCCTCATAGACGGCTGAGACCGTATGATGGCGGCCAAAGGCATGTTCTACTGTACCGCTCCACTGTTTCACCGAGGGCAGACGCAAGCCCGGCAGAAATCCGTAGCTCAGCAGCGTCGGGAAAGGAGCGTGCTGCGCGCTTGAAAACTGAGAAAGACTGAACGGACCGCCGTTTACAAGATCCGTCGCGATGCTGAGGCTCGAGTCGTAATAGATTCCCCAGCCCGCTCGCAGCACGGTCTGGCTTTGGGCGGACGGGCGGTATGCCAGACCAAAACGGGGAGCAAGGTTCGTGTTGGTGCGCTGCCAGATGGTTGTCTGACCGGAAAAAATGTATGAAGAGTTACTGACATTGGCAAGGGGGAAGGCGATCGAATTCAGTTCCGGCGGCGGAGTGAACTCCCACCGGAGTCCAAACGATGCGGTAAGCCGTGGAATAATCCGCCAGGTATCCTGCGCGAAAATCGAATCTTCTTTCAGAACGCTGTGGCTGGCCTGTCGTCCGGAAACGGCAACCCAGAGATCTCTGGTATCCACGGCATTCGCGACGCTGTCGGCGATGATGCCGAGGTTCTTGTTCATGTCCCGCCTGGCGGGGATGAGTTCGAGATAGTCAGCACCCAGCCGGAATTCGTGAGGTCCATGACTCACCACCACGACCGGCGCGGCGTGCCACTGAGTCTGTTTCTGGCGAGCCTCCTCCCCGGAAGCGATTTGTCCCACGCCAGCGATGGAAAATCTCAGCAGATAGTCACAAGCGTCCGGAACACGCAGCAGGGCATAAACGACCGGTTGTAGGTCGCAAGACGAGGAACCAGCCGTACCCCATGACGAGATCAGACTGGCCTGCGAAGCGTTCATTCGCACGTTTAAAGCCAGGTTGGATCTCAGGCGCACGTCAACGCCGAGCGTCAGGCCTCGAGAACGGATCGCAATCTGATTGATCTGCGCACGGCCAAATTCACTCCAGGACGGAGTCTGGCTGTACCGCCCGAACAACGTGATGCGCGACGTGAGCGCGTGGTCGATGCGAATATTGGCCGCATCGAACCGCGAAGGCCGATCTGTTTGTCCCATCCACTCGGCCAGACCGGAGCCTAGTTCCTGTCCATTCGGAAGCGGAAACAGATCCAACAGGGGACGCGCCCACCCCGGGGCATCCAGCCTGGCCGGGCCGTCCGGCACGGCAGCGCGCCAGACCAACGGAGCCCGCAGTCGCATCCCCTCATAGGACATAAAGAAGAAAGTGCGATCGCGTTTCGCCGGTCCTCCAAGCGACCCGCCGAAATCATTCATTCGCGCGGGGGCTCGCCCGTCTCCCTGGTTGTTGGCGAACCAGTCGTTGGCGTCGAGTGCCTCGTTGCGCAGGTAATCAAAGAGGGAGCCATGAAACTCGTTCGACCCTGAGCGGCTGGTTAAGACAATTTGCGCGCCCGGCAGGCGGCCGAAATCCGGCGCCGTCGTGGAAGTCTCGACGCGGAGCTCGCTGACCGCCTCCAGGGAAAGCAAGCCGTGCAGGCTGCCCAGGGCGGTCATGGCAGGCAATGCACCGCCGGTGCTCTGCGCTGGCAGGCCGCCGGCGCTCACGCCGGTGTTCGCGCTAACACCGTCAACGCTGAAATAATTGGCGTTCGGCCGCTGTCCACCTGATGTGAATTGACCAGGCTCTCCGCGCGTGGCCGGCGTGATGATTGTGCCGGGCGTAAACTCCAGCAGGCTCGTAAGACTGCGCCCGTTTGACGCAATGTGCTCGATCTGCTGCGGTGTGATCAATGTGCCGACGGCGGTATCTTCGCTCAGCGGCACTGACGGGGCATCCTCCACCGTGATCGACTCCTGCATGCGTCCGAGGGGCAGATTAAAATCCACACGAGCCGGCTGCGTAGCATCCACCCGCACTCCGAGACGGATGAGAGTGTGGAATCCCGGGTGACGGACGGTGATCTTATAGAGACCCGGCTCCAGAGAAACCACGGCGTAGCTGCCGTCGGATTGCGAACTGGTCAGCCGGCGAAAGCCCGTGTCCTGGTTCACCACGGTTACAGCGGCACCCGCAACAGCGGCGGTAGAGGGGTCGCAGATCACTCCCGAAAGGTGCGTGTTAGGTTGAGATCGCAAGAGCACGGGGCTGAACAGGCAGCCGAGAATGACAGGCACCGTCAGTCGCCGCAACATCCCTGTTTCCTCATCGCGCTATTGTCAAGCGCTGATAATTCTCAGCTCGCTTCCGCAACTGCGCCAGGCACGCCGCCACCTGGGCCGGCAGTTCAGCGGGCTGAACTTCGTCCACCGAGACGCCCAAAAGAGCAACCAACATCGTCTCCGCATGGCGCGCCTCGACGAACAACTGCTCGGTCTCGTCTTGCCAAGGTCCGGATGGATTCACCTGCTGTGTACCATCGAGAGTCGTGTCGAGCGCGGAACGGATGTGCCCCTCAATGCCCGTCACATTCTCCAGCAGGGCTCCGGCGTGCTCCCGGCGGAGCCGGTCCAGCGTCTGCTTTTGCTCGGAAGTCATTTGCGCTTCGATGTCCGGCGGGAAGCGCTGGGCGAGCCGGCGCAACGCGTAAGCGCGCGACATGAACGCGTCGGCCATTTCGAAGACCCCATCGGCGAACTGTTCGAATGCGGCGCGGCCCCCGAGGTGTTTCTCTATTTCCTTTTGCAAGCGACCGGTTCCCGGGCCGACAGAAATGCGGCTCGGGCTGCGTCCCTCAAGTCCGGGACTTGCGGCGGAGGGTTCCGAAGAGAGTCGCACGGTTACACGAGGCATCGTACGCAACTCCTCACGAATCTCTTGTTGGCGCTCGAGGCCGATTCCCGTACCGCTAACCAAGACTTCTCCGCCGGAACGCGTGATTTCAACGGGATCACCCAGATCGGCGCCAAGCCGATGAAGAACCGCCACTACGGCAAGCTCTTCGCCCGGTGTGGCCGCCAGCGTTGGGACCTCACTGGGCTGGTCGGATCTCGCCGGATGTGTCCGCAAAGCAGCGGCGGCACCCTCTTTGCTCGAGGCGTGCTGGGAAGGTGCGGGCGCATCAGGCAACTCGCTGATCTCCACCCATTCGCGATTGCGAAATTGCAGAGTGCTCGCTACCGTGTGCAGATCCTGCGAACTCAGCCTCAAGGTCGCTTCCACCAGATCCCCGGAGTCGGTGGTCGTCCGTAACTGGTAGTGGTCCGCTTCCAGGGTCACCTCGTCCCGCTTCTCGGAGAGTCGGTCCCGCCACTCTGCGTACGACTTCGCACTCAGAGGATCGTCCCAATTGTAGTGCGCCGCCTGGAACAGCGATTCAAGTGCCGCCATGGAGTCCGCGGCGGTTTCCGCCTTTACAGGTGTCCCAGAGACCCCCACGACGCGCGTTAAATGCTGTGTGCGGGTTCGGATCCGAATGCGGCGCGGCGTTCGCGGCCGCGATTCTGCTGCCGCTACGGCCTTGCGCAGAAGCTCGGCCGCCTGCACAGACGGCGCCTGCCTGAATTGCTGCACTACGACAACAATCAGCACGACGGTCGCGGCCGCGGGCACCCATCGCCTGGGATTGCTCCACACGGCGGCAAGCGGCCGCAGGACGCGGCTCAACAACCGCTGGCGTCTCTCCGACTCGTCCATCCCCGCCAGCCGCGGGTAAATATCAAACCAGGGCGCCGGTGGAGGTGGTAGGCAGGTGTCGAGAACAACCTTGCGGTAGCGTACGCAATCACTGATGGTCCGTTCGATCTCCTCAAGTTCGTTACGGCACTGCCAGCAAGCCTTCAGGTGGCCGCGGATGGCCTCGCTCTGCGGCGTTGTCATTTCGCCATCGGCAAAATGCAACAGTTGCTCGTCGCTCGGGTGCCGCGTTCCCAGACTACTCATGGGCCGCCTTTCTCAGCCTTACAATGGCGCGGCGGAGGAATTCGCCGACCGCGGACGCGCTGATGCCGAGCACCGAAGCGATCTCGGGGTATCGCAGCCCCTCCAACCGCAGGTGCAAACAACGGCGCTGCTGCTCTGAGAGGTTTTCCATCCCTCGATGGAAGCGCAGC
The DNA here is from genome assembly GCA_020073305.1 of Terriglobia bacterium. Lineage (GTDB taxonomy): Bacteria > Acidobacteriota > Terriglobia > Bryobacterales > Bryobacteraceae > QHXW01. The sequence goes on from JAIQFK010000013.1 coordinate 110,420, forward strand.
ATCCGTTCGCGCTCCAGCAAGCTCTCCTCCGGGTTCAGATCGTTACTCGCCAACCGCGCTTCGATGTCCGGCTCGAAAGGCGCTTGCGAGCTTTGTTGCACCCGAAGCTTCAGAGCCAGATTATGGGCCACGCGGACTACCCAGGCGCGGCGGTTCTGAATGGGCTCGGCGCGTTTGAGTGCGGCATAGAGCCGAAGAAACACTTCCTGGGTGGCCTCCTGCGCTTGCGGTGGATGGAGTCCCAGGCTCAACACGTAACGAAACACCCCCTCACGCATCTCTTCGAATAACTGCGCCACCTCATCCTGCAAGCTGACACGGCTCTGCTCGGCAGGGAGGACAGCCGTTAGCTTTTCCAGCAGCGAATCGGAGAACACGTTTCTATCTATTGACCCAGACGCGCCGTTTTCCACTACACCAGGTCGCGAAAAAATTCTTCGGGACCGTCTGTAGGCAACAAGCGGCTTGCCGGGTCTTGTTATCAGGACACCATGAAATCAGCTTTGGTCAGCGTCACGATGGTTACGCACAACAGCGGCGCGTTCATCGGACGCTGCCTGGACGCGGTCTTTCGGCAGGAGTACGAATCTCTGGAACTTATTGTAGTCGATAACGCCTCACAAGACGAGTCCCGGCGGGTTCTTGCTCAGTACAGGGATCGCATCCGCCTGATTGAAAACGACCGCAACGACGGTTTCGCCGCCGCACAGAATCAGGCGATAGCCGCGAGCCACGGCGAGTGGATTCTCACGCTGAATCCCGACGTATTGCTGCAATCCAGCTTTATCGCGTGCTTGGTTAAGGCTGGCGGCTTGGACGCCCGCGTCGGCTCGGTCTGCGGCAAGCTGCTGCGGCTCCGGCGCGACTTCGCCGTTCCGATTACTCCGCGAATCGACTCCACCGGCATTTACTTCACTCGCGGCATGCGGCACTTCGATCGCGGATGGAACGAGCCCGATGACGGGCGCTTCGGCCACACCGAGTACGTTTTTGGGGCTAGTGCCGCGGCGGCCTTATATCGACGCGAGATGATTGCCGACGTTTCTGTGGACGACGGTTTCTTTGATCCCGATTTCTTCACTTATCGCGAAGACGCTGATGTGGCTTGGCGTGCGCAGTTACTCGGCTGGCGCTGTATTTATGCGCCACAAGCCGTCGCGCACCATGTTCGCCGCATGGTCAACGGCTCCCGCCTTGGCGTTCCCGCGATTCTCAAAATGCATTCGGTCAAAAACCGGTTCCTGATGCGGATCAAGAACATCACAGGCGATCTGTGTCGCCGCACCTGGCTTCCCGCCACGGCGCGCGACTTGCTGGTAATCGGAGGCTGCCTTTTTCTTGAGCCAAGCTCGCTGCCGGCATGGTGGCGCGTCGCGCGGTGTTTGCCGCGCGCTATCGCGAATCGCCGTTACATCATGAAACGTCGAGTCGCCTCCGACGAATACCTGGCAACTTGGTTTCACGTTAGAAGCCGGCCGCTCGAACCGTGGATTTCCAAAGCGGCCGAGCGACCCGGTGCAGCTGATAACCAGGTGGCTGGATCTTTGTTAACAGAGCCACGCTGAGAACTTATCAGTCCCCGGTTCGGCTCCTCCCGCAGGCACGCACCTCCGCGCCGTCCTCAAAGGCGGCGCGGAGGAAACGGATCAATGAAGAACGTGCCTCGACTCCTTCCAACCATCATCGTCAGCTCGGCTGTCGTGGTGATTGGATGGCAATTGATGCTACCGCCGGTGGTTGGTCTGTCCAACAACGGCGACTTTGGAAAGGTGTTGGGGAACTTCGGTCTCGGGGCGCCACGCGACCACGAACACGTCTTTGCCGATACCACGTACGACTTCGATTCCCGCTATTTTTATAGAGCTGGTTTCTCCTCCTCCGAATCGATTTTGTCGTGCCTGCACTCGCTCTCAGCGCAGTGTTTTCCAGGAATGGCCGCTTCGATCTGCGGTATGTTCTCCCGCCGTGGGCACGGTACTCGCTCGGTTCCGGCGTTCTGTTCGTGTTTGGTGACGTCGCGTACGTGAGTTATCTGAACTCGTTTTACATGGATGTCGCAGCGTACCTCTTTATGTTGCAGGCAACGGTCCTGTACGTTCGTGTTCTGCGCTGGCGGCGTCACAAGGATTGGATATTGCTGGTCATTTCGTGCCTGCTCCTGGTAACGGCCAAGCCGCAGCACGCCGTGTTGGGTTTTCCTGTGGCCTTGCTATTCCTCGCGCAGAAGGGTGGAAGCGGGACCAAACGACCCGTCTGGGTGGCGATTGCGTTGGTCCTGGTGGGGATAGCGGTGCTTTGCCTTCGTTACGCTGCGCCGCGGGTGAAACGTCAAGAAAGGAGATACAGAATGAGAGCATTACTGTTCCTATTTAGCTTGATTGTGGGTGCGAATGCGCAATCACAAATGCGAAATACTATTACGTTCAGCGGAGGATGGGCCCAGAATGTTGGCGGAAATTGCTGCGGGGAGTCGGCCCCGAGCCTCTCTCTGAGCTATGCGTATCGTCTGTTTCCGCATGTAGACGTGGAAGCCGGTATTGTTACGGCGCTATCGCTTGGAACCGAAGTCAGGGGCGCCAACTACGATATCAGGGCAGATGATCGTTTCATGTGGGTGCCGTTCGGATTGAGGGGAGTTTTGCCGTTGCGACGCCACCGCGTAGAGGTTTCGGCGGCTGCTGGCGGCGCATATGAAAAATATTCGGTCGGGAATCCGGCCGACTTCGTTGGCCTGGTTTCCCGCGACGGTTGGGGCGGCTATGCGTCTGTGGCTGCGGCCGTAGCTCTGGATGGGCGGCGGCATTTCTGGTTAGCAGCGTCACCTCATTTGTTCTTCGCCAATATAAACCAGGGGTATGCACACGATCGCTGGTTCGTTCTGACCGTGGGCATTGGGCTGCGGTTCTGAATCCGATGGATTCTGCCAGAAATCGGAACCTCGCAGACCTCCGGATTTCGGGTTGTGTTATCCTCGTCGCGAGTTTTTATGCAAAGAAGGAACTTTCTTCAAGCGATCGCTGCGAGCCCGGTCCTGATGAGCGCTGCCGCCCCGCAGGCAAAGCCGGCTCCCACACCCCCTAGGGCGATGATGAAGGCCGGTACGCAGCACGATTCCTCGGATGACGTCCTGCGCGTCCTGGCCGCCTTCGGAGTGGAACACATTTGCAGCACGCTGCCCTCGACGAAGCTCGACGAACATTGGTCGGCTGAGGGGCTGACGCGCTTGCGCGAACGCGTGGAGTCGCACGGAATCAAGCTCGACATGGTTCCGCTGCCCATGAGCTCGAATTACATCACCAGTATGGAAACGCCGGGGATCATGCTGGGCAAAAGTCCGGAGCGCGGCCGCGAGATCGATGGCATCTGCCAGATGATTCGTAATGCGGCAAGCGCTGGAATTCCGGCCCTCAAGTACAATCTGAGCATTCTGGGGGTGGTCCGCACGGAGCCCACGCGCGGTCGCGGCGGTTGCCAGTACAGCACGTTCGTTTACGATCGGGCGCGGCAAGATCCGCCTCTCACCGAAGCGGGCCTGGTCAGCCAGGACGACTACTGGGAGCGCATCACGTATTTCGTGGAGCGCGTCATCCCGGTCGCGGAAGAGTACAAGGTCAAAATGGCCTGCCATCCGCACGACCCCGGAATGCCTCGCGACAAAGGATTCCGCGGTGTTCATACTGTGCTGGGAAGCGTGGATGGCCTGAAGCGCTTCATTGATATCCACCCGAGCTCCTATCACGGGTTGAACTTTTGTCAGGGGACGGTTTCTGAGATGCTTCAGGATCCTGGACGCGAGATCTTCGACGTGATTCGCTATTTTGGTACCCGGCGCAAGATCTTCAATGTCCATTTTCGAAACATCAGGGGCCATTTTCTGAATTTCCAGGAAACGTTTCCGGACGATGGCGACGTGAACATGATCGCAGCCATGCGGGTGTACAAAGAAGTCGGCTACGACGGGATGATCATGCCCGACCATGTTCCGAAAATCGCGGGCGACACCGACGGCCACCAGGCATTCGCGTTCGCGTTCGGCTATATCCAGGCTTTGATCCAGTTGGTGAGGCAGGAGACCTAGTACGGTTCAGGAGACGAGCAACGCCAGCGCGCCCAGCCGGTTGAGGTTAATCTCCAGACTCTCCGCGGTGATTTCGCCTGAATGCGCGCGCCCACGAAGTTCCAGAAGCAACCGCTCCCGGTCGCGAGTTCCGTCCAGCATCAACAACAGCTGCCGCGCCGCCTCATCCTCCACTTCAACCGAGGAGTGACGCAGATTGGTTACGCTCGAGGCGTGTTCCACCTGCGCGCGGGCCAGAGCGCTGGCAAGAGGCCGCGGCGATGGCTTGGTGATGAACGCCGGCGGATGCACATGCAACTCCAGGAAATTGGCGGCATAGAGTTTCATCACCATGTCGGACAGCCAGCTCGCATCTTCTTCGAGTGGCGCCGCGTCGGTACCGGAATCACGCCGCGAAAGAGCTCGTGCGGTCCGCAGGAGTTCAGAAAACGGCAAGGCGCGGGGCCAAACACGGCCCAGATGCGTCATGGCGGCCTTGGCCAGAGGGTGATTGGTGGACATGGACCCGCCACTCGAGTATTTAAACTGAAGGGCCGATGTCGAGGCAATGTCCGGCTCCGGCGAGGCCGCCCGCGCATCTGAAGCGGCAAACATCTGAGCAGCACACTCGGAGCGGAGCCTGCGTTCGAGCGCGACTTCGGAGCGGCACAGTAGCGTCTGCCGAAAGTTGCGCAGCTTCAAGAAGTCCAGATACTGTTCGCGCGCCAGTGGATCGCCGCCGCTGAAGGCGCGGATTTTCTCGGTAGCCTGCGGTCCGAACGCATCCGTCTGCATGCTCAGCAGCCGCGCTTCGGAAAGAAACTGCAGGCTGTAGCGGCGGGCCTGCTCCACAAATTCGTGGAAGTAAAAACGGTGGTTATGTTCCGTTAGCTCGTCGTGGTAGAAGAATTCCGGTTTGCGTTCGAGCAATGACTTCAATTCCTGTCGCAGCAGAGCGCCGTGGACATCCTCATCGGGGTGTGCCTCCACCAGGAACTCGAGAAGTTCACGTGCTTGGCGCAGGCGTTCGCGAGGGCTGGCAACATTTCGCGTATGAAATTGCATCATCTCGCGGATGGTGTCCAGCAGATGGCCGCCCGGATAGGTGTTGTAGCTGACGAAGGCCACACCTTGAGCCGCAAGGTGGGACTGACAAATGCCGAGAATCTTTTCGCGGACCTGCGGGGGCACCCACGAATACACGCCGTGCGCAATGATGTAGTCAAACTCTCCAAAACGAGAGTCGAAGTCCATCAGGTCGAGGTGATGGATCCGAATGTTGTTAAGCTGGAGCCGGCCGATCAGTTCCTGGCCGCGCACGATGGCCGATTCCGCCAGGTCGACTCCGGTGAAGTTGCTTTCCGGCAGTCCAAACGCCATGGGGATGAGGTTGCCGCCGTCGCCGCAACCGAGTTCGAGAACGCGGCAGCGCTCCACGGGAGCGGGTGCCATGCCAAACAGAATGGCCAGAGTCGCCAGGCGATCCGGATGCGTTTGCGAATATGGAGCGCCGGGGTAGGGAATCTCGTCGTAAGACGTTTGCATCGACTTCGGTGATCGACGCGGCTATGCCGGACGGATAACCTTTCCTTGCCGCATCGCGAGGTTCGCCAGATGAGACGTGCGCGCCGCCTCGACACCAGCGCGCACGTGGGCGTTCGGCAGCGCACGGCTGCGGATGCACTCCAGCCAGTTTTCGAGGTTGGTTCGGGTGCCGTCGTCGGTGCTCTTTACCACGATGTCGGGTTCGGGCAGTTCACGGTCATTGCGATGCTCGTTGGCCTCGTTGTAGACCCAAAAGCCCGATCGTGTCAGCTTCATTACACCTTTGGTGCCACGGAAGACGATGCCGCCGTCCTCGATCGAGCTGACCATCGTGCCGTTATAAATCGCGGTAAAGTTCTGCGGGAAAATCATGGAGGCGTTGACCGTGTCCGGGCATTGTAAGTCGTGCAATGCATGGGTAGCGCCAGAAGCTTCAACGGAATTCGGAGAGGGACTCTTCATGAACCACTGAACGACATCGATCCAGTGAGTCATGAGATCCGTAAAGATGCCTCCGCCAAAATCCCAAAAGAAACGCCAGCGGCGGTACTTGACGGTATCGAACGGCTGATCGGCGGCGGAGCCCAGGAACTTCTTCCAATCCAGCCGCGCCGTATCAATCTCGCGTTCGGGTTCCTGGGGGACCGCGAGATAGTTTTGATACCAATACATCTCAGCCAGTGTGATCTGACCGATCCGGTTACCCTGGATGAGTTGCTTGGCGAGCAGGTAGTGGTCCCAGCTCCGCTGCTGCGTGCCGGTGGCGACCACGCGCTTGGACTTCTCCACGCCAGCAATTAATTTGTCGCCTTCCTCCAGCGCGTGGGTGATCGGTTTTTCGCAGTACACGTCTTTTCCGGCAGCGACGGCGTCGAGTGTCATGGGAACGTGCCAGTGGTCTGGAGTGCCAACCACCACCGCATCGATATCCTTGCGATCGAGCACCTCGCGATAGTCCGAAGATGGCTTGGTTTGCGGTCCCATCTTTTCCACGGCCTCAAGGCGGTGAGGTTCGTAGACATCGCAGGCGGCGACAATCTCATTGCCCGGCAGGCTCTTGAGCAGCTCGGCCAGGTACATGCAGCGGCCGCCCGTCCCAATTAGCCCAATGCGAATCCGGTCATTGGCGCCCAAGGCGCGGCGGCTCGCGAGCAGTGCGGCGGCCGCGGTTGCAGACATGAATTCTCGTCGGTTCACACGAGTAAAGTATCACAACGCTGCACCCGCGGCGGTTCAAGGGCGGCCTCCTGGCGCGGGAGCACGAAGAAAAGAGAGAATGGGATTGAAATGCATGTGGTGATTCCGATGGCGCTGCTGGCGGCCAGTGTGACCGGCGGCGTCATTTTGAAGCCGGTTGCCAACATGTACTCGCGGCCGAGCGAGGATGCGGACGTCGTTTCCCAAGCCATTTTCGGAAGCAATGTTGCCATCATCGAGGACCAGGCGGGCTGGGTTCGCGTGCGCACCGCCGACGAATACACGGGTTGGACACTGGCGGCATCTCTGCGGCGGCTTGGTTCCGGTGACCGGCCTTACGGCTCCAGTGGGCGCGTAGCGCGGGTGGCGCGGTTGTTCGCGAATCTCTATCGCGAGCCCGACGTCACGAAGCACCAGCCCGTCTACACAGTGCCGTTCGAAACCAACCTAGAAGTCATCCGCGCGGAAAGTGAAACAGGCCGCTGGCTCGAAGTCCGGCTTCCCGACGATCGTCCCGCCTGGGTGCAGACCGGCGATGTGACGCTCGATTCGAAGCCGCTGGGCATCCGCGAACTGATCGCGTTCAGCAAGCAGTTTCTCGGCCTGCCGTATCTGTGGGGCGGTACTTCAACTTTTGGTTTTGATTGTTCGGGGTTCACGCAGATGCTGTGCCGCCGGCGCGGAATCATCATTCCCCGCGACGCGAATGTGCAAGCGAAGTGGCAGGGCGCCGAAGCGGTAGATCGCAAGCAGCTCGAACCCGGTGACCTGCTGTTTTTCGGGGAATCCAAGATCACGCACACAGGCATGTACATTGGAAACGGTATGTTCATCAATGCGACCACGCATGAACGGCCCGTCGTTCAGATCAGCGATCTTTCCGATCCGTTTTGGGAGAAGCTGTTCCTGGCTGCGAGGAGAATCAAGTGAAGCGGCGAGACTTATTCAAAGCCCTGGGAGCCGGTGTTGCGTCCGTGCCGGCTATGGCCGGGGGGCCTTCCAAGCTGGAATCTAAAGTCGTCCGGCTGAAGCTCCGGCACACCTGGACCACGGTCATGTCCTCGAGTGATTACCGCGACACCGTGCACCTGCTCTACACGCGTGATGGACTTGCCGGCGTGGGCGAGGGCGCGCCCATCGTGCGCTATCACGAGAATGCGGAATCGGCCGAGCGAGCCATCGAATCGGTGCACGATCTGCTGGCCGCGTCAGATCCACGCCAGTTTGCGAAGATCATGGCCGGGGTGTTTCGCCGCATCGTGGGGCAGTACGCGGCGAAAGCGGCCATCGATATTGCGCTGATGGACTGGTTCGGCCAGAAGTTGGGTGTCCCTTTGTATACCTATTTTGGGTTGGACCCCGCCGATGCGCCCGTCACAACCTTTTCCATTGGCATTGACAATCCCGAGTTGACCCGCCAGAAGGTGCGCGAAGCCGAGGCATTCCCGGTTCTGAAAATAAAAGTCGGCCTCGCGACCGATGAGCCAACCATCGACGCCGTGCGGAGCGTTACCCGGAAACCACTGCGCGTTGATGCCAATGAAGGCTGGAAAGACAAGGAAGAGGCTGTTCGCAAGATCAACTGGCTGGAGTCGCAGGGCGTCGAATTTGTGGAGCAGCCCATGCCCGCCGAGATGATCGAAGAGACCCGGTGGGTGCGCGGCCGTGTGCACATCCCAATCATCGCCGACGAATCCTGCCTGCGCTCTGCAGATATCCCCAAGTTGGCGGATGCTTTCGATGGGATTAACGTGAAACTCGATAAGACGGGCGGAATACTCGAGGCCTACCGAATGATCCAGATCGCAAAATCGCTGCGCATGAAGACGATGCTGGGCTGCATGATTTCTAGTTCGGTGTCAGTGACGGCCGCGGCGCATCTTTCGCCGCTGGTCGATTACGCCGATCTGGACGGGAACCTGCTCATCGCCAACGATCCGTACAGCGGAGTGACGGTGCGCGAGGGTAAGCTTATCCTGCCGGACCGTCCCGGCCTGGGATTGAAGCCCGCGGCGGCTTAGTCACGCGGGCACCCCCGGCGTCTGTTTTACCTGCGTCAGCTTCTCCGCAGCCAGCCGCCTGACCTCCCGAATCTTTTCCGCTTTGATGCTTTCGTATCCGCGGATCTGATCGGGCAGCATGGCGATTTCCATCGCGAGCGCAAGGTTGTTGGGTGTGACATGAGCCAAGACTTGTTCGATTAAGTTCCGATACCATCCGATGAGCGCACGCTCATCCCTACGGAGTACGGCATAACCAAATGGATCAAACAGAGTGCCGCGCAGCACCTTCAGACGTGCGAGCAACCGCAAGAGCAGCCGGAACCAGGGTCCCAACTGCACCTTGGTTTTCAAGCCGAGCGTGCGAAGAAAGGGCGGATGCACATTGTAGCTGATAGACTCAGTGGCTTCCCACATATTGCGGACCTGCTGTTCGAATTCGCCCTCCGTCAGCAGGCGAGCGACCTCGTACTCGTCCTTGTAGGCCATCAGCTTGTACAGATAGCGCGCCACGGGTTCCGCGAGAGCCGGCTCGTGCGTCCGCACGCTCTCCACAAATGCACGATACTCTTCGGCGTACCGGCGGCCCTGATACCGTTCGAGCTCCCGCGCGCGGCGCTCGACTAATGCGAGCGGCTCCGACTGTGGTTTTGCCGGCTCAATGATTTCTTCCACTGCTCGCGCATCCACGAAATATTTCCGGCCCCACAGAAAAGCCTGCAGATTGCGGTCGGCCTCGACGCGGTTCAGCCGGATGGCCTCTTCGATGGCGCCCGCCGAGAGCGGAATGAGGCCGCCCTGATACGCAACGCCGAGCAGAAAAACATTGACCGCCAGGTGGCTCGAAAACAGGCTCTCGGCGATGCGCGTGGCATCCACGTAGATGTTGCGGCCCTTACGTGTGCAGGAATCGATCAAGTCGATCAGACGCCCTGGCCCGTACAGCACCGCCTGGCCGCGCACCATGTTGCTTGTGGGAATTTCAGCGGTGTTGATCACTGCGACCGTTCGCGAGGGATGCGCGCGACTGAGGTTATCGGCGTGCGCGACGCCCAGCAGGTCAAACCCCAGGATCAGGTCCGCGTTGCCATAACCAATCTTGGCTGAGGCTTCCACCGGCCGCTCACTCAGAATGATGCTCGAAACCACGGCCCCGCCTTTTTGCGCGAGCCCCGTTTGATCGAGTGTGATGACCGAGAGATTTTCGAGCCAGGCCGCTGTGGCCAGTAGCGCATTGATGGTAACGACTCCCGTGCCGCCGACGCCTGGCGCCAGGATGGAATACCCGTCGCCCGGCGCAACCTTCTCGCGCGGCTCCGGAACCTCGGCCGCCGGCAGTTGCGGCACGCGCTTCTTGCGAAAGCCTGTGCCGGGCTTCAACTTCACAGTCACAAAGGACGGGCAATCGCCGAGCGCGCAGGAATAGTCTTTATTACACGACGATTGATGGATGCGGGTTTTCTGGCCGAATTCGGTCTCGACCGGCAGAAGGCTCATGCAGTTCGACTGCCGGACGCAATCGCCGCACCCCTCGCAGACCGCTTCGTTGATCACCAGGCGCAGCGTCGGTTCCTGCAATTTGCCGCGAGAGCGCAGCCGGCGCTTCTCCGCCGCGCACTGCTGGTCGTAGACGATGGCTGTCACACCGGGGATGTGTTCCAGCTCGCGCATGACCGCGGGAAGCTCGTCGCGGTGGAGCAGTTGTGCATTGCCGGCGAGCGAAATGCCCGCGTACTTTTCCACATCATCGGTGAGCACTACTGTTTTGCGAACTCCATCAGCTTCGAGCTTTTCCGTGAGCGCCGGTACGGGCAGCGCGCCGCTTGGTTCCTGGCCTCCTGTCATGGCAACTGCGCCGTTGTAAAGAATTTTGTACGTGATGTTGACGCCGGCTGCGCGGCAAGCTTCGACCGCCAGCGAGCCGGAATGAAAGTAGGTGCCGTCGCCGATGTTTTGGAAAATGTGATTGCGCTCCACAAACGGCGCCATGCCGATCCACGGAGCGCCTTCGCCGCCCATATGCGTCAGGAACGAATAGCCGCGGCCGGAGTGCGCCTGCAGAGCCGCCATGCCGTGGCAACCGATGCCGCCGGCGGCGACTTGGCCTTCGAGCAGAACCGTGGAGCGGTTGTGCGGGCAGCCGGAGCAAAACGTCGGCGGGCGCGTGCCAATCTTCTCGCGATGGCGGGATGCGATTTCCGCAATTTGACTCAGCCGGGCCGCGATGGATTCGCGCGGCGGCAGGTACCGGGCCAGCACGTGCGCCAGCTTTTCGGAATCCACCTCGGCTGTGGCTGGAACCAGAAGCTCGCCGTTCTCGTCCTGCTTGCCGAAAATCTGAGGGCGTTGAGGCGCGTTGTAGAGCAACTCGCGCAGTTGTAGCTCCAGGAAGCTGCGCTTCTCTTCGATGACCACGAGAGTTTCGAGCCCTCGGGAGAACTCCGCGACGAAATGCGGCTCGAGCGGAAACGTCAGGCCAAACTTGGCGACACGGACGCCCATCGAATCCAGTTCCCCCCGGCCAATGCCCAGATCGCGAAGGCACTGCATGAGGTCGTAATAGGGCTTTCCAGCGGTCGCAATACCCAGGCGCGCACCGTCGCCGGCGCCAAACATCCGGTTCAGCTGGTTGACACGCGCGAATTCGCGAACGGCGGCCAGCCGGCGGTAGTTCACTTCGTGCTCCAATTGCAGCGTGAACGGAATCACCAGGCGCGCGTCGAAGTGCTTCTTATAGTCCGAGGGAATCTTGATGGCGAGCCGCTCCGGGTCCAACTCCACCGTGCCGCCGCCGTCGCAAACGTTGGTCACCATCTTCATCGCAACCCAGGTGCCGGAAAAACGCGAGAGCGCGATGGCCAGCAGGCCGTAGTCCAGAATCTCTTGCGTGTTGCCCGGATAGAAGACCGGCATGCCGAAGTTGTAGAAGCTGAGGTCGCTCTGATGGGGAATGGTTGAGCTTTTGGAAATGTGATCGTCGCCGCCGAGCACGAGTGCGGCACAGTTCTCTCCAGTACCCGCCAGGTTGGCGTGGCGGAAGATGTCGCCGGAGCGGTCCACACCCGGCCCTTTGCCGTACCAGATCCCGACCACACCATCGTATTTCGATTCGCCGAGAGCGTGGAAGATCTGGCTGCCGAAGATGGAAGTCGCGGCCAGATCTTCGTTCACGCCCGGCACAAAGTGAATGCGGTGTTCATCGAGGAGCGGCTGGACCCGCGCCAGCGCGAGGTCATAACCGCCGAGCGGCGATCCTTCGTAGCCCGAGATAAAGGCCGCGGTGTTGAGCCCCGCTCGCCGGTCGCGGCGCATCTGGTCCATCGGCAGCCGCACCAGCGCCTGGATGCCGGTCAAATAGGCCGGGCCTCGCTCCAACCGGTACTTGTCGTCGAGCTTCATCCGCGGCGGGCCAGGAAAAATTCTATCAACGTTTTCCGCGCGCCAGCAGTATATATCTGTAGAGCGGCATGCAAGAACTGGCGCTACTGATGGAAGCCGGCAGTGTTGACGCGCGCGACGAGGAGTTTGTCCGCTTTGTGAAACAGGCCAAAGCGGGCGATAGAGCTGCCTTCGAGGCGATCCTGATCCGGTACCAGCGCCAGGTGTTAGTGACCGCGCTGCGCCTACTGAACAGGAATCTGGAGGATGCGAAGGACGCCGCGCAGCAGGTGTTTCTGCGCCTGTATCGGTCGCTTCACCAACTGGATGAGAACCGTCACTTTGCGAGCTGGCTGTATCGCATTACCGTGAATGTCTGCCGCGATATGCAGCGCGCCGGCTCTCGACGCCCCATCCTGTCGCTCGAGGAGGGGGAAGGATTGGTGGCCGCTGCCGGTGAGGACCTTACCGAGCGAAACGAGCAGCGGCGAATGATCTATGCGGCGCTGGCGACGCTTCCCGAGCGGGAGCGAACGGCCGTGGTGCTGCGCGACCTGGAAGGCCTGACTACCAGCGAGGTGGCGCGCATTATGGAGTGCGCCGAAGTTACGGTGCGGTCGCAGATCTCGAATGCGCGCGTTAAGATTCGGAAGTTTGTGGAGCGGCGGCAGAGGAGGCCCTTATGAGCTGCGCAAAATTTGAGCCGCTAATTGCTTTGTACGTGGAAAGCGATCTGCCGGAGAATGAAACGCGCCTGGTGGAGACGCACCTGGACGCGTGCGATGGCTGCCGGAAGTCTGCCGCGGCCATGCGTGACAGCCAGGCGGTTCTGAAAGTGCTGCGCACGGATTTCGTGGAGGAGCACGTTTTTCAGGAAGTCCGCACGGAAGTTTTGAGCCGTCTCTCAATTCCGCGCAAGATCGCGTGGCCGAGGTACGCCATTGCCGCCATGCTGTTGATAGGGTTGTGGGCGGGATGGCTGCGGCTCACGCGCCCTGCCGCGTCGCTGGAATTTCAGCCGAGAGCGGCTGTGAACACGCCGCCACCCGTCGCGCCGGTCCAGGCGTTGCGGCAGCGAGTACGCTCAGCGCACGTTTCCAGGCATCGCGCATTCAAGCCCGAGCCCCTGGTGGTGAAGATGATTACCGATGACCCGCAGGTCGTCATTTATTGGTTGGTCGATCAGAATGGAGGCTAGAGTGAAACGAGGTTACTTGTTCCTAAATTTGATCCTGCTCTCGCTGCTTGCGGCGGTGCCGATCTTGCACGCGCAAGACAACAAGACAACGGAGGGGCCGCAAGCGGCGACTGCGGAGACGCACAACTGGCCGGTCAAACTGTTTCAAGTAAAGTACGCCAATGTCAACCATCTCGCCAATCTCTTCCGGGCGTTTGGCGCGACGGTCCAGCCGGAGGCGGACTTAAAGGCAATTTCCGTCCGTGCGCCGAAGGAGGTGCTGGCGGCGATTGAAGAATCCCTTCAGCGCCTGGATGTGCCGCAAGCGCCGGCGAAAAATGTGCAACTGGATGCTTACCTGCTCACGGCGTCAGGACAAGGTTCGTCGGCAAATGTGCCCGGCGATTTGGAGCCCGTGATCAAGCAGCTCAAGAGTGTGTTTAATTATCAGGGTTTCCGGCTGCTCGGCACGCTGTCGTGGCGCGGGCGTGACGGCGCGGGTGGCGTCGTCACCGGGCTTCTGCCCTCAGTCTCCGGAGACTCAGCCCAACAAACTTATTACACTTTCAAGGCGAGTTCGGTGGCGATTACGTCCGAGGGTAAGGAACGGACCATCCGCATCAACGATCTCAGGCTGCAACTGGATTTCACTGTCAAAGGCGCCGGCATGCAGCACGCCAGCATTGACACCAGCATCGACGCTCGCGAAGGCCAGAAGATCGTGGTCGGCAAGGCCAACATCGATAACGCCGACAACGCGCTCATCCTCATCCTCACTGCAAAAGTTATCGAGTAAACCGCTCCCGGAATGCCGGCGCGTTATAATCCGGCATTCCGGATGTCACACTACCTGGCCTTTGATCTTGGCGCGGAGAGCGGCCGCGTCATCCTCGGCACTCTCCAATCAGGACGCCTCGCGCTAGAAGAACTGCACCGGTTTCCGAATACGCCGGTGCGCGTCTTTTCCTCTCTCTACTGGGATACGCTGCGGCTCTGGCACGAGATCCAACAAGGTCTGAAAATTGCCGGACGGGAACGGCAGATCGCTCTGGATGGAATCGGCGTCGACACTTGGGGAGTGGATTTCGCCTTGTTGGGCGCGGACGGCGCTCTCGTCGAGAATCCGCGTCACTACAGGGACGCGCGCAACAACGGCATGCCGGACGAGGTCTCCAAGGTTGTTCCGCGCGAAGAAGTTTTCGCGCAGACCGGTATCCAGTTCATGCAGATCAACACCCTCTACCAGTTGTACGCCATGCGGCTGGCCGGATCGCCGGCGCTCGCCTCTGCTCGCACGCTGCTCATGACGCCGGACCTGTTCAACTACTGGCTCACCGGTGTCGCGAAATCCGAGCTGACCATCGCCAGCACATCGCAGTTTTACAATCCGCGCCTCGCGCGCTGGGCAACGGAGTTATTTGACCGGCTGCATCTGCCCAAGGCCATTCTGCCCGAAATCGTGCAGCCGGGATCTTACCTCGGGCCACTCGTGCCGCAGATCGCCGAGGCCAGCCAGCTGAGCGCCGTGCCCGTATACGCCACCGGCAGCCATGATACGGCGTCCGCCGTAGCTGCGGCTCCCGCGGAAGGCGACAGTTGGTGCTACATCAGCTCGGGTACGTGGTCGTTGATGGGGGCAGAACTCGACGCGCCGATCATCGATTCGCGCGCGCTCGCGCTGAACCTGACCAATGAGATGGGCGCATGCGGAAAGACGCGCCTGCTGAAAAACATCGCCGGGCTCTGGCTGCTGCAGGAATGCCGCCGCGCCTGGGCGCTCACCGGCCGAGAATATAGCTACGAGGAGCTGGCCACGATGGCCACCAGTGCACCGCCGTTTGCTGCGGTCATCGATCCCGATGCTTTTCTCGAGCCCGACGACATGCCGGCAAAGATTTCCGCTCATTGCCACGCCACTGGACAGCAAGCGCCCGAATCGGCGGCCGCCATCGCCCGCACCATCTTCGAGAGCCTGGCGTTGCGGTACCGCGAAGTCCTCGAAAGCCTGGAATCACTCGTTGGCAGGCGGCTGAATACCATTCACATCGTGGGCGGCGGATCGCGCAATCGCGCGCTCAATCAGTTTGTGGCCGATGCCTGCGGCCGCACCGTCATTGCCGGACCGGCGGAAGCCACCGCCATGGGCAATGTCTTGATCCAGGCGATGGGCGCAGGAGAACTCTCCGGATTATCCGCGGTCCGCGAGATCGTGCGCCGCTCGACTTCGCTCGAAGTGTTCACACCTAAACCGGAAGGCCAATGGGACAGGGCCTACGACAACTTCCGCAAGGTGACGGGACGGTAGCGGCCGTGACCGCTGCTCCGTAGATTGTCCGAAACGCATTTCGCAAAGTCGTTCGGCTGGGATCAGCTCGCTAATATCGGAGCATCCTGTTGCCGGGTCATCATGAGTACCGTGCCTCCGATCCATTTCAGAACGGGTACGTAAGTCTCGTCTTGACCCTCGGGACACATTAAGACCGGCAACAGGACTCCCTTTGGGCTGTCAATGTAGAGCGAATACTCTGGACCGCCGTATGAGGGAAGGACATGGCCAACTCTGAGTAGGGTTCGCGGGAACTGACCGTCCGCTCTAATGTCGTTTTCCAACGGCGTCAGACGCTGGAACTTGGCAGTGGGAACTCTTTTGAGAACCGCCCGCTCGTGACGCTCAGCGATGGCTTCCATCGTTGGCTCCTCGCCGCTCTTGAGCACGATGTTCCCGTACAGGAATACGCTCTTTTCTTTCGCGGACTCGCGAGTGTGAAGCACAGGGTACATGGAGAACTGATAGTCGGCGTTGGGCTCGTTATCGGTTACCCAACCTTCAGGAAGCCCGACCATGGCGGCAACCGGCCCCTTCCAGAGCCACGGCTCACCCTCGTGCGTGGGCCGCACGCTAAAGAACGCATTCGGATCAAGCGGCAAGCGCCTAACGTCTTCAGTTTTGAGGGTCACCTTCCAACAGTAACCAACTTCCGACTCGTTTCTTATTCGCTCTACCGCCAGCTCCTTAACGTACTCTAGCCCCAAGTCCGCGCCGCGCGACGCCGGGCAGTCTACAATTACTTCTAGATAGAGCCTCAGGAATTCACACCACCATTCGTTGGATACTTCCGGCAAGCCAGACTCCCGCAGAAGCCACTTAAGCTCAAGGTGAAATCCAAAAAGAAGAAAGAACCTACACGCATCCGCGGCCCTACCCTCACTGTCGACTAGTCCCGGGTACCAGTCGTCAAAAATGATGCAGGACTCGCTTTGCGCCTGCCCGATCCACGCGTACGTGAAATGCCCAGTCGCTGAAGAATTGAAGGCAAAAAAAGCCTGCTGCGCTCCCTCGGTGAGCGAGCAACTTTCGAATAAGCGCCAGGATGTAGACAACCTGCTTCTCCGAGAGTTCCTCAACAAGCGCTCCGCGCAGCTTGCTGATGACTTCCGGTTCCATGCGACAGCCATGATAACGCGTCGCCTCGGCGTCCTACGAAGCAATCTCGGGTGCCTTTGGTCGAGTAATGCGCTTTTCCCGCCGCTGGTCGAGGGTCAGCCCACGCGCTCTGCTACCTTCCCGTATATCCGCCGTCCACCATCAAATTCGCGCTGGTGATGAAACTCGCCTCATCCGACGCCAGAAACAGCGCTGCGTTCGCTACCTCACGCGGCTCGCCTAGGCGGTTGAGCATGTGCAACGGAGCGATCTGGTCGCGCCACTTTTCGAACGTCAGACCTAGGCGCTCGATCTCCCGGTAGGAGGCGCTGGTGACGACGCAGCCCGGGCATACGCTGTTGACTCGGATCTTGTAGGGCGCCAGGTCGAGCGCCATGCACTTGGTCATGGTGAGCACGGCGCCCTTGCTGGCGTTATAAGTGGCAAAATCCGGCTGCGCGATCAAGCCGCTCATGGAGGCGATGTTGACAATCGATCCTCCGCCGCGCGCCTTCATGTGCGGGATGGTGTACTTCGAAACCAGCGCCGTGCCGATCACGTTCACGCCCAGCACCTTCTGCCAGTCCGAGACTTCCGCCTGTTCGATGCTTTTTTGGGTGAAGTCGGCGGCGTTGTTCACCAGGATGTCGATGCCGCCGAAACGTTCAACTGCCGTCGCGGAGATCTGACGCGCGCCGGCTTCCTCCGAGACGTCCGCGATCGCAAGCACCGCATCGGCGCCGAGGTCGCGCACCATCCGAAGCGTAGCGTCGGCGCTCGGTTCCCGGATATCGTTGAGTACCAGGCGCGCGCCTTCCTCAGCGAAACGAATCGCGATCGCTTGACCGATGCCCGCGCCGACACCGGTAATGATGGCAATCTGGTTCGCGAGCCGCATGGTGGAACTGGGGTTTACTTAGACAGCGGTACCGGGGTGAGATCGCGGCTGGTGACGACCTTGTCGATCATGCCGTATTCCACTCCCTGTTCCGGGCTCATGATGTAATCGCGATCCACGTCGCGCGCGATGCGGTCGATTGGCTGCCCGGTGTATTCCGCCAGGATCTTGTTCAGGGTTTCGCGCATCCGCAAAATCTCTTTGGCATAGATGTCGATGTCCGCGGCCTGTCCGGCCAGTCCCTGCATCGAAGGCTGGTGGATCATGATCCGGGAATTGGGGAGGCTGAACCGCTTTCCCTTGCAGCCTGCCGCCAGCAGCACCGCCGCCATGGACGCGGCCTGGCCCACGCAGAAAGTCACGATATCGGGCCGCACGAAGCTCATGGTATCGAGAATGGCAAGGCCCGCGGTGATGGATCCTCCTGGCGAGTTGATGTAGATGGAGATGTCTCGTTCCGGGTCCTCGGCTTCGAGAAACAGCAATTGCGCGATGATCAAGTTCGATACAGCATCGTCAATCGGCGTGCCCAGGAAGATAATGTTTTCCTTGAGCAGGCGCGAATAGATGTCATAGGCGCGCTCACCCCGTGAAGTCTGCTCGACCACCATCGGGACCAGAACGGAATTTTCCATCGGATTCTTCTCCTCAGCTTTCTTCAGCAGCGTCAGTTCGATTTTTTGGGCGCAGCACGCTTGGTCCGGCGTTGTTTATCGAGCAACCGCCGCTTCTGCTCGAGCGTCTTCGCCAGATCCGCTATCGTGTTCCGTCCCAAATAATCCATGATACGCGAACGGAGCGCTTTCCACGAGTCGTGAAGAGCACACGGCATGTCGTCGGAGCACTCCGCGAGGCCGCTGGCACACTTCTGATACTCTTGCAGGCCGTCCAGAGCCTCGACGATGTCCACCAGCCGGATCTCATCGGCGGGGACGCGAAGCGAGAATCCGCCCGTCGGACCCTTGCTCGAGCGCAGCAGCCCCTTGCGTGCCAGTTGCTGCAGAATTTTGGCCAGGAAGTGCGAGGGGATCTCTTCTTCAGCGGCAATTTGTTTTACCATCGCGTACTTGCCCTCGGGAACCTGCGCCAGATGGACGAAAGCACGGATCGCGTATTCGGAGGAGCGTGAATAGATCATCAGAGGATACCCAGACCTCATTCTACATTATCAGGCCACAAATCTGATGATTATTCGGCGGTCGTGTAGTCTGGTGGAACCAGCAGCGTCAGCGAGTTTGGCACAACCGTGATCGACGCCGGCAGACACCCGGCATATTCGCCGTCCACCTGGATATGGATGCGCCGGCCGGCGGGGTCGAATACCCGCACGCTCTGGGCGTTCAGAAAGGAAACCCCGCCCATTCCCCTGAGACGCCCGGCCACCATTCCGCATAGGTATTTGAGGTAGGGGAGGGCATAACGCCCGCGGAACAAGACCGTCTCGAAGCGGTCCTCGGCTAGGCTGGCGTTGGATGCTATCTCGAAATCTCCCCCGTAGTTGCGAACCCGGCTGGCCAGGGCGAACGAACCGATGGCGCGAATTGAACCGTCGATCTCGACTTCGAACTCGGGGAACTGCCTGAATGCATGGGCGAAACCGGCAATCCAGTATGCGGCCTTTCCGAGCCGCTCCTTCAACCCCGCCTCCAGGTCATAGACAATCTGGGCGTCGAAACCCACGCCTGCCATGGACAGGAAATAGCGGCATCCAGCCTGGCAGTCAACGCGGCCCAGTGCGATTCGCCGGGTCACGCACGTTGGAATTATTTTAGCGGCCCGCTCCAGGTCATTCCCTAATCCGATTTCGGTCGCCAGGACGTTGGCGGTGCCCGCCGGAAGAATTCCCAGGGGAACCTGCGACTGGGCCATACCCTGGATGATCTCGTTCAGGGTTCCGTCACCGCCCGCGGCAAGAATCAATTCACTTCCCTCGCGAATCGCCCGGCAGGCGATGTCTCCCGCGGTGCCGGGGCCGGTGGTTGGCGCCATCGAAACCTGGTAGCCGCCGTCTGAGAGAATTCTTACCGCCCTCTCCAGCCGTTGGCTCCCTGCGCGGCGCAGCCGTCCTGCCACGGGATTGTAGACTAAGGTTGTTGGACGATGATGGATAGGCGAATCCGTTGGCGTTCTAACCGCAGGGATATGCGTGCAAGCTTACTCGGATCATTATAATGGAGTCGGATGAAGGCCAAACTCGTTGACGAAGCCGAAGGGTTGCGAGAAGTGCTGCGCCGTCACGAATATCTCTACTACATTCTCGATCAGCCGGAAGTCAGCGACGCCGAATACGACGCCTTGATGAACCGGCTGCGCGACCTCGAATCGCAGCATCCCGACCTCATTACACCGGATTCGCCCACGCAGAGGGTGGGTGGCAAACCCCGCGACGGTTTCGTAAAGGTGGAGCACAGCGCTCCCATGCTGAGCTTGGACAATGCGCTGAACGAGGAGGAATTGCGGGCCTTCGATGGCCGCATTCGCGACGCGCTGGCGAATGAGCCGTATCGCTACGTGGCTGAGCTGAAACTCGATGGGCTCTCGATGGCGGCGCAATACCGCAATGACCGGTTCGTTCAGGCGGTCACGCGCGGAGACGGACGGGTTGGAGAGGACGTGACGGAAAACGCGCGCACCATCCGATCGCTTCCCCTGCGCACCACTTCGGGGCTCGACCATTTCGAGGTCCGCGGCGAAACCGTGATGTTGCGGCACGCCTTCGAGAGGCTCAACGCGGACCGCGAGGAGCAGGGACTTTCCCGCTTCGCCAATCCGCGCAACGCCGCGGCAGGCTCGCTGCGCGTGCTCGATCCTTCCATCACCGCCTCCCGGCGCCTGGAATACTACGCTTACTACCTGCTCGTCAATGGGCGCTCGCACTTCCCAAGCCATTGGGAGTCGCTGGAAGCTTTGGTCAAGATGGGCATTAAGGTGAACTCCAAACGCAAAATCTGCCGCAACATTGACGAGTTGCTGGCGTTCTGCCGGGAGTGGGAGTCGAAGCGGGACGATCTGCCTTACGAGATCGACGGCGTGGTGGTCAAAGTTGATGCGGTGGCGCAGCAAGCGCGACTCGGGTACACGGCGAGAGCTCCACGCTGGGCCATCGCCTACAAATATGCCGCGCGCCAGGCCGTCACAACGGTGGAGAATATCGAGGTGCAGGTGGGCAGAACCGGAGCTTTAACGCCGGTAGCGCACCTAGCTCCGGTCGAGGTGGGCGGCGTCACGGTATCGCGCGCGACCCTGCACAACGAAGACGAGATTGCGCGGCTCGGATTACAGGTTGGCGACTCGGTAGTGATCGAGCGCTCGGGCGACGTAATTCCGAAGGTCGTGCGCGTCCACACTCAGGGCTCGTACCGGCGGCGCTTTCAGGTGCCCAAACAATGCCCGGTGTGCGGGGGCAAGGTGGTACGTGAAGAAGGCGAGGCTGCCAGCCGCTGCATCAACGTCAACTGCCCGGCGCGTTTGAAGGAATCGATTCTTCATTTCGCTGCGCGCAGCGTAATGAATATTGACGGATTGGGCGACGTCCTGGTGGACCAGCTTGTCGATCGCGGCTTGGTACGAAGCGTGGCCGACATCTACGATCTCACCGTAGAAAAACTCGCGGAACTAGATCGCATGGGCAAGAAATCGGCGGCTAATGTGATTCGCAACATTGAGAAGTCCAAGCAGAATCCGTTGCCGCGCGTGATCCATGCACTGGGCATCCGGTTTGTCGGTGAGCGTACCGCCGGGTTTCTGGCGGAGCAGTTTGGTGAGCTCGACAGGATCACCTCGGTGACGGTCGACGAACTGCAACAGGCCGAAGAGGTTGGCCCCAAGGTTGCCGAGAGCATCTACCAGTACTTTCGTGAGCCACGCAACCAGGACCTCATGGAACGGCTCCGGTCCGCCGGCCTGCAATTCGAGTACAAGACGCGCCGCCGGCATGCCGGCCCTTTGTCGGGACTTACTTTCGTTCTCACCGGAACCTTGAGCATCCCTCGCGAGGAAGTCCGGCAGCGCATCGAGGTGGCGGGCGGCAAAGTCAGCACCGCTGTGAGCCGGAGGACTAACTTCGTAGTGGCGGGCGAAGACGCCGGCTCGAAGCTCGACAAGGCGCGCGAGCTGGGTATCGAAGTCATCGACGAGAGGAAACTGCTCGAACTGCTCGAAAAGGTCAGTTCCTGAATCAACGACGGCGAATCACGAAAGCCCACAGCACCAGCAAAGCCAGGACAACCAGGGCGGCGGCGAATCGCACGCCTCATTGTATGTGATGTAGCATGTGATCCATGCTCCGATGGATTCTGTTCGCTTCCGCTTTGCTGGTAGCGTGTCCTCTGCATGCCGCCGAAGATTATCCGCCAGGTCCGGACTCGGAGCGTCACGCCGATATCCCGCAGGGCGCCGTCACCAAATACACCTGGACCAGCCAGATCTTTCCCGGCACGGTCCGCGATTACTGGGTCTACGTTCCCGCCCAGTACAAGCCTGACAAAGCCGCCTGCGTGATGATTTTTCAGGATGGCGCGGGCTACGTCGCGGAAGACGGCCGCTGGCGCGTGCCCATTGTTTTCGACAATCTGATCCATAAGCACGAGATGCCTGTCACCATCGGCATCTTCATCAACCCTGGCGTTCTGCCGGCGCGCTCCGACGCGGAACAGGCCCGCTACAACCGCAGCTTCGAATACGATGCGTTGGGCGATCGGTACGCGCGTTTCTTGCTCGAAGAGATTTTGCCGGAGGTGGGAAAACATTACAATTTGTCGACCGATCCGAACGATCGGGCCATCTCGGGATTGAGTTCCGGTGGAATCTGCGCGTTTACGGCCGCATGGAACCGTCCCGATGCGTTCCACCGCGTGCTGAGCTTCATCGGCAGCTACACCAATCTCCGCGGCGGCGAAATCTATCCGTCCCTGATTCGCAAGACCGAACCGAAGCCGCTGCGGGTCTTCCTGCAAGACGGCAAGAACGACCTCAATCTTTACGCCGGCAACTGGTACATCGCCAATCAGGACATGGCCTCCGCGCTCGAGTATGCGGGCTACGATTCGACCTTTGTCGTCGGCACGGAAGGCCACAACGCCAAGCACGGCGGAGCCATTCTCCCCGATGCGCTGCGCTGGTTGTGGCGCGATTATCCTAAACCGGTCGCGAAATCCCGCGGCGGCGGCGAACGTCATTTCGTCACCACGGTTCTCGATCCGGATAGCGACTGGCAAATGGTCAGCCATGGCCACAAGTTCACGGAAGGCCCGGCCGTCGACCGCGACGGCAATGTCTTCTTCACCGACATTCCCAACAACCGCATTCACAAGATCGACACCAGCGGCAAGGTCACGGTGTTCAAAGAAGACAGCGGCGGGGCGAACGGCTTGATGTTCGGTCCCGATGGCCGCCTCTACGCGTGCCAGAACGGGCGCAAACGCATCGTGGCCTATGCTGCGGACGGTGCGGAGTCGGTGATTGCCGAGGGCGTGAATTCCAACGACATCGCGCTCAACCAGCGCGGCGAAATCTACTTCAGCGATCCCGAGCATAAGCAGGTCTGGTTCATCGACGCGCAAAGCAAGAAGCGCGTGGTTCACGAAGGCATTGGCTTCCCGAACGGGTTACGCTTTTCGCCGGACCAGTCGCTGCTGCTGGTCGATGATTCCGCCGGCAAGTGGGTGTGGTCGTTCCGGGTCGAGCCGGATGGATCGCTTTCCAATGGGCAGCCGTTCTATCGCCTGGAGACTCCGGACGAATCTTCCTCTAGCGGCGCAGACGGCATGACGGTGGATACCGAAGGTTACATTTACGTGACGACCGGAGTTGGTTTGCAGATCTGCGATCAGCCCGGACGCGTGGTGGGGATCATCAATAAGCCGCAACCGGGGCCGATCTCCAACGTCGTGTTTGCGGGGCCGGATCTCGAGACCCTCTATGTCACCGCTGGCGACAAAGTATTCCGGCGTCACGTGCGCCGGAGAGGGACGCTGCCGTGGACCCCTCTTAAGCCGCCAACTCCGGGGCTATAATGAGGGATATGCCTCCGGATAAGTTGACAATGCTCTTTCATACTCCCTAGAATCAGGGTAAGCAGGTGGTTTGCTGCGCTGATTCTGGGGCGTTCACTATGGTGAAGAGACGGCAACTGAACCCGGAGGTGGGTCTTCTCGAGTAGCCGGTTCGTCGCAGGTTCTCTGATCGCTCTTCCCTCTGTACTCCGCAAGGCTCCCTACGGTTTCTTTTCGCTTTTTTTTCCAGATGAGTGCCGCATTTGCAAGACGGCGCTGACGGAATTCACGCGAGTTCCGGTGTGCGCGCGCTGCCTGGCGGCGCCCGCGCCCATGGCCGCGGAATATTTCTGCGTCACTTGTCGGACGCCGTTTCAGAATCGTTTTCCGCTGGATGAGAGCGGCCGCTGCCGGCTGTGCCGGACGGGAGCGCGCGGCTTCGACTCAGCCTACTGCTTCGGCGCGTATGAGGGGACACTGCGCGAACTGATCCACTTGTTCAAGTACCGCCGCATGAAACCGCTGGCCAGGACGCTCTCAATCTACCTGATGTCCGCCCTGCCGCGGGACCAGAGATTCGACGTGGTGGTTCCCATGCCGCTTCACTGGCGCCGGCAGTGGCGCCGCGGTTTCAACCAGTCCGAGCTGCTGGCGAGCAGGATTGCGCGGAGTTGCGGCATTCCTTTGAAAAACGCGGTTCGCCGCATCCGCTCGACGGAGACGCAAGCGGGCCTGAGCAACGCAAAACGCCGCGAGAACGTGGCCGGTGCTTTCCGGATGAGACACCGGCGCGCCGTGCAAGGGCGGCGGGTGCTGCTGATCGATGACGTCATGACTACCGGGGCGACGGCTAGCGCGTGTGCCCTCGCACTCAAACGCGGTGGAGCGAAGTCGGTCACGTTGCTGGCGCTGGCGCGCGTCGATCGCCGCCTGTTCGAACCAGCCAACGAGAAATTGAAAGCATTTTCCAGAACGACGGAGGTGGCTTGAAATGCCAGGTTTGGGCAGGCTGCAGAAGCCGGTGCTGGTCCTGAACGCGAGTTACGAGCCGATTAATATTTGCGCGGCTCGGCGGGCCTTAGTGCTGGTTTTGAAGGGCGTCGCGTCGGCGGAGGAGGAGTCGGCCCACGCGATTCATTCGGCGCGCCATAGTGTCCGGCTGCCTTCGGTGATCCGGTTGCTCGAATACCGCCGCATTCCGCACCAGACGCGCGCCTTATCGCGTAAGAACATCCTGATGCGCGACCGTTACACCTGCCAGTATTGCCTGCGTACGCTGCCTTCGAGCGAATTGACCCTCGATCATGTGATTCCGCGCTCGCGTTCCGGCGAATCGGCATGGGAGAACCTTGTGGCCTGCTGTCACCCCTGCAACAACCGCAAGGGCAACCGCACTCCGGAGGAATCCGGCATGAAGCTGACCCGCCAGCCGCGGCCGTTCAGCCTCCATACCAGCCGCCATCTCATGCGCCTGCTCGGCAAGAGTGACGAGCAGTGGCGCAAATACCTCTTCTACTAACAGGGACGGCCGCGTCGTTCACGACCCGAGGTACTCATTCTGCTGCTGTCGTGGCGAGCGCCTCAGCGACACTGATGTTCTGCATGAGCTGCGGAGGCAAGCCGTGGCGAGCTTGCAGGTAAGTGGGATCGTTGTGCGAGATCCAGACTTTTCCGTTGGCATCCTCCCAAACGAGGATCTTTAATGGCAGATCCATCGCGATACTGGGCGCCGCAATCATGAGGGGCGTACCGGCTTTTGGGTTGCCAAAGATCAGCAGCTTGGTCGGTGGCATGTGCATGCCGGCTCTTTCGGCTTCACCGCTGTGATCGACCAGCGCGAACAGTTTGACTCCCTTCGCCCGCAGAATCTCCTCCAGCTTTCCGACCGTCTGCTCAACCGTGTGATGGCTGGGTATGGTTACGATTCCGTTTTCTGGATTTGATGGCATTGATTTCTCCCGACGTTCTCCGAAATTTGCTTGCCGAGGTTCGCGAACGGAAATCAGGTAGACCGCCATCGCCAGTCCGACGAGCGCCAGGATGAGGGCAACGCCCATGGCGAGCCAAGATGGGCGATTGAAGGCAGATCCCCCCCGATTCAATTCCTGAACCAGGCGAAAATGGTTCCACGCGCACGCAATGTTGACGATGACTCCCAGGACGATGAGTGCCGTGCCGAACCAGAACGACGGTCCGTACGGCCTGACCTGGAGATTCGACTGGCCGGCCTGTAGCGCTTGCAGAAACAGCCCAAAGCGGGCGACCACAAAGCCGAAGCCCATAAGAGCGAGACCCGTGCGAATCCATGCGAGAAATGTCCGTTCCGCCGCAAGATAGTCGGTCGGACCGCTCGGTGGTCTGTCTGCCATTTGTTCACTATCTCAACAAACCGCCAGCATCGTGCACTGACCGGCTTCCCCCATTCAAGTTCCGCGCTGTACGCTCATGCAAGCGACGGGACGTTGGCAGCACGGCGTTCCGCACGGTAGACTTTCGGTACTGGAGCCAAACATGTCCCTTCGACCCGTAAAGCGACTGGTCAGGTCCAAGCCGACGGTTGAAGGCGCGGGCGTGCATCTGCGCCGCGCTTTCGGGTTCGGCAACACATCCGATTTCGATCCGTTCCTTCTCCTCGACGATTTCCGCAGCGACGTTCCGGAGGACTATCTGGCAGGATTCCCCTGGCACCCGCACCGCGGAATTGAAACCATCACGTACGTTCTCGCCGGAACCGTGGAACACGGCGACAGCATGGGCAACCGCGGCGCCATCGCCGCCGGTGACGTCCAATGGATGACGGCGGGAAGCGGCATCATCCACCAGGAGATGCCGAAGGGCGACCCGGCCGGCCGGATGCATGGGTTCCAATTGTGGGCGAATCTTCCTTCATCGCTCAAGATGACGCCGCCGCGATACCAGGAGGTGAAGGCCGCCGATATCCCTGAGATCAAGGACGACGACGGGACTCATGTGCGGGTTGTCTGCGGGAGCTTTTGGGGAAAAAAAGGCCCCGTGGATGGTATCGCGGCCGATCCGATGTACCTGGATGTATCCGTGCCGCCGGGCCGGAGAAAGATGTTCCCGGTCGAGACGACTCGCTATGCCTTTGCGTACGTTTTCGCCGGGGCGGGGAAGTTCTGCAACGCGTCGGGTCCGCTCGCGGTGCCGACGGAAGGGGTCGGATGGCTGGACACGGCGCCTCCGTCGGAGGCAGACAACCGCTCGCTCGTACTTTTTGACCGCGGCGACGAGTTGGAGGTGCAAGCCGGCGATGACGGCATCCGGTTTCTTCTGGTCTCGGGTAAGCCGCTTCAGGAGCCGGTGGCGTGGTACGGTCCGATCGTGATGAACACCCAACAGCAGCTCCGCCAGGCTTTCGAAGAACTGGAACAGGGCACGTTCTTGAAGCAAGAGGCGCGGAGCTAGAGCCAGCGCTCGCGACTAGTCTCGCACCATTCAGGCACCGCAGCTTATATGATGTGGTTGGGACACGGGAGGCGAGCATGACCAGTAGAGAGCGCGTCCTGTCAACGTTGTCGCATCGCGAGCCGGACCGCGTGCCGATCGATTTCGGAAGCACGGGTGTGACCGGTGTCCATGTCAGTTGCATCGCTGGGCTCCGCGATTATTTCGGACTCGAGAAGAGGCTTGTGAAGGCTCACGAGCCCTATCAGATGCTGGGGATCCTGGACGAGGATCTGAAGCAGGCGATGGGCGTGGATGTAGAGGGCGTCTCGCGTCCCAAGACGCTATTCGGCTATCGCAATCGCGATTGGAAGCCGTGGCGCATGCCGGACGGCCTGGAAGTGCTGGTCTCGGAGGAGTTTCGCGTCACCACCGATGCGAACGGCGATATTCTGATCTACCCGGAGGGCGACATGAGCGCGCCTCCGAGCGGGCGCATGCCGAAGGACGGCTACTTCTTCGATACGATCATCCGGCAAGAGCCCATCGTCGAAGAGAAACTAGACCCGCAAGATAATCTTGAAGAGTTCAAGCCGCTGACCGATGCCGATATCGAGGATCTGCGGCAGGGCGTGAACGAGGCGCAACGGACCGGGCGGGCGGCGATCATGAACGTGGGTGGCACGGCGTTCGGCGATATCGCGCTCGTACCGGCGCCTTTTCTGAAGCATCCCAAAGGCATCCGCGACGTGGCCGAATGGTACGTTTCCACCAGCAGCCGCCGCGACTACATTCACCAGATCTTCTCGCGCCAATGCGACATCGCGATTGACAACCTCACGCGGGTGCACCAGGCGATCGGTGACGCGGTGGACGCGATCTTCGTGTGCGGAACGGATTTCGGCACGCAGACCTCCGCCTTTTGTTCAGTCAAGACATTCCGGGAGCTGTATTTCCCGTACTACAAGACGTTGAACGGATGGATCCACGAGCACACGACGTGGAAGACGTTCAAGCACTCCTGCGGGTCGGTGGAGCGTTTCCTCCAGTCCTTTATTGAAGGCGGTTTCGACATCTTGAATCCTGTGCAATGCTCGGCCACAGGGATGGATGCGAGTCATCTGAAAACCACCTATGGCGACCGGGTCACATTCTGGGGCGGCGGAATCGACACGCAGCAGGTGCTGCCGTTCGGCACGCCGGAAGAGGTGCACACGCAGGTTTTGGAGCGGTGCCGGATCTTCTCGCGGAATGGCGGCTATGTGTTCAACACGATTCACAACGTGCAGGCGCGCACGCCGGTGAAAAACATTGTGGCCATGCTCGATGCGGTGCATGAGTTCAATGGCTCGCGAGCGGCGATATGATCTGGCGTGATTTGGTTTCCAACGGGACGATCCTGACCGACGGAGCGTGGGGAACGGAGCTGCAGAAGCGCGGCCTTGGCTTGGGTGAATGCCCCGACGCGTGGAACCTGAGCCATCCGGGAGACGTCGCAGACGTGGCGGGCCGTTATTGTGACGCAGGCAGCCGCGTGATTCTCACCAACACGTTTCGCGCGAATCCGATCAGTCTAGCGGCGCACGGTCTCGCTGGCTGCGCCGCGGAAATCAATCGAGCCGGCGTCGAGATTTCGAAAAGAGCGGCGGCGGTAGCGCTGGTATTCGCTTCGATCGGCCCGAGCGGGAAGTTGCTGCCTGCAGGAGAGGTAACTGAGGACGAGTTACTCGCTGCGTTTCGCGCCCAAGCCGAAGTGCTGGCGGCAGGCGGTGCGGATGCGCTGCTACTCGAGACATTCAGCGACCTCGACGAAGCGCTGACGGCTTTCAAAGCTGCCCGGGCAACGGGTCTGCCGGTGATCGTCTCCTTCGCATTCGACACCGGCAAGAATAAGGACCGGACTATGACCGGCGTGACTCCGGAGCGCGCGGCGAAGGCCATGACCGAAGCCGGGGTGGACGCCGTCGGCGCCAATTGCGGCGTTGGCATCGAGCAGCTTGTAGAGCTGTGCCGAAGGATGCGGGCGGCAACGCACTTGCCGCTGTGGATGAAGCCCAACGCGGGCATGCCGGAGGTTGTCGACGGCGCCGTCGAGTACCGCGTCACGGCTCAGCAGTTTGCTTCGTCTGTTCCGTTGCTGCGCGACGCCGGCGCCAGCTTCGTAGGAGGGTGTTGCGGCACCAACCCGGAGTTTATTCGCGCCGCCGCGGCAGCACTCAGCCGATGCGCCTGAAGCTGATCAGTTGCGAAGTCTTGTATCGTGAGATGTGTTTCGCCATCGCGCGGTCTCCTCACCAGGTGGACGTCGAGTTTCTTCCCAAGGGCTTGCACGACCTCGGCAGCGAGCCGATGCACCGCAGGCTCCAGGAGTGCGTGGATCGCGTGGATGCGCAGCAGTGCGATGCCGTGCTGATGGGCTATGCGCTCTGCGGCAACGGCCTGGTCGGATTGTGCGCGCGAACGCTGCCCATCGTGATCCCTCGCGCGCACGATTGCATTGCGCTCCTCATGGGGAACCGCCACAAGTACCAGGCGTATTTCGACGCGAACCCAGGCGTGTATTTCCGGTCGACCGGCTGGCTGGAGCGCGGTGGAAACCTCGAACAGGTTTTTCGCGATCGGACTGGCGTTGGGCACTCGCTCGAAGAGTTGATCTCGCACTATGGCGAAGACAACGGGCGTTACCTTTACGAGCAGTTGACCAGCTACAAACGCACTTACAGGCAACTCGCGTTCATTGAGACCGGACTGGAGCCCGACGGCAGCTTCGAACAACGCGCGCGGGAAGAGGCGCTCCGGAAGGGTTGGAAGTTCGACAAGGTGTCCGGCAGTCTGACACTGTTCGAGCAGTTGGTATCCGGCAACTGGGCGGACGAGGATTTCCAGATCGTGAAACCGGGCTGGCGCGTGGCGCCGCGTTACGACGAGAGCATTCTGAGCGTGGAAGAGATTCCCCATGACGGGTCGAGAGAGGGTTCTGGCAGCCATTGAAGGGCGGGCAACGGACCATCTGGCGTTGATGCCCATCACCATGATGTTCGCCGCGGATGTCGCCGGCGTGCATTACAGGGAGTACGCGACTAATTGCCACGCCATGGCGGATGCCCAGGTTCGCACGGCCGAGAAGTTCGGGTTTGATTACGTCTCGGGCATTTCGGATCCAGCGCGCGAGGCGAGCGATCTGGGGGCCGCGATCGAGTGGTTCGACGACCAGCCGCCCGCGATTATCGAGAGCCGTGCGCTTTTACACGACAAGAGTACGCTGCTCAAGGTGCAGGCGCCGGATCCTTCCAAGGGCCGCATGGGGGATCGCGTCAAAGCGATTGAATTGCTGGCGGCCCAAGTCGGCAGCGAGAAAATCGTCGAGGGTTGGGTGGAAGGGCCGTGTGCGATGGCGGCGGATCTGCGTGGCCTGAATACGCTGATGCTCGACTTCTTCGATGATCCCGCGTTCGTGGCAGACCTTTTCGAGTTCGTCACCGGTATGGAGCTGCACTTCGCCCAGGCGCAGGTGAACGCCGGCGCCTCTCTGATCGGCGTGGGTGATGCGGCGGCTTCGTTGATAGGGCCGAAGCTCTATCAGCAATATGTGTTCCCCTACGAGCGCCGGCTGATCCAGGGAATTCAGGCCCTGGGCGTCAAGGTGCGCCTGCATATCTGCGGTAGTACCCGCAAACTGTTCAGCGACATGGGAAAGCTGGGGGCCGATATCGTTGACCTGGACTGGATGGCGCCGCTTGGCGAAGCCCGCGAGGTCATGGGGCCAACGCAGGTGCTGCTCGGCAACATCGACCCAGTACGCGTGCTTCGTGAGGGCGATGCGGATTCCGTGGAGCGTGCCATTGGTGACTGCCACCGGGCGGCCGGAGAGCGCTACATCGTGGGGGCCGGTTGCGAAGTCCCGCGGGGTACACCGCACGAGAATGTGCGAGCCATGGCGCGCTACGCCCAGGAACATCGGTAACCATGCCCCAACTCTGCTCCCTCGATGTGCCCGCCGGGGCGGAGCTGGCGGATCTCCTTTTTGAGCGAGGAGTCGAGCTTCCCTGCGGGGGTGCGTCCT
The DNA here is from genome assembly GCA_020073305.1 of Terriglobia bacterium. GTDB lineage: Bacteria > Acidobacteriota > Terriglobia > Bryobacterales > Bryobacteraceae > QHXW01. The sequence continues at coordinate 141,557 of JAIQFK010000013.1, forward strand.
TGTGCGGAGGCTGCCGCGTTAGGGTTGTCGAAGGCGATATCGCCGTGACACCGGACATGCAGGCTGTCCTGACGCCTCAAGAGGTCGCGGCGGGATGGCGATTAGCCTGCCAGGCGCGTGCGCGAGGGCGCGTTACGCTCGAGATCGAACAGTGGGAAGGCCCCATTCTGGGTGATGAATCCCGGGTGGCATTTGAGGCCCGTGAGGGATTCGGGATTGCAGTCGATCTCGGAACCACGACGATCGTCGCGCAACTTTTGGATTTTGCGACGGGTGAGGTTCTCGCCGTCCGCACGGCGCTCAATCCGCAGTGCGCGCATGGCGCCGATGTGATGAGCCGGGTCCAGTTTGCGCTGCGAGAGCCGCGGGTGCTGACGTGCTCGATCCGGCAAGGGCTTGCCGCTTTGGTTCATGACGTGGCCGGAGATCGCAAAGTCAGCGAAGTCCTCCTTTGCGGGAACACGGTGATGCATCACTTGTTCTGTGGCGAGGAGGTTGAGCCGCTCTCGCACGTGCCCTTTGAAACTCCGGCTGGAGGCATGCGAGAGTTTATTGCGGAAGATTTAGGCTGGAAGCTCGGGAGCGCGTGCCGCGTCCGGTTCTTGCCGTGCCTGGGCAGTTTTGTAGGGAGCGACATTCTGGCGGGCATGGTCGCCCTCGATTGGCTGGCGCGCGACGCGCTCGTGGCTCTCATCGATCTCGGCACGAACGGCGAGATCGTGATCGGAAACCGGCGCGGTGCACTGTGCGCCTCGACCGCCGCAGGACCTGCGTTCGAAGCCGGGCGCATCGGCATGGGCATGCGTGCGGCCCCAGGCGCGATCTCGCGTGTAGTTCCGAAAGATGGCGGCTTTGAATGCCACGTGCTCGGCGCACGTGCCCCCCGCGGCATTTGCGGAAGCGGGTTGGTGGACGCGGCGGCTGCCGCGCTCCACATGGGCCGCATATTGCCAACCGGCAGGCTGGCGAACGGAACGCAGGAGCTAGAGCTTATGCCTCCGGTTTCCATCACGCAGTCCGATATTCGCGAGCTCCAGCTGGCCAAGGGCGCCATCGCGGCTGGACTGCGCATTTTGCTCGAGCGTTGCGGCGCGACACTCCATCAGCTCGATCGCGTCTACCTGGCCGGCGCCTTCGGAAACTACGTCAACACCGCCAGTGCGCGCCGTATCGGCTTGCTCGAACTCGGGCCGGAGAACATCGAGCCGGCGGGCAATACCGCTCTCCGCGGCACGAAGATGTTGCTGCTCGCTCCGTCGCGCCGTTCGGCCCTGGTAGAGCAGATCGGCCGCCTGACGCAGCATGTATCGCTGGCGTCCGACCCGCATTTCCAGGATGCGTTCGTGGATTGCATGAGGTTCTAGCCGTCATGCGCTCGAAGGTTTACTTGATATCAGCAGCCGCCGCTCTTGGTGGTCTGCTGTTTGGATTCGACATTGCGGTCATCAACGGCGCCTTGGTCTTCTTGCGCAAGCAGTTTCAACTCTCCGATTTACAGACCGAGGTGGCCGCAAGCAGCCTGCTGCTGGGTTGCGTCTTCGGTGCAAGCCTCGCTGGAACGCTGAGCGATCGCTTCGGGCGCAAGCGCATTTTGCTGTGGGCGGCCTCACTGTTTCTCGTTTCATCGATCGGCGCGGCACTACCACGGAACCTCAGCGAGTTCACGGCGGCCCGGCTCCTGGGTGGTGTCGCCATCGGCATGGAGTCCATGCTGTCGCCGCTGTACGTGGCTGAAATCTCTCCCGCGCGCATCCGCGGGCGGCTCGTGGCACTCAACCAGCTCGCCATTGTAGTTGGCATTCTGTGCGCCTATCTGATCAGCTGGCTGCTGGCAGGGCTTGGTGACGCAAGCTGGCGCTGGATGTTCGCATCGGCCGTGCTGCCATCGTTACTCTTCCTGATCAGTTTCGTGCGCTGTCCGGAAACTCCGCGCTGGCTCATTCAGAAAGGAGAGATCGCCGAGGCCCGATCGGTGTTGACGCGGGTTGGAACAGATGGCGACATCGATGTCCAAATCCGCGAAATTCAGGAAGCGATCGCGAGCGAGCAGGGCTCGTTGGCCGAGTTGTTCCAGCCAAGTCTGCGACGCCCGCTCATCATCGCGGTGGCACTGGCGGTTCTTCAGCAAGTAACGGGGATAAACACGATCCTGTTTTACGGTTCGCTGATCTTCACTGAAAAAGTCGCCTCCCAGACCGCTGCTTCGGCGCTCTGGGCCAACGTCATGATTGGCTTTGTGAACCTGGCCTCGACGGTAGTAGCGCTGGCGATCATCGACCGCATCGGGCGCAAGCCTCTCCTGATGCTGGCAGCGGGCGGCATGGCCATCACCGAGTTCTTGTTAGGCCTCTTATTCTGGCTCGATCCCGGGGCCGCGATCCCGATTCTGTGCCTGGTTCTGGCTTGCGTCGCGTTCTTTGCCGTGGGGCTTGGACCCGGCGTCTGGGTCATGATGTCGGAGCTGTTTCCGACGCGAATTCGCGGACGCGCTATGTCCATCGCCACCATCAGCCTGTGGATTGCGTGCCTCGCACTGACGTTCACGTTCCTATCCCTGGCCCGAGCGATTACCGTTACGGGCGCTTTCTGGACCTATGCGACGATGTGCGTCCTGACTTTTTTGTTCGTTTGGAAGCTCACGCCGGAGACCAAGGGCAAGACGCTGGAAGAGATCGAGCGGGGATGGGCTTCCCCAAGCGTCACCGTACCCACTACTCCGGTTTAACCCTGGAATGCCGATTCTTTCTCGCTACTCCAGGCGGAAGTTGAATGCGACCGTCAGTTGGTTCTCGACCGGCTGTCCGTCCAGTTCCGCGGGTTGATAGCGGCACTTTTTCAAGGCACGAATCGCTTCCTGCTCCAGTTCAGGGTGGGCCGCCTGCAATACCACGACATCGCCCACGCTGCCGTCGAGCCTTATCGTTGCAAGCAGGACCACCGGGCCGTCCAGCCCTCCGGAAGCTGCGGCGGGTGGATAGGCCGGCCGGGGCACTTCCAGCATCTTTGGCGGCTGCACCTTTCCTCCGGCCCGGACTGGCCGCTCCGCTGCTTTGCTGAGGCGCGATCCAGGTGCACGGGCGGTGCTGATCTGAAACTCTTCAACAACTCTCGCGAGCGGCAACAACGCATACACACGGGCCTGCTCACCCGACTGCAGATCGACAGTTTGCTGGAAAATTGAGAATAGCGGCTGCTTGATATTGACCTGATACATGCCCGGCCTCAAGTCCGCAAAGGCAAACGCACCCGTTTCGCCTGACTTGGTTTCCTGCGTCTTGACGTAGTCCTGCATCAGCATCACGCGGGCACCCGCAACAACACCTCCGGCCGGATCATAGACGGTACCCGAGATACCTTGTGCATCGCATGTCCCAACAGCGGCGCATATTGAGAGCCAGGCGGCTGCAACGCAATTGATAACGGTGAATGAAGATTCCAGCATGGAACACCTCGTCTTTCTCATGCGCTACGCAGACTCGCAAAGGCCGTAGCTCGCGGGATCGAAAATGCCGGCGTAGCGTTCTTGAACTTGCCGCCGGAGGGTTTTCTCGTCTCCGGGAAGACCGGACAGCTCCTGTTCGATGCGATCCATCCATTGACGCTCTTTCGCCGGAATCAGCATAGCCCCGCCGGAAAGCCCCCCGCGTAGAATCGAAAGGGCGGCCTGTGCAGCGCCCAACGTTCGTTCGTAGTGACTCTTGCGCTCGACAATGACGGCCGCAATCTCGAGCGTGGCTTCAGGCGATAGCAACGCGGCCTGCGGGCTGAGCCATTGGTCTGAGGCGGTCAGCCAGTCGCGCAGCATGAGAGCACCGCCTTGCTGAGCTGCCACGTTCATGAGGCGGCAGTCGTATATCAGCGATTCTGTGTAGGCTTCCGGCGCACTGCCCGACAGCAGCCGAATGTTCTGCACCGATTCGTTGCTCCACAGGTCGCACATCGCCGATGCCACATTGCCCATCGGACTGAAGTGAGCGCAGGTAGCCGACCTGCCTTCCATGGAGATGGGACAGCCGGTGATGGCTTTCAGGATGGGTCCCTCATAGGCGCAGTCCTTGGACGGTCCCATCGCGCCATGCTCGAAGGCTACCAGGCTGCGAACCGCGCACATGGCGCGCACAACGGCGGCCAGCACCTCAGGCAGCATGCGTTGATGCGCCAACTGCATGGCCGTGTTGGCGAAGGCACAGGCCGTATCGCCGCCGGGAACCACGCCAGGATGCCGCGCACAGATGCCAGTGATTTGATCCCAAAGCCACGCCATATCGCGCGGCGCCAGAATACCAAGCGCGAAAACGATTCCCGGCACGTCACCATAGAGCAGGGCCTGGTCATGGACTTCTTTACCGCCGATCGACTCAATGGACAGGATGTCCGCGCCGGCCTGGGCACACAGGTCAAAGGAGCGCAGCAGTTGCTCACAACCCTGACCGTAGCGCAGCAAGGGCGGTTTCCCGTGCTCGCGAATGTCCGTGGGAGTCACGCGCAAAGCGCAGCGCAGGCCGTGTTTCTCATGCGCCTCACGCAGAGCACGGTGCAGCAGGGCGGTGACTTCCGCTCCCCATTCCGGGCACTCCGTCATGGCCGGGAGAAGCTCGAACTCCAGCACGATTCCGGGCGCCCGGAGCGCGACGGCTCGCCGGATGATGCCTGTGACCATCTCCGTGTATTGCGTTACGATCTCACTCCAGTTCTCGGCGGAAACGGTTATGGCGGGGAGCGTAAAATTCACTTCCGGGTAGACCTGGCCCGCGCCGATCGTCAAATCGAATCCGCAGGAAACCGGACTGGGCGCACGGCCGAAGACAAGATCGGAGGGATTGGAGATGGCCAGCGCTCCGTATGAGCGCATGCGCTGTTCCATAGATTCCCTCGCTCAGAGGGCGGCAATTATCTGCCGGGCGAGCGTCACCGCTCCTGGCGCACTCTCACTGTACCCATCTGCGCCGATCTGCTGGGCAAATTGGCGTGTCACCGGCGCACCTCCCACCAGTACCTTAACGCGTTCGCGTACGCCGGCCTGTTTCAACGCCTCGATCGTGGTGCGCATGGAGGGCATGGTCACAGTAAGTAGCGCTGACAGGCAGACGAGATTGGCGTTGGATCGTTGGATTGCCTCAACGAATCTTTCCGGTGCGACATCTGCGCCCAGATCGATCACGTCGAAGCCGCCGCCTTCCAGCATCGAAGCGACGATGTTTTTGCCGATGTCGTGCAAGTCTCCCTTGACGGTACCGATGACAACGCGGCCCGTTGGCTGCCGCCCGCTGGCCGCCAGCAGCGGCCGGATGAGTTCGAGCGACCCCTTCATCGCGCGGGCCGCCAGCAGCAGTTCCGGAACAAAGTACTCTTCGCATTGGAACAGACGCCCCACCTCGTCCATAGCCGGGATCATGTATTGGCGGATCAGTTCCATCGGGTCGACATTCTCCGCCAGCGCCTCACGGGTGACAGCCACCGCCGTCTTTGTATCGCCACTCATGATGGCATCGTGGAGTTTCTGTAGTTCGGCCATAAATCGAGTTCCTCTCCAGCGGAAAGAAGTGTCCGGACGCTTGAATGCGCTATTTCACTTTGGCGCGGAACTCACCACCAGGTCAACTCGCCGCCGGCTCAGTGTGGGCGCCGCACCGCCGTCCGGCTGCGCAGTCGCCTTCAGCAGACACTTTTCCACTCCCATGGGGGTCATCAGATTCACGAAGTACGTCTGTTGTCCCAACGCCGCCAGCGAGAAGGGAACTGTCTGCCGCGCGAGGGCCTCCCCAGTTTGATTCTCGATCACGAGCGCGAGGTTGCCGGCGACAGGCCGGTCCTCGTCATTGACCATCATGATCGTGAACATCTGGTTCGAGCCGGCTTCGAGCGTGGGCTGCCAGAAGTTGAGGTAGACCCCGAGCGGCTGGAACGCCTGCGACAGGTAATCCTCGAAGTGCGGCTCGAGCTCCAGGCGTTCCAGGTTGCGGAAATGATCGCATGTGAATACGCCCGGACCGCCAGCCGTCAGATACACAAAATGCAGCACGCCCGCATACATCCGGTGCGCTCTCCAGAACTCCGTCAAGCCCGCCAGCAGGTACGCGTTCAGCGCGAAGCGATCCTCCGCGCTCGCATACGGCCCGAGCAGTTTCTCGTAAACCTCCCCCGTCAGCGCTGTCGGGCTGCCTGCGCGATTGAGCCACAGCCAGCCATATTCGTTGAGAATCGTGGCATGCCCGGTCGCCGACCCGGTGTCACCGGCCCCGCTGCGCGATTCCAGTTCCGTCATCTTGAAGTCCCCGCCGCTCGTGATGATGTGATGCTCGTACGGGTGATCCTCCACCGGATCGTCCGCGCCCACGGGGCCGTTGTAGCTATTCTCCCAGGGGCGGTTCGACAGATCGAGCGGGCGCACGGCGGGAATGATTTTCGCCGCGAAGTCGGGATGCCAGGTCTCGTTGTTCGCGTCCCAGATGACCACGCTCGGGTGATTCCAGTTGTCGCGCATCCATTCGCCATATTCTGCAATCATCTCGCCCGCATCGACCTGCTTTTCGTAGCCCTTGAACCAGTCGTGGCCGAGCCATACGAAATATTCGTTCTGGATCAGCAAGCCGGCTTCGTCGGCGATATCCAGCCAGCGGTCCGGAACGGGTCCGATACAAAACCGGAAGCTGCTCCAATGCATCTTCTTCGGAATGTCGATCAGCAGCTTCCGCACCCACGCCTCGTTCCATGGCAGTGTGCCCGATTGCGGATCTTCGAAGAAGCGGTGCAGGGTGATGTTTGAGCCGCGCATGAAATAGGGCTTGCCGTTGAGATATGCGCGGCGGGTCGGCGTGTCGAAGCGAAATTCGCGCATCCCGAAGCGGGTAGTGGCGCTGTCGCCGCCGGTGCGGGTCTCGACCACGTAAAGATTCGGGTGCTCGGGAGTCCACAACTTCGCTCCGGGAATGCGAATGGTCTGCGTGATCGTTTTCTCTTCTGCCGGCTTCAACAAAATCCGGCGGGACTCCGCCCGCGTCAGAGACGCCGCCTGCTTCCACGCGGTCACGTTAAACGCCACCGCGAACGAGGCCGAAGTCGCGGCGTAATTCCGCACCTTGGCCTCGACCACGATCTCGCTCGTCTGGATTTTTGGCGCCACCTGAACCGACTCGATCGCCGGGTTATCGCTGAGCTGAAGCGTGACGCTGTCATAAATGCCCGGCGTCCACCGGTTCTTTTCGAAATCGGTGCCGCCACTCACCGTTTCCGGCAGAACGCCGGGGTGGGCTCCCACCCGCACCAACAGTTCGTTCTTGCCGTCCCAGCGAACCGCATCGGTGATGTTGAAGATCGACGCCGTAAAGCAGCCCCAATGCTCGCCGATCTTCCTGCCGTTCAGCCATACAGCCGTGCCGAATTGCGCCTTGTTGATCTTCAGAAGCGCAAGCGCGCGTTTCCCGGATGGGACGAAGCTCGTTCGGTACCAGAAGTAATTCCTGTTCTGATGGGGCACGCCGGCGCCCTTCACCATGGCCGACTCCGGCAATTCGTTCTTGCTGATCCGGTTGGCGATCACCTCTTGGCTGTCGAACAAATCCACATCCGCGAATGCCGGGGTAGCCGAGTGCGCCAGGCCCGGCACCGGCGCTTTGTGAGTAAAAACGGGTGGTACCTCAGTCGGAGAAACCGAGTCGGCGATATCCCAGCTGCCGTCCAGAGACATGGTCGTGCGCTCGGCCGCCGCGCACGGCAGGACCACGAGTGACGCCAGAATTGCCGCCCGCAATTTCCGCATAGCTTCCCTCCTACTTTTCATTCAGCAGCTTGTTCGCCGCCAGCACATCAAATATGTAAGTGGCCGCTCCGCCAATTACGTATTCGGTTTGGTACCACAGGAACGGAAATTCCTTGAGTTCCATGTAGTCGGGCTTCACCAGCGATGCTCCCGATATCACACCGCCCGGAATGTGTGACCAGTCCGCCCGGTTGAATCCGTACGCAATGATGGCAGAGTTCGCGCCCACGCCCGATACATACGATTCGTTACTCCCCGGATGGCAGCCCAACACGAAGTTGACGGTGGCCAGCAACGGGTCCGCGTCGAACAGCTCCGGCAGATGCTTGTGGAAGTAGTATTGGTGGAGCGCGTCATCCTGCAGGTCCCAGCCGGGCCCCCACACGAAGCCCGAGCTGACCTCCGATCGCGTTTCCAGCCGGTAGTCCGGGTTCAATATTCCTTCCTGTAAGTGGACACCATATGGATTGGCGGCCGCGGTCTTCTCAGCCTGTACTTTCCACTTCTTGGCCAAGTCGCGCACGGTTGACTGGAACTCGCCGTTCGGGACCCGCGCCAGCGCGCGAACCAACGTCCACCCCGGCCCACTCGCAAACTTCTCGCCGGAAATCTTACGAAGCTCTGGAAGGAGAGCCAGCAGACGGTCGCGGTAACGGCTCTCGCCGGTAGTGAGCAACATTTCCACCGACGCCGAGACCTCTTCGCTTCGAAAGCCACTGTCGCTGGGCGCGTATGCGCTCGGGGCATAAACCGGCGCGTGCTCCTGCTCGTAGTCGTAGAGTTTCCTGGCGGCAGCCTGGCATGCAGAGGCCAGCGTGGCGTTGGACTCGCCCAGCACCCGGCTGGCGGCCGCCAGCGCTTGCACGGTCTCGTATTGCAGGCCGGTATTGCGGTTCGTGAACACCCATCGGTCGTCGAAAGTTTCTGCTCGCCCGTCCCAAATGCGGTTATCGGTAATGTTTACAGGGTCGCCGAGATGAGAGTAGGCGTGCGGGGTGCTTTCGATGATGCCGGGAAAGATGTGCCCGCCGACGCGAAACGACGCCAGCAACCCCTCGACTCCGTATTCGATCTGCTGGATAAGATCCTGCTTCCCGTCGGGAACGTGCAGCAGGACTTCGCGCTTCGTTCGATTGACCGATGTTTCGTCGAGCTTGGGATGAAACTCTTCCTGCGCCAGTGCCAGGGCCAGCGTGGTTATGGCAATGCTTCCGGCGGGTAAGTCATGGTCGCCGGCATCGTGCCAGCCTCCCCAATCCAGACCCGGGATGTGCTCGTTATCGGCAAATCGCGTCTCGCGTTTCCCTTGCTGGTAACTGTCGATGTACACTTTTCCTTCGGGCGCCTGAAGCGCGTCATCCAGGTGACAAGCGCCGTGCCAGGTGCGATTACCCTCCTTGACGGCCACGTGGCACATTTGCACGGGAAGAAAATACTGCAAGGTGGGTCTCCAGGCGGCGGCATAAATCCCCGCATCAATTGGGAACGGCCCTGCCGTCTGCCCTCGGGACTCGATCACGTAAACCCCCGGCTCCCGCACATCGCTGAAATCGAAGACCTCGTACCGGTAACGTAAGAACTGCCCCCAGGGCCGTGCCACGCCCGATTTCGCAACCTTCTTGCCGCCGTTTAGCTGCATCCGATAAAGCGTGACGGACGCGCCCACGGCGTCGCGGCGATCCAGTTCCAGGATGGCGCGCTTGGTTTGCGACGGATGATACCCGGCCTCTGAGATTCCGATCACCGCCGGCCGGCGCCACGCGGCGTCGATCGAAGGCGTAATCGCAACATTTACCTCCGTGTCGCCCGATCCCGGCTTCAGCGGGGCAACGATTTCAAACCAGTCTTCCGGCCCGCCGCGCCGCTCATCCATCAGGACCAAATCACCGTCCGAGCGCGTGACGAGCACGCTGCGAAGCGGATCTTCCTGGGCCATCAGCAGACGGTGTGTCGATGGCGCCAGCTGCTCTCCCGTGTATTGCCTGGGAAAGATTCCCGCGCCTGAATCGCCTTGGAACGATTTCAAAAAGTAGGCGCCAGGGTACACAGCCATGCGAAACCCCGCCGCATCGAACCGGCTCCAGTCGACCGCCTGGTCCAGCTTGAGAGTAATCAGAATGTGCGCGCCGTCTGTATGGCAGAACAGGCGATAGCCGGCACCGCCCGCGATCTCGCCGAAAACCGTCGCCGTGGACTTTTCCCGGTCCGCCACCCGCCGCAAGATATGCAACTCGGCTCCGAGCTGTCCGGCCTTCGGAAGCAGGAAAAGGTCGCCCGAGTCCAGCAGCCGCTCCCCGTTCTGGATCATTTGCAGGCCGCCCTGGTGGCCCACCTGATAGTTGTTATGAAAGACAAGAAACGAAAAGCCCGGCGCCTCGAAGTACTCCTTTTCGTTCAGACTGATTTTCGTATCGGAGGCGCACACCGCGGGAAGCGCAACGAGCGCCAGCAGGAAGCTGAAAAGTTGTTTCTTCATGAGAGGGATCAATTTCTTTCCGCACATTTCATTCCGCAGTGTGACCACTGACGCAGGAGCTGGCAACGCCGTCAAACCGCTTGACTTGAGGCCTCGGTGAGTGACTCTACCCGGAATCACGACCGAACCCGGGTGCGTCAGATGCCCCTACCCGTTGTCCGGCGTCTCCTGCGATTGCGGGCGAGGCCCCAACGACACGTGATCGGGAATTTAGACGACAAGGATGTATAATCCTGGTTTCAAGAGGTGGCTGGCTGAACCGACGATTATGAAAGAACCAACCCGTGACGAGAATTAGCCTGGTTGCGAAGCTCATTCTCGCTTCGCTTGCGATGATTCACCTGCCCTCCGCGCTTGCTGCCGACGCCGGCGCTGAATCCGCCCATGACTGGGCAGTTACATTCCGACAAAACCTCCAGCACAATCTGCAGTTTTGGATCGACCACGCCACCGATCACGAATACGGCGGCCTGCTCGGGAGGCTGGACCGTGAAGGCAAGGCGATTCCGCCCGGCGATAAATCTGTGGTGTTGATCTCGCGGTCCATGTGGTCGTTTTCTGAAGCCTACCGCCGCAATCCCGACCCCGCCTATCAGCGGATGGCCACGGAGTGCCTGAAGTTCCTGCGGGAAAGGATGTGGGATAAGAAAGACGGCGGGTATTACTTTTCGGTTTCTCGGGAAGGGAAGATAATCGACTCGACCAAGCAGTTGAATCCCATGTCGTACGTCCTGGAGGGGCTGGCCGAATATGCGCTCGCTTTCCACGACGCGCAAGCCTACCGGGAGGCCCTCGACTTATTCGATGTTATCGACCGGCACGCGCACGACGATCAATACGGCGGCTATCGGATCGCGTTTACGGCCGACTGGCGTTGGCTCAAGGACTATAAGGACGGCCCCAATGCCGCCGGTTCATTCGGACGAAAATCCTACGACTGGCACCTCGGCTTGGTGGAGGCTCTGGCTACGCTGTACGACGTGACCGGCGACGCGCGGGTACGTTCGCGCTTGAACGAGCTGCTGGACATTTTCGTGAACAAGATCGTTGATGCCGAAAAAGGCTACGGTCGATATTACTTCACCGAAGATTGGAAGGTCGCCGACCGCGATGGTGATTCCAACGACTGTGAGTACGGCCTCGACCTGGAGGCAAGCTGGCTGCTCACAGAGGCCGCGGAACGGGTCGGGCGCAATCAGGATGCCAAGATCCGGCGCGCCAGTCTGGCGCTCGTGGACCACGCGTTACGCGATGGCTTCGATAAAGAACATGGCGGAGTGTACCGCACCGGTCCAGCAGCAGGACCGGCGGCCAACCGGGATATGGGATGGTGGCAGCAAGCTGAAGCACTGGTCGCGCTGCTGAATGCTTACCAGTTCACCGGCAATCCGAAGTACTGGCACGCATTCGAACTCGAGGCGCAATTCGTCATGGATCGCTTTGCGGACCACAAATATGGAGAGTGGTATACGGCTGTCTTTCACGACGGCCGGGTTGATCCCGAGAAAGTCGGCCCATGGAAAGCTCCCTACCACATGACACGGGCCTGCCTTGAAGTAATCTCGCGATTAGGTAGGACGCTTTGAGACCCTATAAGATCTGACCGTCGCCCAGCATCACTCAACCTTCGGGCAACCTCGGGCGGAATGGAGCGTGCGATGAGGATTCGACGGCTTCGATGGATGGCGGCGCTCTGTGTTGGTGTGTTCCCAGCTCTGACAGTAATCTCGAGAGCTGCAGCACAAGCGCTGCCGCCGGTTACTCTCAGCGGAACGTACTTCGTCCGCGGGGACAAGCCTTTTATCCCAGTGGGGGCGCACTGGATTCCGGCAAAGGCCGCTTTACGGTGGCCGCTAGAGTGGAATCCCCACGACATCGAAACCGATTTCCAGCGAATGCGCGACCTCGGTTTCAACACCGTGCGTCTGGACCTGTTCTGGGCATGGTTTGAGCCGCGGCCCGGAGATTACAACCCGGAGGCTTTCCGCCAACTCGACTATCTGGTTTCTCTCGCCCACCGTTACGGTCTCTATCTGCACCCCTGTCTCTTCATCGGAGGGGAAGTGGGAGAGGCTTACTGGGATGTTAGCTGGAGGCACGGCCGCCACCCGCACTCCGACCCGGAGATGCTACGCCTGGAAACGAATCACGCCGCCGAGCTCGCTCGCCGCTATGCGAAGGAAAGCGCGATCCTGGCATGGGATCTTACCGACGAACCTCCTTTCTGGATCGTCGCCAACAGCACAACGGACGCGATGGCGATCAACTGGACACGGCTGATCGCCGGCGCCATTCGCCGTCACGATTCGAGCCACCCCATCGTCGTCGGAACGAGCATGGAAGATGTCGCGCACGGTCCCTTTCGTCCCGACAATATTCGCGACGAGGTGGATTTTTTCAGCGTCCATCCGTATACGATTTATTCGCCACGCCTCTTTCCCGATGCCATGCTCTCCGAACGCGGATCCTATGGCGCCTCCTTCGAAACGGCTTTGTCTGGCGGCGCGGGACGCCCGGTCATGGTGCAGGAGCTGGGCGTTTCCTCGGCCCAATACACTCCGGAGCGGGCCGCGGCGTTTGACCGCATCAGCCTGTACTCAGCCCTGGCCGCCGGAGCCAACGGTTTCCTGCTGTGGTGTTACACGGACGCGGCGCCCGGCCAGTACCGGTCTGTTCCGTATCTCCGCGCACCGCATGAAACGCAGTTTGGGCTCACCACGTGGGACGGCCAGGACCGCCCACGCGCCACCGAATTTCGCAAGTTCACCGAGATCATCGCTCAGATGGATCTGAGCGGGCTGGTTCCGGCGCCAGCCGATGTGGCGATCATCGTGCCCGGCGAATGGGCCAAGCCCGCCGGCGATTTTTACCGGTTCGGCCTGAGCGGCCCGGAGATTCTGCCCTACGTTTCCACTCAGGACGGCGGCGCGGCGGCAGGTCACAATCCGCAAAGCGGTGCAGAAGAGAATCTCTGGCTGACCGGTTCGTGGCTGTCCACTTATATCCTGGCGCGGCGCGCCGGGCTGAAAACAGACTTCCCGCGCGAATATGGGAACTGGCGGCAGCGACCGGCTCTGTTCGTTCCTTCCCCGCTGACCAGCACAGAAAGCAACCTTGTCCATGTTCATACGGACTTTTGGAGTCAGGCTCGTGAATACGTGGAACGGGGTGGCTTCCTGTACGCTTCGTTGAGCGCCGACGCCGCGATTCCTGAGATGGAACAGATCTTCGGCGCGCGGCTGGAAGACCACGCACCGGCCGGGGAAGTGACCCTACGAGTGGTGGAGAATTTTGGAGGATTGAAACCCGGCGACACCTTCCGTTATTCTGCTGGCAGCAGCCCACGGCAATGGGCGGCGACGCTCGCCCTGCGCGGCGGCAAAGTGATCGCGGTGGACCAGACCGGGCGCCCCGCGCTGGTGGCGCATTCCGCAGGTTCCGGCAAGACGCTGTTGTGCTCCTATCCCATCGAAAGCTATCTCGCCGGCCAGCCCTCCGCTTTCGACAACGACCAGGCCACGCATCGCATCTACCGCGCCTTCTGCAATTGGACAGGAGTGCGGCCGCTATTCGAGACCGATTCGGCTTCGGTTGAAGTTTCGGGCCTGACAGGCGCTGACCGCGGCTATGCGGTTCTGGCCAATCACAGCGGCCATTCCGTACGAGTGCTGCTCACAAGTTCGCTGCCGTTGAAATCCGCCGCGCTTGTCACGAGGGGAGGAGTGCAACCCCTGGCGGCGGAATCTCACGGCTGGCGCCTGGAGGTCGAACCGTACGGCGGCGCTGTGGTGCAATGGAGGCGGTGAATGGCGGCGGTTGGCGCAATCGATATCGGCGGGACTAAGATCGCGGTGGGAGTCGTGGACGAGAGCGGCCGCGTGCTCGCGCGTCGCGAATGCCCGACCGACGCCAGCCGCGGCTATGAAGATGCCCTGGCGCGCATGTGCGCCATGCTGCGCGACGCCGTTCAGCGGGGCAAGCAGTCGATTGACGGCATTGGCATTGGGAGCACGGGGCCGGTGGACCCATTCACGGGAGTGATCGGCAAGCTGGATTTCCTGCCCGGCTGGGAAGGATCTCCGCTCGTGGACGATCTTGCACGCGAGTTCGGCCTTGCGGTGGCCATGGAGAACGACGGCGATGCCGCGGCGCTGGGTGAAGCCGGTTGGGGTGCCGGCCGGGACAAGGCGAACCTGGCCTACGTGACGGTGGGGACGGGAATCGGTGTCGGGATCATCGCGGACGGCAAACTGTACCGTGGCGCCGGTGGTGCGCACCCCGAGATCGGACACCACGTGATTGATTGCACCGGCCCATTGTGCTCCTGCGGAGCGCACGGTTGTTGGGAAAGCCTCGCTACCGGGCCGGCCATGGCCCAATGGCTTTCGTCGAATGCGCCGCCCGATTATCCCCATCTCGACGGGCTCACGGGCAAGCGCATCTGTGAACTGGCGCGGCAAGGAGACGCGCCGGCGCGGCGCGCGGTGGAGCGGGAGGCACGCTACCTCGGCATCGGCGTGGCGAATCTGGTGACCTTGTTCATACCGGACACCATTGTGCTTGGCGGCAGCGTCATGCACAGCGCCGATCTGTTCCTGGATACCATCCGCGACACAGTCCGCCGGCACTGCGGCTATGTTCCGTTCGAGAAAACCGTCGTAGCACTGGCCTCGCTAGGTCCGGACGCCAACCTCATCGGCGCGGCCCGCGTCTGGCATCATCGCTTCGCTCCGGATGGCCCTCGAAAGTGATCATGGTCCAATGACTCCGTCCGCCACCGCCGCAGCCGAAGAGCGCAGCCGCCGCATGGTCGGCCTGTTGTTTCTCATCTTCTTCGTGATGTCGCTGCTCACCAACGTCCTGGCTCCGATCATTCCCGACATTCTCCAAACCTTTCGGCTGAGCCTGACCGCGGCCGGTTTCCTGCCTTTTTCGTTTTTTGTGGCCTATGGCGTGATGTCCATTCCCGCGGGCCTGCTGATTTCCGCGTACTCGGAAAAAACGGTGATTGTAGCCGGCTTCGCCGCGGCGACCTGCGGTGCGTTGAGCTTTGCCGTATTCCCGGTGTACAGCGTAGCGGTCGTCTCGCTGTTTGTCATCGGTTGCGGGATGGCGATGCTTCAGGTATCGATCAATCCACTTCTGCGCGTATCCGGCGGCGAGGAAAATATGGCTTTCAATTCCGCGCTGGCTCAATTGATTTTCGGGTCGGCCTCATTCCTCAGCCCCATCCTGTATTCGTACCTGGTGCAACACGTGGGCCGGGACAGATCCAACCTGATGCTTGCCGCGCTTGCCAGGTTGGTGCCGGAGCATCTTCCGTGGGTATCGCTTTACTGGCTCTTCACGGTGATTTCCGGCGTCATGATGATCACGCTCTGGGTGACCCGGTTTCCCGCCGTGCAACTAAAAGCCGATGAGAAGGTTGGGACGTGGCCAACACATCGAACGTTGCTGAGAAACAGGATTGTGTTGCTGTATTTCATCAGCACGTTTGCCTACGTGGGCAGCGAGCAGGGCACAGCGGATTGGATGTCGCAGTTCCTCGCCACATACCATCACTTCGATCCCCAAACTTCCGGAGCTTACGCGGTGTCGTGGTTTTGGGGTCTGCTGACGGCCGGTTGCCTGTCGGGACTTCTGCTGTTGAAGATTTTTGACAGTGCGCGCATATTGACTGTGTTTTCCGTGGCGGCGATCGTCACGCTCTCGGCAGCGCTCTTCGGGCCCGGTTCGTGGGCGCTCATTGCCTTTCCCTTGATTGGCCTGTTTGCGTCCCTCATGTGGCCGGTCATCATTTCACTGGCATTGAACTCCCTGGCCGAGCATCACGGTTCGTTCTCCGGGATCCTCTGCACCGGGATTGCCGGCGGGGCGGTCGTCCCGCTGCTGATTGGCCGCATCGGCGATCGTTTCGGGCTTCGCGCCGGTATGACATTCCTCTATTTGACGTTCGGCTGGGTATTGAGCGTAGGCTTTTGGGCGAATCCTCTAGTTAAGAACAAAACCATACGCGCCCGCGCCGAGTGACCAACCAGCGAACGATTGCATTGGATCGAGCTTCACGGCAACCGGTTGCCCGAGGCACAGTCGAAGAAGTGCAGCTTCGTCTCATCAAACGAAAGCCACACCCGGCTTTCAATTTCGAAACGCATCGAGGGCTCGGCCCGGGCTACGATTCGTCCCTGACCGAGGCTCAGGAAAACGTACGTTTCGTTACCCAGCGCTTCCGTTACATAGACGGTGGCCGGGAGACCGCCCTCAAACGCTTTTGTCGAGAGGGCAACGTCTTCGGGACGCACCCCCAAGGTCACCTTCTCAAACGCGTGTAGCGGAGAGAGGACCTGGTCTGCCAGCCGCAGAGTGACGTCCGGACCGGCAAATCTTCTCTCCGCGTGATCGAGCTTGCCTTCCAGGAAGTTCATGCTCGGGCTTCCCATGAAACCGGCAACGAACTTATTGGCGGGGCGCTGGTAGGTGGCCAGAGGAGTATCGAATTGCTGCAGCCTGCCGCCATCCATAACGGCTACGCGATGCGCCAAGGTCATGGCCTCTGCCTGATCATGGGTCACGTAAAGGGTTGTCGTCCCCAGCTCATATTGGAGCCGCTTCAGTTCACCGCGCGTATAGAGGCGGAGTTTTGCATCGAGGTTGGACAGCGGCTCGTCCATCAGGAAAACTCGCGGTTGGCGAACGATGGCTCGCGCCAGGGCGACCCTCTGCCGTTGCCCGCCGGACAGTTCCTTGGGTTTACGGAGCAGGAGTTCACGAATACCCAGGAGTTCCGCCACCTTCTGAACGCGGTCCGGGATCTCACTTTGGGGAACACGCCGCACACGCAATGGGTAGGCAATATTCTCCGCGACGGTCATGTGGGGATACAACGCATAGCTCTGGAAAACCATGGCCACATCGCGGTCCCGGGGAGGCATTTCATTCACACGATCGTCACCGATGTAAATCCCGCCGCTGGTGACGCTTTCAAGCCCGGCTAGCATGCGGAGCGTGGTGGTCTTCCCGCAGCCTGACGGACCCAACAGGACGATGAACTCCCCTGCCTGAATCTGAAGCTGGAGCTGGTCGACTCCCAGTACATGGCCGTACTTCTTGACGACGTTGTCGTAAACAACCTTCATGAGTTGGGCAGAATAGCCCGAATCGGGGGGCTCGGTCAAGGCAGCTTCGCCTTCGTCTTGCTTGACAAGAGGTCCGCGTTCCCAGTATGCTCCCGCAAAGTATCCCCGAAGAAGTGCAATGAGTGCGCCGCATAGCAACCGACCGAGGGGGGGAGTGCTGGCCCCCAAAGCGCGGGTGACCCGGAACGACGTAGCCAGGCTTGCTGGGGTCGTGCCGTCCACGGTGTCTTACGTCGTTAACAACGGCCCCCGCCCGGTTTCCGTCGAGGCTCGGGAGCGAGTTCTCAAGGCCATCGATAAACTGGGCTATCACCCCAGCGACGTTGCCCGGAGCCTGCGTACGCACCGGACGCAGACCATCGGGCTGGTGATTCCTGACATCACGAATCCGTACTACGGTGAAATGACTCAGGCAATTGAAGAGGTGAGTTTCCAGCACGGCTATACAGTGATCCTGGCGCACTCCAGTCAACTTCCGGAACGGGAGCTTCGGTATTCTCACGTTTTGCGGTCCAAAGGAGTGGACGGGGTGATCTTTCTTCCGGTGACATCGGATCTCGAGCCGGTATATTCTCTGGAGCGGGCCGGGATCCAGTTGGTGATCCTGGAACGCGAGGTCCCCGGATACACTTGTATCGTGTTTGACGAGCACGATGGAGGGTACCTTGCGACTCAGCATTTGCTCGCACTGGGCCATCGCAGAATCGGCTGCATCGTGCTGGCGGGCGACTCGACCAGCAGCGCCGCCCGCGTGGAGGGTTATCGCGCGGCGTTGGCCGATGCGGCAATTCCGGTGGCCGCGGACTACGTGGTCGAGAGTAACTATGGTTATACCGCTGGAGAAGTAGCAGCGCGCCGTCTCCTCAAACTGGAGAAGCGGCCCACCGCCGTGGTTGCGCACAACGATTTGATTGCCATCGGTGCGATGAAAGCTTTTGCCGAAGCGGGGCTCAAGATTCCAGGCGACGTTTCTGTGATAGGATTTGACGACATTGCCGCCGCATCCTACGTGCAGCCGCGATTAACGACGATCGCGTCCCCGAAGCGCGAGATGGGACGAGCGGGCATTGAGATGTTACTGAATCTGCTGAAGTCGAGTGATACGGTGTTTCCCGAAACGCTGAGGCTGCCAGTGGAGCTGGTGGTGAGGGAGTCGACTGCCCGGCCGGTTTAAATTTTTTTGTATGTACTTCGACACGTGTCGCGGATCTGGCGCGCGTGGGGAGGTCTAATGAGCGCATCAACCAGCAGTACCAGGATTCAAGTCGCCTCCGCTCCGGTGAGCTGGGGCGTGATGGAAGAAACCGATACCAGCGTCTGGCCGTCAGCCGAGCGCGTTCTCGCGGAGATAACAGCGGCCGGGTATGACGGCACCGAACTCGGTCCGAGCGGCTACTTTCCGACGGAAGTCGACGCGCTACGCAGCACCCTGGCCACGCACCGGTTGACTCTCACGTCAGCGTTCGTGCCCCTTCGCTGGTTTCAGTCAGAACGGCTGCCCGGCGATATCGAGGTCCTGATCCAAGTGGCTGAGTTGCTCGCCGCGCTCGACTGCCCATTC
Source organism: Terriglobia bacterium (assembly GCA_020073305.1). GTDB lineage: Bacteria > Acidobacteriota > Terriglobia > Bryobacterales > Bryobacteraceae > QHXW01. Next base: position 160,489 of record JAIQFK010000013.1, read on the forward strand.
ATCGTCGTGGCGGACGGAATGGCTGTGCCCGGTGAATCCGCGCCGAATGAATCCGCGTGGAAGAAAACGGCAACCACCATGGAGGATGTCGCCCGCCGTGTGCAGCGGCTTGGCTTGCGGCTGGTCTTTCACCTGGAGGCCGGCAGTCACCTGGCTACTCCCGACGATCAGGAGCGCCTCTGTGCGCTCACAGACCCTGAGTTGGTCGGCGTCTGCCTCGATACCGGCCACTATGCTTATAGCTTTGGCAATCCGCGCGACGCGGTCCGGCAATACGGGCGCCGCATCCGCTACATCCACCTGAAGGACGTTGACCCCGCAGTGAGGGAGCGGGTGGCACGCGACGGTTTGGACTTCTACGCGGCTGTGAGATCGGGGGTCTTTACCCCCCTGGGTCGCGGTTGTGCCGAAATCGCAGCCGTGGTTTCTGATCTGTTGTCGATGGGATACACGGGCTGGTTGGTTACAGAGCAGGATGTGTTGATGCCTTTGGCGAACGGGCGCACGCCGCTCGAGAATGCGCGCCTGAGCCGTGAGTTTTTACGCCAGCTTGGACTTTGAGCAGGAATGGTTGGAGAAATTCTATCAGCAGGTAAGGAGTAGCAGGGATGGCACGTTTACGCGTGGGCGTAATCGGTTGTGGAACCGTAGCCCAGATCATGTGGCTGCCGAATCTCAGGCAGTTGGATGAGCATTTTGAGTTGAAGGCCATATGCGATTTATCGCCTGGTTTGACGGAATCTCTGGGCCGGTACTACAACGTGTCCCGATGTTTCCAGGATTACCACGACCTGGTTGCGGAGGATCTCGACGCCGTGGTGGTGCTGACGCCCGGTTCCCATGCGGCGCCTGCCATTGCTGCCATGGAAGCCGGCAAACACGTGATCGTTGAAAAACCGATGTGCTTCACCCAGCGGGAAGCCGATTGCATGATTGCCGCGTCGAAGCGGTGCGGCCGTCATCTGATGGTTGCCTACATGAAGCGCTATGACCCGGGCTACCGTTACGGCCGCGAGTGCGTCCGTTCCATGCGAGGACTTCGGTATGTTCAGGTCAACGTTCTGCACCCATCGGAACCACAGTATTTTGCCCATCACCGCATCAAACGATTCAGCGACGTTCCCCAGGCCACGCTGGAAGCGCTTCAACGTGAGGCGGATCAACTGGCGGTTGAAGCCATTGGTGGTGTCTCAGACCGGTTGCGGTTCTTGTATCTGGACGTCTTCCTCGGAAGCATGATTCACGATGTCAATGCGCTACGCGGCATCCTCGGCAGTCCCGACTCATCCATGTTCACAACGCTCTGGCCGGATGACGTGACCTATCCGACCATCACCACGATGTTCACCTACAAGCAGGGGCCGCGGGCCGTTTTCACCTGGTCCTATCTCAGTGATTTACGCGATTACTTTGAGGAGCTGGCCTTCCTGGGAGAAGAATCGAGAGTACGGATCCAGTTTCCTTCCCCGTTCTTGCGACACTTCCCCACGCCGGTTGAGGTTCAGGGGATGGAGAACGGAGCCGAGTATCGCAAGCGGGTCAATGTCTCCTACGCCGAGGCCTTCAAGGAAGAGTTGTTGCATTTCCACGAATGTATTCACACCGATCGGGAGCCGCTCACCAACGGCAGCGAAGGGAAAGAGGACATTGCGTTTCTGCAGAAGGTGGTTGCGGCCGCGCGTCCTGAGGGGCTGGGAGGAGAGGCCACGCGATGAAAATCGGACTATTCACGGACGGCCTGATGCACCTCCCATTCGGCGAAGCCTTGGCAAAGGCGGCGGCCCTGGGTGTTGAAACCGTCGAGATCGGAACGGGAAACTTCTCGCCGGCGCCTCACTGCGATCTGCCTACTTTGCATGGCAACTCAAACGCCCGCAAGGAGTTCCTTGAAACGATCCATTCGCACCAACTCCAGCTTGCGTCGCTCAACTGTAGCGGAAATCCGCTGCATCCCAACCAGGACCTGGCACAGCGGGCTGCTGAGATCACGCACAAGACGCTGCAATTGGCGGGAATGCTGGGCGTGGAACGCGTGGTGTGCATGAGCGGCTGCCCCGGAACGCCGGAAGGGGGCCGATATCCCAACTGGGTGGTGGCATCCTGGCCCGAGGACTTCCTGGAGTTGCTGGACTGGCAATGGCGGGAGCGAATCATTCCTTTTTGGAGGAAAATGGCGGCGCTGGCCAAAGCGGAGGGCGTCCGGCAGCTCTGCTTCGAGTTGCATCCGGGCATGTGCGTCTACAATGTCTCATCATTTCAGCGGCTGCGCGCGGCCGTCGGGCCAATGATTGCCGCCAATCTGGATCCCAGCCACTTCTTCTTCCAGGGGATGGATCCGCTGGCGGTCATCCGGGCTCTGGGCGACACGATCGGCTATGTGCACGCCAAAGATGCCCGCGTGGACCCCTATAATCTGGCCGTGCAAGGCTCGCTGGATTTACAGCCAGGAAAGCCTGTGCGTGAACTGGTCTGGGCTTATCGCACGCTGGGGTACGGTCACGGAACGCAGTTCTGGGCTGACTTTGTATCCGGCCTGCGGTCGGTGGGCTACGATGGGGTGCTGTCGATCGAGCACGAAGACCCGTTGATGGACGCCGAGGAAGCCATATGCCGTGCGGTCGGGCTCTTAAAAAACACGGCTTTGTTCGGACCGCCGTCCGTTGTTCCCGGCGCTCCACCGCCGTATTGAGAGTGGTGCGATGATTCGCAGGCAGTTCCTCAGGAAATCGCTGGCTGCGGCTGCCGCAGTGCAAGCTCTGTCCAGTTGCGGCGGAAAGAAGAATTCGAGCTGGCGCGGTCAGATCACCTTCGGGAGTTATGCCGATCCGGCTCTCGATAGCCTCAGAGACATTTTTCTCCCCGAATTCGAGCGAGCCACCGGTATTCATGCCGAGTGGGTGGAGGCCGATTTTTCGGGGTGGTTGCAAAAAGCCATGAACGATGGCCAAACCAAAGCCGGCGCGTTTGATATTTACGTAATGGATGATCTGTGGGTCCCTCGCTTCGCGGGAGCGGGTTACCTGGCAAATTTGGATGAGCTAGGTTTTCAACCTGACCAGGACTTTGTACCGTCCGCGCTGGATTTGGGCTATTGGCCCCCCAAGACCGGCCTGCGCCAGCCCGGCATCGATCCCAAGGCGAAGTCCACGCTTTACTCCCTTCCTCTCATCGGCGATTGCCAGCTCTTCTTCTATCGCAATGACATTTTCAGAACTGGTTCTCCAGCCACGTGGGACGACGTCCTGCAGATGGCGCGCGGAAAATCCGATCCCGCACGGCGCCAGTATGGATGGGTCACGCGGGGCGTGAAGGGGAACCCGATTATGAACTCGTTCTTCGTGCTCCTGCATGACTTTGGCGGCGACATATTCGGAGAGAACTGGAAAGTGGTTTTCAATAGCCCTCAAGCGGTAGAGGCGCTGGAGTTTTACTTGAGCTTGCTCAAATACGCGCCCTCCGGCGTTGCCGAGTTTGATTCGGACCAGGAAGGCGCAACTTTACTACAGGGAAACGCATTCGCCGCCACGATGTGGACGGGCTGGTGCCCGCAGACCGACGACCCGACGAAATCGAGAGTTGTTGGCAAAATCAATTTTGATGTGCCTCCGAAGAAAGTCAACCGGGTAGCGAAATTGGGTCTGTTCATGTCTGGAATTGCGGCATCGGCGCCCAACAAACCGGGTGCGCTGGAATTTCTCAAGTGGTTCAGCAGTCCCGAGATTCAAGTCCGGTTTGCGCGGTCCGGAGGATCGGCGTTTCGGATCAGCGCTCTGAAGGATGAGGAAGCGCAGAAGAAAGGCAGGTGGCTGGATGCCACCCTCAGGGCGCTGACGTGCGGAGTTCCTTCGCCGCGCACATCCGACTGGTCGAAGGTGGAGGATATCCTCGGGACTCACCTGAATCAAGCGCTGCTGGAAAGAGGCAAGGCAAAAGAGCACCTCGACGCCGCCGCGGCCGAAGCCACCGCTTTCCTCAAGGGCGCAGGTTATCCTGTCGGATAAGGCGATGCCGCGGGCTGGAGCAGCAGGTAAATGGGCGCCGTGGTTGCTGATCGCTCCCACGGCCGTCTTTGCCCTGGCGCTGACGGTTCTGCCGCTCGGCTACTCTCTCGTGACCAGCCTGCGGGAATTTCCTCTGGGCCACGCGCCGGTGTTTGTGGGATTGCAGAACTACAGGAACCTGCTCGAGGACGCGAATTTTCGCGGCTCACTGGGAACCACGCTTCTATTTACCGTCGCGGCAACGGCAGTCGAGTTCGTGCTCGGGTTGGGGCTGGCGCTGCTCCTCAAAGAGGAATTCTCTTTCCAGGGCATTATCCGTTCCAGCCTGATCATCCCCATGGTCATTGCGCCCGTAGTGGTCGGCATCATCTGGCGCTTGCTCTATGGCGCCGATGTGGGGCTTTTCAGTTTTGCCGTGCAGGCGCTGACCGGGAAGAGCGTCAGTGTGCTGTCCAGCACCACGCTGGCGCTGCCCGCGCTGATTCTGGTGGACATCTGGGAGTGGACGCCGTTCATGTTCCTCATCCTGCTGGCGGGGATTCAATCGCTGCCCCAGGAGCCGTTCGAAGCGGCCCGAGTGGATGGCGCGAGTACCTGGAACATCTTCACGCATTTGACGGTCCCGATGCTAAAACCGGTGATCGTTGTGGCTCTGCTGATTCGCGCTCTCGATGCCTTCACGGTCTTCGACCAGGTGTTTGTCCTGACGCAGGGCGGGCCGGGCACCGCGACCGAAGTGGCCACGCTGATGATTTATAAGACGGCCTTCCGCTTCTCGCAGTTCGGCTATGGCGCCGCGATGGCGATCGCGCTGCTGGTGCTGGTGATGTTCTTCTCGGCCGCTCTGACGCGGGCCTTCCGGGGCAGCAGCTAGATGCCGCGGCTCAGTTCCACCGGACAGCGGCGGCTATGGCTGTTCACGCGCCTGGTTTTGATTGTTCTGGCCCTCATCATCACGCTGCTGCCCGTTTACTGGATGGTGAGCACTTCACTGAAAACCCAGGTTGAAGTGTTTGCTTCGCCGCCCACTTTGTGGCCGCAAAATCTCACGCTCGATAACTACGTCAATCTCTTCACCCGCCGTCACCTGGGAGGCTACCTGCTCAACAGCATCCTTATTGTGGGGAGCGCCGTTTTGCTGTCGCTGGCGATGGGCTCACTGGCTGCGTATTCCCTGGCGCGTTTCGGACGGCTCCAGCAAAGGCTCAATTTCTGGGTTCTGGCGCCGCGCATGATCCCTCCGGTTGCGCTCGTGGTGCCGTTGTTTCTCATGCTGCAGGAACTCGGCCTGATCAACAGGAAGCTGGGGCTCATCCTTGTTTATACCGCCTTCAATTTGCCGTTTGTCGCGTGGATGATGCGCTCCTTTTTTCAAGAGATCCCCGTGGACCTGGAGGAAGCGGCGATGGTGGATGGAGCCAGCCGGCTGCGTTCCTTTCGCGACATTGTGTTGCCGCTGGCATCGCCAGGCCTTGCCGCCACCGCGATTTTTTCGCTGATCATCACGTATAACGAGTTTTTCTTCGCGCTCATCCTGACCTCGACGCCGGCGGCCGCGACTCTCCCGGTCGGCACCGCCGCTCTGATCGGAAAGACGCAGACGCTGTATGGCGAGATGGCCGCGGCGGGCGTGGTGGCGGCTGTCCCGCTAGTGATTTTCGCGCTGCTGGTGCAGCGGCATCTTGTCCGCGGGTTGACGATGGGCGCGGTGAAATGAATCGGCGTAAATTCCTGAGAGCGGGTGCGTGCAGCACGATCGCCGGGGCGGGAATCCCGAGTCTGGCTGCGGCTCCGGGCAGCGGGTCGATCCTCGCAAAATACACCGCGGAAGATCACCGGCGGCGGCTGAAGAATATCGCTGCTTGCGAACTGGCCATTCATTCGTGTTTGCGCAAGCATCTTGTCACCAGTTACCTCCCGGGCCAATGCTCGTACAATCTCGGCGAATATCCGTGCCGCAAGCCCTGGGAGATCGGCGACAGGGATGTCCAGGAACTGGATCGCCTGAAAGATCACGGCATCCGCCTGATTCAGTTGCACGAAGAGTGGAACGACTCGCAACGTCTTTTCGGGGCGCACAAGTTTGCCCCGCTCAACCCCGCCGGCTTTCGCCGGTTCATCGACCTCGCGCACCAGCGCGGTATGAAGGTCATCGTCTACGCGTCGAGCGGATTCTTTGAGAAGCGCGATCCTGACTTCCGGCAGGAATGGGCGCGGGATCAGGATCTGGTCGAGCTTTTCTACCACTACGCGCGTTGTTCGCCCGCGAGCCCCGGTTGGCGCGCGTATTTTTTGAAGCAGTTGGTCCGAGTGCTGGATGAGTACGGAGTCGATGGCATCTACAACGACCTCGGGTATATCCGGCTAGTGGGAAATCCCGCACGCCCGACAGCGGACGAAGTTCTCGCCTTCCGGGAGACAGCCACGAACGACGGCGCGCTCGAGGATCTGCTGGCTCTCATTTACGAAGAGGTGAAACGCCGTGGGGGTCTGGTGAAGGTCCATTGCGGCGCGGCCGACCGCCCGCAGACCAATCTCCGCGTCTACGATTACCTGTGGGTAGGCGAGGAAGTCGAAAGCGGCGATGCGCTTCGCGAGGCCGTCAAGGATTATTCTCCGTACGTTGTCCCATGCCTGGACATGAGCCGCGCGCGCATTGAAAACGAGAATGAGCTTTACCTGCACGCCATCCCGTACATGCAGTTTCCATTGCTGCTTGCCGGCAAGCCGTTCACGGGAGAGCGCGCCACGATTCCGGGAATCCAATACGTCCCCGAGAGCGAGGATTTCTGGACGCAGCATTGCCGCGCGATCTGGAAGTACTATCAGAGCCACCAGAACGGGCCTTACAGCTACGGCTGGTGGGACTCCGTCCCCGGACGGCCGCAAGCGCGGGCGACGCACGCGGAATGGCTGAAGCAATACGCGCCGATGGTGGAAGAGGGAACGTGGGCCTGGATCGAGACTAAGGATTCGCAGTTATTCCGCCGGCCTTTGCCGCAGGGTGTGGTGGCTTCTGTGTTTGCGAATCGCGAGAGATACATGGTGTTGGCGAACTATGAACGGAGTGCGGCGGAGATTGCGACGAGCCAGGCTTACGTTTCGGGCAAAGAGCCGTCGTCGAAGGCGGCGATGCTGTGGCAGGTTGAAGGGCGCTCGCTGCTGGTTTTGAGGACGATGTCTGCTAGCGCCGGCTAACTAACCCGCGTCCACCCGTGACGACAGCGCGTCCTGCACCGGCTCTGACTCACACTCCGCGGCAATCACCGTCACCAGTTCGTCCGGCGGCTCGGCAGGGAGGCCGGAGAAGATCAACTGGCGGCCTTTCTGTGCAAATGCCACTTCCTTCCCGGAGGCCAGCAGGCGCGCGGATTTCACCCTGGTCGTGACGCCGCCGACCGTTACAGCGCTGGCGGGCCAGAAGTGGACGTGCGTGTAGAGCGTGGTTCCCCTGCGCGTGTAGGCTTCGATGTTCCCGTGCGGAAACCGGCATTTCTGAGTTCCGTAGATGGCCGCGCCGTTTTTTCCGAGCCATTGGCCCACGGCGTTGAGGATGCGGACGCTCGGCTCGGGCACCGTACCGTCCGCCTTGGGCCCGATGTTCAGCAGGTAATTCCCGCCGTCGCGCGCGCACTCGATCAAATCCCGCACAATGCGCTGGGGCGATTTCCAGGTATGATCGCCCGAGCAGTAGCCCCAACTATCGTTCATCGTCATGCAGGATTCCCAGTCATCCTTGGCGGCTTGCGTCGTTTCCTCGGGCGTGGAAAAGTCGCCGGCCAGCCGGTTCCGGTTGTTGACCAGGATGTCGGGCTGAAGCTCCAGCACCATCCGGTTCATCTTTTCCGACTCCCAGCCCTCGGCATCGAACGGAACGGCCATGTCGTACCACAGGATGTCGATCTTGCCGTAGTTCGTCAGCAGTTCGCGGATCTGGCCGTGTGTGTAGTCCACGAAACGCCGGCGTGCGGCGGGGTCTTCTTTGGCGCGCAGCCAGTCGGGATGATGCCAGTCCATGAGCGAATAGTAGAAACCCACGCGGAGGCCCTCGGCGCGGGCGGCGTCCGCGTACTCGCGGACCAGATCGCGGCCGGGACCTTGGCGCGGCGCGCAGTAGTCCGTCAGCTTGGAATCGAAGAGGCAGAATCCTTCATGGTGCTTGGTCGTCAGCACCATGTAGCGCATGCCACTCTCGCGTGCCAGGCGGGCCCAGGCGCGCGCAGCGTTGGGCTGGGGCTGAAACTGTCGGGCGTGCTGCTCGTACTCGTGGAGCGGGATGTCTTCGTCGCCCATGGCCCAGGCATCGCGGCCCAGGAGGCTGTAGACGCCCCAGTGGATGAACATGCCGAACTTGGCGTCCCGCCACCATTGGATGCGCCGCTCATGGCCTGGGGGCGGGGCAGCAGGGGCGGGCGTGGAAACGGCGCTGGACGGTTTGCAGCCCGCTCCGGCTAGCATCGTGCCGGCGGTGAGCGCTTTCAGATAGTCGCGCCGGGATGAGTGCACGGATCTATCTCGTTATGTCCTGGAACATGCGCTGTTCGTCGGTTTTCTTTTCGGCGCGCAGGGTTCGAGTGATCTCGAAGTGGCGGTTGGCTTCCTCGGTGCGGCCCATTTGCTGGTAGGCGCGGGCGAGCGAATAGTGGGCGTAGTCGTTCCGGGGGTCCAGCTTCAACGCGCGCTCCAGAAAGCCCACGCCGAGTTCCAGGTTGCTCTTCTTTAGCTCCACCTCGCCGAGCAGCAGGTAAGCGCCTGTGAAACTGTCGTTGAGCCACAGAGCTTCTTTGAGAACCTTCTCGGCTTCGTCGTACTTCTCGAGCCTGAAATAGGCATCGCCCAGCCGCCAGTAGACCAGCCACACGGTGGGGTTGATTTCCAGTTCTTTTTTGAACTCTTCGAGCGCGCGCTGCGGATTGGTCTGGTAGAGAAAGATCTCGCCCAGAAGAAAATGCGCCATGGGAAGCCGTGGATCGAGTTCCAAGGCCTTCTGGATTTCCGGCACGGACCGGTCCTCCAGCTTTTGGCGCACCATCATCTTGGCGAGCATCAGGTGGGCCATGGCGCTGTCGGGCGCCACTGAAAACATCTGAGCGAACGCCGTCCGCGCCTTATCCGGCTGTTGAGTCTTGATATAACAGACTCCAAGCAGATACAACGTGTCGGATTGCGCCGCTGGGATATGCGAATGGATCTTCTCAAATAGCGGAATGGCCTCGTCCACTTCGCCCACCGAATAAAGGGAAAGGCCCAGCAGTTGCGCCACTTCCATGTCGTCCGGCTTTTGCTCGACGGCTAGTTTGAAATGAGAGATGGCCTGCTGGAAACTGCGCTTCTGGTAATAGGCCTTTGCGAGTTTAGCTTCGAGACCCGAGGTTTGTGGCTGACTTTTCCGAACGCTCTCCAGCACAGCAATCGCTTCATCAAGCTTACCCTGGCTGATGAGTGCGTCTGCCCGATTGAGACTCTTCTCAGGATCAGTGTCGGCCGGCTGTGTTGCGCCGCTACCCGCACAGGATAGTAGGACTGCTAGCAGAGCCGCCGAAGCACGAAAAAACGGCGGGAGCGAGAGGCTTAGGGCCTTCCGCTCCCGAACTCGGATACACCTAGAAATCGAAGCGAAGCCCAAACTGCAAGTGTCGCATATTTGCGTTAGGCGCCAAACCAAAGATCCGTCCCGCGGTGCCGCAGTCCACGCAACCATCAGGGTTCCCGAGATTGACGTGGTTGAATAAGTTGAATGCTTCCACCCGGAACTGTCCTTGGAGTCGTTCCGTGAGCGTAAATCTCTTGAACACGGATGCGTCGGTATTGAACCAGCCGGGTCCTAAGAGCGTGTTGCGCCCCGCATTGCCGAAGGTGCCGATCGCCGGGCGCCTCCAGGGACCGCTGGTATCTCCGTTATTGGCCAGGATGTCCGTAGCGCCCTGGTACCAATGATCCTGGTTCTGATTCGAAACCGATGTGCTGCCGACTTTATCCGGCCGGCAGACACCCACATCCTCGTCGGCTCCGCAATTCGAATAGCTCACGGTGAAACCTTGACCGCTCATCAAAACCAGATTTCCATTGGCTTGCCACCCTCCAACGACGAGATCCGCAGCCCGCGATGCATTGGCCAAGTACCGTTTTCCTTTTCCGAACGGCAGCTCGTAGATGTTGGAGGCAACAAACACATGATTGCGCTGCCACTCGGGACGCCCGTAGTTGATGGTCCGGTCGATGGGGTAATACCCAGATTCGTGATTCTTGGCGTGCGCGTAGGTATAGTGAGCCAGCAGTGAATATCCGCTGCTGAAACGCTTCTCTACCTTGGTTTGCAGGGAGTTGTAATGGTTGTCGGCATCGTTGCCGAAGTAGCGGAAACCCTGCGTCCATCCGAACTTCTGGAAGTACGGCTTACGCTGGTCCGTGCTGAGTCCCTGGGCAAAGCCGACGAGTGTAGGCTGGTTGAAATCGTAATCCGGGCCCTCGCCCGCAAACACGTGAGTACCCTTGTTGCCTACATAGGCTGCTTCTACCGAGAGAGTCGACGTAAGCTGGCGCTGGAACGAGGCATTCCAGGCATCCAACGTGGCCAACCGCATCTTTTTCGGATACACAAAGCTTCTGATCCCGACAGGTAGCAGCGGGTTTCCATTCGGACCCTTCGGCTGCTGGTCGAGAACCGTATTCACATCCAGGAACGGCGGCCCTTGCGAAAGATTGAAAACACTCTCATAGTCGTTCGCCGGCGTCAACTGTTGAATACCGAGAACGGGAAGATTCTGAGTGACGCTGTGTCCAAAGATGGAGCCGAAAGTTCCCACATCGAAGGTTCGGCCGTAGCCAATGCGCACGACACTTTTTGAATTGACCTGATAAGCGATGCCCGCTCGAGGTGCCCAGTTGCCGAAACTGTTCTTCACGAATCCGTTTAGCGGAGTCTTATTGACGCCGGCGATCATTACCTCTCCGGTATCAATGTTGATCCAGCCGCCCTTGCGGTCGCCCGTGACTGTCTGTGGGTAGTAAATCTCCCAACGCAGCCCATAGTTAAACGTCAGCTTGGGCGTCACGCGCCAGGTATCTTGCGCATAGAAGAATTGCCGGTTCTGCCGCTCGCCTGCATCCAGGGAGTTGGAGACGTAACGTTGAAAGCTGTTGACGTCGCCAACAAGATAGCTGGCCAGGCCTAACCCGCCTCCGTCAGGGCCTCGCGTCGTATCGGGAGCGAAATAAAGCTCACCGGACCGGTGCTGGTCGCTCGGGACGCGCAGGTTCTGCAGGTAACGGAAGTCGACGCCGAACTTAAACGTGTGGTTGTTATGGATGTACGACCAATTGTTGACGAATTGGAACTGCTGCATCCTCTCGATGAGCGGGCAGTTGCAATTATTGAAAAGGGAATACCCAAAATCAAACCCTCCGGGTCCCTGAATTCCGAAGTGCGGCATGCTCAGCGTCGTCGGATCGTTCGAAAAGTTCAACCCGGGCGCGCCGGCGTCCTGGGCGTACGAACCCGTGGCCAGAGGGTTGACGAAGATGCGCTGTTTATACCAGCCGAAACGGAAGTCGGTCAGCAGGTGCGGCTTAACGGTGTAGTCGAAACCGGACGCCAGGCTTTGGGGCCGCGTGTCACCTTTGCCGACATAGCCGACGGGGTTTAGCTGAGGTCCGCCTACGATGGGCCCAAAAGCGCCGGGAGCCTGCTTGAGGAATTGCGTGAACGTGTAGCGGCCGAAAAAGCGTAGCTTGTCGCTCTGGAAATGATCCACCCGCACATTGAAGACGTCCCCATTGAACTGATCATTGGAGGAGGTCGAAAAATTGGGATCCGTGGGCGCAGCTCCAGTGATGTTCGGCAAGGGAATCAGCTTCAAGAGGTTGATTGCCGGCTGCGATAAGCTGCTCTCGGGAATTCTGTTGCCAGCAAACGGCTGTCTCTGTGCCGGCGTCGCACCGCTCGTCGGATCAAAAATGTTCTGCCCGGACGCCGCGGCAAGGGCACTCAAATCACCCGTTCGCTCCGCCGCGGTGGGAACCCGCATCAGGACGGAACCCGCGTCCTTGGCGCGAGTTCCTTGGTAGTCTCCGAAGAAGAAGGTTTTGTTCTTAATGATCGGACCGCCGATGGAGCCGCCAAACTGGCTCCAAAGGCTTTGGGGAATCAACCGGCCGCTCGAATCAATCGGCACCGATTGCGTAAAAGGATTTCGCGCCTGAGTCAGATCGTTGTTGCGGAACATGAAGGCGCTGCCGTGGAGGCTGTTGGTGCCCGACTTGGTGGACGTGGTTACCACACCTGCCTGCGCCTGTCCGAATTCTGCATCGAAGTTGGCGCTCGTAATTTTCGCCTGAACCACCGAATCGAGATCCGGCACGACGATCATGTTGCCGTACATGAAGTCCCGGTTATCGGTGCCGTCCAGCAGGTAACCCAGACCAGTAAAGTGCTGGCCGTTGACGTTGACAGCAATACCACCCTGTGGATTCTCAGTCGAAGTGTCGTTCCAGTTGAACTGAATCGACCCGGGAGTCAGCAGCAGGAGCTGTGTAAAGTTCCGGTTAATTGTGGGCAACTCCAGCACAGCCTTCTCACTGAGGGTCGTCGCCACATCGGTGCGTTCGACTTTGAGCAAGGGAACTTCCTCTGAGACGTTGATCGTCTGGGTCAAGTCGCCAGGCTGCAGGGTCACATCCACCGTGGTGACGGTGTCGACCGCCAGATCCACGCTCTCCTGGACGGCGGTTTTGAACCCAGCCAGCTCCACTTTGACGCGATAGCGCCCCACGATCAAATGGGTCTGGCTGTAGTTGCCCGATTCATTGGTAATGGTGGTGTAGTTGATGTTCTTTTGCAGGTCTGTAATCGTTACCGCGGCTTTAGGGACTCCGGCACCCGAGGAATCATATACGGTACCCGCGATACTGCCATATACAGCCTGACCGAAAGCATTCCGGCCGGCGCCCATCCATCCGAGCAGGAGCAGACAGACCAGGGTCAGACCGGCATTGGCCACCCGCTTCGACTCGTGTCGCATTACGCTCCAAAAAAAACACGCACCCGTGCGCGCCATCAATTCTTCCACTCTGGTCGGCATTTTCGTTCGTCCTCCGGTTCAAGCCCGACTGAAATTCAGTCTCGGGCGTTAGAGCTTACAAGCGGTCGACTGGAAACTAACGGATTGTGATTATCTATCATCTAGCGGTTCTCCTTGTCAAGGCTTTTTTCGGGCCGGGATGGACAGACAAAGCCTGCCGAGACTGAGCCGCAATCAAAAGGAAGCGGTTGCACAGCGTACAGACTCCCTCATTTCCACCCCACCGACCACTCCACTCCGCCCACGATTGCCCGGCCGGGCATCACGACGCCGAGGACTTCCTCGTAGTGTGTGCCGGTGATGTTGGTGAGCTGCACAAAGGGCCGCAGCGCGTGTTCGCCCCATGCGCCATAGATGTCCCAGAGCGCGTACGGATCGCGCGCGCGGCGGTTGAGCGCTCCGATCCGCGTCCGGGCCAGCAGGTGATGGGAGAAGCTTCCGCGCCATTCCGCGACCGCCGATTGCGACGGGTAGTTGAACACGTACCTCGACATGAGGTCGACGAACTCCGCCTGCGCGCCGTGGATGGCGGTGTAGCGGAGCGAGAGGGTCTGCCCCGCGGAGATCCGTGTGTCTAGCGACGCCTCAACGCCGGTGAAGTGCAGCCGGTCCACGTTGGTAGCTCGCCAGATGTCCGTCGCGGACTGGCGCACATAATCGATGCCGTCGCGTTCCCGGCGATGGAATACAGCCACATCCGCGCGCAGACGGGCAGCCGGAGTCCACTGCGCGCCTGCTTCATAACTCCATGCGCGTTCGGGCCGCAGATTCGGGCTGCCGACGTTCGCCGGATCGTGATAGTAAAGATCGGTGTAAGTCGGGAGACGAAACGCGTGGCTGCCGCTGGCACGCAATTTCAGATGCGAATTGATCCACACGCCGCCGCTGACCGAGGGCGAACTCTCCACCGACAGCCCGCCGTAGACGTTCTCCCGGATTCCCGCGGCGAAGGAAAAGTGCTTGAGCGCGCGCACGTCGATCGACACGTACCCCGCTCCGTAGTCGCGCTCATGATTGCCCAGATTGTTGCTTACGATCGCATCGCGATAAAACTCCGCTCCATAGTGGAGCCGGACATTCTCGCGAAGCGTATCGCTGCGGCGCAGCGTGCCCACGTAGCTTTCGACAGCGTGGTGATTGGTGTAAATTTCCGGCTGATCGCGGAACAGGACAAACAGGTCGCTGTGGCGGCGGAAGGCGAATGAGGCTTCGGTGTCCGGCCCGATGGCCTGGCGCACGGAAGCGAACCAGGTCTTGGTGTCTTCCCAGGAGTTGAAATTGCCGTAGAACTGGTCGGCGCCGAACGGGCGGTCATCATAGGCCAGCGTCACATCGCTCGCGCCGAGGGCAGAGAGCCAGTGCGTGGAGGAATCTATCGCCAGGTTGCGGTAGTCGCGGTCGGGCCGGAATCCACTCGAAAAATCGCGCGAGAACGCGATCTGCTCGGCGAGATTGGAGTGGACCAGCGACAGAGAGCCGCGCTCCTGGTTGACCCCGAAATTTCCGGCCGCCGTGCGCAAGCGAAATTCAGAGGACTCCGGCGGGTCGGTGATGACGTTGATGACGCCTCCCACCGCGTCCGAACCGTACATCGTGGATCCCGAGCCGCGCAGCACTTCCACGCGCGCGATCCCTTCCGGCGGCACAGGCACGTCCATATTGTGGTGGCCGGACTGGGCGTCGTTGATGCGGATGCCGTTCAACAGCACCAGGGTCTGGCCGAAACTCGCGCCGCGGATCGAGACGTCGGATTGCACGCCGTTGGGCGCGCGCTCACCGAGATCGAGCGACGCATCCAGCCGCAATGCATCCATCCAGCTATTCAGGAGCAGCGCATCCGCGCGAAGCGGTAACACGGTGACCGACCGATCCAGTTCGTCCAGGTTCAGCGGCTCCCAGGTTCCAGTCACCACGATGGAGTCTGACCGGGCAGGGATTTGCGCCGGGGCGGGGAACGACACCAGTAGCGCGGAGATCAGGATACAGGGAACGCGCACGGCTGGTTACGGCTGCGCGGCGGGGCTCTTCGGAGCGACGGGCTCTTGCAGGATAAAAACCTTCTCGCCGGGGCGGACCAGTTTGAGACGCTGCCGGATTTCCAGCTCTTGCGCCGATTCGTCCTCGCGCAGGCGTTCAATGCGCGCGCGGCGAAACTCAATGTCCCGGTGCAGGTCGGCGTTCTGCTTCTCCAGCGAGCGAATCTCTTTCTGCCTCTGCATTAATGCCGGGACGCCGTCGCGCAACGTCACCAAGGCATAGCTGGCCGCCACCAGAACCGCCACCGCGTAACTGAATTTTGCCACTTTGGATCTCATCGAAGCGCCCGAAAAATAAATAGTACCATCGGATGAAGATTCTGCTGCACAAAAATCAAATATGACGGACAAAATTGTCGTGCTCAGCACAGCGTCCAGCGCCGAGGAGGCCGAAAGGATTGCGCGCGGCCTGGTGGAAGCGCGGCTGGCCGCCTGCGTGAACGTGGTTCCGGGCATGCGCAGCTTCTATCGCTGGAAGGGAAGCATCGAAGACGCGGCGGAGTGGATGCTCGTCATCAAGTCCTCCCGCGGGTGCTTCGAGGCTCTGCGAACGGCGCTGGAAAAACTGCACTCCTACGAAGTCCCGGAAGTGATCGCGCTTTCCGTGATTGACGGCGCGAAGAATTACCTGAACTGGATGGACGGCGAGCTTGGCGCGTGATCTGGCTCTGATCCTGGATATGGACGGCGTCATCATCCATTCCAACCCGCTGCATCGCCAGGCGTGGGAACTATACGGCCGGCGCTTTGGAATCGACGTCGATGAGGCCATGCACCAGCGGATGTACGGCCGGCGGAACGACGACATCGTGCGCGATTTTTTCGGCTTGCACCTGACACCGGACGAGGTTCGCGAACACGGGGCGGCCAAGGAGCGCCTGTATCGCGAAATGATGGGGCCGGTATTCAACCAGTCGCTGGTTCCGGGTGTCCGCGAATTTCTCGAGCGGCATCGCGATCTTCCCATCGCCATGGCGACCAGTGCCGAGCCCGAAAACGTCGAGTTTCTCCTCGAATCCGCGCGGCTCCGCGCGCACTTCCGTGCCGTGGTGGATGGGCATCAGGTGCGCCACCCGAAACCGCACCCGGAGATTTATCGGAAGGCAGCCGAACTGCTGGGAGTTGCGCCCCCCGATTGCGTGGCCTTTGAAGACTCTTTTGCGGGCGTCCAGTCGGCGCGGGCAGCCGGGATGGCTGTAGTTGGCGTCCTGACGACGCATGACGAACTGCCGGGGGTCGACCTGGAGATCCGCGATTTTAACAGCCCGGAACTGGAGCCTTGGCTCGCCAGCAGGTAAAATCAGTAACAGATGTTGCGACCGTTTCTGCTGCTATTTGTTTCCGCCATCGTCCTGTTGGGACAGAAGTACACCGGACCCCAACCGGAGAAGGCCGATCTTCCCTATCTCATCCATGCGGATGCCCTGGTGCCCACCGAGGCCACAGAGGCCAAGGAGGAGAACCGGAAAGACGAGGTCATCTACGTGATCGAGGGAGCCAGCTCGTCGGTGGCCACTCCGCTGGCCAGCCCGGCTTTTTTGATTCGCGCCGGCCAGCTTGCTGCCGACAAGCTGGAAATTTACAAGCTCGAGGCGAAAAACGGCCGGCGTGAGATTCTCTTCTCCCGCAAGAAGAAGCAGATGGCGCGGGCCATCCGCTGTACCGCCAGCCGCGTGGGCGACGACCTTTTCAAGCTCGAAGTGGACGAAAGCCTCGGAAACGGAGAGTATTCCATCACGCCTAACGGGTCGAACCAGGTGTTTTGTTTCCGCGTGTACTAGACACGAACCCTCCGCTTTTTGTGTTATGCTAGATACCGTATCAAAACGAGATAAAGAGAAGACAAGGAGCAGCAAGCTCTAGATGGCATTGGCGGCAGACGCAAAACGACAGATTCTTGCCAAGAATCAAATCCACAAATCTGATACGGGATCTCCCGAAGTCCAGATAGCTTTCCTGAGCGGACGGATTGTCCAGCTTCAGGAGCACTTCCAGGCGCATAAGAAAGACCACGCCTCGCGTAGAGGTTTGTTAATGATGGTTGCCAGGCGCCGCCGGCTTCTGACGTATCTGAAGAGTACCAGCCCGGAACGTTACAAGAACGTTCTGACCAAGCTCGCCATCCGTCATTAGAGCACGCTCGTTGAGGGGCGAACTGAGTTTCGCCTCGAGATCGATCCGCCGCCTTCCCCGCATCCTCTCAATTCCGTCTCACACTTGATACCCGGCCGAGGTTTGATGCCCGGCCCTGGAGACATTGAGATGCACACATTCGAAGTAGATTTAGACGGAAGAAAGATAACGCTGGAGACCGGGAAGATTGCCCGGCAGGCGAACGGCGCGGTCGTTGTCCGCTCCGGAGACTCCGCCGTTCTGGTGACGGCTTGCTCGGCTGAAGAAGCCAAACCCGGCGCCGGGTTTTTCCCGATGACGGTGGATTACCGCGAGTATACTTATGCCGCTGGAAAAATTCCCGGTGGTTTCATCAAACGTGAAGGCCGCCCCTCCGAGAAGGAAATTCTGACCAGCCGCCTGATTGACCGGCCGGTCCGGCCGCTTTTCCCCGAAGGGTATTTAAACGAGACGCAGATTATTGCCATGGTGCTGTCTGCCGACCCGGAGCAGGACCCGGCGTCGCTCGCCGTGGTGGGGGCCGGCGCGGCGCTGGCCATTTCGGATATTCCCTTCGCTCACGTTCTGGGCGGCGTCCGCGTGGGCCTGGTGAACGGGCGCTGCGTGCCCAACCCCTCCTATTCCGAAGCCCGGGAATCCAAGCTCAATATCATGGTTGCCGGCAGCGAAGAGGGAATCGTGATGGTTGAGGCGGGGGCGCAGCAGGTCTCCGAAGAGGATGTGGTGCAGGCCATTGAATACGGCCACGAGTGCTGCAAAAAGATCGGCGCGGTAATCCGCGAGATGGTCAAAGTGGCTGGGAAAAAGAAGAGAGTTTACACGCCGCCGGCCATCAATCAGCCGCTCTATAACGAGATTGAGAAGAAGGTCCGCAAACAACTGACGGACGCGCTGAACACGCAGAAATACCCCAAGCTGGAGAGTTACGCCAAGGTCGCCGAAATCAAGAAGGAGCTGGTGGCGGCCCTGCCGGAAGAGCAGCAGGGGGAAGCGGCGAAGCTGTACGACGCGCTGAAGGAACGGATCTTCCGCGACCAGATGCTCGACGACCGGCGTCGCCCGGACGGACGCGCGTTCGACGAGATCCGGCAGATCACGATTGAGACGAGCGCTTTGGCGCGTACCCACGGTTCCGCGATCTTCACTCGCGGAGAAACGCAAGCGCTGGTGACCGTAACGCTCGGCACCAAAGAAGACGAGCAACGCATTGAGCTGCTGGAGCCCGGAGAGGCGTCCAAGCGCTTCATGCTGCATTACAATTTTCCGCCGTTCAGCGTGGGCGAGACCGGCTTCATGCGCGGTCCGGGCCGGCGCGAAATCGGCCATGGCGCTTTGGCGGAGCGCGCCATTTCCCCCCTCATTCCCGAGGACACAACCTTTCCCTACACCCTGCGCGTGGTGAGCGACATTCTCGAATCCAACGGATCCAGTTCCATGGCCACGGTGTGCGGCGCCAGCCTGGCGTTGATGGATGCTGGTGTGCCCATGAAAGCCGCGGTCGGCGGCGTCGCCATGGGTCTGGTGAAGGAAGGCAACAAGTACGCCGTCCTCACGGACATTGCCGGCGCCGAAGATCATTACGGCGACATGGATTTCAAAGTGGCGGGCACACGCGAAGGCATTACCGCGTTGCAGATGGATATCAAGGTGCCCAACATCAGCGCCGCCATCATGCGGGAAGCGCTCGACCAGGCGCGCCGCGGCCGCCTGTTCATTCTCGACAAAATGCGAGAGGCTCTCGCCGAACCGCGCGCCTCGCTCTCGGTGTACGCGCCCCGCATTTACACCATGAACATCGCCACGGACAAGATCCGCGACGTCATTGGACCAGGCGGCAAGGTCATCCGCGGCATCATCGAGCAGACCGGCGTCAAGATCGACGTGTCGGACGATGGCACCATCCACATCGCCTCCGCCGATGAAGCATCGGCCAACAAGGCCATCCGCATCATCTCCGACATCACGGCGGTGGCCGAGGTCGGAAAAACGTATCTAGGCAAAGTCGTCCGCCTGGTGGATTTCGGCGCGTTTGTCGAAATCTTCCCGGGCACCGACGGCCTGCTGCACATCAGCGAGATCGCCGAAAACCGCATCAAAGAGGTGCGCGACGAGTTGAAGGAGGGCGACCAGATTCTGGTCAAAGTCCTGGCTCTCGAAGGCAACAAGATCAAGCTGAGCCGCAAGGCGGTGTTGCGCGAGCAGCGGGAAAAGCTGAAAACGACCAAGCATTAAATCCGCTTGAAGTTATTTCGCCGCCTTATGCCGTTGCGGTGAATCGGAAAGGTACCGGAACATGGCTGTGAGCGCCCTACCTCGGTGGCTCACGGCCATTTTTTCTTCGACAGAAGCCTCGCCAAACGACTTCTGGTAGGGCGCGTAGTAGAACAGGGGATCGTAGCCGAATCCCTCCGCGCCGCGCGCCTCGTCGAGAATTTCGCCCTCCACAATCCCTCGAAACGTCCGGATCATTTCTCCGCGATTCGCCAGAGCGATCACGCACACGAAGCGCGCGCGCCGGTTCTCGCGGCCGCGCATATTTCCGAGCAGCAGCGCATTGTTCTGAGCGTCGCTCGCGCCCGGCCCCGCGTAGCGCGCCGAAACCACGCCCGGCGCTCCCCCGAGCGTATCCACCTCCAGGCCGGAGTCATCCGCGAAAAGCAACCCCGGAGCCTGCTGACCGTAATACGTCGCCTTCAGGATGGCATTCGCTTTGAAAGTGCGGCCGGTTTCGTCGCAGGGCGGAATCTCCTGGAGTCCTGGCATCTCCATCACGTCGATTCCGAATCGCTGCCCCGCCAGCCGGAATTCCCGCAGCTTGCCGGCATTGCTCGTCGCGCAATAGAGCGTCACCGCGCCTGCGCCGCCTGCTTCTGGATGCCGGTCAACTCGCGGATGCCGAGGCGCGCCAGTTCGATGAGGCCGCTGAGTTGCGTATCGTCGAACGGGCGGTGCTCGGCGGTAGCTTGCACTTCAATGAACTTGCCCGAGCCGGTCATGACGATGTTCATGTCCACATCGGCGCGTGAGTCCTCCTCGTAATCCAGGTCGACCATCAGTTCGCCGGCCACGATTCCGACGCTGGTGGCGGCCACAGAATCCACGATGGGCGATTTCTTTAGAGCGCCGAACTTCACGAATTGATCGAGCGCCATGGCCAGCGCCACAAAGGCTCCGGTGATGGATGCCGTGCGGGTGCCTCCGTCCGCTTGAATCACGTCACAATCCACCACCACGGAACGATCGCCCAGGGCATCCAGATCGACCACGGCGCGCAGCGAGCGGCCAATCAGCCGCTGGATTTCGTGGGTACGTCCCGAGGGCCGGCCTTTGCTGACTTCCCGTGGCGTGCGCTTCAACGTGGCGCGCGGCAGCATGGCGTACTCCGCCGTGACCCATCCTTTGCCGGACCCGCGCAGGAATTGCGGTACGCCCTCTTCGATCGACGCAGCGCAGAGCACGCGCGTGTTGCCGACAGTGATCAGCGCGGAGCCTTCCGCCGTCTTTAGGTATCCGGGTTCGATTTCCACCGGACGCATTTGATCGGGGCGCCGGTTATCCGTTCGCATATTTGAGCACCAGGAACATGACGATACCGACCAGCACCATCACCGAGAAGATCAATATCAAGCAGGGCACCCCGCCTTGCACCTGGGGCGTCTTGGCCTTCTTGGGTCTGACCGGTTTAAACTTTGCCATAGAACGGCCCGCGAGCGCAGGCCATTAAGGATGGTAGCAGGCTTCAGCGGAATGACGTAGCCACCAGTCTCTCCGCGCAACGGCTACAATCGATATTTCCGCGATGGAACGCCGCTGCTGGATTGCCCCTGCTCTATTCCTCGTGGCATGCGCTCAGAAAACACAGCCGCCCGTGTTTCCTCCAACCGTCGCCGGCGCGTGGCAGTTGAAGGGCTCACAGAATTTCCCGGCCGCGACCGCGCCGGAACTCATTCGCAGGATCGGTACGCGCGGCTGGTGGAGCGCAACCTACGAGGGTGCGGGTTCGGCTACCGTCGAGGTGTATGAGCTCACCTCATCTGCCGGCGGTCTGCAAATGGTCCAGGAGTGGCGCCCCGTAGCCGATACCGTGGTCTGGTACACGCGGCGTTATTTCGTGGTCGTCCAGTGGCGCGGCTCCGACCGCAGCGCCGTCAGTGCCTTTGTCCGCGCGCTGGAAAAGCAATTTGCCGACGAGAAGTAGATCAGCGCGCTCGCCAGTCGACCGGCTTCAATTCGCCCACGATCACCAGATACGACGTCGCGCCCACCACCAATGCAATGCAGACGGCAACAAAGGCCAGCAGAAACTGTCCGGTCACATCCACGATGCGTCCCGTGAGCCAGGGCCCCACGATGCCCGCGAAATTGCCGACCATATTTTGCCAGCCGGTCCACTTGCCCGCTGCCTCCGGCCCCGCTAAGGTTTGTGTGATGGCCCACAGGTTCGACGTGAAAAGGCCGTAACACAGGCTCACGACGATCAGCAGCACCATTGAAATGACCGGATCGCGCACCATGGCCACTGAGAGAATCAAGGTGCTGAGCAGCATACCGCCGGCCATAAACGCTTTGCGCACGCGCGTGGGGCTGCCGCCGCGCGCGATGAGACGGTCGGATGCCCACCCGCTGGCGGTTGACGACAGAGCGATACCCCAGAACGGCACAGATCCGAAAACCGCCATCATGTTCGCCGAGAAGTGCCGCTCCATGACCAGGTACGACGGCAACCAGAACACCAGAAAGTACCAGGCGTAATTCACGCAGAACAGGCCGAGAAACGTTCCCCACGCATCGCGCTGCCGCAGGATTTGCAGGATGCCGGGGCTATCCTCGTGGCGCACGGCCTTCATGGACACAGGGTGCGGTCCCCAGATTCCCCAAGGGAGCAACCAGACCAGGCCTCCCAATCCCAACACGAGGAACAACGCCCGCCAGCCGAAATGGCCAACCACCAGGCCGCCAATCAGCACGCCCACCGCCGGTCCGACTTTGCAGCCCGCGTCGATGAGTGCGTTGGCCGTGCCGCGATGCCGCTCGGGAAAACTCGACGCCAGAATTCGCGAATAGGATGGATACGCGACCGATTCGCCCATTCCCAGTAACAAGCGCAGCAGGAAGAGCGCACCGAAAGTATTCACCATCCCGGTGAACAAGGTCGCCAGCGACCAGATCAGAAATCCCAGGCCCAATACCCAGCGCACATCGTAGCGATCCACCAGCCAGCCGGCGACGAGCTGAAACGCCGCGTAAGTCCAGAAGAAAGTCGAAAACAGCGACCCGAGCTGTGTCTTGGTGAGATGAAGCTCGCTCGCCAGGAACGGCGCGGCCACCGAAAGCGTTCCGCGATCGATATAGTTCACGGCGATCGAGATCACCAGCAGGCCGAGCACCGCCCACTGGATTCGCGTCAATCGGGTTTCCACCGCCGCGGGAGCGCCCATGAGAGGACTCTTGATTCTACACAAAGGCGCTTCCGGGTTCGGTACACTGATGCACACGGCTATGATTCAACCCGTCTGGAATTTCGAGCAGGAGCCCTATCCCGAGCCCCCGGATGAAACCGCTATCAACCTTCGGGCCTACTTCGATCGCATGCCCGACGACAAGATGCGCCAGTACTCCCCCGATTGGGATGACGATCGCGTCGTCGCCTGGGACGACAATTTCCGCGAGGATGGCAACCTGATGCTGGTGTGTTCCGAGCGCGACGTGGATGTCAAGGAGTACCGGCGCGTGCTGGAGCAGTGCCTCCGGTACCGGGACCGCGTGCGGGGCACGCTGAAACAGGGGTCGCCGGCGCCCTTTCAGTCAACCGAACAGATGCGGCGAGAGGACTGCGAAAGGTGAACCCGATTGCGAACCCTTTGCTTGTTCCTGGCGTTGACCGCCTGTTCCCACGCCGCCGACATTAGAACCGTTCACTTCCAAAGTGAAGACCACAAAACCAAACTGGTCGGCTATCTCTTCGAGCCGTCCGGATCCGGACCGCACGCCGCAGTGGTCATGCTGCATGGCCGTGCGGGTCCCTATTCTTCTCTAGCCAAGGGCGTCTATACCGCTGCCACGCTCTCCAAGCGTCACAAGGCGTGGGGCGAGTTCTGGGCAGAGCGGGGCTATTTGGCGCTTCTGGTGGATAGCTTCGGGCCGCGTGGTTATCCGCAGGGCTTCCCGCTTGGGAGCTACGAGAGTCGTCCGTCTGAAGTCAGCGAACAGACGGTGCGGCCGCTGGACGCCTATGGCGCCTTGCGTTACCTGCGAAAGCGCTCCGGCGTCATCGGGGATCGCATCGGCGTGCAAGGATGGTCGAACGGCGGCATGACTGTGTTGGTGACGATGAGCGACCAAGCGCCTGGAATCGATCAGCCCACTCCCGAAACGGGATTTCGCGCCGCCGTTGCCGAGTATCCGGGCTGCGGCATGGAGGCCATCAAAGGGAGCTACCATGCCTATGCGCCGCTGCTCATGATGATTGCATCCGCCGACCAGGAAGTCTCGCCGAAAATCTGCGAGGCGTTCGCTAAGCGTGCCAAGGCGTCCGGCAGTAAGCTGGAATCGGTTGTATTCGGCGGGGCAGAGCATAACTTCGACGATCCCGGCAAGAAAAAGCAGTCCAACCCGGCCAACCACCGCGCGACCGAGGAAGCCATGCGCCGCGCAGAAGCATTTTTCGCTAGCTGTTTGCTCAGGTAACTGCCATGCTCGCCGGGTGTCGTTCGGAGTGACATGTGAAACGCCCAAAAGTGAAGTCCACCGTGAACGGCGGCAAGGACGCCGTCTTCGCGCTCCCGAAAGCGTCCATCACGGTACTTCGAGGCAAACTCGGCAATTGAGGCGCCCGTCTTTGTAGTGGCCGAGCATTGCTCGGCCATGTCTCCAAAGGAAGCGGTTTTCTCACTCACCCCAGATCCGTCAGATGCTCCAGCTCACCCGTGCTGTCGCCGATGTGCTCGGGTGTGATGCCCATGTGATCCAGCATCGCGACGTACAGGTTCGTCATCGGCGTTTCCTTGGGGTACCGAACGTGGCGGCCGGGCCGCAGCGCGCCGTTGCCCGCGCCGGCCAGTACCACCGGCAGATCGTTGTGCGTGTGCGCGTTCCCATCCGCCAGGCCGCTGCCATACACCACCATCACACGGTCGAGCAGCGTGGCGTCTCCATCCGGCGTGGATTTGAGCTTGTCCACGAAATACGCAAACTGCTCCAGATGGAAGCCATTGATTTTTGCGACCTTCTCGATCCACTCCGGGTTGTTGCGGTGATGGGTGAGCGGATGGTGCGCATCGTTCACGCCGATCTCGCGGTAGGTGCGCGTGCTGCCTTCGCGGCAGATCATGAACGTCGCAATGCGCGTCACATCCGCCTGGAAGGCCAGCGTCATCAGATCGAACATCAGTTTCACGTGATCCGCGAACTCCACCGGCACGCCTGCCGGCTTTTCCATATCGGGCGTGAACTGTTTGGACTCGCGCTCCGCCATCTCGATGCGCCGCTCGATCTCGCGCACCGCGTCCAGGTACTCGTCGAGTTTGCGCCGGTCGGTTCGGCCCAGGTCGCCCTTCAGCCGCTCGGTATCTTCCGCGACGAAATCGAGAATGCTCTTATTGTAGAGGAGACGTTTGGCGCGGGCTTCCGGCGTTTCGCTCGCATCACCGAACAGCCGCTCGAAAGCCGCGCGCGGGTTGACCTCCGGGGGCATGGGCGTCGCCGTTGTGCGCCAGGAGATGCTGTTGCTGTACGCGCAACTGTATCCCGAATCGCAGTTGCCCACCAGCCGCCCGTCCTCGCAACCCAGCTCCAGCGAAGCCAGCCGCGTGGCATTGCCGATCTTCTGCGCGGCAATTTGATCCACCGAAATCCCGGAGTGAATGTCGGCGCCCGCCGTTTTCTTCGGATGCACGCCGGTCAGGAACGATGCAGCGGCGCGGGCATGATCGCCCGGACCGTCGCCCAGCGCGCGCCCCGTATTGTGCGTGAGTCCGGAGAGCACCATCAGTTGGCGGCGATACGGCTCGAGCGGTTTCAGAATCCGTGAAAATTCGAAGTCGGCGCCTGCGCCCGCGGGCGTCCAGTCCTTCATGATGATGCCGTTGGGCACGTAGACGAAAGCCATGCGGCGCGGGGTATTGGCGCTGACGGTTGCCGCGAACGCGGGCGTCATCGCATCCAGCACCGGCAGGGCAATCGCGGCGCCCAGGCCGCGCAAAAAAGTGCGCCGTGCGAGGTGTTTGCCCGTGATCATGGCTTCCCTCCGGAGAAAGCAACCGTCGGTTGCGGCGCGCCATCCGGAGCCTCGCCGTGGCGCATCTCAAAAGGCAGGCTCTGGACGATTCCGAGGATCAGCCGTGAGAACCGGTAGTCCCCCGCCGCTAACCGCCGACAAATCAAGCTTACCGCAGGCTGATCATGCCGTTCCAGTCCGCGCCCCAGCGCGTAGGTGAGCATCTTTTCCGTCACGCACCGGGCGAAGGCGTCGCGATCGGCTCTCAAAATCTCCTTCAGTTCCGCGGGACTCTGGAACGTGCGCCCGCCCGGCAGCGTTCCCTTAGCATCAATCGCGAAGTTGCCGTCGTGCGTGCGCCAGCGGCCCACCGCATCGTAGTTCTCCAGGCCCAGCCCCAGCGGATCCATGCGCACGTGGCACACCGCGCACGCGGGATTCGCGCGGTGCTGCTCCAGTTGCTGCCTCAACGACGCCTTCGTGCCAATGGCAGCCTCGTTCAGGTTGGGGACTCCCGGCGGCGGGGGCGGCGGTGGATCGTTGAGAAAATTCTCCAGGATCCATTTGCCGCGCAGCACGGGCGAAGTCCGGGTCGGATACGACGAAACCGTGAGTACGCTCGCCTGCGTCAGCACTCCGCTGCGCTCATCGCCGGCGAGCGCCACGCGGCGGAACTCCGGTCCCGCCACGCCCGGAATTCCGTAGTACTTTGCCAGACGCTCGTTGAGAAAAGTGTACTTGCCGTCGATGAAATCCAGGATGCTGCGGTCCTCATGAATTACCGCTTCAAAAAATAGCCGGGTCTCCTGGCGCATGGCTTTCCGGAGATTCTCGTTGAAATCGGGGAAGCGCTCGGGATCGGGCTTCACGCTGTCCAGGTTTCGAAGCTCCAGCCACTGTCCCGCGAAGTTATCCACCAGTGCCGACGACTTGGTGCTCAGCAGCATGCGCCGCACCTGCGCGGCCAGGGTATCGGGCTTGTGCAGCCTCCGTTCGCTGGCCACCCGGAACAGTTCCTCGTCCGGCATGCTGCTCCAGAGAAAATACGAAAGCCGCGACGCCAGTTCATAGTCACCCACGCGATGCGATGCCGCCGGGTTGTTGGGATCCTTGTCGTTCTCGATGCGGAACAGGAAGTGCGGCGAAACCAGAATGGCTTCGAGCGCCACGCGCACCCCTTGCTCGAAGGAATCGCCATTCTGCTGCGCCATCGTCACGAAACGCACCAGGCCATTGATTTCGTCGTCTTCAACCGGCCGCCGGTAGGCCCGTCGCGCCAATGCCGCCACAATCAGCCGCGCGCATTCCGGCCGGTGCTGGCCGTTCGCATGGCCGCAGATGAAAATTTGCTTGTGGCTCTCCGTGGGTGGGCGCTCGTGTGGATTGTAAGGACCCACGACCTCGAAGCGATCTACATACGGATCGCGGCCCGGCTTTTTCTTCTTGTCCTTGGGTTTCTCCTCGTCGGGGTCAGGTGCCGCGTCCTGGCGGGAGCCGTCGTGCGCTAGCGTGGCCTTCAATTCGTGTTCTCCCGCTGCCACGTGCACGCGCATTTCGCCGACGCGCGGCGCTTCATCCTCCGTGGTGATGGGAAACGTCTTCATCTCGCGCCCGTCCAGCCACAGCGTCATCAGCAAGGCCTCGCGGCGGCCGCCCACCGCACCGCGCACCACGTAATCGCCTTCCACCGGGAACTGATGTTTGCGGGTCAGGTCTCGCGCAGGGGATTCGTCTGGCGGAACCTGCGTATGCTCGATCTTCTCCCGCGTGGGTTTGGGAGGCGGGTCGGCCACAATCGCCTGGCGCGCGATCTTCTCAGCAGCCCCCAGGTACTTCTCCATCAGTACCGGCGACAGCGAGAGCACGTCGCCGATGTTGTCGAACCCGTAGCCGGAATCATCCGGCGGAAAATCGGCGGCCGGCTTGAAATCCACGCCCAGCAGATCGCGAATGGTGTTGTTGTATTCCACCCGATTCAGGCGGCGCGCCGTGACGCGGCCCGGATCGGGTTTCATACGGCGATCCATCCGGGCGAACTCCAGCTCAAACCAGTGCGTAACCTGCGCCACCTGCTCGGCCGCCGGCGCCGGGCGGCCCTTCGGCGGCATCTGTCCGGTACGCAATTTCTGAATGACCTTTTCCCAAAGCTCGCGGTCCTTCAGAGCTTCCCGCGGGTTCGCATAACCTTCCAGACTCAATCCACCCACCTTCAGCTTCGCGTTGTGGCAGAGGAAACAGTTGGCCTTCAGGAAGGGCTGGACGGTCTTTTCAAAAGACGAGTTGCTTGCCAGACACGCGCATGGCAGCAAGGCCGTGAAGACCAGCAGCCGGCGCGGCGTCATGTTATGCCTTAGCTGGATGGACTAGCGTTTCGCGGACGGCCAGATACGTTTTCACGCATTCGTCCAAAGGGGGCATCGGTTTGAGCCCGGCCTGCTCCATCTTGTCATTGGAGAGAGCCGAATATTTCGGCCGCCGCGCCGGTGTGCGGTATTCGCGCTCGTTGGTCGCCTGCAGCGGCGGATTGAGTCCCGCGGTTTTGAAGATGAGCTTCGCGAAATCAAACCAGGAGATCGGCGTTCCCCCGGCGATATGAAACAACCCGTGCTGATTCTTCTCCACCAGATCGATGGTGCGTGCCGCCAGCAACGGTGCATAGGTTGGAGACCCGATGTGGTCCTCCACCACCCGGATGGGCTGGCCGTCGGCGGCGCGGCGCAGCATGAATTCCACGAAATTGCCGCGGTTTGTCGTCAGCCCGCCAGGTCCGAAGACGCCGCAGGTGCGCACGATCAGCGGGCGTTCCAGATATGCCTGCGCATAAAGCTCGCCCGCTAATTTCGAAACGGCGTACGCGCCCAGCGGATGTGGCAGGTCGTCTTCCCGGTAAGGCTCGTGTGCCGTGCCGTCGAAAACGTAATCGGTCCCAAAGTGCACCAACTGCGCGTCCACCTGCCTGCAGGCCAGCGCGAGATTGCGCACACCCAGCGCGTTCGCCACGTAAGCGGCCTGCGGCTCTCTTTCCGCAACGTCCACCTGGTTGTATGCTGCCGCATTGAACACGAATCTGGGATCGACGCCGGCGAGCACACGCTCCACCTTCTCGCCGTCCGAAATATCTACCGCCGCGCGCTCCCAGCCAACCACCTGGTAATTGCGTTCTTTCAACTCGCGGACCAACTCAATGCCAAGCTGCCCGGAACAACCGAATACCGCCGCCCTGCGCGCCATAAACCACGAGCATAGCGCAAACCGGCGTGTTACGCCGTGGCTCGTCCGCGCTTGTTGCCGGGTCCGCCAGTGGGCGCGCGTACGCCGGCTTCTTCGAGCGGAATCGTGCCGGGCTCGAGGCCGGCTTTCGCCAGCACCGAGTAGACGATGAATCCGGCAATGAAACTGTAGAGGACGGCAGGCTGAGAGTACGTTTTGATTTCGGCAGAGACGGGAAGGTTGGGCAGGATTCCGATGATGAATCCGACCGCCCACGCGACGTAGCCCACCCGGTTGATGCCCTGACGAGGGCCTTTCCACTGCTTGCCGGAGAGCAGGTAGTCTGCCGCCATGGCGCCGCAGATGGGGCCGAAAGAAGCGCCGACGATGGTGAAGAAGCCGATCAGGTCGGCGGCAACACCGGTGACGGCGAGAACGATGGATACGGTGCAGCCGATCATCATGGACGAAATTCGCGGGACACCGGGGATCATGGTGGAAAAACTGTTGCCCGCGATGAAAGCACAGAAGCAGGCCGGACCGATGGACGCGATGGCAAACAGGAAAAACATGGCGGTGCCGAGCGAGCCGCCGATACCGCCGATGACGGAGTCATAGCTGTAAGTGGAGAGGTTGGGATTGAGCACGTGCGCACCGGCAACAGAGAGGAGGGGCAGGCATCCGGCGTAGACGGTGGCGAGGGCGATGCCGGTGAGGCCTCCCAGGCGCACATCGCTGGCGTTGCGGTTGTTCATGCCGAAGTCGGCGCCAGCCGCGCACGCGGTAGCCGAGAACCCGATGACAATCTGGAGCAGGGTGGCGAAAGCCAGGAACGAGTTCGGTTCGGGGGGCGTGTAGGCCGCGAGCCCCGGGCTGGTCTTGAAGAATACGACGAGCAGCATGAGAAACGGAATCAGATTAAGGAAGAGTGAAAGCTTGGCCACATACTGGATGCCCTTGGCGCCAATGTAAGCCATCACATAGCCCCACACGATTCCGGTGACGACGAGCGCCAGACTGCCCGGCTTAGCGCCGGAATGAATGCCCCCGAGAATATACGTCGCGGCGAGATAGGTACCAACGGCGAACCAGCCGATTTGGAGCGCGCCCATCAGCAGACCGGGCATCAGGTAGCCGCCCTTGGTGCCGAACGTCGAACTGCCGATCACGTAGAGCGGGAATCCGGTCTTCATGCCGAGCATGGCGGGAGCATAGTAGTAGAGCGCGTAGCTCAGCAGGCCGCCGGCAGCGACGGCAAGGATAGAAACAAGGATGGAAGCGTGGACGAGTGTCCCGATAGCGATGGCGTTATAGAAGCCGATCCAGAGAAAGACGCCGGCGTAGCTGGGCGCGGTGTTGGCGTACCACGGCGCGCGTTTGGTTGGAGGGTTCGGGGAGGCCTTGGCGATATAGTCGGGGAGCATGGGAGGCCAGTATAACGCGCCGTGCGGCAGCGTGTTGCGACGATGCGCATTCCCCTTGAGGTCGGCGACCAGATCAACCTGCAGGTACCCTACACCGTGGCCGGCCAGCAATCGACCCGGGTGCAGGTATCTTGCGAAGGAGAGTTGTCTGACGTGATCGAGGTGCCGGTGGCCGAGAGCATGCCTGGGATTTTTGCATACGCCGAGGGGAAGAACCAGGCCGTGATGTTCAATGAGGACTTTACGCTCAACTCGGCGGCTAAGCCCGCCAAACCGGGGTCCATTGCGGTGTTCTACGCGACCGGTGAAGGGCAGACGTCACCAGCCGGTGTCCACGGAAAGTTGGCAGAGCCGCCTTTTCCCAAGCCCGTCTTGCGGGTATCCATGACGATTGGCGGGCTGGCCGTCACCGATCTGCCTTACGCAGGCGCAGCGCCGGGATTTGCGGGCCTGATGCAAATCAACGCCCGCCTGCCGAAAGGGGTGAAGCCGGGCAATGCCGTGCCCGTGACTGTGACCATCGGCGGGCAGGATAGCCAACCCGGTATCACGATGGCGGTGGCGTCCGATTTCGTCATCTCCAACGTGCGCGCCACCGGCACCAACACGTCTCAGGATGCCACGCTAACGATCCTGGTGGATTTCGTCGACCCTAGCGGCGATGCCACACGAGGGAACGTCAGAGTGAACTTTGATATCAACAACGGCGGAATCGCCGGATTCGGGGAGTTTGACCAAGCCGGAGTATCGCCGGGTCAAACAAAAGGAACGATGAAACTCTCGTTTACGTTCTTCGGCGCGACTTTCCGTGCGGCTACCAACGTCCCGATCAAGATTTCCATCGTGACCCAAAGCGGGATAGAAAGTAACGAAGCTGTCGGTACTTTTTCGGTGCAGTAGCGCGCGGCGATACTGATGCGGCTCGCCGTTTAACCGCTCATCGAGCCCAGGAACTGGGCGTTGGTCAGAGTCTTACTGAGCTTGTCGAGCAGCAGTTCCATGGTCTCGACGGGGGAGAGCGGGTTCAGTACCTTGCGCAGGATCCAGACGCGGTTGAGCTCTTCTTTGGGCATCAGAAGCTCTTCCTTGCGCGTACCGCTCTTGTTGATGTCGATGGCGGGGAAGACGCGCTTGTCCACCAGTTTGCGGTCGAGGTGGATTTCCATGTTGCCGGTGCCTTTGAACTCTTCGAAGATGACGTCGTCCATGCGGCTGCCAGTGTCGATCAGCGCGGTGGCGATGATGGTGAGCGAGCCGCCCTCCTCGATGTTGCGCGCGGCGCCAAAGAAGCGCTTGGGGCGCTGCAGCGCGTTGGAATCGACGCCGCCCGAGAGCACTTTGCCCGAAGGCGGGACGATGGTGTTGTAGGCGCGGGCCAGGCGCGTGATGGAGTCGAGCAAAATCACGACGTCCTTCTTGTGCTCGACCAGGCGCTTGGCTTTCTCGATGACCATTTCGGCCACCTGCACGTGGCGGGTGGCGGGCTCATCGAACGTCGAGCTGATCACTTCACCGCGCACGGAGCGCTGCATGTCGGTGACTTCTTCGGGGCGCTCGTCGATGAGCAGCACGATGAGTGAGATTTCCGGATGATTGGCGGTGATGGAGTTGGCGATGGCTTGCAGCAACATCGTTTTGCCGGTACGGGGCGGGGAAACGATGAGGCCGCGCTGCCCTTTGCCGACGGGCGTGAGCAGGTCCATCACGCGGCCGGAATAGTTCTCCTTCACGGTTTCGAGCTTCATGCGCTCGTTGGGGTAGAGCGGCGTGAGGTTGTCGAAGAAGATCTTGTTGCGCGCTTCCTCGGGCGGCTCGAAGTTGATGGCATCCACCTTGATGAGCGCAAAGTAACGCTCGCCTTCTTTGGGCGGGCGGATCTGGCCGGAGATGGTGTCGCCGGTGCGCAGATCGAAGCGGCGAATCTGCGAGGGCGAGACGTAGACGTCGTCGGGGCCGGGCAGGTAGTTGTATTCGGGCGCGCGCAGGAAGCCGAAGCCGTCCGGCAGGCACTCGAGCACGCCTTCGGAGAAGATGAGGCCGCTCTTTTCGGCCTGGGTTTGCAGAATCTTGAAGATCAGCTCCTGTTTGCGCAGACCGGCGGCGCCGGCGACGCCCAGGTCTTTGGCGACCTGGTTGAGCTTTTGAATGCTCATGTCTTTCAACTCGACGAGGTCGAGAGTGGGTGAGCCGTTCTTGGCGATCGCGCCGGTCGAGTGCTTGCGCCGCTGGCCCTGCTGTTGTTGTGAGCCGCCTGGATCGGCGCGCTCGCCGCCCCGGTCCGGGCGGTCGCCGCGTTCGCGGTTCTCCTGTCCACGGCCTTCCCGCTGGTTGCCACGTTCCGGGCGTTCGGCCCGCTGTTCGGTTCGCTCTGCCGGGCGTTCGCCGTCCGCGGCGGGCGCAGTTGTCCCTTCGGCGTCGGGGGCTGCAGACTTCTCGGCGGGCTTGTGCTCGCCATTCCCTGCCGACTCACGGGTCGATGATTTTTCGCTCTTTTCCGGAGGCGGGGCCGGATTTACAGACTGTGGTGTGTTTTCGTTATCGCTTGCCAAATTTCCCTCACTCCCCGGCCTGTAACGGCCGAGCATGCTAGCGGCTCCGCGCCTTCCTTGCGGATGGCGGTGAGAGTCCGCTGTGCGTCCGATTGGTTGAGTTTGTCCATCTTCGTGGCGATCACCAGGTATCGCCGGCCGTGAGCGTCGAGCCAGCGCTTCAATTCCAGATCCGTGGGCATCCAGCCGCGGCGGGCATCCAGAATCAGAAGCGAGGCCTGAAGCGTCGGCCTAGTTAACAAATAGTTTTCAATGAGCTTTTTCCAGCCTTCGGTTCGCTGCTTGGGAACCTTGGCGAAACCGTATCCCGGCAGATCGACGAAGTAACAAGCGCCCGAGTTGGTTGCGGCCCCCCGCGTGACCCGATAATAGTTGATCGTTTGTGTGCGACCCGGCGTGTTACTGGTGTGAGCCAACCCCCTGTTCCCGACCAGGGCGTTAATCAGGCTGGACTTTCCTACGTTGCTTCTCCCTAAGAATGCGATTTCGGCCAAGCCATCAGAAGGGAACTGATCCGGCGAGGCCACACTTAATATGAAATCTGCTAACAACCTACCAAAAACCAAGGCGGGCGGCAAACCCCTGATGATGGCCGCACGCCTCCAGCATGAATGCCTGGTCCCTTAATGCGCCCGCGTTTCGCCGGCGGGCTGCGTCCCAACCTCTACACCCGTGGGCATGGGCAGGGCCGTGATCTCGCCGTCCAGGGCGATTTTCAGAACTTCGTCCATGTTCTCGACGAAGTGAAGCTTCATCACGTTGCGGATATTCTCCGGGATGTCCGGCAGATCCTTCTGGTTATCCGCCGGCATGATGGCTTCGAAGATTCCGTGCCGGTGCGCCGCCATCAGCTTTTCCTTGAGGCCGCCGATGGGCAGAACTTTGCCGCGAAGCGTGATCTCCCCGGTCATGGCCACATCGCCGCGCACAGCAATTCTGGTGAGGGCGCTGCAAATGGTGGTGGCGATTGTGATTCCGGCAGAGGGCCCGTCCTTGGGGATGGCACCCTCGGGAATGTGCAGATGCACATCCAGGTTGCGATAGAAATCTCGCGGCAGCCCGAACTGGTGCGCGCGCGAACGGATATAGCTCATGGCGGCTTGAGCGGATTCCTGCATAACGTCGCCCAGCTTGCCGGTGACCGTCAGCTTGCCTTTGCCTTCCATCAGAGTGGCTTCAGTGGTGAGAATCTGGCCCCCCACTTCGGTCCAAGCCAACCCGACGGCTGCGCCCACTTCGTTCTTCTTGTCCGTTTGGAGATCGCGGAACTTCGCCGGACCGAGCAAGTCGGGCAATTTCTCGGCTGTAAGCACTTCGCTCGGAAGCTCCGGCTTGTTCTTGGCCGGCGAGCTGTCGTGATTCACAACCTTGCGAGCGGTCTTACGGCAGATGTTGCCGATTTCGCGCTCCAGGTTTCGGACGCCGGCTTCGCGTGTGTAGAACTGGATGAGGCCGGTGATGCCGGCATCGGTGAATTCGACCTGCTTGGCCGTGAGACCGGTCTGCTCCATCTGTTTCCGGACCAGAAAGCGCTTGGCGATCTCGAGCTTTTCGTATTCGGTGTAGCCGGAAAGCCGGATGACTTCCATGCGGTCCTGCAGCGCGGGCGGGATGGTGTGGAGCACGTTGGCGGTGGCGATAAA
Organism: Terriglobia bacterium; assembly: GCA_020073305.1. Classification (GTDB taxonomy): domain Bacteria; phylum Acidobacteriota; class Terriglobia; order Bryobacterales; family Bryobacteraceae; genus QHXW01. The sequence goes on from JAIQFK010000013.1 coordinate 194,780, forward strand.
AAACACCTGGCTCAGATCGTATTCCACGTCGAGGTAGTGATCCATGAACATGTAGTTTTGTTCCGGATCGAGGACTTCGAGCAGAGCCGAGGACGGGTCGCCGCGGAAATCGGTGGACATTTTGTCCACTTCGTCCAGCATGAATACCGGATTCCGGGTGCCGGCCTTCTTCATCATCTGGATGATCTGGCCGGGCAGGGCGCCGATGTACGTGCGGCGGTGGCCGCGGACTTCCGCTTCATCGCGCACGCCGCCAAGCGACAGGCGGACGAACTTGCGTCCGGTGGCTTTGGCGATGGACATACCGAGCGAAGTCTTGCCCACGCCGGGAGGCCCGACGAAGCACAGGATCGAGCCCTTGGGGTTCTTGACCAGGCGGCGCACCGCCAGGAACTCGAGAATCCGCTCTTTGATCTTCTCCAGGCCGTAGTGATCCGATTCCAGCACGCCCTCGGCGAACTTCAGGTCGCGGATCTCCTTGGAACGCTTCTTCCATGGCACGGCCAGCAGCCAGTCAAGGTAATTGCGGGAAACGGTCGACTCGGCCGACATGGGCGGCATGTTCTCAAGGCGCTTCAGCTCGGCCATGGCCTTTTCGAGCGCATCTTTGGTCATGCCGGCAGTCTCGATGCGCTTCTTCAGCTCATCAATCTCGCTCTTTTCGCCGCGTCCCAGCTCCTTCTGGATGGCTTTGATTTTCTCGTTGAGGTAGTACTCTTTTTGCGCCTTCTCCATCTGGCGCTTCACGCGGCCCTGGATGGTGCGGTCGACATTGAGCTTTTCGATCTCGATGTCGAGCATCTCGGCCACTCGCGTCAGGCGGTCGATGGGATCGAAGATCTCGAGCAGATCCTGTTTTTCTTCGATAGTGAGCTGGAGGTTGGCGCCCACGGTATCGGCGAGCTTGCCGGGATCATCGACCCGCACGGCCGCGATCATGGTTTCGTAGTTCAGGTTCTGGCTGAGTTTGACATACTGCTCAAACAGGTTGGTCACGCGGCTTACGAGAGCGTCCAGTTGAGCGCCGGTCTCGACCTTGTAGCTGACGGTCCGCACCACAGCGCGGAAGAAGCCTTCCTCGTCGCTAACGGAAACCACCTTAGCGCGCTCCACGCCTTCGACCAGGACCTTGATGTTTCCGTCGGGAAGTTTCAGGCTCTGGACGATGTTGACCACCGTGCCGACGTTGTAAATCTCGTTGGGCTTGGGCTCGTCGATGGAGGCATCGTGCTGGGTAGCGAGGAAAATCTTCTTGTCGCCAGCCATGGCCTCTTCGAGGGCCCGGACACTCGATTCACGCCCCACCACGAACGGCGTCATCATGTACGGAAAGATGACGACATCACGGATGGGCATCATCGGCAAACGTTTTGTTTCGGATCGTTCTTTCGAAGTGAGCATGAAAACCTTGGGAAGCAGGACGGGAGGGCGCGTGCGCGAATACCTATACCATCAACCGGCCTTTTCCAATAGTGTAAGACTGATCTTCTGAGAAAGCACCATCTCTTTGGTCACCTGGAACTCGCGGACCTTCTTATAGGATGGCAAATAATACATCAGGTCGAGCATCAGGTCTTCCAGGATCATGCGCAGTCCGCGCGCGCCCACCTTGCGCTCCATGGCTAGCATGGCGATGGCTTCGAGCGCGTCGTCGTTGAACTTCAGGCGGACGTTTTCAAACTCGAAGAGTTTCTGGTACTGGCGCACGATGGCATTCTTGGGCTTCGTCAGGATCTGGATGAGCGCCTGCTTGTCGAGATCCTGCAGAACGGCCACCACGGGCAAACGGCCGATGAACTCGGGGATAAAACCGAACTTGATCAGGTCGGTGGGCTGCACCTGCTCGAGCAGGTCGATGTCGCGCTGCCCGCCCACGGTCATGGGCTTGATGTGGTTCTTGTCCTGCTCGGCCAGGAAGCCCATGGACTTCTTGCCCACGCGCTTGCCGATCACCTTTTCCAGCCCCACGAAAGCTCCACCGCAGATGAACAGGATGTTCGTCGTGTCCACCGGCGTGAATTCCTGGTGCGGATGCTTGCGGCCGCCCTGCGGGGGCACATTAGCCACCGTGCCTTCCAGGATTTTGAGCAGCGCCTGCTGGACGCCTTCGCCCGAAACGTCGCGCGTGATGGACGGGTTTTCGTCCTTGCGGCAGATCTTATCGATCTCGTCGATGTAGATGATGCCTTGCTGGCACTTGGTGACGTCTCCATCGGCGGCCTGCAGCAGCTTGAGGATGATGTTCTCGACGTCCTCGCCCACGTAGCCGGCTTCGGTCAAGGTGGTGGCATCCACGATGGCGAAAGGCACATCCAGGATGCGCGCGAGGGTCTGCGCCATGAGGGTCTTGCCCGTACCGGTGGGACCGATCAGCAGGATGTTGGATTTCGACAGCTCGACTTCGGTGTTGCGCATGCGGTTCATGTGGATGCGCTTGCAGTGGTTGTACACTGCCACGGCGAGCTTTTTCTTGGTGGCTTCCTGCCCGATGACGTATTGATCGAGGAATTCCTTCACCTCGAGCGGCTTGGGCAGCTTGTTGGGGCTGGTAGCAGGCTGCTCGGCCTTGTCGTCTTCAAGAATCGAGTTGCAAACCGCTATGCACTCGTCACAAATATACGCACGGGGATAATCGCTGGGGGAGGAGATCAGCTTCCCGACCACATCCTGGCTCTTGTGGCAAAAGGAACACCGCAGGGCTTCATCCGATCCGGGACGCTTCACGCATTCTTCTCCTAAAATCGCCACCGCGCCCGCGGGGGAGTGGCTGCATCTGGGCGCAGTTTACTTTCCGGAATACCATCCTCATTATCGCTTGAACTCCCGCCAGACGCAATTAAACATTCGATAGCATTAATTCTGTTGCATACTTTGGCTTACAGGGATTTCTGTATCCCGGTAACGCTTATACCTGGACAGTCTTCTGGGCATGCTCGAACAGGAAATTCAGGGTTTTCTCGGTCTGGATGTGGGAGGCGATCCGGCCCAGGGTTCCATCCTTGTCGAAACGGAGGCGAACGGCGGCAAAGGGTTCGCGTTGGCGGCGGGCGATTTGTTCAACCTCTTTGTCCACCTCGTCCCGAGTGGCGTTAATGGTTTCCCGCTCGGCAATTCTCGAGAGCAGGAGCGAAGCTTTGACCTCGCGGAGGGCTTTGTCCCGTTGAGAGGACTTGAGCTTCTGCCAGTCTAGCTGGATCTTGCTGGCATCGATGCCTTCCTGGGCCAGCGAGTGAAGCGTCTGCTCGATCCGATTGCGCACCTGGCGGTCGATGAATGCCTCGGGGATGGGAAAGTCGTGGGCATCCACCAACTTTTCCACGAGCTTGTCTTTAGCGGCCTTCTGCGCTTCCTGCTCCCGCTGCTCGTACATCTTCTTGCGCAACGCGTCGCGCAACTCGTCGACGGTGCGAAAGTCTCCCAGGTCCTTGGCGAATTCGTCGTTTACCTCGGGCAGTTCCTTCTTGCGGATGCCTTTGACCATGACGTGAAACCGGATGGTGCGGCCCGCGAGCTTGGGTTGCCCGTAATCCTCCGGGTAAACAACCTCGAAGTCTTTTTCATCGCCGGGCGACATCCCGCGAAGGTTTTCGGTGAAGGCGGGCAGGGTGTCTTCCGCCCCGACGTGCAGCATCATCTCGTCCTGTTTGACGGGCTGCTCAGCCCCGGAAAGACTCTCGATGGAGACCACGGCGTGATCGCCATCCTGGATGGGGCGCGGGTCGACGTTGCTGTAATCCGCTTTTTGGTCACGAATTTCTTCGATGCGCTTGGCGACGTCTTCATCGGTGATCTGGGGATCCTGATAGGGTACTTCCAGATTCTGGTAGTCTTTCAGTTCGATCTCGGGAAAGACCTCAAATTCCGCCTTGAAGCGCAGCGGTTCGCCGCGGTGGAAGTGCACATCGGAGATGTCCGGCGACCCGACGATGCGCAGTTCCTGCTTCTGCAGTTCCTGATCGAGAAACTTCGGAACCAGATTTTCGAGCACTTGCTGGCGGATGTCACCCTCGAACTGTTTACGAACGAGGCCCGCCGGCGCCTTTCCGGGACGGAAGCCCGGGAGTTTGGCGCGCTGCTGGAACGAGCTGACGACGCGCTCGGTCTCGCCTTCCACGGTTTCCACCGGGACCGAGATATCGAGCGAATGCCTGCAACCTTCTACCAATGCCAATGGGGATTCACCTTCGGTGGAGTAAGTTTCATTGTAGCATTTCGGACAACGGGATATGCCGCGAGGACCAGCCGAGGGTCAATGGACACTCGGCAGCCGTCTCAGTACTATGAATTCGTGCCAGAGACCGGGAAGTTGAGGGGTTTGCCGGCGGTGCATGAGGTCCTCTCGCGACTGGATGCCGTATTGGCACGGTATCCGCGAGCGCTGGTGGTGGAGGAAGTCCGGCGCGTCCTGGAGGCGCGGCGGACGGGTATCCGGGCAGGGAACGGCGCCACCGAATCTGCTATTGAAGGAGAGGTGGTGGAGGCCCTTAGCGCCCTGGCGCGGCCGTCGTTGCGGCGGGTGATCAATGCCACGGGGGTGGTGCTGCACACCAATCTTGGACGGGCGCCGCTCGGCCCGCAGCAGCCGATTCCCGGTTATTCGAACCTTGAATACGATCTTGATGCGGGCAGGCGGGGCAAACGGGACGCGCACGCGGGCATGCTGCTCGAGAGGCTATTGGGGTGCCCGGCGATTGCCGTCAACAACAACGCCGCGGCGATTTACCTGGCGCTGAATGAGTTGGCGCTGGGCTACGAAGTGATTGTTTCGCGCGGCGAGCTGATCGAGATCGGCGACGGGTTTCGCATCCCGGAGATCATGCAGCGGTCAGGCGCGGCGCTCTGTGAAGTAGGCACCACCAATCGCACGAGCATTCAGGACTACCGCAATGCCATCAACGACCGCACGCGCCTGCTGCTGCGGGTTCATCCCAGCAATTTCCGGATCGAGGGATTCACGGCGCGGCCCGAGTTGAGCGAACTGGTGGCGCTCGGCAGGGAACGCGGGATTCCGGTATATGAGGACCTGGGCAGCGGCTGCGTCGTGGATCTGCGGCCGTTCGGGATTGATGAGCCGCTGGTCGCGGACAGTCTGCGCGCGGGAGCCGACCTGGTTTCGTTCAGCGGCGACAAGCTGCTGGGCGGGCCCCAGGCGGGGATACTGGCGGGGAAGGCGGAAATCGTCGCGCGCCTCAGGCGCAATCCCATGTTCCGCGCTTTGCGGCTCGACAAGCTCATTTACCAGGCCATGGAGAACACGCTGCGCGCGCTGCTGTTCGAGCAATGGGAGCGCATTCCGGCGATGGCAATGATTCGCATGAGCGCCGAGCAGATTCGCGAGCGGGCCGAGCGGCTGGTCGCGGCGCTGCCGTCGGGTCGGGCGCGGGTGGAGCCGGGCGAATCGGTGATCGGCGGCGGGTCGACGCCAGCTCAGTCGATTCCAACCTGGCTGATCGTGATCGAGCCAAAGGACGTGATCGAAGCCGAGAAGCGGCTACGATCCGGAGATCCGCCGGTCATTGCGCGGATTGAAGACGACCGGATTCTGGTGGATTTGCGAACGGTGTTTCCCGAGGAGGAAGAAGAGCTCGGGCGGGCATTGGGATGGCTGGCGAACTGATCGGGATGGGGGAAAAGGGGTCAGTGTCCCCGGGATTCCCCCCCGTTTCAGTATCGCGTTCTTTGGCGGTGAACTTTGTAACCGATCATTTTCCACGCACGCACAACGCCCGCCGAAAGCTGGATGAGTAGGGGAATCCGCTTGGCTGGTTGCTGGATCGTCCATCGTTGAAATCGAAGTACCACGAATAGCCGGAATTACGCCCGCGATCGTCACTCCTGTAGTTGCTGCTCCATTGATACCCGGTCAAGAAGAGATTGCCCTTTACGTGCCAAGTGACAGCTTTCTTGCCCGCTCGTCCCGGAGAATTGGCGTTCTCGTCGTAGATTCCTTTCAGTTCGTCAAGGGTAGCGAGCCGCCAGTCAGAATACCCGCCAAACCGCAGACTTCGGCAGTACTTCACCCCTCCCCCCCAACTTACGTCTTTGCCATTGTCTCGTGCGGCCCACGTCAGGCCTGTAGAGGGATCGGTCCAAGAGTCCTTTCCGTCCTGCGACGACTGGGCCCTCCCCAGGAAGGCTGAAACGGCGAGCAGTAGCAAACCAACCTTAGCTCGTTTCATGGCCTACTTCCAGGACTGCACGTAGAATTGGAACGCGTTCACGGCCCCGAAAGACAGCGCCATCTTCCCGGCTTGTGGTCCGCCTCCAGCGTTTCGGATAAGCATGTTGCTGCTTTGTACACCACTCCATATCCAGCATGGCACCGGCGCCTATCCTGCCCAGGTGAGCTCCCGCGCTCGACCATTCGAAATCCTCCGCCCGTTCCACCATGCCAGCCCGCACCGGGTTGTTCTCCGCGTACGCCATCACCCGGCACACGGCCAACTCCTCCACCGGGCAGGAGTAATAGCGATTCTGCCACAAATGCCCCGTCCGGTTCCGATCCGTATTCCAGTATTGCGAGAATCGCCCGTGCGCGTGCCGGAAGGTATTCGCCATGGAGGAGTCTGCTTCCGGCACAGCCACGATGTGCACATGATTGGTCATGAGGCAGCAGGCCAGTAACCGCAGCCGGTTGCCAGCGGCGTGTTCCGAGAGCAGTTCCAGGTAGGCGTGCCGCACTGCATCCGTTGTAAACACATCCTGACCGGCATTGCCGCGCTGCGTAATATGGTGTGGCAGACCGATGGCCACCACCCGAGGTTCCCGAGGCATACCGACTTAGTTCGGTAGGGCGGCCGGCTGTCTCAAGGTTTCGGGACGGTCTCGTCCGTCCCTGCTGCCCCCCCCTGTCCCTGCTACTCCCGTCCCTGCTACTCCCCGCTGTCTCAAAGTTTCGGGACGGTCTCGTCCGTCCCTGGCTTCCCCTCTACGCTGTCAGGCTCGAAGTGCAGCGCCGGGACGCTGCTGTGGTGTGTTGCTGACCGATCCAGCTTCAACCGCATCTCCGAATGAGACCTTCAACGCATCAGTTCCCGGAACCACGCACGCACAACCCACGCATGAAGGCGGAAGAATAAGGAAACCCGCTTGGCTGGTTGTTCGATTTACCTTCATTGAAATCGAAGTAATACTGAAAGCCAGAAGTGCGCCCACTTTGATTGTTGGCCCATTCATTACCAGTCAAGAACAGTTTGCCCTTTACATGCCAAGTGACTGGTCTTCCGTTTCCGGGGCCAGCCAGTCCTGGCGCAATCGCCGCTTTGTCGTAGATTCCTTGCAACTCGGACATGTTCGCCAGTCTCCAGTCAGAGTAGCCAGCCAACCGAAGATCACGACAGTACTTCACGGCATTCTTGTAACTCACGTCTTTACCGCTGTCCTTCCCAGCCCATATCAGCCCTGTAGATGGATCGGTCCAGACGCTCGGGCTTTGCTCTTCCGGTGCTGATTGAGCGCTCCGGTGGATTACAGCAATAGCAAGAAGAAGCGCAGCGATCCTAATCCAACGTCTCACGATGCACCTATTTCCAACTGTTCGAGTACCACTGGAAAGCATTGACTACTCCGAAAAACGCCCCCATCTTAGCGCCCTGAACACCGCCAGCATTTCGGATCAGATTGTTGTTGCTCTGGATGAGCGCCTTCGACGTAGCGGGAGACAGCGTCGGATTGAAATACATGCCGATGGTGATTCCTTGCCCAGGTGCGGGACCGTTTGTGGAGAAGTTGTAATCATGAACCGACGCCGCCCAATCGCCTCGTCCTCCGGGAGGCCCAAATCCGCCGGGTCCGGCCCAATGGTTTGTCGAAGCGTCGAGTGGGCCGAAGGCGATCTGACTAGCAAGCCCGCCGCTTAGTGGCTGCTGTCGACCAGTCAGGAACTGTATGTATCCGTCCAAGCCGCCTGATGTGCTGTTTCCGGCAAGCTGTCCCTGAAGCCAATTGGCGTTCGCAGAAGAGAACCCATAGCCGCCGCAACCGCTCAAACATTTGCCATTGTCATCCGTTTGCGCCCCTGCTGCGAAGTTGGCGTAATCGACTGTGGCGTTCTTCCCTGAGCCGTCGACGGAGCCCACTTGGAACATCCCGGTGTTCTGGTTGAAGTGCGCCCAGTTCTCATCCACATAACCAGGCACCCACGTTCCACCGCCCTTCCCGCACGCCCCAGAATTCCCGTCGTGATCAATCGACCCGACCCCGTTTCCGGCGTCGTTCGCATAGACACAATCCAATCCAGTCGGGTCGATGTTGATTAGTGGGTTGTTGCGAACGTAAGCATACAAATTCCAACTCTGCGGATTCGCCGGATTCGCTGCCAGAAGCCCTGATGGATCGGGCGACGTGAAGCGTCCTTGGGCTGACGACATGTACCGAGCGCTGAAAAAGTCTAGCCCCGTCTCGGCATCTCGTTCTTTGGAGGTAAACCGCTGCGTCACCGCATCCGTGGCCCCGTACAATGCGCCGCGTCCACCCACTCCTGCCGGGATCTCCTCGCCCCATGGAAGATAGTCATGCAGGCTCACCGTGTTGCCGCTTCCGTCCGTCACCATTCGGGTACTTCCCAGATGGTCCTCAATCCGATAGCACGTCACGCAGGGTGCGCCAGCTGCCGGCGCCGCGTACTCCGCCGCCAACTGCCCCTGCGCATCGTATACATACACCGTCGTCGCGCCACCCGACACCTTCATCACGCGCCGGCCGTCTCCATCATAACTGTACGTCGAAGGAAACAACAGGGACGGATGAGATCGTTGAGGTCTGACGGAAAATAAAATGCGTCTGGAAGCTGTGAAAAAATCGAGGCGCTCACTTGAAAATATTCGGTGAATCCGTAAACTCGATTTGTGGACACCAACCAACATGCAAGCGAGGCACTCCGTTTCGAGGAGATCGATCGTGCCCAGAGCGTCCTGCTGCCGGTAGACATTGAGGGACTCATCGGCGAAGAGCACCCCGCTCGCAGCATCTGGAGCTTTGTCGGCCGTTTGGATCTGGATGCCTTCGTCGAGGAGGTCAAA
>JAIQFK010000002.1 GCA_020073305.1 Terriglobia bacterium
TCCCACCCGCCGCTGCAAGCCTGCCGCTCCTTCCTTGCGGTAGGCATCGCGCCAGCGGTACAACACGCTGCGTTTGATCTGCAGTTCGTAGTGCAGCGCCGTCACGCTTTCGCCGTTCAGAATCCGCTGCGCCACATTCTGTTTGAACTCTACGCCGAAGACACGGTATTTTCCAGACAATCCCGACTCCTTTCCATTCAATGAAAAGTGTCCCTAATTTCCGTGTCTCATTTTTGGGGTGCAGTCCAGTACACTCAAATCGAATTTCTGAAAGGCTCTGCCCGTAATTGAGTGTACTGTCCCGATTTCGTCGGATTTCGTCGTCCCGATTTCGTCGGTCCGATTTCGTCGCCCTCGGAGCAGACTTGACCGCGTCCATAAAATCACACCAATAATCCGGCTCGGCCACCGCCAGATGCGAGACGCATTCCCGCACGCTCCACCGGTCCGCCCCGGGCCGGAAGTTGAGCTGCGCCGTCGACAGGCCGCGCACTTCATCGCTCAGCCACTGCTCGGTCATCTGCAAATGCACAACCAAGTGCTGCCGGTCTTCCGCACTCATACTCCCGGCCGAGAGCCGCAGCGCCACCATCAATAAGACTAACGCGGGTTTCATCGCCAGCCATGTTACCCGACCCGCCGCCATCCCACCCACGAAAAGTTGCCAGTAGGAACAAAACCAGGGCCAACCGCATCCGCGTGTTTGAGTCCGGTTCAAGGATTACGTTCGCGAAAGACCAACGAACCGTTCTCTTGGCCTATCGCGCGGCTTTACCGAGCCGCGACCAGAGGGAGCGGTACTTACGTTCGCCCTTGCGTTCATCGCGGCTTCACCGGCGGCCCACTTTGGGCCAACCCTCGCTCTTCTCCAGAGCGTGGAACGCCTTCGACACTTCCTTGGCGAGCTTTATATTGAACGTGCCCTTCTCCTTGTATTCGCGCGCGAGGGCAGTCCAGAGATCGACAAATGCCTGAGTCTTCAACCGGAACTGCTTTTCCTTGTACTGTGCGTTCTCTCGTTCGAAAATGGGCCGGTCGAATTGGTCTTCGACGGCACGGCTGCCCGGCGCCCCTCTGTGCACATCGTTTAGGTAATGCTCATGAGCCGGCGATTGGGCCCCCGCCGGAAAATGTGCAATGCAAACGAGCACAAATAGGCTGAGCATCATGTTTCTCATTCATGATTCTCCAAGTTGTTAGTGTCTTCAGCTCAACAAGGAGCAGCGAAGGTTCTGGGTATCAACAGTAAGATTGGCTACTTCCCGCTGTCAAGATCCCATCGAGATCATAGAATTTTTTTATCGACGTCGGACGGGGACTGGCTCCACTGTCCCTAATCCCAACACTCGCCACCGACCAGGCCGCACGTCGTGGACAGTGGTGCCTGTCCCCACCTCCGGTCTCTGATGACTTTGTAGGTGCCGCAAGCCCTCACGACGTCGGACGGGGACTGGCTCCACTGTCCCTAATCCGAACACTCGCCACCGACCAGACTGCACGCCGTGGACAGTGGTGCCTGTCCCCGTCCCCGGTCTGGGAATCTTCCGGGAGATGTTTACACCATCAGGTGCGGCGCCACGAGACTGATGAACTCGCGCGACGTGATCACCTTGGTCTTTTTCCAGAACTCCGGAAAATGCCGCTGGTTACCAGTTATCAGATAGTCGGCGCCAGCCACATCGGCGCATTCCAGAAACTTGTTGTCGTCTGGGTCTTTGGTCACCTGAAGCGTGCGATCCGGGCTGATGGAATGTGAGTGGCTCCTGATGAGCTGCAGGAGCTGCTGCCGTAGGCCCTTGCGGACCTGAAGCTCCGGTCGCGAGAGCACTTCGCGGTACTCCGCGAGAATCGCAGGCGAGACATACAGCCTGGCCGGTTTGTTGATCGCGAGCAGCAGGACCGTGCGTTGCAGTCCCTCCGGCTTCAGAGCCGCGCAGACGACGATGTTGGTGTGGATGACCAGCCGGAGCGGAATCATCCGCGCTTCGGTTTTCGAGCGCGGGCGGCTTTGATGATCTGGTCAATCCGGCGGGAGCTGAGCTTATCCGTACCCTTCCGCTTCGATTCTTCGCCGATAACCCGGAGCACTTCCGGTTCTGGTGCTGCCAGCCGCACATAGTCGCGGATGCTGAGCAGCACGGCTTTGGGCGTACCGCGCTTCTCGATGACCAGAGAGCGACCATCATCCTCCACCTGGCGCAGAAGTTTGCCAAAATTGGCGCGAGCCCGCAGAGCCGAGACTACGGTTGTCAGTTCGCTGCCACTCGTCCTCATATTGCAAGTGTACACTTAGCAAGATTGAACCGTACAGTCCAGACTCCGGAAAATGCCGCTGGTTGACGTTCGAAACTGAGCCGCGACTGCAAGGAGCGGTCGTCGACAACAGAAATGCGAATGGCGACTGACTAATCTCCACAGTCTCGCCCGACAGACCGCTCGTCTTAGACGGTGGTGCCTGTTGAGGTCCGAAAAACGGGGACTGGCTTCACCGTCCCAAGCCGCCTGATCCTGCGAATCACACAGCGCTGTACGCCGGCGTGTGGACGGTGTTGCCTGTCCCCGTTTTTCTTCCTCCGTTCTGCCTCCTGGAGAGGTGAACTGCCGCTAGATCTGCTACAAATGTATGCAGGCCGACACTGTTTTCGGAGGCACGCTTGACACAGCAGCGCAATGAGATTCTGACCTCTCCAGCAGTGGACAAACTCGTGACGCTTGTCGAAGAGGCTACACGCGCGACGAAGGACTCACCGCGGCGTTTCATTGAGCCCGCTCGTGGTACGCTCGACCGGGCAAAATCGCGGAGGCACCACATCATATTTGGCCGGCGCGGCTCGGGAAAGACGTCCTTGCTCCGCAAGGCCGGTGCCGATCTGACGCTTCGGCGCACGCCCGTTGCCTTCATTGATCTCGAGGCGTTCAAGGGCCACACGTATCCGGACGTCCTGATAAGTGTGCTGATCGAAACGATGACAGCCCTGGACGCGTGGTTAGGTTCTGCGGGATCGAATCCATCGTCGAAGACGTCATATTGGAAGCGTTTCTTTGGTAAGCCTGACCGTCCACCCCTAAAAAGGGAGAGGGTCAAGGCTGTAAGAGAGGCCCTTCAAAAAAACGTTGCGGAGCTTAGCTCACTGCTGCACGCAGAGGATGGAGCTCCACAGACCTCTAAAGAGAGTTCAGCAGTAAAGAACTCGACATCAAGCGCCACCGACGTGAAAGGGGCTTTATCTTATTTGGGCAGCTCGGCTTCGCTCGGAACAATGAATCAACGGGCGAATTCTAGTGAGCTCTCAAGCGAGGTCACTGAGCAGCGCAAGCGAGACAAAGCTGCCTTCCTCCATCGCCGAATCATCGATTTCCAGAAACTCTTTGAACAGATTGTTGAACTGTCGGGCTCAGATGCCTATATCTTTCTCGACGACTTGTATCACATCGCACGGCGAGACCAGGCTCACGTCCTCGACTACTTCCACCGAATTCTGAAAGGCCGCTCCGTATGGCTCAAGGTCGGAACCATTCGGCATCGAACCGAGTGGTATCACCACGGCGATCCCCCAATAGGATTGAAGTTGGGCGACGACTGTGACGATATCGATCTTGACATCACTCTCGAGAAGCACGAGCTTGCAAAACGATTCTTACTGCAGATACTGGACCAGCTGATCACAGAAGCGGGGTTGCCGGACCATAACTGCCTCCTGGCGGATGGGGGCACAGAGCGCCTCGTGCTGGCCAGTGGAGGCGTGGCCCGAGACTTCCTGACAATCTTCCGCAAAGCCATCGACGTGGCTCGAGAACGAGGGAAGACGTACCGGGGCGAGCGCATTAACGCGGAGGACGTGAATATGGCTGCGGGAGAGCATGACCCCTCAAAACGAGACGAACTCAAACGCGATACGATCGGCGAGCGAGCCCGGTTAGAGCAGGCCCTCCGAGCAATCCAAGACTTTTGCCTTAACAACAAAGTGAACTGCTTTCTCGTCGAACGAGAGAGCGGGTCTCGGGGACAAGACCTGCTAGGTGAGCTTGTAGACCTTAGGTTCGTTCACGTTGTCGAATCCCGAACGACGGTTCGGGACGATCCCGGGAAGTTATACACCGGGTACATGCTGGATATCAGTCAATATACGGGCGAACGCCGCCGCCGGGAGCTCCAGATGATCGAATTCTGGAAGCGAGATGAAGTGGATCGGATACGGCGATCAAAGTACGTCCTAGATCTGGACAGCCTTTCCAGAGCTGTCTGAGCGGACGGCAAACCGGAGGACTCCCCTCAATAAATCGTCTTCACCTTCGCCTGCGTCACCCCTCTCCCCAACCCCTCCAGATACGCCCGCGCCCCCGCCGCCATGAAGCCCATATCCGTCGGGGCTTGGAACAGTCCGAAACCCTGCTCCATGAATTTCTGTGCCTGCTCCGGCGTCGCCGCGGGCCGTCCAACTACCTTGCCGTGCTTCTTCGCCGCCGCGACCACTTTGCCGATCGCTTCGCGCAGCCGCGGATCGTCCTGATTGCCGCGCAGCCCGAGCGAATACGAAAGATCGCTCGTGCCGATGAACATCACGTCGATGCCGGGCGTGGCCGCAATCGCCTCCACGTTCTCCACGGCGCGCGCCTCTTCGATGATCACGATCACCACCACGTTGCTGTCCGCCGAATCGGGGTAACCATCCGAGCCGCCCGGCCAGGTGAACCGCGCCAGCACCGGGCCCGAGCCTCTGCGCCCCGCTGGAGGATAGCGGCACGCCGCCGCGGCCTGTGCCGCCAGCTCCGGCGTGCTGGTGAACGGAAACATCACGCCGCACACGCCCGCATCCAGCACCCGCTTCGCCATCCAGATTTCATTCACCGGCACGCGCGCGAACGGCATCGCCTTCAAGCCGCGCGTGGCCAGGATCATTGTGCGCAGCGTTTCGAGCGTGATGGGCGAATGTTCCATCTCGATCCACAGAAAATCGAAGCCCATCGCCGCGGTTTGCGCCGCCACCTCCACGCTCGCCGCCGTAATCGTCGCCGCCACCACCGGCTCGCCCGCGCGCAGTTTTTTCTTTACCGGATTTTCCCAAGCCTGATTGAGTTCGCTCATTGTTTGATCAGCCACACTTCCGACACCTGGCAGCCGCGCCCGCTCCCGCCCAGCCCGGGCTCGCCCCGCCACGTCAGATCCAGTTCACCATGTTCCGTGGCTTCGCGGGGAATCGCAAACTCGAGCGTCCGCAACGGCGTCGGCTTTTCCATCAGCGGATGCACCTCCCATTTTTCGCCCGCCGTCAGCCGGATCTTGCGGCGCGGATTTTCGCCCGCATACACCACGCGGATTTTGTAGCGTGCCTGCGGATCGAGCCCCGCATAGTGCATACGCAGCGGCGCCTCGTAAAGCGCTTCGGCGTGATCCCACCAGGATCGCCGGCGCGTACCCGACGGACCGAAACCCACGATCGTGCCTTCACCGCGCACCAGGTGCGGCTGGCGCGTGGTGTCGCCCAGATCGTCATAAAAACCGCCGGGGCCCGGATCGGTCCAGTCGAGAATTTCGGCGATGCCTTTGAGTCGCTCCGATTCTTCAGCAACTTTTCGGATCTCGTCGAAGCGCATCTTCAGCCACAGGCGATTGTTCAGCGGCGCGTCGATGGTATCCAGGTTCGCGCCCCGGTCCACCGCGATCGCCTTGTAGCGCGGAACGCTCAACTGCATGCGGATGCTCTGGAACAGCGCCTCCGCCAGCTCGAACACGCGCGCCCGCAGGTCCGTGGCAACTTTTGACGTGGCTGCCTGGTCGAGCACGCGCTCGGCCTCGGCCATCGCCCGCTCGGCTCCGTCGTGCGACGCATGGCGCAGAGCATTCATCGCCTTCGACTCGAGATCCGTCTCATAAGCGAGGCGCTGGCGCGTGTACTCGTCGTAATACGTGCGGTACAGCGCCTGCTGGAAACGCCAGTTGGCGAGCATCTGCGGCGTGGCGGCCTGCTCCAGTTCGCGGAAGTGCGCGAAGGTTGCATCCACGCCATGATTCGCGGCGAGCCGGCCCACCCAGTTGTGCTCCAGCTCCCCAAGGCCGCGCGCGAAACTCTCGCCATGGCGCTCACTAACGAAGTAGCGGCCATACTGTCGCAGAATTTCTTCGACGCTCGCGTCCGGATTCCAGCCCAGCGCACTCCAGATCATCTTGTTGACGTCATCGTTGCAGCCTTCCGAGTAGGTCAGGAAGCCGATCGTATACGGTGCGGTCCGCCGGAAGATTTCCGCTTCGCCGAAAGGCCGCGGATTGATGCCCTCGCGCCCTTCGGTCATGGCATAGGCCGCGTCCCAATCCGGCACCGGGTACTGGCACTGGCGGCTGTGAGTGATGTCGGGGTAGTGGCGGATCGGGTAACGTTTCGGAACAGCCGCGCGCAATTCGGGCAGGCTCACGCGAACCTGCGGACCGTAAACCACACCCGAGAGCCAAGCAGGCTCGCCGCGCAGGATCGCGTAGAACTCGTCGAGCCACTGCTGGTTGAAGCCCTGCGGCGACATCCACATTTGGGCCTTCGGATGGGAGCGATGTAACAGCTCCGTTTCTTTTTCGAGAAACGCCATCAGGACTTTTGGAGGACTGTGCCCGGGATCGCCGCCAGGAACGAAGACCGCGTCGACGCGCGGCAGTTTGCTGAATACTTCACCCCACTCCCGAAGCTCCGCCGCCACCGTTTGTGGATTTGCGTAATCCAACTCCATGGCCGGAAACCAGATCCAGACGTCCAAGCCATATTCATTGGCCAGCCGCGACATCTCGGTCATCATGCGCATCGGCGGCAGCGGAAAGTGCGGGCTGTCAGGCTCATCATCCGAGCGCGGCGGGATCAACTCGATGGCATTGGTTCCAAAGACGGCGAGGTCACGGATGTATTGGTCCCAAACAGGCACCGACCAGCCGTCGTAGGAGTTGGTTTTTGGCCGGTACCCAAGTTGATGGCCGCGCAGGGGATAACGCGGTGCGCTGGTTTCGCCGAAGCCATCAGGAATGGTGACCGCGCCTTTTTCCATCCGCATTTCCCGGAGCAACCGGCCGACGCCAAACAAGACGCCGCGCGCATCGTTGCCCGTGATTCGGACTGAGGCGTTTCCGACCTCGATCCGAAACCCCTCTGGCGTCCGCGCGGGTTGGGAAAGTACCTCAATACGAACGCCTTGCCCTGAATTCGTGACAGGCCAGCGAATACCGGTCCGCTTCTCGACCTCTTCCACCAGCATGGCGACCGCCTTCTGATGCGGAGAAACGGCGACCACCGCGTTGCTCAAGTCGAGCGCGAAAGCGGTTAGGCGGAGCGTGAAAAACAAAGCCACTGCCAGGCCGCGCATCTGCCGGATTCTAGCACGCAGCCCCGAATTGGGGCGGCTTACGCAGTGCAGTTGCGCCTGCGGGTTTTGACGCAAGCGGTTGTGAATGACAAATTGCTTGTTTTGTTCGTATTGCGCGTGGCAACCGGCGTGCGCGCGCAATTCTGTAAGGGGGTGCGCATGCGGCTCATCAAGTTATTTGGGTTTGTTTTTATCTTTTTGTTTGCAATGCGGCTGGCCAGCGCCGCCAAGGACCCCAGCGAGGTCCTTCCTACGCCGATACTGCGATCGGTCGATCCGGACAGCATTAAGGCGGGGGAGTTTGCGACCGTTTTGGGCGAGAATCTGGACAAATCACGCGTGTCTGAACTCTATCTGACTAATGGTACCGTCGACGCCAAGGTGCATATCGTGGAACAGACATCCACGACCATCAAGTTCAAAGTGCCGGAGAAAGTGGTGCCTGGCCGTTACAGAATGATGGTGTTGCTGGTTGGCGATCCACCGCGACTCATCGAAGAGCCGGCGCGCGTAACCGTGGTGGAATAATCACTCCTGATTGAAGCCCGTGGAGGTCCGCAAGGCCTCCACGTAGTGCCCGTCCTTCTTGGTGATGTGGCTCCTATACTCAGCTTTTGTCTTCTCGAGGGTTGCAGGATCCCAGTCCGGCCGGTAATGGTGGATGGAGGGCTCCCACTGGCTGACGTGCGCCATTAGAGCATCTACTTTCTTTTCAACCACGCTGTCGATATTCACCCAGTAGTTAGCCTCCTTCTCGGTAACGTAATAATAGTATTCCTGCGGAACCAGCCAGGGCTCGAGGCCTTCGTGCAATTGCTGATTCGGGAAGTACAGGTGCCATTCCGCGGCGCGGATCGCATCGATGGTGTTATTGGCAGCCATGCGGTGGTCGGTTTTGTGCCAGCGAACGTATTCCGTTCCGGGGTCGATGGAGAGCACGACTTCGGGGCGGATTTTCCGGATGATGCCTGTGACTTCCTCCACCAGATCGCGCGTGTTGGCGTATTCGAGCATGCCATCGTGGTACTCGAGCCACTTGATGTGGTCTTTCGGGATACCCAGGATGCGGCAGGCGTCTTCTTCTTCGTGCATGCGGATGCGAGCCAGGCGCTCGCTGGTCATTTCGGGATCGTAGGAGCCCTTATCGTCGTTGGTGTAGATGACGATGCGGATGTTGTTTCCGTTCTTGGCAAGAAGCGCCAGGGTTCCCGCGCAACCGAACGCGTCGTCGTCGGGATGCGGCGTAAACAGAAGGATGGTCTTGCCGTGAAGGTCTTCGAGCCGGGTCTTCGGCTGAGCGGAAAGCAGTGCAGTGAAGATGGATGCCAGAATCAGAATTCGCGTCATCAACATACCTTTCGGGAATTCCCGTCCGTCTAAGATACCGCACTCCGAGACGCCACCGGGAAGATCCCCGCTTGCAAACTGAGGCGGCGGGAAGTAAAGTTGCACATTATGGCTTTCTGTCCGAACTGCGGCAGTCAGGTGGACGGGCGTTTTTGCGCCAAATGTGGGTCAGCGGTCGGAGGAGCAGCTGGTATTGGATCAGAGGTAGCGCCGGCGCCGGTTCAAGGAGCAGTGGCGGCGACGCCCGCGGGCTTGACCGACAATGTGGCCAGCGCGCTGTGCTATGCGCTGGGCCTGATCACGGGCATTCTGTTCCTGGTGCTGGCGCCGTACAACCAGAACCGCAAAATCCGTTTCCATGCGTTTCAATCCATTTTCATGCACGTGGGGGCCATCGGGGTTTGGATTGTGTTCCTGATTCTGTCGGCGGTTTCCGGCGGCCTGTTGATCTTCGTGATGCCGCTGGTCTGGCTGGGATTTTTTGTATTGTGGCTTATATTAATTATAAAGGCGTACCAAGATCAGAAGCTGGTTTTGCCGATTATCGGGCCTCTGGCTGAAAAACAGGCCGGAAATTGACGGCTGATTTGGCCCGGGCCCCACGGGCGACAATTATGGCGGTATGTCCAAGTTGCGGCGCTGCGATCGAGGGCGGCGTGTGCCCGCACTGCGCCGCATCGGGGGAACGGCCGGCGGGTCCCGCGATTGACGATAACATTGCGAGCGCGCTGTGTTACTTGCTGCTGGGGGTGACCGGCACGCTGCTGCTATTGCTCGAGCCCTATCGCCACAACCGCCGGGTCCGATTTCACGCATTCCAGGCGATTTTTGTGAATCTGGCCATCATTGTGGTCTGGTTCGCGATTTCGCTGCTCGGAAGGAACATGGCCCTTTTGATCAGTCCCGTGTTTCTTCTGGTCGTGCTGGTGTTGTGGGTGGTGCTCATCTGGACGGCGTGGCAGAATGAACGTATTGTGCTGCCGCTGATCGGCCACATGGCCGAAAAGCAGGCCTAACAGTTTGTATCCGCAGCCTGAGTTCCCGCGTCTGAATAGCGTGAAGTTCCTTTGGTTACTGCTGCTACCCGCCGTGCTGGGAGCCGATTCGGCGCCCAAAGTCAGCTCGATCGATTACTACGGGCTGCGAAAAATTCCCGCGAACCGGATTCAGAAAATTGTGGGGGTGAGCGCAGGAGACCCGCTTCCGCCTTCCAAAGGCGATCTGGAAGACCGGCTGGAGAAAATACCGGGAGTGGTGCTGGCCCGGGTGCAGGTGGTGTGCTGCGAGGGCGGAGGCGGCATGCTGTTCGTCGGCATCGAAGAAAAAAGCGCTCCTCACCTCGCGCTGCGCAGCGCGCCGGCGGGAGCCGCGACGCTGCCGGCTGCGATTGTCGAGTCGTATCGCGAATTAGTGCAGGCCGTGGAGGCCGCGGCGCGGCGGGGGAGCACGGCCGAAGATCTGACGCAGGGCCACCCTCTGGCCGCCGACCCGGATGCCCGCGCCATCGAGCAGAACTTTGTGGACTTCACGGCCCACCATCTGGCGCAGATCCGCGAGGTGCTTCGCAACTCCGCCGACGAAGAACAGCGCAGCATGGCGGCAACTCTAATCGGCTACGCACCGGACAAAAAGGCAGTGGTGAACGATCTTGAATACGCCATGCAGGACCCGGACGAAGATGTGCGGGCGAGCGCCGTTCGTGCCCTCGAAGCGATCGCCATCCTTGCGATGAAGAAGCCCGAACTGGACATTCAGATCTCGCCGACATGGCTTGTGGAAATGCTGAACTCCATCGTGCTCAGTGATCGCACCGAGGCGACCCGTGCGCTGCTCGATCTCACGGATTCGCGTCCAGAGGCGACGTTAGCCGCTTTGCGCGAGCGGGCGCTGCCGTCACTCGTGGAGATGGCGCAGTGGAATAGCCTGCGCCATGCGCTACCGGCATTTATTCTGCTGGGGCGCGTGGGCGGTATCGACGAGCAACAGATCCAGGAGAGATGGGCGAGGGGCGACCGAGGGGCGCTGGTCCTGCAAGTAGCGGGATCGGCGAAGAAGAAGCGACGGTAAGAAGCGGCGCCACAGCGGGCGCTGCGACAACTACTGGATCTCGTCCGGGAGAAGGGTCTGTCCCGCCGCCAACGCTCGTTCCGGCTGGTGCGCGACCATGGCTGCCTTCTCGCGGGCGAGGGTGGTCTTATTTCTGCTGCCTCGCGGCCGGCCGCGTTTTTTCGTGGCCGCTACCAGAATGGCGGGAGGGCGGCCACGCCGCCGCCCGCGGCTGAGCGCGAGAAGTTCCAGGCTGACGATGACTTCTTCAATCTGATTGCGTTCCTGGCGGAGCGCTGCCAGGATTTTGTTTACATCCATTTTGCCTCCGAGATTTTATGATTGCGGATCCAATTATTATTTAAACCTTAGGATACCCAGTCGTCAATCGAAATGTGGATAATATGTCTGTCATTTCCTCAAAATTCTGCCCACATATTTTCAGTCAATTAAGGAGAATACCCGGTGGATTTTCAGTGGAAAAAACGCCGGATTGTTAACTTGTTTGCGTCGAAGTCGCGTTGCGGCTGCTGCGTGGTGCAGTTCACACATGCAACGTGATTCGACATCAGGCAATAGTCACACCTTCGCGGCCCCAGGTTTCCCTATGGGAGGAGAGATGGAGGGACTTGCGAGGAAACTAGCCGGCCCGCTTGCTGCTCGCTCGCCGGGGCCTCGGCTTGTTCTTGACCATGAGATTGAGCGCCACGGCAGCGCGGATGAGCTCCTTCAAGGCCGCCTCATCGACCTTGCCGCCTTCGTGGATGTCGATGGCGCGCCTGACATTCCCGTCGAGGCTGGAGTTGAATAGACTTGCCGGGTCCTTCAACGCAGCTCCCTTGGCAAAGGTCATCTTGACGACGTTTTTGTACGTCTCTCCCGTGCAGACGATGCCGCCGTGGGAGAAGGTGGGAGTCCCCATCCACTTCCACTCTTCGACGATCTCCGGGTCTGCCTCGTGTACGATTGCGCGCACTTTGGCGAGCGTCTTCCCGCGCCAGTCTCCAAGTTCTTTGATCTTCTTGTCGATTAATGCAGAGGCAGATTCCACCGGGACGGGCTTTTTCATGTCAGCTCCAACTCTCGCACCCTATTTTAGCTGCGCTCAGCGTGACCTGCACCCTCCGCAAGTGAAGGCCTACTCTGGCTCGATAGCAGATCGGCAAGATGGTAGTGGGTCAGTTTCCGAGTAGCCGACGATCCACCCGGAGCGGCAAGGCACTTCGACAGATAGCGCGTTACCGGTCAACGTGCGGGTTGCCGGTCACAAGCCGACTTATCGTTCCTAATCCGGCCCTAGTTCCCGGATGGGTCGACCCGCTGCCAGCGGTATCGCCTGCTAGCCCGATGGCCCCCAAGCTCTAAGAGAGCCGCACATCGACGGTGCGATGTTTCCGCTGCCGCCACATAGGCGTCCTCAGTTGCAATCGGACCCCCGCAGGCGGGGTAAATCAGCATTTCGGGCGTTTCGCAGGAGCCGAAATAGTTGCTCCAGCCAAGCATATACAGAGCCAGTTCTTCCATCGTCGTTCCCATGCTGACGCCCTTCGCCCGTCGCGCGATCTCCCGGCTTTGCTACTTGAACTGGTCCAAGGCCTTCGACGCAGTGACGCGCTTAACCTCCTGTCGGACGTCTCATGCCGTAAAGAACAGCCCTGTGGCTCGAACAGCGCCTGCCCAATGCCGCGTTCTCTGGAGTGCTTGCGGGCGGGCCGTTGGGGAACACCTCTAAGCGAACCTAGTGTATTTTCTGTTCCTCTCGCGGACCGATACCGAACGTTATTCTCCGGCGCATAGTTCGGAATCGGCATTTTTTGCTTCTTCTGTTCAGCGGCCTCGCCGGATCAGTTTGGCCACGGACAATTTTAGACGGACCTTGCCGAACTGAATCTCTTGAAGGCGATAGTTAGCCCGGATGACCTGCTTTGCGATCGCCGCCAAATGCTCATAAGAGACCAGTTGTCCATCGAGCAGCGTATTGTTCAAGTAAGCAATTTTGGCGGCGTTGAGCCTAGCCTGAAGCTGCTCAAAGAGGGCCTTGGTCTCATCGAGGCCAAGCGTTGTCAGGTCCGTTGCTACATCCGGCATCCTTTCATTTTACCGGCTTCTCGGGCAGCCTTGCTCACCAGAACATTTTGGGGTATTACTGTTTGTTGCGCTGTTTATCGCGATGTTCGAGGTGTCCTCGGCAAATACCGGCGACGTATACGCGATTCAACAAATCTATACAGCCCTTAGGCGGCCGAAGCGGACGCGTCTGAGCCTCGACGAATACCTAGTCGCCCGAGGTGACGGACAGGTTGTTGGCTGTGCCGGCGTGCAATTAATCACAGTGGGTTCCGTCTGCGAAGGGTATCTATACGGCTTGGCCGTTCGGAAGGAACATCAGCGCAAAGGAATTGGCGCGGCCCTGACTGAAGCGCGGATCGATAGGGTTCGAAAAAGCCACGGAACTCGGGCTACGGCGCTTGCCATGTTCTGGAACGTCGCCTTCTTCCGTGGTCTCGGCTTCGCCACGATTCGCCGCTCGGAACTTTCGCCTGCGATTCTCGCCCTCGATGATTTTGTCGATGCCCGCTACCGGCGTTCAGCGGTGATGGTGCGGAGCGTCGTTTTATGATTGCCTCAATCCATCAGGAAATCCATCCAATTCACGTTCGCGGACGCACCTGGCAGGCGTTATCGTTGCGCCATCAGCGAAGACTAGTCGATCGCGCCTTCGAGTTCTGGCGGAGCGAAGGCTTCCCGGTCTACAGGCTCTCGGGAGACGCGATGGCAGGCGAGTTCCAAGCCTTGTCAAGCCATCCCCTGAAGCGTTTCGCGGAGCCTGGTTTTAGTGGTTCGAACGTTTGTTTGCGCGTTGCCAATAGTTACCATCCCCAGATGTGGGCGGTGAAGGTCAGCAGGTATTTGAGTCCGATGGACGTTTTTCTAGACGACTACCTGCTTCGAAAGGCCCTGCAGCGTGCGTGGACCGTGTGGCCCGACCGCTTCGGCGCCAACCCTGCGACTTTGCGCCGCATGTTGAAAACATTTCCAGGAGCAGCTAGCGTTTCTAACTTCCGTCCCACCGCCGCCCGGAATATCATCGCAGCCTTGTCGGACGACGGGGATACGATTCTCGATTTCTCGGCAGGCTACGGCGGGCGCCTCATGGGCGCGTTGTCGCTGCAGCGGTCTTACATTGGCATCGAGCCTTGCGAGCGACAGGTCGACGGGTTGGAGCGCGCTCTCTCGTTCCTTCGGGAACGCAACCTGACGCGGGGTCAGGCCGATATCGTCCGTGGCTGTGCGGAGGATGTCCTGCCCACCATGCCGAGCCGCAGTTTCGATCTAGTATTTTCCAGTCCACCCTACTACGATTGGGAGAAGTATTCCGATGAACCGACGCAGAGCTTTATTCGCCACCACCCATACGAGAATTGGCTGAGCGGGTTTCTGCGGCCCGTCATCCACGACAGCTACCGGGTATTACGGCCTTCAGGACACCTGGCGATCAATATTTCCGGCCGACTGCGAAGGCCGTCGTTCGAGGAAGTCAGGGGAATTGCACGTCAGGCCGGATTCCGGTTCCGCTTCCCCATTGCTCTTGGCTTGGCGCGTGTTCCTTATATGCACCCGCGACTGGGACCAAGGAAGGAGGAACAGTTGCTGGTATGGAGGAAGTCTTGAGCATGTCGCGCGGACTTTGCCTGCCATTTCTTCTCCTGGCCGCGGCATCTGCGGTATTCTGCCAGACGAACGCCAATCTTGACCTGGCCGATACTTATGAGCAGCTGAAGAGATGGCCTGAGGCAGAGAAGTATTTCCAGGAGGCCGCGAAGGATTCGGACCTCGCAGTCAGGCGGCAGGCGCTGGCCGGTATTGTCAGGGTCCACACTGCCGCGAATGGCCAACATCAGGAGTTGGCCGGCGCCCGATACTACAATAATGCCGGCGTCCTCGACAAGGCCGAAGAGCAGTACGTTACAGCGCTGAAGTCCGATTCACAGGACGTGAGAAATTTGGCGAATTCCGCCTTGCAGGACGTGCAGAGCGAACTGTGGCTCAAGCGAAGATTCGACCGGGTACTCCAGTGGGTTGCCTACCTGGCGTTCGTGATCGGCGTGTTTTCCGTGATCGTCCTAATTTGGACGGCGATTCGAGTGAAGAACAGCGTGGAACTGCGCGCATTCATTGAGGTGGGCGAGCATGTCAGCGGTAAGGCAGCGTACTGGCTTGCGTACGTGCGCGCGCGAATCGCATCGGTCTCCGCCCCCCTCCCCGCCGCTATTTCACCGCTCTCCGCGGAGTTGTTGTTTCACGCTGCGCTGCCGGAATTTCGCGATGAACTTCCAGAACCGCAAAACGAACTGGAGGTGAGCGGCGTGAAGATCCCGTTCGCATCCCTGGTCAACGTTCTCGTCAAACCGAAGGTCCGGATATCCGGCGGGTGGATCGCTCCGGCTGCGGCCGCCGACGGAACCGCATTCGGAGCCATTTCACGTCCGTCGTCTCTTGGCAAAGAGCGCGGTCCCACCGTTTTCATGCGGCCGCTTCGCGCGGCCACTTTGGACCAGGATCTCGAGGCTTTCGCCTATGATGTTTATATAAAGGCGGTGGAAGCCCATGCCTCTTAGTCCCTTGCAAACCCGTAACGCTGATGCGTTACGGAACTTCGTTGCCGGCCGGGAACAACTGCGGTCGTACCTGACCAGTGGGAACGGAGATTCCTTGAAGATGGCGAGAGAGAGTTTCAATGAGGCGACCAAATTCGATCCACGATTCCAATTGGCCGTCTTTTACCGCTCGGTGGTCGCATCCGAACTCCGCGATGCCGATGCTGCCATCCAGGGTTTCGAAGAACTCTTGAAAGCCAGCACTGATTTTCGCGCAGAGGTCTTGCTGCAATTAGCGTACGCGCACATCAAACGTTATCGGGACGACGACTACTTCAAAGCCGAGCAGTTCCTCACCGATGGCCGGCGCGCGGCGAAGGATCACGGCCAAAAAGAGCTCGTCGTCATGGCGGACGCACTCAAAGTCTTTCTCTACTCCGTAATGGGAGGACGTTTGTCAAACCGGAGCAGCCGGCTTGGCTACCTCGAGCAGGCCGTGAGGCTGGGCGAAGGTCTGCTGATCGATCAAACGGAGTTTGAGAATGGCATACCAACCGAAGCGCGATTTGAAGTCCTGAATGGTCTCGGTATTGCCTACACACGGAAGGGTGAGAAGATGCCGGCATCCAGGCAAGAGTTCTGGACCACGGCCGAGGCGCGGTTGAAGGAGGCGTTAGACCTGCGGCCGACCTCCGTGCGCGCCATGCAGAATATGGGTCTGCTCCAGGGAATGCAAGGTTTCGAGGCACTTCATGACGGCAAGAGCGACCAAGCGGGGGTGTTCTTTCAGCAGGCCAGAGACCGGTACCGGGAATCCCTGGATCTGAATCCGAACGACCAGTACCCACATTACCGCATGTCCCAGCTTAGTGCGGTAGCGGGCGACTGGGAGGAGGCGAGACGCTACTTCGCCAGTGGACAGAAACAGAACGGCGCGGTGAAACCGGAAGAATGGTCCAAGCTCCAGGCCGCGATCGATCGTCACGATGCCTCCGGAATCGACTGGTTATAAGGTCCGGCCGGTGACACGAACTGCCACGACAGGCCGATTCCAATACTCCGACTTAATCAGCCCGGATTACTCCCGATAAACGCGGTTGCGTCCTGGAATGGACTTGGCCGGTTAGTCGGCATCTCGTACAAGGTCCCGCTTCGGGCGAGTCACGCGGAACTCGGAAACTGACCCACTACCGGAAAGATGGTGGCAACCCGCGCGCGGGCTTAATAGGGATGATTGGAATCATGTTGAATGCATGACTACCGCAAATTCAAGGTCAGCGTCAACGGGAGGACAGGTCCCTCAGGAACGAGGACGGCCGAAAAACAAAACGTAGCCGTCAGCGTCCTTGAGTTCGAATCCACGCAGGCCATCATTGGTGTCTTTGAGTGGTTCGGAAAGCTCGACATTGCGCGACGAGAATTCTGCTGCCAACGCGTCAGGATCGGGGACATTGAGGTACGCGTCCCAACGCGCCCCGGGTTCTCGTTTAGGGTTCGGAAGCGGATCGACACCGACGTCCTTGAACATGATCATCGCGGCGCCCCGCTGGACAATGCCGAAGAAGATGTGGTCAGCGGGCCCTTGAAACGTGATGTCGAACCCGAGACGGTCGCGATAAAACGACAGCGCGGCGGGGACATTCTTGACGATGAAGAACGGCGCAATGCCGGAAATTTCTGGTTTAGTCATGTGAGTTTCCACCGCCCGTTTTCCCGAACCTTCACCACGGCCTGCTACGGGACCCAGCCGGGCAGGGCGGCCGCCTGCCGGATCCACGTCGCCAACTGCGCCTCGTCGAGCTGATCGTGCTCGTGGATGTCGAGGTAGCGCACTTCCTTGTGCTTGGACTCGCTCGGGGGGACAGGACGCAGCGATGTGCCGCGGAGGAAAGCCACCTTGACGTAGTTCGTGAAGGTATGGAAGTTGAGGAACCACCCCTGGCCCTCGACTCCGTAGAAGGGCGAGTTCCATTTGACCGCCTTGCGCACGCCGGGGACGGTGCGCGCGATGAGCGCGTCGAGGCGGCGCCCGACGTCGCTTTTCCAGCTCGGCATGGCCGTGATGTAGGCCTGCACGGGGACGTCGCCGTCGGCCTTCGCGATCTGAGGGTTGCCGCCTGCGAGGAGGGTCGGCTTAGCCACTGCGGGGCCCTTGGTTGCGGCGGACTTCGCCGACTTCTTGGACGTCTTGCCGGCCATTGTGTTCACTCCAACTAATCGACTCACTTACGTTACGCCAAATCCCGCCTCACCGGCAACGCGGCGGCGGGCAACGCATGCAACATCGCCGACATGGCCGCGCTCCTCGAGGCCGTGCGCAATGCGGGCGCGAACAACGTGGTCATCCTCGGCGCCAGACCTTTGTGTGAAGGCGGGCGCGAGGCGGCTAGGGGGTATCTGCAGCATCTTGTTGGGCGGATCTTTTCGAAATCAGTCTTCGAAGGACATGGCCTTTCCACATCCACAATCCCGAAAGGACCATTGCAGGAAGGAAGACATACCGAGTTGGGGCGGCGTAGTCTGGAAGTTTTTCAAACGGACTATAAATATAACCGAGTATCGGAATGCTAAAGACGATGTGAATCCAGCGAAAAATCGAACGTTTGGTGGCATCTTTCATGATTAATCTTGTCCTCGATTCACGACTTTTGAGCCGCCTGAGGCGGCCGGTTGGGCGTTTCGATACCGAACTGCTTAGCGTACTCCGCGTTCAATCGCTGCCAGCCGCCGAACTTCATCGCCTCACCACCAACGATAGGGCCGATGGGAGTTCCGCTGAGGAGGCGATCCAGAACGTCGAAACAAATGTGCCAGCCCGCGGCGCCCCACGAGATGAAGCGGCGATCAATGTTGTGCCACAGCGTCAGGCGCGTTCCGCTACCAGAGGCTTCGAGTTCCCAGCGGATATCGCCGTACTCAAGCACACTGGGAGCGTCGGCTCGTGTCACTTTTGTTTCCAAAGCCTGCGGCGTTCCTACCCAAGTGAGATTCACCGTTCCCACCGTGCCCAGGCTCTCATCGGCTACAAAGGGCGCCCACTCGCGCAGATGCGCCGGGTCGGTAAGCGCCTGCCAGACTTTTTCCGGCGGGTGGCGCAGTTCTCTGACGAGAATGAGCGTCCACTTCTCTCCGTCCTTCCGTATCTGCGCCCCGCGGGCCGGACCCGGTTCGTACTGTTCGCGACTGGTCATCTTCTTCTCCCTCCGCCCTACCAGCGCATCAACTGCGTGACCTGAATGAGATTGCCGCAGGTGTCCTTCAGCATGGCGATCTTGGAGGCCGTCACGTCCGTTGGTGGCATGGTGAACTCGGCGCCGCGCGCTTTCATACGCTCGTAATCGGCCTGCAAGTCGTCGGTGTAGAACATGGCCGCGGGCTGGCCCTGTTGAAAGATCGCCTGCTGATACGCTTTGGCTGCGGGGTTGTCGTTGAGAGCCAGTTGCAGTTCAGTGCCGTCCAGCTCCTCGGGCGAGGCCACGGTCAGCCAGCGAAATGGGCCCTGGCTGAAATCGGTCTTCTTGGCAAAGCCCAGTACCTCCGTATAGAAGCGCAGGGCCTTGTCCTGGCCGTCCACATATACGCTGGTCACTTTGATTTTCATTTCGTTTCTCCTTTGCCAGGTTCGCGGTTTGGGCCGCGTCTTCTTTTCCTGGTCTTCCTTTTCGTGGGTGTTGACTGATCCATGCGGTCGAGGTGGCGTTCGAGAGCATCCACGTGAGCGGACCAGAACCGGCGGAACGGAGCCAGCCAGGCATCCACCTCATGAAGTGGTTCAGGTTTCAGCCGGTAGAGACGGCGCTGTGCGTCCACCGTGGATTCCACGAAACCGGCCTCGCGCAGCACTCGCAGGTGCTTGGACACGGCCGGCTGCGGCATACGAAGTTGACGCTCGATCTCTCCAACCGACTGTTGTGACGAAACCAGGAGGCTCAGTATCGCGCGGCGGTTCGGCTCCGCAATGATGTCGAACACAGATTCCACTCTCTTCATATACTCCACAGAGTATATTCTTGTCAAGGTATATAAAGGGGTCCAGGCAACGGTTGCAGCCGGCGTGCGGGGATGCACCGTCTGATGCGTTTTTGGTGGGTGCGATTCAGGGGGCAGTGGTCGTCAGAATCGGCGTCTCCGCTCGGGTCCGCGGGGGGCAGAATGGGATTTGAGGTCTCCGTCCCTGGTTTCTGCTCATGCACCGGCGGGGTAGCGCTGCGTGGCAAAACCTACGACCGCGCCGAGAATGCTGCCCGGGAGCATGATCTGGAAATAATAGTGCGTTCCATTGGGCTGCGGCATGGCGGCGACCAGGAAGGCGAGGAACATGCCGACGGCCAATCCAAAAAGAACCCCTAGCGGCAGGGAATTTACCTTCTTGGCAAAATAGCCGATGCAAATTCCGGTAATGAGGCCTTTGACGGTGGAACCGATGACGATTCCCACAAGCGCCGCGCGCGCTTCCGGCGTGAACCAGGCCGTTAACCCATCGAAGATTCCTAAAAAACCGCCCAACAGTAATCCGAATACCGGTTTGTTCATTCGCGTCTCCTTTTCATGGGCGGCGAGTGCCGCGCTATGGTTCTATTACACGTTTTCCGAGGAGTCTTTAAAAGCTTGTGGAAGAAAAATGGGGACAGGCAGCGCCGTCCACGCGCCGCCGGAGTTTACGGACCACCGAGCGCGCCGCCGGCTTGGGACGGCGAAGCCAGTCCCCATTTTTCGACATAAAACAGCACGATTCGCATGACGAGATAGGCCGCTACCAACAGGACCAGAGTCTGATTGCGAGTCACCAGACGGCCCAGGCGTTCGAGAGCGGACTCGCGGTAGGCGAGGACCGGTTCGCCGGCTAGAAAGCGTTCCAGCTCGGCCGAAAGCTCGAGAACACCGGCGTATCGGAGCGAGCGGTCTTGAGCTGCGGCTTTGCGGGAGATGGCCTGGAGCCGCTTGGGGACCGGCGATGGAGCGGCCAGCGCCTTCAGCGTCATACCTAGCGAATAGACGTCGCTGCGGGCGTCGACCTGATTGATGGCGCCGGCGGCCTGCTCGGGAGCCATGTAGCCGGGCGTACCGATCACCGTGCCGCTGGCCGTATCGCTGCCCGCGACGGAACCGGCAGCTGAATGCTCCCGTGCGAGGCCGGCGATCTTGGCGACTCCCCAATCGAGCACGAGCACTTCGCCGAATGGGCCCACCATGATGTTTTCGGGTTTGATATCCCGGTGAATTACGCCCTGGGAATGCGCGAACGCGACGGTTTCGCAGATACGCAAAAAGACGCGCAGGCGCTCGGGGAGGCTGGCGCTGGTCCTGGCGTAAGCGTCCAGGCGCGTGCCCTCCACCAGCTTCATGGCGTAGAAGATGCGGCCGTCGGGAAGCGTACCCAGATCGTGGACGGGCACGATGCCGGGGTGCTCGAGACGGGCGAGGATGCGGGCCTCATCGGCCATCCGGGGTGCGGCCTCGCGGTCGGGATCGACTACGTTCAAGACCTTGAGGGCGACCCGCCGGTCGAGTTGGGTGTCGCGGCCGACATAAACGGTTCCCATGCCGCCGCGGCCGATTTCGCCGAGCAGCTCGTAGCGGGTGGCGCTGAAGTCCGGGGCAACGACGGCCTGGCGCAAGTGGTCGATGACCTTGTCGGGCAGATAATCCATTCAGGCCTCGATTCCCAGCACGGCGCGCACCTCATTGCGGAACTCTTTATCGGTAGCGGTGGTTTCGCGGATGCGTTCGAGGACGAGCTGCCGGAGCCGGCGCCGCATGGCCGCCAGATGATTGGTGACGGCGGTCGCGGTGATCCCGAATTCGAGAGCCAGCATCTCGTAGGTCAGCTTTTCGCCGTCATCGCGGAGGTCGTAGCGCTCGAAGAGGCGGTAGGAAAGCTGCTTGCCGCGCTCGTGAGATTCGCGTTGAAGGTCGTCGAGAGCCAGGCTGAAGAGATTGCGGACCCACTCACGATGGAAGTACTCCTCGCGTGACAGCTCGGGCGAAGCGATGTCGTGATGCCGGATCTCGCCTTCCGCGGTTTCAAAATCCAGTGAGACCACGAGGGCATCGCCACCGCGTTTGATACGGGATGCGGCCTTGTTTTCATTGGAGAGGAAGGCGTCGAGGCACGCACGCAGATAGGTGCGGAAGCGGGCCTTCGAGGGATCGTAGGAGGTGAAGAATTCCTTTTCCAGGGCGCGCGTAAAGAAGGCCTGCGTGAGGTCCTTCGCGTCTTCATTGGACTGGTTCCAGCGGACACGCACGTACTTATAGACGGGCTTCCAGTAGGCGGCGATCAGGGTTTCCGAAGCGCAGGCGCGGAGAGCCGGATCCTCGCTCCGAATGCCGATGATGGCGGAGCGCCGGGTTTCAGGAAAGCGAGCCTGATTGCCGGCGAGGGTGGTGTCGGGATCCATAGGGCGGCGTTGCGGGAACAGACGATTCTCGCATGGCGGGTGAGGCGTGCGCCGCTACGAAGCCAGTTCGAGTTCGATCTTTTTTTGCGCGGGATCGAGCTTCAGAATGCGGAAGCTGCGGATCTGGCCGGAGCGCGCCGGCTCGCGCTTGCCGGTGCCGGACGCGCCATGCTGTCCGTGTTTCCACTTGTTAGCCAGCATGGAACTGAGAGTGGAGAGATCGGCTTTCTGCGGTTCAGCGGCTTCGACCGCTTTCGACTCGGCAGCGGCAATGTTGCAGTAGGCCTGGATGCCTTCGCCCAGTTCGACCAGCGCCTTGCCGCGGGAAATGTCGGCCACGCGCCCGCTGACGAGATCGCCCTCCTTGTGCTCGGCGATGTACTCGTCCATGGTGGTGGGCTGGAGCTGCTTGAGACCGAGGCGGATGCGCCGCTTGGCGCGATCCACTTCGAGAACCGCGGCGCGCACGGCCTGGCCTGCCTTGAGCACGTCCTGCGGATGATTGATGCGCTTTTCGGCGCTGATATCGCCGATGTGAATCATCCCTTCGAGCGCTTCATCGAGCTGCACAAAGGCGCCGAACTTGGTCAGACTCGTGACCGGCCCTTCGACGATGCTCCCAACGGGAAACCGCTTTTCGGCCTGATCCCAGGGATCGCCGAGCGCCTGTTTGAGGCCGAGCGCGATGCGCCGCTCGCCCACGCTGACGCCGAGCACGACGACCTCGACCGAATCGCCCGGCTTGACGACATCGGCGGGCTTGCGGACTTTCTTGGACCAGGAAAGCTCGGAGAGATGAATCAGGCCCTCAATGCCGGACTCGATCTCAACGAACGCGCCGAAATCGATGACGCGGCTGACCGTACCGCGCACGCGGTCGCCAGCTTTGAATTTTTCGGCGGCCAGCGTCCAGGGGTCGGGTTGGAGCTGCTTCAGCCCAAGTGAAATCCGGCGGCCCCGCTTGCCGGCACCCTGGAGCTCGATTTTGAGGATCTGCACATCGATCTGGTCGCCTGGTTTCAGCAGGTCGGAGGGCTTATTGACGCGGCCCCAGGAGATGTCGGTGACATGGAGCAGGCCATCGATGCCGCCGATATCCACGAACGCGCCGAAGTCGGTGAGAGATCGCACGGTGCCGGGCACAACCATGCCCTCCTTCAGCTCCGCCAGGCGCAACTCGCGCGCTTGGGCCTCTTGTTGTTCGAGCACAGCGCGGCGGTCGACGACCACGTCTTCATCGGCCACATCCACCTTGATGATCAGACACGTGATTTCCTGGCCGATCAGTTTTTCCATCTCCGCGGCATCTTTGGCGCCACTGCGCGAAGCGGGCATGAAAGCGCGCACGCCGACATCCACGCTCAATCCGCCTTTCACCACCGCGGAGACGACGCCGGCGATGGCGCGCTTCTCCTGGAACGCCTTCTCGAGGCCAGCCCAATCCTTAGGCCGCTGCACCTTGAGCTTGGAAAGCCGGTAGTAGCCCTGCTCATCGCGGCCGGTGATGCCGACGCGAAGCTGGTCGCCGGGATGAATATCGATCTGGCCGTTCTTATCGCGGAATTCGGAGGCCGGAATGACGCCTTCGATCTTCATTCCGATGTTGACGAACACGGAGTCGCCCGAGACGGCGATCACCGTTCCCGCGCGCCCCTCGCCGCGGCTGTCGGCTGGGGAAGCGTGCGACTGCTCGAACTGGGAGAGGATGTCGCCGAAGGTAGAGTTTGGTTCCGCGCTGGTGGCTTCCTGATCGCGGCCCGCTGCTGGATTGGACATGAGACGGTATTTTAATTGTGGCACAATCGCGGAGGAGTATCACGCTTGGATTGGCGGGAAGGCACGGTGCGCTGGATGAAGTGGGTGCGTCCGCAGGACATCATCATGGTGGTGCTGTTTGCGGCGATGGCGGTGGCGAGTCCCACACTGGACGTTTCCGAAGGCGGCCTGTTGTTTGTGCTCGCGGTGCTGCAGATTGCCGGGCCGAAGCTGCCGTTTCTGCGCTCACCGCGGGGCAAGGTTGGTTGGATCACCCTCGAGCTGATCTTCGCGTACCTGCTGATCGGGTACGACGGCGGGCTGGTCAGCAACTTCTATCCCATTCTGCTTCTCCCCATCATCTCGGCAGCGACGTATCTGGGCGTGGTGGGGACGCTCCTGTTCACCTTGCTGTCCTGCGGTGCATACATTTCGTTCGTGTGGTTCGTCGACTTTAGCCAGTGGATCATCGAGCCGGAGGGAATCCGTGTACTGATTCTTCGGCTGACTTTTCTCGCCGTTGCCGGAAACCTGGTGAACGTGCTAGCCGAGGCGCTGCGCGTGCAGTCGGCAAATTACCGCGGAGCTGCGGAGGGACTGGCGGAGGCCAACCGCCAGCTCAGTGCAGCCGAGGCGGCCGTGCGGCGTTCGGAACGCCTGGCGGCTCTTGGGCAATTGTCGGCGGGGCTGGCGCACGAACTGCGGAACCCGCTGGGAACGATGAAGGCATCGGCGGAGATGCTGACGCGCAACGTGGGGTCCGAGAATGAAACTGCGCGCGAGATGGCGGGATTCATTTCGAGCGAAGTGGACCGGACGAATTCGCTGGTGACGCGGTTCCTGCAATTTGCGCGGCCCCTGAAACCGAGGGTGGCGACGACGGACGTAACCGAGATCCTCGATCGCGCTGTGGAGCTGGTGGAGCGCGATGCTCCGCAGTATCACGTGACCGTGTATAAGAACTACTCGCCGGACCTGGGGCCGTTTCCGCTCGACGCCGAGCTGATGGAACGCGTATTCTACAACCTGCTGCTCAACGCGGCGCAAGCCAGTCCGGCGGGCGGCGCCATCACGGTCAAGACACGTCCAGCCGACGGGATGGCGGAGGTGTCGGTGATCGATCGCGGGCAGGGTGTCGAGAAGAAAGACCTGGAGCAAATCTTCAATCCGTTCTTCACGACCAAGCCGGAGGGATCGGGATTGGGGCTCGCCATCGTTTCCAAGATCGTGGACGAGCATGGCGGTAGAATGGCAGTCGAAAGCGAGCCTGGAAAGGGCAGCGTGTTCCGGGTTTACCTCCCCCTTCAGCGAAAGACATGAAGCAACGCATCCTGGTGGTGGACGACGAGGAAAAACTGCGCCGCGTCATCGAGCTGCAGCTTGCAACCGCCGGTTTCGAGGTGGATAAGGCGGGCTCGGCCGAAGAAGCGCTCAAGGTGGTGGATCGCGCCGACTTAGTGGTGACGGATTTGAAGCTGCCCGGCATGGACGGGCTGGAACTGCTGGCTGCCATCCGGCGGCAGAACATGCAGGCGCCGGTGATCGTGATGACGGCGTTCGGGACGATTGAAGTGGCCGTGGAAGCGATGAAGGCGGGCGCGGTGGACTTTCTGCTGAAGCCTTTCTCGCTCGATCATCTGATGGCGGTGGTCGAAAAAGCGCTTGAGGTACGGGCGCTGCGCGACGAGAACCGCGAGTTACGCGCGGAACTCGGGAAGCGCTACCAGTTCGACAACATTATTGGGCGGAGCCCGGTGATGCAGGAGGTTTTTGCCACCATCGAGCGAGTGGCGCCCACGCGGGCGACGGTTCTGTTAGCGGGCGAGAGCGGGGTGGGCAAGGACCTGATTGCGCGCGCCATTCACTTCCACTCGCCGCGGCGCGACCGGCCGTTTGTGAAGATCAACTGCACGGCGCTTCCCGAAAACCTGATGGAGAGCGAGTTATTCGGCTACGAAAAGGGAGCCTTCACGGGAGCCAACACGACCAAGCCGGGCAAGTTCGAGCAGGCCGACACTGGCACGGTGTTTCTCGACGAGATCGGGGATGTACCGGCGACGATTCAAGTGAAGTTACTGCGGATTCTGCAGGAACGGGAATTCGAACGCCTGGGGAGCAACAAGACCCGCCACATCGATGTGCGCGTGATCGCGGCGACGAATCAGGACTTACGCGCTGCTCTCGAGCAGGGTACTTTTCGCGAAGACTTGTACTACAGACTCAACGTCGTGCCCATCAACATCGCGCCGTTGCGGGACCGCATGCACGATATACCGTTTCTGGCGGAACATTTTCTGAAGAAGTACGCGGACGAAGCCGGCAATCGAGTACAAGCCATCACGCCCGCGGCCATGAGTAAGTTGGAGAGTTATCACTGGCCGGGGAATGTGCGCGAGTTAGAGAACGTAATCGAGCGCAGCGTGGTTATGTGCACGGGCGACCGGCTGGATGCGGCGGACATCAAGCTGGACAACGCACCGAGGCCGCGCGGCGCCGCGGGAGAGTTCGGGGTGCCGCCGGGAATGACGCTCGATCAATATGAACAGGAGATCATCCGCGCAGCATTGAAGCGGGCGAACGGCAACAAGAGCCAGACTGCGCGGAGCCTAGGGCTGACGCGCAACGCGCTGCGCTACCGTTTGACACAGATGGGGCTGGAGACGGAAGGGGAGCAGGGGCAGGAGTAACGGTGCGCGCAACCGCTCCTTACAGTCGCGGCTCAGTTAAGAAGTGAGCAGGGGAATGGATCCGAAGTGATCGAATATCGAGTCGGAAATAATCTGGACTTAGATCAGGTGATCGAACTTTACCGGGCGTCTACCTTGGGGGAGCGGAGGCCGGTGGATGAGCGCGAGCGGATGGGGAAGATGCTGCGGAACGCGAACCTGGTGATCACGGCGTGGGATGGCGAACTGCTGGTGGGCATTTCGCGGTCGCTCACGGATTTCGCGTATGCGACTTACCTTTCGGACCTGGCGGTGCGGGAGTCCTACCAGCGGCAAGGGATCGGGAAAGAGCTGGTGCGGCGCACCAAGGAGGAATCCGGTCCGGGTGCGACGGTTATTCTACTCTCAGCGCCGAAGGCCGTGGACTACTACCCGCACATCGGCATGACTCATCATCCACAGGCGTGGATCTTGCGTTGACTACTTGGGCGACGACCAGACCGAAGTGGCTCGGCGTTCGTCGGCCGGCACCATCCCCGACTTCAAGATGGCGCGCGCGGCGTTGTAGCCGGGAGCGCCCATGACGCCGCCGCCCGGATGCGCGCCGGAGCCGCATAAATAAAGGCCGCCGACGGGCATGCGGTAGCGCGCCCATCCGGCCACCGGCCGCATGACAAACATCTGATCGAGACTCATCTCGCCGTGGAAAATATTGCCTCCGGTGATGCCAAAGCGGCGTTCAAGATCGAGCGGCGAGAGCACCTGGCGGGCCACGACGAGAGATCGGAAGTTGGGCGCGTACTCTTCGATGAGGTCGAGGATGTGGTCGGCGTAGGGCTCGCGGATGTCATCCCACTTGAGACCGTTCAGCGTGTAGGGAGCATACTGAATGAAGATTCCCATGATGTGATGGCCGGGCGGAGCCAGGGAGGGATCGTACATGGTGGGCATGGTCATCTCGAGCATCGGCCGCTCGGAAGGCCTGCCGTACTTGGCATCATCCCAGGCGCGTTCGATGTATTCGATGGACGGGCAGATGTGCATGGTGGCGCGGTGCTGCGGCCCGGCGCCCGGCATGGCTTTGAAGTCCGGGACTCCGGAAAGCGCCAGGTTGATTTTGAGCGACGTGCCTTCGATGCGGAACCGCCGAATGGATTCGCGGAATTCGGGGTCGAGGTCGCCATCGCCAAGCAATTTCAAAAAGGTCACGTGCGGGTCGACGTTTGACGCCACGATGGGAGCGTGGATTTCCTCGCCACCCTCGAGCACAACTCCCTGCACGCGCCCCCCGCTCACCAGGATGCGCTCGACCGGAGCGTTCACGCGTACCTCCGCGCCTTTGCTTTGGGCGGATCGCGCGATGGATTCAGAGATGGCGCCCATGCCGCCGCGCACGAATCCCCACAGACCGCGCTTGCCGCCGACACCGCCCATGCAGTGATGGAGCAGGATGTAGGCGGTGCCGGGAGAGCGCGGGCCGCCGTTGGCGCCGATCACGCCATCGGTCGCCAGCGTGACTTTGACTTCCGGCGATTCAAACCATTCGTCCAGGAAGTCAGCGGCGCTCTGCGTGAAGATCTTGACCAGGCCCACGATTTCGGAGCGGCTAAGCTTGCGGAAGCGGGCGGCGAGCTTGATGTAATCAATGAAATCCACCACGCTGCCTGGGGGAAAGTCAGGCGGCGAGGTGAGCAACAGACCTTCCACCACCTGCGCCAGTTTCTCCAGGTGCTGCTCAAACACCGGATAGGTTTCGGCGTCGCGTTTCGAGAACTTGGCGATTTCGTCCAGCGTTTTCCGGTCATCCTGCCACATGAAGAAATGGCGGCCGTCCGGAAAGACGGAGAAGAAGGCGGGGTCCTTGGGATCGACGAGGTAGCCGAACCGTTCCAGCTCGAGCTCGCGCACGATGCGGTCCTGGAGCAGGCTGGAGAGATAGGCCGCGGTGGAGACGCGAAAGCCGGGCCAGATTTCCTCGGTGACCGAACAACCACCCACCAACTCGCGGCGCTCGAGCACCAGCACTTTGCGGCCGGCGCGCGCCAGGTAGGCCGCGGTGACCAGCCCGTTGTGGCCGCCGCCCACGATCACCACATCAAATCGATTTCCGTTCATGAGATAAGTTTGACCCTATGCGCGCCGCCGGAACGCAACCACCGCCAGCGGGGGAAGCGTAATGGATATACTGTCCGGGCGGCCGTGACGCTCCACCGGTCGGGATGGATTGCCGCCGGGGTTGATCACATTGCCGCCGCCGAAACTTTCCGCGTCGGAATTGAAGACCTCATCGTAAATCCCGGCGGCGGGCACACCGAAACCGTAGTCCTTGCGCACCACCGGCGTGAAATTGCAGCAGAAGAGAAGAAAATCGTTGGGGTCCGCGGCTCTTCGCAAGAAGGCGATGACGGAATTTTCGACATCGTGAAAATCCACCCACTCGAATCCGGAGTAATGAAAATCCACCTGATACAAAGCGCGGTTCTCGCGGTAGAACTGGTTCAACTCGCGCACAAAATTCTGTAGCTTGCGATGGTAGTCGAACTCCAGCAGGTCCCAGGGAATGGAAGACGCAGCGTTCCACTCTTCATACTGCCCGATTTCCGAACCCATGAACAGCAGCTTTTTCCCCGGATGCGCGTACATGTAGGCCAGGAAGGCGCGAACATTGGCGTAGCGCTGCCACTCATCGCCCGGCATCTTGCTCAACAGCGAGCGCTTGCCATGGACCACTTCATCGTGGGAGATGGGTAGCACGAAATTCTCAGTGAACGCGTAGAGCATGCTGAAGGTGATGCTGTTGTGGTGATGCTTGCGGTAGACAGGCTCTTTGCTGAAGTACTCCAGCATGTCGTGCATCCAGCCCATGTTCCACTTCATGGTGAAGCCGAGGCCGTTGAGGTAGACGGGCCGCGACACCCCGGAGAACGCGGTGGACTCTTCGGCGATGGTGACGGCGCCCGGGACCTGGTGCGACAGTTCGTTGAACCGCCGGATAAAGTCGATGGCTTCGAGATTCTCGTTCCCGCCGTACTGATTGGGAATCCACTGGCCCTCCTCGCGCGAATAGTCGAGATAGAGCATGGAAGCGACGGCGTCTACGCGCAGGCCGTCGATGTGGTACTTCTTGAGCCAAAACAGGGCGTTGGAGATGAGAAACTCGCGCACCTCGTTGCGTCCGTAGTTGAAGATGAGCGTGCCCCAGTCGTGGTGCTCGCCTTTGCGGGGGTCGGCGTGCTCGTAGAGGGCGCTGCCGTCGAAATAAGCCAGCCCGTGCGCGTCTTTGGGGAAGTGCGCGGGAACC
This sequence comes from Terriglobia bacterium, assembly GCA_020073305.1. Lineage (GTDB taxonomy): Bacteria > Acidobacteriota > Terriglobia > Bryobacterales > Bryobacteraceae > QHXW01. Next base: position 29,456 of record JAIQFK010000002.1, read on the forward strand.
CAATCGACGATCACAGCGATTCCCTTCTGATGACAGCGGTCGATCAGATACATGAAATCGTCGGGCGTTCCGAAGCGCGCGGTGGGGGCGTAGTAGCCGATCAACTGGTACCCCCAGGAGCCGGAGAACGGATGCTCCATCATGGGCAGCATCTCCAGGTGGGTGTAGCCCATGCCCGCGGCGTAATCCACCAGGGTCTCGGCCATTTGCCGGTACGTCAGGCTTTCCCCGCGCGGGCCGCGCATCCAGCTTTCCAGATGCACCTCGTAGACGGAGACGGGTTCGTGCAGCCAGTCTTTCGTTGCGCGAGCGTTCATCCAGCCGGCGTCGGCCCACTGATACTTGTCGAGGTTCGCGACCAGGGAGGCGGATTTGGGAGGCAATTCGCTGAAGAAGGCGTAAGGATCGGCTTTGAGCTGGCGGTAACCGCGCAGGCGTGAACGCACGTTGTACTTGTACGCGCAGCCCTCGCACGCTCCGGGTAGAAAGATCTCCCAGACGCCGCCGTCGCGAAGCCGCATGGGGTGGCGGCGCGTGTCCCAGTCGTTGAAATCGCCGACCAGCGTGACCGTTTCGGCGTTCGGCGCCCAGACGGCGAATCGTGTGCCGTGAACCCCTTCCACTTCGACGAGGTGCGCGCCCAGCATCGTGTACGTCTCGAAATTGGTGCCCTCGCCGTGGAGATGAAGCTCGAAACTGGAAAGCAGCGGAGGAAAGCGGTAAGGGTCCTCGAACTCCTGCGAGCCGCCTCCTTGGAGATGCACCCGGATGCGATACGGCTGTTGTTCGCCCTCCAGCCGGGCCATGTAAAAACCTTCTTTGTGCCGTTTGACCATGGGAAAGGCGGCCGGCCCCATAAGGACCTCCGCGGATTCCGCCTGCGGCAGAAAGGCACGAACCTCCCAGCACGGATGGGTCTGGTCACGCTTTTGAACGCTATGCGGCCCGAGCACCCGGAAGGCGTCTCCGTGATAGCCACCCACAACTGCCTCGATGTCCGTAACGGTCATGCGAGCCTATATTATTGCAGGGATGTCGTTATATCACGAACTTGTTAAGGCGGAACTGCATTTACATCTGGAAGGCTCCATCACCCAGGGCACCATGCGAGAGCTGGCGCCGGACGTCTCCGCCGACGAAATTCGTGACAGATTCCGGTTCTGCAGCTTCGCGGGTTTTCTGGAATGTTTCAAGTGGGTGGTGGAGCGGCTGCGTTCGCCTGAGGCCTATACGCTGATTACGCGGCGCCTGGTGGAGGCTCTGGAACAGCAGAATGTACGTTATGCCGAAGTCACGTTGTCCGCGGGGACCGTGCTCTGGAAAGGCCAGGATTTTCGGCCCATTTACGAGGCGGTGCGGCGGGAAGCGTTGCAATCTCAAGTTGAGGTGCGGTGGAATCTGGATGCCGTCCGCCATTTCGGGGCGGAGCACGCGATGCAGGTGGCGCAACTGGCGGCCGAGCGAGTGGGCCATGGCGTCGTGTCGTTCGGGATCGGGGGCGACGAACAGCGTGGTCCGGCTGAGTGGTTTGGTGACGTCTATCGTTACGCGCGCGCCAGCGGATTGCGATTGACCGCGCACGCGGGGGAGACAACGGGACCAGAGTCGGTATGGGGCGCGCTAAAGCTGGGCGCCGAACGGATCGGGCACGGCATCCGCGCGGTGGAGGACCCGGTGCTGATGGGTCACCTGCGCGATCACAACATCCCGCTCGAAATCTGCATTTCGAGCAATGTCGCGACGGGTGCGGTGGACTCACTGGCGGCGCATCCGGTGAGGCGGCTCTATGATGCCGGTGTGCCGATTGTGCTGAATACGGATGATCCCGGGCTGTTCGACACGACGCTCGAACGGGAGTACGAGATCGCGGCCAGGGAGTTTGGTTTCTCGGAAGAGGAGCTTCGCGTGATCGCTGGGAACGGGTTCAGGTATGCGTTTTCGGGCAAATTGTAGCGCCCGCCTAATCCCGAATCGCTGCCGCCGCAATCTGTGCGATGTCCAACAGCTTCGGCGGCTTCTCAGACACGGCAGGAAGAGCATCGCGGAACATCGAGTGGCAGAAGGGACAGGCCACGCCGACGGTTGCCGCTCCGGTGGCCGCGAGTTCTTTGGCGCGCGCCACGTTGACGCGCTGGCCCTTTTCTTCACCGAGAAACATTTGCCCGCCACCGGCGCCGCAACAGAACGAGCGTTCGCGCGCCCGCGGCGGATCGGTCTGATCGCCAAAATGCGCCAGCACGGCTCGCGGCTCATCGTAGATATTTCGATAGCGGCCGAGGTAGCAAGGATCGTGATAGACGATGGTCTCGCGAGCGCCGTCCGCTGCGGGAAGCCGATCCCTGTTCCGCGCCAGCAATTCGCTGTGATGCTCGATCTGGAAGGACGCTCCGAATTCCTTCCAATCCTCGCCGATGGTCCGCACGCAGTGGGGACAGATGGAGACCATCTTCTTGACGCCGCTTTCATTGATGTGCTGGATGTTGGGTTCGGCGAGCTGCGAGAACAGGTAATCGTTGCCGAGGCGGCGAATGGGGTCGCCGTTGCACTTTTCCTTTCGCAAGACGCCGAAGCCGATGCCCAGGTGGCGCAGAACGCGAACCAACGCGAGAATGATCTCGCGCCCGTGCGGATCGTAGGCGCCCATGCAGCCCAGCCAGAGGCAGTATTCCTGCGTCCCGTCATAGATGGGCAGAGAATTCTTTTCGATGAACTTCTGCCGCTCGCTCGAAGGGAATCCGAGTGAATTGCCGTTGCGTTCCAGCGTCAGGAACAGCTTGGTCCCGTATTCGTCCTCCCATTTGCCGGTGTTCACAGCGCCGCGCCGCAATCCGATAATGACGGGCAAGTGCTGAATGCCGACCGGGCAGGAGTATTCGCAGCCTCCGCAGGTGGTGCACTGAAACGCGGCTTCGCTGGAAATGTGCGGGCCGAGCAGAGGCTGGTCCGACCGGGGCCCGACCTCGTTGAGATAGCTCCTCAGGCCCAGGATGATCTCCTTCGGGTTGAGAACTTTTCCGGTGTTATAGGCCGGGCAGAACTCGGTGCACCGGCCGCACTCCACGCAGGTGTATGCCTGGAGGGCGACCAGCTTGGTGACGTCTTTTCCGGTGTCGAGGCCGAAATCCTCGTCGTCCGCGAGCGGGGGGATCTGGCTGAATCCGTCGCGGCGCGCGAAGACGGTCAGCGGGCTCAGCACCAGGTGCAAATGCTTGGTATGCGGGACCAGCGGCAGAAAGAGCAGCAGGGTAAGGGTGTGCAGCCACCAGTTGATTTTGGCGGCGAGTGTGCCTTCTTCGATCCCAAACGCGGCGAGATAGGTCACCATCAACAGGAAAATCAGAAGTGCAATCACGCCCGATTCCGGCGATACCTTCCCCAACCATACCGGCCGCACCAGAAATCGCCGGACGGCGAGACCGGCGATGGATACGGCGACGGCCACCGCAAACACGGCAACAAAACCGAAGTAGATGCTGCCGGCAAGATTGTCCTGTGGAATCAAAACCAGGCCGTAGCCCGATGCGACGTGGTTGACGGTGACGAGCGCGAACGCGCAAAATCCCCAGAACACAAAGGCATGGGCGAGCCCGGCAAGGGGCCGGTCGAAGATGACCTTGCCTTGCAGCAGCACCTCCCAGATGAAGCGGGCAAAACGAGGGGCCAGCGGCCGGAGGTTCCAGGCCTTTTCCGGCTTCGCCGCGCGGATGGCATGCGCAACTTTGCGAAATCGAAACCAGAAAGCTGAAGTGGACGCAACGATCAGCAGCGTCAGAATGAGCACCTCGGCGAGGGATGGCTGCATGATTCTTTTGATTAGACTAACACCAGCAAGCGTGGATGCCACCTGTTCGCTACAATGATTAACTTCTCTGGAGATCAGACACTTTGCGCATTATTGTATCGGGGGCTGCTGGCTTCATCGGCTCCCATATGTGCGACCGACTGCTGGCCGAGGGTCACACGGTGGTGGGCCTGGATAACTTTCTGACGGGCGCCGAGCGCAATTTGGCGCATCTGAAAGGCCATCCCGGGTTTCAATTGATCCGCCAAGACGTCACGCAGCCGTTTGCCATCAACGGGCAAATTGACGCGGTGCTGCACATGGCGTCGCCCGCGAGCCCCAAAGATTACCTCGAGCACCCCATCGAGACGCTGGATGTCGGCTCGGCGGGGACGCGCATCATGCTGGAGCTGGCAAGATCGCACCACGCCCGTTTTCTTCTGACGTCAACTTCCGAAAGCTACGGCGACCCGCTGGTGCATCCTCAGGTCGAGACGTACTGGGGCAACGTGAATCCCGTGGGGCCGCGGTCCTGCTACGACGAAAGCAAGCGTTTCGCGGAAGCGCTCACCATGGCGTACCACCGCACCCACGAGATGCGCACCAACATCGCGAGAATCTTCAATACGTACGGCCCGCGCATGAAACTGAACGACGGCCGGGTGGTGCCGGCCTTCCTTGACCAGGCGCTGCGCGGGGAACCGATGACGGTTTTTGGAGACGGTTCGCAGACACGCAGCTTCTGCTATGTAAGCGACCTGGTAGACGGCTTGTGCCGGCTCATGGAGTCGGACGAACGATATCCGGTCAACCTGGGCAACCCGCAGGAGATGACCATTCTCGAATTTGCGGAGCGCATCCGGCGTTTGACGGGAACGAAATCACAGATTGTTCACAGGCCGCTGCCGCAAGATGATCCCAAGCAGCGGAAGCCGGATATCGGCAAGGCGCAGAGCATCCTCGGCTGGCAGCCGCGCGTGGCGCTCGAAGACGGCCTGCGCCAGACCATCGAGTACTTTCGCTGCGCGTAGGCGCCAGTGGGCGGCACTCGATTCATCTCAGAGCCGCTAATCCAGCGTTCGCACCCCCGCCTCTCGAACACCAGAAGCAGCCACTTGCCCCTGCCGGGTAGCCTTTGGTTAGCTTTTCTTCATGGTTTGGCAGCGTAGAATACGGCAAAACTCGGTTTCTGCGTGTGGATCTGGCAGTTTCGGATTCACCTGTGCGGAATTGCCGGGAAGACAACAAAATAACAAAGCAAATAGTGTTACAGGAATTGCTGACCATGCTGTAAAATAACAATGACCCTAGTATTGGAAAATACAATTCCTACCTTCGCGCCTAGCCTGACTGCCACAGACGGCAGCCCAACGTGTCCAGATTACAGGTAAGAGTTCTTGCGCGCACCTTCGCTGCTGCGAGCGCCTTAATTCTGGCGATGCCAGCCATGGCTGACATCCCAGCGGAAACGGTTTTGGAAGTGCGCCTCCTCACGGCTCTCTCGTCCTATAGCTCTAAGACAGGAGCCCGTGTCGAAGCTCAGGTGGTTGCTCCGGCGTGTCCGCGGGGTATTCCTGCCGGAGCGACCGTAAGCGGGATTGTCAAGCGTGTGCACAAAGTCGGTCTGGGGCTAATCCATGAATGCGCCAGACTGGACATCGAGTTCAGCGAACTGCACCTGCCTGGCGGCGAAAGCTATGCGATGCGAGCGCGGCTGCTCGGCGTGGCAAACGCTCGGGAGCGCGTGGACCGGCACGGATCGATCCGAGGCATCCGGGCGACGGCCAGTCTTTCGAACCGCATGAGTTCGCGCCTGTTTTTTGGCATTGATGACCACCCGTTCCTGGTGATTCCACTGTTCGTGCTTGAAACAGCAGTGTTTCAGTTTCCTGATCCCGAGATCAGCTACGGTCCGGGTACGGAGATGTCGCTGCAACTAGAGGATGCCATCCCTGCGGGCGAACTGCCGGGATGCGCTGACACGGAACCCCAGGCGCGTCCTGATGAGTCCGCGGAGCTTGAAGAACTGGTTGGTGGCCTGCCCGCCTGGACTTACACGAGACGCAGATCTACGCCGATGGATCCGACAAATCTGGTCTTTCTGGGTTCCCGGGAGGCAGTAGACCGTGCCTTTGACGCAGCGGGCTGGACGGGATCGGAGTCCATTTCGGTAGCGGCCGGGATGCGCATGGTGCGCGCCATCGCGGAGGGTAACGGATATGCGGGTGCACCCATGCGAACCTTGTTGCTGGACGGAGCCGAACCTGACATTAGCCGGCAAAAGGCACTGAATACCTTCTCGAAACGCGATCACCTGCGAATGTGGAAGCGGCCGAATTCGTTCCGGGGCCAAACGGTGTGGGCAGCAGCGGCTACCAAGGACATAGCCGTCGCCTTCTCGGTTCGTTCGTTCGGCTTCACACATGAGATTCAGAATGATGTGGACCTGGAGCGCGACAAGGTCGTCAGCGATATGGTGTTCACGGGCTGCGTCGACTCGGTGTCCTACGTCAGGCGTCCGGAAGTCGCCACGGATCTCCTCCTGGATGGCAGGAAGGGCTTGACCACCGACGCCCGCCTTGCCGTGGTCGCATTGAACTCCTGCGAAACTCCCCGGTTGGGTTCGGCGACAGCCACGGAGAAGCCGCCGGTGCCCCTGGCCGTCCGGTGGGTGCGGCGCGTCACGTTGACCGCTCGCAACCACATCCTTCGCGATCACATGCTGTGGAAGAGGGGCGAAGCGGGCTGGATGGCTTACCGGATGGCCCGCTACTTTGTCCAGGAGCGGTTGAACCAGCGGCGCGCGCTAGCCGCCGCCAGGGTTCAAGCTCCTTCCGAGCGGCAGGATGAATCGCGTGGCGGTCTCGCAGGCAAATGATACAAGCGGCTAAGGCGCCCGGCCGCTATTCCAGCTGATTCCCAGGCAGCACTCTCTCGTACATTGCGTAGACGTGCGAGAACACTTTCTCCCACGATGCGGAGCACGCATGATGCCGCGCGGCTTCGCGCATGCGCGCATGCAGACAGGGATCGCTCTTGAGAGCCAGGACGCGTTCGGCGAATTCTTGCGGCGTGGCAGCGACGAAGCCGGTTTGCCCCTGGCTGACCTGGTGCTGCGGGCCGCCACCCGGCGAAACGATCACCGGGACGCCGGATGCCATCGCCTCCAAAATGACAAGGCCGAAGGTGTCGGTGGTCGAGGGAAACAGGAAAACATCCATGTCGGCGAATGCCCGGGCGAGTTCGGACCCTCGCAGAGTCCCTAGAAACTCAGCGTGGCGAAGATTGGCCTTGAGCCAGCTCTCTTCGCTCCCGCGGCCAACGAGCACCAGTCGAAAGTCCCGCATCCCCAGCTTCAAGAGAGTCTGTTCGATCTCCGCAAGCACGCGCACGTTCTTCTCCGGCGTGATCCGTCCGACATAGCCGAGCGTGAACGGGCCGTCTCGACGGGCCCGCTGCCGGGGATGAAACCGCTCGACGTCCACACCGTGGCCCATGAGCACCGCCGGCTTTGCGGTCGACCGCTCGAGCAGCTCAACGGTCGCCTGGTTGGGGGCCATTAGCAGCCGAGCCATGCCATAGAAAAGCATGAGCGCACGCATGGATCCGCTCTCCGCCGCGCTGCTGATCGAGCGGCGCAGGTTTTCGGGGGCCCAATGGAGCGACCGGTACAGACGTTTCTGAGCGTATTCCTGCAGGTTCGTGTGCCATGAGGCCACCAGAGGCACGCGCAGATCATGAGCCACCCAGGCTCCGAGAATGCCCACATCACCCGGCCCGGTGATGTGCACCAAGTCGGCTTTGAACGAACCTAATTCGCTTAACGCAAGATCTTTGTAGCGGGTAAGGAAGGGGTCGCAGCGCAGCTCGCGGTCGAGCGGAAAGGCTAGAGGGCTGCGCCAGAGCTCAAGAGTCGTGACGGAACCCTCAGACTTGAGCTCGGTGGCTCGTCCGGCGTGCACGCTGAAGAAGGGAAGCTCGTGGCGCCTCGCAAAGTATTGGAATTCCCGGCTGACGGTGCCAACGCCGTTGGGCTCGTAAAATGCATCAGTAAAAAACGCAACGCGTGGAATGTGACCCAATGGACCTCGTGGAGAGCCCTTAGGAGGCTTGTCGAAAAACGCTGACCACTCCCTTCGGTCGCGGCTCAGAATCCGCCGCAGCGGTCACTCTGCGCAGTTTTTCAACGATCTCAGTGTAGCAAACAGGTCATGCGCGCACATCACGTTTCCGATAGCGCAGGTAGAGGTGATCCCCGCACTGCCTGACGCTAAAGAGTTCGAGCCATGGCGCGGCGCCGGGCAGGAACTCGATCCCAGCGATCATGCCCGGACGCACGCTTTCCGGAGTACGTCCGGCGAGCTGTGGAGCGAGGGTCAGGAAGAATTCATCCACCAGCCCCTCTGCCACGAGGCTGCCGAACAGGGTCGGACCGCCTTCATGCAGCAGCAGACGAACGTTGTACTCACTCGAGAGCAGTTCCAGCAGGGCGCCGGCGGGCAACCGCGAGCCTGGCGCTTGAATCACGCGAACTTCCGTTGACGGCAGCGATGCGGCGCCGGCGGCAGCCAGGCGCGCCCGGCCCTCTTCCGTCGTAAGGATGACCGTGCGCACATCCGGGGTTCGGAAAACGGCTCTTCGCAAATCGACGTTGCCTCTGCCGGTGACGATCACGGTCAGTGGATACCGTGGCTTGTGAAGGATCTCACGGCGGTAAAGCGCGTAGGAGTCGCTGGCGGCACGGTAGATGGACTCGGCGACAAACAGATGCGACTGGCTGACCTCGTCCAATGTCGCTGCGCCTACCATCACCGCGTCGGCTGACGCGCGCAGCAGCCCCATAATGAAGCGGTCACCGGAATTGAAGCCGCTGATATCGCCGCCGCCCGCCTTTCCCGGCACCGCGAAGCTGACAATGCCGTCCAGTGTGCTGACGAAATTTCCGATTACGTGAGGCCGGTCGCTGCCGGAGCCCGGGAAGCAAAGATCGCCTCCGTAGAGGGTTCGGAGACCTTCCGGGAGCGCGGGCGGGCTAGCCGGCACCTGCCGGTCCAACAGGGTCCGGATCAGTTCCATGAGAACTCAGGCATGTGTCTTGGCGAGAATGTACCACACCTCCGGACCGGCTTGGCCCCTAAATGAAGCCACGCGGGGCGCCGATAGATGTAATGGGGGATGCGTTGTGGTGCGCGGTCTGGTGATGTTGGCCTGCTTAGGCCTTTCGCTCTACGTGATGAGCCGCATCGGCGAGCCGATTACGGGGGCCTGGGCGTGCTCGTCACTCCGCGACAGGGAACAGTCATCGCACCCGTGCGCCGCGGAGCCCGGGCTCGAGTTGAATGCGGACCATACTTACGAGTGGGGACGCGAGACCGGAACGTGGCAATACAGCCGTGGGGCGCTCTGGTTTTCGCGGCTGCGGGCCACAGGTCGCTTGAGTCCCGACGGAAAACTCGTCACCGAGTTTGACCGGAACGGCAAACACTACGTGCTGACGTTTTATAAATGGCGCTGACCGTGCGCCGCCTGCGCGCCGCCCTTAATTGCGGCGATGAAATGCACTTCGCTCGACGGCGAGACCGGCTCGATCAACCCCATGGGTGTGACCTCGCCATCCACGGCCACGGAAATGTTCGGTCGCAGCTTTCCTTGATCCAGTAACCGCTCGCGTATTCCAGGCCATGCTTGCTCCAGATTGTCGATCACCTGGCGCACAGTGCCTCCCTCTACCTCCACGCTGGATCGTCCGCCGGTAAGGCTCTGCAGCAGCGTCGGAATAAAGACCGTGGGCAAGCTCAATCCCTTTGGCTCCAGATCGCTTGCATGATGGCGGGCGGATTCATGGGCAGCCGGTTCATGCGCACTCCGGCCGCGCGATAAATGGCGTTGGCGATGGCGCCGGGCGGCGGCACGATGTTGGCTTCCCCTACTCCGCGGGCACCGAACGGGTGCCCCGGATTGGGCACCTCGACAATGACGGTGTCGATCATGGGCAGATCGAGCGCTGTTGGCATGCGGTAATCGAGCAGGCTGGAATTCGTCATCGATCCCGCATCGTTCATAAAGTATTCTTCGTTGAGCGCCCAGCCGATACCCTGGACGCTGCCGCCCTGCATTTGGCCCTCGACGTAGCTGGGATGAATGGCCTTCCCGGCATCCTGCACCGACGTGAAACGCAGGATCGTCACTTTGCCGGTTTCGGGATCGACCTCGACATCCGCGATGCAGCCGGAGAAGGAGCCACCCACGCCGCGCGGATTCACGGCGCCGCGGCCAACTACCGGCCCGCCCGTCTGATCGAGCTTTGCCGCGAGTTCCTGAAACGTCATCCGCTTGTCGCCGGATTGGAATACACCGCGATCGAGAGCAACGGACGCCGCCTCGGTCTCCCATATTTTGGCGGCGCGTTCTTTCATTTGCCGCACGACATCCTGAGCGGCCTCATACGCAGCCCACCCCGTTGCAAAGGTTGTGCGGCTGCCTCCGGTTACCGCGGTGAAGCCAACCGAGTCGGTATCCACGACGGTCGGGTGTACGTCTTCGGCGGGAATTCCGAGCACTTCGGCGGCTTGCATGGCGATGGACGTGCGCGTGCCGCCGATATCGGTCGAGCCCTCCACCAGATTCACCGTTCCGTCCGCACTCACACTAATGGTGCAACTGGAAGGCAACCCGACGTTGAACCAGAAGCCGATCGCGACGCCACGTCCGCGATGGGGCCCGCCGAGCGGCGCCGTATAGTGCGGGTGGTTCTTCATGGCTTCGATCACCTCGACGCAGCCGATGCGGCGGTACTTCGGCCCGTCAGCGCGCCTGGTTCCCTCTTTGGCGGCATTCTTGAGACGGAAATCGAGCGGGTCGATCCCGAGCTTTTCTGCAATTTCGTCCACCACGCTTTCGGCGGCGAAGGCGGCGTTGGTCGCGCCTGGCGCGCGGTAGGCCGCGGTGCTGGGCTTGTTGACCACCACGTCGAAACCATCGATGACCACATTGGCGATGTCGTAGGCAGCAAACACGCACATCGCGCCCGGAGCGACCATCGCGCCCGGATATGCGCCTGCTTCGTAGGCCAGGTAAGCCTGGGCCGCCGTAATTCGACCATCTTTACGCGCGCCAATTTTCACTTTCATGTGAGAGCCCGGTGTCGGCCCGCTGCCCTCGAAGACGTCTTTGCGCGACATCACGATCTTGACGGGCTTGCCGGTCTTCTTGGAGAGCAGGGCGGCCACCGGCTCGAGATAGACCGGAATCTTGCCGCCGAATCCGCCACCGATTTCCATGGGTGTGACTCTGACGCGTGATACAGGAACATCCAGGAGGCAGGCGGTCACGTCGCGCACCGAGAACGAGCCCTGGGTGCTGCACCACACCAAAATACGGCCGTCGTTATTCCACAGCGCCGTGGCGTTGTGCGGCTCGATGTAACCCTGGTGAACCGTCGCCGTATTGAACTCGCGCTCAACCATCACTTCCGCCTGCGCAAACCCGGCCTCGATATCGCCCATCGCGTAACGGAAGTGCTCGGCGACATTGCTTACACGGCCGGTTTGTTCACCGAATTCTTTGGTCTTGAGGTCGTCGTGAAGAATAGCCGCGCCATCCTGCATGGCTTCCGGCGCGGTTAGGACGCAAGGAAGGACCTCATAATCCACCTCGATCAATCCCGCGGCTTCTTCAGCCACGTGGACACTGGTGGCCGCAACGGCGGCGATGGCGTGCCCTTTATAGAGAACCTTCCCCTTGGCGAGCACGTTCCCCCGCGCGTAGCTCAGCGGTGTGTCACCTTCGCCGAGATCGACCATACGCTCCGGCACTTCAGGAAAATCGCCGGCGGTCACAACAGCTTTGACTCCGGGGAGTTGCTCGGCCTTGCTCGTGTCGATGCGGCGGATGCGGGCGTGCGCGTGCGGGCTGCGCAGGATGTGCCCGTAGAGCAATCCGGCCATCTGGAAATCTGCGCCGTAGAGAGCGCGGCCGGTCACTTTGTCCACGCCGTCGTGCCGGATCGGGCGTGTGCCGACGACCGTGTACTCTTGCGTCTTCATGCGTTCACCTCCTGCATTTGTTCGGCGGCCTGCTTTACCGCCCGGATGATTTTGTCATACCCAGTGCAGCGGCAAAGATTGTTGGCGAGCCATAAACGGATTTCGTCCTCGCTGGGGTTGGGCTGCTGATCGAGCAGCGCTTTAGCCGCCACGATAAACCCGGGCGTACAGATACCGCACTGCAACGCGGCGTTTTCCAGGAAGGAGCGCTGCAGCGGATGCAACTCGCTACCCCTGGCGATGCCTTCAATGGTCGTGATCTGGCAACCCTGGGCCTCCACCCCCAGCACGAGACACGAGGTCACCACCCGGTCGTCCATCAGGACCGTGCAAGCGCCGCAGTTACCGTCGTTGCAGCCTTCCTTGGTGCCGGTCAGGCCCAGTAAGTCGCGCAGGCACTCCAGCAGGCTCTGGCGCGGCTCGCACAGAAATTCTTGCGGCTCTCCGTTGATGGTAGTTTGGACACGAACCTTGGTGTGCATGTTAGTTCTTCCCCCTGGCTCTCAACACGGCGGCCTCGAGCGCGCGCCGCGTGAGAACCGCGCATAGATGGCTCCTGTAATCCGCTGTACCGCGCATGTCGGTAATGGGCTTGGCGCTCTTGCGCGCGATTTCGGCGGCTGCGGCGATGCTGGCTTCGTCAACCGGACTGCCGGCCAGCGCTTCTCCGGCTTCGCGTACGTAGAGCGGCGTCGGCGCAACCGAGGACAGCGCGACGCGCGCCGATCGGAATCTTCCGTTTTCCAAAACCACCTCGACGCCGGCTCCCGCCACCGCAATATCCATTTCATTGCGCGGAATGAAGCGCAGGTATCGCGCGCCGGAATGGGGCGCCGGCGGCGGCAAGTGCAGCGACACCAGCAACTCGCCGGGTTGAAGCACCGTTCGCCCAGGGGCGGTGCAAAAATCTTCCACCGCGATCTCGCGCGAGCCCCGCGGTCCGGCGATACGGCAGGTGCCGTGCAGCGCAATCAGTAAGGGCACCGAGTCGGCGCTGGGCGCGGCGTTGCAAAGATTGCCGCCGATCGAGGCCCGGCCCTGAATCTGCGTGCCGCCGATCAGAGAGGCGACCTCGGCCAGTGCGGGGTATGCGCCGGTGACATTCTTGTCTTTATAAATTCGATAGCACGGAACGGAGGCTCCCAGGGTCAGCCCGCGCGCCGCGTCGTAACTGATGGCATTCAACTCGGGGATGTGCTTGGCATCCACGACGAGGTCCGTTTCCTTGCGTCCGGCACGAAGTTGCACCAGCAAGTCGGTGCCGCCGGCAAGCAGGCGCGCGCCGGGGTGCGCGGTCAGCAACCCGACAGCCTCGGACAAAGACGCTGGGGCGGCGTAATCAAACCACTTCACAGAAGAGTCTCCTTGGAAGTAAATTAACAGCGTATAACGAAAAAGGCACTGGTTGTAGCGCAGGCCTACGGCGGTTTTTGCCGGAGACCTGCGGGTTCTTCTTCGATCGCCGCAAAAAGCCTCAGGTCCCCGCCAAAACCAGGCGTGGGCCTGCGCTACAAAATCTCAACTGTCAGATTGAGTAACTCAGCCACTTTCCGGGCGGCGGCGCGCGCGCCCGCTTCGGCTACTGGCGTCAGCGCGCCGCCTGCCGCGAAATCTTCGGCGGGCACGCGGCACAAGTAAGCTGCACCCTGAAACCCGTATAGCCGCTCGGCAAGCATCACGAGCTCGTTGGGCGTCATCGTGTGGGTGATCGGTGCGCGCTGCGCATTTGGCGTGAGACGCTCCAGCCGAACCGCACTCGCCTCCACGTCCGCATCCACGAACACCACGGTCGTGGCGTGCGCCATCTCTTCAGCAAGCTCGGGAGTGAGCTGGTGCACGCGCCTCACGTCCACCTCCGGCCGCGCGCCGAGAAGATCCGCCACGCGGTGCGCCACGCCGTCATCGCCGCGCAGCGTGTTGCCCACGGCGACGACAAGGGCGGCCACGTTCTATCCCCTCTCGACGCGATCGAGCAGCTCGCCGGAGCGCCGGCGAATTTCGATGATCAGCGGCATCTGACCCAGGGCGTGCGTCGAACAAGAAAGGCAGGGATCGTAGCAGCGGATGGCTGCCTCGACGCGATTCAGCATGCCTTCGCGCAACTGGCGTGGCAGAACGAAATGCTTCGCCGTCTGCTCCACGGCCTGGTTCATGGCCAGATTGTTCTGCGACGTAGCGATCAGCAGGTTCGCCTTGCGGATTAACCCATCGGCATCCACGAAGTAGTGATGGAACAGCGTGCCGCGCGGCGCTTCGCAGGAGCCGATGCCCTCGCGCCGGTTCGGAATGGCCTTGGTGCGCACGTCTTCGCTCAGCAACTCCGGATCGGCAACCAGCTCTTCGATTCGTTCCACGGCATGCAGCATCTCAATCAGCCGCGCCAGGTGGTAGTGAAACGACTGGCACACCGCTCCCTTGGCGCGATGCTTAAACTCGCGCAGCTCGCGGTCGGCTCGCGGAGTGCCGGCCGAGGTAGCCACGTTCAGCCTCGCCAGAGGCCCCACGCGATACTTGCCGCCGGGATAGCCGAGCGGTTTGTAGTAGGGAAATTTCATGAACGACCACTCTTCGCTCGCCTCGCCCAGGTAGGTGTGGTAGCGCAGCGGGTCGAGGCCGTCCGCCACCGTGTTGCCTTCGCTGTCCGAGATGCGGATCCGGCCGTCATAAAATTCGAGCGCGCCATCGTCGTTCACGGTGCCGAGGAACAGCGACGGGAAGTTCCCGATATGTTCGATCTCCTCACGAAACGAGTCGATGAGCGACTTCATGCGGTCGAGCGCGATTCCCATCGATTCCAGCGCCTCCGGCACCCAGGCGGCAATCTCGTCCCGCACGACGGCAGTAACCGCTGTCTGTACGCCGCCCGGCACGCTCCATCCCGGATGGATGCGCTTACCGCCCACGAGTTCGATGACCTTCTGCCCGAACTGCCGCAGCCGGATTCCACGCCGCGCAAAGCCGGCATCCCGCTCGATGACGCCAAAGATGTTCCGTTTGTCCACCGTGGCATCCATGCCCAGCAGGAGATCCGGAGACGACAGGTGGAAAAAGCTCAGGGCATGCGACTGGAGCACCTGTGCGTGGTTCACGATGCGCCGCTGCTTGACCGCCGCCGGAGGCACTTCGACACCCAGCAGCGCGTCGCCCGCCTTCGAACTCGCCACGACGTGGCTCACCGGGCAGATGCCGCAGACCCGCGCCATCAGGCCCGGCATCTCGTGCAGAGGACGGCCCTCGCAAATCTTCTCGAAACCGCGAAAGTCGGTCACGTGGAACTGCGCGGACTCGACATCGCCTGCGTCGTTCACCCAGATTGAGATCTTGGCGTGACCCTCGATCCGCGTCATCGGATGAATGAGTATCCGTTCCGGCATTTATCCGAACCTCTTCACTTCGCCCGCTGGCTCGCGTCCCTCAAGCAGATCCACCAGGCATGCGTGGATGGCATCCGCCGAAGGCGGGCAGCCCGTGAGGTAATAATCCACCTTCACCACTTCGTGCACCGGCCGAACCCTGGCCAGCAGTTTGGGCACCACGTCATTGCCGGACGGTATGCCCACCACTACGGTCGCCAGCTCCTTGTAGGCGCGGTTCAGGACGTCCTCGACACCGAACGCATTTCGCATTGCGGTCACGTTGCCCGTCACCGCACAATCGCCGAGGGAGATCAGAATCTTAGTGCGCTTACGGATCTCGTGGATCGTTTCCAGGTGCTCCTCGTTGGCCACGGCTCCTTCCACCAGCGTGATGTCGGCCTCGGGAAAATCCTTGAGGTCGGTGAGCGGGCATGCGCAAAACTCCACGCGAGCCGCCAGATCGATCAGCCGCTCATCCAGGTCGAGGAACGACATGTGACAGCCTGAGCAGCCGCCCAGCCACGCCGTCGCCAGACGCGGTTTTTTCGTCACTCGATCCATTGTTTCTTCTCCCGGGCCGTCACAATGTACTTCAGGAACGTGCGGTCCTTGCGCATCTCGCCCACGGCTTTGCCCTTGGCAAACAGCGCGCCGGTGGGACACACCTGGACGCACTTCCCGCAGCTCGTGCAACTGTCGGACGCGCCCCAGGGCTCCCCGAGATCGGAGATCACGCGCGAGTTCGTGCCGCGCCCGAGCATATCCCAGGTATGCGCGCCCTCCACTTCGTCGCACACGCGAATGCAGCGCGTGCACAGGATGCAGCGGTTATGGTCCAGGCCGAAGCGCTCGTGCGTCAGATCCACGGGCAGCGACGGGAACTGATAGCGCACGCGCACGTGATCGATGCCCAATTCCGTGGCCAGTTCCTGCAACTCACAGTCGCCATTCATCACACACACCGAGCAGATATGATTGCGCTCGGCGAACAGCAGCTCGACAATCAGCCGGCGGTGCGCCCGCAGTTTCGGCGTATCGGTGTGCACCACCATCCCTTCTTCCACGGGCGTGAGACAGGATGCCTGCAGCTTTTTCTGACCCTCGATCTCCACCAGGCACAGTCGGCACGCTCCGACGTCCGAAATGCCACCGATGTGGCAGAGACGGGGGATGCGGATGCCCTTGTTCCAGGCCACACTGAAAATAGTCTCGCCGGCGACGCCGGTTAACATCTTGCCGTCGATCTCCAGTGTCTTGACGCTCATGCCGGCACCCCCGCCTCAATGCGGCAGTGTCCCGCGGGACAGCGCCGCTCCCGGATATGCGCCTCGTATTCCTGGCGGAAATAACGCAGCGTGCTCATCACCGGATTGGGAGCCGTCTGCCCCAGCCCGCACAGGCTGGTCTCCCGCAACAACCCGGACAGTTCTTCGAGCATGGCGAGATCGTCCTCGCTCGCGTCGCCCAGCGTCATACGCCGCAGAATATCGTGCATCTGCACGGTGCCCGCACGGCAAGGGATGCATTTGCCGCACGATTCGTCCATGCAGAATTCCATAAAGAATCGCGCGACGTCGACCATGCAGGAGGCGTTGTCCATGACGATCAGTCCGCCGGAGCCCATGATGGACCCGATGCGCGCCAGCGATTCGTAATCTACCGGCGTGTCCAGAAACTGCTCGGGAATGCATCCGCCGGAAGGGCCGCCGGTCTGGGCCGCTTTGAACTTGCCCTCCGGAATGCCGCCGCCGATATCGAAGAGAATCGTGCGCAGCGCCGTCCCCATGGGGACTTCGATCAAACCCGTGTTGGCGATCTTGCCGGCCAGCGCGAACACCTTGGTCCCCTTGCTCGAGGGCGTGCCGATCGACGCAAACCAGGCGCCGCCTTTTTCGATGATGGGCGGGATGTTGGCGAACGTCTCCACGTTGTTGATCAGCGTGGGCTGGTTCCACAGGCCGCTTTCCGGCGGGTACGGCGGGCGTTGTCGCGGCTGGCCGCGCTTGCCCTCGATGGACGCAATCAGTGCGGTTTCTTCGCCGCACACAAACGCGCCCGCGCCGATGCGCAAGTCGATGCGAAACCCAAACCCGCTCTCCAGAATGCGCGAGCCCAGCAAGTGCTCGCGCTCGGCCTGTTTGATGGCCGTTTGCAGGCGCTGGATGGCCAGCCCATATTCGCCGCGCACGTAAATGTAGCCTTGCTGCGCGCCCACGGCATAGCCCGCAATCGCCATGCCCTCCAGCACGCGATGGGGATCGCCCTCCAGCACGCTGCGATCCATGAACGCGCCCGGATCGCCTTCGTCGGCGTTGCACACGATGTATTTGGTGGGCGAGATCTGCTTGGAAACCAGCTCCCACTTGAGACCGGTGGGATAGCCCGCGCCGCCGCGCCCGCGCAAGCCGCTGGTCTTGACCTCCTCGATCACCTCGGGCGGCTTCAGCTCGGTGAGCGCGCGGGCGAGCGACTGGTAACCTCCGGCAGCAATGTAGTCCGTGAGCTTCTCCGGATCCACGCGCCCGCTGTTGGCCAGCACGATGCGCACCTGCTGAGTGAAGAATGGCGCATTCAAATCGATTTGGCGATCCGCTAGCGGGCGGCGATCAAGCGGGTTTCCGCTCGCCAGAGCCGGAGCGTCAGACGGCGTGACGTTGCCGTAAAGCGCAGTGCCCGACGCCGCCATCACCAGCGGCCCGCGGCTGCACATTCCCATGCAACCGGTGCCGCACACTTCCACTTTGTCTAAGCGCCCCTGCGACTTGACCTGCTCGGTGATGGCGTTGCGCAAGCCCTCAGCGCCGCACGAGATGCAACCGGCAGCCGTGCAGCAGTAAATGCGCTCGTCCAACGCCTGCTGGCGCGCCGTTTCGTCGGCTTGTGTTTGGTTCAGCTCTTCGATAGTCATGTCAGCCTATCCGGTCCAGTTCAGCTCCCAGGCTCGCTTTGGTCACGCGCGCCAGGATCTTTCCATCTGCGATCACCGCCGGCGCCAGGCCACACGAGCCGATACAGCGGGCCGTCTGCACGCTGACTTTGGAACCTGCGCCGCAGCGGCGCTGGAGCACTTCCACCAGGCCCAGCGCTCCGGCCACGTAGCAGGCTGTTCCGAGACACACCACCATGGTGTGCTCGCCCTTGGGTTCGAGCGAAAAGAAATGGTAGAAGCTCGCCACACCCAGCACGCGGCTCGGCGGCAGGCGCAGCTTGCGCGCGATCGTCTTCAGGCGCTCCGGGGAAAGAAATCCGTAGAGTTCCTGGGCGGTGTGCAGAACTTCAATCAGCGCATCGCCCGAGTATTGGTGGCGGGACATGGCGCGTTCCAGCAGCTTGTCCCGGTTGTCCTTCACCGCCGCCGGCAGCGGCTTCTCCGTTTCTGCAATTGGCGTAGGGTCCCCCCTCCCGGAAAATGCGGCGATCTGAATCGCGAACCTCCATTCTTCCACAGTAGCTGTCCACCGCCAATCTCCTAAAAGGGATATGCCGGGAGACCACCGTAACTTTTGACCCTGCCAGCCGGTTATACCTGTTAGAAGATGGCGCATGGGCGACCATTGTTAGAGGCTGACGACAACCCGACTGACGAACGGCTTCTGATCGAAGCCGCCCAGCGAGATCCTCGCCGCTTCGCCGAGCTTTACGAGCTTAACTTCGAACGGGTGTATGCGTTCATCGCCCGGCGGGTTCGCAACCGCGAAGAGGCGGAGGACCTGACGTCAGAGGTGTTTCACCAAGCGTTGGCCAATATTCAGCGCTTCCAGTGGCGCGGCGCGCCCTTTGCAGCGTGGCTGTACCGGATGGCTGCCAACGCGATCGTGGACCGGTGGCAGAGTGTGTCCAAGGAAGACGTGGATCCCAGGCGGGACGCCACGGATCAGGCGAGTCTGGATGAAATCGAACAACACGCGATGCTCTACCAGCTCGTCGACAGTCTTCCGCCAGATCAGCGCCGCGTCATCATTCGAAGATTTGTGGAGCAAAAAAGTACGCGTGAAGTAGCCGAGGAACTCGGGCGCAGCGAAGGCGCCGTGAAACAGCTTCAGTTGCGAGCCCTCGAGAATCTGCGAGAGCGCATGGGGGGCGCCCATGGCTAAGCCGTCTCTCATCGATCAGCTCGACCAGGCGATCCAGGCGATGCTGGCCGGCGCTACGGCCCCGCGCCCGGCCGTCGACCCACGCCTCGAATCACTCGTGGGCGTGGCCGCAGAGTTGCGTGATCTTCCGCGCGAAAGTTTCAGAGCACGTCTTAAATCCGACTTGGAAAGGAAAGCATCTATGGCAGCCGCGGCAGTCAACCCGATCCCGCAGGGATTTCACAGCCTCACACCCTATCTCATCGTGGAAGGGGCGGACCGGTTCCTCGAGTTCATGAAACAAGCCTTTGGCGCGGAGCAGAGGCTCCGCGTGCCCAAGCCCGACGGCAAGATCATGCATGCCGAGGTCAGGATCGGCGACTCACCCGTGGAGCTGGCCGACGCCAACGAACAGTATCCGCCGAGGCCCACGGCGATCCATCTGTACGTCAGCGACGCCGACGCGGTTTACCAGCGCGCGATCCAGGCGGGCGCTACCTCCACCCACGAGCCCGTGGATCAGCCATACGGCGACCGTGAGGCCGGGGTGAAAGACCCCTTCGGTAACTATTGGTACATCGCCACGCATAAGCTGGCGGGTGAGGGCAAATTCATTCCCGAGGGCCTTCGTACCGTCAACATTTACCTGCATCCGACGGGAACGGGGGAAATGATCGAATTTCTGAAGCGTGCGTTCAATGCCGAAGAAGCGGCGCGCCACGAATCGCCCGAAGGGACCATTGCGCACGCCAAGATTCAGATCGGCGATTCGATCCTCGAGATGGGCGAGGCGCATGGCCCCTATGAGCCCATGCCCACGGGAATCCATCTTTACGTGGCGGATGCGGATGCCGTCTATGCCCAGGCGATCCAGGCGGGCGCCACGTCCATCTCCGAGCCGGCGGACCAGCCTTATGGCGATCGTTTCGCGCACGTAAAGGATCCGTCCGGCAACTCCTGGTTTATCGCCACGCACATCAAAGATGTACAGTTCTAGCCGCGTGTCCCCATTTTTCAATATTCGCGTGTATTCGCGGCCTTAACCTTTCTGATATATTTCGTTCTGGGTGGAAAACGCCAACCTGAACGCATGGCTGGTTCATAAGTCGGGGCGGCTGGCGGGCACGCGTCACTCGCTGCGGGATGACGTCACGCGCATCGGCCGCAGCGCCGAAAACGACGTCATCATCACCGATGCAGCCATCGTATCGGGGCACCACGTCGAGATCCGTAAACAAGGTACGACATACCGCCTCTGCGATCTCAACAGCACCAACGGAACCTACCTGAACGGCCAGCGCGTTGCCGAAGAAGTGTTGCTCGACCCCCCATGCGTCATCCGCATGGGCGCTGATGGTCCGGAGCTGAGTTTCGTCCTGGAGGATGCCCCACCGGTCGACTTGAATCAAACCATCCTGGCTCCCTCGGCTCCCCTGGTTATCGCTCCCGAAGAAGAGACCGAGCCGGTTGGCATGAGCAAGGTTCATGATGACCTGCTTTCCGAAGCTGTCGAGCGAGCCCGTGTGGCGCGGCGCATGGGTACCGGCGATTCCACGGTTGTCATCATGCGCCAGATGCTGGACACCGCACTGCACCGGACCGGCCGGAAATTCAAGGCGGTCATCGCCGTGCTTGTGTGCGCCCTGGCCGGCACCAGCGCATACGGCTTCTGGAAGATCCAAGGGCTCAAGAAAGAAAAAGGCCAAATCGACGGGCAGATCCAGCAGGTGGAAGTCATGCTGGCACACGCGAAGGAGGACGCCCCCGAGACCGATCAGCTCATTGACCAGCTCGACCAATATCAAGACGAGGCCGTGGCGTTGCAGAGCAACCTCCTCTACCGCGTGGCTTCATTCGAACACGAGGAAGCTATCAAACACGAAATCCGCACTTTGATGAAAGAGTTCGGCGCCGAAACATACAGCATCCCGCCGGAGTTTGTGGCCAGCGTCAAGCACTTCATCGAACAAAATCAGGGACCCGACCGCTCGAACATGGAACGCGCGTTGGGCCAAGCCAGCAAGCAGATGGATGTGATGCGCCGGATTTTCGAGGAGAACAATCTGCCGCCCGACTTGGCTTACATCGTATTGGTTGAAAGTGCGCTCACGAGCGGCAGTGTCAGCTCGGCCGGCGCGGTTGGCCTTTGGCAGTTCACGCCCGTCACAGCCAGAGGGTACGGATTGAGAGTGGGCAACGGCGTGGATGAGCGGCTGGACACCGCCAAGTGTACGCGCGCCGCGTGCAAGTATATTCGCGACCTGATTCTGGATTTCGGCGCCGGCAGTTCCGTCATGCTGGCCCTGGCGGCGTACAACCTGGGTCCGGCGAAGGTCAAGACCGCCATCCGCAAGGTCAACGACCCAATTAAGCAGCGAAACTTCTGGTACCTGTACCGCGCTCGAGCCGTGCCTCCGGAAACGCGCGAATACGTGCCCAAAGTCATCGCCGTCATGCTCATCGGCCGCAACCCGGAACACTACGGTTTGTAGCGCGTAATCTGCTTCAAGAGGGAAGAATGAATTACTTATCCCTGTTCCTCGCCATCCCGACGTTGGCTTTCGCCGCCGGGCAACCTGTTTTTCGCAACGCCGACCGGCTCGACAAACTCGTGCGCGACGTCGCGGCTTCCGCCGTGGATCGCTTCGGAAAGGGCGGCCTTACCGCGGACAAAATCTCCATCACCATCATCGATCTTGCCGATCCGAAAAATCCCGTCCGCGCAAGCTACCGGGGCCAGGAGCCCACGTATCCGGCGAGCGTGGTCAAGCTGTTCTATCTGGTTGCCGCCCATCACCAGATGGAGGAGGGCATCCTCCAGCGGACTCCCGAGCTTGAGCGCGCCCTGCACGACATGATCGTCGACTCCTCGAACGACGCGACGCACTTTGTGGTCGACATGCTCAGCGGCACGACAAGCGGTCCTGAACTCGGCGAGGCCGCGCTCCGCGACTGGATGGACAAGCGCAATTGGATCAACCACTACTTTGCGGCGCTCGGCTACGACAAGATCAACGTCAATCAGAAAACGTGGTGCGAGGGCCCTTACGGTCGCGAGCGCCAGGGTCTGGGGCCGGACTTCGAAAACCGCAACAAGCTGACCACTGACGCCGTCGCGCGGCTGTGGTACGAGATCGTGACCGGACGCGCCGCATCCCCAGAGGGCACGCGACAGATGGTGAGTCTGCTGCATCGCGATCCCTTCGCCAAATCGGAAGATCCGGACGATCAAGCTACCGCATACACGGGAAAGTCGCTGCCGCCGGGCTCGCAATATTACTCCAAGGCCGGCTGGACTTCAGACACGCGCCACGACACCGCCTACATCCGGCTGCCCAATGGCGCGGAGTACATCCTGGCGGTTTTCACGGTCGACAACAGCAAGCAGACCGAAATTCTTCCGTTCGTCTCTCAACGGGTGGCGCAGGAATTCGCGGTCTCGACCATCGCGGGCGGGCACGTGGTTCACTAGAGACTATGCGCTGCCTGTTTGTTCTACTGGCTGCCGCGGCAGTCTCAGCGTCGGCCGAGTCCCCTAGCCCGCGCATCCTGCGGGTCGATTACGTGCACACGGGCGCTGCTTCTGAAGAGCAGTTCGCGCTCGACGGTATCTCGCTGGAGGGCGACTGGCCGGGGCCGCTCGACCGCTGGATCGATGAGACCAATCTCGGCCCATACCGTTTTCAGGTGCTGGATCGCGCCTCGCGGCGCGTCATCTATTCCCGCGGTTTCGCCAGTGTTTTCGGCGAATGGCAGGAAACCGACGAGGCCAAGCAGTTGCGGCGCGCCTTTCACGAGAGCGTCCGCTTTCCGGCGCCCGCATCACCCGTGCGACTGGTGATCCAGAGCCGCGGGCCGGCCAACGAGTTTCGTGACCTGTGGTCGGTGATGATCGACCCGTCAGATCCCGCCATCGACCGGAGCGGTCCGCCGAAAGTGAAAGTCTGGGCGGTCATCGAGAACGGTGCGCCTCGGGACAAGGTCGACCTCTTGCTGCTCGGCGATGGATACACGGCGGCGGAGGTGGACAAGTGGCATCGCGATGCGCGCCGCACCGCCGAATTGCTGTTCGCGGCATCGCCTTTCAAGGAACACCGGCAGGACTTCAACGTCTGGGCCATCGACACTCCAGCGGAAGAGAGCGGCGTGTCGCGCCCCTCCGATGCCGTCTACCGCCGTTCGCCGCTCGGCGCCTCTTATGATGCCTTCGGGTCGGAGCGCTACATTCTCACCTTCGATAACAAACGGCTGCGGGAAATCGCGTCGGCAGCGCCGTACGAGTTCATTGAAATCGTGGTGAACGGCCGCAAATACGGCGGCGGCGGAATTTTCAACTCGTTTGCGACCGTGGCCGCCGATAATGCGTTCACACCGTATGTTTTCGTACACGAATTCGGGCACCATTTCGCAGGATTGGCGGACGAATATTACACCTCTGACGTGGCTTACTCGAGCGACGCGAAACGGCCCGAACCGTGGGCGCCCAACGCCACCGCCGACCCGCTTGCCGCGAAATGGCATCAACTGCTGAGCCCAGGCGTCGAGCTTCCCACGCCTTGGCCCAAGCAGGAATTCGAGCAGATGGAGAAGCAGATCCAGGAGCGCCGCCGTCAGATCCGCGCGCAGCACCGTCCCGAAGAGGAGATGGAGGCGCTGTTCGCCGAGGAACGCGGCCACGACACCCGGCTCCTCGCCTCAGGCCCAAGTGCTAGCAAAATCGGGGCTTTTGAGGGTGCCGAGTACCAGTCGCACGGCTATCACCGGCCTCAGCAGGACTGCATCATGTTCACGCGCGACGAAGTCGGCTTTTGCGCCGTCTGCCGCCGCGCCATCGAACGGATCATCGCGATGTACGCTAAGTGAAGAGCAGCTTCAATTTACCCCTTGCTTTTTCCCCTTTTGTTCGCCCATAATCATTTCAAATGGCACTCACCAAGCGGCAGAAGGAAGTCGTTGATTTCATCGCGAAGTTCGTCGACGACAATGGCTACAGTCCCAGCTATGAGGAGATCGCGCACGGGCTCAACCTCGCGTCGCTCGCCACCGTCCACAAGCACATTTCCGCGCTCGAAGCCAAAAACTACCTCAAACGTGGATTCAACCGCAGCCGCTCGCTCGATCTGGGTCCTCGATACGTGCAGGAGCACCGGCGTCAGCGGGAACTGGAGGTGCCGCTGTTGGGGAGAATTGCGGCCGGCCGGCCGGTGGAGGCGATTGAGCAGCGCGCGACGCTCAGCTTCGCCGACTTTGCGGGCAACCGGGACACATACGCCCTGGAAGTCCGCGGCGATTCGATGATTGAAGATCACATCTGCGACGGCGACATGATTCTGGTGGAACGCACCGCTGACGTTCGGGACGGGGATATCGTGGTCGCGCTGGTTTCCGGCGTGGAAACCACGCTCAAACGGATCTACCGCGAGGCCGGCGACCGCATCCGTCTGCAGCCGGCCAACTCATCGCTTCAGCCGATCTTTGTGCCGGCGTCGGAAGTCCAGATACAGGGACGGCTTCTGGCCGTGCTTCGGAAGTACAAATGAGTCTGCGATTACGCTAGCGCGCTTTCCGCTTTGCCATCGCGAATTTCTTGCTCGGCCCGAAGC
Source organism: Terriglobia bacterium (assembly GCA_020073305.1). Taxonomy (GTDB): domain Bacteria; phylum Acidobacteriota; class Terriglobia; order Bryobacterales; family Bryobacteraceae; genus QHXW01. Next base: position 54,314 of record JAIQFK010000002.1, read on the forward strand.
CAGTCTTCTTGAGCCGATCCGCCGGTAAACCCTCGTGCTTCCCAATACGAATACGCAAGGCGGGCTATGGCCTCCTGGGCAACGGTCGTTTCCGGCATGGCCGTGCGCTTCGAATCCGCGGAGGACATCTCAGGAGTTGAAAATTCCGAGCTCTTGGTGCGCGTTGCGCGGCGTTTGACGGGACTTGCAGCAGCGGCGGCGCCCGTGGGATCGGAGTAAATGGTGTGATGCTTTCTGGTCATTGAAGATTCCCCCTTCTTTGCCTTCCTGCCTATTTTATCAAAGCCTCGGTCTTCTTCCGAGAAAAAACTTTTATGGGGACGATAAGCCCGCACCCGCTATGCAACCGGAGCGAACGGCTGTTCTGCAACCTTCATTTCCCACGCGAGGTGATTCAAATAAAACAGCAGCAACGGCTCGGGATACGATCCGCGAAATTTCTCGAAAGCGCGCGCAGCCCAACCTTCGGTCAAATAGTGGCTGGCATCGATGTCTTTCTCAAAAAATCCGTTCTGGTTGGGAATGCCCAAAAACTCGAGCACCGCGGCAATCATGTCCAGATGCGAGACCAGCACGGCCTGTGCGAAATCCTTGGCGAATTCTTCGTCGTTCTCGTTGATGCGCTCCCACAAACGGGGGGTGGCTTTGCGCAGGTGCTCGGTGTTGAGTTTCACGAGATGAGTTCGCGTCTTCAACGCGTCGTAGAGCTGATAGGTCTTCAGCTTCCCCAGCGAAATCCCACGAACGATTTGTGCGAAACCTGCTTCTCCGAGTTTCTGATACACCTCGCAAAGCTGCATGCTCGCAGCGTAACACAGGCGGCTGGGAGCCAATGCCGCTCCTGGAGCTGGGCGCGTGTTACCTACCGATTACGGGCGTGGACGCTCGCCACGCGCTACAATGATCGGGTTTGGTCATGAGTAACGTTATTATCTTGGGCGCGCAGTGGGGCGACGAGGGCAAGGGCAAGATCGTCGACCTGTTTTGTGAACGCTTCGACATCGTGGCGCGCTACCAGGGCGGGCATAACGCCGGCCACACCGTACAAATCGGGGACAAGAAGTTCGTGTTGAAGCTGATTCCGTCCGGGATTCTGCACCCTGGAAAGCGGGCGGTGATCGGCAACGGCCTGGTGGTAGACCCGGCGGCGCTGCTCGCTGAGATGCAGTCGCTCGAAGCGGTGGGCGTGGACGTCAAAACCCAGCTCGCCATCAGCAATCGCGCGCACGTGCTGTTTCCGTATCACCGCACCATGGAGCGGCTGCTGGACGCGATTGGCACCACCTTGCGGGGCATCGGTCCATGCTACGAGGACAAAGCCGGCCGCCGCGGGATTCGCATGGCCGATCTGCTCGATCGGGAGCGGTTCGGTGCGCTGTTCGAGGCCCGGGCCGCGGAAAAGGAAACTGTCGCCAAGGCGTTCGGCATTGCTCAAGAGCTGGATCTGGCACGGATCCGGGCTGACTACGAAGGTTTCGCCGATCGCATCCGGCCCATGGTCTCGGACACCGCGCGCCTGCTGAATGACGCCATCCGCGCGGGCAAGAGCGTCATGTTCGAAGGCGCTCAGGGGACCATGCTCGATCTGGATCACGGCACGTTCCCGTTCGTCACGTCTTCGAGCGCGTCCGCGGGCGGAGCCTGCACCGGTACAGGGGTGCCGCCGACGCGAATCCACGCGATTGTGGGAGTGGCCAAAGCCTACACCACACGCGTAGGCGGCGGACCGTTTCCGAGCGAAGCGCTCGACGCTATGGGCGATCAGATCCGCCAGCGCGGCAACGAATTCGGCTCGGTGACCGGACGCCCGCGCCGTTGCGGGTGGTTCGACATCCCTCTGGCTCGCTATTCGGGCATGCTCAACGGCATCGATTCCATGGTCGTCACCAAACTCGATGTGCTTGACGAGCTGGAGAAAATCCCGGTCTGCGTGGCGTATCGCACGGGGCGGCACGAAGTGACGGAGATGCCCGCCACGATCGCCGGCCTCGAGGCTGCCGAAGCGGTGTACGAGTGCCTGCCGGGATGGCGCTCTTCTACCGCCGGCATCTCACGTTACGAAGACCTGCCCCAAAGAGCGAAGGACTATCTGACCTTTCTAGAGAATCGGACAGGCATCGAAGCCGGATGTATTTCTACCGGGCCCGAGCGGAATCAGACCATCGTCCGGCAGGGCTCGCGGTTCCACCAGATCTTTCCATAGTCGTGGGGCCAAGCTTTCAGAGGCCGCTGGAAAACTCACTTTAAGTATCGCTTGCTTACGCGCGCGGCTCGGTAACTGCTCCGCATCTACGAGAGCGTTTTTCAGCAACCTCGTTCAGCCTGCTTTCGCGAAATACCGGTTGGGCAGAAGCCAGTACACCAGGCCAACCGAGAGCGGGTGCATCAGACCCGCCATAAAAAACACCGGCGCGTAGGAAAAATGCTGGACGATGTACCCGGTGCCGATGTTCGCCAGGATGCCGCCGATCGCGCCGCCCATTCCCGAAAATCCTGATGCGGTCCCCACCTCGTTGCCGCGGAACAGATCGGTCGGGAGCGTCTGAATGTTGGAGACAAAAAACGCGTGGCCGGTTGTGATGCAACAGGTGGCGGCGATGGCCATCCATGCCTGGGGCACGAGCGGCGCCAGGATCGCCGTGGGCATGATCAAGGCGCCCAACAGCATGACGAACTTCCGCGCATCCGGCAGTTTCCATCCAGCGCGCATCAGCCGGCCTGAAAGCCAGCCTCCGAAAAAGTATCCGCCGCCGGCTACGGTGAACGGCACCCAGGCGTAGTCGCCCACCATCTTGAGATCGAAGCCGCGCTCCTTTCTCAAGTATTCCGGCAGCCAGAAGATGATGAAGTAGATCACCGGGTCGGTGAAGAATCGGGCCAGAATCAGCGTGTAGCACTCGCGCATGCGGATCACTTTTCGCCAGTCGATCTTCGAGCGAACGGCGGTGGCTTCTTCCGGCGGTTCGACCTGGTCTTTGATGACGGCATATTCTTCGGCGCACAGCAGGCGGTTCCGGTGCGGCGGCTGATAGAAGAACAGCCACGCCGCGAGCCAAGCCAGGCCGAGCGCTCCGGTGAACAGGAATGCGAACCGCCAGCCGTAACGCAACGTCAGGTACGCCACCATGGGCGGCGCGATGGCCGATCCCAGCGACGACCCCGCATTGAAGATCCCGACCCCGAGCGCCCGCTGATGCGGCGGAAACCATTCGCCAACTGCTTTGGCCGCCGCCGGCCAATTTCCCGGTTCGCCCAAGCCGAGAAGGAAACGGACAGCGGTCAACGACCACCTGCCCACGACCACGGCGTGCAGCACGGCTGCAATCGACCAAGTCGAGATGAAGAGCGCGAACCCGCGCCGTGTGCCCAGCCGGTCCACCAGATATCCCGAGCCCGCGTACATGACGGCGTAGGCCACGAAGAAGGCCGTGATCACGTAGGAGTAGTCCTGCTCGGTCATGTGGAACTCAGTCCTCAGGTCGCGCGATACGATCGAAAGCGCCAGGCGGTCCGCGTAGTTGATCATCGTCGACAAGAACAGCAGGATGGCGATGATCCAGCGGAGCTTGGGGATCTTCACTGGAGTTTCCCGAAAGAGAGATGTTGGTGTGCCGTCATCAAGAAGTAAATCCGAACGATTTCATCGTAATGCCGAGGATGCGCGAATCCGGTTGAGGGGGTATGTAGGGAGGTGCGATGTGAAACTCGACTTTGACATTCCCGGCGGGTCCTGGCGGCGCCGGCCACTCGACGGATTGGCATCCTGGAACGGTGAAATCGTGCTGGCGGAGTGGCTGCGCGTTCAGCAGCACACGCAACGAGATGGCGTGCCCCCTGCCGATCTGCTCCGGAAGCACGCAGGCAACGACTTCAAAATTGCGCGCGCTCGCGGGCCGGAGCACGACGGCTCTGGCATCGGGCTTCATCCACCGGAAGTCGTCTTCCAGCGCATACCAGCCGTCGATCAACTGTCCCGCGGGCGTGGTGATATCCATGCGGAGATATGGCAAAGCGGGTCCTGGCGCATGCTGCACGATGTCGAGCCGGCCATCGCGGCGGTTCCAGTGCAGCCAGGCCGCGTCGCCTTTTTGAATGAGTTCCACCGAGCCTGGGTAATCGATGTGCTGTGCAGTGATTGTGGTATTCCGATAGACAGTTCGCAGCGCTCCTACGACTCCCCAGTCGTGAAACTCCTCCGGTAGAGCGTCGTATACAAACAGGCGCGGGCTGGGATTGAGCCGGGCGAAGTTTTCGATGGCCCCGACGTAAGCGCGATTTCTTAGCTCACGCTGCAGATTGATCCGGCGCAGTTCGCGGAAATAAACGAAGTCCCAGGGAATCCACAGGACCAGCAGCAGCAACGTGGCCCAGCGATAATGGCCATCGGCGAGGCTCGCCAGCATGAGGGCCGCGCCCGCCAGCGGAACATACCAATAAACCGCGTACAGACGTCCCGGCAACAGCAGTAGCGGAATCAACAACAGGCACATCGCCGCCAGGCCGAACCAAAGCCGCCGGTCGCGAATGAACAACGGCAGAGCAAGCAACAGCAACCCGGCGTACGGCAGCAGAAAGAGTTGCGATGAATAAAATCGAATCGTGCCGGCTTGCGCGCCCAGCCCCAGTTGCATCTCATACCGGGTTCCCCTGTGCACCGGAAGCACGGCAGCCTGCACGCCGAACAGCAGCGACACGGCAAAAAAGGGGATCAGCCGTTTCCAGCGCCGCTGCCCCAACCACAGCTCGTAGCAGGCCAGCATCGCTGGCAGCATGACGGCGAGCTCTTTGGATTTATACGCCAGCCAGAATGAAATCAGGCTGAGGATCCAGCGATCGCAGGCGTAAAGCAAGACGGCGAGCAGAGAGAAGGTGGCGCAAAGAATGTCGAAAACATACATCGGTTTCCACCACGCATCGATCAGCGCGGCATGATAGCCGAAGAAGAAGGCGCCCGCCGCGGCTCCCAGCGGCCCGATGCCGAGCTTGCGGATGAGCAGCCATACCAGCCAGATGTTGAGGAAGTGCAGGGCGTGCAAGACGGCAACATATTTGGGGAAATCGAGGCCGAACGCATTCTCGAGCGCGTGGTAATAGAATGCTCCGACCGGGCGAAAGTTAGCAGGAGACAGACGCGGTGTGGCCAGATATTCCAGAAACTCGCTGGCGGAAACGCCGCGGGCCCAGCCCAACGTATCGAGGTCGTCATCCTGGAAAAAGCCCTTGTAGGCCGCCCGGTTCAGCAGGAGGAAGATTGCAAGCGCCGCTATGGTGAGGGCCCAGCCGGCCCGTTTGCTCATCACGAACTATTGTAGAGGCGGGCGGATTCGGCGGGCACGACCAAATGTTCCAACTCGGCGAGGAATTGCCGGGCCACTCGCGGCGCGTCAAACTGCTGGACCCCGGCCACTCCGGCGGCCGCAATGGCGCCGCGCGCATCAGGCTGCCGGTAGAGTGATTCGATTCCCGCGGCCAGCGCCTGGTGGCTGTCCGGCTCTACCAGTAGAGCGTGCGGAACCACCTCGGGCACCGCCGCAGCGCGCGCCGCGACGATGGGTCTGGCTGCCGCCATGGCTTCCAGAAATACGATCCCGAAACCCTCCTGCACACTCGGCAGACAGAACACGTTGCAGCGGTTGTACTCGCGGGCAAGCGCTTGCCGGTCGAGAGTTCCCAGCCACGTCACGTCTTCGCCGAGCCCGAGCGACTGCCGCAAGCGCTCGAGACCTTTGCTCTCCGGGCCTTCGCCGGCAATCCGCACATGAAGCTGAGGAATACGCGGCTTCAACTCCGCCACCGCACGTAGCAACAGATCTACGCGCTTCCGCCGGTAGAGCCGGCAAACGCAGAGGACGACAAAGCGCCCCGCATCGGGCACGCCGCCTTCCAGCCGAAACACCTCGCGCCACCGAGCCAGATCGATCAGCTCCGGAATCACGGCGGGCCGCTGTTCGAGACCGTAGAAGTGCATCAGCCGGCCGGCCGAATAGTGGCTGGTGGTCACGATACGGTCCGCGTGGCGGACGTTATGGGCTTCGCGCCGCGCCTGCAGAGACATGGTCGCGCGCGCCAAACCGCGCTCGTATTGCATCTCGTCGGCGATTACTCCCTTGATCGAAGCCAGATGTGGGCGTCCGGTGCGACCCGCAATCCGGTAGCCGTCGAGGTCAAAGCCCACCGTGACGTCATAGGGGTCCCATCGCCGGAAACGCAAACCGGCATTGAACAGCAGGCGTTCCGCGGTTTTGACGGGCAGATGTTTCTTGGGCGCAACCAGATCGATTTGGACGCCCATCGTTTTCAATGCATCGGCCAGCGTCTTGATGGCGACGAATGTGCCGCTCCCCTCACGCACATTGAGGGGAGTCGACGTGATGAAGGCCACCCGCAGCGGCGAATCTCTCGGGCCTCTGGCTCCCATGAGACCAACATCGCACATTGGCGGGGTGCGCCGAACGATGCCGCGCGGCAACAAACACACAGATATAATGAGCAAGACACCCGCGGCATGCCTCCCAAGACAGGTCTGCTCGAATCGACGCCCCAGGCAGCGCTCGCCCCGTTAGTGCGGGCAACTTTCCTCACCTTCCTCCTATTCTGCCTTGGCCATTTTTTTATCGACCTGTACTCCGGCGCGTTGGGTGCACTGCAGCCGCTGCTCGTCGACCAGTTCCACATGAACTTCACCGAGGCCGGCATTCTAGCGGGAGTTCTCTCGTTTTCTTCCTCCGTGTTGCAGCCCGCGTACGGATATCTCTCCGACCGGTTCCATTCGCGCCTGTTCACGGCTCTGGCTCCCGCAGTAGCGGGAATTTTCATCTCGGCACTCGGCTGGGCGCCAGGTTACCCCGCACTGCTCGCGATGGTGTTCCTGGGCGGAGCCGGCATCGCGTCGTTTCACCCTCAGGCCGCCTCGCGCGCCACCGAGGGCATCGAACAGCACCGCGGCCGCGCCATGGCTATCTTCATCAGTTCCGGCACGCTGGGCCTGGCACTGGGCCCCTCGTTTTTCTCAGCCGTGGCCGTGCGCGTGGGCCTTCCACAAACCTCGTGGGCCGCTCTGCCCGGTATCGCACTCTCGCTCGTACTGCTGGCGTTTCTGCGGCCGCCCGCCCGCGATGCGCAAAAGCGGCCCCGCTTCGACTGGGCGTCGCTCCACGCGGTCAGGAAGCCCATGACCATTCTGTTCTTCCTGGTGTTCATCCGCTCCATCGTGCAGGTCACGTTCACGCAGTTTTTGCCGCTGTATCTGCACACGCAGCGCGGCTATTCGCTCGCAAATTCCAGCCTCCACCTCACGCTGTACCTGGGGTTCGGCGCGCTAGGCGGCTTTCTGGGCGGGAATCTCGCCGACCGGTTTGGCGGCCGGCGCGTGATCCTCATCTCGATGATCGGCTCGGTCCCGTTTCTTGCCGCGTTCGTCTTCACCACCGGGATCGTCTCCACCATCAGCCTGGTAGTGGGCGGCCTGATCCTGCTGTTTACGACTCCCGTCAATGTCCTGATGGGCCAGCAACTCGCACCCACCCAAACCGGGACGGTATCCGCCCTCTTGATGGGCTTCGCGTGGGGCACATCCGGCATACTGTTCATTCCGCTGACCGGATGGATCTCGGACCTTTTCTCGATGCAGACGGCGTTCATCGGGCTGGTAGTGTTTCCGGTGGCTGGGTTCTTCCTGGCGTTGAAATTGCCTCGCGAGCAGCGCGTTTAAACATGAGCAGCGCGTTTAAAGCCGTCTGCCTGTTGAGCGGCGGTCTCGATTCCTCGGTTTGCCTGGCTCTGGCGCGGAGCCAGGGTTTCGAGTGCTATGCGCTGTCGTTCGATTACGGCCAGCGGCATCGCGTGGAACTCGAATCGGCTGCGCGCGTGGCGCTGAGCCTGGGCGCCGCGCAACATCTGGTAGTGCCCATCGACCTGCGTGTGTTTGGCGGATCCGCTCTCACCAGCGACCTGGCGGTTCCGAAAGGACGCTCGGCCAGCCAAATGACCGCCGAGATCCCCGTCACTTACGTGCCCGCGCGCAACACTGTTTTTCTCTCGCTGGCGCTGGCGTGGGCCGAAGTGCTGGGCTCCCCCAACATTTTCATCGGTGTGAATGCGCTGGATTACTCCGGCTACCCCGACTGCCGCCCCGAATATATCGAAGCCTACGAGTGCATGGCCAATCTCGCAACCAAAGCCTGCGTGGAGGGGCGCATGGGCCTGAAGATTCACACCCCGTTGATCTGCTTATCAAAAGCTGAGATCGTAAAACTGGGAGCGCAGTTAGGCCTCGACTTCAGCCTGACGCATAGTTGCTACGATCCCGATGAATCCGGGCGCCCTTGCGGCCAGTGCGATTCCTGCCTGCTGCGCCGCAAGGGATTTGAAGAGGCGGGTGTGAGGGACCCGTTGAACCAGGTTTTTGGGTTCTAGGTGTTAGCTAACACCTGGAACCTAGCAGCTAACACCTGCACTATGAAGATCGCCGAAATCTACTTTTCGATTCAAGGCGAGGGCTCGCTGATCGGCGTGCCGTCGGTGTTCGTGCGCACGAGCGGCTGCAACCTGCGCTGCTCGTGGTGCGATACGCCGTACACTTCGTGGCAGCCGGAAGGCGATGAGCTCTCGCTAGAGGAGATTCTCGAACAGGTGGGCGCGCACCCCGCACGGCACGTTGTCGTGACTGGTGGCGAGCCCATGATCGCGCCGGACATCGTGGCCCTCACGGAGCAACTGCGCGCCCGCAGCCTGCACATCACCATCGAAACCGCGGGTACGGTGTTCGTGCCCGTGGCGTGCGATTTGATGAGCATCAGTCCCAAGCTCTCCAATTCGACACCCGAAGGCCGCTTGGCGCTCCAGCATGAACGGCTGCGATTCCAACCGGATATCTTGTGCCGGCTCATGGCGGCGTACCCTTACCAGCTCAAATTCGTGGTGGTGGATTCCAAGGATCTCGACGAGATTGAACCGATGCTGAAGCGGATTCAGGCTGACCGCAGCCGAGTGATCCTGATGCCCGAGGGCGTCGAGTCGGAGGAACTGCGAGAGCGCGGCATCTGGCTGGCCGAAATCGCCAAGAGCCACGGATTCCGTTTCAGCCCGCGCCTGCACGTGGATCTGTGGGGCAACCGCCGCGGCGTGTAGATCGCTTCATCGTTTCCCAACGCCACCCCGACCTGACCTATACTTTCCTTTTCACATCCTTGGGAGGCACCATCCATGAATCGCCGCCAGTTCCTTACTGCCAGCACCGGGCTTGCGCTTGCCGCGGGCCGCGGGCTCGCCGTGCCGTACGCTGACCAGAAGCCACGCCGCGTGGGGCTGATCGGCAGCGGATGGTATGGGAAGTCGGACATCCTGCGGCTCATTCAGATTGCGCCGGTCGAGATCGTCTCGCTTTGCGACGTCGATAAACAGATGCTGGCTGAGGCCGCCGACCTGGTCGCGTCGCGCCAGCGTTCGAAGAAGAAGCCGCGCCTGTTTCACGACTATCGCGACATGCTCAAGCAGAAGGACCTCGATATCGTCGAGGTGGCGACCCCCGACCACTGGCACGCGCTAGCCATGATCGCCGCCGTCCAGAGCGGCGTCGACGTCTATGTGCAGAAGCCCATCAGCGTCGACGTTATTGAAGGCCAGGCCATGCTGGCCGCGGCGCGCAAGCACCAGCGCGTGGTCCAGGTGGGAACGCAGCGGCGCAGCACACCGCACCTGGTGGAAGCCATGAACGAGTTCATCCGGCCGGGCAAGCTGGGGAAAATCGCCCTGGTGGACATCTGCTGCTACTGGCATATGCGCGCCACCGAGAATCCGCCGGACGCCGATCCGCCGCCGTACCTCGATTACGAGATGTGGACCGGCCCGGCACCGATGCGCCCCTATAACAAGCTGGTGCATCCGCGCGGCTGGCGCGCGTTCATGGAATACGGCAACGGCATTGTGGGCGACATGTGCATCCACATGTTCGACATGACGCGCTGGATGATGAACCTCGGCTGGCCCACGCGCGTTTCGTCAACCGGCGGCATCTTCGAGGACAAAAAGAGTAAGGCCAACATCACCGATACGCAGACGGCCACGTTCGATTATCCCGACCTGCGCATTGTCTGGCAGCACCGCTCGTGGGGCGCTTATCCGGACGCGGACTATCCGTGGTCGGCCACGTTTTACGGGGACAAGGGAACGCTTAAAGCCAGCGTATTCGGCTACGATTTCATTCCCGAGGGCGGCGGCAAGCGCATTCACCGCGACGTGACCTACGAGTTCGAACAATATCCGGAAGACAAGACCGAAAAGGATCTTGAAACGCACTGCGCGCCGGCCATCCGCCATCACATGCAGGATTTTCTGGCCGCGATTGACGCGCGGACCAAGCCGGTGGCCGATATCGAACAGGGCTACATTTCGACTACGAGTTGCATTCTGGCGAATCTGTCCATGCGGCTCGGCCGTACGCTCACCTGGGATGCCGCAACGCAGCGCGTGAAGGACGACGACGAAGCCAACAAGCTGCTGCGCCGCCCGTACCGGAGCCCTTGGGTGCATCCGGAACCGGACCATGTGTGAATCAAGTGCGCGCGGTCTTCCGTCTGAAAAGGCAATGATCGCCGCGAGTCTGGATTTGAAGGCGCTCATCGAGCCGCGAGCGTAGGGTTGCTCGCGCCGTTCTCACTCCTGACTTCCGCCTCCTGGTTCCTCAGTTCGTTCATGCGCTCCAGTTGCTTGATGAGGAACGCGGTGTCGGAGAACGGGTCGCCGCCCATTTGTCCCCAATAGACGCGGCCCTTGGTGTCGATCAGGATGGTCGAGTGCAGCTCGATGTCTTCGAAATCGTCGTAGGAATGGAAGCGGCGCGCACTTTCGAACTTGTCATCGGAGAGGGCGCGAACGGGAAGATCGCCGAACTCCTTCACTGCGGCCGCGTTCTTGGCAGGAGTGGCGCTGCTGACGGCGAGCACCGCGGTGTTGAGTCGTTCCCAGTCCGCTTTCTTTCCGCCGATGTCGTGTAGCTGGCGCATGCAGTGCGGGCACTCAGTTCCCAGATAGAAGATCAGCAGCACGTTCTTGCCGCGGTAATCCTCGAGCGTGACGCGCTTCCCTTGCGCATCGCGCACGTCCAGCTTGGGCGCTTCGTACGGCTCCCAACGGTTGGGTCCGAAACGCTCGAGCGAAGTGAGCGCGTAGTTTCGCTCGGGCGCCGGAGAAGAGTCGCGCGGCGCGGCCGTAATGCCAGTGGCTTTGGCCTTCTGGAGGATGGGCAACCCTGCGTCGGCGTCGGAGCCTACGAACAGCAGACGGGCCATGGCGTCTTCCGCTTTCGCTTTCTCACCGAGCGCCGCGTAGGCCCGCACCAGGCCCGAGAGCGCGAACAGGTCGTTGTGCGTCAGCTCCAGCGCTTTGTCAAAGGCCTGCGCCGCCAGCATGGGGCTCTTCGCATCCAGATACGCTTCCCCCAGACTGCTGTAGAGAGCCTGCGGGTAAAACGGCGGATCGGCATAGCCTCTCTGCATGTCGAATTCGCGTTTGGCGGCGTCCGCCAGCAAACCCAGACCCTCGATGGTTTCGCCGCTGGCCAGCGCATAGCGCCCCTTCAACTCTTGCGCTTGGGTTGCGTAATATTCCTCCTCGTCTTTATTCTTGTCCATATCCTTCTTCAGCGCCGCATGCTCGGAGATACTCTTCGAAGCCTTCTGCAAATCTCCTTTTCCCAAGTAGGCGCGGGCTTCAAAATACGCCTTGTTGATCTTGTCGAGAAAAATGTCGCGCCAGGGAATGGTCTTCGCATCCAGCAGTTCGTCCCAATGCTCGTACTTTGTCAGCGCCCGCGCCAAGGAGCGGATGCCGACGGAATGAGCCGAATATGTTTCGTCGCCGTTATGTTTAGGATCGAGCGGCGCGTCGATGAGCTGCCGGGAGTTGAAAATCGCGGCACGCGGCATGCCAAGCTGCTCCTGGATATAGCTCAGGTAATTCAGATTGTGGCCGTAATTCCAGTTGTTGAACGGGAAGGTGAGGCTGTCCTTCATGTAGCGCTTCTCGACGCGCGTGGCTGCGTCCATCGAAATAGCGGCTTCATGCCACATGCCGACGATGCTGTAGATGTGACCCGGCATGTGCTGCGCGTGGCCGATGCCGGGCACCAGTTCCGTATATTTTCGGCAGCTTTCGAGCGCCTGTTCGGGCTGGTGATAGTCCCAGTTGTGGATGCGATAGTGGTGCGCACCGGGATGGTTGGGCTGGCGTGACAGGATCTCGCGGATGATCAGTTCCGTTCCGTAGCGCGAGCTGCCCATGTTGGCCAGCGCCAGCAGCGCGCGCGCCTCCACGTCGTCCGGATAACGCAGGCAGAGGGTCTCGAGCACTTTCTTGTAGCGCCGGCTGTGCTCTTCGTAGTTGACCTCGCCGTCCTTGTCGAGCAAGGGATCGCGCAGAATCTCCGCTTCCGAAGCTTCGATGAAAAGGCGCTCGCGCTCGCTCACTCGATCCTTGCGTTTGGCGGCTTCGCGGATGAATTCGGCGGCGCGATCGACTTCGGGAGACGAGCTTCTCGGACCTTCTTCCACGGCCCGCGCCAGGCCCCAATACGCCATGGCATTGTCCGGCTCCAGCTTCAGGCACCAGCGGAAGGCGCGCTCGGCCTCGTAAAACCAAAACGAATGCAGCAGAGCGTTCCCCTGGTCGAACCATTTCTGGACTTCGGGATTTTTCGTGGTGATGGGAAAATGCGCGTCGCCGATGCCTGCCATTTCCCAGGGCTTCTGCCGGGGACCGCTGTCGAAAGATTCGCCGTGGAAAGAGTGGCCCAGTTTGTAAGCCGGAACGGGCGATGATGTTTGCGCCGCCACCAACGGCGCACCGAGGGTCACCGCAAGAATGCAGACACAAGACGCGGACGGTACGTGCATAAGTAAACCAGTATATGGCCGAACCTGTAGCGCAGGCCCACGCCTGATTTTGGCGGGGACCTGCGGCCTTTTGTGCCATCGAAGCGAATGCCGCAGGTCTCCCCGCAGACCCCGCGGGTAGGCCTGCGCTACAGGGCTTGCGCCGCGGCTTTGAGCTTGCTCCCTTCGACGACCTGCAGAGCAGCCGACTGCCATGCAGTGATGTGAAGCAACAACTCCCAAATGTTGTGCGCACCGGGCAGGAGCCGCCGTTCGGCCAGCTCGGCATCTACGCCCGTCAACAGTTCGCCTGCCGCGGGTCCGTGCCACGCAGGGCCGCGCTGCGATCGCTCTAGTTGATTGGCAATTCTACGCACTTCGCTCATGGAAGCTGTAACCTCCAAAACCATTATTACAGGTTACAACGTACAATGAAGCTTGGCCGAATCCCGTGCTGGAAGCGATCTGTCAGCCTTTCAGGGCATCCTGCACCAGCTCTGCCCGCGGTGCCGCAAGGGGCCGATGTTCCGCCCGTTCCATATCCGCCGCTGGCTCGACATGTACGCAGTGTGTCCGGTCTGCGGTCTGAAATTCGACCGCGAGCAGGGATATTTCCTCGGCGCCATGTACGTCAGCTACGTTCTCTCCATCCCGCCCGTCCTGGCGCTGGTGTTCATTCTTTGGCTGCTGGCCGGCTGGTCGTTCGGCGCCGCCGTCATGGGCGCATTTGTGGCCTATCTACCCTTCGTGCCGCTGGTCGTCCGGTTCTCGCGGGTCATCTGGATTTACATCGATCGCTCGGTGGACCCGCACTGAGCGGGCATCCGCTCATGGTAAATTCGGACAAGGATGGAGCGAATCGTCAGTCTCACAACTTTCAGCGAAGAACGAGCCAAGAAGCCGGCGCTCGCCTATTGGCTGAATCGTAGTGCGGAAGAACGGATCGCCGAGGTGGAGCGGCTAAGGCGGGAATACTTGACGGTTGTTGAACGCGAGAGGCATTGAATACCTCATCATCGGTGGCTACGCCGTCGCTTTCCACGGAGCCCCGAGGTTCACGGGTGACCTGGACATTCTGATTCATCCCTCCGTCGAACAAGTCAGCAACATACTGGAGGCCTCAGGGTTTTCGGCTTCCCGACCCAGAACCTAAGCGCGGAATAAGATCGTACAGCTAGGCCGTGTGCCTGTGCAGGTACACGTGATGAGCCATATCTCAGGCGTGTCATGGAAGACCGCCTGGGAGTTCCGAGAGTCGGGAAAGTATGGCGACGTGGCGGTCTTCTTTATCGGGCGGGAGGCTTTGATAGCCAACAAGCGCGCCGCTGGCCGCGCTAAAGACCTCGCTGACGTAGAAGCCCTCGGCGAATGAGCTCAGACCCTCCCCGCACTGCCATAATAGAAGCGATCCTCTCAGCAACAGCGATGAGTTCTCGACTCAGTGACCGCGAGGTGGTCCGGCGTGACTGCTCCTGCGGCGTCTGAACCGGAAGCGCGCCCCTCGCTTTGGAGTCGTGTGACAAGGCTGTGGCGCATCGTGCGCGACTGGCGCGTCCGCAGTTGGGTGGCGATCCGCCCAGGGCCGGAAGCGCGGCGCGGCGCGGTCTGGGGAACGCTCGCCGCTGCGGCTGCCTGCGTCGTCATTGCGGGCCTGTATCTCCGGTCGGGATTCGGCTACGCGTTCGATTTCTCGTTCGCCATCGTTTTTGCTGCAGTCGCCATTCCTCTGGTCATGCTGGCCGTGGCCCTGCTGCTGACCATCGCCAGAAAGCTGCCGCGCATGGCGACGGGAATGATTGCCGGATCCTGCGCCATGGTGATGGTGATCTGGGGGCCACCGCAGCTTGGCACTGTGATGGCCGTAGCGATCGGGCTCGCGGAAGGAATTCTCGGCGCTACCATCGCCACGTTCGTCACAGGCAGTTTCCGGAAAGCCGGATTGGCGAAGAAGATCATCAACGTTTCGCTCTGCTTGCTCGCGGTGGCCGCCAACGCCGTCTTCGTGTGGTTCTTTGTCCAGCAGGGCTCTATGGAGAAGCTCATCTCGTGGAAGCCGCCCGCGAATGCCATGCCGGCGAAACTCGCCGCGCCGAATCCGGCGGCCAACGGACCGTATCCGGTTAAGCTGCTGTTCTACGGCGCGGGCACGGATATCCGGCGGCCCGAATACGGTTCGTCGGTGGGAATCAAGACGCGCACGGTGGACGCCTCGCTCTTCTTTGAGGATTTCAAGGGCTGGAAGCGCTGGGCGCGCAGGAAGTATTGGGGCTTTGATGTCGACAAGCTGCCGTTGAACGCCCGCGTATGGTATCCCGACGGTCCCGGCCCATTTCCTTTGGCGCTGATCGTCCACGGGAACCACAACATGGCGGAATTCTCTGATCCCGGTTACGCATATCTGGGCGAGCTGCTGGCGAGCCGCGGCTTCATCCTGGCATCGATTGACGAAAACTTCCTGAACAGCGGCTTGTTCCACGATCCACCCAAGCAGCAGGCAGTCCGTGGCTGGCTATTGCTGGAACATTTGAAGCTGTGGCGCGAATGGAATCAGGCGGCGGGCAATCCGTTCCAAGGCAAGGTGGATCTCTCACGCATCGCCCTGATGGGGCACTCGCGGGGCGGCGAAGCAGCCTCCACCGCCGCAGCCTTCAATCGCATGAAGTACGACCCGGAGGACGCCAATATCCGCTTCGAAGGCTACGGGTTTGCCATCAAAACTGTCGTCGCCATCGCCCCCGCGGACGGCCAGTACAAGCCGGCGGGACAGCATCGCTGGATGGAGGACGTGAGCTACTTGACCCTGCAGGGCGCGCATGACGCGGATGTTTCGTCCTTCCTGGGCAGCCGCCAGTGGGACCACGTCCGTTACACCCTGCCAGGGCCCTTGTTCAAAGCGGAGATCTATGCGTACCGCGCCAATCACGGGCAATTCAACACAGTTTGGGGCCGCTCGGATGCCGGCGACGGGCCGCTGAGATGGCTCTTGAATCTCAAACCATTAATGCCCGGCGAAGAGCAGCGGCGGATCTCGAAGACATACATCAGCGCATTCCTCGAAGCCACGCTGCATAACCGGCGCGAATACATCCAGCTTTTTCAAGACTGGCGAGTCGCGCGCGACTGGCTGCCGGACACGCTCTACGTCAACCGCTATCAGGACTCATCGTACGTGCCGCTGGCCGGGTTCCAGGAGGATGCCGATATTACGACCTCCACGGCGCCTGGAGGGCGCATCGCGGGCGAGAACTTGTCGATCTGGCGCGAAGGGCGCATTCCGTGGCGGCAGGGCGATCGTGATTACAACGGCGTGTTTCTCGGTTGGAACCGCGCCCAGGGCGCGCAGGCGGCGTCCTATGCGATCACGCTGCCCGAAGGCGCGGCTGCGAAGTGGAAGCTGGGCGCGGCATCAGCCGTCGAGTTATCGCTGGCGGCGCTCGACGACGATGCCCCGCTGCCAGGCAAGAAAAAAGACGAAGACAAGAAGCCCGACCAGTCGAAGAAGAAAGACCGGGAATCGCCGGACTTCACGATTGAGCTGCTCGCGAGCGACGGTTCAACTGCGACAGCGCCCGTGAGCCGTTTCGCCGCCGTCCCCCCGCCGCTGAAGGAAAAATTCACCAAGCTCGATCCGTTGGAAGATATAGCCTACGAGAAGGATTGGGAACCGGTTTTTCAGACCGTGCGCGTTCCCCTGGCCTCGTTTCAGACCGCGAGCGGCTCCAAGCCATTCGATCCGCGCAAGCTCGTCACGGTGCGGCTGAAGTTCGACCGGACGGCCATGAGCGTGATTTGTATCAGCAGCGTGGGGTTCGAAGCAAAGTAGAAATCATCACCTTACTCCGACCGCAGTGCCGTCAGCACTTCCATCTTCGCCGCGCGCCGCGCGGGCCAAAGCCCTGCCGTCAATCCAGCCATCAATAAAACCGGCCGAGATAGGGGCCGACTCCCAGGCGGGCATCACAAAAATGAAAACCCGGCGAGTTTGGACCTCGCCGGGTTGAGAAGGAACAGCGGGCAGATTTTCGGGTTATTCAGAGGGCGCTACGAAGCTGGCTACGAAAGCGCTGCGCTTATCGGGGCTGCTCCATTTTTCGCCCAGGCCCTCACCGTGGAACGAATTAGCTAGCGCGAATGCGGGCATCGCGTGTTGCACCTTCGTCAGCGGCTGGTACCATACTTCTTCGTTGCGGCAGATATGGTCGTTTTCGTTCATGGCGCGCGTCTGGATCTTGGCCAGGTTTCCGGCAGTCAGCGTAGCCTTCATGCTGTGCAGGTCACCGTTAGCCAGCGTCAGATCAATGGGCTGATACTCCACGCGAACCACGTCCTGGAGCAAGTCGCCGCCCATGCGCTTTGCAAAGCTTTGGAGGGCCAGGCGCTGTTCCGGGTTGGCGCGTTCGTCCACAATCAGCACAGCCTTTACCGGATACGCGGTGTGATAGACATCGCCCAGCGTGGAAGATGCGCGCACCACACCGACCACACCCAGGTTATCGAGCTCAACGCCATTCCAGGAGCCCTTGGTCACCTTCCAGCCGAACACCGCAAGCTGGCCGGTCAGGCCTACCTCGGAGTTCGCGAAACAGGGACCCGTATAGACGTCGGCCGTGCGGGCCTCGACGTAATTTCCATAAATGCTATTAGATGGAATCGAAGCACCGTAACTCAAACAGGCAGCCAGGGACAACACCAGGACTGTCCACACAACTCTCTTCATCCCAGCCTCCTTTGCGAGATTATACACCTCCTTGGATGTTCCTGGACGTCCAAAGGTCGCAGAGGATGTAAAACTAAAGTTGCTCGTAGCACTTTCGGGCCGGATTGCACTCGTAGTCGTCTACGAGTTTGTTGTCCGGCCCGAGACAGTTGTACGTGTGCTGGCACCAGAAGGCCCGATCGTTGCCATGGGGGACCGTAGGGTCCCAGGCGGCTTCGACAAACATGCCTTTCCAGCGCAGCTTGGCGCACCGGTCCTCGCCGACGTTGGTCAGCCCGGCGCGTTCACCGGATGGTTGCATACTATCCCCTCGCTCGAACGGCTTCGAGCAGCGCACGTTTGACGGCGACGCGCGCCAGTTGCACCTTGTAGCCGTTTCCGCTCAACGGTTTGGCATCCGCCAAGGCCGCTTTGGCGGCTTCCTCCGCCGATTCCGGAGTCACCGCCTTCCCATCGAGCGCCTTCCCGGCCTCCGTAGCCTCCCATGGCGTAGGTGCCACGTGCGCCAGGACAATTCTCGCGGACGACACGGTGCTGCCCTTCATTTTGAGCGCCACCGATGCCGCCGCCAGCGGCCAGTCGAGCGCCTGCTTCTGCCGGACCTCGTAGGTGGCATTCTTCGTCCCTTCATGCGGCACGATGATTTCGGTCAGGATCTCGTTGGGCAGCAGCGCGATCTCCCGGGCATTCTCATTTTGCGGCGTTACGAAAAACTTAGATGCCGCCACCTCCCGATGCCCCGAAGCTGAAGCCAGCCGGATCTTCGCGCCCAAGGCGACCAGCGCCGGACCAAAGCTCGAAGCGCTCACGAAGTACGCCGGGCCGCCATTGCCCAGGATGGCGTGATAACGGTTCTCGCCATCCGGCACCAGCGACTTGCCGTCCTTCATGGCCAGCAGCCCAAAGCCCTGGCGAAAGTACCAGCACCTCGGACGCTGGCAAAGATCGCCGCCCACCGTCCCCATATTGCGGATCTGAGGGCTGGAAATGCCGCGGGCCGCTTCGGTTAGCGCCGGGAAGCTCTTGCGGACTTCGGCATGATCCAGCAGTTCCTCGACCGTGACGGTCGAGCCGATGCGCAGTCCCGTCTTCGTGCTCTGGATTCCGCCCAGCTCCTTGATACCCTTGATGTTTACCAGGCGCTTGGGCGTCTCGATGTACTCCTTCATGAGGCTGATCAAGTCGGTGCCGCCGGCCAGCACATAAGTCTCGCCCCACCTGTTGCCGAGCATTCCCAGAGCTTCCTGCAACGTTGTCGGATTTGCGTATTCGAAGGGTTGCATTTATGCATTCCTCCTTTCGAGCGCTGCCAGCACGCGATCGGGTGTCAACGGAATTTCCGGCACCCTCACGCCGATGGCATTCGCCGTGGCGTTCGCGATCGCCGTGAGCAAGGCGATGGCCGCCGGCTCTCCCAGACCAACCACGCCGCGCTTGTCGTGCTCCGGCGTGATGTCCAGATGGACGATGATTTCGCCGATATCGCCGATCCCCGCAATTTTGTAAAACTCCATGTCGGGATTCAGCATGCGTCCGGTCTGCTGGTCCATGATGCGCTCTTCCATCAGGGCCGCGCAGATACCCATGATGCATCCGCCGTGGATCTGGCTCTCGGACGTCTTCGGATTGATGACCAGCCCCACGTCCTGCACCGCCACCGCTTTGATGATCTTGACGAGGCCCGTTTCCGTATCCACGGAAACGTCGGCCAGTTGCACGCCGCCCACGCCGCTCGAATTCAGCCCGCCGGGGTTGCGTTGGTTGTTCTCTCCCATTTCGGAGATCTTGTTGACTCCCAGCTTCTGGCAGGCAGCCTTCCACGTGAGACTCTTGGAAGAATCGCCCTTGACTTGAATGCGCCCATCCACCGCTTCGAGCTGGTCCGCCGAGCTGCCCATCGTCGGCGCTACCGCGTCGAACAGCTTGGCGAGTGCGTTGACCGTGGATTTGCGCGTGGACGATGAAACACCGCCCACCGTGGTCGAACCGCCCGATGCCCCGGAAGGAGGCAGCGAGCTATCGCCGATCCTCAAGGTGATCGCGCCCAGCGGCAGGCCCAGCGTTTCGGCCGCCACCATCGTGATGACCGTGCGGGTGCCCGTGCCGAGATCCTGGCTGCACAGTTCGACCTCAACGGTGCCGTCCGGATGAATCGTGGTCCGGCACTGGCTGTTGTGGCCGCCGCCGCCCCAGGTGCTCATGGCCAGGCCTAGACCGCGCTTCACCGTACCCGAGCCCGACTGGCCACGTAGATGCCACAGTTTTTGCCAATCGATCAGTTCCGCGCCTTTTCTCATCTGCGCGCGATAGACTTCGGCTCGCGGCGTCAAACCCAGGTTCTTGTCATAGAATTCCAGCGGGTCCATGTTCAGCTTCGCCGCCAGATCATCGAATGCCGTGTTGGTCAGGTAGCAGGCCTGCTGGTGATTCGGAGCGCGCCAGGCACGCACGCCGCCGCAGTTGGTTGACACCGCGGTGTGATTCTTGCGCTGGTTGGGCACGTCGAACACGTACGGAATAGGCGGGCTGCCACCGCCGCCGATGCCGCCGGTTGACCACGACTCCGACTGCCACGCCGTGATCGTGCCGTCTTTCTTGGCCGCCACCTTGATATTGGCGTAAGCCGACGGACGGTTGCCGGCCATCATCAACTCCGTGGCGCGGTCCAGAAACAGCTTCACCGGCCGGCCGTTGCTAGCTTTCGACAGGCGCGCGGCTTCAACACCCCACAGGTCGGCTGCGAACTTGCTGC
This sequence comes from Terriglobia bacterium, assembly GCA_020073305.1. Taxonomy (GTDB): domain Bacteria; phylum Acidobacteriota; class Terriglobia; order Bryobacterales; family Bryobacteraceae; genus QHXW01. Next base: position 74,652 of record JAIQFK010000002.1, read on the forward strand.
CGAACCCTCCGCCGATGTACTGCATGTTGGTGTGAACGTTCGATGCCGGAACCTTGAGGTTTTGTGAAAGATCGCCGCCGATCCCGGAGGCGTTCTGCGTGGAAGGGTACAGGTTCAGCTTGTCGCCTTTCCACTCGACCACGTTGCCGTGCGATTCCAGGCAGCAATGCGTGATCACGGGAATGCCATAGTGGCCTTCCACCACGGCATCGGCTTCCTGAAAAGCTTTATCCGGATCGCCCTTCACTTGCTCGCCTGCGGCTTTGGCGCGCACGCCGGCTTTCTTCAGATCGTCCTCGCGCACCAGGTGCGGAAGTACTTCGTACTGCACTTTGATCCTGCGCGTGGCGTCTCTGGCGATCTCTTCGGTTTCCGCCGCCACCGACGCCACTTCCTGGCCCGCCCACATCAACTCCGTTCCCGGCGAGGCGATGACGCGCACCGCCGTGACGCCCGGAAGTTTCTCGGCGCCGCTGGTGTCGATGCTGGTAACGCGCGCGTGCGCGTGCGGCGAAGTCAGTAGCGCACCGTGCAGCAGGTCCTTCTGCGTGAAGTCGGACGAGTACTTCGCGCGCCCTGCCGCCTTAATCGGACCGTCCACGCGCTTGGTTGACTTGCCAAGCACCCGGCGTTTTTCCATCGGAGGCCAGCTATAGTTCGGAGCGTCAGGCATTGCGTCCTCCTCTCATTTCCTTTGCGGCTTCAAGCACGGCTTTGCGCATCCCTACGTAGGTTCCGCACCGGCACAAGTTGCCGCCCAGTCCCGCCTCCACGTCCTGTTCGGTCGGATTGGGGTGCTTGTCCAGGAACCCCTTGACCGCGACCACAAATCCCGGCGTACAATACCCGCACTGCTGCGCGTCATGATTGACGAACGCCGCCGATACCGGGTGCAGCTTGCCGTTTTGCGAAAACCCTTCGATAGTCTGGATGTCCTTGCCCTGCGCTTCAATCGCCAGCGTGGTGCAGCTATACACCACCTTGCCGTCCATGATGACGGTGCAGGCGCCGCAGGTTGCCCGGTCGCAAACCTTCTTCGCGCCGGTAAGATCCAGGTGATTGCGCAACGCGTCAATCAGCGTGACGCGGGGCTCGATATTCAGGCTGTAAGGCTTGCCATTGATCTTGAGCGTGACCGGCACGGCTCCCGGCCCGGCGACATTGCCGGCCGGCGCCGCTAATGCGGCGGTCTCGAGAATCCCGCTCCCCACCGCGCCCGTGCTGATGCCCACGCCGCGCATGAAACCGCGCCGTGAGAATCCGTTCGTGCGTCTTCTGGGGGCGTCAGGATCTTTCTTGGAACTCACTCGACACCTTCCTTTCGCGTCCTTCGAGGTTGGATTCTAAATGTGAAGATTTCGGTAGTGAACCGAGTCAACTATATCAAAAAAAGAAAGTAGCGTACAACGAGCCGGGTTTGTGTAAGAAATCGCACGACGCGACCCGGCATTGGTTCAGACGAGCGACGCGGCGCGAGGTGAGGCCACGAACTCCGCGGGGCTCACCGGAAGGCTCAATAAGTCACTGAGGTCCGGCGGACAATCTCGAGGATATCGATCAGCCCCGAGTCCCGGTGTATGTCGAAGAAGATCCTATAGCTTCCTACCCGGCGTCTCCAGGTTAGGGGCTGGCCCTGCAGCCGTGCGACATCGCCGCTAAAGGGCTCCTGCTGCATGGATGCAAGGGCCCGGAGGATCCGCTGGCGGTCCCGCAGCGGCAACCGTTCAAGTTCTCTTCTTGCGCGGTCTGCGAGTTGGACGCGCCAGCGCATCGAGCAGTTGCTCCAAGGTGACAAACCGGCCCCGCCTGATCTGCGCCCGCCCGCGCCGGATTGCGGCAAGTTCGGCTTCTGTCGCCGCGACCGCCGGAGAACTTTCTTCAAAGTAACGGCGCAACGCTTCCCGCACGAGTTCAGAGCGCGTCCGATCCTCCGCTTTCCGAACCTCTTCCACCTTCTGGATCATTGCGGGTGGAAGGGAGACGGTCATGGTCTGGCGGGTTCTCATATCGGGTATGACTCGGTGTTACTTTATGTTACCATGCGCCGATCAGAAAAAGCCGCCAAAATGCCTACTCCTGCTCCGCCAGCCTCCGGACTTCGAATCCCTTCCAGATTTCGTAAATGGCCGGGTACACCAGCAGTTCCAGAAGAAATGAGGTGAAGATTCCTCCGATCATGGGCGCGGCAATGCGGCGCATCACGTCCGACCCCGCACCCGACGACCACATGATGGGCGCCAGGCCCAGAAACATCACCGCTACCGTCATGACCTTGGGCCGCAACCGCTGCACTGCGCCGTACTCGATCGCCGCTTTGAGATCGGCCATGCCGCGCATCTCGCCCCGAGCCTTGCGCTCGTGGTAAGCCAGGTCGAGATAGAGCAGCATGAAGACGGCAGTCTCCGCATCCACGCCCAAAAGCGCGATCAGCCCGACCCAGACCGCAATGCTCAGGTTGTAGTTCAGCAGATAAAGAAACCAGATCGCCCCCACCGCCGAAAACGGCACGGCCAGCAGGATGATCAGGGTCTTCATGGCTGATCCGGTGTTGAAATACAGCAGCAGGATCACAATCGCCAGCGTGACCGGCACCACGATCCACAGGCGCTCGATCACGCGCGTCAGATATTCGTATTGCCCGCTCCAGACAATCTGGTATCCGGCGGGCAGCCGCAGTTGTTTCGACACCGCGCGCCGCGCGTCGGCTACGTAACCGCCGATGTCCCGGCCGGCCACGTCCACATAAACGTAACCAGCGAGAAAACCCTGTTCGTCCTTGATCATGGAAGGACCGGTATGCACCTGAATATCCGCAACCTGAGTGAGCGGGATCTGCGCGCCTCCCGGCGCGGGCACCAGCACGCGGCCCAGCTTGGCCAGGTTGTCCCGCAGATCGCGCGCATAGCGCACACTCACCGGATACCGCTCGCGGCCCTCCACGGTCGTGGTCACGGTCTTGCCGCCGATGGCTGACTCGATCACATCATTGATCTGGCCCACCGTCAGGTCGTACCGGGCCGCCTCCTCGCGCTTCACTTGGAAGTCGACGTAATATCCGCCCTCCACGCGCTCGAAAAACGCGCTGCGCGTGCCCGGCACGTCTTGCAGGATGCGTTCCAACTCCATGCCGGTTTGCTCGATGGTCTCCAGCTTCGGTCCCAGCACCTTCACCCCCACCGGCGTCCGGATACCCGTGGTTACCATGTCGATGCGCGTGCGGATGGGGAAGACCCAGGCATTCGAGAATGACGGAATCTGCACGGTCTTGTCCATCTCGGCGGTCAACTGCTCCCACGCGATCGGGTGCACTTCGGGCCAGAAGCGGCGTAACACCGGCTTCACGAATTCCGGCGCGCGGCTCGAATACCAGCGCTCCGTGCGCACTTTGCGCCACTGCCTCTCCGGCTTGAGCACGATCGTGGTCTCCACCATGCTCAGCGGCGCCGGATCGGTGGCCGTCTCCGCTTTGCCGATCTTTCCGAAAACGCTCTCGACCTCCGGAAACCGCGCCAGCAGCTTGTCCTGAAGCTGCAGATATTTCCCGGCTTCGGTGACCGAAATCCCGGGCTGGGTAATAGGCATGTAGAGCAATGTGCCCTCGTTGAGCGGCGGCATGAACTCCGACCCCAGCCGCAGGTACGCCGGCACGGTGAAGGCCACCGCCAGAATCGCGAAGCCGATGACCAGCCACTTGTACGCCAGCACGAAACGCACCACCGGCCGGTAGATCCGCATCAGCGGGCGGCTGATAGGATGCTTTTCCTCGCGGTGGATCTTGCCCACCAGCACCGCGTTTGCCACGCGCGCCAGCCAACGCGGCCGGAACTCAAACTCGCGTGCGCGCATGAACAGCAGCCGCACCGCGGGATCGAGCGTGATGGCCAGCACCGCCGCGATCGCGATGGAGAAATTTTTAGTGAACGCCAGTGGCTTGAACAGCCGGCCTTCCTGGTATTGCAGCGCGAAGATGGGCATGAACGAAACCGCGATCACCAGCAGCGAGAAAAAGCTCGGCCCGCCCACCTCTTTCACCGCGTCCACGATGACGCGCGATGCGCTGCCCGGCCGCCCTTCCGCCTCCCAATGCTCCAGCTTCTTGTGCGTCTGTTCCACCACCACGATGGACGCGTCCACCATGGCTCCAATGGCGATGGCAATGCCGCCGAGCGACATGATGTTGGACGTGATGCCCGTGTTGTACATGGGAATGAACGACAGGATCACGGCAATGGGAATCGTCAGGATGGGGATGATGGCGCTTGGCACGTGCCATAGAAAAATCAAAATGACGGCGCTGACGATGATCAACTCCTCGATCAGGGTGTGCCGCAACGTGGCGATGGAGCGTTCGATCAGATCCGAGCGGTCATAGGTCACCTGGACCTCCACGCCCGGCGGCAGCCCCGGTCGCACCTCCGCCAGCTTGGCCTTCACGCGCCGGATCACATCCATCACGTTCTGCCCGTAGCGCACCACCACGATTCCGCCCGTGACTTCGCCTTCCCCGTTCAGTTCCGCAACGCCGCGGCGCATGTCCGGCCCCAGCACGACGCGTCCAACATCCCGCACATAAACCGGCACGCCCGCGTTATTCGAGCCGACCGGCAGATTTTCGATATCGGCAACCGACTGGATGTACCCTCGCCCGCGCACCTGGTACTCTTTGCCGGAAAACTCGACCACGCGCCCGCCGACCTCGCTGTTGCTGCCGCGGACCGTCTCCATCACCTTGCCGATCGGAATGTTGTAGGCCGACAGCTTGTTGGGATCGACGTTGACCTGGTACTGCTTCACGTATCCGCCAATCGTAGCCACTTCAGCCACTCCGGGAACGCTCTCGAGCCAGGAGCGCAAATACCAGTCGTTGAAAGAGCGCATTTGGGCCAGGTTATTGCGCCCGGTCCGGTCAACCAGCGCGTACTCGAAAGCCCAGCCTACGCCGGTGGCATCCGGGCCGAGTTGCGGCGCCACGCCCTCGGGCAGCTTGCCCGAGATCTTGCTCATGTACTCCAGCACGCGCGAGCGCGCCCAGTAAATGTCGGTGCCCTCGTCAAAAATGACGTACACGTAGGAGAAGCCGTAATCGGAGAGCCCGCGCACCGCCGCGACATGTGGCCCCGCCAGCAAAGACGAAACAACCGGATACGTAATCTGATCCTCCACCAGGTTGGGACTGCGGCCCGGCCACTCGGTGTAAATGATGACTTGCGGATCGGAGAGATCCGGAATCGCATCGAGCGGGATGTGACGCATGGACCACACGCCCGCGAGCACCAGCATCATCACCACGATGACCACCAGGGCCCGGTGTTCCGCGCAGTACTCAATGATCGCGTTGATCATGCCGGGCGTCTTAATGAGCCGTCAGGCTCGTCTGCACGGCGCCCAGCGTCTGCCCGCCTTTGCGCACGGTCATGGTGGTTTGCCACGTCCACGCCAGCGGAACATCGACGCTGCCGGCGTACTCTCCGCTCGCCGCGGGTTTGAGCGTGGCCCGGGAACTCATGGCCTGCATGGAGCCCATGGCCGGCATGAAAAGTGCCACTTCCACCTCCGCACCATCCACCGGAAAGCCCGAAGCATCCCGCACTCTCAGCCGCATTTCGTTCGCGCCGACCTTCGCCTCCTTCGGCTCCAGGACCTCGACAGCCACCCCTGACACCTGGCCCTTGACACCTGACACCTGCTCTTTAGGCTTCCCCATGTTCGCCAGCGCGCCCTTCAGCCGGCTTTCGGAGTCGATCAGAAAGTTCGCGCCAGTGACTACGCGCTCGCCCGCGTGCAATCCGCTTTCGATCGCGTAAAAGCCCTCAGCCTGAGTGCCCGCTTTCACCAGGCGCGGTTCGAAGTAGCCATTGCCTTTATCGATGAACACGTACTGCTCGGTTCCCGTATCGAGCAGCGCATCTTCGGGAATCGCGGGCCCGGCCGGCAGCCGGACTCCCAGGCTCAGGTTCACGAACATGTCCGGCTTGAGCGCCAGATCGGCATTTGAAAAGTTGATTCGCACCTGTGCAGTGCGCGTCTTGGGGTCGACAAAAGGATAGATGAACTCGATCCGTCCCGCGCGCCGCGCGTGCGCTCCGTAGGGAAACTCGATCACGGCTTGCTGTCCCGCATGTACGTAAGCGAGATCGCTTTCATAGATGTCGCCGAGAACCCAGACCGAGGAAAGATCCACGAGCGTGTACAACTCCATCTCGGGCGTTACGTACATGCCGTGGTGATAGGCCGTGCGCTGCGTAACAACGCCGCCCATGTGTGCGAAGACCGTGATCGCCCGCTTCACCCTTCCTTCCGTGTCGAGCGCGTGAATCTCGTCTTCAGTCACGTCCCACAGTCGCAGGCGTTCGCGAGCGGCCTCGAGCAGATTGTCCGACCCCTCCGCAACCCAGGGAAACGAACTGTCCTTGAGCACGCCCCGTGACTTCAGCGCCAGCAGATACTCCTTTTGCGTCGACACCAGATCGGGACTGTAAATCGTAAAAACCGGCTGGCCGTGCTTCACCTCCTGCCCGATGTAGTTCACGAATGTTTCTTCGATGAAGCCCGTCACCTTGGTGTGAATGTGCGAAACTCGTGTCTCGTCGGAAGCGACCTTGCCCACCGTCCGGATCTGCCGGGCCAGGCTCTTCACTACCACCGGGACCGAACGCACACCGATCAACTGTTGCCGCTCGGGCGCGATGAAGATGTCGCGCGTCTCCGTCGTGTCCGGCGGCATCGCGGCGTGATCGCCATGCGCATGGCCGGCCGTTGCGGGCTCAGGCGGCGTAACCACCTTGGCCAACAATCCCGATCTCCAGTACCCGGCTGCAGCCACAGCCAGCACGATCGCCAGCGCCACCAGCGGGTGCCGCGTCCAATGTTGTCTTGATTCCGATGTTTTCATGATTTCCCCCTGCAACCTTCCGGCTTTTGGACCAGCCGTCATTTCGTCAACTCTTTCGCCACCAGCGGTTCCAATCGCGCCAGCGCCTGTTCGTGTTTCGCCAGTTCCTCGTAGTACTGCATCTCGTACGTGAGCACCGTCGCCTGGCTGTTGAGCAGGGTCAGGAAATCAAGAGTGCCCACTTCGTAACCTGCCACCGCCGATTCCAGCGCCAGCGAGGCCTGCGGAATAATGCCCGAACGGTACAGATCGAGCAGACGCTCGCTGGAGCGAATCTTGAAGTACTGATCTTTCGCTTCCCAAACCAGTTCCTGTTGAGTGGCCTGATAGTTCTCGCGCGACTCCGCCAGGCGCGCCGCCGCTTCCTCAACGCCGAACCGCTGCTTGCGCCGGAAGAACACCGGCAGCTTCACCTCCGCCACCGCCATGTAGTAGTCGGGAAACATCGACGCCGTCTTCTGCCATTGAAAGCTGAGGCTGAGATCCGGCCGGAATTCTTTCTTGGCGCGCTCGATGCCCACGCCGCGGGCGTCCACTTCGGACTGGCGCGCTCGCAGCCGCGGCGCATTCTGCTTGACCAGATCGGCGAGCGCATTTGGGTCGAGTGAAAACTCGGAGCGCTGGACCTCGGCTGGATGGCCCAGCGGCTGCCCCGGCGCGCGGTTTAGCATGGCCGCAATCCGCGCTTCGATGGTTGCCTGCCGCTGCGTCAGCACCTCCATCTGCTGCTCAATCGCCGACCGCTCCACCTGCGCCTTGAGCACATCCTGCTGGAGGCCCTTGCCCACCGAATAACGCGCGCGGCTGATTTTTTCGAACCGCTCGATCAGATCGCGGCTCTTACCCGTGATCTCCATGTCCTTGGTAATCGAGAACCACTCGAAGTAAGCCTCCTTCAGTTCCGCGGTCTTTTCGAGAAGGACCGCGCGGTACATTTGGCTTTCACCTTCGGCCTCTTTGCGCGCCTCATCGCCGGCAAGCGCGAGCTTGCCCGGGAAGGGGATTTCCTGCGAGACGCCCAGCCCCAGGTAGGCGAAATCGCTGACGCTCAGCCGTGAGAACGGATGGCCCACGCCGAAATCTGCGAACGTGACCTTAGGCTCGGGCGGCGTGCTGGCTTGCGATGGGCGCTTGGTGGCGGCTTCGTAGCGAAATCGCGCCGCCCGGATCTCAGGGTTGACGCGGGTCAGCTCGCTGGTGAGCTCGGCCAGGGACACTACCCGCTCCTGCGCCCGGATGGACACAGCCAGCGGTATCAGAACAACGCAAATGGGCAAAGCCCGCATACGGATCCTCCAGAGACAAAAAGGGTGCGAACAGACGAGGATTCGGGTGGGGCTCTAAATCAGGAGGGGAAGATTGATGGTGCTGGGCTCGCCGGGTGGCGCGTGGACGTTCAGATCGACCAGAGAGAAGGAAAAAGTAGTGGCCGGTTGAAACTGGAGAATCGCTTCCACCGGCGTGGAACTGAGATCCGGCGCCGGTACAGGAGACTTCTTAGCCTCCTGGTAATATTGGCCGTTCTCGAACAGCTTGGTCTGGCAGCAGGCGCGACTCTGCCCGGCGGGGTTGCAATGCCGGGACGCGCAGCACGGCGAAGGCTGCTCGCCAGCCAACTGGCTAAAGCAATCCAGCGGGTTCGCCAGGAGCAGAACCGCGGCCAGCGGGAACAGAATGGGCTTCCAGAACCTCAAATTCCAGAGTAGGACATCCGCTTTCGCCTGTCCACCCCCCTAAAGATACTAGGAAACCAGGCTCTTCGACGGGAATTTCGGATGCGCGAATCGAATCACCTCTTGGAGGCGCTCGACTTCTTCGGTGGCAATGCGGCGGCCAAGCTCAGTGATGCGGTAATAGCGGCGGCGCTTGTCATCCAGGTGCGGATCGGGCCGCTCGCTGCATTCTTCAATCGCTCCCTCGTTGAGGAGTTTCTGGATCGCGGCGTAAAGCGACCCGGCGCCAGGATCGAGCGCAGCATTGGTACGGCTGCGAATTTCGCGCAGGATAGCGTAGCCGTGGCGCTCGCCATCGGCTAGCGTGACCAGGATATGCAGGAGTAGCGGAGGAAGGGGATGGAGTTCGGTGTTCGCGTGCTCGGAACGGCCGCGTGACAAATTAACACCTCCGTCTGACGGAGAATCGGTCTGGGAAAGGGCGCTCCAAAAAGAGCGCCCATGTTTGCGAATGCGGCGAAAAAACCGATCAGAACGTGAAGTGCGCCACAAGCTGCACCGCGCGCGAATTGCTCGGGAAGAACCCAACATCGGCCGTTCCTTGGTTGTAGGCCCCGAAAGATGAGCTGCTAGGCACCAGGAAGGACCGGCTGATCGCGGCCGTCGAGTATGGGTTCACGTCGTTGAGATAACCGCCGACGAACTGCGCGTGATTGAACAGGTTGAACGCCTGCGCGCCGATGTCGAAGCGGAAACGCTCCGTGATATTGATGCGCTTGGTCAGAGCGAAATCGAAATTGTTGGTGTGGTCGAGCGGGAACGTGTTGCGTCCGCCGTTGGACAAAGCCCCGGCACCGGCCACCACGTAGCGGGCGTTGGATTTATCGGCAACGTAGGCGACGATGTCGCCGGCGCTATTCGTAAGCGCGGTAACACCACTGCCGACGTTGGCTGCGCCCGCCGGATTGATGATGGCCCGGTCGCCGGCCGAATCGCCGTTCAGGTTGGAGTCCACACCGCTTTGCACGGTGGCGTATTCCGGCGACTGGAACGTATAGGTGCCGCTGATGTTCCAGTTGCCGACCACGTTCTTCATCATCCAGTTGCCGTTCTGGAAAGGCTTGAAATCGTAGATCGGCGTGAAGGTGAAGCGGTGGCGGCGATCCAGCGCCGAGGAGGCCCATTCAGCCCGAAGATTCTGGAAATCCTGAGCGCGGCGCGGCGAGAGAATCGTCGAGAAGTTGGTCGCCGTGGAATCGTCAAAGTTGTGGCTCCAGGTATAGGCCACGATATAGGAGAAGTTCCTGCTATACCGCTTGTTCAGTTGCATTTGCAGACCGTTATAGCGCGAGTTGCCCCAGGGGTGATAACCCACGATGGCGTTCGTTAACCCGTACTGTGCCATGTAGTTGCTTGTCTTGGCCTGGATATCTCCAAGGGTCTTCGTCAGGCCGGCTAGCACCGATGGGTCCGGCATCGAGAAGTACGTGGGAAGGAAATCGGTGGGGGTCACCCTGGATAGGATGTTCAAGCGCGTCTGATTCCAGAGATGAACACCTTTGGTGTACACGTAGCGCGCCTCGACCGTGTAGTCCCGCGCGAAGACCCGCTGTACGCCCAGCGATCCAGTCAAAGCGTAGGGACGCTGATCGCTCCAGGTGTAAGAGGCAACTGCTCCACGGGCGTCGGCTACCGATGGCGTTCCGGAGGGTAGGGTGGCCGTCAACCCGCCGCCAGCCAGGAAATTGGTGGCCGCACAGGCGTCCGGACAGTCGCGCGTAGTTTGATAGAACGGCGGAGAGGCGTTCTGGTTGAGGTTGATATAGGTGAGATCGAATGACCGGGCGAAGCCTCCGCGAATGGACCAGACGTTGTTTTTGCCAGGCGAATAAGCAAAGCCTATGCGCGGCGACCAATCGTTGGGCGAGAAATGCGGCTTGTTAAAGGTGATCACGCCCGGAACATTGCCAACCGCGCTGTATTGCTGCGCGCGCGAACCCACTGGCATGGTTACGTACTCGTAGCGCACCCCGAGATTGAGCGTCAGGTTCGGTCGAAGGCGGAAGTCGTCATTGACGAATGCCGCGTGCGACAAGAAGCCGAACGGAACGCCGTTGTTGGCGCCCACGCTGCGCTCCCCGGAAACTCCGCTAAGATTTCCGCCCGTCGGTGCGTTGTCTAGCAGGTACTCCTCCAGGTTGAGGTAATCGTAGTCGCCGCGGGCGCGCTGTACGAAGGACCCGGTTAAGATAGCGTCCGAGAAGGAGTATCCCGCCTTGATCGTATGGCGGCCCAACGTCTTGGTGAGGTTCTCCTGGATCCCGAGATTGTTCGCGATCTCTCCGGTGGGCGTGTTGGGATCCGGACCCATTTGCAGGTTCAGGTCATCGAAGCTTAGATTCGGGAATGCATCCAGTCCCGGAAACTTGAAAGGTCCGCCTCCAATGTTATTCGTAAAGCGGCGGAAGGACACCCGCAGCTCGTTCTCCATGGTCGCCGAGAAATTGTGGAATTCCGATATCGAACCGGATCTGGCCACCGACGGCGAGGGCTGGAAGAACACGGGCAGCGCAGAGTTGAAATCGATGCCGGTGTAATTGGAGTAGACGTAGCGGCCGCGAACCTGATCCTTATCGCTAATGTTATAGTCGATGGCGACAATTCCGAGGTAAGTGTTGTAGTAGTTCGGCGACGCGAACGAGAGCGGCCCGATCGGAACCTTGACGCCGTTCACCGTGGTTGAATCGGTTGCCGACGGAGCCACCGGGAGATACTTTTCCAAAATACCCAGGTTCGTTTTGCTGAGATTGCCCATGCCGTTGAGGAGGGAAATACCGGCGGACGTCGGCGCGTCCACTGTTTGGCCTGGCACCGATGCCTGGCCCAGGGGATTGTACTCGTAATTGCCGAAGTAGAACAGTTTGTTCTTGATAATGGGCCCGCCCACGGTGGCGCCCAAGCGGTTGCTGTCGAAGCGAGGAAGGCTGGTCAGTCCCGCATGAGTGTATTGAGCATCCATCGCGTTCAGGTCGCGATTCTGCAGGTACTCATAGACGGACCCGTGCACACTGTTGGTGCCGCTCTTCACCACCAGGTTAAAGACGCCTCCGGACGCGCCGCCAAATTCGGCGCTGAACTGGTTCTGCAGCACATTGAACTGAGCGACGGCCTCGTTGGAGATCACCATCGCCGGGCCGGTGACATAGCGGTCGTCATTGTCCACGCCATCAACGGTGAAGGTGTTGTTCTCCGGCCGCTGTCCCGAGATGGAGGGGCCGGTCCCCTGGCCGACGCCGCCCGAGGTCGCAACGCCTGCGCTCGTCAGGCTCAGATTATAGATGCCCGATGTGCCAATAACTCTGGAGATGCCGGCCAGCGGCACGTCAACGGCCTGCTTGGAGTCAAACGCGGTCTGCAACTGCGCCGTGGAGGTATCGATCGTGGCGCCAGCCTCCTGCACTTCCACCACCGTCGTGACCGACCCAACCGTCAGAGACAAGTTGGTTGTGGTCGTGTGGTTCAGTTCCACACTCACGTCCGCCCTGGTGACCGGGGTGAAGCCCGACACCGTCGCGTTGACATCGTACCGGCCGACCGGAACGTTATTAATGCGATAGTCCCCGGCGGTGCTCGTGGTCGAGCTGTATTTCACGCCGGTGTCTTTGTTGGTCGCGGTGATCGTCGCATTCGGAACCGCGGATCCCGACGCATCCGTCACGTTTCCGACAAGAGTACCGTCCACCTGGCTGAAGCTCAGTACTGCCAGCCCGGTCAGAAGAAATAGAACTACTGTCGCTCTAATGAGTGTCCGCATAGGTCCTCCCCGTTTTTCTCCTTTGAGGTCCGAATATTGTGATGGAACCTTGCCTAGCACGCAGCGAGCCAGATACATTTGTTAATAAAATCAAGTGCTTACGGTAAGGAAAGATGCCGTTTATTTCATTAATTGTAATAGTCGTTACGCGCTTTCATAGAATATGGCGGTTCGCCACAGCCTAGTACCAATCCACCATATTCCACATGGCAAACCGCGATTTTTGGGCCCTTTCGTAACCTGACTTTCGCCTATCGACAGCCTCGGGCGGACTTTGGTATTATTAGAACCTGACGAGTTGTGTTACCTCTCTCTCAGCCGGTGGATGGTCTGAGTTTCTCCCCACCTACAATCGCAACCCAAAGGAGCAGAACGTAGCCTTATGGCTGCCAATCCGTATAGCCAAGGGGCCCAGGTCGAGCATTCTATTTTTGGCTTGGGAACCGTAATGTCAATCAATGAAGAACGCATCGTGATCAAGTTTGATGATCACGGTGAGAAGAAGTTTGTGACCCCCATGGTCGTCGGTTCGCTGAAGAAGAGCGACCGCCAACCGCCTGCCGAGAAGCGCGCCTCGCGGCGAAAGAAAGCGGCAACCCCCGCGGCGGCCCACTAGCTGTCCAGGAAAGATCCCCCTTGAACGCAAGACAGAAACGCCTATTTGAAGAGGCTCGGAAGAAGAATCCGAGCCTGAAGATGCCTGAAGTCCAGCCCGTCTCCAACTGGAGCGAAGAGGATTTGGCGCTGATTAAGCAGGGTGTGGGCGACAAATCCGGCCGCCCGGCTTCGGCCTCCGCCGATTCTGCCAACGGCGAATCGGAGACCCCGTCCGCGGAAACGGGCTCGGTGGTCACCTATTTTGAAGATAAGGGATTCGGTTTCCTGCGCCCCGATAACGGCGGCCGCGACGTGTTTTTCCACATCTCGCGGCTGAACGAAGGGCAGGCCAGCGACCTAACGCCTGGCACGAAGGTCATCTACGAACTGGGCATGGACCGCACCGGCAAGATGGCCGCGAGCAGCGTGCGGGTTATGCCTCCTGCCGAAAAAACCTAAAAGACGCCATCAGCACAAAAGACGCGCCGAGGAACGTACCCGGGTCCAGAGCCGGAACTCCATCCGGGCTCCCGCAAAACCAGGGTGGCGAACGAGCTGACGAACCGCGGAACGAAGATCCCGCATGAGTACAATGATAGGCCGGAGGCGCGGATGGCAGAGTTAAATTTCAAGCTCACGCAGATCGGCGTGGTGATGCTGGGCGTGGAGCAACTGGCGCGCGCCGTGGCGTTTTATCGCGACAAGCTCGGTTTAGCGCTGAAGGGCCAGAACGAGGGCTTCGCTTTCTTCGATGGCGGCGGCGTCACGCTCGGCTTGAGCGAGGCGCTGGCCAGGGCGAGCAGCCAGATCCCGGGCGCGGTCGAGGTCGTTTTCTCCGTCGAGAACGTTCGAGCGGCGCACCAGGCGCTGGCCGCACGCGGAGTCCAGTTCACTCACGAACCGCGAACCGTCACCGGGCCGCTCTGGGCAGCCAACTTCAACGATCCGGACGGCCACCCGCTCTCGGTCTTCGGGCCGGAGGGGATTCTCTGAGACGCCGGGATTGCCGCTGAAGAGACTCGCTGAAATAGCAGGCGAAAACGCCTGCCCCACCTGTCCCTACTCATGAATGAACGTGTGCGTCAATTGAACGATGCCGCGATCCGGCCGGGAAAATACGTCCGGTACTGGACGCAAATGAACCGGAGGGCGGAGTCGAATCATGCGCTGGCCTACGCGGCCGGCGTGGCCAACGAAGCCGATCTTCCGCTGCTGGTTTACGAAGGCCTTACGTGCTCGTACCCGCAGGCCAATGATCGCTTGCATACTTTTCTTCTGGAAGGCGCGCCGGAAAACCACCGACGCTTCCGGGCATTGGGCGCCGGCTATTGCTTTCATCTTCGCCGCCGGAGCGCCGATCCGGATGACGCGTTCTACCGGCTGGCGAAAGATGCCGCCGCCGTCGTGACTGACGACTTTCCCACCTTCGTTGCGCGCCGGCACAAATGCGCGGGTTCCGGGGAAACTCGATGCGCCGTACTTTGCAGTCGACTCCAGTTGCGTCGTTCCGATGAGCCTTTTCGAGAAACGCGAGTACGCCGCTTACACCATTCGGCCCAAGATCAGAGCGCGGTTGACGAAGTATCTGGCGAAGGCCCCTTCTGTTCGGTTGAAGCACAAGTTTGAGTTGCCAACGCCGGAATTGCATACCGAAGTTACCGGCGCAAATATTGCCGGGCTGTTGGCTTCCTGCGAAATTCATCACGGCATCCGGCCTTCGACGTCTTTCCGCGGCGGGACCCTCGACGCCCAGCGCCGGTTGCGAACCTTCCTCAAGAAGAATCTGGCGCGCTATGCCGGGGAAAGCAACCAGCCGTCGGCGCACGCGACGTCCAATCTAAGCCCGTACCTGCACTTCGGACATATCAGCGCGCTGGACGTCGCTCTCGCTGTTCGAGCCTACGCGCAAAGGCACAAACTGATGGCCGACGAATTCCTGGAGGAGCTGATTGTGCGGCGGGAACTGGCGTTCAACTTCGCGCGGCATACGGATCAACCGGAATCGCTCGACGTCCTGCCCGACTGGGCGCGGCGCACGCTGAAGAAGCATGACCGCGATAAACGTCCAGTCGTTTATACGTTCGACAAGCTCGAGCGCGCGGAGACGCGGGATGAGCTGTGGAATGCCACGCAAAAGGAAATGCTGTTGCGCGGCAAAATTCACGGCTACTATCGCATGTACTGGGGCAAGAAGATTATCGAGTGGACGCCGAGCCATGCGGAAGCGCTGGCTTTCATGATCTCGATTCACGACCGCTATGCGCTCGACGGGCGCGATCCCAACACGTACGCAAATATCCTTTGGTGTTTCGGCCTGCATGACCGGCCGTGGGGCGAGAGGCCGATCTTCGGACAGGTTCGCTACATGTCGCTCGAAGGGATGAAGCGCAAGACGGACACCGAGGCGTACATCCGGGAGATCCGGTCCCTCGAGGAGGGCGGCGAGGATTTATCCGAACTGTGATGAGAAGGCGGCTTATGACTCGACGGGCTCGGGCACGCTAGTATCGCGCTCCCAGCCCTCGTTCTCGAGCTTGATGTGCTGGATGGCGACGGCGTTGGCATTTGCGTCCAGATCCGGCAGCGCCTGGTATTCCGATACCCAGCAGCGGTGGACCTTGTACGCCAGCGCGAGTTGGCCGGCCTCGTTGTAGAACTCGATGATGATGTCCTTGCGGAACTCTTTCAGTGCTACCTCGGCTCCCAGCCCGGCGCCCAGTTTCCACACCAGGTTGGCCCAGTCCTCGAAGGCGGGGTCGTGCGTGACACCACGCTCGAGCGTGATGGGCTCGTACTTGGTAAGGCCCGGAGATTTGTGCAGCGCGCTGGGATCGCCGCCCTCGCGGTGCTCCACCACTTCGGTGGTGCGCACAAGCGCGCTGACGCGGCTGACGCCCGCCACATATTTGCCGTCCCACTTGACCCGGAACTTGTAGTTCTTGTACGGGTCGACTCTTGCTGGATTGACTGTGAACTCGGACATGGAGTCATTTTCACATGTCTGTCGCATCCATCTTGTTTTCGATGGCTGCAATCGTTCATCTTGTTGATATGCACTTTCTGGCGATTCTTATCCTTCTGGCAGCCGGCGCGGCGCGGGCGGCGGACAGCAGCGACTGGCCCGCCTACGGGCGCGATCCGGGAGGCACGCGCTATTCGCCGCTCAAACAGATCAACCGTGGGAATGTCACGAAGCTCCACGCCGCCTGGACGTACCACACGCATGCGCTCGAGCCCGAAAGCGAGCTGAACCACAAGGCTGCGTTCGAAGCGACGCCGATTCTGTTTGAAGGACGCCTCTACCTGAGCACGCCGTTCGATCAGGTGATTGCGCTTGATCCGGCGACCGGCGCGGAGAAATGGAAACACGATCCCGATATCGATCGAAGCGCCAACTATTCCGAAGTGACCTCGCGAGGCGTCTCAGCCTGGGGTGACGCGAAAGCCGCGGCGGACGCGGTTTGCCGGTCGCGAGTCTTTATCGGAACCATCGACGCGCGGCTGATCGCTCTCGATGCGCGCACAGGCCGGCGTTGTGAGGCCTTCGGCGAACACGGGGCCGTGGATCTGACGAGCGGCGTCGCTCTGCGCGACCGTGGCGATTACCAGGTGACCTCGCCACCTGCGATCGTGGGCGACCTGGTGATCACCGGCTCCTCCATTGGCGACAACCGCGCCGTGGATGTAGAACGCGGTGTTGTCCGCGCATTCGACGCTCGCACGGGCAAGCTGCGCTGGTCCTGGGACCCGATCCCCTGGGCCGAGAAACAAACAATGCGCACCGGCGCAGCCAACGCCTGGGGTGTGCTTTCGGTCGACGCAGCGCGAGGACTGGTCTTCATTCCGACCGGCAGCGCGAGTCCGGATTTTTACGGAGGCGGGCGTCCGGGGGACAACGCGCACGCCAATTCCGTGGTCGCGCTGCGCGCCTCAACCGGTGAGCTGGTGTGGAGTTTTCAGGTCGTGCATCACGATCTTTGGGACTACGACGTGGCCGCGCAGCCCTCGCTGCTGGATTTTCACGGACGGCCGGCGGTGGCGGTGACCACCAAGATGGGGAATGTCTTTGTGCTCGATCGCGAGACCGGAAAGCCGCTCCATCCGGTGGAAGAACGTCCCGTGCCTCAGAGCGACGTGCCGGGCGAAAAGACGTGGCCCACGCAGCCGTTTTCGAGCTTGCCGCCGCTGGTTCCGCAGAAGATCGGTCCAGACGACGCCTGGGGTCTGACTGAAGAGGAGCGCGCGCAATGCCGCACCTGGATTTCATCGCTGCGCGCGGAGGGAATGTTCACGCCGCCATCGCTTCAGGGCAGCCTGTTCGTACCGGGCAATGTGGGAGGGGTGAATTGGGGCAGTGCGGCCATCGACCCCGAACACGGTTTGCTGATTGCCAACACGAATCGGCTGCCGTTTGCGTTGCGGCTCATTCCGAGGGAGAAGCTGTCGAGCGAAATCGACGACGCCAGGCGCAATCGATTGGAAGGGGAATTCGGAAGGCAGACGAAGGCGCCGTATGCCATGTATCGCGAGCCCTTGCTAGCCGGACCACGGCGCATACCCTGCACCAACCCTCCCTGGGGCGCGATTGTGGCGCTGGATCTCAAGGAGGGCAAACTGCGCTGGCAAACACCGCTGGGTTTGATGGCCCCGGGGCTGCCTCCGGGATCACTGAACCTCGGCGGGCCGATGGCCACCGCGGGCGGTCTGATATTCACGGCCGCAGCCGTGGACACCTTCCTGCGCGCGTTCGATGCCGAGACCGGCCGCGAGATCTGGAAAGCCGAATTGCCCGCCAGCGCGCAAGCCACTCCGATGACCTACGCGCTCGGGGGCAAGCAGTATGTGGTGATCTGCGCGGGTGGGCACGGCAAGCTGGAAAGCAAGCAGGGCGACGCGGTGGTGGCGTTTGCGCTGGGAGAGTAGCGGCACCTGCAGTAAGATAAAGGAAAGCCTCAATGCTTTCCATCGTCATCCCGGTCCATAACGAAGAGCGCTCCATCCTGCCTTTGTACGACCGGCTGACGGCGGTGCTGGATGGTGTGCGCCAGCCGTACGAAATTCTTTTTGTCGACGATGCCTCGACCGACCGCAGCTTCGAGTTGCTGGCGAATCTGGTGGAAACGGACGCGCGGCTCAAAGTGATCCGGCTGCGGCGCAACTTCGGACAGACCGCGGCGCTTTCCGCGGGTTTCCACGAGGCGGCGGGCACCGTCATCATCGCCATGGACGGCGATCTGCAGCACGCTCCCGAGGACATTCCCGCGCTGCTCGGCAAGATCGAGGAAGGCTACGATATCGCCAGCGGCTGGCGCAAAGAACGGGTCGATAACGCCATCACGCGCAAGATCCCTTCACGCATCGCCAACTGGCTGATGGCGCGGGCATCCGGACTCGATCTGCGTGATTTCGGCACCACGTTCAAGGCTTACCGCGCCGAAGTCCTGAAGGACGTGAACCTGTACGGCGAGTTGCACCGCTTCATTCCGGCGCTCGCAAGTTTCTACGGCGCCCGCGTGGTGGAAGTGCCTATCCGCAACACACCGCGCGCGGCCGGTGAATCCCACTACGGCCTGAGCCGCACCTTTCGCGTGCTGTTCGACATCCTCACCATCCGCTTCCTGCTGAAATACTTCACGCGGCCCATGCATTTCTTCGGCACTTTGGGCCTGAGTGGCTTTGGGCTGGGCTCTCTGATTCTGGCCTACTGTGCCGGGGACAAACTGATTAACGGTCACGACCTGGTGCTGGAACACGGTCCGCTGATGATGGCCGGAGGCCTGCTGCTGCTCGCGGGGCTCATGATGTTCTCCACCGGCCTGCTCGGTGAAGTCATGATCCGCACTTATTTCGAGAGCCAGGACCGGCGCATTTACGCCATCCGCGAGATCCTCACGCAGAAAAAACCGGGCGTGAGGGGCGAAGCCAGATAAGAGCCAGCGCTCTTACAGATGTTTCCCGCGCACCCAGTACTCCTCAAACAGCCCTTTCATGGCCTCACCCATGCCTTCATGATCGAAGACCAAAGAGGTCCAACTGGGCCGCGTGATCACCGGGTCGAGGAGTGCGATCAGGCCCCGGCAGCCGTCGAACAAGGCCAGCTTCATAGGCAAGGACGCCACCTGCCGGACTTCAACACCCGCCGCTGAGTACTCACCCAGCCGTTGCCGGTGTCCGTCATCGAGCGAAGCCGACTCCAGCAGCAGGCAGCACGCCACGCCCGATTCGCGCGCATGCTTCACCAACTTCTCATCCAGCGGATCCACCGCGTACGGCGGCCTCGAAAATTCCAGATATTCCGACTTCACCTCAGACAGCATCTTGCGGTACTCGGCGCCGGTTTGTGCCGGCTCGGTCACAATCCGCAGGTAATCCAGAGTGCCCCGCCCTCCCTGGCCCTCCGAGTAAAGAGATTTCAAATCGTCCATCAGACCCGAGGCTACGCGGCTCTGGTCGGTCAGTTCGTGCTCCATCAACTGCCGCTGGCGAGAGAGATAACTGGGAATCGCCAGGCCCGGCTCGACGGCTGAGAAAAGTTTGGTTTTCTCCTGCACTACCTGCGCGAACCCTTTCTCCACCAGGCTGTCCAGCACTTCGTAGATCTTCTGGCGGGGAACATGAGCGCGCGCCGCCAGCTCCAGCGCTTTGAATTTGGGATGGCCGAGCAGCACCAGGTAAGAACGCGATTCGTAGGCGTTCAACCCCAGTTGCTGTAACCGGCGCCAGAAGCGCTGGAACTCGACTTCCACCATTGCGTCACTCATGGACTCAATAACAATATCAGATCAGCAAGCGGTCAAAATTCAAAAAGCTTGTAAACGCAATCAGGTACGGACTTTGTCAGGCCGCTCGGCCCCCGCTGGCCATGCCCCCCTTCAGGTGAAAACCCGGGGTGTCCGCGGAGCCATCGGGTGAAAACCCCTCGAATTCTAAGGGTTACGAGCATTGACTTAGTACTAGGACCACCGTAGAATTAAGCCAGTGTACTCTTCGCTACGATGCGCGCTACTGACGATATGACGCCTTCTCCCAACGGCGACAACTCCGCAAAGCCGATTCGAATCGCGATCGCCGACGACCATCCGATCTTTCGCGATGGTCTCAAGCAATTGCTGTCTCTGGAGGCGGATTTCCAGGTGGTCGCGGAACTAGGTCATGGGGACGAGGTCTTGCCGGCGGTTGAAGCGCAGAAACCCGACATTCTGTTACTCGACCTGAGGATGCCCGGGACACACGGCCTGACGATTCTGCAAAAGTTGCAGCTTGCCGGCAACGGCGTCACGAGGGTCATCGTCCTGACTGCCACCGAAGATAAGAGCGAGCTCGTGCAGGCCATGAAGCTGGGCACATGCGGCATCGTTCTGAAACAGTCATCAACCGATCTTCTGTTCAAGAGCATTCGCAAAGTTCACGCCGGAGAAATCTGGCTGGATTCGGATACCACCGCCGCGGTAATGCAGCACTTCGCCACCGGAAGCGATGACAACGGTCAGACGCCAGGCACGCACAACGGACGCCCGCGCGAGCGTTCGCCGCTCAGTCAAAGGGAACGGGAAATTGTCGGGCTGGTGGCCCAGGGCTTCAAGAACAAGGAAATGGCTGAGAAGATGTTCATCAGTGAGCAAACGGTAAAGAACCATCTGCACAACATCTTCGACAAACTGGGAGTTTCCGACCGGCTGGAACTGGCGCTCTACGCCATCCACAAGAAACTGCACTTGCAGTAAACTACACCACCGCCCCGACCTCTTTCGCCCCGTACTCTTTCAACTTGTTGTGCAAGGTCTTGAGGCTGATGCCCAGGATTTCAGCGGCGCGCGTTTTGTTGTTCTTGGTGTGTTCGAGCGTGCGCAAGATGAGCCCTTTTTCCGCTTCCTCGACCGTGGTCCCAATGCGGAATTGCACCGCATCGGTTTCCTGCGGTGCGGCAACCGCCGTCGCCGCGGCGGGCGCCACAACCGCCGCCTGGTTCAGAAACATAGCCGGCAGGTGCTTCATCGCGATGGTGCCTTCACCCGCAAGGATGACGGCTCGTTCGAGCACGTTGCGCAGCTCGCGTACATTACCCGGCCAATTGTGCCGCGCGAAAGCCTCCTGCACTTCGGCCGCAACATCGCTCACGCTGCAGTTGTGCTTCCGGTTCAGGTCGCCGACCAGAAACTCGCTGAGCTTCTCAACGTCTTCTCTGCGTTCTCTAAGCGGCGGGAGATGAATGTGGAACACATTGAGGCGATAGAAGAGGTCCTCGCGCAGGAAGCCGCCACGCACCGCCTCTTCTGGAACTTTGTTGGTGGCCGCCACCAGGCGTACGTCGACCTCGAATTCCGCCTTCCCGCCGATCCGGCGGACCTTGGAGTCTTCGAGAACGCGCAGCAGCTTGGCTTGAGTGAGCGCGGGCATTTCGCCGATTTCATCGAGCAGCAGCGTGCCATGCTGCGCCAGCTCAAAGCAACCCGCGCGGCGTTCGGAAGCGCCCGTGAAGGCGCCTTTCTCATGGCCGAATAGTTCGCTTTCGATCAACGTTTCCGGCAAGGCCGCGCAGTTGATGGCGAAGAACGGGCCCTGGTTGCGCGGGCTGAGCGCGTGGAGCGTGCGCGCCACCAGTTCCTTTCCGGTCCCGCTTTCCCCCGAGATCAGCACGCAGGCGTTGGTCGGGCCCGCCTGCTGCAGCAGCACGAAAATCTCCTTCATGCGCGGCGAAGCGCCCACCATCTCGCCCAGCGATCCCTTATAGAGCAGTTGGCGTTCCAGAATGCGATTGGACTGGCGCAGGTTATTGTGGCTGGCGGCGAGGCGCAGCAGCGCTTGCAACACGTTGGGTTGAATCGGCTTTTCCAGGAAGTAAAAAGCGTTCAGCTCGTGAATCGCGCGCACCCCGGTTTCCACGTTCCCGTAAGCCGTGAGCACGATAGCCGGCGGCGCATCACCCAACTCCCGCAACTTGCCCAGAAACTGGAAGCCGTCCATGCCCGGCATGTTGAGGTCGGTCACAACCACGTCCGGCGAAAAGCTGGCCACCTTCTCCAGCGCTTCGGCGCCTTCCGCAGCCGTTTCGGCGGACATGTTCCAGGCTTTCACCATCCCCGACAGGCCGGTCCGCTGACTGGCCTCGTCGTCCACAATCAACACCTTCAGGAGTTTGTCCACTTGTTCTATTATCATCCGGCTCGGTCAATAATGCTTGGGGTCTGAGCGATAATAGGATTGACGGCATCGCCAGGCGATTCGTGGGTTTGGGGGTGTCTTCCGTTAGAGCCTTATGATTGAAGCTGTTATCCGTCGCGCGCGCCAGCGTTATCTGGCTAACGAGCTTTTGGCCCAGGGGGCCTATGCGGCGAGCGCGGGGATGGCAGGCATCATTCTGCTGCTGATTACCGGGACGCAAATTCTGGACTGGCGCTTCCTGGTGGCGATTTCGGCATGCACACTGGCGCTCGGAATCTCCCGGACTCTGCGCCGCGTGCCGCCGGCCTACGTGATTGCCCAGCTTGTGGACCGGCGGTTGCTTCTGGCGGATACGCTTTCGACCGCATTGTTTTTTGCCGGCGCGGAAAAGCGGGTTTCCGCAGCAATGCGCGACGGCCAACGGATGCAAGCCGAGCGGGCAGCCGAGAACGCCGATCTGGAGCGAGCCGTGCCGTTTGCCATGCCTCGTGCCATCTATGCTCTCGCGGTTCTTGGCTTGGTGGCGTCCGGCCTGTTCGCGTTGCGCTACGGAGTCAGCCGCACGCTCGACCTGCGTGCTCCCCTCGCGCGCATCCTCATGGAAAATTTTGGCGCCGTGCCCAACGAAAAAGAGGCCGCGCTGCGCAAAGACCCGCGCACGGCGAAGCCCGATGCTCCCAAGCCGATCGGGCTGACTTTACCCGAAGGCGATCCGAATAGCCCCCAACAACTCGACCCGGCGCCCGATTCCGCATTGGACACGGTCGGGGTTCCGGATGCAGTGAACGATCCTCTGAACCAGAAAGACGGCAAGGCCAAATCCGAATCGGCCGGCACGCAGAAGGCGGAGGGGGAGCAGGGCGATTCAACCGATGGAACGGATTCCGCTTCCGGTGAGAGCCTCTCGGACGGCGCGGAAGGCGCCAAAGAAGCCGGCCAGAAAGGCGCTCCGAGCGATGGCAAGTCGTCGCCCGCCAATTCCGATCAGAATGCGAGCCTGATGGCGAAGCTGAGAGACGCGATGTCGAGCCTGCTTTCTAAGGTGCGCCCGCAAAACGGGAGCGGATCGCAGCAGCAGTCAAGCGCCGGCCAGAACGCGCAGAAAGCCGGCACGCAGCGCGGCACCCAGCGCCAGAACGGCGCATCCAGCGAGGGGCAGCAACAGCAGAATGGCGCTCAGCAATCCGCCGAGGCGGACAGCCAGATGGACGCCGAAGGCAAAGACGGCCAGAACGCGCAAGCCAAGGGCGGCGGCCACAGCGCCGATCAGCAGGCTTCCAACCAGCCCGGCAGCGGGATCGGCCGCCAGGACGGGAACAAAGACGCCAAACTCGCCGAACAACTGGCCGCCATGGGCAAGATCAGCGAGATCATCGGCAAGCGCTCGGCCAACGTGACCGGCGAAATCACGGTGGAAGTGCCCTCCAGCCAGCAGCAACTCCACACGCCTTACTCTCAAACCAGCGTGACGCACACCGACGCGGGCGGCGACATCAGCCGCGACGAAGTGCCGGTGATCTTCCAGCAGTATGTGCAGCAGTACTTCGAGCAGTTAAGAAAGCAGCCGCCGGTCCGGAAGGGCGAAACCACCACCCGCAGCAAAGTGCAGACCCCCGCCACCAAGACGCAGCCGCCGTCGCTGTAGTCTCTCGCCAAAAGCTCCTTGGGTTTGACAGTTTACCTGAACGGCCGTATACCCATGTCGAATGCTGACCCGAGATGAGAAGAATCGCACCGCACTCCTGCAGGGCACGCTGGACCTGCTGATCCTCCGCATTCTCGTCTTCGGCCCGCAGCACGGCCAGGGGGTGGCCCGCGCGATTCAGGAGCAATCGGAAGACGTGCTGCTGGTGGATCACGGGGCGCTTTACCCCGCGCTGCAGCGCCTGGAAGCGCAGGGCTGGCCGCTGGCGCAAACTCGCCGGCGCGATCGCGCACGTGCTGGACCCGGAAGCCCAGGAGGGATGAGTCATGTTTGGCCGCAAACGTCCGCTGTCAGACTTCTCAGCGGAACTCGAAGCTCATCTCGTCCTCGAAATCGACCGTCTTCGCGAGCAAGGGCTGAGCGAAGACGATGCCGGCGCGCAAGCGCGGCTTACTAACAGGGCGCCGACTTCGACTCCGCAGTCTTGCGCAGTACCTGTTTGAGCACCTCGAAGTCGATCTTGTCCGGCTTTGTAAAACGGATGCATCCCTTGCCGATGCTCGCTGCGGAAAGCGCGCTGCGAAACTCGTCAACCACATCTTTCTTCATCACATAAAGGGAGATTGTTTTTGGCTCGCAAACGAAACCTCCAGCACCCCGTTGCGTTTGTAACCCGGCATGCCGTACTCGATGCATTCCTCATAGCCGGTCAAGTTCTGCCGGCAGAGGCTTAGCAACTTCCGAACTGCCGGCCGCCGCTCGGCAGGCACCTCTTCGATGTAGGTCTGTACATTGGGCGCCTTACTGGTCATCCTTGACTCCTGCTTTTTGCATAAGTTTAACCTGTAGACTGGTTCGATCGGTATGCTAAGTAGGTCGGTTCTTCTCTGCCCCGCGCTATTGATTCACTGTATGGCTCAACCACCACGAGCGCCGAACGTCGAAGCGCAGCGCGAGGCGATGAAGAAACTAGCCTTCCTGGTTGGGACCTGGTCTGGGGAAGCGCACGTTTTTCGCGGGCCCGGTGAACCCCTCGAGTTGATCCAGACCGAGGAAGCCCGGTACAAGCTGGACGGATTGCTTCTCATTATCGAGGGAGTCGGGCGATCGAGGGCGGATGGCAAGCTGGCTCTCCAGGCGTTCGGAATCGTTTCTTACGATGACCAAACAGGAACTTACCACATGCGCGCATTCAATGATGGACGCTGGTTGGAAACCGACGTGACGCTGGCCGACGGCGGCCACGGACTCGCCTGGGGTTTTACGCTGGGAGAAATCAGAACCAAATCAACGTTGCGCTTAAATGAAAAGGGTGATTGGACGGAACTCCACGAAATAACGATGGGGTCTCAGGCTCCGCGTAAATTCATGGAGCTCACGGTCAGGCCGCAACGATAGCCAGACGTCCCGCCCGGCAAACTTTTCTCGAAATATCTGGGTCCGGGCTGTCGAGAACCGGCCGCGTGCTCCGACTCACAGAGGAAAGCGCACAACCGGTGCGAAATTCGAAAGGAGCTTGATGATGCACTGCCCGAAGACGGGTTATGACACGTTTGGCGCTTGGCCGCAGAAGGACATCCAGGCGCACATCGGGTTCATGCTCAGTCTTAACCAGGATCTCCGCGAATCCGGGGAGTTGGTATCCGCCGAAGGCTTGGCCAGCCCGCAGCAGGCGAAGATGGTGCGAGCCGGGAAGGACGGCGCGCCGATCACGGATGGAGTTTTCCCGGAATCGAAAGAGTTTCTCGCCGGCTACTGGATCGTGGACGTAGAAAGTCCGGAGCAGGCGTATAAGCTCGCCGCGCGAGTTTCCGCGGGGCCCGGCCCCAAAGACAGGGGGAACCAACCCATCGAAGTGCGGCCGGTGATGAGCGGTCCGCCTCCCGAAATGCTTTGACGGGATTCGCTATGACACCCGAGCGCTTCCCGGACGATGTGTGGGATCAGAAGCAGATCTCCGAGGGCATCCCGCTTCTCACCGCCGCTCTGTCGAAGGGATCGATCGGCGCATACCAGCTACAGGCCGCCATCGCGGCGGGAGGCGGCAATTGCGCACTACCGCATTGCCGCCGGCCGGACGACTAGCTTACCGGAACGCAATTACCTGATGACCCAGGCCGCCCGGCTCAGTGAGAGCGCGGGCCATTAAGCTTGGTGCGGCCCCGGCCGATCCTAATGCGAACTCGAAAACTCAGAACGTAAACCGCCCTACCACCTGAATGTTCCTCGGCTGTGTAACGGTGCCGTTCCACACCCCGAAACTCGTGCTGGATGGGTCGTTGTTAAAGGGAATGCAATCGCCGAATGCCTCGCCATCGCACGTGAAGTAGTGATTGTTGAACAGGTTGAAAATCTCGGCTTTTAACTCAAAATTGAGCCGCTGCTCTTTGAAGCCGAACTTCTTGCCAATCGAGAGATTGACGTCCCGATACGGCGATCCTCGGACGGAACTTACTCGCGGCCCGGTGCCCAGGTAATTCCCGTTCGCGAACATCGAATTCGGCTCAAAAGCGGCCGCATTGAAAATGGGCTGGTTCACATTGATAGAGCCCCACGATTGCGCCAGCACGTGACCGTTGATTCCGGGAAGGCACTGGGCCTGGAACTGCGAGGGGACGCCGCAAACTGTTGAGTTTTGGAAGTAGAACGGCATTCCAGACGTGAATTTCATGCTCGTTGCGAGCACCCAGCCCCCTACCAGGTAGTTGGCGGGACCCGTACTGTGCAGCCACCGTTTCCCGCTGCCGAAGGGAAGATCGTAAGTGGCCATCAGCGCGATGACGTGCGGAATGTCATCCGGGGAGAGTGACGAATTGCGGCTGCCTTGGTATGGGTTGATCACACCGCCTATGTGCCCGTAATTGGCTGTGGCCTGGGTGGTCGAAGAAGCATCGGAGGTCAGCCTCGAGTACGTATAGTTCGCCTGAAGGTAAAGTCCGTTCGAGAAATTTTTCTGGAAGTTCAATTGGAACGCGTTGTATAGCGAAACGCCTTGGTTCTCGTTCAAGCCGATGAGCCCGCCGCAGAATTGCGGATACGCCACCATGGCTTGCGCCACCGTAGGCGCGCATCCCCCCGCGCTGTTCAATTGCTGTGCCCAATTGGCGTAGGGCACGCTGACTCCATAGAGCGAAGTCTGTCCAGGCTGGAAAACCGTATTCAATTCGGTGCTTCCCATGCTGGTCAGCAGCGAGGGATTCAGGTAATTGAGCGGCTGCAACTGAGAAGGAAGATGTGTGCCCTTGTTGCCTACGTAAGCCACGCTGACAAAGGAGCTGTTCGTAATTTTTCGTTCGACCGTCAAATTCCACTGCTGCGTGTACGAAAGGTGGTTGGCGTACGTGGGACGATACATCGGGCTGTGCCCGTTGTCGGCGCCTTGGCTGATATTCGGCGCCTTGCTGTAGGCCGGGAAGCCATTGTCTAGGTAAAAAGACGGCTCGTAACCACTCAGGGAATTGCCGAAATTGGCGACCGGATTAAAGCCGTCGAGATTCATGCCGCCACCCCAGCCGGGGTAAAACGCCTGAGTATAGAAGAGGCCATAGCCGGCGCGGACGACGGTTTTCTCATCCAGCCGGTAGGCCGCGCCGAGTCGGGGCCCAAAGCCCCTGTTAAATACGTCTTCGGGATAACGCTTGCCGAAGCTGGCAGCGCCCCACTTGTTGCCGGCAAAGGCCAGGCTGCCGGGCAGGTTGCCGGCGTCTGGGTTCGGAGCGAAGGTGAAGAACGCCAGATGGTCGCCCGTCTCGACGGTGGGCGTGAACCGGTCCCAGCGGACGCCGTAGTTCACCGTCAGCTTGCGGGTGACCTTCCATACATCGCCCACGTGCCACGTATAGGCGAGTTGCTGGGGGCCGTTCGTGGCTACGTTCCAGACATTCAGATTACCGTTGTCCACGGCGCCGATCAGGAAGCTGGCGTAAGGGTCCCCGCTGGGCTTGCCCGGCAATGCCGTAGAGAGGTCTGTAAAGGCTACCGTACCGGACTGGTTACTGTTGGTCCGGTTGACCTCCGCCAGATGCCGGAATTCGCCGCCGATTTTGATCTCATGGGCCCCATGAACCCACGTGACCATGTCATTGACAATGTGGGAGGGCCGCGTCGTCTTATTCAGGGAACCAAGGCCGGCCGATTGGCCCCACTGCGGAAGATTGCTGAATCCGCTCGTGGAGAAGGTGGCTTGGGGAGAAGCGAGATAGGCAACCGCGTTCGGAATCATGGGAAGAACCGCAGGGTTCTGGGCCGGGATCGAGCCGTAACCTTCATTGCGGTTCCCGTAACCGTAAGCAAAGTGGTTCAACACGGTGGGACTGAAGATGTGATCCCAGTTGAAGCGGCTCACCCACGCATCCTCCGGATCTGCTGGATTTGAACTGCAGATCGGGAGAGGCAGTTCGCATTGCGCAAGCGGGGGGTTGTGCTGCCGCCAGATGGAGGCGAAGAAGTGGTCTTGGTCGCTCCAGTTGTAGTCGATCCGGTACAAGTACAGGTTCTGGTTGGAGAGAATGCCGTCGGAGATGGGCGGCGCCAGGAAATTGTTGTAGGCTCCCGGAGCGGTGGTTGTCGGCAGGAAACTCATCCATTTCAAGGCCAAAGCGCTTTGCTCGCTGGCCGGAATCTGATTTCCGGAGAAGGGAGCGCGCGAGATGACGCCGTTGGTGATGGTCTCCGATTTTGGATCATAGATGGGAATGCTCAGATCGGAGAAGTTGCCGGTCCGTTCCTGCGCGGAAGGTATCGAAAGCAGGTGACGGCTGGCGCCTCCCAGCGAGCGCAACCAATCGAAGTTCGCGAAGAAGTACGTCTTGTGCTTCGATCCCCAGATGAACGGCACCGGCTTGATGAGCACAGGGCCGCCGATCATGAATCCGGGCTCGTTTTCATTGTCCTTGGGGCGCGCGTCGCCGGCGGGGCGGTTGTTGGTGAACTGCAGCGCATTCAGGTCTTTGTTGCGCAGGTATTCGAAAGCGCCGCCGTGGAACTGATCGCCCCCATGCCGCGTAGTGACGATCATCTCGCCGCCCGTGGTGGTGCCGTACTCGGGCAAATAGCTCGACGTCAGCACTCTCACCTCTTCCACCATGTCCGGCGTGGTCGCGAAGTCGAAGAACGCCACCATGCCGCTTTGCGACATCGTGCCCTCCTGCATGCTGACGCCGTCCATAACGGCTTCATCGCCCATCCTCAGGCCGCCGTTGATGCGCGCATTGAAAGTCTGCACACTGGTGCCCGTGTTGACGCCCGGAAGGAACGTGGCAAATTGCATGGCATTCCGGGGCGTTCCCGCCGACACCAGCAGCGGCAGTTCCTGGATCACGTCCGGTGCCACGCCTTCCTGTTTCTGGCCGTTGTCCACGTTGATCGTAGACACTTCGGCCGACACTTCCACCTTGATGGACGCATCGCCGACTTGTATTACCGGATCGATGCGGCGAGATTCGGCGATCACTAACAGGATTCTCGTGGACGAATAGGTCTTGAATCCGGCCGCCTCCACCGATAGGTCATAATTGCCGGGCTGCAAGTTGGCGAAAATGTACCGGCCGTCTGAGTCCGTCTTTACCGTCGAGGTGAACTGCCGGTCCGAGCCAGTACACGTAACCGTCGCGTTCGGCACCACTGATCCCGACTGGTCCGTGACCGTGCCACTCAAAGTGGCGTTCTGACTTTGAGCAAAGGCAACTGCAGCAAATAGCAGCAGGCCAACAAATAGCCTCAATTGCGAGCAACGTGGCATCATAACCTCCAAATTCCCTGACATGTTCGAGTTCCCGTGGTGTAAACGATTTCCAGGGAGTATAGCACTGGACCAAAAAAAAAACTAGTGTGTTTAGGTTATAGACCGCGGCGGTGGCTCCGGTTGGCGGATCCGCAGCCGGCGCTATACGATAATGGGGCCGTGCGGCTGTTGCAGCTACGGGTCGCCATGGCGATCGTACCCGCGGTGTTTTTATTTGCGTTACCACCGGCGCAGAGTGAGACGGCGAACCTGGAACGCACTCTGATCTCGATCCAGCAGTCCATCGAAGCGGGCAACCTCGACGGCGCTCTCGTCTCCATCTCCACGGAACTCAAGCGCCGCCCGAATGAGGCCGGGCTGCTCAATCTGCGCGGCGTGGTTTATGCCCGTCAGCAGAAACTCGCCGATGCGCGCGCGGATTTTGAACGGGCCGTGCACCTGGATCCGCGTCTCACGCCCGCCTGGCAGAATCTCGCTCGCGCGTGCCAGATTCTCAGCAGCACGGAGACGTCTGCCCTTTCCTGCGCCGTCGATAGCTGGCGAAAGGTCCTCAAGCAACGGCCGGACGACAGCGAAGCGCGGATTTCGCTCGGCACGCTCGAGTTGTGGCGCGGAAACTTCACCGAATCGCTGAACCAACTGAAGCCCTTGCAGGAGGCGGAATCTTCGCGAGCTTCCGTGCTCGCGCTGCGATGCGCGGACCTGGCAGGTCTGGGCCGCGTGAAAGAAGCCAATGAGACGGCGCTCCGGCTGGCGCGCTCCCCGGACTTTTCCGACGACGATGCGGCAACTGTGTTTCCGGTTCTGAAAGCGGAGAAGACGGCACCAGTGGCCGTCACTTTGGTGGAGGCATTGGACGCCCGGAACGGCGCTTCGATCTCGAGCCTCGGCAATCTGGCAGTAGCCTACGAACAATTGAATCGCCCGGCCGACGCGCGCCGAGTGCTGGAACGCGTGGCCGTCTCCGAGCCTCAGAACCCGAAGCACCTGATCGAACTGGCCCGTCTCGCCTACCTGTTGCACGACAGGGAAGGGGCGCTCGGATATCTGGCCCACGCCCGCGATCTAACGCCGAACGATCCGCAAATCCACTTCCTGTTCGGCCTGATAGCCATGGAAATGGACCTGCCGATCGAAGCCAAGAAATCGCTGGAACGCGCCCTGGCACTCGATCCGAAGAATCCCAGGTACAACTACGCGATGGGTTTGGTGGCCCTGACCGACCGCGAAGTTTCGAGCGCCATTCCGTATTTCGAAACCTATGCCGCGGCCGAACCCCAGGATCTGCGCGGGCATTTCGCCCTGGGTGTGGCGTGCTTCGCGGCGGGAGATTACGGGCGCGCCGGGAAGGAGATGGAAGGCGTCCGCGCCAACCCGAATACCGCGGCCGGCGCGGAGTATTTTCTCGGCCGGATCGCCCGGCTTGACGACAAAATAGACGAAGCGGCGGCGCACTTCGAAAAGTCCATCCAATTACTGCCCACGTACGCCGAATCCTTCGCCGAACTGGCTCGGATCCGGCTGCGCCAGGGATTGATCGAGCAGGCGCGCGCGGCGCTCGACCGCGCCTTGTCGCTCGACGCCAATAGCTTCCAGGCCAACTCCACGCTGCTGGCGCTCTACCAGCGCACTCACGATGCACGCGCCGAGGAACAGGCCGCGCGCCTGAGAAAGCTGGACGAGGCTCGTTCCGCACGGCAGCAGTTGATGCTCCGCACCATCGAAGTACGGCCCTACTGATGTTCCGGCGATCCCAGCTGGCCGGTTTTTTGTGGCTCACAGTCCTGCTCGCCGAGCAGCCGGAGGCCATCCTGGAGCGCTTGCGGCGCGCGCCGCTCTCGCCCGATCAGATCAGCCAGGTGGAGGCGTCGCTCGCGTCCAAAGATTACTCGCGGATTGACGCACTGGTCCGAACCGCCGCTCACGGGGATGCCGCACATGCCGGTGAGCTGTACGCGATGCTTGGGGCCGTCGAATTCGTGGGCGGGCGCATGGCGGCGGCGGCCCGGGCTTTCCGTGATTCCGACTCGCTGGCGCCACTCAATGAGCGCGACCGGTTTACGCTGGCCATGTCGCTGGTCAACGTGGGAGACACCGAGGGCGCAAGAACCGAACTGGCCCTGCTGAATCACAAGAAGCCCGAACAGCCGCTGTATCTTTACTGGCTGGCTCGCCTGGACTATTATCAGCGCCGCTACGAAGATTCCATTTCGAAACTCCGGCGCGTGCTGGAACTCGACCCTCAGTCGGCGCGCGCCGAGGACAATCTCGGGCTGTCGCTCGACATGTTCGGACGGCCCGAAGAAGCGCGGATCGAGTTCGAAAAGGCCGTGGCCCTGAACCGGAACCTGCCCCAGCCATCGCCGTGGCCTCCACACAATCTGGGTTACCTGTTGCTGCGTCTGGAGAAGCTGGAGGATGCTGAAAAAGCGCTGCGCGAATCCTTGCGGTACGATTCCGGTCTGGCGCAGTCGCACTACTATCTGGGCCGGGTGCTGGAGAAACAAGCGCGCGATGCGGAGGCTATCGACGAATTGCGCGCGGCGATTTCTCTGGATGCTTCGGCGCCGGAGGCCTGCTATTCTCTAGGCCAGCTCTACCGCCGGCTCAATCGCAAGAAAGAATCGGACGCCGCCTTCGCCGAGTACCGGAGGCGCAAAGCGGCGCCGGGGAATCCGTAGCCGTGGGTACACGGCATGGCGCCGCGGGACTGGTTGTTCAACGCTTTGGTTTGATCTTGGCAGCGAAGGATTGCGCTACTATTTTCCCGTTCCGCACCACAAACGTGTCGGTAGCGAATTCATACGAATTATCTGCTGTCTCGGCAGTCCAGAGAATATAGGCGTGATCACCCTCAATGCATCGCTGCTGCATCGTAAACGAGGAGCCCGGCTTTGCAAACTCCGAAACGAGGGCCTGAAAGAGAGGCTTGATCGCGGCTGGTCCTTTTAGCGGTCCGGCAGGCACAAACAGCACTGCATCCGATGAATAATCGGCCAGTACGCCGTCGAGGTCGTACTCAGCAAAGGACTTCAGATGACGATCCAGAACGTCACTTGTAGACACCATTCTCATAATCCTTCCTGGACAGAAGTTCTCCGGGTGAATGCGGCGCAATCGTGCGCCCCGGAACATTCTCTCCCTGTTCATACACGCGGAGACCGGGGCGAAAAAAGCTCAGCAGCTGGACCGGTGGTTCGGGCGGTCCCGGCTGGAAAATTGAGTCCTTATTCCCAGGGCCGCTTGGGCACGCCCCGGTCGCGATCCTTCACGCGGTCGTACTGATAGAAAGTGGAGACGGTTCCGAGAGACTCGTTGTAGAGACTCTCCAGGCCAAGAGCTTCCTTGAGGTCTTCCTGGAAATCGTGGAGGGCGCGCAGGTCGGAGGCCAGGGCGGGTTTTCGTTTTCCACTGGGTGTCTGAAAGAACTTCTGATAGCCGCCATCGACCAGCGCGCCGATTTCTCCGCTCATGATGATGCCGGCGGGCTCGACGACGTGCACGGCTCCGTCCGGCAACTCGAGAGTCGCCGCGCAACCGTTGCGGCTGACGCTCATCCGGCGTGAACCGGATAGCACCTCCACGGTGAAACCCGCGCGGCGGATGTCATCCGAGCGCTCTTCGTAGGTCGGTTCTTTCAAGCGCGGCCGGCGAAAAAACATATCTTTATTATAATTGCCCCCATGCCCTTCATCCTTTCGCTCGACGAAGGAACCACCAGCGCGCGTTCGGTGCTTTATGACGAAGAGGGCCGGCGAACCGCGATGGAATCGGTCGCCTTCGCGTCCCGCTACCCGCAACCGGGATGGGTGGAGCAGGATGCGCTCGAGATCTGGAGCGCGCAAATGGAGTCGGCACGGAAGGTTCTCGAGCGCAACCGCGTGGCGGCGTCCGACATCGTGGCCATCGGAATTACCAACCAGCGCGAGACCACGGTGGTGTGGGACCGCCGTACAGGACAGCCGGTTGCCCCGGCCATCGTCTGGCAGTGCCGGCGCACGGCGGAGTACTGCACCCGGCTGGCCGCGTCGGCTGAAAGCCACGAGATCACGCGCAAGACCGGACTCGTGATCGACGCGTATTTTTCCGCCAGCAAGATCCGCTGGATTCTCGAAAGTGTTGCCAATGCCCGCAAACGGGCGCAGGATGGCGAGCTGCTTTTCGGCAATATTGACACGTGGCTGATCTGGAAGCTCACCAACGGCGCCGTGCACGCCACCGACCCATCCAACGCTTCCCGCACCATGCTCATGAATCTGGCGACGGGGGATTGGGATGACGACCTGCTGCGCATTTTCGATGTGCCGCGCGCCATGCTGCCGCGCATCGTGCCGTCGAGCGGCGTAGCGGGCGAGACGGCGGCGGAACATTTGGGAGCGCGCATTCGGGTCGCGGGCATCGCGGGCGATCAGCAGGCGGCGCTGGCCGGCCAGGCGTGCTTCCGTGCGGGCCTCTCGAAAAACACGTATGGAACCGGCTGTTTCGCGCTGCTCCACACCGGAGAGCATGCGCCCGTTTCTAAAAACCGCCTTCTGGCGACTCGCGCCGCATCCACCAACGCCCAGCCGCAGTTTGCTATTGAAGGAAGCGTCTTCATTGCCGGCGCGGCGATTCAGTGGGTGCGCGACGAGCTGAAAGCCATCGCTACGGCGGCGGAATCGGAAGCGGTGGCCGGCTCTCTACCCGATAATGGAGGCGTTTATTTCGTCCCGGCGTTTGTCGGCCTGGGCGCGCCGCATTGGGATCCGGATGCGCGCGGCCTCATTACCGGCTTGACGCGCTCCACCGGGCGGGCGCATATCGTCCGCGCCGCCATCGAGAGCATTGCCTATCAGACGCGCGAGCTGGTGGAAGCCATGCAGGCCGATGCCGGCGAGGAACTCCGCGAGTTGCGCGTGGACGGCGGCGCCGCAGTCAACGATCTGCTGATGCAGTTCCAGTCGGATATTCTCGGGAAACCGATCGTGCGTCCGGTGGACGTGGAAACCACGGCTTTGGGTGCGGCGTATTTGGCGGGTCTCGCCACGGGCTACTGGAAAAGCGTCGCCGAAGTCGAAAGCTTCTGGCGCGCCGAGCGCCGTTTTGAGCCGAAAATGCCCGCCGCAACCCGCGAGCGGTTCTTCGGCGAATGGAAGGCCGCCGTCGCCCGCACACGCCGATAGCGCCGAGAAACTCCCGGCGCGAAGGAATTACGGGAAATAAAACGTGCCGGTTGATGGATCTTGCTGATTGATTGAAGCATCCATTAGTTGTTAAACTACCGTATTGCAATTAGATATGAAGTGGCCGCGTCTCTTCATCCCCTTAATTCCGTTGGCTGGCTTGCTGGGAAGTGACTCTGTACCGCCTGCAAAGCTGGTGGAAAGCTTCACGGCGGCGACCAGTGCTCAGAGCGAGCGGTTGCGGGGAGCCTCGATGGAGGTGGATATCGAGGCGAGCCTGCCCAAACTGAAGAAACACGGCAAGTTGCACGCCTTGCGCCGAATTTCACGGCTGGGCCGTATTACGTACGAAGCCATTCATTTTGAAGGGGATAGCAGCATCAAGAGCGACGTGATCGCGCGCTACCTGGCGGCGGATACCCAATCCCAAGCCAACGACGCCGCATCCATCGCCATCACACCGGCCAATTACAAGTTCAAATACAAGGGAATGGCGGATCAAGACGGGCGGCAGGTCCATGTCTTCCGGTTGACACCACGAAAGAAACGAGTAGGCTTGTTCAAGGGAGAACTTTGGCTCGACGCCGAGACGTGCCTTCCAGTGCGGGAATCTGGCCGCCTGGCGAAGTTGCCGTCGATTTTCCTACGGCGGATCGAATTTGTCCGGGACTACGATATTCACGAAGGTCTGGCGTTCCCACGGAGCGTTGAGAGTACGGTGGACACCAGACTGGTAGGAAAAGCGGAGCTGAAAATTCGATTCCAGAATTTTTCGCTCCCCGAGAATTCTGCCCTTTCTATAGCGGCCGGTTCGGGCCGGTAAATTTCGGCTCTAGGAAACAACGAATTGCATGCGAACACTCTTCTTGAATCCACCTTCGTTCGAGGGATTTGACGGCGGCGCTGGTTCGCGCTGGCCGGCCGCCCGCGAAATCGAGTCCTACTGGTACCCGGTGTGGCTCTGCTATCCGGCCGGAATGCTGGCCGACAGCAAGGTAGTGGACGCGCCGCCGCACAAGATTTCGATTGAACAAACCGTCGAAATGGGCAAGGATTTTGAGCTGCTGGTGCTGTTCACGTCGAGCCCCGGCTTTCAAGTGGATTTGCGGATGGCGGAGATGATGAAGGACGCCAACCCGAAGCTGAAGGTGGCTTTCGTCGGGCCGCCGGTGACGATTGAGCCGGAGAAAGCGCTCGCGAATTCTGCCGTCGATTTCGTCGTGCGCCGCGAGTTTGACTACCAGATTGCAGATTACGCCAAAGGCAAGCCGCTCCAGGAACTGCCCGGCGTGAGTTTCCGCAAGAACGGCAGCATTGTCAACAACCCGGAAGGCGGCGTGATCGAGAACCTGGATGAACTCCCCTGGGTGACCAAAGTCTACAAGCGCGACCTGGACGTAAGCCGCTACAATGTTCCGTTTTTGCTGAATCCTTTCATCTCCTTCTACACCACGCGCGGGTGCCCGGCCATGTGCACGTTCTGCCTGTGGCCGCAGACGCATTCGGGCCACCGCTGGCGGCTGCGGTCGAGCGATGACGTAGCGGCTGAAGTCCGCTATGCGCTGGACGCGTTTCCGAACATTAAAGAGATCTTCTTCGACGACGACACGTTCAATTACCAAAAGGCGCGCACCATCGACCTTTGCCGCAAGCTCAAGCCGCTGAAATTCACGTGGTCGTGCACCTCGCGCGTCACCACCGATTACGAGACGCTGAAGGCGATGAAAGAGGCCGGGTGCCGGCTGCTGATTGTGGGCTACGAGTCGGGTGACCAGCAGATTCTGAAGAACATCAAGAAGGGCGCCACCATCGATATGGCGCTGCGGTTCACGGAGAACTGCAAGAAGCTGGGCCTGACCATCCACGGAGATTTCATCATTGGACTTCCCGGCGAAACGCGCGAGACCATCCGCAAGACCATCGACTTTGCCAAACGCGTCGATGCCGAGACGATCCAGGTATCGATTGCGCACGCATTTCCGGGAACGGAACTGTACGATTACGGCAAAGAGAACGGCCTCATCGGCATTTCGATGGCCGACGAAGTGGGGCACCAGCTCCCGAACATCACCTATCCCGGCCTCGACAAGGCGGAACTGGTGGACGCGGTCGAGCAGTTTTATGGAGAGTATTATTTCCGGCCGCGCGTGATCTGGCGCGTGGTCCGCAAAGCGATTTTCGACTCGCAGGAGCGCCGGCGCCTGACCAAAGAGGCCCGGGAATACATGGCCTTGCGTTCGAAACGGAAACGCTACGTCAGCGACCAGCGGGAGGCGGCCTCCGCAGCCAGCGCGGGCGACTAGCCGAGCTCCACCATGACCTCCCCCCTGAAAGCGCTCCAGCTCAAGACGCGCATTTTCACTGCCATTGTCGTGTTGACGAACGTGCTGGGGAATTCTTTTTTGAGCCGCGGAATGCAGAGCGTGGGTGAGTTACTGTCGCTTTCCCCACTGCCGTACATTCGAGCGCTGTTCAACCCATGGGTGGCACTGGGTGTGTCGCTCCTCATCGTTTGGCTTCTCTCGCACATGGCCCTGCTGAGCTGGGCCGATCTCAGTTACGTGCTGCCGGTTACTTCGATTGCCTACGTTCTGGTGGCGATGGTAGGCCGATTCCTGCTGCACGAACAGGTCTCTCTAACGCGCTGGGCGGGTGTGACGCTGATCATGGCCGGGGTGGCCCTGGTCGGCCATACCGTTCCCCGCACCACGGGCCAAAAACAGGGGACGCCGGCATGAAGTGGATCCTGGTAATGATTATCGTGCTGGCTACAACCGCCGGCGAGGTGCTGCAGGCTCTGGGCATGAAGCACCACGGAGAGATCCACGATTTCCGTCCGGGCGCGCTGGGGCGGGTGGCTTCGACACTGGCGCAATCGAGGCACATTATCGGGTCGATTGCCGCGATGGCCATTTCCTTCTTCGCCTTCATGTCGCTCATCTCGATTGCCGATCTGAGCTTCGCCGTACCGGCGACCGCCGGCAGCTACATCCTCGAAACCATCTTCGCGAAGTACCTGCTCAAGGAGCACGTCGGCTGGAAGCGGTGGACGGGTACGCTGCTGGTGGCTTGCGGCGTGGTGCTCCTCGCGGTCGAGTGATCTGGCTGGCTGCGCCCGCGGTGCTGGCGGCGCTTTACCATTTGATCGCGCTAATAGCGGCGCTCCGTTTCAAAAGCGTCAGGCTCAAGCAGGAGGGTACGCTCCCACCGGTCTCCATCCTGAAACCGGTGCACGGGCGCGACCGGCAGTTTTACGATGCCATCCGATCGCACGCGTTGCTGGATTATCCCGAGTTCGAAATCCTGTTCGGACTGAATGACCCCGGCGATGCCGCCCGAGAAGACATCGCGCGGCTTGCCGCCGAGTTCCCGAAGCGCGCCATCCGCATGGTGCCCTGCGAACGAGTTCTGCCGAACGGGAAAGTGGCCGTGCTGGCGGAGCTGGCGCGCCAGGCGCGGTACCCGCTGCTGGTCGTTAATGACAGCGACATCGTCGTGGCAAGCGATTATCTGCGCACGGTGATTGAGCCGCTCGAGGCCAAAGAAAACGGCCTGGTGACGTGTCTCTATCGCGCGCGGGGCGCGACTTGGCCGGCGCGCTGGGAGGCGCTGGGCATCGCGACGGATTTCGCTCCCAGTGTGCTGGTGGCGCGCTTCATCGGCGTGTCGGAGTTTGCGCTGGGCTCGACGATGGCGGTGCGTGCGGCGGATCTGGAACGGATTGGCGGCTTCGAGGCAGTTGGCGATTACCTGGCGGATGACTACCAGCTTGGGCGGCGCATCCGGGAACTGGGCTACCGGATTGTGCTGGCTCCAACGGTAGTGGAAACCCGGTTGTCTGACGAGACCTGGCGCCAGGTGTGGCGGCACCAACTGCGATGGGCGCGCACGATTCGCGTGTCGCGCACCGGCGGCTACTTCGGTTACGTCATCACCAACGCCACCGTTTGGGCAATTTTGGCAGTGGTTTCGGGCGGCTGGCCGGTTGCCTTAGTATGCCTGGCCCTCCGCATAGTGGCCGGCGTGGCTACCGGGGCGCTGGTGCTCGGTGATCTGGATACCGCGCGCCACTGGTTCCTGATCCCGTTCCGCGACCTCTGGGGTTTCGCGGTTTGGGCGGCCGGCCTCGTTGGTTCAACGGTGGAATGGCGCGGAAGAACGCTGCGCCTCGACCGGGCAGGCCGTATTACTGGCGGCTAAAATACGCATGCGGCCCTAACTTGCCAGAAGCCTTCAGCATCGCCTAGAATCAATGAGTTCGCACACATCCAGGAGGAATCATGGCCGTTGAGCAGAAGGTCAAGCAGATTATTGTCGAGCAGCTAGGCGTAGACGAGAGCCAGGTAGATAACAATGCATCATTCGTGGAAGATCTCGGCGCCGATTCGCTCGACATCGTAGAACTCGTAATGGCCTTCGAAGAAGCTTTTGAGATTGAGATCCCCGACGAGGACGCGGAAAAAATCGCCACCGTTAAAGACGCCATCGACTACATCGAGAGCAGGACATCCAAGAAGTAGCTTCCAAAAACGACCCTGGAGAATGACTTGTCGCGCAGAGTAGTGGTAACCGGTGTCGGTTTGGTGTCACCCGTGGGGATCGGCACCGAGGACACCTGGCAGGCAGTGAAAAGCGGGAAGAGCGGCATTGGTCCGATCACCGCTTTTGACGCCACCGAATTCGCCTGCCGGATCGCGGGAGAAGTCAAGGGTTTCGATCCGTACAAGTACATCGAGAAAAAAGAAGTCAAGAAAATGGGGCGTTTCATTCAGTTCGCCATTGCGGCGGCGGACTGCGCTCTGTCGAGTTCCAGCCTGAAGGTGGACGCCGAAAATGACGAGCGCGTGGGTGTCTACATCGGCAGCGGCATCGGCGGATTCGAAGTGATCGAACGCGAACACAAGGCGCTGCTCGAACACGGGCCGCGGCGTATCTCGCCATTTTTCATTCCGGCGACCATAGTCAACCTGGCGTCAGGGCAGGTTTCCATCCGCACCGGCGCAAAGGGACCCAACTCCGCGACGGCCACAGCCTGCACCACGAGCGCGCACTCGATCGGCGATTCATTCCGGATCATCCAGCACGGCGACGCCGATGTGATGATCTGCGGAGGCGCAGAGGCATGCATTTCGCCCATGGGCGTCGGCGGGTTTGCGGCCATGCGTGCGCTTTCGACGCGCAACGACGAACCGGAGCGGGCTTCGCGGCCGTGGGACAAAGACCGCGATGGTTTCGTGGTGGGCGAGGGCGCGGGTATTTTGATTCTTGAAGAGCTGGATATCGCCAGACGCCGGGGCGCGCGCATTCTGGCTGAGATGGTGGGCTACGGTATGAGCGCCGATGCGCACCACGTCACTGCGCCGTCAGAAGACGGCGACGGAGCCTACCGGGTGATGCGCAACGCGATGCGCGATGCCGGTCTCGAACCCGCGCAGATTGACTACATCAACGCGCACGGCACTTCGACGGAACTGGGCGATCGCATCGAAACCATGGCCATCAAAAGAGGCTTTGGGGAGCACGCGTACAAAGTGGCCGTGAGTTCGACTAAATCGATGACCGGGCATTTGCTAGGCGGCGCGGGAGGCCTGGAAGCGGGGATCACGGTGATGGCCATCCGGGACCAGGTTGCGCCTCCTACGATCAACTACGAAACCCCCGATCCCGAGTGCGACCTGGACTACGTCCCGAACCACGCCCGGCCGATGCGCATCGAGCACGCTCTTTCCAATTCGTTCGGATTCGGCGGCACCAACGGCGCCCTCATCTTCAAACGTTACACGGAGTAACCCCTAGTGAAAATTGTCGTTTGCATCAAACAGGTTCCGGCTCGCGATTCTCTGTTGCGGGTAGACCCATCGCGCGCGTGGATTCAGGAAGCCGACCTGACTTACGAAATCAATGAGCCGGATGCTTATGCGCTCGAAGAAGGCCTGCAATTGAAGGAGAAGCATGGCGGCGAGGTGGTGGTGCTGTGCGCCGGACCGGCAGGGGCCGCGCAAACGATTCGTGAAGCCCTCGCCAAGGGCGCCGATCGCGCCATTCACGTGGAAGAGGAAAAGCTCGGCGAGTTCGATCCGCTGTCGCTGGCGCGGCTGATGGCGGCTGCGCTCGGGGCGGAGAAACCCGATCTCGTGCTCACGGGCCTGCAATCTGACGACTTGGGCTATGGCCAAACCGGCGTGATCCTGGCGGAAGTGCTGGGCCTGCCGCACGGCACCATCATCATGCAGGTGGAGAAGCAGAATGGCGGGATTCGCGTAAAGCGCGAACTGGAAGACGGCTGGTTCCAGCATGTGGAGATGCCGCTGCCGGCGCTGCTGACGATTCAGTCCGGCATTAACAAGCTCCGCTACGCCACGCTGATGGGGATCAAGAAGGCCAAGAGCAAGGAAGTGAAGCGGCTGACAGCGGCGGAATTGGGTGTCGCGCCGCGGGCGTCCATCCGGCTGGAGCGCGTGTATTTGCCGGAAAAGAGCAAGCACACGCAGATGCTGGAAGGCTCCCCCAAAGAAGCCGCGGCCAAGCTTGTGGAGAAACTGAAGTTCGAGGTCCGAGTCTTATGAGCATCCTGGCAGTCTTAGAACAGCGCGCTGGCGTGTGGCACCGCATGTCGTGGGAAACGCTCGCAGCGGCGCAACAATTCGGCGCCGAGCTGGGGCAGCCGGTCAGCGCGGCGGTGATCGGCGGCGATGTCTCGGCGCTGGCGGGCGAACTGGCAGCGAAGCAGCTCGAGCGCGTTTATTCGGTGGAGCACGAACTGCTGCGGGACTACACGCCGGATGGCTACGCGGCAGCGCTGCGGCAGGTCATCGCGGCGGCCAAACCGCGGCTGGTTTTATTTCCCCACACATACCAGGTGCGCGATTTTGCGCCCAAGCTCGCTACATCGCTCGAACGGGTGATGGTGTGCGATGTGGTGTCGCATCGCGTGGAAGGCGGCGAGCTGACGCTGGTACGCCAGCTTTTTCAAGGAAAGATGAATGTGGATGTGCGGTTCGCCGGCGAGCCGCCGTGCTTCGCGTCCGTGCAGGCGGGCGCGTACCGCGCGGACAAGGTTGCCGCGGGATCGGCGGCGGTGGAGAAATTCACTCCCGAGCTTTCGGCCGCAGCCATCCGCACTAAGCCGCAGGATCTGTTCCGCGAGTCGCAGCGCGCGGTCGACCTCACCGCGGCCGAGATCATCGTCTCGGTAGGGCGCGGCATCAAAGAATCGGAAAATATTCCGGTAGTTCAGAAGCTGGCGGAGGTGCTGGGCGCGGAGCTGGCAGCCTCGCGGCCCATTTGCGACAACGGCTGGCTTCCCATGGAGCGGCAGGTGGGCAGCTCCGGCCAGACGGTTTCCCCCAAACTGTATCTGGCGGTAGGCATCTCCGGCGCCATCCAACACCTGGTGGGAATGAAAGGTTCCAAGACCATCGTCGCCATCAACAAAGATCCGGATGCGCCCATTTTCGAAGTGGCGGATTACGGAATTGTGGGCGACCTGTTCCAGGTGGTGCCGGCGCTGGTGGAGGAAATTCAGAAAGCCAAGGGGTAGCGGCTTCGGCGAACGGCGCGCGCCGTCAGTTCGTTTCTTC
This sequence comes from Terriglobia bacterium, assembly GCA_020073305.1. Lineage (GTDB taxonomy): Bacteria > Acidobacteriota > Terriglobia > Bryobacterales > Bryobacteraceae > QHXW01. Next base: position 116,920 of record JAIQFK010000002.1, read on the forward strand.
CTTCCCCGTGTACAGTTCTTCGACGTTCTCTTTGAAGTTTTCGAGTACGCGCATGCGGCGCACCTTCATGGTGGCGGTGAGTTCGCCCGCCTCGATGGACAGGTCGCGCACCAGCACGCGGAACTTGCGAACCTGCTCGAAGGGCGCCAGTTGCTTGTTGACCTTGCGGATGATCTTCTGCAATTCGGCGTGCACCGGGGGCGCATCGGCGATCTCCGACGGGGATCGGCCCTGGTACTCTTTCATTCCGTCGAGTAGCTCGGCTATGGCCGTGTTCACGGTAAACAGTGCCATCAGGTAAGGCAGTCCGTCACCGATGAGAACCACCTGGCTGACCAGGGGTTCGAATTTGAAGAGTCCCTCGACGCGGGAAGGATAGATTTTCTTGCCCGTCGAGGAGATGATCATCTCCTTCTTGCGGCCGGTGATGAAGAAGTAGCCGTCCTGATCGACGGAGCCAATGTCACCGGTGTGCAGCCAACCGTCACGCAGCACCTCGGCTGTGGCGTCGGGATCTTTGTAGTAACGCGACATCAGGGAGGGGCTCTTGACCAGCAATTCGCCGTCCCCGGCGACGCGCACCTCGACACCTGGAAGCGGCTTGCCGATGCTGCCGGGTTTGGGATGTCCGATGGGATTGAACGAGACCACGCCGCCCTCGGTCAGGCCGTAGCCTTCGACCAGCGGCATGCCGATCGCCTCGTAAAACTCGGCCAACTCGGTTCCCAGTGGAGCGGCGCCCGAAGCCCCCACGCGCATCTGGCCGCCAAAGCGGGCGCGCACTTTGGCGAAAGCCAGCCGGTCGATCAACGCCAGCGGGAAGCGAATGCGCGCCGGCACGCGCTGATTTTTGCGGCGATAGCGCGCCGCCGCAAGTCCCAGCGCGAGCCCCGTATGGAACAGCTTCTGTGCCGCAGCGGGCCGTTTCTTCAACTCCGTGCAGATGGTGGAATAAACGCGCTCCCACATGCGCGGAGGCGCGAGAAAGATGGTGGGCCGCACCTCCTTGATGTCCTGAGGCAGCTTTAACAGGCTCTCCGCAAATGTGACCGGAGCGCCGCTGCGCATCGGCAGCAGTTCGACCACCACGCGTTGCGCGATGTGCGCCGAGGGGAGGAAAGCCACGGTGCGGTCCTCGGGACCCATGGGGAACGCTATAGGTCCCGTGTCGATATTGGCGACCAGCGCCCCATGGGTGATCATGACCATTTTGGGTTCGCCGGTCGCGCCTGAAGTCAGATAGAGGATGGCATCGTCGGAGGGCTGCACTTCGCTGCGAATGCGCGGGAGCAGGTCCGGATCGCGCGCCATGGCTTCGCGGCCGCACTGCCGCAGATGGTCCAGCGTGATCGCGCCCGGCGCTTCGCCCGTCATCAAGATCCACTTGGCGACCGGGGCTTCCCTGAGGCGCTCAAATGTCTGCGCGTTCTCGACGAAAACCGCCTTGGCATCGCATGCCTGAATCGTGCGGATCAGCTCCTTGGGCGGATAAGTGGGATAAACCGCGGCGGCGATCGAGCCATTGGCCATGATGCCGAGATCGGCCAGATAAAATTCCATACGCGTCTCGGAATCAAGCGCTACCACGTCGCCCTTGCCGATGCCCAAAGTGCGCAATCCGGCGGCGATCTCTTCGGCGGCGGTAAGGTACTCGATCCAGCTCAGCGTGCGCACTTTCCGCTTGCCGTCTTCGGTCGAAGGCTGGTGAAGCGCAGGGGCGTTTCCGTATTGCTCGGCTGTCTCTTCAAGGACGCGCAGGACCGTGCGATCAGGCATCGACCATGATGCTATCACGGAGGCTGGCTCGGGCTCAGCCGGGCATGGCGCGGCGGGGCAGGGCTTCCAATTCCTCGAGCGTGCGCGGCCAATCCTCGCGCAAAAGGCGCGATAACGCGCGATCCGCCAGCAGGCGGCCACCGGTCTGACAGCGGGCGCAGTAGTTGGTTTCGTTCGCGGCGTAGCGGATGCGCTGCACTTTGGCGCTGCAGGCCGGGCAGGGCTCGCCGTAGCGGCCGTGGACCGACATACCCTCCCGGAACGCGGTTACTTTTTCGGGGAATCCGCCTTTCGCCTCGGCACGCAACCGCTCCACCCAGCCGGTGAGCGTGGCCTTGGTTGCGTCGTAGAGGCGCTCGATCTCCTCAGGCTTCAATTTCTGTGTGAGAGTCACCGGCGAGAGCTGTGCGCGGTGCAGGATCTCATCCGAATAGGCATTGCCGATACCGCTGAAGGTGCGCGGATCGGTGAGGGCGCGCTTCAGCGTGTGATTGGCCGAGGTGAGCGCCGCCGCAAATTCGGCGAGGCCGGCAGACAGGACTTCGACGCCGCCGGGATCGAGCGCGCGCAGGTTCTCTTCGCCGGACACAACGTGCAGTGATGCTCTTTTCTGGGACCCGGCTTCGGTCAGCACCAGCGTACCGTTAGAAAAATCGAAGGCGGCCGGGGTGTTTTTCCGTGTAAGTTTAGCGCCACGCTCGCGCCAGTGCAGCCGCCCGGCAATCATGAGATGCAGGACCAGCCAGAGATCATCCTCCAGGCCGATGGCGATGCGCTTGCCGAGGCGACGTAGTGCCCGGACTTTTCGTCCATTTGCGGCGGCAATCGGCGGATCGATGGTGCGCAACAGAAACGGGCTCGCCAGGCGCAAGCGCTCGAGGGTTTCACCCAGGATACGAGCCTCGAGGGCTTCGATGTAGACGGTGATGTCGGGAAGCTCGGGCATGGAAAGCCTGCTGATTCTAACACGCGGTTGCTTCAGCTCACCGGTAAACCCGCCCTCGTCGCCCTGTAGGGCCGCCGTTACAGGAGGGTGAATTCCTCGGAAAGCTTTGCGACGGTCGCGCGGAACTTGCCGGGTTCCGTGATCCAGCGGTTGTTCAGACCCACGAACGCCAGGTCCGACGGTTTAAGCGTGAAGGAAATCGTGCGTGTCTCGCCCGGCTGCAACTCGATCTTCCGGAATCCCTTCAATTCGCGGTTGGGCGGAGTGAGGCTGCGGTAGAGGTCGGATACGTAGAGTTGAACCACCTCTTTTCCTGGTCTCGAGCCGCTGTTCCGCACCTCTACGGTGGCGGTCAGTTCGCCATCGCGGACGAGCATCGGACTGTTGAGTTTCAGGTTCGAGTAAGTGAATGTCGTATAGCTCAAGCCGTGCCCGAATTCGAATTCCGGATCGATGTGATTCCCCTCCAGCACCTCGTTCACCTTGTAATCGTAAGTGGTGAGCGCGTTCGGATAGCGCGGATAGGTAAAGGACAGCTTTCCGCTCGGATTGACGTCGCCAAACAGAATGTCGGCTACCGCGCGGCCGCCCTCGAGTCCGGGCAGATAGGCCATGACGATGGCGCTCGACACGGGAACGATGGGGTGGATAACGCGCGGCCGGCCCTGGGCCAGCACCGCCACGACCGGCTTGCCGGTTTTCGCCAGTTCATGAACAAGGAGCAATTGCGCGCCGTCCAGCATCAGGTCGTCGATGTTGCCGGGCGTTTCGCAGTAGGCGGGTTCTCCCAGGCAGGCGATGATCACGTCGGCATTGGCTGCTCCGGAAACTGCCGCGGCGATGTCGATCTCTTTGTCGAAGCTGGTTCCGGGAACATAGGTCACGTTCTCTTTTCCAGCGGTGATTTCAATGCCGCCCAAAAGCGTGGGCTTTTCTTTCGAAAAGAGTTCCTCTTCCAGGCCCAGCCAACTCCGGCTCCAGCCGCTGTTCAGAACGGTGTGCAGGTTGGCGGTGGGGCCGGTGACGAGGATCTTACGTCCACGAGCCAGCGGTAGTACATGATCCTCATTTTTCAGGAGCGTGATGGCCTCGCGCGCGGCGGCCAGGTTCGCTTCCGCAAATGCGGGCTGGTCGAACGCAGCTTTCATTGCCGGGTCGGGCCGCGGATTTTCGAAAATGCCGGTCATGAACTTCACGCGCAGGATGCGCCGCACGGCATCATCAATACGCGGCATGGGCACGGAGCCTTCTTGCACGCACTGCATCAGGAGATCAAAGAAGCTGAAGTCGAAAGGGACCATGCTCATGTCGATTCCGGCCATGACGGCCATGCGCACGGCCTCTTTCGGCGAATCGGCCACACGATCGCGCGTGTGCAGCCGCTCGACGTCCTGCCAATCCGACACGACGAAGCCCGGAAAGCCCCACTCATTCTTCAGAATGTCGGTCAGCAGATGATGATTGGCGTGGCCCGGGATGCCGTCGATCTCACCGGAGTTGACCATCACCGTCGGCACGCCGGCTTTGACGCCGGCTTCGAAGGTTGGCAAGAAATACTGACGCATCATACGCTCGCTGATGTGCGCCTGAGTGCGATCCTTGCCGTTGAACGGGAGGCCGTAGCCGGCATAGTGCTTCAGACAGGCGGCGACTTTGTTTCTCGCGCCGACATCGTTCCCCTGAAGACCCCGAATGTACGCTTTGCCCATTTCGGTGGCGAGGAGCACATCTTCGCCGTACGTCTCCCAGAATCGCGGCCACAGTGGCTGGCGGCCGATATCGAGAACGGGATAGAAGTTCCACGGAACTCCCGCGGCGCGCGTTTGGTAGGCCGAGATTTCGCCGGCGCGCTGGGCCAACTCGGGGTTCCAGGTGGCGGCCACGGCGAACGCCTGTGGGAACAATGTGGAGCCCATAACGTAATTCGCGCCGTGGATGGAATCGAGGCCATAGAGCACGGGAATCTTCAGGCGCGTCTTTGCGGCGGCGTCCTGAATCTGGTTGATGATCTCGTGCCAGTGATCGACGGTGTAAGCGCTGCCCATGACGTTCAGGATGGACCCGACTTTGTAGCGGTCCACCGCGGTTTGGAGCTTCGCCGGGTCCAACTGATGAGGCTGGCTGTCGCGTGAAACGACGTCGATAGTGACCTGCGTCATCTGGCCGACTTTTTCCTCGGCCGTCATCTGTTTCAGGAGTGCGTTAACCCTGGCTTCGATGGCGGGCGATTCGCCGCGGCTTTGTGCGCCAAGAGCGGCTGCACCGGCCGGCGCTATGGCGACGAAAGTCCTTCTGGATATGCGGGGACGTGGCATGGTGCCATGATATAGCCTTTGCCGATTCCCGGGGGTTGCGGAAAATATCAGACCGGTCGCGGAGTCTCGACCGGCTGCGGGGCTGATTCGCCTGCCAGTTCCGCAACCTGGCGCTCGAGCAGCGCGATCAGTTGCCCGCGATCATGGAGTTTCATGCCAGCGGTCGGTATGGGGTCGCCCATCCTCAGGATGACTGGGCCGCCGCGCACATAATTCGACCCCATGGGCAGCACGTCGCGCGTTCCCGCGATTCCCAGCGGCACTGCGGGAACTCCGGCCTTGATGGCGATATAAGCCGCGCCCTCCTTGAACTCTCGCATCGATCCGCGGGAGCGGCCACCCTCGGGAAAGAGCAGCATGGAAACGTGCCGTTCCTGAATCAAGCGCGCGCCCAGCGTCATGCTTTTCACCGAAGCCCGCGCATCGCCCCGGACGACGGGCAGGTGCCCGGCTCGCTTGAGGTGGGTGCCGAGAAACGGAATCAAAAACAGGCCTTGCTTGGCGTAGAAGCGGATCTCGACGGGAAGGGAAGCCAGGAGGGCGGGGATATCCATATAGCTGCGGTGATTCGCCACGAAAACGTAATTCTGCCGCGAGTCAATTTTCTCGAATCCCTCGGTGCGGAGACGCACGCCGCTGACGCGCAGCAGAGCCCGAGCCCAGGCTCTCGCCAGCCTCTCGGGCGAACGCCCGCTACGATCGAATAGTGTGGCCACGAACGAAGCCGTACCGAATCCTATCGTGAGCAGCGCGATCAGGGGACCAGTGAACAGGAGCGAACGCAGGTGGCCAAGTGACATTGCCGTCGAGAGTATTCTACCCGTTCAGCAAGGCCAGAGCCTCACCCACCAAAAACAGAGAGCCGGAAATAAAGATGACGCGATCCCGGGGGCCTGCACGCGCGATTTCGAGCGAGGCGCCGAGGTCAGGCGCCGTATGCACGCGGGGATGCTCGGCCAATGCGCGAATGGTCTCGGGGTCTACGGCGCGCGATTGACGGGGCGCCGTCGCGATTACCTCGCCCACCAAAGGGAACAGGCTGCCCGCCATTTCGGCGACGGCTTTGTCGCGCATGGCTCCGTAGATCATGACGATGTCTCGCCCATCGTAGAATTGCCGGATGTAGTCGGCCAGCGCTCTCGCTCCGGCCGGGTTGTGGGCGCCATCCAGAATGATTTCCGGAGACGCCGAGACGCAGTCTAACCGGCCCGGCCAACGTGTGGCGGCAATGCCCTTCTCAATGTGCGCGCCTGAAACGCCCAGTTTATGCAGTGCGGCGACGGCTACGATCGCGTTTGCAGCCTGGTGGGTCCCGGCCAAGGGACACTCGATCCGGACGGGGATGGTTGCCTGCGCCCGGAAGGCGCTGCCCCGGGCCGTATAGGTGACGTTTTCGATGCGCCATGCTTGCTGGGCGCGGACGACGTCAATGCCCAACTCGGCGACACGCCCGTCCAGTGCGGCCTGCGCTTCGCGCCGTTGCGCGGCAAACACCGCCGGCACGCCGGGTTTTAGAATGCCCGCCTTTTCCCGGGCTATGGCCTCGAGGCTCTTGCCCAACAGAGCTTCGTGGTCGAAATCGACCGGGGTGATGACGCATAGTTCCGGATGCACGACATTCGTAGCGTCCAATCGGCCTCCCAGCCCCACTTCCAGCACGACCGCCTCGGTCCGCTTCTGTTGAAACAGAACGAAAGCCATGGCGGTGACCGTTTCGAAGTAGGTGGGATGAAAGTCGATGGCGCCCTGATCCAGAAGCTGCTCGGCACAGGCGTGTACGCGGTCGAAAGCCGCGCTGAACTCTTCCGCGCTCACCGGAGAGCCATTGATGCGCACACGCTCGGTGGGCTCGACCAAGTGCGGCGACGTGAACAAGCCGGTGCACAAGCCGGCGGCGCGCAGGCCGGACTCGATCATGGCGCACGTCGAGCCCTTTCCGTTGGTACCCGCAACATGCACGATGCGGGGCAACTGCTGTGGACTTCCGAGTGCGCCCAGCAGCGTCTGGATCCGCTCGAGTCCGTACTTCGCCGTCTTGACTTCGTTACCGAGCGAGTAAAGGAACCGGACCGAATCCGGATAGTTCATTACCGCACCGGGCCGCAGAAAAACGTTAAGGCTTTGGAGATGTAACTCTTCAGCTCAAGGCGCGGCACCACGGCGTCCAGCATGCCGTGTTTGAGCAGAAACTCGCTGCGCTGGAAACCCTCGGGTAGTTTCTGACGGATGGTCTGCTCAATGACGCGCGGACCTGCGAATCCGATCAGGGCGCCGGGCTCGGCGATGTTCAGATCGCCCAGCATCGCGAGACTGGCGGTCACACCGCCGGTCGTGGGATCGGTGAGCACGCTGATAAAAGGAACGCGGGCTTCATCCAGACGCATGAGCGCGGACGAAATTTTGGCGAGCTGCATCAGGCTGATGGCGCCTTCCTGCATGCGCGCACCGCCCGAAGCCGAAATAATGACCAGCGGCTCGTTGCGGCTGATGGAACGCTCGATGGCGCGGGTGATCTTTTCGCCCACGACACAACCCATGCTGCCGCCGATGAACTTCGGCTCCATGGCGCAAATTTGCACCTTACGGCCGTCGAGAGTCCCGGCGGCTGCAATCAGCGCGTCAGCCAGGGATGTCGCCTCCTGAGCTGCCTGCAAACGCTCCCGGTAAGGACGCTGGTCCACGAATTCCAACGGGTCGGCGGAGGCGAGGTCCGTATCGAACTGTTCGTAGGGGCCGTCGAGCAGCAACTCGAGCCGTGCGACCGCATCAATCCGGAAATGAGCACCGCACTTGGGGCATAGGTTGTGGTTGGCGTCCAGGTCCTTCTTCCAGATAATCTGCTTGCAGCCCTCACACTTCAGCCACAGGCCCTCGGTTTTCACGCGTCGCTCACCCTCGTCTGGCTTCGGCTTGTTCCCGGAGCCGCCGGTTTCCCGTTTGAACCAGGACATGAACCCACCTACCTTAGCGCGGGTATGGATGGCCCCGCAACGTTGCAAAAGCCCGGTAAATCTGCTCGGCGAGCAAGGCGCGCGCCAGTTCATGGGGAAACGTCAGGCGGGAAAGCGAGACCAGCAGGTCGGCGCGATCGCGCCAGGATGCCGGGAGACCGCCGGCCCCGCCGACCAAAAACACGAGGTCGCGCCCTTCCATCTCGGCTTTGCCGACGAGCGCGGTGAACTGGGGCGAGTCCATTTCGCGGCCGGCAGGATCGAGGAATATCTTGCGCGCCGACGCGTGGCGTGACCACAGGTCGAATCGCTCCGGCCGGATCTCGCGCATCTCGCACGAGGCGTAGTGTGTCGAGCGCTCCACAAAATCCGCGGCGATCCGGTTCGCTGCCGCGTCGCGCGGCTTGCCAATGTAGTAAAGAAACAGCTTCACGCCGCGGGGATAGCCACGTTCTTGGCGTTACGCCAGAGGCGCTCCAAGTCGTAATAGGCGCGAGCGCGCGGCGAGAAAATGTGCACCACGAAATCGCCGTAATCCACGAGCACCCACTCGCCATCCTTGTAACCTTCCACACTGATAGGGTACTCGCCTCGCTCCTTGAGCTTCTGCCCGATCTCGTCGCTGATGGCCTGGATCTGGCGCTGATTGGCTCCCGTGCACACCAGGAAGTAGTCGGTGAAAGAAGTGATGCCGGTAAGATCCAGCACTTTCAGGTCAGTTGCTTTCTTGGATTCGCCCGCACGCACGGCGGCCAACCACGAAGGAATTTCCGAATGGCTTCGTTCTGGTCTGCTCAGAAGTGCTCCTGCTCGTATCGTACTATAACCGGACCGAAATACGAGCCGGCACCGCGCTCGCGGGCGTGTTGAGCCGCCCAGATAGCGTCGCGTTTCGTACCCCACGCACACCCTACTGCACGTAGCCCAGCGATTTGAGGCGGTCCACTGCATTCCTATCCAGCACTGCGGGCCGGGCATGCTCCCCAGGCAGTGTGGATATCCAGTGCCGGAGCTCGCTCTCCATGCGGCTTGCCGCGGGCGGGTTCTGGAGATACAGATTGTGCTCTTCGTGCGGGTCTGCGGATAGGTCGTAGAATTCGCGCTTGCCGTTGGTCGCAAGGATCAGCTTGAACGGACCCGAGAAGGCGGCTCGTTCGACGCGCCGGAACCGAGGATGAAGAGACGCCGTCATGTCACAGGGGAAAGATTCACTGATGACGGTTCCTGGAGATGGTGCGGGCGCTCGCAAGCTGTGCCCTGGAAGTGATGGAGGGATCTTGTCTCCGAGCAGATCGAGAATGGTTGGAAGCAGATCCACATGGCTTACCAGATCATCTCGGACCGCCGCTTGAGGCGGACCGGGGTACTTAATGATCAGCGGAACGCGCACCTGCTCCTGATACACGGAGGTTCCATGACCCACTAGCTGTTTCTCGCCAAATGACTGGCCGTGATCGGACGTTAGGATGATCACGGAATCGTCGTAGAGCCCCAGATCTTTCAGCTTCGCGAATAAGTCGCTCAGCCTTGCGTCCATGTAAGCGATCCCGCCATCATATTGCGATTCGTCCCGCTGCCTGTCCCGCGCGGTATATGGCCGAACCAGGCTCAAGGCTTGAAATTCAATGGCCCAATACTGGGGCCCCTTGAGAAGGGGGTCCTTGCCGGGATACCGGGAATCGTAGGGAGCGGGCGGGAAGTACGGCGGATGAGCTTCCATATAATTGAGAAGCAGAAAGAACGGCCTCTTGCGTGTGTTCTCCCCTTCCAGTAACTGAAACGCCTCGCGATTGATATCGGCGGCTCGGGTATAGACCAGATCCGACATCGAACGCGGGCAAAAGTGCCCAATGAGCCGGCAGAGATTCGTGCGAAGGTAAAAGAGTTCGCGCTGTTCCAATAAGAGGACCGCGTTAGGCTGGCTGTAGTACTGGAAGCCCTGATCCAGTCGAAAGGCGTCTTGGAGATAGGTCGTGTTCGCCACGATGCCGATCGTCCGATATCCCCTAGCAGACAGAATTCCTGCCAGCGTCTGGCTGTTTTCGGGCAGGCGCAGGCCGAATTCCGTGCCTATGGAGAATCCCTCTTTTCCTCTGCCCAATACCCAGTGCGCGCCATGCTGGCTTGGATACAGCCCGGTGAACATGGAGGCATGCGATGAAAGAGTCATGTCACCGGCCGAGACGGCATGGGTGAATATCGTGGCATCTTGCACGAATTTCCCTAGAGTGGGAGTGGTGTCTCTCTGATAGCCATAAACCGAAAGATGATCGGCGCGGACTGTGTCGAGCGTAATGAGGATCACATTCGGAGATCCGTTCTTCGCCGGCGCCACGGCAGTGCGCGGCGGACTTGCGAGAATGGGCTGCTGTTTGAGTGCCAGGCTGAGTCCTATGGACATTGCCATGAGACCTACCCACACCGCGATGGAACGAGCAGAGCCGGGCGCTTTCGCCTCATCTCGTGCCACCGTGTTCTTCAACAGACGAGCCGCGACGTATGGGGCAAGGAACACTGCAATCACAGCCGATATCCCGACGAAACGCCCCGTCGCGGGGCTTTCGAACTCAGTCAGCGCGACGGGATATGCCAGCAAACCAAGCGGCGTGGACCAGAAGTTCAGGACCGGCCGGAGCATTTCTACCCAGGCCGTTGTGCGAAAGCTCGTAGCGATGATCGTGGTGAGCAAGAAGGCGATGAACAGTTGAACGTACTGAGCATTCACCAGCGCGAGGATTCCCGAAGTCACCGCGAGAGACAGTGGCCCCACGAGCGGCACTGCCCTGTGAGCGCTGCCGCGCACCACGCGCCCAAGGCAAATGGCCATCGCGCCTCCCAATGTGGCGCCCACGAACATGTACACGCCCAGCGCCAGAGGCGGTAACCACGGATGCGTCGGTTTGTACTCATAGCCGGGCACAGTGAACCACGGCCAGAGGGTCCAGAAAAAGCTCTCTACCAACCAGTAGACGACCCATACGCGCAATGCGTGGGTTGCGCCGGCGATTGCCAGGTCTCGCCAAGTGCCGGGTTTTTGCACAGTGTCTTGACCGGTGGTGCGCAATGAAGATTCCATGCTCAGATACTCAAGAGCCTGTAGCCGCTGAACACGAGCAAGCCAGCTATGCCGAGCCTGAGGGCTTGCACGGGCATATGAGGGGAGAGGCGAGCGCCCAGCAACACTCCCGGGATGGAGCCGAACAGCAGCATCGGCATCATCGCCCAGTTTACGTGGCCAGTGTACAGATGTACTGCCGCCGTGGACGTCACCAGAAGGGCGGCATGCAGGACATCGGTGCCAATCAATCTGGCGGTCGACTGCGGGTACAGCAAGAGCAGAAAGGGAGCCAGCAGAGAGCCGCTGCCAACCGACGTCAAACCCACCGAGAACCCGGTGAAACCGGCCCAGAAAGGAGCCCCCCATTTCCGCAGCCACACGGCCCGCGGATGCAGGAAGTTCATAGGCCGTTTCCTGGGCAAGCGAAAGATCATCAGGGCGGCAGCGAGAATCAGAGCGACGCCGAGCGCCTTTCGGAGAAAAACATCCGCGTCATACCCTCGCTTTCTGATCTCGCCGAGCAGCCACACCCCCAGCAACCCCGCTGGAACGCTGGTGCGCGCCAACCGCAGGGCCAGGCGCACGTCAGCGGTACCCTGCCTCCAGTGTGCCCAGGCGCCCATGATTTTGGTAACCGAGGTGTATGCCAGATCTGTGCCTACGGCGACGACCGGCCGCACACCAAGAATCAAAATCAGGATCGGCGTCATCAAGGCAGCGCCGCCAACACTTGTCAGGCCGATCAACATTCCCACGCCGAAACTGAGGAACACCAGAGAAAAGTCCATGAGCTCGCGTGTGAGCCTTAGAAATGTACTCCCAGACGGCGCTTCAACAGGAGACCTCCCAGCATCGAGAACACCAGGAACCACCAGATCCAGTGCATCTGAAAGCGACCGGGCCCCCAGTAGGCAGTTGGATATTGGACTTCCACCCAGACCACTCGGCGCTTCTGTAATCGGGGTTCGCCAGGATGCCAGAAAAGCTCGCTCGCGCTGCTGGATCGGCGATCGGATAGGTAAGACCAGGAGCCACCGGCGGCGATGTTTTTCTCGATCACCTCTCCGTCAATGAACAATCTGAGGGCGCCAGAGGTTGCAGCCAGCGGCCGAATTCGCCAGCACACCTGGTTGTCCCGAAAGGCGCGGAGAGCCGGCGTTTCCACCGACACCTGAGGGGGCGCATCCAACCTGGGCGGAGCGGCTTGTTCATTGATGGGCCCGGCGAGCTGCACGGTCACGATGGCCGGTTGCGCAATGGGCAGCGGAGCGCGGCCATACAAGCCTTCCATGCGAATCATCAGAAATGCCACCGGAATTGCCCCAATCAGGACAGGAGGCAACATCAGCATGAGGTATCTGCCGTTGAGACGCAGAAGGCGTGTTTGCGCTCGCCATACAACGCGAGGCTCGTCCCAGAACAAACGAAATTCAAGCAGCGTCGCCTGAATCTGGCGCCGGGTTATCCGCACGGCGTTTTGTTTCGAAAGCTTGCCGATCAGCCACAGCATGCCGACGCCGGCTACCGCGGCTAACAGAGCCAGGCTCAAAAGAGGACTCAGTGCGCCGACGGTGGAAGCATAAACGTCCAGCAAGCGGCAAAGCAAACGGTCGAGCAAAACCAGGTAAGCCACCGGATTCGTGATCTACTCGATATAGCCGAGCCCTTTCAGCTTCTTGAGAACGTCCTCTTCAGAATCTGTCACCTCAATTTTTGCGAGTTCTTTTTCCAGAATGTGCTCGATGAACTCCTGAGGGGAAGAGTATCCCGCGGCCTCCGCGCATCGGACGATGCGGTCCCAGAGGGATGGGTTTAGTTTTATAGCCGGTCGCGCCATGACTTCAACTCCGGTTTGCTCCTCATAAAATTGGCTTGCCCTTGATTTTTTCCGACGGAGTCAACATGAATTCCTTGAATATGGTTGCGGTCACGTCGGTCAGTTCAGGAGAGTTGAGCCGGATGTTGCGATTGGTGAGAAAGACTCCCGGCACAACTTCGGCCGCCATGCAATGATCCCCGATCCAGGCCTGGGTGTTGTCCTCGATCACCTCTTTGGGCACCGCGCCTAAACTGGTCTGCCAAGATGAACGATATCGCCGACTGTACCCCACAATCAAGTCGGGGGCATTCCCTAAGTATGTGTCCTGAAAAATCGCCTTCGGCCGGTAGACTCGCTTGACGACCGGCTCGCCGTTTTGCGAATCACGAAAAGCGAGCAGACGGTCTGTGAGCCGTTGCAGGATGCGTTCGGCTTCATCGCCTGGGGCCACGATTCCATTCACCTCCCGGCCCTTGAGATTGAGGTACAGCGCGTTCAAACCCAGCGAATAGGCTTGGGTCTTCGACCAGTCAACGTGCGGAAACAACTCCTCGTCTCCCACGTTGGCTGCGTCATCGAGCGCCAGGAAGCCCTCCTTCATGAGCCAGGTATTCAGATGAACGGCGCGATCAAAGGGAGCGAAGCCGTGGTCGGACATCACCATGACAGTGGTATCCGGCGCTGCCCGGTCAAGCGTTTCCCCAACCGCTCGATCCACTTGACGGTAGAACCCCAGCAGTTCGCCTTCATACTTTCCCCACAGCATATGGGAATTTTGATCAATACTCGAGAAGTAGTAAAACAGCAGTCCCTGCCGGAATTGGTCAAGTTCGTAGCGGAACATGCGGAGGCTGTCGGAAAGCACCTTTTGGCTCTGCGCGAGGAATTGCTCGTGGTTGAGTGTGCCCGCCCGCAAAGCGGACGTGTCCTCGGCGATCCCCTGCGTGTAGAACAGTCCCAGCTCATGCGCCAATTCACTGCTGTAGGAAGCCGGAGTGGAGATGGGGAACTCAGGCGCTGTGGGATCGATGTTCACCGGGCTCACGTAGAGTTCCAGGTACGGGTGCACGCGGTGAAGGAAGAGTCGAACAATGCCTTTCTCGTCCTTGATGCCGGGAATGAGAGGGAACCGCAGCCGCACCCAGTCTGACCATTCCCCGGATTTCAGGATCATTAGAGTGTCGCCAAAATCGAATCGTGCCACGCCTTGAGCACCATCGATGTCCACGTGAAAAGTCGCGGACGAGGCCGGCCGATCCGTGCGGAACGTATTCACCGGACCTGGAACGGAGATGTCTGCCCGGTGGTCGGCCACGTTCACGTGAAAAATGCGCCCTCCGGGAACCCTGTCGCGCTGCTCGGCGGGATCGTCGGTGTAGTAGGAGAAAGTTCCGAACGTGCCCTGAAGATCGGGCGTGCCCATCCCGGCCAGGGTCTGCGCCTTGTGACCGAGGGGCGGGAAATTTGTGGGCATGCGAATTACCGTGACGGGGACACCGTGAGCGCTGAGGTCTTCCCAAAAGGGCACTCCTTTCCGCAACAGACGTACAGTTCCGGAAGAAAGAGGAAAGGAAAAGTTCCCGATGGTGAGCCGGCGTTGAGCCTCCTCCGCTTGAGCCATGGAAGAGAATGGAGCCAGAGTGGCCGGGTCGCGGTGCACGAAATCGAACACGCCATGTCCCCCTGGATCCAATCCGGTGATGAAGTTCGACCATGCGACGGGGCTTTGGGGCGGGATGCTGGTTCCGAGGCGCCGGAAGCCCCCGAGATGGCGCAGCCGGTCCAGATTTGGAAGCGAATCCCAATGCGCTTCCAGAAAATCCGGATCCATTCCGTCCACCCCGAGGACGATCATCTTCTTCCCCGACGCCGCAGCGGGAGCCCGCCCACAACCGGTGAGCGCGCACACGGCCGCGGCGGCGCAGATCAATGTCCGGGTGCTGCTCATGCCGGCGCTTGATCAGCAGCAAGCGGGAAGATGGGCCGGCCTTCCATGTACTTGGGGGGCGTGACGCCGAATAGCGTCAAACTTGTCGGAGCCAGGTCTTCCAGCCCCGGGTCGTCAGCGGCCACCGTCCGATTGGAAAACAGAACTCCGGGCACCAGGCGCGGATCGATGCAGTGGTCTCCGGCCCATGCCTTTTCATTGTCTTCGAACACGGTCGGCGTCGTTCTTCCCAGGGTAGCGGCCCACGAGATTCGATAGCCGTTGTTATAGCCCACGAGCAGATCCGGTGCGGATTCCAGATAGGGCCCGCGGTAAACGTCGCCGCTGCCGAGAACCTGATTGATCGCAATTTGACCCTTGTCGGGATCCAGAAGCCCGGAAAGCCGGCCGCTGATCTCCCGTTTCAGTTCATCGGCTTCGCGTCCGGGCGACACGATGCCCTGCGACTCGCGTCCCTTCAAGTTGAAGTACATGCCCGCCAATCCGAAAGCATAGGCCCGGGTCCGGCTCCAATCGATGTCCTGCAATCCGATGGCGCTTGGAGCCACTCCCTCTTTGATGGCCAGGTAGCCGTTTTGATGGAGCCAGGTGTTCAGGTTCACGCCTCGCCGGAACGAACCGAAACCGTGGTCCGAGAGCACGAATAGAGCGGTCTGGTCGTCGACAAAAGCCAGCGTCTTGCCCAGCAGTTGATCCATGCGGCAGTACAGGTCTTCGATGACGCGCGCGTATTTCCCGTCAGCGCGCGCGCCTTCAGATTCGAGGAAGCGGTAGAACATGTGCTGCACACGGTCGCTCGTGTCAAACACGCACGCGAGGACCCCCCAGTCCAGCCGTTCCAGAGCGCTGAAGAACATGCTTTCGCGTTCCGCGTAGAGGTCATAGGCCTGCTTGAGGAACGCATCGTCGTCAATGACTTGTTCGTTCAGAGCCCAGGTGTCCTCGGCGAGGCCCAGCGTCCCATACGGCCCCAGCAGTTTCGCCAGGTAGATGGAATAGAGCGAAGGATGAGAGATCGGCAGCGCGGGCTGCTCCGGATCGATGTTGATCGGCGTCACGTATAGAGATACTTCCGGCTGCGTTTCCGTCAGGAGAAACCGGCAGATTCCACGTACGCTGACGCCCAGGGAGGCGCGGAACTTCAGTGAAATCCAATCCGTATACTCGCCTACTCTGAGAACATACCTGGCGCCGTCAATCTCCAATGTCGCTTTTTGAGAGTCCCGGCCGGTCAGCCGAAACGAAATCCGCATGGATGCGCCGCCTTCGACCAGATGATTCGGCGGCCCTTGAAGTTCTCCGTGGAGGTCCGCGCCTGCTTTTCGCAATAAAGTACGGATGCCGGATTCATATTGCGCCTCACCCGCGCGCGTGGTGAAGAAGGCGAACGTTCCCTGAGAGCCCAGCAAATCCGGTGTGCACATCGCCGAGAGGAGACGGCCGTTAAACTTTTCCGGCGGAAAAGTCAGGGGCACGCGAATGATGGTGGACGGAATGAAGTGTTCGCCCAGAATCTTCCAGAAGGGCTGGCTTTTTCGACGCATCTCGATCAAAGGCCGGCTTAGGGGGATGCGGTAGCGTCCGATTTTCCAGAACCGTTTGGGTGGGTAGACTTTCGACGAGGCCAGCTCCGGCAGATAAGAGACCAAGTTACGGTTCAAAAAATCGAACATGTTGTGCTTTGCCGGGTTCACACCGGTGGCGAACGTGGACCAGGCGACCGGCGACAGGGCCGGAAAGGTGGTGCGCAATCGCCGGTACGAACCCTCGGCTCTCAAGCGGGAGAAGTTCGGCATCTTGCCCTCTTCCATGAACTTCTCCGCCAGTTTGGGATCGAGGCCATCCATTCCCAGGAAAATGATTTTTCGAACGTGAGCTTTGCGAAGGCTATGGCTGCGGGTAACAAATCGCCACGCCATGCGGAACGGCCAGATCAGAAATGAAAAAATTGCCGCGAGGAATCCAAAGAGAATGCTCAGGAACGAGCCTACGAAGACAAACCCGGCGCCGGGTCCCACATACGCAAGGTGTTGGAAGGCGCCGTCCGTGTGGGGGTGGAGGAGCGCCCAGACGACGCTCAGCAAAAAGATCAACCCTTGGACCCGCTGCCACCATCGGCTGCGTTCCCTGCCAAGGATTAGGTTGTGGATTTCAGCGGAGCGTTCCTTCGACAACGGTCTCCCCAACATCAAGCAAGTCGCCTGGAGGACCCAGCGTTACCCGGAGTCCGCAGACATTCGTGGAAGTGAGCGCTCCCACCCTTCACTTGGATTGAGTATACCATCGCACTGGACTCGATCTTCCGCCTTGTGTCTATGATTCGGTGGTCATATCCTGTGTGTCATGAACCGAAGGCAGTTTCTCTCGGCCGGCGCCGTTTCTCTTCCCGCTCCCGTTCTTGCGGCGACCGATGCACTCAAAAATCAGGTTAAGATCACAGGCTTTGAAACCGACGTGTTGCGTTTCCCGCCGGGCCGGCCTTTCGCCGATGCTATTCACGATTTCGGCAAGGAAGGCGGCGGCGTGGTTTTGCGGCTGCGTACGGATGCGGGCGTCACCGGTTGGGCGTACAGCTCGTTCGGCATGATCGGCGGCGGGCCGCGCGTGCTCGAGTCCATCCTGCAAAACGAAGTCAAACCGGCGTTGATGGGCAAGGACCCCAGTTTCCCGAAACGGCTCCGGTCGGACCTCTGGAAAGCCCTGGAATACGCCGGAGTTCAGGGCATCACGCAGTTCGCCATCGCCGCCGTGGATATTGCGGTGTGGGACATCCTCGGCAAGGCTGCCGGACTGCCCGTATACAAAATGCTGGGCGCTTATGCGGACCGGATGCCCATCTACTCGATGTGCGGCTGGTATTACGAAAATGACGGGGATCTCGCACAGTTCAAGCAATCGGTGGGCTCGGCGATCGAAGAGGGCTTCGAGGCGGTCAAGATCAAGGTGGGACGCAGTTCGCTCGACGACGACGTCAACCGCATCTCTGCCGCCCAGGCGATCGCCGGCAAAGGACGCCGCGTGATGGTGGATGCGAATCAGAAATTCAATCTCAATGAGGCCATCCGGCGCGGCCGCGTTTACCAGCAGATGGGCTGCTTCTGGTTCGAGGAGCCGCTCGTGCCTCAGGATCATGCGGGGTACGCCGAGCTGGCGCACGAGCTGGACATCCGCATCGCCACCGGCGAGAACGAGTACACCAAGTACGCGTACGTCGACCTGATCTCGCGGCGCGGAGCGGATGTGGTGCAGCCCGACGATCGCCGCTCCGGCGGCGTGACCGAATGGATGGAGATCGGCGCCATTGCGGATGGTTTCGGACTCGAGCTTGCCAGCCACGGCGGCGGCCCGACCAACCTGCACATGCTGCTCGCCATGCCCAACGCCATCTACATGGAGACTGGCAGTCTTAAAGGGGATTCGTCCAGCGTGGAGAAACTGAGACCGTCGGGCAGCGCTGTGCTGGCGCCTGAAATGCCCGGAATCGGCAGTGAGCTGCGGCCGGACTACATTCGAAAGTTCAAAGTCTGATCTGCCAGACGCGATCAGCGGCCGCGCGGGCGCGGGCCGTAGTTGCTGAGAAGATAATCGAGGAATCCTTCGCGTTCTTCGTCTTTGACCGGTGCGCCCCAGCCGGTCATTTTCTTCAGCTCACGGTCCCATTGCGCGCGCGTGAGGCGTTGCTGGCGGATAACGTCTTCATCATGGCAACTCAGGCAGGTGTTCTTGAATCCCGCGGGCGGTGAGGAGAAGGTGCTGGACGGCTGCGGCGGCTGCAGCGCGGATGAAAGCTCCTGGACCACGTCCACGCGCACACGCGGAACCACGTTCCAGCCATACCCCGAGGGATTCCACTCCTGGTCGAACGGCTGGGTGTTGCCCGCCGCATCTCGCGCTCGCGCCAGGATCGTGTAGTAGGCCTCTTGAGACGGCGTCCAGTTGAACTCCCACTGCCGCCACCCGAACTGAGTCCGCTGATCCTCCTGCAGCGCCGCGGGCTTCCAGGAACGCCCGCCGTCGATACTCACGTCAACCGCTGTCACGGGTCCTGCATCCCCGCTCCAGGCGACGCCGCGAATCGCGAGCGGCTTCCCGCTGAGCGCTTGTGATCCGTCGAGCGGCGCGGCAATCACGCTCTTCACGCGCAGGCTGGTCACCGGCTGCATTTGATCGGGCGGCACCGCCGTTCTGGGCGCTACCGGTTTTCCGGGATGCCGGTACGCGCTCTTCATCCAGAAGCCGTCGTGTTCTTTGTCGAGCACGCGGATCGACGTCAGCCATTTGGCCCACGAATCGCTCGCCCAGCCCGGCGCCACCACACGCAGCGGGAAGCCATGCTTCACCGGCAGGGTCTCTCCGTTCATTTCATACGCGAGAAGGGTATGGCCATCGAGCGCTTTCTTCACCGGGATCGACCGTTGGAAATCCGGCATCGTGCCCAGCGGGATGTCCGCGCCGTCGAAAAGAATCTCCTTGGCAGAATCCTTGACGCCGGCTCGCTTGAGCACGTCGGCCAGCCGCACGCCTCGCCAGCGCGCGTTGCCCACGCTGCCGTTCCCCCACTGAATGCCCGGAACTGCAGGTTCGTAGAAACCGCGTCCGTTGCCCGCGCACTCGACGACGCTCACCAGTTCGACTGCGGGCAGCTTTTTCACGTCGTCCATAGTGAGCGTGAACGGCGTGGCCACCTCACCCTCCACCGTCAGCCGCCACTCGCTCACATTCACCGTGGGTACGTAAACGTGCGTGCGGACGAAGAAATGCTCAAGCGGAGTGATGTAGTCGGAGAAGCCGGAGAGCGCCATCTCCAGATCCTCGGGGCGCGCCGAGCGCACCAGCATGTCCTGCTTGGGACGATCACTGGCCCGCAGGAGGGCGCCGGCAGCAACCAGGAAGAAACTTCTGCGCGGAATACTCATCCTGACAGGTTAGCGGAGATCCTCTCGCGCGGCGACCCGCCTAATTCCCCGGCACGCGGCCGCTCAGCCGGTCTTTCATCCGCCGTGCGCCGCGGTAAATCCTCCGGGCGAACCGGTAGAGGACCCGTGCCCACGCCAACCGTTCCAGCTCGCGGTTGAGTTCCTGTGCCCATGCCGTCCGTTCGGCAAGCTCCTTATCCAGTCTGAGCGCCCACGCAGTGCGGTCCTCAAGTTCTTTGTCCAGCCGCCGGGCCCACGCCGTGCGTTCGTCGAGCTCCTTGTTAAGAGCTTTGGCTGTCTCCGTCCGCTCATTGACTCGAATCTCGGCGTCGCGTAGCCTCCGGCACGCAATCTCCAGCTCGTCCTGCGGCCTGTGCGGCCAAGAGTTCCACTCATAGGCGCCTGGCTCGGTCTGCGGGACGCACGCTCCCTCGCGCTTTCCGGCGGGTTCTTGAGTGGGACGGATACAGAATTCCGGCCCCAGCGGTTCATGCAACAGTGTCGGCGTGTCCGGGTCGTTCCCCACCACCGCCAGCATGTGCGTGGGCTTGATGTAGCCGGCAACCATTTCTTGCTCATCACGCTCGTGCACCTGATCGATAAACGCACGGTCCCATTGCGCCTTCGCGTCGAAGTTGTGCCCGAAAGCGCGGTCGGTGAACGGGTCAATCACGTTGGCGAATCCGACGAAAAGCTGGAAATGAAAATGGTCCACGAGCAACGGCAGGATGTCCTGTGACCGGATCCCCTCGAAACTTTCCCCGGAACAGTCCCAGTTCTCGTATAGCTCCTCATATCGATTGAGCAGCGGATTGAAACGGTAGGACGGCGGCAACTTTCGCCAGAACTCGTGCACGATCTCGAGCGCCTCCGGCCAGCGCAGATGTCCATTGCGCCCAATCATGTCCGAGATAATGAAACAGCCCTGCGGTTTGAGGCAGCTCTTGACCTGCGCGAACAGGCCTTCCAGGTTCAAGACATGATGGAGCGACTGATTCGCCAGTACCGCGTCGTATTCGTGGTTGGGAGTCCACTGGTTGAAATCGGCTTCCACCAGGTGGACCTGTTCCTCGACCCCGTCGCGCGTGGCAGCCGCACGGCCTCGCTCCAGCATCGCGGGATTCAGCTCGAGACAGTCAATCACGAAATCCGACCGTCCTTGCGAGCGGAGATGAGAAGCCAGGGTGATTTCCAGGTCGCAATTACCGGCCCCAATACTCGCAAACCGCAGTGCCTCATGCGCGCGCCGCTGGCACTGCTCCGCCAGGTATTTCTTGAACAAGTCGTTCGGAGTACTGAATCCGAACGCTTCCAGCTTCGGACGGATGTATCGATTCGACCAGTAATGAAAAATCGGCGGCAGATCGTGTACTTTCACACAATCTTCATAGATGCCCTTCTCCGCCGCCACACGCGCGCGGTAACTCTCATCCTGGAAAGGCTGCGCGGCGGGCATGGCACCAGTGTAACGCTCGTGAAAAACCGGCGCAGTTTCACGGGCTATACTGAACGCGAAGCGGCTTAAGGTTATGATCCAACCGACCCGAATCCTCGCCATCATTGTGATCGCGGCCTCGTTCGCCGGGCCCGCCCCGGGCCAATCCGGCGTTACCGAGATCATGCGGTGGCAGTACGGCAAAACCGCGGCTGTCTCGCTTACCTGGGATGACGGGAGCATCAATCAGTTTCGCGTCGCCGTGCCCATCATGGATCGCCTGGGCTTTCCCGCCACCTTCTTCATCATCACGGGCAACATTCCAGGCTCGCGATATCACGGCGCGTTCATCGGCAGGCCCGCGAGTGAGATTATCCGGGAGACGGCCGGCGTGCCCACTAACCGGGACAACTTCTTCGAACGCGCCTCCGCCATCGGCTTCCTTGGCTATTCAGGAACCCTCAGTTACCATACGCGCGCCGGCGAGCTTTACGACGAGGGCAAGAGTCCCGAAAAGGCGTATCAGCTCATCGACGAAGGATACGCAAAGGTGCGCCAGGGCTTGTTCCAGTCAAGGTCCGCGCAGGAGGCCGCTGCACCCGGTCCGGATCGCATTACCTGGGATGAGTTAAGCGCGCTGGCTCAGCGGGGGTACGAGCTGGCAAGTCACACCGTAACCCACCCGCGCCTGGCGGCTCTCGATGAGCCCAACCTGGTCTACGAACTTGAGAAGAGCCGGCAGGACCTTCTCGACCACCTGGGCGCGAAACACACGTTCTCGGTCGAGTGCCCCTACGGCACCGAAAACGAGCGCGCGGTCGATTACGCGCTGGCGCGCTACCAGACTGCTCGCAACCGCATTCTTGATTCATATGTAGAGGACCTCGACCGCGGAAGCAAAATGGATCCCGGCGCCTCAACCAAGGAATATGTGCGCTGGCAGCGAGGACCATTGACGGAAACCCCGATGGCCCTGATGAAATCGTGGGTCGATACGATTGCTTCGCACAGCAACCTCTGGCTGGTGCTGGTTTTTCACGGCGTCGATAGCATCGGCTGGAAGCCCAAGACCGGCGCGGAACTGACGGAGTATTTCGAGTACATCAAATCGCAACAGGACCGCTTATGGGTAGCCACGTTTCAGGACGTGACCAAGTATATGCGAGAGCGAATGCACGGCGAGGTCCGCTCCTACCGGGAAGGGAACACCATCTCTGTTGTGCTTCGCGACGATCTGAAGGATACGAGCTACAACCTTCCGCTAACGTTGAGGACTAGCGTCCCCTCGGAATGGACGGCAGTGGACGTCCACCAGGGTCCCCGGTCCCAGCGCGTCGCGGTGATGCGCGATCATAACTTAAACTACGTTCTCTACCAGGCTGAGCCCAACGCGGAAGCCGTTACGCTTGCCCCCGCGAATTGAACGACGAAGCAACATTCTTCGCGTGCGTTAACTTCTATTCATCGTTTGTTGACCTATATTTACAATCCTGAAAGGACCCAATTCGGCGTGGAATACATCTATCAATGCGGATGCAGAGGTGGAAAGATGACCCCACAAGCCGAACTGGATGGAACGACACTAATGCGGCCGAGAGTTTCCGAGCCCGCGGATGAGCATGATGTCATGCGCGAACAACTCGAATACTTGATCGCTCACGCGGCCGAGCGAGGCACTTGCGGGTGTTCGGATTGTCAGCGCTACCTCCGCGTCCGGTCCCTGCTGCTCGAAATCTTTACTGAGCCGGCGCCACAGGCGGCACTGCAGCTCGTCGCCATACCCATGGCCGCTTGAAGCATCCTCCAATCCCGATGACCGATGCCGATCAGAGTTGCGTGTCGAGCGCGGTGGGAGACGTGATCCAATCGTGCATTGCCCGGAGCATGATGGCGAACGATGTTGCGCCAGGGTCTGGATGCCCCAGGACTCGAGTACCCAGGCGACTGGCCCGGCCGACGCGGCACAACATATCGGCCGTGCTCCGTGCGGCTTCCTGAGCGGCGGCTGCCGACAGATCCACCACCACGTCTAAGTCTTTTTTCGTAGCGTCACTGGCCGTTAGGGCCGAGGCCGCTCCGTGAATGGCGTCCAGGATCGTGCGATCGCCCGGCTTGACCTTGCCGGTCGCGGACACGGAGGTCTCCCAGGAATTGAGCAGCAACAGAAACTCCGGCGCTCGGATCTCCTGGACGCCCTGGAGCGCCTTTCCCCCGGCCATGAGCATCTTTCCCATCACCACCCCAATCGCCCCTCCGGTGCCGCCCAGGAACGCGTTGCCGGATTCCCGTAGAATCGCATCAACGGGGGTTGCAGGATCGAGTTGCCCCAACCGCTCCCTAATGGCTTCGAATCCGATACGCATCGTAATGCCGTGATCGCCGTCGCCGGCCGCCGCATCCAACGCATTCAACTCCGCTTCGCGGCGGGCGATCTCACCGGCAACAAAGACAAGCATCTGAGAGAGACGGCGCGCGTCAATCGCTTGGAGAGCCATTCAGATTTGCACGAGT
Organism: Terriglobia bacterium; assembly: GCA_020073305.1. Taxonomy (GTDB): domain Bacteria; phylum Acidobacteriota; class Terriglobia; order Bryobacterales; family Bryobacteraceae; genus QHXW01. The sequence continues at coordinate 140,595 of JAIQFK010000002.1, forward strand.
GCCGGGGTTTGGGCAGGCGCGGCGAGCCACGGTTTCAGCCGCTCATTCAACCGCAGGAGAGAGATCGAGCACCCCGCCATTTCCAGTGACGTTGCGTAGTTGCCCACATACGAATGGCGGATCGTAACCCCGTGCCGGACCAGCATGGCATGCGCCGCGCGAAACACAATGAACAGCTCCGCCAACGGTGTGGCGCCCAGGCCGTTGACCAGAATGGCGGCGTCGCCGTTTGCCAGCTCCGGCATGTCTTCGAGGATCCGCCTGACCAACTCCTCGGCCACTTCATTCGCGCTCTTGAGTCTGGCTCGCTCGACGCCCGGTTCGCCGTGCAGGCCCATTCCGACCTCCATGTCGCCCTCTGCCAGGTCGAAGATCGGCGTGCCAGACGCCGGAATGATACACGACGAAAGGGCCACTCCCATGCTGCGCGTGTGACGATTGGCTTCCTCTGCCGCCGCTGTCACCTCAGCCAGCGACCCTTCGCGGGCGGCGCATGCGCCCGCCACTTTGATGACAAAGAAATCGCCCGCTATGCCGCGCCGCTCCTCGTGCCGTTCCGGCGGCGCGGAGGCCACATCATCGGTTATGCGAACTGTGGAAGTGCGAATGCCTTCTTCTTCCAGCATCTCGGCAGCCATGTCGAAGTTCAGCACGTCGCCTGAATAGTTCCCGTAAAGGAAGAGCACACCGGCCCCACCGTGGATCGCCTTGGCCGCCGTCACAATCGGCTGCGGAGGAGGCGAGGCGAAGATGTTCCCCGCAACGCTCCCGTCAGCCATACCCGCGCCGACAAATCCGGCGAACATTGGCTCGTGACCGCTCCCTCCGCCGCTGAGAACCCCGACTTTGCCGGCAACCGGCGCATCCTTCCGCACCACCGCTTGAGCATTGGGAACGAGCCGCAGATACTGTGGATAGGCTAGGGCGAGCCCCTCGAGTGCTTCGGCGGCCACTTTTCGAGGGTCGTTGATCAGCTTCTTCAAGACGAGTAAACTCCAGCGGTCGACGAGATATTAGCCTTAGCGCAAGCACGGATGATTCCGGCAAATCCGTCAGCCTGCCAGGCGGCGCGGCCGATGAAAAGCCCATCCGCGTTTCCCTCCATCAGCAGGCCGGCTGCGTTCTGTTCATTCACCGTGCCCCCATACAGTACCGCGATCGACGCACCGGCAGCGCTGAAGAGGTCTGCCAATGTGCGGCGGATATGCTCCGTCATGATGCGAAGGTCGCCGGCGGTGGCGGCGGTCCCGTGCTCGCCGATTGCCCAGACCGGCTCATACGCAAGCATAAGACGGCCAATCATGTGGATGGGCGTGCCCTGTAACGCACGGCGAACTTGCTGCTCCACGACGTCACGGCCTCGACCACCCGCGCGCTCCTCGCGCTGTTCTCCCACACAGACTAGCGGACGAATATTGAATTCCAGAGCCGTCTGAACCTTGCGTTGAATGGCCTCATCGGTTTCGTTGAAGTACATGCGGCGCTCGGCGTGCCCTAGTTCCACCAGATCCACTCCAAGTTCGCTCAGCATGGGCGCTGAGATCTCGCCGGTAAAAGCGCCCTGCCTGGCCCAGTGCATGTTCTGCGCCCCCACCCAGAATCTGCCGCCAGCGGAGCGCTTGACCGCGTCGATTGCGGTGAAGGGCGGAACAACGAACAACTGAAACTGCTCGTGGCCGGCTATCGTGTCCAGGTGAGCGATCAGGCTGTGCGTGTAATCCAATGCCTCGCGCACCGTCTTGTTCATTTTCCAGCCTGTGCCGAGGAAAATACGGCGAGCGGTCATGAATTCCCGGCCCGCTTCCGCTCAATCTCTTCGAGTTCCCGCATGCGTTGCACTTTGGGCGCCGAGCGGCCCGCTTCAAACTCCGACTTCAGCCATGCGGCCAGCACCGATTTTGCCAGCTCCGGACCGACCACCCGCGCCCCCATGGTGATGACCTGGGCGTCGTTGCTCTTGCGCAGCCGCTCCGCCGAGTACACGTCGTGGCATACTCCGGCGTACACACCCTCCACCTTGTTGGCGATCATGCACATGCCCAATCCGGTACCGCAGATCAACACACCTCGATCGTATTCTTTCTGCGCAACGCGGCGCGCCAGGTTGTAGCCGATATCGGGATAGTCGACTTTCTGCGAAGCGAGCATGTTGAGGTCTTCGACGGTCACGCCCGATTCGCGAAGGTATTCGACGATCAGCCGCTTGAGTTCAAGCCCGGCGTCATCGCTATCTACCGCGATCCGCATGGTTCCCACACCTCCTGTACTGTCCGCGTGTTGGCGAAGTCCACGTCCGGAGTTCTCGATTCAAAATCGATGATCGAAATCCTACGATAACGCAGGCGAGCGCTTACCACCGTTAGCCGTTGCCGCCAGAGTGAGCGCGCCACCGAGAGCGGCGCCAGCATCGCCCTCTTGCGCGTCCGGGCGGAATTTTCGACGATAGGCGGCGGGCGTCATGCCCACCAGCCGCCGGAACACCGTGCCGAAGTAACTCTGATCGCAAAACCCCGTTTGCTGGCTGATCTGTGACATGGCGACGTCGGTCGTCACCAGGAGCGCCTGCGCCCGCTCGATGCGGCAGTGATTCAGATAAGCCATGAACGATTGGCCGGTCGTCCGTTTGAAGAAATTCATGAAGTGGGACTCACTCATGCCGCAGATGCGCGCCGCGCCCTGCACCTGGATCGGTTCTCCGTAGTGCTTTTCCAGATACTGGAACAGCGGCCTCAGCCGTTCCAACGCGCGCCGCTGGCGCTGGAAGGTCTCTATGGTTCCCGCATATGACGAGTACTGATTCACCAGCAAAATCAGAATCATCTTGAGGTAGGTCTTCACCGACAGGCGCGCCAGCACCGATCCCGCCGGAAGCTCAGCGCGAATGCGCTGCATCAGATCGAACACCTGGCCGGGAATTCCACTCTTCGCGGGAACGATATGCGGAAACCGCGAATCCTGCGAAAGAAATGGCGTCAGGTACTCGGCGCAGTCAGATCCTCCGTCAGCCAGGATCAGGTCCGGCTGGAAGAACAGCACGGCCACGGTGAACGGCCAGGTGCGGCCTTCCAGCCTGTGGTACACCGTGCTGCCGATCACGCTGACCTCGCCCTCGTGAAATGGCAGTAAGCGGTCCTGGACGTGCAGATCGGCCGCGCCCGCGCACAAATACATCACCTCGAAATAGTCGTGGCGGTTGGTGCGGACGTTCTGGCGCAGGCCGGTGGTCATAAACCGCACATCCACCGGAAAGGACGGATCAAACGGCCAGACGTGGATACCCTCCGCATTGATCTGCGGCTCGACTACGCGAAAGTGATCCTCGCAGATCTGCGCCGGAATCCGCATGGCGCACATTATTCCACCTCGCCCCGCCGCCAGTCAAACCAGACGCGGTTGTGCCGGCTGACAAATCATCCCCGTCCGCACTTCTACCGCCATCCAAGAGGATTCGCCTGCGCCGATCTCTCCCCTTGATAGCTTAGGAGAGTCTCATAGTAGATTCTTTCGTGATTTAGGAGTGCACATCTGGGCCCAGCTTCTTCCAGGAACGCTCGACCTTCTTATTCTGAAAGCAGTCTCTCTCGGATGTCGAAACGCTTGACAAGACCGCTCGGCGGGTCGAAGATCGGAAAAAGCTACGCGCCTTTCTGGAGGTTTACGAATGTCTCTTTCGGCCAGTGCAGGTTCTCATGATGTCTTCACGTTGGACGGTGCGCGCTTAGGTGATGTTCTTCCTGAACTTCGCGACGCGTGGAACACATCGTCTCCTTTCAAACACGTCGTGCAGGATAGCTTCCTGTCAGAAAATGACGCCCGCATTTTATCAGAGCACTTTCCCAAACCCGACCACCCAGTGTGGCTCGATTGGAAGAAGCGTTCTCCGTTTCAGTATGGTAAGCAGGGCCCAGGGAACTCGACGCGCTTCTCCCTTCTGGATTGGCAATTTCGCCAGGCTCTTTACGAATTTAACAGCTCGCAATTTTTGGAGTTTCTCGAAGGGGTCACATCCATAACCCGACTTATACCAGATCCATACTTCTCTGGAGGCGGGATGCATCAAATCCTCAATGGAGGCGTTTTAGACATACATACCGACTTTAACTTCTATGAAAAACTTAATTTGTACCGACGACTAAATGTCCTCCTCTATCTTACGACTCATTGGGAGGAGAATTATGGCGGTAGTCTGGAACTGTGGGAAAACGCACCGCGACTTGGCGGAAAGTGCTTTAAGTCGATTGCTCCAATATACAACCGGCTTGTTATATTCGAAACCGATAAGACCAGCTTTCATGGCCACCCGCAGGAATGGCGCGCGCCCGCAGGGATATATCGACGCTCGATAGCGCTCTACTATTACACGGTCGAGAAAGTTGAAAATAAATTGTATGATGCGAACACGGATTTCCAGGGCTATGCGTCAAAGGAACTTCCGCCGTCAGTGGACCATAAATGACTCAATCAGATAGGTCAGTAGGATCGACCAAAATACTCAAGAAGTTACTTACAGCAATAAGGTCGAGAAACGGGAATGCCCAGCAGATCGAAGAGAGTTGACAATTCGTTCAGCCGACAGTTAGTATGACTTAACCATCCAACACCACTGCGCGCGGCGAGACTCTTGATGAAGCGTGGTCGTTTGGCGCGACTAACCCAACTAAGATCTGTCAAACAAGGAGAATTGAGGAGGAATGAAACTCAAGATGCGATTCTGCACCGGCGCCCTACTGGCGCCCTTTCTGATGGCAGCATTTATTTCGCCAGCGGGCGCCCAAGCGACACGAACATGGATTTCTGGCGTCGGCGATGATGCGAATCCGTGCAGCCGGACCGCGCCCTGTAAGACCTGGGCGGGCGCCATATCGAAGACGGCAGCAGGTGGCGAAATCGACGCGTTGGATCCGGGTGGTTTCGGCGCGCTGACGATCACCAAACCCATCACGCTGGATGGGGGCGGAGGTCAGGTCGCTTCGGTTCTGGTCGCCGGGACGAATGGCCTCGTCGTCGCAACAACCGGAGCTACCGATATCGTGATCATCAGAAACCTCCGGCTCGACGGCCTTTCGCAGCCTACGACCGGGGGTCTTAATGGCATTTTGATCGTTGCGGGCGCTAACGTTCGCCTCGAAAATCTCGATATTTTCGGCTTCAGCACGTTCGGTGTACAAGTCAACGCGACATCGTCGGTAAACCTGACCGTCGATAACGTGACAATCTCGGCGGGGCCCAATGCGACTGCAACTGGCGGTGGAATTAGCATGACTACCACCTCAGGAATGGCTAGTGCCGACATTGGTAATACCCGTATATACGGCACCCACCCCGCATTGCAGGGAAGGGCAAAGAGCGTCTGGAGCGTACATGACTCGGATTTATCCTTCAACGGTGTGGCGGTCAAAGCGCTGGAGGCGGGGTCCACGATTAACTTGAGCCACTGTCAACTGAACAATAACGCCACGGCCGTTCAGTCTGTCTCCGGCTCAATCATCCGAGTCACGGGTAGTACATTACGGGAGAACGGCACGGCGTTTGATGCGAATGGGGGAGCTCTTCTGAGCGACAGCCAGAACGATGCCGATGGCAACGGCACGAACGGCGCCGCTACCGGATCGACCACAAAACTTTGAAAATCGCCGCGACGGGGCTTCCGCCGCGCCGGGAACAGTCAATGAGCCGCCTGCGGCCTAAAAGCCGTCCTTGATGCTGTTCGTACGCGGACCACTGGAGCATCGCCCGGCAACCGGCGCTGTCCGAAGGAGAGCGCGCCCAGGTCGTACGGATCACGTCCAAGCCTTGGACGCTCTTCAGAGTCGCAGTTCTAGCGCGCGACCGAAATCCACATGGCTCCCTCCACCGCTCCGTCCAAATAAATCCGCAATTCCTCGAAGTTTCGAATACACGGAACGCCCAACTCTTCGCTAGGGACAGTCGTCGTGATTCCCCATACTTGCATTCCCGCGGCGCGCGCCGCTTCCACGCCTGCTGGCGCATCCTCAATAACCAGGCACCTCTCTGCCCGTTGTCCAATCAATCGGGCCGCTGTTGAGTAGGGCTCGGGGTGTGGTTTGCCTCGGCTCACGTCATCCGCACAAACAAGCACGCGCGGAATCGGAAGCCCCGCGCACTCCAGCCGAACCCCCGCCAGCCTTCGCGGCGCCGATGTGACCACGGCCCAGCGATCGCTCGGCAACGCCTGCACAAACGCCACTGCGCCCTTCACCGCCTTGATGCCCTCCGTGTCCTCCGCTTCCGCCACATCAAATGAGCGGATCTCTTCCGCTGTCGCCAGATGCGGCGCAATCTCCCGGATGGTCTCGAGCGTCGTCCTTCCGTGCGACACCCGCAGGATCGGTTCCAGATCCATGCCGTGACGCTCGGCCCACCGCCGCCACTGCCGCTCCACGCATTCGGTCGAGTCGACCAGCGTTCCATCCATGTCGAGCAGAAGCGCCTCGCATCGCAGCTCCATCGCTCCACTATTGCAGCATCCCGTTCGTGGAACAATAAAACAACATGGCAGCCGACAAACCCGTTGCCCACTCTCCCGTCGCGCGCGCCGCGCACATGCGGCACCTGGTCGAACAACTCCACAAGCTCGAAGAGCGCCTGCGGGCCGGCGGGGGCCCGTCCAAAATCGCGAAACAGCACAAAGCCGGCAAACTGACCGCTCGCGAGCGCGTCACCAGGCTGCTCGATCCCGGCGCCCGCTTTCTCGAAATCGGCCTGCTCGTGGCCTACGACCAGTACGAAGGCCAGGCGCCCGCCGCGGGCGTGGTCACCGGAATTGGCAGGATCGAAAGCCGCCCCGCGGTCATCGTCGCTAACGATGCCACCGTGAAGGCCGGCTCCTGGTGGCCGGAGACCATCACCAAAATTTTGCGGGCCCAGGAAATCGCCATCCGCAACCGCTGTCCCATTGTTTATCTTGTTGATTCCGCTGGTGTAAACCTGCCGTATCAGGACGGCATCTTCCCCGGCCAGTACGGCGCGGGCCGCATTTTCCTGTATAATTCACTTATGCGGCGCCGGCTCCGGGTGCCGCAATTTGCCGCGGTGATGGGGCCTTGTATCGCCGGCGGCGCCTATCTTCCTGCGCTCAGCGACATTTTGATCATGGTGGAAAAGACGAGCTTCATGGGCTTGGGCGGCCCGAACCTCGTCAAGGGAGCCACCGGCCAGGTGATCGATGCCGAGTCGCTCGGCGGCGCGAAACTCCACACCACCACCAGCGGTGTCGCCCACTACATGGCGAAGGACGACGACGCTTGTCTCGAAATGATCCGCGAGCAGTTCCGGCGGCTGCCTGGGCCCGCCCCGTCGCCCGCCGGCGCCGCGCCCGCGCGTCCGCCCGAAGAACTCTACGGTGTTCTGCCCGCGGATCATCGCTTGCCCTACGAAATCGAAGATGTCATTTTCCGCATCTTCGACCGCGATGATTACCTCGAATTCCAACCCGAACACGCGCCTGAAATGGTCTGCGCCAACGCGCGCCTGAACGGACGGCCCGTGGCCTTGATCGCGAATCGCCGCGGCTTTTTGAAATCCGAAAGCGACTCGCGCATCGGCGGCATCGTCTATACGCAATCGGCGCGCAAGGTGGCTTACTTCGTCGAGACCGCCGAACGCCTGGGCTTGCCTCTCATTTACCTGCAGGATGTTTCCGGCTTCATGGTGGGCGCCGAAGCCGAGGCCGAAGGAATCATCCGCGCCGGGGCCGAGATGGTGGAGACCATGGCCACCACCACCGTCCCCAAGATCATCCTGACCATCAACCACGCGAGCGGCGCCGGCTATTACGCCATGGCCGGCCAGGGCTTCGATCCCAACTTTACCTTCAGTTGGCCCACTGCGCGCATCGGTGTGATGGAGGGCGATTCGGCCGTCCAGGCGATGTTCTCCGTCGAACTCGAAAGGTTCAAATCCGCCGGCGAGCACTTGCCGGAAGACTTGCAGCAGTCCATCGAGAAAACCCGCGCCGACTACGAGCGCTGGCTCGATTCCAAATACGCCGCCGCGAGAGGCCACGTGGATGCTGTAATTGACCCGCTTGACTCCCGCGACGCACTCACTCTGGCCCTCGAAGTTTGTATGCAAAGGCCCCGCAGCAAGCCCCTGGCCGAGGAGACCGTTTGACCCTGGCACCTAACACCTGGCACCTGACACCTAAGGAGCCGCCGAAGGCGGTGACATGATCCGCATCGCCAACGGCCAGGGTTTCTGGGGCGACTGGCTGGAAGCTCCGGTACGCCTCGTCGAACAGGGTCCCATCGACTACCTCACGCTGGACTACCTCGCCGAAGTCACCATGTCGATCCTGCAGAAACAACGGCAGGCGGATCCCTCCCTCGGCTATGCTCGGGATTTCCCGCCGCTGATCGGCCGCATCGCCAAATCCATGCTCGACCGCAACGTGCGCGTGATCGCCAACGCCGGCGGCGTGAATCCCATCGCGTGCGCGGAAGCGGTCCGCAAAGCCGCGCCGGGTATCAAAGTGGCCATCGTTCTCGGAGACGATGTCTTCGGCCGCATTGACGAATTCCTCGCCAAGGGCTACCGGATGGCCAACCTCGATACCGGGGAGCCGGTCACCGCCGTCCGCGACAGAATCCTCAGCGCCAACGCCTATAGCGGCGCTTTTCCGCTCGCTGATGCGCTCGCAACTGGAGCGCACGTCGTGCTCGCCGGTCGCGCTGCCGATCCCGCTCTGGCGCTCGCGCCCATGATTCACCACTTCGGCTGGGGCGCGATCGATTGGGACAAACTCGCCTCGGGCTCGGTCGCGGGTCACATTATTGAGTGCGGCACGCAGACCACCGGCGGCAACTGCCAGGTCGACTGGCAAACCATCCCCGACATGGGCAACATCGGCTATCCCATCGTCGAAGCCGAGCCGGATGGAACTTTCGTCGTCACCAAACACCCGCGCACCGGCGGGCGCGTTCATTCCGACGTGGTCAAAGAGCAGTTGCTCTACGAATTGGGCGACCCGAAAAACTTCATCGCTCCCGACTGCATCGCCGACTTCACGACGATTCATCTGGAAGACATAGGCCCCGACCGCGTGCGCGTCTCCGGCGTCCGAGGCCGTGACCGGCCCGCGAATCTCAAGCTCTCGATCAGCTATGCCAACGGCTGGAAGGCCATGGGCACGATGGTCTACAGTTGGCCGCAGGCCCTCGAAAAAGCCCGTATCGCGGACCGCATTGTTCGGACCCGCCTGGAATCGCTTGGCCTGCGTTTCGAAGAGATCTACACCGAATTTCTTGGCTCGAGCGCATGTCACGGCCCGGTTGCCCACGCCTGCCCCGATCCGCCCGAAGTGCAGCTACGCATCGGCGTGCGCGGCGACGATCGAAAAGCCGTAGACCGATTCACCCGCGAGCTGATCCCGCTGGTGCTCAGCGGCCCTCCGGGCGCTACTGGCTACGGCGAAGGCCGCCCGCCGGTTCGCGAGATTGTGGCGTACTGGCCGGCACTGATTCCGCGTGAGGAGATCCGGCCTTCCATCGAGGTACTGGGATGAAAGTGCCGCTCGCAAAAATCGCGCACACCCGTTCCGGCGATAAGGGCGACACGTGCAACGTCGGCGTCATCGTCTATGACGCCCGTTATTATCCGGCGCTGGTCCGCGAACTGACCGCCGAGCGCGTGAAATCATTTTTCGGGGAATGGGTAAAAGGGAAAGTCGAGCGCTTCGAGCTGCCGAACCTGGGCGCGTTGAATTTTCTGCTACACGAAGCGCTGGGCGGTGGCGGCACGGTATCGCTCCGCATCGACGCTCAAGGCAAAACGTTCGGAGCAGCCCTTTTGCGCCTGGAGATCGACATAAGTGAGTGACATGACCACAATATGTAGCGTATTTTTCAAGAAAGACCCACAATCATGTACCAAATATCCTTTACTTTTTTAGGGTTAGAGCTTAGTATGGTCACAATCAGCAGGCCTGCCGGCCTGCCATGGAGGTAGGGTTTGCTACGGCTAAAGCGGTTGGAGCTGCATGGTTTCAAATCCTTTTGCGATCGCACGGAACTCCGATTTAACGGCGGCGGCATCGCGGCCATTGTCGGTCCGAATGGCTGCGGGAAGTCGAATCTCAGCGACGCGATCAGTTGGGTGTTGGGCGAACAATCGGCCAAGAGCCTGCGCGGCACTCGTATGGAAGACGTGATCTTCAACGGAACGCGCGACCGCAAAGCGACGGGCATGGCCGCCGTCACTATGACCCTGGTGGATCCAACCGGCCAGCATCAGCATCCCACCACCGGAACGCGGCACCCCGAGAATGAGATCACCATCACGCGGCGGCTGTTCCGCTCCGGCGAAAGCGAATACCTCATCGACGGTCACGCGGCCCGGCTCCGCGACATTCAGGACTTGTTCATGGGCACGGGACTAGGACCGGAAAGCTACGCCATCATCGAGCAGGGACGCATCGGCCAGATTCTCAGCTCGCGGCCGCAAGACCGGCGCGCAGTGATGGAAGAGGCCGCCGGCATCAGCAAATTCAAAACGCGCAAGCGGCTGGCGGAAGCCAAACTGGAAAGCGCCCGGCAGAACCTGGCGCGTGTATTCGACATCCTGGAAGAGGTGACGCGCCAGCTCAATTCGCTCAAGCGCCAGGCCTCCAAGACACGGCGCTATGGCGAGCTGAAAGGCGAGATGGATGCGAAGCTTCGGCTGGTGCTCGCTGCCAGGTTCCAGCAACTCGAGCGGGAAGCGGCTAAAGCCGCTCTCGACCTGAACCTGGCTTCCAACGAACTGCGGACGCTCTCGGAGGACGTTACTGCCAATGAGCAGGAACGCGAGCGTCTGCAGAACTCTCTGTTCGACACCGAATCGCGCCTGACCGGTCTGCGTTCTCAACTTGCCGCGTTGCAGGTGGAAGCCGAGCGCACGCGCGGGCGTTTGGAAGCGCAGGTTCGGGAAACCGGCGCCATTGAAGAGCGCATCACGCAGGGCGAGCGCGAAGTGCAGGAGCTCGAAACGCGTTCGGGCGAGCTTGCCGCCGAGCGGGACACTCACGGCGCGGCGGTCGACAAGTTCGATCGCCAGATCAGCGGCGCGCGCGAGCGCATGCTCCAGAAAAACGAGGCTCGTGAGAGTCTCCAAACCCGCCTGGCGGATCAGGAGAAATCCATAGAAGACGGGCGCATGGTGGTGCTGCGCCTGATGGGTGAGATCTCCACGATTCAGAATCAGCTCGCGCAAATCGACGAGTACCTGGCGGGGATCGAGCGGGAAACCGCGCGCGCCCAAAAGGAAGAGCAGTCCGCCGCCGCAGAAATCGAGCGGCTGGCCGCGGCCCGCAAGCAGCTTTCAGAAACCATGGTGCGCCGCCAAATGGACCTGGAAGCCGTTTCGGGCGAGCGCCGCCACACCGAGGAGGAGCTGGGTGCACAGAAAGCGGCAGCCGCTGAATTGCGCGCCCAAATCGACACCGTTCGCAGCGATTGTTCGCATCTCGCAGCGCGCAAAACGTCGCTCCAAGACATTCTTTCTCACCGCGCCTACTCTACCGAACCGGTCAAGCGTCTTTTTGGCGCAACAGACGCCGACGTCTTCAAGCCTCTGGGTCTTCTGGCTGATTTCGTCGAGGTCGACCCGGCATATGAGCGAGCGGCGGAAGAATTTCTACACGACGAGCTGGAGTATGTGGTGGTGGAGGACTGGGGGCAGGCCGAGCAGGGCATGAGCGTGCTGCGCGGCGGTTCCGAAGGCCGCGCCACCTTCCTGGTGCACAACGGGGCGAGCGTTCAGCCTGCACAAGCAGAATCGGTGGCCAGCCTGCCGCGCCTCACCGATTATCTTCGCCTCACCAACGGCCTGGCGCATCGCGCTCTCGACCTGCTGCCGCGCCTGGCAAACTGCCGCATCGCGCAGGATCACGCGGAGGCGCAGCGGCTGGCGGAAGAGAATCCCGATTTCTATTTTCTGTTGCCTGACGGCCTGTGCTATCACGGCCGCACGCTTTCCGGGGGCAAGAAGGCGGCCGGCGGACCGCTGGTGATGAAGCGCGAACTGCGCGAGCTGACTGGCACGCTCGCTGTCCGGGAAAGGGAATTGGAAGAGCAGGTGGCGCGCGCCGATGCGCTCGAGCGCGAGATCGGCCTGCTTGAAAGCGAGTTGGAACGGTTGCGCACGCTGCAACAAGCGGGCGAGAAGGACTCGCTCGCCCTCGATCACGAAATGCGCAAGCTGTCCGAGGAAACGGCTCGATCCAACGCGCGCGTTTCGGTGGCGCGTCTTGACCTGGAACGTCTGCGCCGTGAATCGGAGCGCTCCATCGAGCAGCGCGACGCGAATCGCCAAGCCGTGTCGGAAAAGGAAACGCAGCGCACCGGGCGCGAGCAGGAACTGACCGCGCTAAGCGAGGAGATGGAAACGCTCGAAGCCGAGGCGGCGCATCTGGCCGAGGAGCACGCGGCTTTGCGGGTGGAACTGGCGGGGCTCGAAGAACGGCACCGCGCCGAGCGGGCCTCCATGGCGCGAGTCGAAGGGCAGTTGGCCGAAGTCAACGGCCGCCGTGAAGAACTCACGCGCGAGATCGAGCGGCTGGGCATCGAGCGCGCGCGCCTGCTGGCCGATAACATCGAACTCGATCGCAAATCCGCCGCGCTGACGGGTGAGATGCAGACCGCCGAAGCAGAGGTCAACCGGCTGGCGTTCGAGGAATCGCAGCTTCGCGAAATGCTCGCGGAGACTGAAGAAAAGCTGAAGACGTTACGCGTCGAAGTCGAGACCGCGCATCACAAGCGCTCCGAGATCGAAGTCGAGCTGGTGCGGAAACAGGGAGATTTGAAGTACCTCGACGAGACCAGCCGGAAAGAGCTCAACACGCCGGTCGCCGAGCTGATGCCGGGCGAAGAGGCTCTTCCCGATGGCGAGGCGCTGGCCGAAGTCGAGCGCCAGTACGACGAGATCCGCGCGCGCATTGAGGCGCTCGGTCCCATCAATCCGCAGGCGCTCGAAGAATTTCAGGAATGCCAGCAGCGCCATGAGTTCTTGAGCGTGCAGCGGCAGGACCTGATTGACTCCATCCGCGACACCGAACGCGCCATTCAGGAGATCGACGAAGTTTCGCGCCAGAAATTCGCCGAAGCGTTCGAAGCCATCAACGCCAATTTCCGCGAAGCCTTCCTGACGTTATTCGGCGGCGGCTCGGGCGAGATGCGGCTCACCGATGAAACCAACATCGCCGAATCCGGCATCGACATCGTCGCCTCGCCTCCCGGCAAGAAACTGCAAAACGTGCTCTTGCTCTCGGGCGGCGAAAAAGCGCTGGCCGCGCTGGCCCTGCTGATGGCCATCTTCCGTTATCAACCCAGCCCGTTCTGCATCCTCGACGAAGTGGACGCGCCGCTCGACGAATCCAACATCGGCCGCCTCATGCGCCTCCTGCGCGAAATGTCCGCCGGCACGCAGTTCGTCATCATCACCCATTCGAAGAAGACCATGGAATCCGCGCAAGCCATGTACGGCGTGACCATGCAAGAGCCCGGAGTTTCAAGGTTGGTCTCGGTGAAATTCGAAGGCGTCGCAGCGAGCGTGGCAGCGGCGCCAGCGGCGTAGGGCAGCCAATCAGCGACTATCTGTGATTCCGGCCTAGACGTCGGCTCAGCTTCTAGAGCGATTCTCGTCCGTTCCCCAACGCGTTTGTCGAGAGCCTTCTAAGTGCTAACATTCATTGAGTGTCGCCTTCATTGCGCAAGTTCCTTCGCGCGAGTATTTGGGTAGTGCTGGGCCTTTGCTTCATTCTCGACGGTGCGATAGGAGAGTGGGCAATCTCGGGTAGCGGCGACGTTGGTTATGTTGACGAGGCGGGACGATGGGGGATGCCCCAACCTCCGCTCTTCTCAGCGGTTTGGATGCCGATTACTGGCTTTGTGTTTTTTCAGGGAATTCTGATCTTTACCCAAATCCGATTACGCGGAGTCAAGGACGTTTCGGACTCGATATTTCAGCCAACAAAGTAAGATTAAGAGAGCGACAAAAAGCGGCCTGTTTGCGCTCAATTTGGCTAGCAGCTCCTAGGCCGCCCCTCTCAGCGCCCTGTCCACCGCCTTCGGGTCCCGCGCAATCACCAGGAGGTAGGCGCGCGCGGCGCTCTCTGGCTTCCGGCGGCCCTGCTCCCAATCCTGAACGGCGCGCGGACTGAATCCGAAACGCCTGGCGAATTCTGCCTGAGAGAGTCCTAGCCTCTTGCGGATAGCAATGACGTCAACCTGGCGAGGGACTTTGACCTCATACTCCTCGAGTTCCAGTTCGCCTTTCGCATGCGCCACCATTTCTTTCGCGGCAGCGATCAGGCGTTTGCCTAGAGCAGAGTGCTTCTTCTTAGCCATTCCATTTACCTTCCATCTTTCACTGTAGGGCAATGCCATCTGCATGTTAAAGTGCAGACTCGAGCGATGAATTTGCTCCCACATGGCTCAGCAGTTGTAGCGCAGGCCCACGCCTGATTTTGGCGGGGACCTGCGGCTTTTTGCCGAGATCGTAGAAAAAGCCGCAGGTCTCCGGCAAAAACGGCCGTAGACCTGCGCTACCCGAACAACCCCAGCACTTCCCGATACAGCCTCTCCACCTGCTCGTCGCTCTTGGCCTCCGCGGCGACGCGCAGCAACGGCTCGGTGTTTGAGGCGCGCACGTGGATCCAGGCGTCGGGCAATAGGAGCTTGAGGCCGTCGGAGCGGTCCTTCTCGGCATTCGGAAAGCGCGCCTCCAGGCTCTGCATCAGCGGGCCGAGCAGGCCATGCTCGAACGCCACCTTCCCGTATCTGCGGAAATATTTCGGCAGGCGGGCGGCGAGGGTGGAGATCTTTTCGCCGGTTTCCGCCATGCGGTCGAGCAGGAACGCCATGCCGGTGTAACTGTCGCGGCAGAGATGCACCGGCGGAAAAATGATGCCGCCGTTCGCGCCTTCGCCGCCGATCACCGCATTCACCGCCTGCATGGTCTCCACCACGTTGGCTTCGCCGACGGGCGTGCGGTACACACGCCGGCCGTGTGCGCGAGCGACGTCATCGATCGCCAAAGAGGTCGTCAGGTTGACGACGACGTCTCCGGGCAGCCGGCCGAGCGCCGCATCCACTGCCAGCGCGAGTACGTCGTCGTTGTCCAGCACGAAGCCGGTTTCATCGATCACCGCCAGGCGGTCGCCGTCGGGGTCCTGCGCAAATCCGATATCACGATGGCAACTCCGCACCAGTTCCGCGATTTCGCCCAGCGTTTCCGCTTTCGGCTCGGCTTCACGCGGGAAGGGCTGGGTGGGATCGATCGCAATGGCCTCCAGTTCGCAGCCGAGCATGTCGCGCAGAAATCCCGGCGTGGTGACAGCGCCCGCGCCATTCACGGCATCGAGCGCCACGCGAAACTTGCGGGCGCGGATGCGCGCGGCATCCACGTGCGCCAGCACCTTCTGGAAATGAAGCTTGGGCGCCGAGTCGTAGTCCGTGATCACACGGCGCATTTCTTCGTTCGTCGCCTGGCGAAAATCGCTCTGATGGTAAAGATCCAGCAGTTCCGCGCGCTCGTAATTGTTGAAGAACAGCCCCTGCGCGTTGAACAACTTCAGCGCGTTATATTCGGGCGGATTATGCGAGGCGGTCACGGCCATGCCGCCTTGGGCGTGCGTGGCCGCGACGTAGATCTGGATAGTCGGCGTGGGCAGGATGCCGACTTTGACCACCTCGCATCCGGCCGCCAGCAAGCCGCAGGCCACCGCGTGCGTGATCATCTCACCCGAGGCCCGTGTGTCGCGCCCCAGCACCACGCGCCCGCCGCCCACATAGGTTCCGAAGGCCTGCGCAAACGAGCAGGCCAGCGCCGGCGTCAGAAATTCGCCCACCACCCCGCGAATTCCCGATACGCCGATCTTCAGCAGATGTTCGCGCCGCGGCATCAGGCATGGCTCCGGACGTGCTCGACGAGCGCCTCGTACAGATCGCGCGGGGCCTCGCCGCGTTGCTCGCAAATGATGCGCACCACCGGCTCGGTCTGGCTCACACGCACGTGGAACCAGCGGTCCGGCCAATCCACGCGCAACCCGTCGACCATGCTCGCGCGCCCGTCGTGATAAAGCTCGCGCAGCGCGGCCAGCAACGCCGGAATGCGGTGTGTGACCAGCGGCACTTGTCCTTTCAGAATGGAATATTTCGGATAGGCGGCGAGAATTCCCGAAAGCTTTTCGCCGCGCTCGCGCATCATGGAGAGCACCGCCAGCATGGCGGCGATTCCGTCGTAGACGAAACGGAACTGCGGCATCATGATGGCGCCCGTTCCTTCGCCCGCGAGAGCGATCTGCTCGGGCCGGTAGATGGAGAGCGCATCGATGGCCGCCTGCCGTCCCACGGCGACGCGCACCACTTCGCCCGCGTGACGCGCGGCGATCTCATCCACCAGCGCGGTGGTCGAGCAATTGGTAATGACCAGCTTCCCCGCCCCGCGCGGCAGCAGATAATCGGCCAGCAAGGGCAGCACCATCTCTTCGGAAACCGCCGTGCCGTCTTCGGTGGCGAAGGCCACGCGGTCGGAATCCGCATCGAAGAGGAATCCGGCGTCGGCCCCGAGCGGCTTCATCAGCGGCGCAAGCTGCAGCGCGACCATCTCCTTGTTCGTGGCCGGCTCGTGCGCGAACGCCACCCCCTGCATTTTTTCATTGATCAGAATGATGCCCAGCCCGAAGCGCTCGTTGATCCGTCGCAGGACCAGCGCGGACGTGCCGCTACAGCAATCCACCACCACGCGGAACTTGCGCAGCGCGCTGAAATCGAACACCGCGGCCACTTCGTCTAGGTAAGGGTCCAGAGCGTTCGCTTCGGTCCGCAGTTTGCCGAGCTGGTTCCACTCGACGAAGCTGAATTTCTTCAGATGGTAGATGTCGAGCAGTTCGTTGGCTTCCGCCGTGGAAAGATAGATGCCATTGCGTCCGAAAAACTTGAGCGCGTTCCACTCCGCGCCGTTGTGGCTGGCGCCGATGGAGATGGCGCCTGCCGCATCCATGCGCCGGATGGCGTGCTGGATCACCGGAGTCGGTGCGATACCGAGATCGATCACGTCCCTGCCACACGCGAGCAGCGCGGCTACCACGCCTTCACGAATCATGACGCCGCTGGCGCGCGGGTCGCGGCCGATGATGACGGCCTTGCCCGGTTCGAGAAACGTGCCGAAGGCCGATGCAAAATCCAACACGTGCGCCGCGGTCAGGCCTCCGCCCACCACGCCGCGCAGCCCCACTTGCGAAATGCGCAGCGACCTGGCGGCGGCGACGGCCACTTAGGGTTCCAGCCTCATGCGGCCAAACGCTTCGGGCACGTGGAAGGTCGCTGCGTGCGTCGGCTGCCACGCAATGTACTTGCGATGCGCGCCTTTTCCTTGGCAGCGGTAAAAATTGATCCGCATCTCAATCCCGCCGGCCGGCGGACGCGTATCGATGCTTTTCACCGGAATCCGCATCTCGCCGTACCAGATTTTCTTCGCCGGATCGATGCGCGCTTTCACCTCGAAGCCGGAATTCCACAACCAGCCGCCCTCCGGAAGCGGGTGATCGCGGTCGATATCCAGATCCACCCACTCGCCTTGCGGCGACATCTCGAATTCCTTGTAGCGGCGGATGTGCTCAAGATCCGCGCCCACGAACACTTCCGCCACATCCCAATCCCACATTTTGTTGGTTTCGCTGGTAACCGTTGGATTCGGGTGCAGGTGCAACTCCTGGTAGGGGCAGATGAACAAGAAGTAGACGTTGTCGTTCGTCCAGCGCGAGCGTACCTCGCTGCGGTGGTCCGGATGCGTTTCGCCCTTCGGCCCGTTCTCCATGAAGATCCCGCTGACTCCTTTCCATTGAGCGGCGTCAGGATCCGCGGTGAGCGCGAAATCCGCAGCCGCGTGATGGCTCAGTATGCGGCCGGGGCCGTCGGCCAAGACCAGAGGCGCAAAAGCCAGCAGGGTGAAGCACACTCGTTCCAGCATGTCGTCCTTCTAATATACTGTCCAACATGGCAAAGCTTCATGTGGTCGCAATCTCCATGCTCCTGGGACTCTGTGCCTTCGCCCAGGAGCCGACGCCCGCTATCCCCGACTCCATCTCCGTCGAAGCCAACATCGCGTACGGCCAATACAAGGAGACCGTACTCGATGTCATGCAGCCGAAACAAGGCTCGAAGGAGAAGAGACCCGGCGTCATCGCGATTCACGGCGGCGGCTGGGTGGGCGGCAGCAAGGACAGTTACAGTGCGCACGTCTGCCCCCGCTATGTCGAGAAAGGCTTCGTTTGCGCCAGCATCGAGTATCGGCTGGCCAAGGCTGCCACCGCGCCCGCCGCTGTCACCGACGTTCTGGACGCCGCGCATTGGTTCGAAACCAACGCGAAAAAGTACAACGTGGACACCAAGCGCATCGTGGTGACCGGCGGTTCGGCCGGCGGGCATCTCTCGCTCATGGTGGGCATGACGGCGAAGTCCGCCAAGCTGGGGCCGCCGGCGAAGGTCGCGGCGGTTGTGGATTTCTACGGGATCACGGACGTGGGCGACCAGTTGGATGGACCGCACAAACAGGATTACGCGGTGACGTGGGTGCCCGAGCAATCCGGCCGCCTGGAATTAGCTGCGCGCGTTTCACCCATGACCTATGTGCGCAAAGGTCTGCCGCCCATCCTGGTCATTCATGGAGACGCCGATTCCACCGTTCCTTACGAGCACAGCGTGAAACTCGTCAAAGCTCTTCGCGATGTAGGCGACGACGCCCAGTTGGTGAGTGTCCCGCAAGGGGAACACGGATTTCCCGATGCCAAGGTGGACGAGATCTACGAGCAGAATATCTGGCCGTTTCTCAAAAAACACGGGCTGCTGAAGTGACACAATGAACCCATGAGCGTCTATGACGAGCGCCGCGAGGAACTGGAAAAACATGAATTCATGATGGGCAAAGCGCGCGGCCAGCTCGCTGTTACGCTCGACGTGCTAACCGACGCGCTGGTTCTGGTGGGCCAGCACGGCGTTTACTGCCACAGCGCGCGGCAACCGGGCAAGCCCGCCATGGATGTGCAGTTGATCACCAAGGCGATCACCGACGCCAAGGAGCTGATCTCCGGCGTGATGGGCGAGCTGAAAACGCGCAGTGCCTGACCGCAACCGTCACGCCAGAGCTGTGTTTAGGATTTCCTGGATCAGCGAGTCGTAGGCCACGCCGGCGTCGGCTGCCGAGCGGGCGAAGTCCTCGTCGGCCGCCAGCGACGGATTGGGATTCACCTCGAGCAGAAAGACTTCCCCCTGCGGCGTCAGCCGGACGTCCACGCGCGCGAACCCGCGGATTTTGAGCAAGCGATAGACTTTCCGGGCCAGATTTGCCAGGTGCTCCTGCACACCCTCGGGCAATTCCTTCGCCGCTCCGTTCTTGATGCCCCATTTCTTGCGGTAGGCTTCATTCCACTTCGCGTGAAACGTGGCGAACTTCGGCGCGTCCTCCGGAACCTGTTCGAAAAAGATCTCCCGCGTCGGAAACACCGTGAGCCGGTGGTTACCCAGTACGCTGACATAAAGCTCACGGCCCTCGATGTACTCTTCGATCAAGGCGTCGCAATTGTATTTCTGATGAATGAAGCGCGCGCGTGCGATCGCCTCGTGCTCTTCGCGAACAAACGACGCCTGACAGATGCCGTCGGACGATTCTTCGCACGCCGGCTTGACGATGGCCGGGTAGATGAACCGCCTGAGGCGGCGCAGCGGATGCGCCCGGTGCGAGACCACGAAGTGCGGCGAGCGCAGGTGATGGTAAGCCAGTACCTTCTTGGCCAGCGCTTTGTCCTTGCAAAGCAGCAGCGCTTCGGGCCCCGATCCCGTATACGGCACTTTCATTAATTCCAGGAGCGCAGGGATGTTCGGTTCATGCGAGCGGTCCTGATAGAACGACTCCGAGAGATTGAATACCACGTCCGGAGCATAGGCCTTCAATTTCTCGACAATATCCGTTACGTTGTCGAAAACCGCCAGCGTCTCCACGTCGTGGCCCAGACGCTTGAGACAGCGAAGCACGTCGGCTTCGGTGGGCTTGTCCTCTTCTTTGAGCGAGCGCGCAGAAAAGGTTTCATTGGGGTCCGCCGGACGCGCGACATCGAACAAGATGAGAATCTTCATCCTTTAAACCGACCTCTTGAACCTCCCGGTATACAGGTGGTTGGTGACCAGCGCCGCCAGGTACGCCGCCAGCTCGAAGTGCAGCCGCGCGTGATTCTGTGGCGCCGGCAGTTTCAGCTCCTGGCAACGGAGAATCAGCTTGCGCACCAGCATGCTCACGGTGTACTTGCGCTGCCCCGTCCATTGAACGATCGACTCGATGAGCGCCGCGCGATACTTTCGCATCACGCGCACGGCGGATTCGCTTCCCGGCTCGCCGTTTCCAAAGATGGCCCGCAGGTCCGCGTCGTAGAAATCCGGAAAGTCCTCGGCGTAGAGTTTTCGCTTGGAGGCATAGTAACGGCTCAGCGTCTGTCGCAGTTTCGTCGCCCGCGAGATCCGGCGGCCGTTCTTGACAGCCGGTGGGGTGGCCGCGACCTTCTCCATCAGCGCGTGGACGTACTCCAGCTTCTCCAGGGCCTTCCAGCCGCCGTACTTTTGCCGCCACTCCTCCGCCGGCGACGCCAGCCAGACCGCGAACGTCTCGGCGAAGTCCTCGTCCGGGTGCGCCTGTGCATACCAGTTCGGCAAGTGCCGCACAAAACTCCGGCTGTGCGGGCGCGGCGTATACGTTTCAGGAGTGTATTCGGCCGCAGGGTTGCCGAAGACTTTCTGCCATTCTTTGCAGGAAGAGAATCGATAGGCGTGATCGATCGCGTGGCCGCACTCGTGGCGCAGCAGCATCTGGCACCATTCCGCAGTACCTCCCTCTACTTCCAGCATCTGATGCAGCTCGAGCGTCTTGAGTCGTGGATGTGCGAGGTAGAACGGGATGGCAATGGCCGGCACCCCTGCCGGAGAGAACCACTCATCCCCCAAATAGCAATCCGGCTTCAAGGTAACCCCGCGCGCCGCGAGTTCGTCGAGAAACTCGCGCACGCGCTTCTCCAGTTCGCTCCCTTCAATGCGGACACCCAGATCGCAGATGCGGACGTTGAGCAGCTCTTCGTCTTTGAGCGCAACCCACGCCGGCTCTGCCCCCGTCTCCATGCTTCCATCGTAACGCTGAAAGTGCTTGGAATGCTTGAGAAATCAGTGGATTACAACGGGAATTTTGCCGTAGGCGATGCCGTCGACCGCCAAATTCTGTAGCGCAGGCCTACCGCCGTTTTTGCGGGAGACCTGCGGTTTTTCGTTCTTGCAGGACAAAATGCCGCGAGCTACAAATTGCTTTAGGTTTTCGGGCCAGATTAATCTTTACAGCCCCTGCAAAAAATAATTGAACCGCTTCTCTCGCCCAATGGTCGTGATCTCGCCATGGCCGGGGATCACGACGGCGTCGTCGGGCAGCGGCATGAGTTTATCGTGAATCGAGCGCAGGATCTTGCGGCCGTCGCCGCCTGGGAGATCCGTGCGGCCGATGCTGTCGCGGAACAATGTATCGCCGGCGATCAATTTATTCTCCGCCGGAATCCACAGGCTGATGCTGCCTTGCGTGTGGCCCGGGGTGTCGAGCACGGCAAACTCGGTCGTGCCCAGCACCAGCTTGTCGCCTTCGCGCACGGGGTTGTCGATCGTCACCTTTTCCGGCGTCTCCATGCCCAGCCATTGCGCCTGCTCGTCCAGCATGTCGCGCAACAGTGTATCGTTCGGATTCATGTAGACCGGGGCGCCTGTAGCCGCTCGCAGCTTGTGAGCGCCGCCAATGTGATCGATGTGCGCATGCGTAATCACGATGGCTTTCACCGTCAAGCGGTGCCGCTGGATGATCTCCAGAATCTCAGGGATGTTGTCGCCGGGATCGATCACGATGCCGTCGCGCGTCTGCTCGTCGCCGAAAATCGAACAGTTGCACTGCAACACGCCGACCGGCAGCATCTCGTGGATCATATTCGAATTGTATACTCGTCGGTATGACAGACGCGCTCAACGTGTTCATGCGGTGGCTGCACATTACTTCCGTAGTGGTGCTGATCGGCGGTGTGCTGTACGCGCGCTTCGTGCTCGCGCCCGTATTGCAGTCGCTCGCCGCGCAGGAACAAGACACGCTGGGCGACGCCCTCGCCGCGCGCTACCGGTCACTGTTGTTTCTCATTGTCTTGCTGCTCACCGCCACCGGCCTTTACAACATGATTCTGAACATCAATCGCGGGTCGCTCTACCAATCGCTTCTGGGGATCAAGCTGCTGCTGGTGCTGCACGTGTTCGCGGTGGGCATTCTGATCGTCAAGGCGAAAAATCCCAAACGCGCACGCCAGATGACTGGCCTGGTGATCTCGGGCCTCGTCATCATTGCCATTTCCGCCGTACTGCGCCAGCTTCACCTAAACTGAAATCATGGATGCGGGCTACGAAGCTCTCCGCTCCGGCGCTGCTTGGCTCGATCTTTCCTCCCGCGGCAAGATCATCGCCACCGGTGAAGATCGCGCGCGCCTCTTGCACGCCATGACCACCAATCAGGTGGAGAAACTTCAGCCCGGCGAGGGTTGCTACGCCTTCTTCCTCAACCCCCAGGGCCGCATCCTGGGCGACGTCAATCTGTTCTGCCGCGAGAAGGATTTTCTGCTGGATGTCGAACCGGAAACGCGCGAGGCGCTCTATCAGCACCTCGACAAGTACATCATCGCCGACGATGTCGCGCTGGAGGATGCCACCGCGCGTATCGCCACCATCGATCTCGAAGGCCCGGAGGCTTTCACGACGGCGACGCGCCTCGGTGTTCCACTTCCTGAAAAACCGTGGGGCCATGCGGAATGGAGCGGCATCACGGTGGCTAACGTGAGCTTTACCGGAGCGCTTGGCCTGCGCTTTTTTGTACCCGCCTCCGGGAAGCCGGGCCTGATCGGTCTGTTCCTGAACGCCGGTGCGGCTGAGGCCAGCCTGGAGGCCGCGCGCGTGGTCCGCCTGGAACATTTCAAGCCGCGCTATGGCGAGGATATTTTCCACACCACGCTTTCGCAGGAAACGCAGCAGAACCACGCGGTCAACTTCAACAAGGGCTGCTACATCGGGCAAGAAATCGTGGAGCGCGTGCGCTCGCGTGGCCTGGTGCACCGGCTGCTCGCCGGCGTCGAGATCGAATCGAGCGAAGTGCCCGCGCCGGAAACGCGCCTGTTCCACGGTGAAGAGGACGTAGGCAAGATGACGTCCGCGGTGCTCTCGCCCGCGCTCGGGAAAGTGGTGGGGATGGCTTATGTCCGGCGCGAGCTGGCCGAACCGGGCACAGCGCTAATGGTCAACGGCCAAGCGGCCGTGACCCGCGCGCTACATCGCGCGTAAGCGCTCAAGCACCCAGCCGGGCACATTCAGGTTTCCTTCGAATCCGTGGCCCAGTTGGATGCGTGCCTTGTTCGCGCCGTGAAAATCGGACCCTCCGGTCACGGCCAGATCGAGCCGGCGAGCCAGGTCCAAATAACGCTCGACGTCTGCGGGCCGGTGGTCGCTGTGAAAAGCTTCGAGGGCACGCATGCCCATGTCGCGCATCTCCACAACCCATTTTTCCAGCTCTTCATGCCCGTCTCGCGTGCCGCGCCGGCCCACACGAACGGGATGCGCCAGCGAGGCGATGCCGCCGCCCTTCACCACGCGTTCGATGCCCTCGTGCATGGCCACTTCCTGGCGCTGCACGTAGCCCTTCGCCGATTCGTCCAGATATTCGTCGAACGCCTGGTCGACATTTTGCACATAGCCTTTTTCGACCAGCACGCGCGCGAAATGCGGCCGGCCCGTCATGGTGCGGCCCTTGGCTTCTACTTCCTGAAGCGTGATATTCACGCCAAGCGAACGCAGGCGCTCGATCAGCCGCACGTTCCGGTCTCGCCTCGATTTCTGCAGCGCCAGCAGCCATTCGCGAAACTTGGCGGTGGGCGGCTCGTTCACGAAGTACGCCAGCAGGTGGATGGAACGCCCGTGAAATCGCGTCGACATCTCGATCCCGCACACCAGGTCCAGCCCCGCGGCGCGGGCCAGCGGCTCCGCGCGATCATAACCGGCGAGGGTGTCGTGGTCGGTGATGGCCAGCGCTTCGAGACCCATCGACACCGCCTCGTCGACAAGCTGCGCCGGCGCGGTGGTCCCGTCCGATTCGTTGGTATGCGTGTGCAGGTCGATCAGAAGGAAATCAGCCCCAGTTCTTCCAGTTTAGCCCACACCCGGTTGGCGCTCTCCTCCGGATTTTCACTGTCGGAATGCACCACCACTTCGGGATTCAGGGGCGGCTCGTAAGGATCCGAGACACCGGTAAATTGCGGGATCTCGCCCGCGATGGCCTTCTTGTACAACCCTTTCACGTCGCGCCCGGCGACCACTTCAAGCGGGCATTCGACATAGACCTCGATGAAGTTCCGGATGCGCGATCGCACTTCCTCGCGCACCGCGCGATACGGCGAGATGGCCGCCACCATGGCGATCACGCCGTTGCGCGAAAGCAGCTCACACACGAAACCGATGCGGCGGATGTTGGTGTCGCGGTCTTCCTTGCTGAACCCCAGGCCCTTGGAGAGGTTCTCGCGCACTACGTCGCCGTCCAGCACTTCGATTTTGGCGCCGGCCTCGCGCAAACGCTTCTCGATGATGCCGGAAATGGTGCTCTTGCCCGCGCCCGAAAGGCCGGTGAACCAAAGCGTGAAGCCCTGGTGTGCAAAAGGACGCGGCGTCAAGCGCGCTTCGCCTCGAGGATCTCGCTCAACAGGACATCCAGCTTGCGCTCGGCCTTGCCTTCGGGCGAGAAATGAATGCCGCACTCTTTAGCGGCATCTTGCTCCCACCACCAGCGTCCCGCGCGCGCGTCCTCTCCCGCCTGAACCGCCCGCGTGCACGGTGCGCAGCCGATGCTCCGGTAGCCTTCGGCGTAGAGCGGGTGCACCGGCACATCATGCTGCCGGATGTAATCGCTCACCTGGCCGGAAGTCCAGTCCGCCAGCGGATTCAGTTTCAGCTTTCCTTCGACGTCTTCGACCTTGCGCACGTCCGCCCGCGACTCGTTCTGATCGCGCCGCAGCCCGGTCACCCAGGCCCTCAGCCCGCGCAGTCTGCGTTCGAGCGGCCGCACCTTGCGGATCTGGCAGCACAGATTTCGCAGCGTCACCTCGCGGTAGAACAAGTTGGGACCGTGCAGCGCTACCATGGCCTCCACCTCGGCTGTGTCCGGTGCCACGGTCTCCACCACAACGCCATAGCGCTCACGCACGGTTTCGATCATGCGAAAGGTCTCTTCGGGTAGCCGGCCCGTGTCCAAGGTCAGCACGCGCACATGCGGCGAGTTACGCGCCGCCAGGTCCACGATGACCATGCCTTCGGCCTGAAACGCGGTCGCAATCGCCAGCGAGTTGCCGAACTCCGCCAGAGCCCACTTGAGTAGCTCCTCCGCGCTCAATGGCTCGAGTCGTTCGAGCTGCCGCGATTGGGGAACAGCGCTCAAGCGGCCTCGGCTTTGCCGACCAGGATGATCGAAACAGGAGTGTCGCCGATCTTGATCGTGAGCACCCAGTCGTTCTCGCCCTGCTTCGCAAATCCCAAAGAATCGCTAGCGCCCGCCGCCCACAAGCTTAACGACGCCGGATGTGGTGTTCCGGAAGCTTTGCGGCTCATGGCCACCAGCGCATCGAAATCCGGCGTCGCGTTTGGATCCTTATCGTCGGCGGCAGGCGTCAGCAGGACAAAATCGCGCTGCGGCGCAGCACCCTGATGGTCCCCGTTCACCGGGATCAGACTGTAGCGGAGAGTGTAGACTCCGGGCTTGATGGGTTGGCCGCGGCGGTCCGCTGCCTGGCCCGGGAAACGAATCGCGCCCACCAGAGCGCCCTGCGGGACCGCGAGTGTGATGGTTTGGTCCGTGGGCTTTGGACCCGACGGCAACGACGTTCGAAACCAGACTTCACAGAACACCGCTCCACCGCTTCCCACGATCTTGATACCTTGCTGCTGAAGTGCCTGGCTGATTGCCGGCGCCAAGTCCGCCGGCGGCGCTCCAGCCGGTTCAGTCTTATACTGGGCAAAGACCGCGCTGGCGGCCAGGAATAGGGAGAGCACGAATCTGTGCATAAAGATCTATTACACCATTGTAGATCGTGGAAGTGGAGAATGGATTCAACTGGAGCGGGAGACGGGATTCGAACCCGCGACATCGACCTTGGCAAGGTCGCACTCTACCAACTGAGTTACTCCCGCTCGATGGAATCTCTCATTCTCCTCCACTTGCGACGCACGTGTCAAACCTCCGTATCGGCAGATGTTAGATGATGCCGAAGCGTTTCAAATCACGAGAGTTATAATCTTGTATTCCCTTTGGCCTTCTGTGCTAGACTGTGTTTTCTGCTCGGGGGGCACAGCCGGGCAGAACACATTTAATTCCTCCCTCCAGCGAGCGTGAATTTTCAGGTTTCCTGATTCTGTGGGAAAACTGTGTGAAAGCTGTGCGTTTGGTGTTGTTTTGCAGATGAATCCCTGGGATCAAGTCAAGCAGCAGCTTGAGGTTACGCTCAGCGCAGAGGGCTATCAAACCTGGGTTAGCCGCAGCACCTTCCGCCAACTGGCTGGCGCCATCCTCCGGGTTTCGGTACCAAGCGTCGAGAGCAAAGCATGGTTGGAGACGGAGTATGCCGACCATGTTATGTCCGCCATTCGCAAGCTGGGTCTTCCGGTTCAAGCCGTGGAGTACGAAATGGTAAACACGACCGAGCCGCGAGAGCGAGAGCTGGAGCGCGAATCACCCGTCAGCCAGCTCAATCCCCGGTTTACGTTCGAGACATTCGTGGTTGGGGCGTGCAACCAGTTTGCACACGCAGCCGCCCGCTCGGTAGCTACGAACCCGTCCCGCAGCTACAACCCTTTATTCCTCTATGGTGGCGTGGGAATGGGCAAAACCCACCTGATGCATGCCATTGGTCGCGCGCTGATGAGCAACAGTGGCGGGATGCGAATCCTCTACACATCGAGTGAGCGCTTCACGAATGAGGTTGTGTCTGGGATCCGGATGGAGCGCATGCCGCAGCTACGTCAGCGCTACCGCTCGGCCGATGTCCTACTGATTGATGACATCCAGCTTCTGGGTAACAAGGAAAGAACACAGGAAGAGTTCTTCCACACTTTCAACGAGCTGCACGACAACCAGAAACAGATCGTCATCTCGAGTGACTCTCCGCCCAAAGACATCCCGGGCCTGCTCGAGCGGCTTCGCTCACGCTTCGAGTGGGGATTGATGGCCGATATTCAACCGCCCGACCTCGAGACTAAGATGGCGATACTCGACAAGAAAGCGGAGATCGAAGGACTGCGCTTACCCGAGGATGTCCGCACTTTCATTGCGACGAAAACGAAATCGAATGTGCGGGAGCTGGAAGGGGCACTGGTCAAGCTGATCGCCTACTCGTCGCTCACCAGCGCTCCCATCAATCTTCCGATGGCTCAGCAAGTCCTGAAGCATCTGACCCATGCACAGGATCGCCGCGTCACCATTGATACCATCCAAAAAGCCGTTGCTGACAAATATGGAATCAAGCAGTCCCAACTGAAGGAAAAGAGCAACACCAAGACCATCGTCGGTCCCCGCCAGGTCGCCATGTACCTTGTGAAAGAATTGACAACGGCCTCCCTCCCCGAGATTGGCCGGGCCTTCGGGGGCAAGCATCACACCACTGTGATCCACTCCATCAACAAAATCGAGCGCCAGCGCCAGTCCGACCCAGATTTGAACAGGCTGCTACACAGCCTAATGGACTCATTACAATGAACTTACTTTTATTTTCCACAACGGCATAGCCGTCGAGGCTGCGGATGTCTGTGCAAGTTGGGTCACAGCATGGTTTTTCGATCAGTCTTCCGCCCAGTTTGCACAGCATCCTTAAGCAGGAAGTTGTAGAATTTTGTATAATTTAGATAGAAATCAACATTTTCACAGACCCCATGAATACGGTTCTTTCTGTCAAGAATCTATCCTATCCATTCAGTAGAGGAGTTCTGCCCAATGGAATTCACCGTTAGCAAGAACGATCTGGTGCGGGAGCTGGGTCTCTCCCAAGGAGTGGTAGAGAAGAAAACTACTATTCCAATACTGTCCAATGTGCTGATTGAGGCGCAGGCGGACAGGATTGTCTTGACGGCGACCGACCTGGAACTGGGTATCCGCTGTTCGTGTCCCGCGAAGGTGAAAAAAGAGGGAGCGGGGACCATACCAGCCCGGAAGCTGCTTGACTATACGCGGCTGCTGCCGGATGCGGATTTGAATTTCAAGTTCTTGGAGAACCACTGGGCTAACATTACCTGCGGCAGATCACGAACCAAGATCGCGGGAATGTCGAGGGAGAGTTTTCCGGAGCTGCCGCAGATGCCGGATACCATCTCGGAGATTCCGGTCAAGTTGCTGTCATCCATGATTTCCCGTACATCGTTTGCGATCTCGATGGAAGAGTCGCGTTTCACCTTAAACGGTGCGCTGCTCCTATTGGGTGGCGACGGGATGACCATGGTAGCTACGGATGGCCATCGGCTGGCCTACGTTCAAAGTCCCATGGATGCGAATGGAGCGTCGTCGAAGGGTTTTCGTGCGCTGATTCCTAAGAAGGCCATGGGTGAAATCGTGAAACTTGCTGAGGAGAGCGGTCCGGATTCAAAGGTCGTTTTCGCCGGCGACGAGAATCATCTGTTCTTTCGGTTTGGTGAGCGGCTGCTGATCACCCGCAAGCTGACGGGCAATTTTCCGGACTACGAGCGTGTGTTACCCAAAGAGAATACAAATATTGTGAAGCTCCGAAAAGATGAAATTCGCTCGGCCATCGAACGCGTTTCTCAGTTTGCCGATGAGCGTTCACGCGCGATTCGAGTTCAGTTCGGCCAAGGCGAAGTGAGGGTATTCAGCTCCTCGGTCGAAACCGGAGAGAGCGAAGAGAGCGTGCCCACTGAGTACGCCGGGCCCGACCTCGAAATCGGGTTCAATGCGCAGTACCTGCTTGATTTTCTACGCGCCATTCAACAGGACGAGGTTGCATTTGCTTTGAAAGATCAAAAGAGCGCGGGCGAGATGCGGCCTGCCGGTGAAGAAGGCAAGGATCACTACCGTTACGTAGTGATGCCGATGCGCATTTGAGAAGGTTTCGATTTTTTCTTGACCAAGCGCGTGGAGTAAGGGCGCGCCATTACCAATGAATCTATGGCCAATCATGTAATGCCGCCGGGCGAAGATCCCAACCGCGGCGAAGTGTACGATTCCACAAGTATTAAAGTCCTCGAGGGTCTGGAGGCTGTGCGTCTCCGGCCGGCAATGTATATCGGCTCGACGGGTGAGATGGGGTTGCACCATCTGGTCTATGAAGTGGTGGACAACTCCGTAGACGAGGCGCTTGCGGGCTATGCCACACAGGTCGACGTCACCATTCACCTGGATAACTCGGTCACGGTGGTGGACAACGGCCGCGGAATCCCAGTGGACCTTCACGAAGAGGAAGGGGTGTCGGCGGCGGAAGTGGTGATGACCAAGCTGCACGCCGGCGGCAAGTTCGATTCCAAAAGCTACAAGGTTTCCGGCGGGCTGCACGGCGTGGGCGTAAGCTGCGTGAACGCATTGTCTGAGCGGCTGGAACTCGAAATCTGGCGCGATGGCTTCACCTGGCAGCAGGAATATTCCTGTGGCGTTCCCAAGAGTCCCCTGCAGAAGGCCGGCAAAGCGGGCCGCAAGACAGGGACCCGCGTTACCTTCAAGCCCGACGCCACCATCATGGAGGCGACCAAGTTCAACTACGACACGCTGGCGCAGCGCCTGCGCGAACTGGCGTTTTTGAACAAAGGGCTCAAGATCATCCTCACCGACGAGCGCGAGGAACCGGTCAAGACTCACGAGTTTCTGTACTCGGGCGGCATCGGCGAATTCATCAAACACCTCAACCGCGGCAAGACGGTGTTGCACGACAAGCCGATTTACTTCGAAGGCGAGAAAGATCTTCCCAACGGCGGGACACTGACCATGGAAGTCGCGCTCCAGTACAACGATGGGTACTCGGAGAGCATCTTCACCTTCGCCAATAACATCAACACCGTGGATGGCGGCTCCCACTTGAGCGGCTTTCGCAGTGCGCTCACCCGCTGTATCAATTTCTACGGACAGCAAGCCGGGCTCTTCAAGGACGTAAAAGAGAACCTCACCGGCGACGACGTGCGCGAGGGTCTTACCGCCGTGGTGAGCGTGAAGCTGCCGCAACCGCAGTTCGAAGGTCAGACCAAGGGCAAACTCAACAGCGACATTCAGGGCCAGATGGTCCAATTCGTCAACGACAAGCTGGGCGAGTATTTCGACAAGAACTCGGCGGTGATGCGCAAGATCGTGTCGAAGTGCATCGACGCCTCACGCGCGCGTGAAGCGGCCCGCAAGGCACGCGACCTCACGCGGCGGAAAGGCGCGCTCGATTCGGGCGGTTTGCCGGGCAAGCTGGCGGATTGCCAGGAGAAGGATCCGCAGCGTTGCGAGCTGTTCCTGGTGGAGGGCGAGTCGGCCGGCGGCACAGCCAAACAAGGCCGCGATCGCCGCTTCCAGGCGATTCTGCCGCTCAAAGGAAAGATCCTCAACGTGGAGAAGGCGCGCTACGACAAGATGCTTGGCCACGAGGAAATCCGCGCGCTCATCACCGCTATCGGCACCGGTATCGGCAAGGATGACTTCGATGCCGCCAAGCTGCGCTACGGCAAGATCATCATCATGACCGACGCCGACGTGGACGGCTCCCACATCCGCACGCTCTTGCTCACGTTCTTCTTCCGCCACATGCAGGAGCTGATCTTGCGCGGCAACGTCTTCATCGCGCAGCCACCGCTCTACCGCATCAAGAAGGGCAAGAGCGAGAAGTACATCAAGGACGACAAGGAATTCACGCGCGAGATCATGCGGCGCGCCACCGAGAACCTGACGCTCGAGATCGGGAAGAACGGCAAGGGACCGAAGGCGACGATCGAAGCGGGCGAGCTTCGTACCTTCCTCATGAATCTCGATGAGTACGATCAGATTTCGAGCAAGGTGGAACGCAAGCTGCGCGATGCGCGCGTAGTCGACGTGCTTTCCAAGCCGAATCTCCGCATTGACACCAGGGCTGACTTCGCCGAGCGCTCAAACCTGGAGCAGGTGATGATAGAGCTCAAGGCAGCGCAGGTGAAGCCCGAGCTGAGGCAGGACGAAGAGCACTCCACCTGGACGATCGTCTATCACGATTCGACCAACGCGGAACGGCACATCGGGGTGGAACTGGCGGCGCGGCCCGAGTACAAACGCCTGCGCCTGCTGGCGAAGCAGATCGGCCGCTTCAACGAGCCGCCATTCACCGTGGTGAAAGGCGAGACGCGCGAGAGCCAGACCAACTGGCGCGGCCTGCTGAGCTACATCAAAAACGAGGGCAAGAAGGACTCCTCCGTGCAGCGCTACAAGGGACTCGGCGAGATGAACGCCGAGCAGCTCGCCGAGACCACCATGAATCCAGAAAAGCGCACGCTGCTCAAGGTGCGCCTGGAAGACGCCGTGGAGAGCGAAGAGATCTTCTCGACGCTCATGGGCGAAGACGTCGAAAACCGGCGGAAGTTCATCGAAGAGAACGCGCTGGAAGTGAAGAATCTGGACGTGTAGAGTAGTGGGGCGAGACTCTGGCCAGCTGTTTACTGCTTATCGCGCCAAATTCTCGATGACTCAGCACTGAGTACTCGATTGTACTTGGATTCAGGTCTCAAGTCGTAAGGCACCAGCGGCTCTCCCGCTAACTTTATGAAACACAGCTGCGCTATTCGGAGGCCTGGCTTGAGAGCCATGGGGAGCCGCCCTGCATTATATAGCTCGAAAGTGACATTTCCTGCATACCCAGGATCAATGAAACCGGCGGTCGCGTGTACCAATAACCCCAGTCGGCCCCAGGAGCTCCTTCCTTCAATGCGGCAACTAAGGTCGTGAGGCACTCTGATATATTCGAGGGTTGAGGCTAGGACGAACTCGCCGGGGTGGAGATAGAAACCTTCAAGACCAGGCACCTCCAAGAGACTCATGTATCTTTCTGCTACTGACGGTTCGTTGTATGGGTCGATGGAATGGAAGTAGGAAGTTACTGGTATTTTGAAACCTACACCGAGCCTGACGTCCACCGATGAGGGGCCAATCTGTTTTACGGGATCCCAGAGGGGAGTGACTACGATTCTCTTGTTTTCGTCGGGATCGATCATTCTCTTTACGATTTCAATGTCTTGAAGTATCATCTTTTCAATCCCGGGTCACAGAAATCATCTCAACAGATTTCATTAATAGGCGATCTTCGTCTTCGATCCCAGCTTGCAGGTAAGGGAATATTTTCTCTTCCTTTTGTCCGAACGCCTCCCTGAAGAATCGTAGCTTGTTCTGGCTCTTGGCAATCCAGCCAGCAGCAATGACCTCGCTTACCAGAGCAGGTTCTTCACGGAGTAAGCTAAACACCCGTCGCGCATCGTCAACACTCGGGTTTAGCGATAAGCCCGCTATCGAAGCGGAGACTTCATCAATTGAGTGCGCGGGCCGTGAGCCAATTGGGATCTTCGCCAACAACCTGTCCTTTAACTGGTTTGCAATAGACAGATTGAATTTATCAAACCGCACCAATTTCAGCTGACCGAGGCTTCGTAAGATCTGATCCATGATGTCGTTGACGAAGAATCTGATGTAGGCATCAATTTGTAGACGCTGTTCTGTCGCGGGCTTATCGAGCTTAGCTAACTTCTCCTGATCATCAGCTCGAAGTGTCTCTATAAACGGCCCGAAAAGATCGAGTGACATTCCCTCGTTAATTGCTACATCATTGATGAACGTGGCGCGTGTAGTAGTGAATGGGTGCACGCTATCGAAAGATGGCGGCATGTCCGTTGCCATCCCGAGATTTAACTCCATGTTCACAACAGGAAGTAAACTAACCGGTCCGAGCAGATAGTACGCGGTAATGTCCGCAAAGATTTCTGAGGCCAAATTCTTGAAGAGCTTTTCGATATTGGACGCCGCGGTCGCAGGCGGGTTTATTTTCTTTTTGACAAAGTCTGTGGCCAAGGGAGCAGAAATGTTCTGTTTCTGGTCGATGTAATGTCCGAATTCGTGGGCGAGGATGCCCCAGGATAGAGGATTGTCGCGGTCCACAATTGCGAGCTCCATCACGTGGCCAAACTGCAGTTGTTTTGGGTCGGGGATTTTTGTGACGAAAACGTCCAGTAAGGTTATCGCGGAGTCTAACGAGTATTCAAATGCATTATATATGCTCGTTAGAATGACAGACAGGTCTTTCGGGTCGTAGGCTTCACCGAAAAGAGAGCGGAGAAAGAAGTGCATTTCCTTTCGTATTGATTCTCGTGGGAGGAACAGAAGTAATTCATGAAGCACTACAAAGGTATTTATGCAGTTTCGAAGCAGAACCTTGATACCCATCTCCTCTGGACCTGATAAAGCGTCGCCTGCGAGCAGGCGATTGATGGTCTTGGAGTGTTGAAGATAGGCTTGCTTATATTCATCGCAGTATCTCAACATTGCCTGGATGATCGGGTCGTATTCAGAACCGGGACTGGTGGATCTACGACGTTCTAGGACTACCACGAGACGGATGAGATTCTCGGCGCTCGAACTCAGGAGAAATTGAAGTTTGTTCGGATGCATGCTCCCGGCACGAAGTTACACATAGTCTCCACCGGTGATGGCGTGACCGTTTTGGGTCGGGCTACTTGACGTCTGCCGACGAAGCAGCATAAAGCAATTCGGCGATCCGGAGCTGCTCTTGGTCTGTTGGTTGACGATGCTCATGAAGAATCTGCTCAATGATGGGCTCAAGGTCCCCGACTTGCCGCAATTTGTAGGCATCGGAAGTGGAGGAGGGCCTTCCGGCACTGTTCATAACAGCAGATAGAAACCTGGCGGCGTCGTCTGGTCCAGTCTCTTGCAAATCCATCTGGGATAGTGACTCACGAACGGATCTACAGAATTCCGCGCTCTTTTGCAGGAAGAGCTGGTAGCGATCGGGCTCATCGTACGAAGTTGCTCGCGTCAGCTCAGTAATGGCTTGCGTTGCGAGTATCCCTAAATTGACGTCGTAGACCATACGGGTACCGATACTTTTGGTTGGCATTTAGACTCCCGTCCCTTGCGTCCTGATTGGCACAACTACAGACTCCGGGGAAGCCGGTTCCGTCCGCCGGAGGGGCCCCAAGCCAGCCTCCACCATCAACTTGCTGAGACCTTCACACAAAAGATCCGCCATTGTCGGCTTTTTGCCAGTTTTCTCAAGAGTGTGGAGTTGGAGACGGAGAATAGACTGATCTAATTCGAAATCCAGCTTGAACGAAGTCACCCTCGCCTTGGTCTTTCGGACCCCTGGGCGACTCATGCGTGTATTTATATCACTACATGCATATGTAAGTCAATGCATGTATATATATTAAATTTCATTAATCTTATGTAACCCATTGTTATTATGGAATTTGCCGGACTTGTTATAGGCGAACATTTGGCGAACCAAACACCGCCAAGCATATGTAGATGAGCCTCTCGTCGCCGTCGCAAAGCCTCTTCGCTCTGACAGATCCGCTGGGCCGCTCAAGTTGCCGGCATACCGCAAAAAAGGTTGTTGTCCGGCGTCCGTCCTTGCTCTTTCGAGCTGATCGCGGATGATCTGTCCGATAGGTTCACAGGTTCGACGGGACGTTCCGTGAAGCCACGCTGCCAGTTCATTGGTTAGACGAATGGTGATTGAGTGACGCATCCAGCACGACTGCAATAGACGGGACCAAACCAAGCCAGCTACCCAGCTCGCCCGAGGGCGACCGCCGATGTATTCCCGCCACACACCAGGATGCCCACGCGTTCTCCCGGTTCCGGCTGGTACTGACCCGACAGCAGCGCGGCGAGAGCGGCGGCGCCGCCGGGTTCTGCGGCCACGCGGAGAACGTTCCAGAGCGACTCTTGCGCACTTTGGATGGCTTCGTCGGACACTAACAGAACTTTGGCCACATGGGCTTGCGCGAGGGGAAACATCAACTCGCCGACGCGCTTGGGGGCCAATGAGTCGGCGGCGATTCCCCCCGCTTCGGCATCGACCGGATGTCCCGCT
The DNA here is from genome assembly GCA_020073305.1 of Terriglobia bacterium. GTDB lineage: Bacteria > Acidobacteriota > Terriglobia > Bryobacterales > Bryobacteraceae > QHXW01. The sequence continues at coordinate 175,777 of JAIQFK010000002.1, forward strand.
TCGAGTGCCCGGGTGAGCGTCGGCGCGGCCTCGGGCTCGACCCCGATGATTCGAATCCGGCCGGAATACCAGGCGGCGATTCCGCCGATCAGGCCGCCTCCGCCCACGGCCACGAGCAGGGTGTCGAGCCCGGGGGCCTGCTCCTCGAACTCCAGTCCCACGCTTCCCTGCCCGAGAATCGTCTCCGCCTGATCGTAGGCATGCACGGCGAGGGCTCCGGACTGAGCGGCCCAGGCGCGGCTGGCTTCGAGCGCCTCCGCGTACTGCTCGCCAGTGACGACGAGATCGGCCCCGTAGCTGCGAATGCGCGCAATCTTCGCCGGTGAAGCCACGCGAGGAACGAAAATCCGTGCCGGTTTTCCCAGTTTCATGGCGGCAAACGCCACCGCGGCCCCATGATTTCCCCCGGAGGCCGCGACCACGCCTGCTTCCGGGACCTCGCGCATCAACAGGTTGGCAAAGGCGCCACGTGGCTTGAAGGAACCCGCGTGCTGCAACAGTTCCAGCTTGAGGACGAGGGGGATATCATCGAGTCCAAAATCGGCGCCGGCAACCTCGACGACGGGCGTCCGGCGTATGTAAGGCCGAATCAGCGTGTACGTGCGAGCAATGCGTTCCCGGTCGATGGTGATTGGTGGCATCAATGGCCGTATTATACTTAGGCAGTTGGCTAATTGCCTATATGATCTCTGATTTTACACTACGTGCGCTCGCCAATGAGCGCCGGCTGCAGATCCTCAAATGGCTCAAGAAGCCGGCCAAGCATTTTCCGCGGCAGGTGGATGGAGACCTCGTGGAGGATGGCGTGTGCGGCGTGCTCATCGCGGACAAGCTTGGCGTGAGCCAGCCGACCGCCAGCGAACACCTGAAAATTCTATCGCAAGCCGGGCTCATTCGAGGCAAGCGAATCAAACAATGGACCTTCTATCAACGCGATGAGGCGGGCATCAAGCAGTGCAAGAGGCTGCTGGCGAAGATTTAGCAACCACTCCCTTTGGTCGTGGCTCAGTTTTTCCCCTGAAACAGCAGCGCTGCAAATTCGGCGAGGTTGCGCCGCCAGACCATCCAGGTGTGTGAGCCGGGCGTCTCAATGGGTATGAACTGGACGCTCTTGGATTTGAGCCAGTCGCGGAATTTGCGGTTCGGCTCGATCAGGCGGTCGTCGGTGCCGCAGGCGATCCACAGCAGGCGCAGTTGCGCGTTGGCTTTTGCGTCGAGCGCCGGGAAGGTTGCGTTGAAGTCTTCGCCCATCCCGCCCGAGCTGAAAGCGCCGATCCACGCGAAGCGATCGATGGCGTTCAGGCCTGTAAAGAGGGATTCGGCGCCGCCCATGGAAAGCCCGGCGATCGCCCGCAAGTTCCGGTCTTTGGCCACACGGTAGGACTTTTCGACTTGCGGCATGACCTCGGTGAACAGCGCATCGCGGAACTTGCTCATGTTGCGGGTGCGCAGTTCGGGGTCGCGAAACCGTTGACTGGCAGGGGAGAGAATCTCCGGCGCGCCATAGCCCAGCGTCATCACGATCAGCATGGGCTTCGCCTTCCCTTGCGCGATCAGGTTGTCCAGAATCACGTTGGCGCGGCCCACGGCGGTCCAGCCGCTCGCATCGTCGCTGTAGCCGTGCAGGAGATAGAGCACGGGGTAAAGCTTCTTTGCGGCGGGGTCGTATCCGGGCGGCGTGTAGACGTAGAAGTCCCGGTCGTCGCCCACGATGCCGGATCTGTAGAAGTGATGGTGGACGGCGCCGTGCGGCACGTCGTTGATCTCCCACGGCAACGATGCCGGGCCGGGTACATGCACTTCGCTCTCGGCATTGAGCAGGTTTGGCTTCATCAGGGAATTCGAGGGGTCAATGAGGTGGACGCCGTCGGCAACGAATGAGTAGCCGTAGAAGTCGGGCTCGAGCGGCGCGGTGGTGACGCTCCAAACGCCCTGATCGTCCTTCATGGGTATGCGCTCTGCGCCCTCGCGGGCGAACAGGACCTCCTTGGCGTTAGGAGCACGGAAACGAAAAGTGACGCTGCGGTCAGGATGAACCTCCGGCGATTGGATCGGCGGAGCCTGCTGCGCGAAGCCGGGAACGGCAGCCGCGGCTAGCAAAAACAGAACGACGCGGTTCATAGTGGCGAATACTCTCCCAGTCAGTTTTGACAAGGTCGAGTATATCCCAGCGTGAAGCCGCGCCGGTGATTAACGCCAATGGCCTCGCCGGTAGGAATAGTGGCCGCGATGGTAGTAAGCCCGGCCCGACACCCACCTGGCATGGGGATGAGGCGGCCGCACCCAATAACCCGGGACCCAGACGTAGCGCCCGCGCCAGTCATAGAAGCCGTCGATCCAGACGTAACCCGGGCCCGGTGCGTACCCGGCCACACCAACGACCGGAGGCGGTGGCGGCGGCCCCGCCGCGTAATAGCCGGCGTGAACCGCGCAGCCGGCCAGGAAGAACATCGCCAATGCTGGAACTAAGAGTGCCCGTTTCATATGCGCCCTCTGCATATAGAAACGCGAGGGGCAGGGGACCAGTTGCGGGCTTCATGTGGAGTTAATGATGCCGTTTGCGGACCATCAGGATCGCCAGCACGAGAGAGATGTCCACCGCGAGGACGCAAAGCAACGCGGCCGCGCCCCGTCAGCGCGCAGGTTTGTGGGCCACAGCGCTGCCGCCCGTTTTTGGTTCCAGGTGTTCAATTCGTATCGGGTCCCCGCTCAACTGGACATCAACCCTGACCTGATACGTTGTCCTGGATTGGTTCTGGGTTTGCTTGAGCGTACCGGAAATGCTTAGCCGGATGATTCCGTTGTCTCGGCTCTTTACCACGGCGTCGCCCGTAGGGGTGAAGCTTTCGCTGCTAAGAGGGGCTCCTTTGTCATCAAGCCATCCATCCATTCGTTTCATAAACTCGCTCCAGCCGCCTTCCGTGAAGTCATCCTGCGCATCCATCAGGCTTTCGCGATCGCCCTGTTTGTAATCTAATGCTCGCACGACTGCCTTTTGCGCTAAAGCTACAATGGCATCCTGGTCTGTGGGGGACGGCGGCGCGCTTTGCGCCAAGCCCGGACTACTAACCGACAATGCCAAGAGAAGGACTACGCAACAACGCATGGACTTTGTCCTACCGGCTTTTCATAAACGCATCGATACTCGCGATGTTCTTGCGTGCGAGGTCTGCTTCGGCCAGGTCCGAATTGATGTTCAACATCGCTACGAAGTGCTGGCGGGCGGCGGGGAGCATCTCGACGATCCCGTTCTGTTGCGCTTTTTTGGCGAGCGACAATCCGAGCGCCAGGTGGACGTACGGATCGTCCGAAGAGTAATTGAGCGACTTCTCGCAGTACGCGATCGCCTGGTCGAAGTGCGATTGCTTGCGCTCGGCGTCGCACAGGCCAAAATAGGCCAGGCTGCGCAGATCCTTCCAGATATCCTGCTGCGCGGCGCGCTTCTTTTTGCCGAAACCCATCAAGTAACCCAGCACGTAGTAGTTCAACTGGCCCGCGAGTTTGCTGTCAAAATCGCTGAGCTTGAGATACTGCTGGTATTCGTTTTCGGAGTCGCCGTACTTGCCGCTCAGCCGCAGACTCTCGGCGAGCCAGAAGTGCGCTTCCGCTTTGTTGGGCGTCAATTGGATGGCTTTGTGCGCGGCTTCGATCGATTCCGGATAGGCCTCTTTGAGCCGGTAGGCCTCGGCCAGCAGATACCAGGACATGGCGTGATTGGGGTCGCGCTGGGTAGCCACGTTCAACTGGCGGATGGCTTCATCCACGTTGCCGGTGTCGAGCAGCATCCCCGCGAAGCTCGAGTGCGCCTCCACATAATCCGGATCGATCTCGATGGCTTTGCGAAAATACTGCTCCGCCTTGTCCTCTTCAAACAGCGCATTGTAAGTGCGGCCTAAGTAGAGCGCCGCCTGGCTGTAAGTGGGATCAATACTGAGCGCTTTCTCGAAGTAAGTGGCCGCCTTGTGATAGTTATCGGCAAAACCCTTGGTGTAATATTTCAGGCCTTCATCCAAGGCGTCGAGTGCAGCCTTGTTGTGCCGCTTGGCGATCAGAATCTTGATACTGATCGTGGTCTCCTGCCCGGGATAGACCATCTCCTCGCGCGGACCGTCGGGCTCATAACCCATCTTGACGCCCTTGATGACGTGAACGCCGGGTACCAGTCCGGGCAAGCTCAGCGGCGTGCCTTTGCTGACCACGCCCACCGACTTGCCGTCCACGAACACCTCCACGCCGCTCATATTGGCTTCGAGAATCAGCGTTCCGAACTTGGGTGCGGGCGGTGCGCCTGGTTTCACGTTGGAGGGCGCATACGACAGCAGCATATTGGTGTCGAAGCTGCCGCGGTCCGACGTAGGATTCTGCTGCCCACTGGTTGCTTCACGCACGTTGCGGTGCACGTATTCGGCTAGTTCGTCCGCCGTGACAATGCCATCACCGGATTCATCCGCCGCTCCTTCGAGCCCCTTCACCACGTAGTAAGTGAAGATTCCGTGGCCGCCGCCCCAGTCCTTGCTTTCGAACGAGCGTTCGCGGTCGCGACTCGCCGTCAGCGAGAACAGCGACTTATTCAGCGTGCCCAGCGTGCCGTTGATCAACTGCACGTCAGCGTCGGGATTGATGGCGCCCGAGTGGCAGGAATCGGTGAGCAACACTTTCCACTTGCCTTTGATCTTGACACCGATGTCGCGGCCCAGCGCATCCATGCCGTAGCCGGTGGCCGCGATGTTTTTCAGGTCGAAATCGTAGGGCGCGAGATACGCTTTGCCGCCGTAAACAAATCCGTGGCCGGCGAAGTAAATCAGGACGCGGTCGTCATCTTTGGCAACCGAGGGCAGCCACTCTTCCAGCTCGTAGCGCAGGCGCGCCAGCGTGGCTTTGGGGCCGACCAGCTTGTGCACATTCTCGGCGCGAAAGTTTCCGCCTTCGGTGCTGATGAGGATGGAATAAATGGCCTCGGCGTCGCGCTCAGGAAACTGAAGCTGCTGCGCCGCGGCCAGGTTCTGATAGTTTGCGATGCCGACAACCAGCGCATAACTGCGAGGGATGCGCACGCCCTGGGGCTGAGGGGGAATCGAAGCCGCGTCCTTTTCGACGCGCAGGTCGCGCTCTTTGTTTGGCGGTTTCTGCTGCGCCGCAAGGGGCAGCGTCACCGCCAGAGCCAGAAGCCACGCTCCACGCGCGTCACTTGTGCGCAAGATGAAACTCATAAATGACAGGCCCCTTCAACGGCACCGGCGACGACACCACCGCGGTATTCTGCTTGCGCATAAACATGAGGTCGCCCGAGCCGCCCGAGGGAACTTGCGCCAGGTTATCCGGCAGCAGCTCGCGGCTAGTCACGTTTTTCGGCCCTGCCGATGTGTCGATGCAGGCGCCGCGCGCGCGGAACAGGGCATCATCGCAGCGCGGCGTCATGTTCGACGGCAGCTGCTTTTCTTTTGGCGGCGGGGGCGGCAGCGGCATATACGGCTGCTTTTCCTCTCCGGCCGGAAGCTCCGCCGGCGTCACCATCCAGTAGACGATCTCGTGCCCGGGCGGCCCGGTAATTCGAAACAGCGTCTGCGTGGCAGGCACTGTATAATCTTTGCCCGCGCGGATCTGGTTTTCGCGCCCCGTTTCCTCGCCTGGGAACAGCATGGAGTACGTGCCCGAGGTGCTCTGGTTCATCACGTAGAGGTAGCCGTCGAAGTTCGTATGGAAGCGGAAGCGCACGCGATCGTTCTGTTCGAGCACCAGCCCGGGATCGATGGTGTGCCAGGCGCCCGACTCGCGCCGCTCGAGCGAAATCTCCATGCGATACGGGCCTTGCTGGGGATTCGTCTGCGCATGTAGAGGCAGCGCGATCGCGATCGCGGCGGCCAAGGCGTAATGCGCGGAATGCTCCATGTCCTATTGGTGCTTCAGCGTCACATCGGCCACCACGCGCGAATCGGCGCTGCCGGTTGGATTCACCGCGTACACCGCTTTCTCCTTCTTCGGTGTCTGCTCGTCATCCACTTTTTCTACGATCAGGTCGCGCGCGTAGGTGTTGCGCAGTTTGCCGATCACATCATCGCCGAACGCGGCACTGGCCATCAAAACCTTCGGTTTCTCCGCCGCCGGTTGGCCGCCCTGACCCAGCGAGTAAATCAGCCCCTCCAGATCGGGCTCCGGCTGGCGCGAAAGCACGATGAACAGCTTCTCCTCGCCGGCCTGCTCGTCGAAAGTGAAGGTGTAGCCCGACGGGATCTCGTAGCGGACCCGCTTTTGCACGCGATTGTCACCATCTTTGATCTCCGGCGACGGAAACAGCAGCTTCCATGTCCCGCTCGAGCCGCGGTTGACCACGTAGAGGTAACCGTCATCGTTGGCCTCAACCGCCAGACGGATGCGGTCGCCGGCGTGGAATGTCGTTTCCGCATTGACCTCTGCCTGTGCGTCGCCGGTCTTTTTGAGAATGGTGTAACGCAGGCCGAGCGCGGGATGGGGCCCCTGCGGCCGGTAAGCGGCCTTGACCACCGGGACTGCGCCATTTGACGACTGGCCAGTTGAGGCGCCCCCGGCCACAGTCTGGTCGGAAGCCGAGGCCTTGTGCGACGGCGGTTTGGCTTTCGCCGCAGCCTTAGCCGGTTTTTGGCCAGAGGCAGTTGGGGTATCGACGGCGGCGTAGAACAGCTCGCGAGCGGTAAATTTCTTGGCGTCCTGCTGTGCCCCTGCGCCGGCGCTCAAGGCGCAACCGGCCAACAGGCACAACCAAATCCCTCTCATGCGAAGCCTCCCCGGGGGCAGCGGCAAACTGGTTGCAATACTGCCTAATCTTCTATAAGATAGCAGCCTAGCCGGTTGAAGGAAAAGAGTATCCAAAGTATGCGTCCACTGGCAGTTGCGCTGTGTTGTTTCATGGTGTGTCAACTTTGCCCCCCCTCAGCGTGGGCCCAGGAGGCCGGCGGCCAGCTCAACATCGTCATTGTGGATGGAGACGGGGCCATCAACAACATTCGCCAACGTACCGCCCGTGAGCCGATTGTCCAGGTCGAGGACCAGAACCACAAGCCGATCGCCGGAGCGGCTGTAGTGTTCCTGCTGCCGGATCAGGGCGCGAGCGGCGTTTTTGCCAACGGTTCCCACACTCTGACCGTGATGACCGACGCGCAGGGGCGGGCCGTGGCGCACGGCTTAAAACCCAACGGCGTGCAGGGCAAGTTGCAGATTCATGTGACCGCATCGCACCAGGGCCAGACGGCCACCGCTACGATCAGCCAGACCAATGCCGTCAGTGCGGCCGGTGGCGCCGCTGCGGCCGGGGTTTCAGCCAAATTGATTGCGATTCTCGCGATTGCGGGAGCCGCGGTTGCAGGCGGTGTTGTGGCGGCCACACGCGGTGGTGGAGGCGGGTCACCAACAGCACCCCCCACTCCTCCAACGACCGTTACTCCGGGTACGGGCACGGTAGGCGCGCCGCATTAAAAGGACAGATAAGAGATATGAATTCCCTAAGAAACGGGTTGTTAGTGGCGCTCTTGATGGCGCCGGTCGGTCTCCAGGCGGCCTCGACGTCAATCGAAGGGCCGCGGCTGGGCTTCGTCTTTGACCACGCTACTAAGTCCATCCGCCCGATACTGGGGATACCTGGGGCTGCCACGATGGGGCAACCGCTCGAGTCAGGATTGGATCTGCGCAAGATCGCGATCTCCCCGGCTCAAGATTACGTACTGGCGACCGAGGGCGAGCACAATCAGGTGGTCGTGCTCGCGACAGGCCAAGCGACTTTGGTTCCGGCGGTAGTAGAGGGCGCGGACCGTGGTCCCGATCAGCTCGCCATCAGCGCGGGTGGCAAGGCAGCGGCTCTCTACTACAAAGGCAACAATCACGTCCAGTTGATCAGCGGGCTTCCGGGCGCGCCCAAAATCTCGGCACGGCTCTATCTTTCCGCCGGCCAGACACCCTCCACGCTCGCCGTGAGCGATGACGGCCAGACGCTGCTTGCGGGTGTGGCCGGTACGGTCTACTGGGTGAGCCCGAGTGGCGAGGTCCCTCTCCTCAAGGGCTTGCAGAAAATCGTGTCGATCTCGCTCGATTCCAACCACACCGCGCTGGTCGCCGATGGCATCGGGAACCAGATCCACCGCCTGCGGAACGTTACGGGTGCTGTCGAGCCGGACGTTGTGGCTGGGCCCAAAGAAGGCATAGCGGCGCCGGTTGCGGCCGTCCTGTCGCACGATGGCAAGCGAGCATTCGTCGCCAACAGCAAGTCAGGAGTCGTTGCGATTCTCGACCTTCAGACGAAAACGGAAGCCGGCAAACTCTCCTGTGGATGCACACTAACGGGGCTCGACCGCTTGGCGGGCGAGGACGTCTTTCGTTTGACCGAGCCTTCGAACGGGCCAATGTGGGTGCTGGAGGCTGCCGCGCATCAATCTCGCATCGTGTTCGTACCCCCAGCGTTGAACCCGGAGCGATAAAAGAGTGAGAAGCCTGCGCGGATCGGTGCGCTGTCTCTGGTTACCGGGATTGCTGTTGTTCGTCGCGGGAGCGGCCTACCCGCAGTTGACTCTCTCACCCGGCAGCCCTGCCGGGCCGTTCTCACTGCCGGTGGGTTACACGGCCACGGTGTATGCGGGGGCCACCCTCACCACCAACGGAGTGGGGCCGACCACTTGGTCGGTCAAGGGCCAACTCCCGCCCGGCCTGACCTTGAATTCTGGCCAGACCTCCGCCACGATTACGGGCACGCCGACACGGGCCGGCAACTACGGGTTCACGGTCTCAGCTTTCGATCCTCAATTCGACCAGACGGTCAGCCAGCCATACAACATCACGGTGGTTGCGCTACTCGGTATCACCACGCCGCTCACGCTTCCCGGCGGGACCTTTGGTACCAACTACAGCATCTCCTTGACCGCCACCGGAGGCACGCCGCCCTACTTTTGGTCGATTCCAGGCTCCTTTTCCGCTGTCTTGCTGCAGCCGGGGCTGCCGCCAGGGCTGACGCTCAGCAGCGGCGGTCTGTTATCGGGAATCCCCACCCAGACCGGGCCGTTCACATTCTCCATTCAAGTAAACGACAACTCCGACGTCTATCCGCAGTCCGATATTCGCACGTTCACGATCACTATAAACCCGGCACCCACGATTCAAGGCGGCGCCCTGCCAAACGGAACACTTGGCGTCCCGTATCAAACCTCACTGGGTGTCCAGGGAGGCAGCCCGCCGTTCATCTGGCTGGTCACACAGAAATTTCTGCCGCAAGGCCTGGTTTTGTTTGCCAGCGGCGTCATCTCGGGCACGCCGACGCAGACCGGACCCTTCAGCTTCACCGTGTCTGCCACGGACATCTGGGGTGCTTCGGTTTCAGCCACGTACACGCTTCAAATCTCTTCAAAGTTGACGATCACCACACTGCCGCCGCTCGCCAATGGCGCCGTGGGCACTCCGTACAACCTGACGTTCACCGCCGATGGCAGCCCCCCCTTCGCCTGGAAAGTGATTTCGGGCGGCCTGCCGGCTGGACTCACGCTGAGCGCGACAGGAGTGTTGAGCGGAACTCCGACTGCTGCGGGAACTTCTCAGTTCACCATCCAGGTGACCGACACGACGACCAGGGCTGTCTCGGATGCCTTTAGCCTGACCATCGCTCCGCAGCTCGTGATTACCACCGCGTTCCTGCCCGACGGCAGTGTCGGGACACCGTACCCGGCGGGCCAGAAGATCGCCGCCACGGGAGGCACGCCACCCTATACGTTCTCTACGACGACGGGCAGTTTCCCGCCAGGCCTCACGCTCAATTCCTCAACCGGAGCGATCACGGGCACGCCGACCCTGGGCGGCCGCAACAGCTTTACGGCCCAGGTGAAAGACTCAGCCGGAATCACCGCCACGCGCACTCTGGTGATCAACGTCACCGCGATCGTGTTCATCACGCCTTCGCCGCTGAAGCCGGACGCAAGCGCCGGCACACCATACAGCCAGGCCATCAGCGTTACGGGCGGTGCGGCGCCCTACACGTTCACGCTCGACAGTGGCGCGCTTCCGGGCGGACTCACACTGGGCGCAACGGGAACGCTGGCCGGTACGCCGACCGTTCTCGGAACGTTCAATTTCGTTGTGCGTGCCACGGATGCGAATCAATTGACGGCCGCGCAAGCATACCAGTTGACGGTCGTTCCTCCCGCGCTGGCTCCGCCCACTGTCACCGGCGTCACCGACAGCGAACCGCCGGCGCAGCAGCCCGCGGCTGCGGTTCAGCTCGCCCAACCCTATCCACTGGCGCTCACTTGCACCATAACGCTTACGTTCGCATCATCGGCTGGCGAAGTAGATGATCCTGCCATCCAGTTTTCAGGCGGCGGGCGGACGGCACAGGTCACGATTCCGGCGGGAACCACCGCGTCCCCCAGTGTTTCGTTCTCCACCGGCACCGTTGCCGGGACCATCACGCTAACGCTCGCGTGTCAGGCCGGCGGGCAGGACGTAACCCCGACGCCTGCGCCCACGCGCGTCATCCAGATTCCGGCCGCGGCTCCGGTCATCACAGCCGTAACGGCGCACAACACCTCTTCCGGCCTGGAAGTGGATGTCACCGGGTTCTCCAACACGCGCGACATGGCCAGCGCCAACTTCCAGTTCCAGGCCGCTGCGGGCACGAATCTGCAGACCGCGCAATCAACGATTACGGCGGATCAGCTGTTTGCGACGTGGTTTAGTGATCCCACCTCGCAGCAATACGGCAGCCGGTTCACCTTTGCGCAGCAGTTCACCATCAGCGGCAATATGACGGGAATCAGCGGCGTGACGGTGACGCTCACCAACAAACAGGGAACATCGAACGCGGTCACCGCAAGCGTAGCCGCGCAGTGATTTTCGGCATTCGCAGGCGGCGCGCCAGCCTCATTATGGCTTGGGCGCGGGGCTTTCGCCGGGCGGTGCGTCGGGCCCGAAAGTAATCACCGAGTCCGCCTCAAATTTTCGGTAGCCTTGAAACGCCATCTCGTTCCGCACTTTCTTGGTCTCCAGCAGCAGCGATACGGTCGCTTCCACCGGCAACAGGTATTTCTTCTCGCCGATGAGCACTTCGCCGTAGTCGATGGTCGTGGCGATCTGGCGCGTCAGCAGCGCAGGCGGAATTTCCGTCGCGGTATCTGTAATCCGCCAGACTGCGCCCGTGGCCGGGTCTCCCCAAACAGAGCCCGTGTAAGGCACGGTGGCCTTGGCTAAATCGCTCAGGCTGAGCGTCAGAGTCGACTGTTGTTTATCGACCGAGTAGTCAAAGACGGCCAGACGTTTCCCGCGCAGCGTCTCCCAACGGCTCCACGTGAAGTAGGCCTTGCTGTCCGCTCCCAGGACGCGGCTGAGCAGGATGCCGAACTCGCCTTCCGTGGTCAGGGGCCCGTGCCGGCGCGCCTGGCCAGGTTCAACCGCCTTTCCGTTGACCAGTGCCAGTTTTCGCTGCTCGCGGCCTCGATGAAAAGTCAATGTGGTGGTGAGAGTGTCTCCTTTATGCCAGCGATTGGACTTCTTGCCGGCCTCGAACTGGCGCGTTACCTGCTCGCAGAGGAAATTGGGCAGATTGGAAACGTACTGATCGGCATACTGGTGCATCGCGGTGAGCAGCCTGTCCTGTTCAGCGGGATCGGGAGGCGCCTCGGATCGAGCGCCGGTCACGGCCAACGCCAGCAATACACCCACCCGGCAAGAGGCGAGGCGCGGCGCAGGCGTCATTACGCCAGTGTACGAACCTCGATGGGCTTTTTGCCAGGCATCGCCGGTTGGAAGAACCGATCCAGGGTCAGCTCGAGCTTGCGGTACATCGCGACGCCGTAATCGATGTCCCCCATGGCGTCCGTGGTGTGCCCGTTGGAGCCGAACGAAAACTTCACGCGCGCGGCCTTGGCCATCTCCAGAAAGGCGAGACGAGGCACCTTGTAGCGGGAGTTGATTTCGATCGCCACGTGGTGGCGCGCCGCCGACTCGATGATTTTGCGCATCCGCTTCTCGGTCCAAAGCTTGTCGTAATCCGGTTCGAGGGCCTCCGGCAGATAGGTCGGGTTGGCGATGATGTCGATGGGCTCTTTGGCCATCACCTCTTCGTGGAAATCGACGTAGCGGTCCATGAAGTCCTGCGCATCATGGCATTGGAACGCGGGCGTCCAGAGCTTGATCATCTTGCCCGATTTGTCCGGCATGGTGAGCGCGTCGGAGAGCACGTAGTCGAGCCGGGCCACGGTTTCTTTGGAAAACGCGGACATCCAATTCAGCAGCTCTGCCTGCACACCTTTGAAGACCGGTTTACCTTCAAGCTGGTGGATCCAGGCCTTGAGTTCGTCATCGTTCGAGACCAGGTCCGGGTAATCGCTTTCCTTGATGCCTGCGTGCTGGAGCAGCCCGAACTTTACGCCGCGCTCTTTCGAGATGGCAACGGCTCGGTCGACGGTCATCCCAATCTCTGGGTGCGCGTGATAATCCACGCGAGGCACGCCGTCGCGCATGGGAACGGTATCCGGGAGCGCAGATCCTTTGAGCCAGGGCGAGAACGTACCGGCAGCGCCGAGTGCAAGAATGTCGCGGCGGGAGAACGCAGGTTTCATTAGAAGACCTCTGGAGCCGATTATATCGAAAAGAGGCCGCGCTTGTTCTGTGAGATTCTCTCAGGGGAGGGAGAGACATGCCCGCACTGAAGAAGAATCGCGGCGCCAGCCCGGCCTCGGCGCTCACGTTCAATCACGCCATGGTGTATTCGCGCGATGTGCCCGCGGCCGTTCGCTTCTACGCCGGCGTACTGGGTTTCAAAGTGCTTGAGGAGTATCAGGGGCACAACACGGTGGTGTACGCACGGTTGAAATCGCCCCGCGGCAATACCACCATCGCGGTGCACATGGTCGCTCCGGGGCAGGAGCTGCACACGGGCGGCGTGCGGCTATATTTCGAAACGAAAGATCTGGACCGTTTCTGCAAACGCCTGGAAGCCGCGGGCGTGAAATTTTCCGAGGCGCCAAAGGTCATGCCGTGGGGATGGAAACACGCGTACCTGGATGATCCGGACGGGCATGAAGTCAGCCTGTATTGGGCCGGCGCAAAGCGGATCCAAAAGACCGGCCCGATGAAAGCTCGATGAACTCAACGTTCCAGGGTTTTTGTGCGAGATGGAGCCGCGCCACGGTAATGGGCAATTGAAACCGCTGCGGTCCGGCACTGCCAGGGTTGATGTAAAGCACTCCGCCCCGTTCCTCGCGCGCCGGTTTGTGCGAATGCCCGCTGACGACGATCTGGAAACCGGCAGCGGCCGGATCCAGATCCAGCTCATGAACATCGTGGAGCACATAGATGGTTGCGGGTCCCGCTTCAGCCACAGCCGTCAACGGCAGCTTCGAGGCCCAGGCTCCCCGGTCAATATTTCCTCTGACGGCGACAACAGGAGCCACAGCTTCGAGCGCGCCGATGATCTCGAGTTTCCCGACATCGCCCGCATGGACGATGAGATCGGAGCCTTCGAGCGCGCGCAGCGCCTCGTCCCGCAGCAGTCCGTGCGTGTCAGAGATTAGGCCGATGAGGGTGGGATGCATAGTCAAGGGCCGCGGCGTGGCCCCGGGGGCTTGTGCCGAGCAACCGCTCCCTTCGGTCGGACAAATGCGCCTGATCGAGCCGTGTCACCGCGTCGGCCCCTCGCCTACTCGTCGTCCGTCTGCGCTGACAGGCGCGTCACCACTGACAAATCCTCGAGGGTTGTCACATCGCCGACCACGGTGTTCGAAGTCACGATTTCACGCAATAGGCGGCGCATGATTTTGCCGCTGCGGGTTTTGGGCAGCGCTTCGGAAAAGCGAATCTGCTCGGGCTTGGCGAAGCTGCCGATCTCGTGAGCCACCCAGAGGCGCAGGTCCTGGGCGAGCTGCTCGGTATCCCACTTGCCCTCCTTCAGCGTCACGAAGCACACCATCGCCTGGCCGGTAATCTCGTGCGGCTTGCCAACCACCGCCGCTTCCGCCACCGCCGGATGGCGCACCAGCGCCGATTCCAGCTCCATGGTGCTCAAGCGGTGGCCGCTGATGTTCATCACGTCGTCCACGCGGCCGAGCACCCAGAGATAGCCGTCGGCATCGCGGCGCGCGGCGTCTCCGGTCAGATAATTTCCCGGAATGCGCCGCCAGTACTGATCCTCGTACCGCTGCGGGTCGCGCCAGATGGTGCGCAGCATGCTGGGCCAAGGCCGCTGGATGACAAGTAAACCCTCGCAATTTGGCTCCACGGGCTTCCCGTTGAGATCCACCACTTCAGGCAGGATGCCGGGAAGCGGCAGCGTGGCCGATCCGGGTTTGGCGGGCACCGCGCCGGGGATGGGCGAAATCATGATGGCGCCGGTCTCGGTCTGCCACCACGTATCCACGATGGGGCAACGCTCTTTGCCAATGGTCTTGTGATACCACTCCCAGGCCGCGGGATTGATGGGCTCGCCGACCGAACCCAGCAGGCGCAGGCTCGAGAGATCGTGCGCGTTGGGCCACTGGTCGCCCTGGCGGACGAAGGAGCGGATGGCGGTTGGCGAGGTGTAGAGAATGTTGACGCGATATTTTTCGATGAGCCGCCAGAAGCGGTCGGGCTGGGGACAGTCGGGTGCGCCTTCGTACATCACGGTAGTCGCGCCAGCCGAAAGCGGGCCGTACACGATGTAGCTGTGCCCGGTCACCCAGCCGATGTCAGCGGTGCACCAGTAGGTGTCTTCATCGTGCAAATCGAACACCCACTTCATGGTCATGGTGGCCTGCAGCAGATAGCCGCCGGTCGTGTGCACGATGCCCTTGGGTTTCCCGGTGGTTCCCGAGGTGTACAGCACGTAGAGAGGCGCTTCGGAATCGAGCGGCACGGCGTCGCACGTCTCGGCGGCCGTTTCATCGAGTTCGTGCCACCACAGATCGCGTCCGGCTTTCATCTCGAGCGGGCTGCCGGTGCGGCGGTAAACGATCACGTCGCGCACGGTAGGGCACTCCGGCAGCGCTTCATCCACCGCCGGCTTCAGCTTGACTTCCTTGCCGCGGCGCCAGCCGCCATCCGCGGTGATCACCACCTGAGCTTCCAGATCCTGGATGCGCGCTTTGAGCGCTTCCGCCGAGAATCCGCCGAACACCACACTGTGGATGATGCCCAGCCGCGCACACGCCAGCATGGCCACGGGCAGCTCCGGAATCATGGGCATGTAGATGACGGCGCGATCGCCGATCTTGAGGCCGCGCGATTTGAGCACGTTGGCGAAGCGCGCCACCAGGCGGTACAGCTCCTGGTAAGTGATCATGCGCTGATCACCTGGCTCGCCCTCCCAAAGGATGGCGACTTTATTCTTCCGGTGCGTAGCCAGGTGGCGGTCGATGCAGTTGTACGAGACGTTGGTCTTGCCGCCCACGAACCATTTCACGAACGGCGGGTTCCACTCGAAGGCTTTCGACCATTTCTCGAACCAGAACAGTTCCTTGTCCGCCAGTTCACCCCAAAATTCGGCGGGCTGCTCCAAGGCGCGTTTGTAGAGCGCGCGATAGCCCTCCATGCCCTTCACGTTGGCATGCTCAACGAATTCCCGACTTGGGGAGTAGCTGCGATCCTCGGCCATAGCCAGAACATTATCGTACACGGAGGGCGCAGAACGTCGACTGACTGCTCCTTTCCGTCGCGGCTCGGTTCGAAGCGTTTTCGGCAAGGTCCTAAAGGGTTCGCCGCCCGCCTCCGATAAACCTCTTAGGAGCCCTCTTTGGCGACCCGAGATCTACGCATCCGTCTGGACACACTTAGGCCTTTTCCCGCAGCAGCCTGCAAGCTGATCCGGCTCATCCACAACGAGAGAGTGGACTTTCGCGAGGTGTCCGGAGTGATTGCGGTGGATGCGGCCTTCTCCGGCCAGGTGCTGAAGCTGGCAAACTCGGCGTTGCTCGGCGGCCGGTACGAAATCGCGAGCATCCTCCACGCGCTGAGCGTGGTGGGGGTCGACCGGCTGCGCGACGTCGTCGTCACCGTCGCGTTGAGGAATTTCATGGGGGATACGGACAACGCATTCCTGCACCGTTGCTGGCGGCACAACCTGGCTACAGCGCTCTGGTGCGAGAAGTTTGCGGAGCGCTTCGATATCGAGATCCCGCTAGGCTATACGGCGGGCATCCTGCACGACATCGGGCGCATCGCGCTGCTGATGCTGCTGCCTAACGACTACGCCACATTTCTGGAGAGCGCCCTTCCAGGCGCGGCAGATCCGTTGGAAGTGGAGCGCAAACATTGGACAACCGACCATTGCCAGGTGGGGCACGACCTGGCCGCGGCATGGAATTTTCCCGCCGTGCTCAGAGACGTGATTGCCCATCATCACGACGCCATCGGTCACCGGACGCCACGCGTGCGGCGGCTCGTACAGGCAGCCTGCACGGCGGCCAGTATGAGCGGCTTCTATACGACGGGCCGGGAGCAAACCTGGGAACCGGCGCGGCTCGAAGACGTGTTGCCGCCCGCAGAACCGGCCGTGGTCTTGCCGTATGAAGATCTGATGCATGCGGTGATGCGGAAATTGAATGAGACGGAATGCAGCCTGGTTTGACGCTGCAAGGCGAGGCTAGTTCTTAGTAGCTTGGGGACTGGGGAACTCGACCCGCAGCAGATGCGCCACCGACGCCCCAGCGTTCTCCACTCCTTGTGTGTGACCCGGTGCGAGCCAGTAGACCTCGCCTCTGTGCAAAGACGCCGCCGGGAGCCGGGCGTCCGAGAATGCAATCAGCAGTGAAGGAATCGCAGGATCATCCAGCTCGACGGGATTGCCGCCGGCCGCCACTATGCGCTCGATGACGAGCTGAGGGCGAACGTACTGCCTCGACAAGCCAGTGATTGAGAGATCGGCCGGCGCCGGTCCCCGCTGAAACAGCCTCGGTTGGCCGAGAGGAATTTGTTTGAGTTCCACGCGCAGGAACTCAGACGGCGCGTCGCCCAGGTTCTCGACTTCGTGCGTCTCGATTCGCCCCGGGCTCACGCGGAAGGAGCCGAGCTTGAGCGGAGGCCGGATCAACGTGAAAGGCGGGTCTTCGATGTGGCTAAATCGCACAGGCGGCGAGTCGGTCAGATACACGTAAACCGTCGCCCGGGCGGAATGATCGTGGACCGGCAGCTTCTCCCGGGGACCGTAGCGGACACGGACCACGCGGACCCAGTCATTTTCAAATGCCAGTTGGTAATTGGAAGGAAGATGCGGATCCTGGCTGCCCGGCTGGGCAGCCAGAGCCGTCATGAGGAACAGGCAAACCGCTCGCAAACGCCTGAACCGGGTTAAGCGCTAAACGAGCTGCCGCAACCGCAGGTAGACTTTACGTTCGGATTCGAGAATTTGAAGCCGGAACCTTCCAGCGTCTCGACGTAATCCACTTCGGCGCCATCGAGATAGAGCAGGCTGGCCTGATCGACGAACACCTTCAGACCGTCATAACTGTATGTCTTGTCGAGCATGTTGGGCTGGTTTTCAAAAGCCATCGAGTAGCTAAAGCCCGAGCATCCACCACCCACCACCGAGATACGCAACCCGGCCGGCTTGGGATCCTGGGACGTCAGGATCTCCTTTACCTTGTCCACGGCTTTTTCAGTCAATTGCACCATGTTTGAAGAAATCCCCTTCTACGTGATTATACAAAAGTTACGGCTTCCCGAAACGGGGCCGGACCCAGTCCGAGCCAAAATATCAGAATCACCGTTCCTAACTCATTGGATGGGGCTTAGGCCCCGAAGTTGCAAGGATTTGCTATGCCATAATCGGGTTATCCATGTGGTAAGCCAGCAAGGAGAAATGTAACCGCGGCAACACGGGGCACGTCCGAAGCGGTGTATGGGAACACTGACGGGCACCCTCCCACTCCCGGCGTTCGGCAGCCGGGTAGCGGTCAAAACGAGAGTGGACTATCAGAACAGCCAGGAAGGTGCGCTCGTACGCCGGGCCCAGTCCGGCGATGAGGCGGCGTTCCGCGAGATTGTCGAGCACTACCAGTCGAAGGTGTTCTCCATCATTCACGGCATCGTGCGGCAGCGTAATGACGTGGAAGACATTGCACAGCAAGTGTTTGCGAAGGTTTACTTCTCCATCCGCAACTTCGATTTCCGCAGCTCTCTGATCACCTGGATCTACAAAATTACGGTGAATGAGTGCTTTGACTACCTGCGCAAGAAGAAGGTCCGCAAGCTGGTGTACGAGAGCGACCTAAGCGAAGACGAGGTTCGCAGGGTGGAGAATACCGAGCCCTCGGTCGACCGGCAGGCGCCCGCCGACGAAACTCTGGCGCGGCGCGACTACGTGTTGAAGCTCCTGAGCCGGGTTTCCGAGGAAGAGCGGACCCTGCTCCTGCTCAAAGAGGTCGAGGGCCGTTCGGTGGAAGAATTGGCGCAAATGACAGGCATGAACGAGAATACAATTAAAGTAAAATTGTTTCGTGCCCGTCAGAAGCTGGTGAAGGCGGCGCAGCGGTTGGATCGCGCTCCCGGCCTGGTGGCGGGATGATTTTGGGTGGTTCCCGACGTGGGCGGAGACCCGCGCGGGATTGGTTCTCAGGTTAAAAATGGTCGGACTGTAAGGGAAGAAAATATGCATCAGGTGATTCTGGACCGGCTCGAGGAATATCTCTCCGGCTCGCCTAGTTCGCGAGAGTTTACGACACACCTGGAGTCCTGCGAGGAATGCCGCGCAGAAGTTCAGGAAATGAAGGAACTCTCCGGCGCTTTGTCCGCTCTGCGCGCCCCGGAGGAAATCACTCCGTCTCTCGGGTTTTATGCCCAGGTGGCACGCCGCGTGGAAGCCCAGCGCCCACGTTCGCCGTGGAGTTGGGTTTGGCTAGAGCCCGCGTTTGGCAAGCGCGTCGCATTTGCGTCGCTCATGTCGCTGGTAGTTTTGGGCAGCTATCTGATCACACGCGAGACCGAATATTCGGCCGGCCCGCCGCGGCCGGAAGCGATTATGGCCCAGCAGGCGCCCGCCGATAATCCGGACATGATCCTCGCAACGCTCGCTTCCTACGAGCCCTAATCCGATGGGCACCTACAGCGCCGTCCGTACGCTGCAAAACCCGAAGATTGGTATCGCATTCACCCTTGTGCTGGTGTTCCTGGTGGGCGCAGTGGTGGGCGCGCTGGCCATGAATGTGGGCGTCCATAAAGGCCTGCATCGCGTCCCCTTCTGGACCGATTCAGGCAAGGAGATCTCGCTGCACCGGCTGCAGAAGGAACTCGATCTGACTCCCGAGCAAACCGAGCAGCTCAAGACCGCGCTCGACGATTTCTCCCGCTACTATCAGGACGTGCTGGCTATCGGCAAGACCAGCATTTACAAAATCCTGAACGACGAGCAAAAGCACAAGTTCGATCGGCTGATGAACGAGCCCCAGAAGTAGAATAGGCTTGATGCCTGTTCGCCGCATCTTTCTGCTTTTCGCAGCCTCGGTTCTCCTGGACGCAGCCCCCACGCCCTTCGCCATTCTCAAACCCACCATCAGCGACATGGAAGATGGTCCCGGCGTGCCTCCGAGCTTCACTTTTGTTCCCGGCCAGTTTGTTTTCCTGAGCTTCGAAGTGGGCGGCTATCAGGTTTCTCCCGAACGGAAGTTACACCTCTCTTACAAGGTGGACGCCCTCGATCCCAAAGGCGTGCCGCTGATGGAAACCATTGCCAACACCCTGGACACGACGCTTTCGGACGAGGACAAGAACTGGAGACCGAAAATGCGGCAGCAGATGCTCCTGCCGCCGCTGGCCGGCTCCGGCGCGTACAAGATTGCCATCCAGGTGACGGACGATCTTGCCAAAGCGAAGGCTTCCCAGGAAATCAGTTTGCAGGTGCGCGGACATGATGTCGCTCCAAGCGACACGCTCGCCATCCGCAATTTCCATTTCTATCGCGGCGAAGAGGACCGCGACCCGCTGGCGGTGGCCGCTTACAAGCCGGGCGATACGCTGTTTGCGCGGTTCGATATCATTGGCTACAAATTCGGCCCTCACAATAGCGTGGATGTGGACTACGGAATTTCAATTCTGGCGCCTGGCGGCAGGGTTCTGTTTAAACAGGAAAAAGCCGCGGAAGAGAAAAGCTCTTCGTTTTATCCCAAGGCGTACGTGCCGGGCTCGATGAACCTGAATATCTACAAGGACACCAAGCCCGGACAATACACCGTTGTCTGCACCGCCCGTGATCACACCGGCAACCAGACGTACGAGGCCAAAGAGACCTTCACCGTAGAATAGGCATTCATGCCAGACGCCCGGCGCCGGGACGTGAATGGTCTGCCAATTAGCGAGACCCGTCGCATTTGCACCCAGACGAACCGCTCCCTCCGCCGTAGTGAAGACGTGTTTCGGCCGCTGAAGCAGGGCCCGGCCGGCATGATCTAGATTATCGAAATGATGATCGTGGCTGAGTAGCACAATATCAACTCGACCGACATCTTGCAGGCCGAGTGCCGGCCCCTGGGTCTTGTGAAGAGTGACAGGACCCAGGGGTGAAACGTTAACGAAGCCAAAGTGACGTTCACAGTAGAATAGGCACTCATGCCTGTCTCTGTTTCCGGGCTGGTCGTCGGCGCACGCCCCCTTTCCATCGAAGATGTCGTCGAGACCGCACGCCAGGGCCGCACGGTGGATCTGGCGGCGCCTTCGCGCGCGCTCATCGTGAAAGGACGCGTGGCGCTGGAAGAGCAGCTTGCGCGCGGCGAGCGCATCTACGGCGTCAACACCGGCGTGGGCGGCAACATCAAGTTCGCGCTGACGGCCGATCAAGCGGAACTTCTGCAGCACAACATCATGCGCCACCTCTCGTGCGCCACCGGAGCGCCGCTCCCCAACGACGTGGTGCGCGCCGCGATGTTGCTGCGCGTGGCCACGTTCTCGACCGGCACTTCGGCCGTGCGGCCTGAGCTGGTCGAGGCGCTCATCGAACTGCTGAACCGCGGCATCACGCCCGTGGTTCCCCGCTACGGTTCGGTGGGAGCGAGCGGCGATCTCATGCCTTCGGCGTACGTCGCGCGCGCGCTCGTGGGCATGGGTGGCGTCGAGTACCAGGGCCGTCATATGTCCGCGCTGGATGCGATGAAGCTGGCCGATCTCGAGCCCATTCGGTTCGCGCCCAAAGAAGGCCTGGCGCTCATCAACGGCACCACGATGATGACGGCGGTGGCGGCGCTCGTGTGGGTGGATGCGCGGCGCGTGCTGCGCGCGCTGCTCTCCGCGGTCGCCTTATCGGTGGAAGCACTCGAAGCCGGCAGCGAACCCTTTGCATCGTGGGTACAGGATATGAAAGGCCATCCGGGCCAGGCCGCAGTAGCAGAATTTATCCGCGAGCGCCTCGCCGGCAGTAAATTGACGGGTGATTCCGGCCGCCAAAGCTGCTATTCGCTGCGCTGTCCGCCGCAGGGCCTCGGTCCCGCGTGGGAAGCTCTGGAGACGGCGCGGCCGGTGATCGAACGCGAAATCAACTCCGCCAATGACAACCCGCTCGTCGATCCCGAAACCGGCACGCTCTACCGCGCCGGCAACTTCTACGGCGGCCATATCGCGCGCCTGCTCGACACCTGGAAGATCGACTTCGCGATCATGGGCAATTGGGCGAATGCGCTAATGGCTGTGCTCGTGGATGACAAATTCAACGGCGGCCTGCCGGCAAGCCTGGTGCCCGAGCCTGGCGTCAACTCCGGATTCAAGGGGATGCAGTTGAGCGTGACGAGCCTGGCCTGCGCGATCCGCCAGATGGCGGGCCCCAGCTCGATTCATTCGCTGCCCACCGAGGCCTACAACCAGGACGTGGTGAGCCTCGGCATGCACGCCGCCGTCACCGCGCTCGATGCACTCGAGTGTCTGCGGAACCAAACCGCTATGCTGCTGCTCGCCGCCGCCCAAGCCGCCGACCTGCGCGGCGCCGCCGGCAAACTCGGCATGCGCAACCAGCACGCCCACGCCGCTATTCGCCAGGTCTCCGATTTTCTCGATCGAGACCGCGCCATGGAACAGGACGTAGCCGACGTGGCGGCCCTGATCGCCGCCGGCAAGCTGACGGATTAGGTTTGCGCCGTGGTTCGCAGCCGAAACAGCAGATAGATGGACGCCGCCAGCAACGCCGGCGAAGAGTAGAAGCCCGGCATCGGCCGCGCAAAGTGCACCGATGCCACCGTCCGCCCCGCTATGGTTCCGAGCGTGTGCCCCAGACCGTTCAGGAGCATGATCACAGCAAATACGTAAGCGAGGGGCTTCAGCCAGCGTGATCCACGGAAGGCAAACACCGACAAAGACAGCAGCAGCAAGTTCGCGACAATCAGCCCCGCCAGCCATACTCCGAACTCAAAGATCGGCATCGGAAACCACGCCACCTGTTCGCTTATGGCGACCACGGTTGGATTGTAAACGGAGAGAAAGCCCGTCAGCGATTCATCGACGATATGCAACGCGAGCGCCAGGCACAGCGCGATCCACGCGATGCCAAGCTTCGTGTCACCCGCCGTATTCATAATCGCCGATTATTCGTATCTTAGGGCGGTCATCGGATCCACGCGCGCCGCTCTCCTCGCCGGCAGATATCCCGCGAGCATCGCGATCGCCGCCAATATCAAAGCGGCGCCGGCGATAGTTGCCGGATCCGTCGCCTTCAGCTCGAACAGGTAATCCTGAAGGAATCTCGTGGCCGCCAGCGCTACCGGCAGTCCGATCGCAACACCCAGCACCACAAGCCGCGAGGTTTCGCGCAGCACCATCCACAGCATTTCTCCGCTCCGCGCGCCCAGCGCCATGCGAATCCCGATCTCACTGGTCCGGCGCGCTACGGCATACGACATCGTCCCGTACAGTCCCACGCACGCCAGCACCAGCGCAAGAACGCCGAAAACTCCTGAAAGTTCCGCCAGCATCCTCTCGCGGATTACGGTACTGTCCACTCGCTGCGCCAGCGTAGTTACCTCGCTGATCATCAAATCACGATGCATCTCGCGCAGTAAGCGCCTCACCTGCGAAGCCATCGCCAGCGGGTCTCCCGCGGTTTGCACCTCAACGGACTGGATCGGGTACGGCGCCTGCGCGAGCGGCAGATAGAACATCGGCTCCACCGGAGCCCGCAGGTCGTTATACTTCGCGTCCCGCAATATTCCGACAATCTCGAACGGCGTGCCCTTCAATTCATCGACGTTCGGGACTGCCAGTTTCCCCAGCGGGTTCTGACCCGGCAGGTACTTCCGCGCCAGCGCCTCGTTGATCACCAGGACCCTGTGCGCTCGCTCATCATCGCTCGCCTTGAACCCGCGGCCCATGACAACCTGCATCCCCACCGTTTCAAAATACCGGCTCGAAACCATGTTGAGGTGCGCAGGCGCCCCCTCGCGGGTCGCGCCTCGAATGACGAGCGATGTATAAAGATCGTTTTCGCTGAACAGCCCGAGCCACGAAACACTGGCCGAGCGCACTCCGGCGAGAGCGTTCAGCCGCTCCTCCAGGTCGCGGAACACACCGGGCAGCCGCCTTTGTGCGACGGCAAAATCCGGCTTGCCCTGAACCCGCTCGACGTCCTCCATTTGCACTTCCAGCATCAAGACATTCTGCAGCCGGAATCCCGGATCGAGACGATGCAGATTGGCGAGGCTGTGCGCCAGCAGCCCGGCGCCAATGAGCAGCACTAGCGAAAGAGCGACCTGAGAAACCAGCAGCACGCGGCTGAGACGCTGGCGAGGGCGGCCGCCGGTTTGAGTACGTGAGGATCCTTTCAATGCTGTTGCGATTTCGAGCTGGGTGGCCTGCCAGGCAGGCACAAGCCCGAACAGAAATGCGGACGCGAAACAAACCGCCGTGGTGAAGGCAAGCACGCGCGTATCGGGTGAGATCTGAAGCGATAGCATCCCGCCAGTGGCAATGAAAGTCGCCAGAGCGTCGGCCAGCCAGTAAGCGACCAGCAACCCTGCCGCGCCGCCCATCAGTGCCAGCAGGACACTTTCAGTGAGCAACTGCCGCATCAGCCGGTAACGCCCCGAACCAAGCGCCAGCCGCAGTCCGATCTCGCTACGCCGCGACGTGGCCCTCGCCAGCAGCAGATTTGCGACGTTCGAGCACGCAATCAACAGCACCAGTCCGACCACAGCCATGATGATGCGAAGGCTCTGCGCGTACTTCTCGCGTAACATTCCCAGTCCGCCGCCGCCGGGTTTCAAAGTGATGTGGTAATCCGAAATTTTCCTGTCGACCGGTTGCGACGGCCCCGGAGACCTCAGCGATTCTTCGATTCCTCGCCCCACTTCCCCGGCCAGGACCTGCCGATACGCTGCCGTCATAGCCGCCTCAGCCTGACGGACGCTCACGCCCGGCTTGAGGCGCGCCATCACGCCCGAGAAGAACGCCCAATTGCGCTGGTTCAGTTCCTCCGGGCTCTTCGCCTGATTCATCGGCGCCCAGATATCCGGTGCGTATCCGGTCCGGTGTCCTCGAAACTCGCGCGGCGTGACGCCGATGATCGTATACATTTCGTGGTTGATCGAAATTTTCTTGCGCGAGACTGCCGCATCCCCGCCGTACTGCCGCTGCCACAATCCATAGCTGATCACGGCCACGCGATCTTGAACGCCGCCCGTGCCCGGCAGCCGGTCATCTGCTTCGTTGAACATTCTTCCCATCAATGGCCGAACACCCAGCACGGAAAAGTAATTGCCGGAAACAATCGTGCCCGGAACATAAGCGGCCTCCAGCTGCGGCGCCCCAGGAATGGTTACCATCATCCGAGGGCTATCCGAGATCGCCGAAATCCCTGAGAAGACCTGCTGTTGATCGCGCACATCACGGAAGGTCGGATACATGAAAATCCAGCTCGCCCCCTTGCATTCGGCGCCAACCAGGACCAGCCTGTCGGGGTCTTCTACCGGCATGCTCTTGAGAAGCACCGTATCCATCACGCTGAACACCGCCGTGTTCGCCCCAATGCCCAGAGCCAGGGACAGTACCGCAACCGCTGTAAATCCAGGGCTGCGGCGCAGCATGCGCAGCGCATAGCGCAAATCCTGCGCGATCTCCTCGACCGGCCGCCACTGCCAGACTTCTCGGCTGTTTTCTTCGAGCAGCAGCGTATTTCCGAACTCCCTCTGGGCCCGGTATCGCGCTTCCTCCGGCGCAACGCCGCTTTCCACCAGCTTCTGCACTTTCATTTCGAGGTGCTGCCGCATCTCGTCGCCAAGCTCGCGATCGAATTTTCGATGCCCAAAAATAAACCGCAGCCCGCGCCAAAGTCTACTCATGTCTTTCCTCGTCGCGTCTCCGCGTCATTCATAACGGAGGGCCTCCATGGGATCGATCCGCGCCGCGCGCGATGCCGGAATGTAAATCGCGATCAACACGACAGACAGCAGTAGCAGAGGGACGCAGAGGAAGATCGCCAGGCTGTGCACTCTGAATCCCTGCAATATCGCGGCGAAGAGCCCGGGTAGAGGCGCGGCGGCCGCCAGACCCACGGCTGCGCTCACCAGCGCGAGCAGCATGCCCTTGCCCATCACCAATCGCAGCACATCGGCGCGGTGCGCTCCGAGCGCCATACGGATGCCGATCTCGTGCGTGCGCTGCGCGACGGAATACGAAATGACGCCGTAGATCCCGACGGCGGCGAGCAACAGGGCCATGACTCCGAATATTCCGAGCAAGGCGTCGAACTGGTAGTCACCGCCTTCCAGGTCGTCGATCAGACGAGAGATCGTTCGCACACTGGCGATAGGCTGATCGGGATCGACCGACCACACGGCGCTCCGGAGCGCACGCGCCATCAGATTCGGATCACCGGCCGCGCGCACGGCCAGCCACATTTCCGGTTCCGTAGGAGTCTGCAAGTACGGCTCATACACTTGCGCATCGTCTTCTTTCGGACCGAAAAACGCCTTGATGTTCCCAACGATCCCCACAATCTGGCTCCAGTCCGGCGCATCAAGGTCGATACGGATGTACCGCCCCAGCGGGTTCTGTCCCGGAAAGAAGCGTTCCACAAATACGCGGTTGACAATGGCCACTCGAGGGGCGCGTGCGTTATCGGATTCGCGAATTGCGCGGCCCCGAATCAGCGGAATGCTCAGGACACGGAACTGGCCGGGACTCACCCGGAAATATCGCGCCTTCGGCCGTTCTGCCGCGGGCACAGCCGGCTGACCCTGGATGCTGAAGGTTCGCTTTTCGGCGTTGAACGGCATGGCATTCGCAATCCCCGCGGCTTCGACGCCGGGCAGTCCCTGGAGCCTCTCGAGCACGCTTTGAAAGAAAGCGGTCCGCCGAGCCGGCTCATGATATCGGGCATTCGTCAGAGACACAGCGGCTGTCAGTACCTGCTTCGGGTCATACCCGAAATCGGCGCGCAGTTCTTCAGCCGTGGCCTTGATGATGAGACCCGCGCCGGTCACCAGCACCATGGCGAGCGCGATTTCGCCGCCGACCAGCACGTTACGGCCCCAACCGCGACTGAGATCGCCAGTGCGGCCTCCCTGGCGCAGCGTGCTTTGCGGATCAGTGCGTGAAACCCGGATCGCCGGCGCCAGCCCGAACAACAGGGCCGCACCCATCGAAGCCAGGCAGGTGAAGGCCAGCACGTTCTGGTCGAGCGTGACGTTAGTGGCAATCGCGCCGACGTACTCATTGAAGTTGAGCATGCCGCGCAGAATAGAAATGCCCCAGTACGCGGCAACCAGACCGCAGCCCCCGCCGATCAGCGCAATCAAAAGGCTCTCCACCAGCAACTGGCGGATCACACGCACGCGCCCGGCGCCCAGCGCGGTTCGAATCGCGATCTCCTGCTGGCGCTTCGCGGCTCGCGCGAGCAGCAAATTCGCGATATTCGCGCACGCGATCACCAAAACCAGCGCAACTGCAGTCATGAGCAACATCAGGCCCGGCCGAATGACGTCTTCCTCGATGCCGTATTCCTGAAGCGTCATGACGTTTGCGCCCCAGCCTTTTTCGGACGCCGGATAGCTTTGCTCCGCGCGATGTGCCAGGGTGCTCATCTCTGCCCGCGCACGCTGAAGATCGATGCCGGACCTCAACCGGCCGAAAAGCACGAAGTCACGAGCGTCGCGAGCGTGCGGCCCGGGATTTTCTGACGCAAGCACCAACGGGGTCCACAGGCGCGGCAGAAAGGCCACTTGCCGGAAGGACGCCGGCATCACCCCGATGACCACATACTCCTCGCCATCGAGCGCTACCGTTCTTCCAATGACGTTCGGATCGGACGCAAACCGCCGCTGCCAAAGGCCGTAAGTCAGAATCACAACGTGATCGCGGCCCGCCTGATCTTCACCTGGCAGGAATGTTCGCCCCAGAAATGCCGAAACCCCGAGCACTCGGAAATAGGTCGCGGTCACTCGCATTCCCGTGAGGCGCTCCGGTTCTCCGGCGCCCGTGAGGCTGAAGTCGTGATAGGGATCCGCGGCAGCCAGGTCCGCAAACGCGTGGTTCGCCTCCCGCCACGCCAGAAAATCAACCGCCGAAATCCGTCCCCGCTCGAGCGCTCTCGCCGGGTTTGTGGCGACCACCGCAACCGCGCGATCTGGATCCGCCACCGCAGGCTTCTTCAGCAGCCAGCCGCTGATCAGGCTAAAAATGCTCGAATTGACCGCGATCCCCAGCGCTAGCGTGGCCGTCACGACGAAAGTAAATCCCGGATTCTTGCGCAGCATTCGCGCGCCATAGCGCAGATCCTGCAACAGTGTTTCCAGCCAAACCCATCCCCACACTTCGCGACTGGTCTCGCGTAACAACAGCGTGTTCCCGAACTGCCGGCGCGCCGCGTACCGGGCATCATCTGTCCCGCCACCGGCTTCCGTTTTCATATCCACATGAAGCCGGATCTCATCTTCCAGATCGCGCTCAAACCGCCCGCGCCGCATCACGAATAGCAACTTGCGCCAGAGCTTGCTCATGTCTTTCCTCCCCGCGTCGTCACTCGTACCTGAGCGCCACCATCGGATCGACCCTGCCCGCACGCCTCGCCGGCAGATACGCCGCCGCAGCAGCGACTACACACAACAGCAGTGGCACGAAGATGAACGTCGCCCCATCCGTTGGACTGATGTCCACCAGCAGACTTCCCATAAAGCGCGTCGCGCCCACTGCCGCAAACAACCCGATGACCACGCCCACCAGCGCCAGCAGCAATGCTCTACCCAGCACCATGCCGGTCACCTGCCGCCCGCGCGCTCCCAGCGCCATGCGGATACCCATTTCCTGTGTCCGCCGGCTCACCGAATACGCAATTACGCCATAGATTCCGACCGCGGCCAGAAGCAGAGCGATCCCCGCGAACAGAGAAAGGAGAATCACGTTGGCGCGCCGCGGAGCCAGCGAAGCCGCAGCCCGCTCTTCCAACGTCATCACGGAGTCAATAGGCTGCTCCTTACTCACCGACCAGATTGCCGAGCGCACTGCCGCTGCCAGTGCTGTTGGGTCGCCCGAAGTCCGGACGGCAATTCCGGCAAACGGCCAGTCCGCTTGGCCAAACGGACGGTAGATCTCCGGATCAGGCGCATCGGCAAGCTGTTCATGCCGGGTATCGCCCACGACGCCCACAATCTCACGGATCGCGGGCGTATCGCCGTCAGCCACGCTGATTCCTTTTCCAATGGCGTCTTGGTTGGGAAAAAATCGCCGCGCGAGGGTCTCGTTGACGATGATCACGCCCGGCCCGCCGTCGCGATCGCGCGTATCGAAATAGCGCCCCCGCGACAGATGGATGCCCATCGCCCGGAAATAATGTGGCGTCACCACGTGAAACCCGGCCGTGCTTTGTTCGCCGAATGGCAGCGGCGGCTGACCCGGAATGGTAAAGTTTCGTTGCGCCGACCAGCCGGTCAGCGGCGGAGCATTGATGGCGCCCGCGGCCACCACGCCCGGCAACACCTCAATTCGCTCGATGGCCGACTGCAACAATTTCCCCATGGCAGCGTGGCCGTCGGCTCCGCTCGACCCACCCATCAGTTGCAGCGTCAGCACGTGCTCCGTACGGAAACCGTAGTCGCGCGCCTGCAAACGCAGGAAGCTGCGGATCAGCAATCCAGCCGCAATCAGCAGTACTAACGACAAAGCCATCTGCGAAACGACCAACCCGCTCCGCAGCCGCGCTTTTCCACGTGCTTCGGTGAAGGTCCTTCCTCCCGCCTTCAGCGTGTCATTGGGTGAAGCCGATGAGCGAAAGGCCGGTGTCGTGCCAAAAACCGCGCCCGAGACCAGCGAAAGCAACAGCGTGAATAACAGGACTGGCATGTTGATCCAGGCCTGTGGATGCGATGTGTCCACTACGTCGGTGAGGTTGCCGGGAATAAGTGAAGTCAATGCGCCAACGCCCCAGAATGCGAGCGCCAAACCCGCGGTGCCGCCAAGCATCGCCAGCACGAGGCCCTCGGTAAGGAACTGCCGGAACAGCCGCGCGCTTCCCGCACCCAGCGCCAGCCGGAGGGCGACCTCGCGCTCCCGGGCGCTGCCGCGCGCCAGCAACAGGTTCGCCACATTGACGCAAGCGATCAGCAGCATCCCCAAAACGGTCGTCTGCAGCAGCACCAAAGACGTCTTACGATCGCCCACGTAAAAATCGCGGATCGGCCACAGCTCGACTCCCATGCCTGCGTCGTTATCCGGATATTCCCGGGCAAGCTGTTTCGCGATGGCGTCCATTTCGGCCTCTGCGCGCCGAAAAGAGATGCCGGCCTTCAGCCGCCCGAACACGCGCAGGGCATGGTCTTTGCGGTCGGAGAAGAAATCAGGTGGAAGCGCCAGCGGCGTCCACAGAACCGTCCGGCTGGATGGATGCGCAAACTCGGGCGGCATCACTCCCGCTACGGTGTAGAGCTGATGGTTGAGTTGGATGGAGCGTCCGATCACTTGGCGATCCGATCCGAAGCGCCGCTGCCACAGCGGGTAACTCAAAACAACCACGTGATCCTTGCCTGGCTGGCACTCTTCCGTCAGAAACGTTCGTCCAAGAAACGGCTTGGCGCCCAACATCGGAAAGATATTGCAGGAGAACATGTAGCCGGCAACGGCTTCCGGATTCGTCGCGCCGGTGAACGTGTAGACTTCGTCCCAGGAGTACCCCATGTCTTCGAATACGTGGTTGCGGGCCCTCCAATCGGCGAAGTCGGCCGCCGTTACGGTGTTGATGTGCGCCTCGCGAATGTTCCATTCCCAGACCGCCGCCAAACGGCCCGCGTCGCGGTAGGGGAGAGGACGCAACAAGACGGCGTTCACCAGGCTGAAGATCGCCGTGTTGGCGCCAATGCCCAGCGCCAGTGACAGTACAGCCGCTGTGGTGAATCCCGGATTCTTGCGCAGCATCCGCGCGCCGTAACGCAGATCTTGCAGGAGGGTCTCGAGCCGGACCCATCCCCACATATCGCGGCTGGTCTCGCGTAACAACAGCGTGTTCCCGAACTGCCTTTTCGCCGTGTAACGATCGTCTTCTGTTCCGCCGCCTGCTTCGGCTTTCATCTCCAGATGAACGCGCATCTCGTCTTCAAGATCGCGGTCGAACCGTGAGCGCCGGATCCCGAACAGCAGCTTCCGCCAGAGCTTGCCCATATTTTCCTCGCCGTCGAAGACCCGTGCTTCATCCGGGCGTCCCCCCGTCCGCGATGCGCCAGCATCGCCCGGCGCAGCGCCGGGCTAGGCCGTCTGGATCACCCGCCCGATCGCTCGGATGACGCGATTGAACTCCGAGAGTTCCCGGTCCAGTTGCTTGCGGCCGGCCTTAGTGAGCTGATAAAAGCGCGCTCGCCGATTGTTCGCGGATTGCCCCCATTCCGCCGACACCCATCCCTGAATCAGCAGCCGCTGCAGCGCCGGATAAAGCGAGCCTTCCTCCACATCCAGCACGTCTTCCGACATTTGGTGGATATGCTCCGCGATGCCATAACCATGCGCTGGGCCTCGCGACAGCGTCTTTAAAATCAACATATCCAGCGTGCCGGGTGGAATTTCGGTCCGTCGTGTTCCCATAGACTGTCTTTCCTATAGATAGACTATGGAGAGTCTAGAGGGTTAGCAGGACGATGTCAATTATTTTTGGAGGGTGGTACTGGGAAAAACAGGCTAGATCTGGAAGTACGTGACCAGTGCGCCTTCTCCGCTGACGGAAGCGTCAAGAAAGTAGTCCGACACCTGCAGCGAATTGTGCCCGCCTCGCGCTTCCACCATGAAGCTGTCCGGTGGACCGAACACGCTCGGCGCGTTGAACTTGATCATCGCGCTGGCAAGCGAGTTTTGGTCCAGACCGGCGCCGCCGAGATAAAGATTGCCGGCCAGGCCGGGAATGGTGGCCACCAGGATCGCGCAGGCGCGCACGGTGGGATCGGTACTGAGCGGAACGGGCGTGCCCGCGGTGACTACCGTCACTTTTCCCAGGAAGGTCGGCTGCATCGCTAGTCGAAAATTACCACGATGTTGGTGGCGCCAGAGGTGACGACGCAGATTCCGGCGCTGAAGATTTGATTGAATTCCAGGCTGAAGGGATTGGTGAGCGTCGAGGGCAGCGTGATCACTCCCGCGGCTCCGGAACCGGGCGTGCCGCTGCATGAGGCGGCCGCCACGTTGAATAGTTTCACGGTGGCGCTTGCCACGCCTGTGCCCACAATCATGCGGCGCAGAATGCCCGCCGTGGCCTTTACGGAGGTGGTTGCCGCGGCGGTGATGTTGCTCGCCGACGAGCCCGCCAGCACCAGCCGCCCCGATGAATCCGTCGAGAGGGCGCGCAGGTTGGCGCCGTCGGACCCGCCGACCTGCGAGGTCGTCGGAGGAACCGCGCTTCCCGCCGGCCCCGCGAACAAGACCGGCAGATCGCTCACCTGGCCCCCGCGCAGGAGCGCCGTGATGGTGCCGCTGGTGAATGCACTGGCCCGCAAGCGCGCGTGCGAGGCTCCGGTCGCGCAAACGATGGCGTACGATCCGTTTGCCGACACCGTCGCCACGTATTGAGCTGTGTTGGGAATCTTGAAAAACGTCGCCACCCACGTGGCGCCGCCATCAAAGGAAAGTTCAGGAGTGAGGGTTGCCGTCCAGGCCCCCGAAACCGTGACCCCCGCGCCCGCTTGGCCCGCGAGAGCGACTTGCGCCGTCCCGTTCAGCGCCGTGATCGACTGGGACGTGGGCGCCGTATCCAGCGTCGCCACGGGGAAATTGCCCGAGACGTTGAGTTGCGCGAACGCCGTTAGAGCGCAGAACTGCGCGGTGAAGAGCGCGGTGACTGGTTTCACAATTCACTGATAAGCGACGACCGTCCCGGTCATTCCCGTGCCGCCGGCCGACCACTTGATACCGCTAGTCATCTGCGATCCGAACAGCGGGAAGGTCACTTGCGAGTTCGCGGGAACCGAGAAGGCATTGATGACAGTCACTGGCGCTCCCTGGCCATCCGTGATCGTCACCGTCTGTGCCGCCGCATTCGTGTTGGTGATGATCACGGCGATCACGCAGGAAGTCGTCGCGGTCAGCGAAGTCGTGCTGGTGGGCACGGCCTGCCACGCGGGCGTGAAGGCCGTGGTGCCGCAGGCGGTCTTGGGAATCGTCTGCACCTGCCCGATGACGTTCGCTCCGGCGGGCAGCGAGCCAGTGACGTTGAACCCGGTATTGGAAATCGAGCCCGTGATGGGGAAGCTCCCGCCGGTTCCGTCCACTTTGAGGGCGGTCATGGAAGCTACGCCCTGCACCGTGATCACGTCCGCTGATGGCGTCCCTGCCGTTCCCAACGCGGGCTGCTTGGCAGCGGTTGAAGCGCCGGTGGGCAGCGTTTGGGTCCCGGTGATGTTGTTGATGTTCCAGGTGCCGGCCTGGGTAGCGGTAACGGCGCTGCCGGGACCGCCGGATTGCTGGAGCTGGCCGTAGAGCGGACCCAAAACGCCGGCCGCCACCAGGAGCAGGAACAGCGTCGCGGTCATATACACGGAAGTCGAGTGTTTGTTCATTGGGTTTTCCTGGGAATCAGAGCCTGCCACCACGGGCGCTTTTCGCGCTGTCGCGAGATTTCGAGCAGGGCCCGGAACACGCTGATTTCGACGGCGCGCCGCTCGGTTTCGTTCGGCGGCACGACGATGCGCACGGCGCGGTCGCTCTCGGCGCCGCTCCCGGTGTGAATCTCGAGGGGAGTGGGCATCTGTTTGCGAAGATGCCGCAGAATGGCTTGCTCAAGTTCGCCGGGAACGCCGTCGACGAGCGGGCGGACGGCGCCGGACTGCTCCTCGATGCGTACCGTCAGATCCGGAGCGTGGGTGGTCAGATGGAAGTCGTGGCGCGCCAGATAACCGCGTAACGCTTTTGCCGTGGGACAATCGCCCGCGATGAGTACCCGCATCCTTACCTCACGAAGCGCACTTTGACGGTGCCTGTCCCGGAAGCGGTCTGCAAATAAGCCACGGTGCTGCCGGGCAGGAACCGGTATGGGCTTGTAGTTGCGTCCCTCCAAAAGGGAGCTCCGGAAAGGGGCGCCACGATGGCTTCTTGAACCAGAGAGGAGATGATGTCCTGGTCGGGCCGCGAAAGATCGGTGCGAATCTTGAGGTCCGAAGAAAGAGTATTTTTGATGGCGACGTTGTTACAGCCGAACGGCGCAACCACGGGCGTCCAATTCTGCGGATCTACATCCACGTCGAGGATCTCAAAGGGAGCGGGCATGTGTGGCTAACCTCATGCTAATGATGAGGGGCCCGATCCGATGGCTGGCTATTCGGCTTCAGGTGCCGCAAGTGTTGATGAATGAGGCACTAAGAAAATTGCCTGCAAGCTGTGAACGGGGATCGCCGTCTCAGCCGAGCAGGACCCGCACGCCTTGCTGGAGCGCCGCGGCTCCTGCCGCCCCGGTCAGTGCAGGCATGAAGGCCGGCAGCGCGCCGCGCCGCTTCCATTCGCCGTGCACGGCGTGGAATCCAAGATAGAAAAAGAATCCGCCCGCTATCGCGAGGGGATAGCTGAGCCATGCCTGCCCGAGTAAGGGCTCGAGTTCAAGGCCCGCGGCAGCGCCGATCAGGGTGACGCCTTCGGCGAGCAGGCACCAGAGCATCGCGGCGCCGCGCGAGGCGACCGCGGCCCGCAGGATCGCGCCCAACGCGATGCCTTCGGGGATCTTGTGCAGGACGACCGCCAGGGGCAGGGCCAAGCGAACGCCAAGTGGCGCGGCAAATTGTGCGGTCACGATGCTCCAGCCATCCAGGCTGCTATGAACCGCCGCGGCCACAACCAGCGGCGCGGCGAACCCGTGCAAAGCAGTGTCGCAGGCCTCGTGATTGTGATCGTGGGCACACGCCGGGCAGACGGGGACGATGTACCGGTTAATACCCCGCAGAACCACATATCCGGCGGCGAACAGCACCAGTCCGGCCGCCCACCCGATTTCCCGAATCAGCTCAGGAAACAGCCCGAAAACCGAGACGCCCACCAGCAGCCCGCCGGCAAAGGGCACAAGGTACCGCGCCTTGAGATGCGCGCCTCGGAGAAAGACGCCGATCGCCGCGCCGAGGAGGGCGGCGGCGGTTGCGAGAAGCGAAATTCCGATTCCGCCGGATGAGACCAGGTGATTCAGAATTCCACTGTAGCGGGTTCGCGCCGGCGGCGACAACCTGGGAGCCGGCAGGCGGACGAAGGTGGCGGGGCGTCACTCGATGCGAAAGGCCTTCTTGAAGGCCAGTGAGACCACCTGCCCTTTGAACTTCAACTTCCCGTTCACCAGGCAATCGAGCGAACGCTCCAGGGGGTGATCAAACTCGAGCAGGTCCCCTTCCTGAAGACTGAGAAAGTCCTCAATGGTGAGCGAAGCGCCTTCCAGCCGGCCGTCCAGTTCCACGCTGGCGCCTTCCAGAACGTGCAGCATTCGCTCCTGCTCACTCTCGCTCGACTCGGCTCTGCGCACTGACCATTGCTGCTCGAACTTCTGGCGCATCATTTTGATGACAATGGCCGGCATGGCCATATTCATCATGCCCGTGCAATCCCCCGTGCGCATTTCCACGCCGACGGCGACCACAGCCTCGTTGGGCGCCAGGACTTGCAGCAACTGCGGTTCCTTCTCCATGGCTTCGATGTTGAAGTCGATGGTGGTGACGCCCTTCCATGCCTCCTTCAGATCGTGCAGGATGATGCGAAACAGACCGTCCAGCAGGTTCTGCTCGATCTCGGTAATCTCGCGCTGGACCACGGCGGGACTCTTGCCGTTGCCGCCGAGCAGCACCTCGAGGATGGGGAAGATGATGGACGGATTGAGCTCCAGCACGGCATTGCCTTCGTACGGTTTGAGACCGAGCGAGGTAATGCACGTGGGCGAGGGCAGTCCCTCCAGAAACTCGGCGTAGGAAAGCTGTTCCACGCTGACCAGGTTGACCGTGAGATAGGAGCGCAGGTAAGCCGAAAGGCTTGAACCCAGGTTGCGCACGAAGGTGTCATGGAGCAGGTGGATGGCGCGAAGCTGGGATTTCGCGATGCGGTCGAGCCGGCGGAAATCAAAGCGGACGCCCTTCTGGGCGGCGGATGTTTTGGTATTCCGGTCCTCCAGATTTTCAAATACGGCGTCGATTTCCTGTTGCGAGAGCTGGCGGTTCAACCGAATCCCTTCTGCTTATGTATCGCTTGTCCGGCCCGGATTCTTTAGGCCCGGCCGGGATCAGCGCAAGTAGTCAAACAAGCTGGTCTTGGGCATCTGCGCCCTGGCCTGTAAGGACGCCTGTTCCTGGATCTGGCTCTGGTTGAGTTCCAGAATTGCCTGCGTCAGGTCGGCGTCCTGCTTATCACTGAGAGCAGTCTGGTAATCGAGAGCGAGCTTTTGCGCCAGGTCGGTCGCGGCGCTGACGCGGTTCTGAGCGGCGCCGTAAGCCCCTAGCTGGCGGTTGAGGAAATCTCCGGCTTGGGTGACGGCGGCGACCGAGTTCTGGATCGCGGCGTCATCGTTGTTCTGCAGGGCGATACGGAGCTGGTTGATGGCCACGAACACGTTGTCGGAGGCGGGCGTGCCGTCCGGGTTCTGATGGTCGAAGATCTGCTGAGCGGTGAGGTCGACGGGAAAGGTGTTGCCGAGTGGATCCTCGATCTGGCGGGTGGCCTGCACGGTGGTTTGCTGAACCACGCCGCCCCCTGTATCCGGGTCCTCTGTGTCGGCAGCGTAGGGCGCCGACTGTGGCGCATCGCCGCCGAACACGTAGGTGTTCCCCACCTGGGTGTTGACCAGCGAGATCAATTGATCGTGAATGGATTGGACCTGTTGCGCGAGAGCCGCGCGCGATTGGGCAGTCTGAGTTCCGTTGACGCCCTGCGCACCCAGGGTCCGGGCCTGTTCGACGAGCTGTTCGGCGTTCGACACGGCCTGCTCCGCGGCATCCACCTGGGTTTTGACATTGCTCAAGTTGGATTCGACCTGCGCGTTGCGGCTGATGTCGGCGCGCAACTTCAGGATGTCGCTCACCTGGTCGGGCGCATCCGACGCATCCTGGAACTTGAGCCCGGAAGAGAGTTCGCGCTGGGCGTGCGCCATTTTCGCCTGGGTCTGTGACAGGTCGGCCAGGAATTGTGCTGCCGAAGGATCGATGCCGGAAATCATATCGTTTGGTCTTCCTCCATTCCCCCCGTTTCCGGCAGGATCAGGTCTGCAGCATGTTCACGACCGTTGCGGTCAGGCTGTTCAAAACCGAAAAAAGTTGCGCGTTCGCCTGGTACGCCCGCTGGTACTCGACCAGCCGCGCGGCTTGTTCGTCGAGCGACACGCCCGAAAGCTGCTGGCGCAGGCTCTGGGCCTGTGTCAACACCTGCTGCTGAATGGTCTGCTCGTCGTTCGCTGCCGCGAGTTGCCGGCCGACGCCGGCCGCCAGGTTGCCAAAAAACTCTACATAGCTGCTGTTGCTAATCTCATCGGCGGGGTCCTGCGGGTTAGCCAGCGCCGCCAGCTTGAGCGCGGTCCCATTGCTGGCGTAAGGCGGCCCGGGATCGATGGCGGCGAGCTGGTCCCCGGTGACTCCAGGCGTGAGCGCCAGCGTGGCAGCCGCGTTGGTGGCATTGCTGGTGTCGTAGGAGAACAAGGGCACTCCCCCTGCCGGGGGCGGACCGTCGGAGACGTAGCCTGCCGTAAGAAGTTCGTTCACGCGATCGGCGAAAGTCTGTGCCAACTGATTCAGGGCGCCGGGCTGGCTGGCATCTCCCAGCAGCGATGCCAGCACCTGGTTGTTTGTCTCGAGCAGCGCACCCAAGTTGCCGCCCGTGATCTGTGCGGTGACGTCGCGGCCTGCCCCGTCGAGAATGCTCGCCGAAGGGGGAACGCCCGGATTGCCCGGCGGCAGGCTGGCGGGATCCGCGATTTGGGAGGTGATGCTAAACGCGTGATCTGCGACGACCAGCGGCGTCTGGCCGCCGACCAGAACCGTGACCGTGCCGTCCTCCTGCATGGCAGCCGTGAAGTTCACGATTTGGCCGAGGCTTTCGAGAGTATTGTGAATCTGGGCGTCGAGCGCGGCATCGCTGCGGTCTCCACTCCGAATCTGGGCGTTAAAGCTGGCCAGTTGCTGGGCGTAGGCGTTGATTTGATTCACCGACTGGCCGATCTGGGTCTCGGTATCCTGCTCGACCTGCTGCAGATTCGTCACCGTCGTTCTGAAACTATCCACCACTTGTTGTGCGCTGGTCATGACGCTCTGGCGGTTCGTCGCGCTCGTCGGATCCTGGCTCCATGCGGAGAAGCTCTGGAACAAGGCGCCGAGCGTGGCCGGGATCCCGTTGGCCGCCGACAGATTCAGCGCGTTCTGTACCGCCGTCAGGCTGGAGGATTGCTGGGTGGCCAGGCCCAGTGAGGTTTGCGCGCGGTCGACCGCCGCCTCACCGTAGGCATTGCGCGAGCTTTGGGTATCGCCCGCCCTGACTCCGCCAGCGAGGCCCTCGGCCGGATCGAACGGCTGGGCGCTCATATCGAGCCGCTGGGTAGCGTAGCCCGGGGTATCGGCGTTGTTCACGTTGTTTTGAGTGACGGTAATCGCGCGGTCGAAGGCACTCAACGCGTTGGAGGAATTGGTGAGAGAGGCCAGCAGTGACATCGTTTTCCTCCCCTAGGCTTCCACCGAGACGCGGCGCCCTGGGCGGACCAGTCTCGGCAGTTGTTCTTCTCCCCGCGGCGAATAGCCTGACGCCAAGCCGGGCGCCAGCATGCGCATTAAGCCGCCGTAGAACCCGCCGGCGTGCTCATGGAGCGCGCGGGCTTTCCGGAATTCGCGGCGGAAGCGATCGAGAGCATTCTTGCCGGCGGGATCTCGACCCCTTTCATTGAGCATGGCCGCCAAGGCTCGCTCCAACAGCCGTGCCGCCTGCTCCAGATGAGGCCGGCAGGCCTGAAGGTCCTCGGCGCGGCCATCCCCCATCAACCGGCTCACGGATTCGAGAGCGGTGCGCGCCTGGTCGATCACGGCCGGCGCGTCTGCCGTGGGCTTCATGTGCCCGCCTGCCCGCCCGGTTCGGCTGCGCTGGCACTCAGGGTTTCGTTGACCAGGGCGCGGCTGGTCTGGCGGGAGTCCCACGCCAGGCGACCGGACTGGAAGTCTCGCGCCAGCGCGGCCACGCGTTGGGCCCGCGCCTGCGCGTCGGATCGCAGCGCGCTCCCCAGCCGCCCGGCGAAACCCGATAGCTCCACGCGGTCGTTCGCTCCCGGACGCTCCGAGGTACTTCCTGCCGCGCTGCCGGGCGCGGGCGCCGCGGCGGGCGTGGTGGCGATCGAGGCTGCCGTCAGATTGGGATCTTCGACTCTCATATGGGTTCCGATGAGTGCCGGGAGGCGGTTCCGGCGCTACTCCGCTTATCGGCCGATTCTCTCCCGGACTTTAGGCCGGGTTGGAGCGGACCGGCCACCGCCTGTTCCATCACCATGCGGTGCACCTTCAGGAGCAGACGCACTTCGCCGCTGGGCACCCGCAGCGACGAAGCGATCTGTTCCGGTGTCTCTCCCCTGCGGAATAGCCGCAGCGCCTGGCTGCGGCGGCTCAGGTTCATTCCCGGGCGCACCTCGGCGGGGCCCGGAAGAAGACCCGGTTCCTCCGCCGTGGCCGCATGCGGCGCGGCGGCCGGTGGACGCGCGGCCAGTTCGTCCAGCCGCCGCTTGAGTTCGCCGATCTCGGAAGCAAGAAGGCGCCCGGTTCCGGGCGCGGACGAACGCACCCGGACCTTCACGGTGCGAATCAGATGGAGCGCAAACCCCAGCGCGACCACCACCAGGGCGCACTGCGCAATCGGATGAACCATCCAGGTCATATCGTTACGCCACGCTCGCCGGTATCACCGCAGGCTCCGCAGCCGGTCCTGCCGGCTCATGATCTGGTGGATGCGCACCCCGTAGTTGCCTTCGATCACCACCACCTCGCCGCGCGCCACGATGCAGTTGTTGACGATCACTTCGACCGGCTCGCTCACCGCGCGATTCAACTCGACAATGGAGCCGGTGGTCAGCTTCAGGATCTCTTTGATGGGGATGCGCGTGCGACCGAACGACACGCTGACGGGCAGGTCCACATCGAGCAACAGTTCCAGGGTCTTGGACGGCGGAGCGCCAGGCCTGCTGGATGCCGCCAGAACCGCAGGCGGGCCACTCGGATCGCTCGCGCCGGGCGGACCCGGTTCGAGCGCCGCAACCAGCGAAACGGCGAGAGCCGCCTCGAGCACCAGTTCCCCGTCGCGAAAACGCAGCGTGACCGAGAAGCGCACGGCGCCCGGATCCGCGGGTTCCCGCTCGCATCCCCGCTCGCAGACGACTTCCTTCGCCAACCGCGCACTCAGATTCTGCGCCAGACCCGAGAGCGACTGGCTCAGGATCTCCAGATAGGTGTTACGCTCGTCGGCGGGCTCGGCGGTTTCAATCCCCGCGGCGCGCAGCGTGCGGCGACCCAGTTCCTGCCACGTCTTCTCCGGGGCCGTTACCCACAGGCCGGGCTGGGGGATCTCCTGAAAGCTCTGCTCCCAGCAAAGAGGTTTGCCTTCGGCCGGCTTGGCGGAGTCGGTCGCCTGCGTAAACGACGCGTCCGGCTGCTCGTCGGTCATCGAGCCCAGGGCCGCGGCCAAGGCCGTGGTCCATTGTTCCATGAGCCAGCGTGCGTTCTCTTCCAGTGTCTGGGGCATATTCGTTCCCGGCTTTAGATTCCCCGCTCCATGGGCCAGCGCTTGGCCATGTAGGCACGCAGCCGCAGGATGGCCTGCGATTTGAGTTGCGAGATACGGGACTGGTGCAAATGAACGACTTCAGAAATCTCGCGCAAGGTGAGCTCTTCCAGGTAATACAAGCTGATCACCGTGCGATCCATCGACGGCATCTGTTCGATGGCTTCGGCCAGCAGTTTCTCGAGCTCGCTGCGCTCCAGAAGGCGCAAGGGCAGCTTCTCTTCATCGTCGGGCGTGTAGGCCAGCAGGTCGCGGCCCTCCTCCGCGGAGCACTCGAGCGTGCCCATCCCCAACCCCTGCAAGTCGGCCAGCCACTGGTGATACTCCTCCAAGTCCAGCTCCAGTTCGCCGGCGATCTCTTCTTCGGTGGGATCGCGATGCAGCCGCTGGCTGGCGGCCAGGATGGCGGATTCCACCTGCCGGGCCATGCGGCGCTTCTGCCGCGGCGCCCAATCGAGGCCGCGCAGGCTATCCAGAATGGCGCCGCGAATCTTGTACTCGGCATAGGTCTTGAGCTTGACGTTGTGTTTGGGATCGAAGTGATCGATGGCGGAAATCAACCCCACCACTCCCGCCGAGATCAGGTCGTCGAGGGTGACATTGCCAGGCACCCGCTCGTGAATGCGCCGGGCAATCAACCGGACCTGCGGCAGGTGCTCGAGAATCAGCCGCTCGCGCTCCTCGGCGCTGATTTTTTCGGGGATGGAATAAGGGGTCATGCGCGTTCGCCGGCCCTCATGCGGCCGCCCGGGAACGGTCCTCGCGCGGAAGCACCAGGTCCACGATCCGCCGCTGCGTCGCCGGCTCCAGGTCTTCCGGGATCGACTGGCCCGCGGACAGGAAGGACAGGGGCTTGCCGGTGCGTGCCGCCTCGCTCCAAACCGGCCCCAGCGCTCCGGTTTCGTCCAGCCGGGTAAACAGCAGTTTGGCGGGTTTAAAAATCTCGAATCGATCCACCGCACGGGTAATATCGGCGGATTTCATAGAAGCCGATAGGACCAGGTGGGTATCGATTTCCGGGTGCGTGGCGAGGTACGCCGCCAGGTCGGCTCCCTGATCCATCTCCGCAACGGCCAGACCCGGGGTGTCGATGAGAATCAGCCCCTTGGCGCGGTGCAGATCGAGCGCCTGATCGAGGGCGCGCGGGGTCTCGACCAGCTCGAAGCCCACACCCAGAATCGCGGCGTAGGAGCGCAACTGGTCGGCCGCGGCAATGCGGTAGGTGTCCGCCGAAATCAACACCGCCGGCCGCCGCGCCGCCAGACCATGGACGACCGCCAGCTTGACCAGCGTCGCCGTCTTCCCCGATCCGGGAGGCCCCACCAGCGCCGCGATGCGGCGGGCAGCGCCTTCCCGGCCGAGCGTGGCGTCGACCGTGAACCGGCTCTCGATCTCCGCGATGGCAGCGTCACGTGCGAGGGTGGTCTTCCCGGAGTCCGGGCCCGCTTGTGCGGCCGCGGCCTGGGCGATCTCGCTCGCCAGGCCTGTTTCCGTCTCGCTCTCCACCAGCGCTTCAAAAATCTCCGCGGCCTCGAACGAAAGAGCCGCCGGCGCCGCGGGGTGCGACAAGGACCGCCGCAGGCTGTCCAGCTGGCGGCGCATGCGGGCGATCTCGCGCGCCAGCGGCTCGCCCGTTCCTGCCGGTCCGCCGGCATCCGCGCGCGCCGCCGCCTTCCCGGGGGGTTGGGCAGCCGCCAGCACCACTTCGTATCGTCCCAGGTGCTGCGCTTCGGGAAGCGCTTTCCTCGATTGCACGATCAGAGCCTCGGGGCCCAGTTCCCGGCTGCCTTCGGCCAGCGCGGCTTC
The DNA here is from genome assembly GCA_020073305.1 of Terriglobia bacterium. GTDB lineage: Bacteria > Acidobacteriota > Terriglobia > Bryobacterales > Bryobacteraceae > QHXW01. The sequence continues at coordinate 217,693 of JAIQFK010000002.1, forward strand.
CACCGTGGCGGCGAAAAATGACTTCACAAGCATCCGTCGATCCTCCTGACGCCGCATCCCGCGGCACGATGTCTTGGTTCGAACGCTCCATCCCTGCGGCTCATTACCCGACCCCTCCCAGCGAGACCACCCTCACCCCGGGCGGCACTTCGCTATGAGACAGCACGAATACGCTGGGCAGCGCGGCTTCGAGCACCTGGCGCAGGAAATAGCGCGCGCCGGCGCTCGTGATCACGACCACGGGCGAATCCGGATTGCCGGTCTTCTGCGAAATACGGTGAATGATGTCGCGCAGGGCCTGGGGGTCGAGCCCCAGCGCGCTCGCCTGCTCCCCATGCTCCACGGCCTTCTCCACCATCTGCTCGATAGGGCTCTCGATAAAGTAGGCAGGCAACTCGCCCGAGGCGTTGAGGTATGGCTTCACCACCGCCCGCCGGATGGCCTGCCGCACGTACTCGGTGAGCAGCACGGGATTGCGGGTCGAGCCCGCGGCCTCGCCCAGCGCTTCGAGGATGGTGGCCGCATCGCGAATCGAGACCCGCTCGCGCAATAGATTCTGCAGCACGCGCTGCACCGTCGACAGCGGCAGCAGCTTGGGCACGAGGTCTTCGATCAGCCGCGGGTTCTCGAGGGCCACGCGGTCGGTCAGTTTTTTCGCGTCCTGCCGCGAGAACAGTTCGTAGGCATAGCGCCGCGAGATCTCGGAAAGATGCGTGCCCAGCACGCTGACTGCGTCCACCACCGTATAGCCGGCGCTGCGCGCCTTCTCCGCGGCTTCGGCGGGAATCCAGAAAGCCGGCAGGCCAAAGGCGGGCTCGCGCGTCGGCTGGCCCTCGAGGGCCTGCTCGGTGCGCCCGGCGGCGATGGCGAGTTCCGAGCCCTGCGGCAGCTCATAGCGTGCGATCTCACTGCCTTTGAGCGAGATCATATACTCGCGCGCGCGCAGCGCCAGGTTGTCGGTCACGCGCACGGGCGGCAACAAATACCCGAGATCGGTGGCCAGCTGGCGGCGGATCCCGGCGATGCGGCGCAACAACGGCGAATGAGCACCGCCTTCGGCTAATCCCACCAGGCCCAGGCCGACCTCGACCGCCAGGGGCTCGACCTTGAGCAGGGACTCCAGGTTCTCCTTGGTCGGCTCGCGCTCGTCTCGGGTGGCGGCTTGGGCCTCGACCGCCTGGGTCTGGCGCATGCGCCAGGCCACCACCCCCAGGCCCGCTCCCAGCAGCAGGAAGGGAGGCCGGGGAAGACCGGGGAACGCGGCCATGGCCACCAGCACGCCGCTCGCCAGCAGCAGGGGCTGCGCCGAGCCGAAGACCTGGCGGCGGAATTCCACGCCCAGCCGGGCGTCCGCGCCCGCGCGCGTAACGATCAGGGCGCCGGAGATCGAGATCATGAGAGCCGGAACCACGGTCACCAGACCGTCGCCGATGGTCAGCACCGTGTAGGTCTCGATGGCGCGGCGGAAATCCATGCCGTTCTGGAAGACGCCAATCAGCAGGCCGGCGATGATGTTGATGCCGGTGATCAGCACGCTGGCCACGGCGTCGCGTTGCGTGAAGCGCGAGGCTCCGTCCATGGCGCCGTAGAACTCGGCTTCCTGGGCCAGCTGTTTGCGCCGCCTCCGCGCCTCGGCTTCGTCGATCAGCCCGCCGTTCAGGTCCGAATCGATGGACATCTGCTTGCCGGGCAGCGCGTCGAGGGTGAAGCGCGCGGTGACTTCCGAGATGCGCACCGCGCCGTGATTGATGACTACGTACTGGATGGCAATGAGCACCAGAAAAATCACCGCGCCCACGATGTAGTTGCCGCCTACCACAAAGTTGCCGAACGCCTGGATGACATCGCCTGCGGCGCCGGTGCCGGTGTTGCCGTTGAGCAGGATCAGCCGGGAGGACGAGATGTTCAGAGCCAGGCGGAACAAAGTCATGAGCAGCAGCGTGGTGGGAAACACGCTGAACTCGACCGGGCGCATGATGTACATCGAAACCATCATCACGATCACCGACATCATGATGTCGGCGACCAGCAGGACATCCAGGAGAAAGGCGGGGATGGGAGCGATCAGCGCCAGGATGATGGCCAGTACGGCCATGGGGACCGCCATCTCGCTCCAGCTGAAGCGGGATGCGCCCATCACGGGCATGGCGAGGGCTTTGGCTTCCGCCATCTACGCCATCCCCGGCAGGCGCCGGTGCATCAGGCGGTAGAGGTAGGCCAGGATCTCGGCCACGGCGCGATAGAGGTGGGCCGGAATCTCCTGCCCCACCGAGGCGGAGCGGTAGAGCGCCTGCGCCAATAGCGCGTTCTCGATCACCGGCACCTGGTGGTACACGGCCTTGGCGCGGATACGCAGCGCCAGATAGTTTTTGCCTTTCGCCACCACCACCGGAGCCGCCATCGAGTCCGAGCGGTAGCGCAGGGCTACGGCATAGTGCGTGGGATTCATGATGACGGCGGTGGCGGTGGGGATCTCCTTCATCATCTGCCGGCGCAGCATATCGCGCTGCAGCCGGCGGATGCGCTGCTTGATATGCGGGTTGCCCTCGGAATCCTTGGCTTCGTCGCGCACCTCCTGGCGGCTCATGCGCAGATCCTGCTGGTAACGCCGCTTCTGGCGCACCAGATCCACGGCGCCGAAAACCAGAAACACGGCTGCCGCCTTCCACAGGAGCCGCAGGATCGACGTGCCGAGCTGGCCGGCGCCGATCTCGACGCCCGCGAGCGGCAGCAGAAAGAACGCTTCGTAGTTGTCGCGCGCAATCCCGTACACCGCATAGCCGAAGAGCGGAATCAGCACTGCCGCCTGAACCAGCGAGGGCAGGTTCTGGCGCGGCAGCTCGCGCAATTTGCGCAGCGGGTTGAGGCGTTTGAAGTCCGGTGCGGCTTTCCGCAAGCTCACTCCCATTTGGGTCGCGGCCAGTTGGACGGCCAGCGTCAGCCCGAGGAGCAGCCCGCCAGCCAGACCCAACGGAAGACCCACGCGGCGGGAAATGTCGGCGGCCCAGCGGACCACGTCCACGTCGCTGACGCCGGAACGGAACGCCCGCGCGAGCAGCCAGCGCATGGTTTGCCGCATTTGAGCCATCCATCCTGCGCCCCAGCCCGCCAGCATGGCGGCGAAGGCCAGAAACTGGAGCGCGCTCACCATCTCGCGCGCCGCCGGGAAATTGCCCTCGCGGCGGGCTTTTTCCAGACGCTTGGGCGTGGGTTTTTCGGTTTGTTGTCCCCGCTCCGCCATGATGGGTCAGCCTCCCAGAAGGTGCGCGATCGCGCTCAAAGTATGGCGGGCGGCGGAGGCGTACATGCGCGGAACCAGTACGGCGAGAGCCGCGAGCGCCGCCAGGGTGGCCAGCATCTTGACGGGAAAGGCCAGCAGAACGAGCTGCAGGTGCGCGTTCAATCTCCCCACCAGGGCCAGCGCCAGGTCGACCAGCATCAGCAGCGCCACCACCGGCAACGCCAGACGAATGCCGGAAGAGAAAATCTCCGCCGTCAGGCGGGCCATCAACGCCGCCAGAGGCTCGGTGACGGCAAAGCTTCCGGCCGGATGGCTTTCTAAACTGCGGGCGAAACCGCGCAGAGTCTCGCGGTCAAGGCCGAAAGCGAAGAACAAGAGCCCGGCCACCAGTTGCGCGATCACCAGCAGAATCGAGGCATCCGCCTGGGTGGTGGGATCGATGGTGGAGGCGTAGCCGTATCCGGCTTCGAGACCCACGATCTGCATGGTCATGAGCAGCGCCTCCGCCAGGCACGCAACCATGAGCCCGACGGTGATGCCCAGGGCCAGTTCCGACAGCAGGGTCGCAACCAGCCAGCCCAACGAAGGTTCGGCAGCGAGAGCGGGCCAGTGAGGAAAAAGGGCCAGGGTGAATCCCAACGCGAGCACCAGGCGCGGAACCGCCGGTGCTTCCTTGCCGCCGGGCAAGGGAAGAAAGGCGAAGAATCCCAGCACGCGGCTGAGCACCAGGAGGAACGGGAGTAGGATCGCGGGCTCCATCAGTGCGCGTACCGGCCAAGATCACCCAGCACCGCGACGGTGTAAGCGGTGATTTGCTTGATCATCCAGGGCATGAGGAGCAGCGTGCTGACCAGAAACACGGCCAGCCGGGGAATGGTGCTGAAGGCGGCGTCCTGGATCGAAGTGACAATCTGCACCAGGCTCATTACAATTCCGGCCGCGAAGCCGATAAGCAATAAGGGAGCGCTCAGCCATAGCGCGGTGATGAGCGTCTGCCGGAGAATCTGCACCACGAAGTCGGGGGTCATGGATGCGGTCTCATACCGGAGAATAAAAACTCCTGAGCAGTGAGCCCACCACCAGGTTCCAGCCGTCGACCAGCACGAACAGCAGGATCTTTAAGGGCGCTGACACCATGACCGGCGGGAGTTGCATCATGCCCAGCGACAGGGTCACCGACGCCACCACCAGATCGATGATCAGAAACGGCAGGAACAGCACGGCGCCGATCTGGAAGCCGGTTTTCAGCTCGGAAAGAGTGTAGGCGGGGATGAGGACGGCGAGTTCCACGTCGGCGGGCGTTCGCGGCCGAGGCCGGTGCGAAGCTTCGAGAAACAACCGGATGTCCTTCTCCCGCGCGAAGCGCAGCAGAAACGTGCGCAGGGGCTGGGAGCCGGCGTCCAAGGCCTGCTGCCAGGTGATCTGCCCTTTGTCCAGAGGTTCCCAGGCCTTCTGATAGATTTCCGATCCCACCGGCTGCATGATCAGCATCGTCAGGAACAGCGAGAGTCCGATCAGCACCTGGTTGGAGGGGGTGGATTGCGTACCCAGCGCCTGGCGCAGAAAATGCAGCACGATGGTGAGCCGCAGAAACGGAGTTACCGACATGATGGCCGCCGGCAGCAAGGTGAGGGCGGTGAGCAGCAGAATGATCTGCATGGACACGCCGGGTCCGCCCGAAGCAGGAAAGGTAAGGCCCAGAGCCGACGCCGGCGGGTGCGCGGCTGCCCGCGCCGCAACCGGCAGCAAAGCCGCCACCGCCATTGCATTCCGCGTGTTCATGCATGTTCCGCCGCGGCCCGCAGGGCCGGAGTTCCCGCGCCGTCAAGGACCGCCAGCCCCGAGGGCGATTGCGCCACGAGAATAGTGCGGTCATCCAGCCGCACCAGATGCAGCGTGTGATGGGGAGACAGCGCCAGCCGCTCGATTGACTCCAGGCGCCGTGCACGGGAGCGCACACGCGGACGAAAGAACCGCACCGCCCCTTTTTTGCGAAGCCACCATAAGGCCGCCGCCACCGCGGCCAGAACGCCGAGCACCGCCGGCATGGGATCCGTCATCTCCACAGCTCAATCCTCGATGTTGAAATCGGTAATGCGGACGCCGATGCGGCTCTCGATGAGAACAATCTCGCCGTAGCCCACCAGCTTGCCGCCCACATAGAGATCGATGTTCTCCCCCGCCGACCGCGTCATGCCAATCACGCTGCCTTCCTCCAGTTCCAGAATCTCGCGAACCGAAAGCACCCGGCGGTCAAGCTCAACCTCGACCTCAATGGGTACATCGGCAAAACGCGTCATCTCGTTTAGGGCCATCGCCTGATATCCCGGCTGCGTACCGAGCTAGCGGATCAGGTTCATGGTGTCCTGGCTCAGCTGATCTGCGGTGTTCACTACCTTTCCGTTGGCTTCGTAGCCACGCTGGTAGACGATCATGTTGGTGAACTCCTTGGCGATGTCCACGGTCGAAGCTTCCAGCTCGCCGCCCAGGATCTTGCCGCGACCTCCGGTATTGGGTACGCCGACCGCCGGCGTGGCCGTGAGCGAACTCGATTCGAAGTTGTTGTCGCCCACCGCGATCAGGGACTCGGGGTTGCGGATTCCCGCCATGGCAACTTGCGCCACGACGGTTTGCTGGCCGTTGGAATACTGCGCCAGGATCTTGCCGCCGTCGGAGAGTCCCACGCGCACCAGTTGCGCGGCCGGCTGGCCATCCTGACCGTTGGCGGAGACCGCAGAGAGCTGCGCGAACTGCGTCAGGCGGGGTGCGTTGTTGGCATTGTACAGGTCCCAGTTCACGTTCAAATCCGCCGCGCCGTCGACCAAACCGGCGGCCGGGATGTTGATCAGCCGGCCGGTGACATCCGGAGAGGTGAGCTTGCCCGAAGAATCGAAGGTCAGCTGGCCGGTGGCCAGCACCGAGGGCGTGCCGGGGGTGCCGCCCGACAGGTCTTCACCAGGGATGCTCACCGAGTAGTCCCAGGCGCCGCCGCCCGTTTTGTTAAACGTGAGGGTGAGCACGTGCGAAGTGCCCAGAGAATCATCCACCTCCATGGGATAAGAAAACGTTCCATCGGTTGAACCTACCGTGGCCGCGGCGTTCAGGTTCATGTCCAGCGAAAAGTTCTGCGTGGCGCGGGGCGCCTGCAAGGTGCCTACCGGCACGCTGATCGGGCCGACGGGGCCGTTGGTATTGACGATCCCGGTGGCATCCTGGGTCCAGCCCTGCACGGCGTCCCCCGCCGCGCTCAACAAGTGGCCTGTCGCGTCCACGTGGAAATTGCCCGCGCGCGAGAACAATTGCGCCCCGGCAGAGTCCTGCAACACGAAAAACCCGTCACCTTGAATGGCGGCGTCGAGGACTCCGGAGGTGGCCTGCAGAGCGCCCTGGGTGAACTGGCGCGTGGTCAACGGCACGCCGGTTCCGAAGCCCACCTGGGTCTCGCCCAGGCCGGCGCCCAGGGATTGCGTGACCAGATCGCGAAACGCGCAGGCGCTGGCCTTGAATCCGGTGGTGCTCAGGTTGGCGAGGTTGTTGCCGACCACGTCGATGGCCGTGGTGTTGGCGTTGAGGGCGGACAGGGCGGATGAAAACGAAGTAAATGGCATGAAATATGGGTCTCCTTTATGTTTGGTTATGCAACGGCTACGGCACCGGCGTGGCGGGCGCTGGCGTGCCGTTTTGTGCGTTCAGGTCGAGATCCTGCTTGATCCCGTCCAGATCCTGTTTCATGGACAGGGTCTGTTCGAGCTGGGTAAACTGCGCCAGCTGGGTCACAAACTGCGTTCCGTCCGCGGGGTTCAGCGGATCCTGGTTCTTGAGCTGCGCGACGAGCAGGTTGAGAAACGTATTCTTGTTGGCCAGGGGATCGACGCCGGCGGTCTGCCCGAGCGTGATTCCGTTGCGGTAGGAGGGGTCCGTCCCCACCGTGGGATCAAACGGCAGCGTAGGATCATACGGCGGCAACGAGCTGACATCGGTGACGGTAGACATGTGATTAGGCTCCTGTTCCTTCGGGCGTAAAACTGGCTTCAAATTCTTCCCACCATGCAGGTTGGTTTTCCCGTTGCGGGTGGCGGCGCTGCGGGTCGCCGCCCGGTTGCTCGTGACCGCCGCGGCCGAACGCGCCGCCGGGATCGCGCTGCGCACTCGAGGAGGACGGCTGCGGCGCGGCGGGGCCGCGCCAGATCTCCGTTTCAAAACCGCGCTGGCCGAGCCGCGCCACCAGATCCGGCAGGCCGGCGCGGAGCGATTCGGAGGTGGCGGAGTCGGGCGAGTGTACGGCAACGCGTACTTCCCCTCCGCGTTCCATGACACGCACTTCGATCGCCGGATTCTGGTCCGTGGAAAGCCGGACGGAGATGTTGTGCGCAGATCCAGGGGCCGCCGGCTCGCGAGGGTCACCGCCGCTCAGGATTTGCGCCACGGTGTCCGCCTTGCCCGGTTCCACGGAGGCGACTTGAGCGCCTCGCGCAGGCGTCTGCGGCGTCTCGAACCCCGCCGTGTGCGGCGCGGTGTCGCCCGCCGGGGCCGGCGGGGCCCCGACTGTTGCGGGATTCAACAACGGGCTGTCCCGCCGCACGACTCTCGGCGGCACTGACAGGTTGTCCGCGTCCTCGCGCTGCTGCGTTGGCGTACGGACTCCGGCGGGCGGGTTGACCGCAAGGTCAGGATGTTCCGGTCCCGCCGTTTGCTGGGGAGAGAGCGGCGCAGCATCCCTGGAGACAGGCGGCCGAGCGGAATCGGCAGCGTCTGGGGTTTCCACTGGAAGCGTGACGGGAGCCAGGGTTTTGGGCTCCACCAGACGGTCGGTCCCTGTTGGCGACGCCAGCGCGTAAGTGCGGATTGCGCCGGGCCCAGGGTCGCTGGCGGGCTCGTCGACCCATCGCGCCGCGAATGCGACGGAGTTGGGCGTCGCCAGCGGTCGGATCGGTTGGTTTGCGGCGGATGGCACCGGCAGAGTCGGCGCGTGGATCTCTTCTGGCCCGGCTTCACGGGCGGGCTGCTCGACCAGTCGCGCCGCGAATGCGAGGAAGTCCGGCTTCGGGAGCGGGCGAATCCCTTGGTTTGCGCCGGATGGCGTCAGCGGCGGCGGAATTGGGTTCGGTAACTCGGGAGGCCGGTTCACGGCCTCCGCGGGCGGTGCTTCCGCTGCCAATGCCGTGGTCGCCAGGAGGCCCGTGATGCTGGTGGCGGGCGGGGCTGCATCGCCGGCAGGAAGCGAAACCCGAGCCTGCTTTTCGGCGGCAAGGGTCGGCGGGCCCGGATGGAGAGTGGAAGGGGGCAAGAGCGGAGCTGGCAGCGGCGGCGCGGTACTCATCCGGAACGTAGCAGGCGCGTCAGGGCGGGCTGGTGAGGTCGGGGCAGGAAACGCCGGGGTTGGAGATGCCGGCAGGATGTGCTGCGACCCGACGGGTGCCGGTTCCTGGCTCACGTCCGGCAATCGCGGCCCAAAAATCGATACCTCAATACCGGAGGGTGATGGCGGCCCCGCTGCGCGAATCACGACCGTGCTCTGGATGGCTGTTTCTGCAGCCGGCGCATCCGGCAGGGCAGGCGGGACCGGCGTGGAGGATAACTCCTTGAGGCTGCGGCTTGCCTGTTTCTGGCCGACCTCGGCTGGGGGCGCCGGTTTCGAGAGGCTTTCCAGCACGGCGGAGAATGCGTCGGCGGAAAAATCACTCGCGGGCTCCGGCACGGGCGGCACGAAGGCCGTTGAGCCGGGCGCGGCAGCCGGATCGCGCGTAGCGCTCGCAGGCGGCCTCGGTCGAGTCGCAGAGGATGGCGTGGCCCGGCGAAGGCCCGGAGCCGACAGATTAGAATCTGGTGCAGCACCTGCCGGCGGATGGGACGCCGGGGAAATGGGAAGGACAGTGGAAGGAGGCGCCGAGACGTTCACGCCGGGGGTAGTGCAGATGGCAAGCCAAAGGGGTGGGACCCCTTTTTCATCTGGTTAGACCAGGGGGGCGCGCGGCAAGATAATGCCGCTGGCGCCGGTTCGACAGGATCTTGGCGCCTCGATCTAGGGTGCTCATCGGCCGCGGACCGTGAATTTTTAGACAGTTATCACCGGGCGGCCGTTCGGTCCGACATTTGCTCACTCCCCGGCGGGAGCAGTCATGGACCCACTCACCATTTCGGCCGCGGGCGGCATGAGGTCGCGCATGGAATCGCTCGACATGCTGGCCAATAACATCGCCAACACGTCCACCGGCGGATACAAGGCCGACCGCGAGTTCTACAGCTTATATGCGGCGCCGGAAGCCGCAGGGGCGATTTCCGGCCCCGACACCCTGCCGGTAATCGAGCGGCCGTGGACGGATTTCTCACAAGGCGAACTGCGGCCGACCGGCAACCCGCTCGATCTTGCGCTGGCGGGCAAGGGGTTTTTCTCCGTGAACGGAGCAGACGGCCCGCTCTACACGCGCGACGGCAGCTTCCGGGTTTCGGCGGCGGGTCAACTCGTCACCGCGGACGGATACGCGGTGCGCGGAGTCGATGGTGACCCCATCGCGTTATCTTCGGCGTCGCCGGTTGAGATCTCACCCGACGGCACGGTGCTCCAGGACGGCCAGACCACCGGGCAACTTGCGATCGTCGACTTCGCCAACCCGGCGGTGCTCCGCAAACAAGGCCACAATTATTTCCAGCCAGCGGCAGACGGGAGCGCGGTTCCCGCCGCCGGGTACGCGGTGCAACAAGGAAAGCTCGAGAACTCCAACGCTTCGAGCGCCGAAGCCGCCGTGCGCCTGGTCAGCGTGATGCGCCAGTTCGAGATGCTGCAAAAAGCGGCGGCGTTGGGCGGCGAGATGAATCGCAAAGCCGTAGAGGAAGTGGCGCGCGTGTCCTAGGCGACCCGCGCGCAACGATTTTCAGGAGGGATTCTCATGATCCGAGCACTCTTTAGCGCCGCCAGCGGGATGACGGCGCAACAGTTGAACGTAGACAGCATCGCCAACAACCTGGCCAATTCCAACACCACGGGCTTCAAGGCGCGGCACGCGCAGTTTCAGGATCTGCTCTATCAAAACTTGGTTCAACCGGGCGCATCGGCGGGACAGCAGACGGTGGTGCCCACGGGCCTGCAGGTGGGCCTGGGGACACGCACGTCCTCGAACGAAGTGATCTTCACGCAGGGCAACTTCCAGCAAACCGACAACCCGCTCGACCTGGTGATCCAGGGCTCGGGATTTTTCCAGATCCGCCGCCCCTCGGGTGACCTGGCCTACACGCGGGCAGGCTCGTTCCAGATGGACCGGGACGGCAACCTGGTGACCGGCGACGGCGACCCGCTCGAGCCGCAGATCACGCTGCCGGCCGGCGCGCAGAACATCGCCATCGCCACCGACGGCACGGTCAGCTACTCCCAGCCCGGCCAGACGGCGGCGCAGCTCGCCGGACAGATCCAGCTCGCCAATTTCCCCAACCCCTCCGGACTGAACAGCATCGGGCACAACCTGTATCTGCCGACCGACGCTTCCGGCGATCCGACCGTGGGCAACCCCGGCGGGCAGGAAGGCATGGGCACGCTGCAGCAGGGATACCTCGAGCAATCCAACGTGAGCGTAGTCGAGGAGTTTATCAGCATGATCGTGGCGCAGCGAGCCTATGAGGCCAACTCGAAAGTCGTGAAGGCCTCCGATGAAATGTATCAGATGGTCAACAACCTCCGGCAATGATGGCGATCCTGTTGGCGGCCGCTTCCTGCGTGGCGGTGGATGGGGACCGTATTTTGGCGCGCGATCTGGCAAGCGCCGCAGCGGCGTTCACCACGGTGGAGCCGGATACGGAATTGGGATATGCGCCCGCGCCGGGTGCCATCCGCACCCTTCACGCCGCGGAGCTCAAGCGCATGATCGCACGCCACGGCGGCACGCCCGGCGGCGAAGTAGGCCCCCTCTGCATCGAACGCGCCACCCTACCGCTCACACCCGTATCGCTCGAGGCCGCGTTACGCACCGCTGTCGGCAATCCGGAGGCGCGTATCGAACTGCTGGACTGGAGCCGCGAGGCGGCCCCGCGCGGCGAGATTCAATTCCCCCAGGGCGGGTTGGCGGCGTTTCGTGGCGGCGAAGGGATCTGGCGCGGTTACGTGCGGTATGGATCGAGCCGGCGCTTCGGGATCTGGGCGCGCGTGCGCGTCTCGGTCCGGCAGCAGCGCGTGGTGGCGCGTGTCGGGTTGCCCGCGGGAAAACCCATCGGGCCCGAGCAGCTGGCTGTCGAGGAAGTGGACGCGTTTCCTTTTGGCGCGCAGCCGGCGGCCTCGCCGGATGACGTCGTCGGGCGCGTGGCACGCCGCTCGATGCTTGCAGGAGCACTCATCTTTCCGGGATGGCTGGAAGCTCCTCAAGAAATTCACAGCGGGGATACGGTCGTGGTTGAGGTCTCGAGCGGCCAGGCGCGGTTGAGCTTTGAAGCCCGGGCCGCGGCCGGCGGACGCCGCGGAGACTGGATTCCGGTGCGCAATCCGGCAACGGGAAAGACATTTCGTGCGCGCGTGGAAAGCGCGGGCAAAGTGGCCATCGGGGTCAGGGAGCGAGGAGAAAAATAGCATGTCGAAGCTCATCATTCTGGGGACGTTCACGGCTCTGGCAGCTTGGGGCGCCGCCCACAAGCCCAAGGCGCCGGAACCGACCGCGCTCGACCGCTTTGTGGAAGAGGCCACACGGGCCCGTTCGGGTGCGGCCGCCGAAGCCTCGCCCGGTTCGATCTGGTCGCCCGAGGCCGCGCTTCTTGATCTGACACGCGAACTGCGCGCCAGCCGCGTGAATGACATGGTGACCATCCTGGTGGCCGAGCAGGCTTCGGCGGTGGCGACCGGCGCCACCAAGACGTCGCGCGCTTCCGCCGCTTCCGCCTCGATCGACGCGCTGGCAGGCAAGATGAAAGCGGGTGGCCCCTGGGCCAATCTGGCGAACCTGAGCGGAAAATCGACGCTCGATGGATCGGGCACCACCAGCCGGAATATGACCCTCACCACCACGCTGACGGCGCGCGTGACGCACGTGCTGCCCAACGGTTACCTGGTCATCGAGGGATCCAAGGACATCCAAGTGAATGCCGAGCATCAGGCGGTCACCGTGCGCGGCGTGCTGCGGCCGGCCGATCTATCGACCGGTAACGTGGTACGGAGCGATCACCTGGGCCAGATGGAGATCCGGCTGAACGGCAAGGGCGTGGTGAATGATGCCGTACGCCGGCCGTTCTTCCTTTATCGCCTGCTGACGGGACTATTGCCCTTCTGAAGCCATGCGATCTCTTGCTGCCGTTTCGGTTCTGTTGTTTCTTCCGATTGGATTGCTGCGTTCGGCCGACCCCGAGGCGCCTGCAGCTGCCCGTCTCAAAAACCTGGTGACGCTCGAAGGCGTACGGGAGAATCAGTTGATCGGCTATGGGCTGGTAGCAGGCCTGGCGGGTCAGGGCGACCGGCAGCAGACCGTCTTCTCCCTGCAAAGCCTGACGAACATGTTGGAACGTATGGGAGTGTCGGTTTCGCCCACGGCGATTCAGGTGAAGAACACGGCGGCGGTTATGGTCACCGCAACGTTACCTCCCTTTGCCCAGCCGGGTACGCACATTGACATCACTGCGTCGTCGATCGGTGATGCGCGGACTCTGCAGGGCGGGCTGCTGCTGCTGACTTCGCTCAAAGGAGTGGACGGCCAGACGTACGCCGTGGCACAGGGGCCGCTCGTGACCGGCGGTTTTGTGGCGGGCAAAGGCGGCACCAGCCAGACCGTGAATCATCCGACGGTGGGCCGCGTGCCCAATGGAGCCATCGTGGAACGGCCGGCGCCCTCGCGGGCGCCGGACACCCAGATCCGGCTGCAACTGCGCCAGGCGGATTTCACCACATCAGCGCGCATCGCCAGGGCGGTGAACGGCAGGTTCGCCCCGGCGGCGGCGCCAGTGGCACGCGCGGACAACGCGGGGATGGTCAGCGTGAAGGTGCCGGCGGAGTATGCGGTCCGACCGACCGAATTCGTGGCGGAACTGGAAATGCTGTCCGTCCCGGTCGACCGCGCGGCGCGTGTGGTCATCAACGAACGCACCGGGACCATCGTGATGGGCAAAGACGTGCGGATCGGTCCTGTGGCCATCCTGCAGGGCAATCTGACAGTGGAGATTCAAACCGCCTTCGCCGTCTCGCAGCCGGCGCCGCTAGCGGGCGGAACCACCCAGGTTGTGCCTCAAGTCGGAGTGACCGCGAAGGAGGAGAAGGCGCGCAACGTGGTGCTCAAGCAGGGTGCCACGGTGGAAGAACTGGTGCGCGCGCTGAATGCCATTGGCGCGACAGCGCGCGATGTCATCGTGATTCTGCAGAACCTGCGAGCCGCCGGCGCCCTCGAAGCCGAGCTGGAGGTGATCTGATGGACAGGATCACCGGGGCCATGCCGCTGCTCTCTGGCGCTGCCGCCCACCGGGACGAGCCGAAGCGCATCGCCGAGGCTGCCAAGCAGTTTGAGTCGCTGCTGATCGCCCAGCTTCTGAAATCCACGCACGACTCCGGAGCCGGCGGATGGCTGGGCACAGGAGACGATCAAGCTGGCGCTCAGGCCGTAGAGCTGGCGGAAGAACAAATGGCGCAAGCCCTGGCGCAACAGGGCGGCTTAGGCTTGGCCCGTTTGGTGGTGAGCGGTTTACAGAGAGAATCGAAACCGGCGGATCCCGCGTCTCCAACCCCCGCCGCAGGCAGAGATGGCACTCGTTCGCACCCCGCTCAGAAACTCCAGCCCTGAGCAGCGGGTGCAGGCTCGGTGGCCGGCGGATTCCAGGCCCGCGCGATAGGGGCGGTCGCCGTTGTGGAGGGCTTCGGAGCGGGCACCTGATTCCAGACTTCGGCCAGGGTCTCAAGGAGACTCAACACTTCGGCCAGCGGGGCATCGGCCTGTTCGAAGTTGGCCGCAAGCAGCCGGCGCTGCATGTAATCGTAGAGCTCGGCCAAACGACGGCTCACTTCGGGGGCGCGGTCATGATCGAGCGACACGGTGAGTTCCCCCAGAATCTCGAACGCTTTGGAAATGGCCGCGGAACGGCCGCGGATGTCTGCCGCTGCGAGAGAAAGTCGCGCCGCTTCGACCGCTCCCATGGCACCCTTGTAGAGCAGGCGTACCAGCTCCATGGGATCCGCCGAGAGAATCTTTTCCGTCCGGTATGCTTCTTGCGCGCGCATCGACATCGCGTTTCCTTCCTTCCACACCACATATCGGTCAACGGGGAGAGCGCTTGAAGGAATTATCCGGCGTCGCACTCGGGACCGGCCGCCCGGCCCAGTACTTCCTCCGGGGGGACTTGCCGGATCAGTTCCCGGGACTTGCGCCTGACCAGTCGAACGATGGCGCGCCCTGTGCGGCGCTCCAGGACGAAAGCGAGCTCGCTGTCTTCGCCGAACAGTTCCGCCGCGTTGACGGCGTGGACGGCCTGGATCAACTGCCGGTTTTGGGCCTGCAGTTCCGCAGAGCCGGATACGGGAGCCGGCGCCGCGGCCAGGGGCGCGGTATGCAAAGGTGCGACGTCCATTGGCATCCTCGTCCGCCACGGCGACCGGTGCCGCGGCATGGCGGATCTACGGCCCCCTCGGAGAAGGCCCTTATGGGTTCTTATCGGCCGGGGCCGGAGCAATTTGAGCAGGCGGCGCCGGGGTTTGAGCCGCGGAAGACCCGGCCGGAACGGCGGCCGGTTGACCGTCGTAAGCGGCGATCGCCCGATCCCAGTCTCCGTGGTTGGCGTCGAGGAGCTGTTTCAGAAGGCGCGCGCCGGCCGCCAGGTTTTGCCGGGGGTCGAAGGCATCGGTCACACCAAGCGCTTCCAGGGTTTGGGGCATCAACTGCATCAACCCCTGGGCGCCGCTGGGGGAGACCGCGCAGGGGCGCGCGCCGGATTTTTGACGGACGATGGCGCCGAGCGCATCGGTCTTGAGCCCATTGGCGCGCGCCGCTTCTTCGAGCAGAGGTTGCAGGTCCGGCTCGCTGAGGGCGGGGCAGTCGGTGAGATCGGCGCGCCTGGCAGGAGGCGATAGCGGCGCGGGCGGAGGCAGGATAAAGAACGACCCGGTGGCCTGGCCCATCGAAACCTGCTTGCGGACGGCGGAGAGCTGGCGTTCAACCGAAACGTTCATTACGGCGGATAGCTTGTCCGCTGGGGGCGGCGTCTCGCCCGCGAACATGACAAAGACCAGGATCCAGACCATGGGCGCCTCTCGCATCCATCGGTATTTTTGAGCGCCAATGCGCTACTCTCCGCAAAAGAAAATGGCTCAAAGATCCACGGGGCGGGCCGAAACAGGATGGTGGGAGGCATACGCACTTGAACGCCACAAAGGCCGGCCGCTGTTCCATGATTGGGTTGAGGCCCGATGAGATCGAGTGGGTACGTATGCTGGTCACGCTGCTTCGGCACCCGGACCCGCTAGCGCCCGAGCTGGCGCGACAGGCGCTCGAGTACGTCCACACCGTCGTCTCCGGCAGCGTTCGGGAACAACGCATGAACGGTTAGTCTGTGCGCATGCAGGCGGGGACCGGCGCGGACCTCAGCCTAACAGCGGCGAAATTCTGGCGGCGGCAAATCTTTGCCGCCGGCGTGCGCGTGCATCCTATGTACAATCACTGCCGCTCGATGGCAGGTTACGTGCACTCGAACGGCTGGCATGCTGGACCCCGTTGCCCTACACATCGAGCGCTACATGGACTTGCTGAGCGCGCGCCAGAAGCTGGTGGCCGCGAATATCGCCAACGCCGACACCCCCGGATACAAAACGCGAGACCTCGACTTCCAAGCTGAATTTCAGAGCGCAACCGCTCAGATCTCGAGCGCGTCGCCGGTGGCGGTGGAAGTGCCCGGGCTCAAGGTCAAAAATGACGGCAACAACGTAAGCGTCGATCGCGAGGCGCGGCTGCTGGCGGAAAACGCTTTGCGTTTCCACATGGCCTCGGAGCTGATGCGTTCCGAGCTGCGCATGGTGCGGTCGGCCGTCACCGAAGGGAAGAACGGATGAGCCTGTTCTCCGCTCTTTCCGTCAGCGCCTCGGGGATGACTGCCCAGCGGACCCGCGCAGAGCTGCTGGCGGAGAACCTGGCCAATGCGGAAACCACCCGGACCCCGGAAGGAGGCCCGTACCGCCGCAAAGACGCCGTGTTCGCGACCGATTACACCGAATCGCCCTTCGCATCGGTCTTCGAAGCGCAAATGAGCGCGGTGGCGGGCGGGGGGCCGGAGGGCGTGGGCGTGGCCGACATCGTGGTGGACGACCGCGAGCCCGAGCGGCGCTATCTCCCCGGCCATCCTGACGCCGATGCGCAGGGTTACGTGGCCTTCCCGCGCGTGAATCCGGCCGAAGACATGGTGGACCTGATGGGCTCGGCGCAAAACTACGAGGCCAACGTGGCCGCCATCTCGGCCGTTAAGGACATGATCCAGCGCTCGCTCGATCTGTTCCGCTGATCCCATGTCCACGCCTCTCGCACCCGTCTCGAACGTAGCCCCGGCGCCGCTGGCGACGCCACTCCCCGGATCGCGCGCGCCGGGCCCCGCGGCTGGTTTCGGAGCGTTGTTCGAGAACGCCGTTCGCGGCGTCGAAAACGTGCGCCAGGAAAGCACGCAGGCCGTGGAAAAATTTCTCACCGGCGAAGGCGGAGAGCTGCACACAACCGTGCTGGCCACGCAACGAGCCGAACTGGCCTTTCAACTTTTTCTGCAGGTGCGCAACAAGGTAGTGGAAGCCTATCAGGAGATCATGCGCATGCAGACCTAACGTCCCGTCTGACGCGGGCCGCTCATGAATCAACTTACGAACCTGGTTAACAGTCTCTCGGCGCGGCAGCGCGTCACCATCCTGCTCGTCGCCGCAGCCGTGGTGGCCGGGCTGGTCAGCTTTTCGCACTGGCGGCGGGAAAGTGATTTCCGCCCGCTCTACGAGTCGCTCGCGGCCGAAGATGCCGGAGCGGTGGTTCAGAAACTGAAGGAGTCGGGGGTGGAATACCGTCTGGCGGAGAACGGCGGCACGGTGCTGGTCCCCTCGGCCCGGGTAGCGGAATCCCGCCTGGGGCTGGCCGTAGCAGGCCTGCCCAAGAGCGGCCGCATCGGATTTGAGCTGTTCGACAAGACCAATCTGGGCGCCACCGAGTTCGCCGAGCACATCAATTATCATCGCGCTCTCGAAGGGGAACTGGAGCGCTCGGTGATGTGCCTGGGCGAGGTCGAGCAGGCACGGGTGCATGTCACCTTTCCCAAGGAGTCTCTTTACACGGAAGAGCGCCAGCCGGCCAAAGCCAGCGTGCTGGTGCGGCTCAGGCCGGGGGCGCGGATGTCGCCGGCCAACGTGACGGCCATTAGTTACCTGGTCTCGAGCGCGGTCGAGGGACTGGCGCCCGAAGCCATCTCGGTCCTGGACATGCAAGGCAACCTGCTGAGCCGGCCCCGGCGCTCCGGCAACCCCGGAGATGAACCTTCGGAGGTGCTGCTGGATTTCCGCCACGGCATCGAGCGCGACCTGCTCAACAAGATCAACGCCACGCTCGAGCCGCTGGTGGGAGCCGACAAATTCCACGCCGGCGTCTCGGTGGATTGCGACTTTTCGAGTGTAGAACAGAGCGAAGAGATTCTCGATCCCAGCCGCTCGGTGATGATCAGCTCGCAAAAGAGCGAAGACATCAGCGGCGGCACCGGCGCCTCCGGGGTGCCGGGCACGGCGTCCAATCTGCCACGGCCCACGTCCCGGCCGGGAACGATGCTCGCCGGGGTCTCGCGCCGCACGGAAAATATCGCCTATCAATCCACCCGCACCGTGCGGCATACGCGCCTGCCTCAGGGCACGGTCCGGCGGCTGTCGCTCGCGGTGCTGGTCGATCAGGCGGTGCGTTGGGAAGGCGAGGGAGCCAAGCGCAAGCGCGTGCTGGTTCCGCCCGCGCCCGAAACGCTGAAGGCGATCCACGACCTGGTGGCGGGTGTGGCGGGCTTCACGCCGGACCGCGGCGATCAGCTCATCGTGGAGACGCTGCCATTTGAAACCACGCTGCACCCTGAAACCGACACCGGACTGCCGGCGCCGCCGCCGTCCGCCAACCGGCCTCTGCCGCGCTGGTTCGACGCCTTGCGCGATCCCAAGATCGGCGGCGCCGCTGCCGGCGGAGCGGTGGTGGTGCTCCTGGTGCTGTTCCTGATGTCGCGGCGCGGCCGCAAGCGCGGTGCGAGCGCATCCATGCCGGCGGCTTTCGAAGGAGCGGAAGCCCTGCCCTCGCTTGAAGAACGGGTGCAAGCGCGGCTCGCCGAGCAAGCCCAGCTCGAGCAAAAGCTCGAGCAGGAAGCGCTGAGCTCCATCAAGATGCCGAAAGTCACCAGCAAGAAGGCCGACGTGCTGGCCAGGCAAATCAAAGAAAGCTCCAAAAAGGATGCGTCAGTAGGAGCGCATGTGCTGCGCGAATGGATTGGGGAGCAGATGCCGAAAAAGAAGCCGTACTGACGAATCGTCCAAGCCATGATTGCCAATGTCGAAAAATCCTCCGACCTGCTCCTGCCCGGCCTGCGCAAGGCGGCGATTCTGCTGGTGGTCCTGGGAGACCAGGCCGGGGCGGAGTTCGTCCGCCAGCTCTCGGAAGAAGAGGTCCAGCAGGTGAGCAAGGAGGTGGCGCGCATCAACGCCATCACGCCGGATCAGGCAGAAGCGGTGCTGGAAGAGTTTTACCAGACCACCATCGCGCGCGACTTCGTGGTCAAAGGTGGTATGGACTACGCGCGCAACATGCTGGTCAGCGCCTTCGGCCCGGAAAGCGCGAAGAAGATCATCGACCGCTTGACCAAAGCCCTGGGCAACGAGGCCATCAGCCTGGATGCGCTCCAGAAGGCGGATCCGCAGCAGCTCGCCAAGTTTGTGCACAGCGAGCATCCGCAGACCATTGCCCTGGTCCTCTCCCACCTGGACACGACGCAGGCCGCGGCGCTACTGGTTTCCCTGCCCGCCAACCTGAGAGCCGACGTCGCCATGCGCATGGCCAATCTCGACCAGATTTCGCCGGAGATCATCCACAAGATCGCTGCGGTGATCGGACAGAAGCTCAAGGCGCTCGGGGAATTCAGCCGCGAGTCCTACGGCGGGGTGCGCGCGGTGGCCGAGTTGCTCAACCGCCTGGACTCGAGCACCAGCAAGGAAATCCTGGAACACGTCGAACAGCAGGACACCACGCTGGGAGAGACCATCCGGCACCTCATGTTCGTGTTTGAGGACATGCTCATGATCGACCCCAACGGCATGAAAGAAGTGCTGTCCAAGATCGACCGCAAGGTGATGACCGTGGCCCTCAAGGGAACCAGCGAGCCCCTGAAGAATCACTTCCTGCAGGCTATGTCGCAGCGCGGCGCCGAGATGCTGCGTGAGGACATGGACGCGCTCGGTCCCACCAAGATCAAGGACGTCGAGGCCTCCCAGCAGCAGATCATCGCGGTGGTGCGGCAACTGGAAGCCGAGGGTGTGCTGAGCCTCAAGGGAGCGGTGGGCGAGCAATATGTCGTCTAGAGTGCTGGTCAGACGCAAGGGCGCCGCAGGACAACCCATCGCCTGGCAGGAGGCGGGCGCGTCGTACGCCGCGGCTGGGCGGGCGCGCTGGGTAGCGGAGACCTCCGCGCCACCCAGCCCGGAATTGCCGCCGGACGCGCGGCAAGCGGCCTTCCGCGAAGGAGAAGCGGCCGGGCGGGCGGCGGCTCAGAACGAAATACGCCCGCTGCTGGAACGCTTCGCGCACACCATCGAGGAGCTGGCCGCGCTGCGGCCCCGTTTGCGGGAACAGGCGGAACGAGATGTGGTGCGGCTGGCGGTAGCCATCGCGCGGCGGGTCGTGCGGCGCGAGCTGACCATCGATCCGCAAGCCGTTGCGGGCCTGGCCAAGGCCGCGCTCGAGCAGCTCGCGGCCGAGGAGCGGATTCGCGTGCGCGTGCACCCTGAGGACGAAGCCGCGGTGCGCAGCTCGCTCGCGCAGACGCGGCGGGCGGACGCTATCGAAGTCACCGGCGACGCGGCTCTCGAGCGCGGCAGCGCCGTTTTTGAAACGGGGCGGGGAAACCTGGATGCCTCGGCGGAGACGCAACTGGCGGAGATTGAGCGCGGCTTGACGGACCGCTTGCGGGGCCGCGAGTGAGGCCCCTCGATCTCGAGCCGTATTTCACGCGCCTGGCGGCGCTCGATCCCATGCGCCGCTCGGGGGTGGTGGTGGGCCTCACCGGACTGCTGGTCGAGTCGGAGGGTCCGGCTGCGGCGATTGGCGATTTCTGCGAGATTCAGGTGGCCGGCGGCGGGCCCGTGCGCACGCAGGTCATCGGGTTTCGCGAAGGAAAGGTGCTGTCGATCCCGCTCGAAGAGACCGGCGGACTGCGGCTGGGCGATCGGGTGGTGGCGCGCCGCGAGGATGCGCGCATGGAGGTGGGCGACGGGCTGCTCGGCCGGGTGCTGGATGGTTTCGGCCGGCCGATGGACGGCGGGCCGCCGGTCCAAGCGGCGGCCTATTACGACCTCTTCCGAACACCGCCCAACGCTCTGGAGCGCGAGCACATCACCGAGCCCCTGACCACGGGCATCCGGGCCATCGACAGCCTGCTGGCCTGCGGCGCGGGGCAGAGGGTCGGGATTTTCGGCGGCAGCGGAGTGGGCAAGAGCACGCTGCTGGCCTCGATGGCGCGCAACCATGCCGCCGATGTCACCGTCATCGCCATGATCGGCGAGCGCAACCGTGAGGTGCGCGCGTTCCTCGAACAGGAACTAGGCGCGGAGGGCCGCCGCCGGGCTGTGGTGGTGACGGCGACCTCTGACCAGCCGGCCCCGCTGCGCGTGCGCGCCTGCTTCGTCGCCCTGGCGGTCGCCGAATACTTTCGAGATGCCGGCGCCAAGGTCCTGCTGGTTCTCGACTCGGTCACGCGCCTGGCCATGGCGCAGCGCGAGATCGGTCTCGCGGCGGGCGAGCCGCCCAGCCAGAAGGGCTATACGCCGTCGGTCTTTCATCTGCTCCCCAAGGTGTTCGAGCGTGCCGGAAACTTCAAGAGCGGTTCCATCACCGGGTTCTTCACCGTGCTGGTCGAGGGGGACGATTTCAACGAGCCCATCTGCGACGCCGTTCGCGGCATCCTGGACGGGCACATCGTACTCTCCCGCCGGCTGGCAGATGCCGGGCACTATCCCGCCATCGACGTCCTGCAGTCGGTCAGCCGGCTCATCGGGCGCGTGGCGACTGCGGAGCAACTGGAGTCGGCCCGGAAAATCCGCGAGGCCATGGCCATTTACCAGCAGTCCGAGGACCTGATCCAACTGGGCGCCTATGCCGCGGGGTCCAACCCGCGGCTGGATGCCAGCATTCGAGTGCGCAACGGGCTGATGGACTTTCTGCGCCAGGACGCGCACACCAGTTCGCCCGCCGGCGAGACTCTCGACCGGCTGAAGGCGCTGGCGGCCGCGCTGGCCTGAGCTCCGGCATGCGGAACTTCCGGTTTTCGCTGGAACGAATCCTGAGCTGGCGGCGCTTGGAATTGCAGGCTGAGGAGGCGCGCCTGGCGGTTTTGTTTGCCGAGCGCAGCCGTCTGGACGCCGCACGCACCGAAATACGCGCCGCACGCGAAAGCGCGGCCAGCCGGCTGTGGGCGGCCGGAACGGTCGACGGGAGCGAACTGGAGTCTTTGCAGGGCTACCGCCAGCGGCTGGAAAAGAAGATGGTCGCGATGGATCGCCGGAGGGCGCAATCCGCAGAGCAGATTGCCCTCGAGCAGGTCCGGGTGGTCGACGCCCACCGGCGCGTTCGGCTGCTCGAAAAACTGAGAGGGCGGCGGCTCGAGGAATGGCGGACGGCTGGGCAGCGCGAACTCGAGAACTTCGCCTCCGAGGCCTTTCTGGCGCGCTGGCATCGGGACTAGGGTTCGCGAAAACCGGGATCGGGCATTCACCGCAGACCTCTAATCCTTCCGACCAACTTCGCCGATCATTTATCAAGTGGGAGCATGGCATGCCTTTGGACGTACTGATCGTTGATGATTCGGCCGCGATTCGCAAGATCCTGCAACGGGTCCTAGCGCAGACCAACCTCCCCTTGGGGAAAGTGTCGGAGGCCGGAGATGGCCGTGAGGCGCTGGACGCGATGAAACAGGCCAAGGTCGACCTCATCCTGTCGGACATCAATATGCCCAACATGGACGGCCTGCAATTCTTGAGCGAGCTGAAATCCAACGATCAATGGAAAGGGATCCCCGTGCTGGTGATCAGTACGGAAGGCAGCCAAGCCAAAGTCATGGAAGCGGTCCAACTGGGCGCCCGGGGATTCGTGCGAAAGCCGTTCACGCCGGATCAGATCAAGGAGAAGTTAGCCAGTATCTTCTAGCGGGGCCGCAGCATGCCGTGCGGACCGCAGTCAGGAAACGTGATGTCAGACGAACTCGATCAAACCCGGGTAGTAGCCGCCCTCAGCCAAGCCACGGTAGAGGTCTTCTCCACTATGCTGGGCATGGAGGTGGCAGCCCAGGAGAGCTACCGCCAAGGCGGTAAGCCGGAGCCCACGAATGGAGTCGTGACGCTCATTGGCCTCGCAGGAAAATGGGTGGGCACTGGCAGTATCTGCTGCTCGGCGGAGGTCGCCCGCAAGATTTCCGGACAGCTTCTCATGTCGGAATTCGCAAACGTAGATCAGGAAGTCCTGGATGCCCTGGGCGAGGTCACAAACATGATCATCGGCAATTTCAAGAACGCCATCGAGGACCTGGCGGGGCCACTGGGACTCAGCATTCCAGTCGTGATTTACGGTCACAATTTTACGGCCAGCAGCCTGCATGCAGCTCAGTGGACGGTGGTTCCCTTCCAGTGCCCTGACGGGAACATGGAAATCAAGATCTGCCTCTCGCTCCAACCTGAACCGTCACAAAATCGGCGCCAAGCATACCCGAATGCGCAAGTAGCCGTTTGAGGGCCACGCCGATCCGCACCCGGTTCGAGCGGTGCATGGCCAGGCCGTGCGACAGCCGAGGGAGAGGCCATTGAGGGCCTCCCGTGGCTTTGATATAATCCACGTAGATGGTAGTTGATCGAGCCCGGGATTACGGGCACCAGGTGTCATTCCCCTTGCGCCATTCCTGTGCGTTCGCGCCTGTTCTTTTTGCGTGCGCGTCCATCCATGCGTAATCGGAGGTATCCAGATACCCGCTAAATGAAAGTCAGCGTATCCATCGTCCGCGGAATTGAAAGCCTGTTCGGCACTCGCGACGAAAACATTCGCCTCCTCGAAACCGGACTCAACATCAACACCCAGCTCATTGACGACTCGCTCGAAATCGAAGGCGAGCCCGTCAACGTCACGCGCGCGGAAAACATTCTTGAAGACTATGTGGCGCTGGTGAGCGAGGGCCACGTGTTCAATAACGGGGACCTCAACAGTTACCTCCGGGTGTGCACCGAAGATCCCGACGTGAGCTTGCGGGCGCTGGTTTCGAGCGGGCGGCAGCGCACATTCGGCAAGAAGGCGCTCACACCGAAAACCATCAACCAGCGCCGCTATGTGGAAGCCATTGAACGCAACGATCTGGTTTTCGGGGTCGGTCCGGCAGGCACGGGAAAGACGTATCTGGCGGTGGCCATGGGAATATCGGCGCTGCTCTCCAAAAAGGTAAGCCGCATCATTCTCACGCGGCCGGCGGTTGAGGCCGGCGAACGGCTGGGCTTCCTTCCCGGAACCCTGCAGGAGAAGGTGGACCCCTACCTGCGGCCGCTGTACGATGCTCTGCACGACATGCTGGAACCCGAAAAGGTGGAGAAATTGCTGGAGCGCTCCATCATCGAGGTCGCTCCCATTGCGTTCATGCGCGGCCGCACACTCAACGACAGCTTCATCATCCTCGACGAGGCCCAGAACTCGACCGCGGAGCAGATGAAGATGGTGCTCACGCGCCAGGGCTTCAATTCCAAAATGGTGGTGAACGGCGACATCACGCAGATTGACCTGCCGACGGGGAGGCGCAGCGGGCTGCTGAACGCGCTGGATGTCCTTCGCGGCATTACCGGCATCAGTTTTGTGAACTTTGACGAGCGCGACGTGGTGCGGCACAACCTGGTGCAGCGCATTGTGAAGGCATACGAAAAATACAACGAAACGGTGGGCGCCGGGCGGCAGCTCACTCTCAAACTAACCGACAACGGGGCCGAAGCGCCGGCTGAACCGGCTCCCGTGGCGGTAACCGAAAACGTCGCGGAAGTCCCCAACGCCTGAGGACGTTCCATGTCTCGTTCCGAACCCATGGTTCTTATGCGCCGCACTCCATCTGGATTGCGGCGGGGTCCGCTCGAGGCATTCGCGCGCCAGTTGCGCGAGCGCGTCACAGGTGGGCTCCGGTTCCAGTGCCTGATCACCGGGGATCGCGAACTCGAAAGACTGAACCGGCAGTTTTTGGGGAAGGACTACCCGACCGATGTCCTGTCGTTTCCAGCGGCGGAGAGCGCCGGAACGTCTAAGGAACTCGGAGAGATCGCCATCTCGTTCGAGCGAGCGCGCGAGCAAGCTCGTGCGCTGGGCCATTCGGTTAGCGACGAAATCCGCATCCTGATGCTGCATGGCGTGCTGCACCTGATGGGCATGGATCACGAGCGCGACCGTGGCGCCATGGCTCGCGCCGAGATCGCCTGGCGCCATAAGCTCGGCCTGCCCGCCAGCCTGATCGAAAGGGTGAGCGCATGAGTTGGGTGCTGTTCGGCATGACCGCCATTGCCGTGTTTCTCCTGGCGCTGGCAAGTTCCGTGCAGCTTCTCTACTTGGAAAGCCTGCGGCTGCGCACGCGCGACCTGCCCGCCCTGGAATATTTCAAGAGTACGCTCGAAGAAAAGATTGGCCTCGACACCGACCAGGGTGCGCTATTGTTTTCGCTCCTCAAGCACCTGACGCTGGCACTGATGGGGGTGCTGGTCCTGGGCAACTTTCTCGGCCACACCTTCACGTGGCTGCTTCTTCTGGAAGCCGGCTCGACGTCGGTCGTGCTGATGCTGATGGCCGGCTACGCCATCCCGCAGATTTCTTATCGCCGGTCCTCCGGCACGTGGCTCGAGCCCCTGGTTCCCTTGCTGCGCGCCCTCGCCGTGGCCCTGAGGCCCGTGACTGCCGTGTTCAACTTCTTCTACTCGCTCCTGGAAATGGCGGACCAGAAGGGGGGCAGCGAGGAGCCGGCCACCCCGGCCGAAAACATCGAGGCGCTCATCTCGGCCGGAACCGAGGGAGGACTGATCGAGGAGGAGGACCGCAAACTCATCCAGTCCGTGGTGGAGTTCGGCGACAAGGTGGTTCGCGAGGTGATGACGCCGCGCCCCAACATCGTGGCCATTTCGGCCGATTCCACCCTCGAACAGCTGCGGCAGCTCGTCATCAACGAACAGTATTCGCGGATTCCGGTTTACGAAGGGTCGATCGATCAGATCATCGGCTTCCTGCACGCGCGTGACATGTTCGAACTCGAAGAAGACGAGCGCCTGCGGCGCAACGTGCGCGACCTGATGCGGCCCATTCGATTCGTGCCCGAGACGAAACCCGTTAACGACCTGATGCGCGAGATGCAATCGGACAACACCCACATGGTCATCGTGGTGGACGAGTATGGAAATACCGCGGGGCTGGCCACCATGGAGGATTTGGTGGAAGTCATTCTAGGCGAGATCCGCGACGAGCACGAACCGGACTCCGACATCAAAGAGGATGGCTCGGGAGGCTACATCGTCTCCGGTAGTTTCGATCTCGCGCGCCTGGAAGACATGCTGGAGTTCCGGCCGCAGGGGGAGATTGAGTCGACCACGGTGGGTGGACTGGTGACGGAGTGGCTGGGGCGCGTGCCGCAGCCGGGCGAATCCGTGGAACGCGACGGGATCCGCATTGACGTGCTGGCCAGCGATCAATTGCGAGTCGAGCAGG
Source organism: Terriglobia bacterium (assembly GCA_020073305.1). Classification (GTDB taxonomy): domain Bacteria; phylum Acidobacteriota; class Terriglobia; order Bryobacterales; family Bryobacteraceae; genus QHXW01. The sequence goes on from JAIQFK010000002.1 coordinate 243,838, forward strand.
TGCGTGTCCGGCGCTGGCAGGCCGTGGCGCATGATTGAAGGCGCGGCGCACCAGGAAGCGGGCGGTTTTCGCTCGGGTTTTGTCTCCATCCTCGGCCGGCCCAACGCAGGCAAGTCCACGCTACTCAATGCGCTGGTCGGGTCGAAGATCGCCATCGTGGCCGATAAGCCCCAGACCACGCGCACAACCATTCAGGGCGTCGTCACCACCGAACGCGCTCAGATCGTGTTCGTCGACACGCCGGGTATTCACGAGGCCGATTCGCCAATCAACAAGCGCATGATGGAAATGGTGCGAACTGCGCTGGAGGAACGGGACCTGCTGCTCTTCGTCGCCGATGCTTCGCGGGAATTTGTATCGGCAGACGCGCAGGCCCTCCGCCTGGTCGAGAAAACTGGTACACCCGTTATTCTGCTGCTGAACAAGATCGACCTCCTCCGGGACAAATCGCGCCTGCTCGCGTTGATCGACCGGTACCGCAAGCTGCACGAGTTTGCCGAGTGTATTCCGGTGTCGGCGGAGCGCGGCGAAAATCTGGACAAGCTCAGCGATGCCATTGTGGCGCGGCTGCCCGAAGGCCCCGCCTATTTCCCTCCCGATCATATGACTGACCAGCCGGAACGTTTCCTTGCGGCTGAGCTAGTACGTGAAAAGATCCTGCGCGAAACCCGGCAAGAAGTGCCGCACTCGGTGGCGGTGCTGGTCGACAAATGGGAAGAAGAAGCCGGACTCATTCGCATTTACGCGACCATCTACGTAGAGAAGGCAGGCCAAAAAGGAATACTCATCGGGGCAAGCGGCGCACAGCTCAAGCGCATCGGCACGCTGGCTCGCGAAGAGATGGAGCGGTTCTTCGGACGGAAGATCTACCTCGATCTGCACGTCAAAGTGCAGCCAGGCTGGCGCGGGATGCCGGCCTTTCTGGACGCGCTCGACTGGCGTACAATGGCCGGGAAAGATGAAATCTAAACTCATTCTGTGCGCCGCCGCGCTGTCGGTGGCGATTACGATGCAAGTGGGCGCGGCGCCGCTCTCGCGCGCAAGCCGTCCGCTGTACTTTGCCGACAAAGCGGTGTCCGACGACTCGCTGCATGATCTCGTGATGCGCAAGCTGGCGAACGACGCCGACGTCAAGGGTGGCGGTCTCCAGGTCGAGGTCAAAGATGGCGTGGTCACGTTGCGCGGCAAGCTGGAAACCGAGAAGCAAATTCAGAAGGCTGAAAAGCTCGCTAAAAAAGTGGGTGGCGTCAAGAAGGTGGTCAGCGAAATCACCCTCTCCAAGAAATGAAGGGCATGCCGATCACCCGCCGGCAGCTTGGCGCCTCGGTACTGGGCGTATGGGGCTCGACGGCGCTCGCCCAGCAAGAGCACCAGATTGACCGGGTGGCAGGCGGTTTTCGTTTCACCGAAGGTCCGGTCTGGTCGCGGGAAGGCTTTCTTCTGTTCAGCGACGTGCCCAACGACCAAATCCTGCAGTACGTGCCCGGCGAGAAGCCCACGGTCTTCCGTGACCATTCGAACGGCGCGAACGGAAACGCGTTCGATGCCCAAGGCCGTTTCTACACCTGCGAGAGCCGCACGCGGCGCGTGGTGCGGATGGATAAGAAGGGCAGCCTGCAGGTCCTGGCCGACAAGTGGGAAGGAAAGCGCCTGAACGCGCCCAACGACATCGTGGTACGCAAGGACGGCCACGTGTATTTCACCGATCCCGCCTTCGGCAACCAGGAGGACACGCGCGAGCTGGATTTTTACGGCGTGTACCACATCGCGCCCAAAGGAGAACTGCACCTGATCGCCAAGCCGGCCGGCCGGCCGAACGGGATCGCGTTCTCGCCGAACGGTCGGGTGCTCTACGTGGGCAACTCCGACGAGCACAGCGTGCGCGCGTACGATGTGGACCACAACGGCGAGATTTCGGGCGAGCGTGTGGTCATTTCCGGACTGAGCGGCGTGCCCGACGGCGTCCGCGTCGACGAAAAGGGGAACGTGTACGTTGCCGCCAATGGGCTGGCCATCTACGATCCGCACGGCAAGCTGGCCGAAACCATCGAACTCCCCGAAAAGCCGTCTAACTTCGCGTTCGGCGATCCCGACCTGCAGACGCTCTACATCACCGCCAGAACCGCGCTCTATCGCGTACGGCGCAATGTGAAAGGGGCGTCGCAGTATTAAGCGCCGCGCCACCCAAGACCCGCGCCGCTATCCGGCACGCCCGATCCTGGGTGTCGGCGCCATCATTTTTCGGCGCGATCGCGTGCTGCTGGTGGAGCGCGGCAAGGCACCCTTGAAGGGGTACTGGTCGTTGCCCGGCGGCGCGCTGGAGACCGGAGAGCGCCTGGAGGACGGAATCCGGCGCGAGGTGCGCGAAGAGACAGGGCTGGTGGTCAGGCCGGTGCGAGTGTTCACCATCTTTGAACGCATCATGCGCGATGGCCGCGGCAAAGCGGAATATCACTACGTGCTGGTGGACTATCTTTGCCAGGTGACGGGCGGCTCGCTGAAAGCGGCCAGCGATGTGAGCCGTGCCGAGTGGGTGCCGCGGACCGCGCTCTCGCAGTACAAAATCACCGAGGGCACGCGGCCGGTGATCGAGCAGGCTTTTCGGGAACGATGACGATGCGGGCAACCAGCGCGGGGGTTCTGGAGTTCGAGGCGCTCCGCGAGCTGCTGGCTCGCTATATTGCCAGCCCGCTGGGCCGCGCGGAGCTGGACAAGATGCAGCCGCACGCGGATCGCGAGCGGCTTGAGGAAGAGCTGGCCGAGGCCGAGGAAGCCACTGAATACCGGCGCGCGGCGTCCCGGCCCCAACCTGCCGGGCGTGGCGCCGCCATCCGCATCAATTTCAGTTCCATCCCCGATCTGACCGACGCCGTTCACAAGCTGCGCATCGAAGGCGCGGTGCTCGATCCCAAGGAGATTGCGGATGTGCTGGGGTTTCTGGATCGGGCAGCGGATGCCCGTTCGATCCTCCAGAGCGTGGCCGAGCGGTTCCCGCGGCTGGGCAAGCGCGCGCAAGCCATCGGCGAATTCCGGGCCTTGTTGAATGACCTCACCGGGAAAATCGCCCCGGATGGGACGGTTCCCGATCACGCCAGCGTGGCATTGGGCCGCCTGCGCCGTGACATCGAAAAACAGAAAAATGCCATCCAGGAATCCCTGGAGCGCTTTCTGCGAGCGCACCGTGAAGAAGGCGTGCTGCAGGAGGAGTTTGTCACCATCCGCAATGAACGCTTCGTGGTTCCCTTGATTGCGGGCCAGCGGCGCAAGATCGATGGCGTCATTCACGGCGCCAGCTCGAGCGGCCACACGCTTTTCGTCGAACCGCTCGAAACCATCGACCTCAACAATGAGCTGGTGCGGCTATCTGAAGAGGAGCTGCGCGAGGTGCATCGCATCCTGCGCGAACTCACCGAGCGCCTTCGCGGCTACGCCGATTCGATCCTGAGCACGCTGTTCACTATGGGCGAGCTGGAGTGGATCTTCGCCAAAGCGAAATTTGCCGTTGAATTCGATTGTGTGCGGCCCCGATTCTCGCCGGAGAATGCGCGGCGGCTGCTGCTCAAGGATGCGCGGCACCCGCTGCTTGAAGACGTCCTGCGGCGGCAGCAGAAACGAGTCGTGCCCATCAGCCTCGAGCTCGACGCCGCGTGCCACACCCTATTGATCAGCGGTCCAAACACCGGCGGAAAAACGGTCGCGCTGAAGACCATCGGCCTCTTGGCGCTTATGGCACAGGCCGGCCTTCCGGTTCCGTCCAGTGAAGCCGAATTTCCGATCTGCGAGCAAGTGCTCGCCGACATCGGCGACTATCAGTCCATCGAACAGAACCTGAGCACGTTTTCCGCGCACATCTCGCACATCCGGGAAATGATTCTCGACGTGACGCCGGACACGTTGGTGCTGCTGGATGAAATCGGCTCGGCTACCGATCCCGAGGAAGGCGGCGCGCTGGGTGTGGCGGTGGTGGATCATTTCCAGGCCTCCGGCGCGTTCACGCTCGCTTCCACGCATTTGGTGGCGCTGAAGATTTACGGGGCCAACACGGATGGCGTGCTCAATGCGTCCATGGGGTTCGATGAAGCCACGCTCGCGCCTACTTACAAGCTGGTGGTGGGACTGCCGGGCAAGTCAGCCGGATTGGATATCGCCGCGCGGCTGGGCATGCCGGAATCGATCATGCGGCGCGCGCGCGAATCGATGAGCGATCGCGAGCGCGACATCGCGAGATTCTTGAGCGAACTGCATCGCAGAAGTGAAGAGGCGGCCGCGCGCGAGCGCCGGTTGGACGAGATGCAGGCCGCGCTCGCCACGCGTGAGAAGGAATTGGCGCACGAGTGGGAAAAGCGAGAGTCGGCCAAGCTGAAAGAGTTGGAGCGGCGCTGTGAGCTGGTGATCGCGAACTTCGAATCGCAGGCGCGCGACACCATCGACCGCATCGCGCAGTCGGGGGAGCGCAAGAAGGCCGTCGAACTGGGGCAGCGTAGCATCGCCAAGGCCAAACGCGAGCTGCGTGAAGAGTTCGAGACCACGGTGCTGGCCACGCACGACGACGCGCGCCAGGGCGAGCTGGGCCGGCGGCCCAAAATCGAAGAAGGCGTGCGCGTGCGTCTCAAGGGCATCCGCGATCTGGCCCGCGTGCGGCGCGTCATGGGCGAGGACCGCATTGAGGTGGAAGCCGGATTCATGAAGTTGCAGGTGCCGGTGGATGATGTGATCGAGGTGCTGCCGGAAACCGATGCCGGCGTCAAACTACCCAAAAATGTGAGCTTCCGTCCGGCGCCGCAGCTCAATCCCATGGCGCAGGAAATCAACGTGATTGGCGAGCATGCGGATGAGGCGTGCGACCGCGTGGAAAAGTTTCTGGATAGCGCCGTGATGGCCACCGCCAGCCGCGTGCGGATCGTGCACGGCCACGGCATGGGCATTCTGCGGAAAGCCATCTCGAAGTTGCTGGCCGAAAGCCCGCACGTCGAGAAGTACTATCAGGCACCGCAAAGCGAAGGCGGCGCCGGCGCGACGATTGTTGAGCTAAAGAGCTGATTTTCGTGAGCCCGGTGGCGATTGGCAATCTTTGCTATCCATGATACGATGGGCCTGGATGCCATGCCAACCCGCAATGTCAATTTGACCGACAAACTCGACCGCTTCGTGCTGAAAAAGGTCGCAAGCGGCCTTTACGAAAATGCCAGCGAGGTTGTACGCGCAGCGCTGCGGACATTGGAACGTGAGGAACAGGAGCAGGCGGCGAAGCTTGCCGCGCTGCGGACGGCGATCGACGACGGCGACGCCAGCGGCATCGCCAAGGGCAGGGCTTTTGAGCGTGTCCGGAAAACGCTCCATCTTCCCGCGACGCGGCGCTAGGCCGTGCCTTCGTTTCGTCTCTCGCGTCGCGCCGAAGTTGACCTGCTAGGCATCGGCGCTCATACCCTTCGTACCTGGGGCGAAGACCAGACAGTCCGCTACCTTGACGATCTTGAGGCCTGTTGCCAGATGCTTGCCGATAATCCTGCGTCGGGCCGAAATTGCGATGATGTTCGCCCCGGCCTGCGTCGCGTGGAGCGCGGCCGGCATGTCATCTTTTACCGGGAGACGGCCGAGGGTATTCTGGTTTCCCGCATCCTCCACCAACGCATGCTGCCCGAAAAACACGCCATCGACGACGATGACAATGGGCCACAGGAGAAGATCCGCTCCTAATTCAGGACGGACAGCACTTCCGCGGCGTGCCCGGCGGCCTTGACGTTGGAGAAAATCTTCTCGATTTTTCCGTCCGCGCCGATCAGAAACGTGGAGCGCACGATGCCCATCACCTTTTTCCCGTACATATTCTTTTCCTTGAAGACGCCGTAGGTGTCGGCTACTTTTTTGTCGACGTCGCAAAGAAGGGTGAAGGGCAAATTGTGCTTGGCTTTGAATCGCGCCTGAGCGGACGGAGTGTCGGGTGAAATGCCAAGCACCACGACGCCTTTCTTGCTGAACTGCTTGATCGCATCACGAAACTCGTGAGCTTCTGTGGTTCAGCCCGGGGTGTCGGCGCGCGGATAGAAATACAGCACCACCTTCTGGCCTTTTAGCTTCGAGAGCTGGAAGGGTTCGCCGGTGTCGGTCTGTAGCTTGATTTCAGGAGCTTTGTCGCCTTCTTTGAGCATGGAGCTTAGATTCTACCGCTGCGGCGTCGAGGGCGCTATTCCAGTTTCTTCCGTAGCAGTTCATTAACCGCTGCCGGATTGGCCTGGCCGCGCGAGGCCTTCATCACTTGTCCGACGAAGAATCCGAGCACGGTCGCTTTGCCCGCACGATATTGTTCAACCTGTTTGGGATTGGCGCTGATTACGTCGTCGACGATTTTCTCGAGCGCGCCCGAATCGCTGACTTGCTTCAGACCCTCGCGCTCCACGATGGCGGAGGGGGCGTCGCCCGTGGCAATCATCTTGGCAAAAACTTCTTTTGCCTGCTTGCCAGTGATGTCCCCCTTCGCTTTCAATTGAATCAGCTCCCCAAGATGCCGCTCCGTGACCGGAGATTCGCTGATCTGCTTATCCGCCGCCTTCAACGCAGCCGCAAGATCGCCCATGATCCAATTGGCTGCGGCCTTCGGGTCGCCAGCCGCAGTGGCCGTTCCTTCAAAATACTCACTGACCGCGCGGTCGGCGGTGAGCCAATTGGCATCGTACTCAGACAGTTTGTAATCGACAATAAACCGCTCGCGCTTCTTTGCCGGCAGCTCCGGCATCGCCGCACGGACCCGCTCCCGCCACGCCTCGCTAACGTGCAGCGGCACCAGGTCGGGCTCGGGGAAATAGCGGTAGTCGTGGGCGTGTTCCTTGCTCCGCATACCCACGGTTTCGCCGGTCGCGACGTTGTAAAGGCGGGTCTCCTGCTCAACGCGCCCACCGGCTTCGAGCACAGAAACCTGGCGCGCGATCTCGTAATCCAGCGCCATCTTCAAAAACCGGAACGAGTTCAGGTTCTTGACTTCCGCCTTGGTGCCGAACTTCTCGGCGCCCTTCAGCCGCACTGATACATTGGCGTCGCAGCGCAACTGGCCTTTCTCCATGTCGCAGGCCGACACTTGGACGAACTGCATCACCTGCTTCAGCTCGGTCAGAAACGTGTAGGCTTCGTCCGAGCTGCGCATGTCCGGCTCGGTTACGATTTCAATCAGCGGCGTGCCGCAGCGGTTGAGATCGACGTACGTGTAGCGGTCGGAATCGCTGAAGCCCTCGTGAATGCTCTTGCCGGCATCATCTTCCATGTGGACGCGCGTGATGCCGATGCGCCGGGGCGCGCCGTCGATTGAGATGTCCACCCGGCCGTGCTCGGCGAGCGGCTCGTCGTACTGAGAGATCTGATAGCCCTTGGGCAGGTCCGGATAGAAGTAGTTCTTGCGCGCAAAACGCGACACCGGGCCAATGGTGCAATTGAGCGCCATACCCGCGCGCATGGCCATCTCCACAGCTTCGCGGCTCAGCACGGGCAGTGCGCCCGGCAGGCCCAGGCAAACCGGGCATACGTTGGTGTTGGGCGGCGCGCCGAAACTGGTGGGACAGCCACAGAAGATCTTGCTGGCGGTGGCCAGTTGCACGTGCACTTCCAGGCCGATGACCGGTTCGTACTTGGAGATTACTGCAGGCGGAACCAGTTCCGCGGCCGGGGAAGACATTGAAACCATTATAAGAGAGCCGGGAGTGCACGCCAATGAAAGCGAATTGTATACTGGAACTTCAGCATGAACATGTGAATTTTCTCGCGCGCGTGGTGCGCTCGATCCTTGTTCAGCATCAGAGGAATTGGAAATGAGCTCCATCGCGATCGACAGTCATCTGCACAAGGCGATCCGGTTTTATCAGGCGTCCATCGGGAAAAAGGCCGTCATGGCCGTGACCGGCGTGGTCCTGTTCGGCTATCTGGTGGGCCACCTTGCGGGAAACATGCAGGTTTATCTCGGCGCTGAGCAGATGGACAAGTATGCAGCATTCCTGCATTCCATGCCCCTGTTGCTGTGGTCGGTGCGCGCGCTGCTGGTGGCCTCGGTAGTTTTGCACATTACGGCCTCGCTCCAGCTTCAGAAGCTCAAGCTGGACGCCCGGCCTGCGGGCTACGTGAAGAAGGAAGCAGTCGACTCGAGCCTGGCATCGCGCTCGATGATATGGAGCGGCTTGATGATTGCCGCGTTTGTCATTTATCACATCCTGGATCTCACAACCGGCGCCGCCGGCGCCGTGCAGTTCCGCGAGCTGCGCGCGTACGAGAACCTGGTCTACAGCTTCCGGCGCGTTCCAGTTTCGGGGTTCTATATCCTGGGAATGGTTCTTCTGGGGATGCACCTCTACCATGGACTCTGGAGCATCTTCCAAACCGTGGGCTTTAGCCACCCGCGCTACACGCCGGTCATTAAGCGCTTGGCGGCCTGGGTGGCGATTCTGATGGCAGCGGGTTTCATTTCGATTCCGATTGCCGTATGGACGGGCCTGGTGGGCTCAAACCTCTAATGGAACTCAATTCGAACCTCCCCACGGGACCGATTGAAAGCGCCTGGGACAGAGCCCGATTCGAGATGAAGCTGGTCAACCCGGCGAACAAGCGGAAGTACAACATCATCGTGGTCGGCTCGGGCCTGGCCGGAGCATCCGCGGCGGCTACGCTTGCCGAATTGGGTTACAACATCCAGTGCTTCTGTTTTCAAGACAGCCCCCGGCGGGCGCACTCCATCGCCGCTCAAGGCGGCATCAACGCGGCCAAGAACTACCAGAACGATGGCGACAGCATCTTCCGGCTCTTCTACGACACCGTAAAGGGCGGCGACTTTCGCTCGCGTGAGGCCAACGTTTACCGGCTGGCGCAGATCAGCGTCAACATCATCGACCAGTGCGTGGCGCAGGGCGTTCCGTTCGCCCGTGAGTATGGCGGGACTTTGGCCAACCGCTCATTTGGCGGCGCGCAGGTCTCGCGCACCTTCTACGCGCGCGGGCAGACGGGACAGCAGTTGCTGCTCGGGGCCTACCAGGCACTCGAGCGGCAGGTGGGAGCGGGCCAGGTCAAGATGTTGCCACGAACCGAAATGCTGAGCCTGGTGCTGGTCGAGGGCAAGGCGCGCGGCATCGTCACGCGCAACCTGATCACCGGAAAGATCGAATCCTACGCGGCGGATGCGGTGGTGCTGGCCACGGGTGGATACGGCAACGTCTACAACCTTTCGACCAACGCCCGCGGGTCCAATTGCACGGCTATCTGGCGCGCGTATAAGCACGGCGCGGCATTCGCCAATCCGTGTTTCACGCAGATTCACCCTACCTGCATCCCGGTCTCGGGCGAGTATCAATCCAAGCTTACCCTGATGAGCGAATCGTTGCGCAACGATGGCCGCATCTGGGTGCCGAAAACGTGCGGTGACAAGAGGCCGCCCGTCCAGATTCCTGAACCGGAGCGCGATTACTATCTGGAGCGGCGATACCCGAGTTTTGGCAACCTGGTGCCGCGCGACGTGGCATCTCGGAATGCCAAGGCCGTTTGTGACGAAGGGCGAGGCGTCGGTGAGACAGCGCTGGGGGTATACCTGGATTTCTCGGACGCCATCCAGAGGCTCGGCGCGAGCGGAATCCGCGAGCGGTACGGCAATCTGTTCGACATGTACGAACGGATTACCGGCGAGGATCCGTACAAAGTCCCCATGCGCATTTACCCGGCCATCCACTACACCATGGGCGGACTTTGGGTTGACTACCAGTTGATGAGCACAATTCCCGGCTTGTTCGTCGCCGGTGAGGCCAATTTTTCCGATCACGGGGCCAACCGCCTGGGCGCCAGCGCGCTGATGCAGGGCCTGGCTGACGGGTACTTCATCTTGCCCTACACGCTCGGAAATTATCTGGCGAGTACCAAACTCGACAAGGTCCAGACAGATTACGCCGAGTTCAGGCGCGAAGAGGCCGAGGTCGCGGCCATGACGAAACAGTTGCTGGCCATCAAAGGGAAGCGCACGGTAGCCTCTTTTCACCGCGAGTTGGGCAAACTGCTTTGGGACCATTGCGGCATGTCGCGCACGGCGAAGGGTCTGCAGCTTGCCGTCACCAAGATTCGCGAGCTGCGCGAGGAGTTTTGGACAAACGTGGACGTACTGGGCCGCGACAACGAAATGAACCAGGCCCTGGAACACGCCGGGCGTGTGGCCGACTTCCTCGAGCTGGCCGAACTGATCGCGATCGACGCGCTCCACCGCGATGAATCCTGCGGCGGGCATTTCCGCGAAGAGTACCAGACGCCGGACGGCGAAGCGCAGAGGGACGACGAGCATTACTCGTACGCCGCCGCCTGGGAATTTCGAGGCCTCGATCAGCCGCCTGAGCTGCACAAGGAACCGTTGCAGTTCGAGTACGTGCATCCCACGCAACGGAGCTACAAGTAAATGCGCCTTACGCTACACGTCTGGCGGCAGAAGAGCGCGAGCGATCCCGGCCGCATGATTCAATACGAAGCCCGGAATGTGAACCCGGACATGTCGTTTCTGGAAATGCTGGACGTGGTGAATGAAGAGTTGACGGTGAAAGGCGAGGATCCCATCGCGTTTGACAGCGATTGCCGCGAAGGCATTTGCGGGATGTGCGGCTTCGTCATCAATGGCGTGGCGCACGGGCCGCGGCGCGGCACCACCGTCTGCCAGCTTCACATGCGCAAGTTCAAAGATGGCGACGTCCTCTATCTTGAGCCATGGCGCGCGCGGGCGTTTCCGGTGATCAAGGACCTGGTGGTGGATCGCGGCGCGTTCGACCGCGTCATCGCGGCGGGCGGTTACATTTCAGTGCCGGCGGGCAGCGCCCCCGACGGCAACGCGATCCAGGTGCCCAAACAGAATGCCGATCTCGCCATGGATGCCGCCGCGTGCATTGGCTGCGGCGCGTGCGTGGCGGCGTGCCCCAATGCCTCCGCTTCCCTGTTTACCGCCGCGAAGATTACACACCTGGGCGTGCTCCCGCAAGGACAGCCCGAGCGCGCTGATCGCGCCATGCGCATGGTGGCGCAGGCTGCGGCCGAGGGCTTTGGAAGCTGCACCAACATCGGCGAGTGCGAAGCGGTGTGCCCCAAAGAGATCAAGCTCGAGGTGATCGCGCGCATGAACCGGGACTTTATCAAGGCGGCCTGGACCAACCGTGGAACGTCGAGTGCCACGGGCGGCGCTGGGTGAGTGTGGCAGCGCGATTGGATTGGATACAGACTGAACGGAGCCGCAATGGACTACAGCTATCCCGATATCGCCAAGATGATCGATCACTCGCTGCTGAATCCCACGCTGACGCGCGACGATCTCGACCAGGGCATTCAACTTGCGCTCGCCTACAACGTCGCCAGCGTTTGCATCCTGCCTTATTACCTGAAACGCTGTGCGGAGTCGCTCGCGGGAAGTTCGGTGAAGGCCAGCACGACCATCGGTTTTCCGCATGGCGGGCATACGACCGCGGTCAAAGTGGCTGAAGCCCGCCGCGCGCTCGCCGATGGGGGCGAGGAACTGGACATGGTGGTCAACATCAGCAAAGTGCTGAGTGGGGATTGGGATTACGTCCGCGGCGACCTCGGCGCCGTGATCGAAGCCGCGCATGAGGCTGGCAAAAAGGTCAAAGTGATTTTCGAGAATTGCTACCTGAAAGACGATCAGAAGATCCGGCTCTGCGAGATCTGCGGCGATCTGAATGCCGACTGGGTGAAAACTTCCACCGGCTATGGCTCCGGGGGCGCCACTTTGGAAGACCTGCAATTAATGCGGAAGCACGCGCCCGCGCACGTCCAGGTGAAAGCTGCGGGCGGCGTCCGCGATCTGGACATGCTGCTACGCGTCAGAGAGATCGGAGTAACGCGCGTGGGCGCAACGCGAACCGCTGCCATGCTGGACGAATGCCGGCGCCGGCTTGGACTAGCGGTGATTCAGGCCGCTCCCGCGGTTGTTCCAGGCTATTGAGCCGTCTAATTCGAGCTGTGCCAAGTCAACGCAATGAAGATCGATCTTCCGGGTACAGGCAGGGTTTCCACCGCGTCATAGAGCGCAATGGGGTCGGCGTATTTGATACCGGCGAGGTTGCGGACACCCGCCTGAAAGTCGAGATTGGACGTCAGGCGCGAGGTGTTCACCGTGAGATCGGTAAGGAAGAGAGACGGCAGCGTAGCGCCATCCAGCGTCTGCCGCGATCCCAGATACTGCGAACCGCTGGCCAGTGAAAGCCGGTGCGTGAACAGCGGCACAGAAAGGCGCAGCTTGCCGATCTGGCCGGGTGAATTGGCCAGCGGATAATTGTGGTCAGTATTGACGGCACGCTGCACCGCCAGACTGGCCACCATCTCCAGCCATGGAAACGGGTGGCCATTCAGTTCCATCTCCAGACCTGAGGAACGATCGCGGCCGGCGTTGCGATACTGGAATTCACCGCCGGCAGTGTACTCTCCAACCAACAGATCGCGGACGTCATATCGGTATGCTGACAAGAGCGCATTGAGCCGGCGTGTGAGCTTGCGTTCGACGACGAACTCAAATGTTGTTTCTTTCTCCGGCCGCGCCGATGGGTTGGCGAGCGTTGCCACTGTTGGATCGTTGTAGAACAACTCAAAAGCGGTGGGATTTCGGAAGGCCCGTCCATAAAGAAACTTGTAAGAAACTCGTGTGGACGGCTGATAGATCAACGCGGCGCGTGGCGAGACGGAGCTATTCCGGTATGCGGAATGATCGAGCCGCGCCCCCAGATCCAACTTCCACGCGCGCGTCAGGTCCCATTCGTCCTGTGCAAAGATGCCCAAATACCGGTCGCGTTTGTCGATGCTGAGAGATGGCCCTTGGTCCGCCTGGTCGTATACGGCCTTTTGCAGAGTGCGCAGGTCGAACCGCCCTTCTCCACCCACAGTGAGCGAGCCGAAATGAGGGACTGAAAAGCGGTAGCTCAACTGTGTGCCCGCCCAGTCTCCGTAGAAGAAGTCGCGGTTGTCGGCGATATCGTCTGGTGTCTGAGAGCGGAAGATGCCCAGGAAGCGGTAATTGTCGTAGTACATTCGCCACTGCAGGCTCCGGGACTCGTCAAAGTTGTGGGTATAGGTGGCGTCAATGAAATTTCGGCTGTCAATCGCCCGGCTGCCGCGATCGTTGAAAACGGTCGGACCCCAGGAGACGGGCTGGATCTTCGGCCGGGCGTCGAACACCGCCAGAACACTCCAGTCGCGCCAGGTGAGGTTCGCGAACAGGTGATATCCCTTCTCCCCATCCATGTCGATGGCGCGCCCAAAGTTCGTAGCCGGCGAATCCTCTGCGGGAATGTACATCGAGTGTACGCCAGCATCGTTAAATAACGCTCCGGACAGCAGCAGCGTCGCTCCATGGCCGAGTGGTATGGAGGACGCTGCCTGCAGTTTCTTCTCGCCGAAAGTGCCCGCCTCGGCTCGCACCTGAGTCCCGCCGAATTCCTCGGGAGCGATGGTCACGACGTTGATCGTGGCGAACATTCCATCGCTCCCATACAGCGAAGAGGAAGGCCCGCGAATGATCTCAATACGCTTCACCAGCGTCATGTCCACCGGGAAATCCTGCCCGAAATACGTCGTCTGGCTGAGAATGTTGTCGGCTATGTTGTGTCCATTCACCATCACCAGAAAGTGCGTCCCGTAATCTCCAGGCGTCGACAGACCCCGCACTCCGAGAAAGTGATAGGTGTGGTCATACGTAACGAACATCCCGCGGACGTAGCTGAGCGCCTCGCCCAGCGTGCGGTATCCATACCTGCGGATCTCATCCTGAGTAATCACGGTGACGCTGGCCGGCGCGTCTTCGAGACTCTGCTCATGCAGCGAGGCCGCCTCCACCTTGATCTGCATCAACTGCTCGAGGTCCAGATTGGAGAGATCCTGCTGGTCCGGTGCGTTGTCCTTCGCCTGCACAGAGCCCGCCGTCAACACCAGGCACACCACCATTGCGAGCCGCAGGTTCATATAGCTAACATCGGCACCTCAGTGCAAGACTGTAGAGACGCGAAACCGGCTGACTCACTCCCTGTGGCCTACTGATCCCGACAATGAAATTCGGATCGTAAGCGCGATTTTACCGGACTTGACGCTTGACACTGAGCCGCGCGCTAAGCAAGCGGTTTCGCCCGTGCTAACGAATTCACGGCGCACTCTGCTAGTTCGAGGTGTGCCAGGTCAGAGCCACGAAGAGCGATCTCCCAGGGACGGGCATGGTGTCAACTTTCTCATAGAGCGCGATCGGGTCTGAGTATTTGACTCCGGATACGTTGCGCACGCCCGCCTGAAAATTGAGATTGGGCGCAATCCGCGTGGTGCCGACGGTGATGTCCGTGAGAAAGAGAGGGGAAAGGGTGGCGCCGTCCAGCGTCTGCCGCGATCCCATGTACTGTGAAGCACTGGCGAGCGAAAGCCGGTTCGTGAAAAGGGGCACGGAAAGCCGTAGTTTGCCAATCTGGCCGGGAGAATTCGCTAGGGGATAGTTGTGTGAAAAATTGACGGCACGTTGCATGGCCCAACTGGTTACGAACTCCAGCCGGCGGATTAGATGGCCGTTGAACTCGATTTCCACTCCGGACGCGCGGTCTTTATCTTGGTTTTGATACTGGGCTGCACCGCTGGGCAGGTATTCCACAACCAACATATCGTTGATCCGGTATTGATACGCAGATACCAGGGCATTGAGCTGGCGGTTGAGCTTGCGCTCGACGCTGAACTCGAAGGTATCTGCCTTTTCCGGGCGAGCCGTGGGGTTGGCGACCTCGGTTAGGCCGCCGTCGTCGTAGAACAACTCATAAGCGCTGGGATTGCGGAAGGCCCGGCCATAAAGGAACTTGTACGATGTCCGTGCGGAAGGCTGATAAATCAACGCGGCGCGCGGGGAGACAAAACCATCCCGGTAATTGGAACGATCGAGCCGCACTCCCAGGTTCAGCTTCCACGTGCGCGTCAGGTCCCATTCATCCTGCGCAAAAATCGCGAATGACTTGTCGCGTTTGTCGACGCTCAGAAACTGTTTATCCTGCGGCTTGACGTCGATGTCCTGCTGAAGCGCGCGCAAATCGAGCCGGCCCTCGGCGCCCACGGTCAGCCAGCCGAAGCGGGGCACCGGGAACCGGTAACTAAGCTGGCTTCCGACCCAGTCGCCGTAGTAGAACGAGCGGTTGTCCTCAATGCCGTCACCGTCCGGATAGCGGAAAACACCGCGGAAACGGAAACTGTCGTAATACGTGCGCCACTGTAGGCTGCGCGACGAATCGAAGCTGTGCGTGTAGGTGGCATCGATGAAATTGCGGCTGTCCAGGCCCCGGGTGCCGCGGTCGTTGAACACGGTCTCACCCCACGAGATGGGCTGAATTTTGTCGCGAGCGCCGAGCAGCGCGATCACGCTCCAGCCGCGCCAGCTCAAATTGCCGAACAGGTGATATCCTTTTTCGCCATCCATGTCGATGGCACGCCCGTAATTGGTGGCCGGGGAATTGAATTGGGGAAGGTAAATGGAGTGTTCGCCGCTGTTGTTGAACACGGAGGCCGACAGTAGAAGGGTGGCGTCGTGGCCGAACGGTATGGAAGAAGCCGCTTGGATTTTCTTCTCGCCGAAGCTCCCCACCTCCATCCGCACCTCGGCGGCCTTAAACTCCTCGGGAGCGATGGTTACCACGTTAATCGTGATGAAGATGCCGTTGCTCCCGTACAAGGCGGAGGACGGCCCGCGGATGATCTCAATCCGCTTGACCAGAGTCATGTCCAGCGGGAAATCCTGCCCAAACCAAGCAGTTTCGCTGAAGACATTGTCGACCATGTTGTGACCGTTCACCATGACCAGGAGGCGGGTACCATAATCGTCCGGCAACGAGAACCCTCGCACGCCCAGGAAATGATAGCTCCGGTCGTAGCTGGAGTAGATGCCCCGCGCAGAGCTCAGCGCTTCGCCCAGCGTCCGCCATCCGTACCGGCGAATCTCGTCCTGCGTGATCACGGTCACGCTGGCGGGCGCATCTTGGAGGCTCTGTTCATGCAGCGAGGCCGCCTCCACCTTCACTTGCATCAACTGCTCGATATCCAGGTTGGAGAGATCCTGCGGGTCCGGCGCCTTGTCACGCGCCTGCACAAAGCCCACCGTCCACACTACGCACAACGCCACAGCGATCCGCAGCTTCACAGAGGAAATATCGACCGCTCAGGGTAAAACTTTAGACAGCCAACCTGACGGTCCCGCCCCCTGTGGCATACTGATCCCCATGGTGAAACTGGGATTCGTCAGCGCAATCCTGCCGGATTTGGCGCTCCATGAAGTAGCCGCATTCGCCGCCGCCAACGCGTACGACTGCGTCGAGCTGATGTGCTGGCCCAAAGGCAAAGCCGAGCGGCGATACGCCGGCGTCACGCATGTCGACGTGGTCGGATTCACCGCGGACGACGCCCGGCGTGTCAACGAAACCATGAAGAAAGCCGGCGTCGCCATCAGCGGGCTCGGCTACTATCCCAATCCGCTCACGCCTGATCCGGCCGAGGCGCGCGTCTATGTGGAGCACATCCGCCACGTCATTCAGGCCGCAAAGCTGCTCGGCGTCGGCGTCGTCAACTCGTTCGTGGGCCGCGACTGGACGAAATCCGTCGATGACAACTGGCCCCGCTTTCTCGAAACCTGGCGGCCGCTCATTAAGTTCGCCGAGGATCAAGGCGTCAAGATCGGCATCGAGAACTGTCCCATGGCGTTCACCAAAGATGAATGGCCCGGCGGCAAGAACCTCATGACTTCGCCCCGTATCTGGCGGCGCGCTTTCGAGGATATCCCCAGCCCTAACTTCGGCCTCAATTTCGATCCGTCGCACTTCATCTGGCAGCGCATGAATTACCTGAAACCGCTGCGCGAATTCCGCGACCGCATGTTCCACGTTCACGCCAAGGACGTGCGTCTCGACCAGGGCCGGCTCAACGACGTCGGCATCATGGCCGTTCCGAACGATTTCCACACACCCAAGCTCCCCGGCCTGGGCGACGTGAACTGGAGCCGGTTCTTCTCGGTCCTCACCGACACCGGCTACGACGGCCCCGTGTGCGTGGAAGTCGAGGATCGCGCCTACGAAGGTTCGCTCGAAAAGCGCAAGGCGTCGCTCACGCAGAGCGCCCGTTACCTGCGGCAGTTTATGCCGTAATGATGCTGCGTCCCCGGGTTTGGACAATCGCGACGGCCGCGTTGGTGGCATCGGCGTTTTGGTGCTCATGTGCGAAGCCCCCAGTAACGAAGTTTGCGATCTACCCGCCGGAAAACGTCGCATTCGCCGGCCTCGAAGTCGCAGGACCAGCAGCGATCTCCCCGGATGGCAGGCGGCTGGCTTTCATCGGTGTGGACGATACCGGAAAAAGCCAGCTCTGGGTGCGGCCGCTGGATGGGGCAACCGCACAACCGTTAGCCGCCACGGCGAATGCCACCTATCCGTTCTGGTCGCCTGACAGCCGATATCTGGCGTTCTTCGCCGATGGACAGTTGGAGAGCGTTCCCGCGAGTGGTGGGCCGCCCAAAACCCTTTGCCCTGCGCTCGACGGCCGCGGCGGCTCGTGGGGGGCGTTAGGGACCATCATCTTCGCTGCGGGCAGTGCGGCCGGACTGTCGCAGGTCCCGGCCGCCGGTGGCACACCGGTCCAGGCCACCGCTCTTGACCCGGGGCGCCAGGAGGTTTCGCATCGGCAACCCGAGTTCCTCCCCGACGGACGCCACTTTCTCTATGTGGCGATCAGTAACCGGGCGGAAAACAGCGGTATCTTCGCCGGAGACACCAGAGCCGGACAGGACGCAAGGAATGCCCGCCGCCTGATGAGCGGCGATGCACGCGTCGCTTACGCCCCGCCCCGATACCTGCTGTACCCACTCGGTGGAAACCTGGTGGCTCGGGCTTTTGATTCGCAACGATTGGTATTCACCGGTGAGCCGCTCATCGTTGCTGATCACATCGGCCGCGGGTTCAACAGCCATGCCAGCGATCTTTCCGTGTCCGCCAACGGTGCGCTGGCGTGGCGCAGCCAGCCCATAGCTCCGCGGCAGCTAGCGTGGTTCGACCGCAGCGGCAGGCAAATCGAGGGCCCCCGAGGACCATACTTCAATCCCAGTCTTTCGCCGGATGGCAAGCGGGTCGCATTGAGCAGGTTGGAATCGCTGGCGCCGCCCACCGGGAACATCTGGCTGTTGGATTCCGTCAGCGGCTCGAGGTCGCAACTCACGGTTGGATCCGGCGCTCAGTTGTTACCCGCATGGTCGCCGGATGGGCGGCGGATCGCTTACGGTTTGGTCAGACCGCCGGATTACGGCCTGTACCTGAAGAACGCCGGTGGTGAGAGCGGCGACGAACTGCTACTGAAAACGGCTCATGTGGCGGTTCCCATGGATTGGTCGCGCGATGGGCGGTTCCTTCTTTACGCCGAACTGGAGCCGAAGACGAAATGGGATCTTAAGGTGCTGCCTCTCGGTGGCAACAAGAAACCCATGTCGGTTATCCAGACCGAGTTCAATGAGGGCGACGGGCGGTTTTCTCCCGACGGGCGCTGGATCGCGTTCTGGTCCGACAAATCGGGGCGTTACGAGGTCTACGTGCGATCCTTCCAGGGCGCACGCGCAACCGGCTCGGCGGAGACATGGCAAGTCTCAACCGTCGGCGGCACCTGGCCGCGATGGCGTTGTGATGGCAAGGAGCTGTTCTTCAAATCGCTCGACAACAAGATGATGGCGGTCCCGGTGTACGCGGGCTCAACATTTCAGGCTGGTGTCCCCCTCGCGCTCTTCGACACGCATGATCTGGAGCCGGACAATCTGACTTATGATGTGCGCCCGGACGGACAGCAGTTTCTGATCAGCGGCGTGTTCGAGGGGCGCCGGGCCCGCCCGGTGAACGTGTACCTGAACTGGCTAGCTGGGGTCAAGCGATAGCCCCCGCCCAGTCAAATATACTTGGATGATCATGCTAGCCTATAAACAACTTGAGGACCGGTTTGCCGGTCCGCTAACCCTGGGGCGAAGGCCCGTGGCCGTGACGTTCCGCGACAGCCCGCCACCCGGTGTTCCGAAATTCACTGGCACCGTACCCTCGGGATGCAGCTTCTGGCGGATCGCCGCCGAAGGACGGACGTTCTACACCGTCCCTTCGGATCACTTCAACTGCCCGGTTGGAGGTTACACACACAATGTCCCTCTGCCGGAGAATCGCGCGGCCGAACTCGAGCAGACTCTCGGGCTGATGGCCGGCGTCGGCTACATCCGTATGGAGGACATTCCCGGCGTTTTTCGACTCCCGAGCACACCGGCCGCGGTGATCTACGCGCCACTGGCCGACACGCCGGTCGACCCCGACGTGGTCCTGTTCTCGGGCCGGCCTGCGTCTTTGATGTTGCTCGAAGAAGCCGCCATGCGCGCTGGTGTGGCCGCGCAGTTGCCCATGCTGGGACGCCCCACCTGCATGGCGATTCCAGCGGCTCTCGCTCAGGGCGTCGTGGCCAGCGCGGGGTGCATTGGCAATCGCACGTACACCGGGCTGGGCGATGACGAGATGTACGTCGCGATTCCCGGCAGGGATCTCGATCGAATCGCCGCCGAAGTCGAAACCATCGTCGCGGCCAACCAGAAATTGGCTGCCTATCACCGGGAACGGCGGGAACTGCTGACCAGCTAAACACGTACTTCTAACATGCGAACTTTCCTGCAGGACCTCCGCTACGGACTCCGTATGCTGGCTGCCCACCCTGGTTTCACCGCCGTGGCCGTGGTCTCGCTGGCCGTCGGCATCGGGGCCAACACGTCAATGTTCAGCCTCGCGGACGCCATGCTCCTGCGCCCTCTGCCGGTCGAGCGGCCAGGCGAGGTCGTGCGCGTCCTCAGCACGGCGCGCGGTGACGACTCTGGCTCTTGTTCTTACGCGGACTACACAGACTTCCGGAAACAGACGCGGAGCCTGGCCGGTCTCTCAGCATTCGCTCAAGTCCTGGTTGGCTTCCGGGCCAACCCTGCGGCGCCCGCACAGGTCAAGCTTGGTTCGGCGGTGACCACCGACTTCTTCGATGTCTTGGGTGTGAGGCTTCCACTGGGACGGGGTTTCCGGGCGGACGAGGACCAACAGCCGGTCGCCGTGCTGAGCCATGCTGCATGGCAATCCCATTTCGCAGGCGATCCGTCTGTCATCGGCCGGCGGATTCGTTTGAATAACATCGACTTCACCGTGATCGGCATCACGCCAGCGAGCTTCACGGGCTTGCAGCTCTTCGTCCACGAAGAAATGTACCTGCCCATGGGAATGTGGCCCCGGGTGTCAGGAGCGGAGAAGGATCCGCTCGACCGTCGCGACCACAGGAACCTGGCTGTCTATGGACGGCTGCGGCCGGGCCTCGCTGCCCGCGACGCCCAGTCGGAGTTCGCCACCATCGCACGGAACCTGGAACAAGCCTACCCGGACACCAATCGCGGGCGTAGTGTTTTGGTGCTGGCGGAGATCGAAGCTCGCAAGCACAATGACTCGTCACTGGTTCCGCTGGTGGCTCTGCTTCTCTCCATCGCCGGCCTGGTGCTGCTAATCGCCTGTGCCAACGTCGCGAATCTGCTGCTCTCGCGCGCGGGGTCGCGCTCCCGCGAAGTCGCCATACGGCTCGCCATCGGGGCCGGCCGCGCGAGGCTGTTGCGCCAGTTCCTCACCGAAAGCCTGCTGCTAGCCGTACTCGGCGGAGCCGCGGGCCTGGTGCTCGCGATGGCGTGCATGCAGTTCCTCTCTTCCATCCGTCTGCCGACCGATTTCCCCATCAGCCTGGTCGTTCCGCTCGATGTGCGCGTACTGGCGTTTTGCGCCATCGCCTCCCTGGTCAGCGGATTGATTTTCGGCTTTGCGCCGGCGGTCCAGATGCTCAAAACGGATCTCACCGGAACGCTGAAGGCGGGCGATCGCGCCGTTTCAGGCAGGAAGCGGCGCTTTCACGTCCGCAATTTGCTGGTCGTCGGCCAGGTGACGGTGTCCACCGTGCTGCTGGTGGCGGCGGGCCTGCTCGTCAAGGATTTCGTCCAGACGCTGAACTTCCGCCCTGGGTTTCGCACCGACCATATCCTGCTCATGACGTTCGATCCCGCCGCCCTGCGCTATGACGAGTCACGAACACGCGAATTTTACAGGCAGCTCATCACGCGGGTCAAAACGCTTCCCGGGGTCCGTTCAGCGGCTCTGGGCCAGAACGTTCCTCTGGGAGTTACCCATTCGATCCGAGTCGTGACCATCGAGGGGTACGAAACGCAGCGGGATCAGCAGGGCTTCTCCACTTATTTCAACACGATCGACGAGAACTACTTTGCGACCATGCAGATTCCCCTGGTCAGCGGGCGTGACTTCGACAGCCGTGACATGGCTTCCTCGCCGCCGGTGGTGATTGTGAATCAGACTATGGCACAACGCTACTGGCCCAATCGCAACGCTCTGGGTGGGCGGATCACAATCGAAGGAAAGACCCTCCAGGTTGTCGGTATCGTCAAAGACATGAAATATAACGACGTTTCCGAGCCTCCGACGCCGTTTTTCTTCCTGCCCTTTTCCCAGCACTACACGCCGCCGATGACGCTGCACCTTGAGACAGTGGGCGATCCGGCCTCCTTCGCGGCGCCCGTGATGGCCGAGGTGCGTCGGCTCGATCCGGACCAGCCCGTGCAAGAAGTCATGACCCTTCATCACTTTTTCCAGCAAGGGGCGCTCTTTGCTAACCGGCTCATTGCACAGCTCGTGACTACGATCGGCCTGTTCGGATTGCTGCTCGCGACCGTCGGCCTTTACGGCGTCATCGCTTACTCGGTCAGCCGCCGCACGCGGGAAATCGGGATACGCATGGCCGTCGGCGCGGATCCTGGCGAGGTCTTGCGGCTGATTCTGCGCCAGGGAGCCGCACTCACCCTGATTGGGGTCGCGCTTGGCTCAGGCCTTGCCATCCTGATTTCTCCGGTGCTTCGCAGCCAACTGGTGGGCGTTAACCCCAGGGATCCGCTGGTCTTTCTGGCCGTTCCCATCCTGCTCTCCGGCGTCAGCCTGCTGGCCTGTTATGTGCCCGCTCGTCGCGCCGCGCACGTCCAGCCGGTCAGCGCACTACGCCAGGAATAAGCGCCGCTCCTGTTTTTCCCTAGCCCATTCGCACGGGAAAATTGCTGAAATTTCGAGCATTCTGAGTGGTATACTTCTCCAACGATCTTTCTAGCCGGTGATCGGGGTGAAGACAGTTTACCTGCTCAGTCTAAGATCCACCCGGAGGTGGTGACTTGTGCTCGACCTCGCTATTGTTCGCCTCATTTTCATCCTTGTAATCAGCGCATGCGCCTATTACTTCCAGCCCTTCCATTTGCCGCCCGTTATTGCAGCCGCAGCCGGTTTAGCCGTTGGCGGTGCGATCATTCTTTTCGAACTGCGTGTCGAAAAGGTGAGTCTCAAGAGACTGATCGGGGCGGCGTTCGGGTCGGTGTTGGGCATCTTCGGCGCCTACCTGATGTCGCTCGTGCTGTCGAGGGTTAACGTAGAGAATTCAGCGACGCTTCACTTTCTGCAGCTTTTCCTTCTGCTGTGGATGACGTACGTCGGCCTGGTGGTTGGCGCTAATAAAGGCGACATGCTGAATCTCTCGGCCCTGGGTGGCGTCTTTGGCGGCGAAAAAGGCCCGAAGAAAGCCTTCAAGATTCTGGACACGAGTGTCATCATCGACGGCCGCATCGCCGACATTGCCGAAACCGGGTTCCTCGACGGCGTGCTGGTGATCCCGCAATTCGTCCTGCGCGAATTGCAGCTCGTGGCCGATTCGGCGGATTCGATGAAACGCAACCGCGGCCGCCGCGGTCTCGATATCTTGCAGCGCATCCAAAAAATGGCGCACCTGAACGTACAGATTGTGGAAGACGATTTCCCACATGTCCGTGAAGTCGACATGAAGCTGATCGAGTTGGCTAAGGTGTATGCCTGCAAGGTCATGACCAACGATTTCAACCTGAACAAGGTCGCCCAGCTTCACGGCGTCGAAGTGCTGAACATCAACGAGCTGGCCAATTCCCTCAAGCCCATCGTCCTGCCCGGCGAAACCATGCGCGTCTTCATTCTGAAGGAAGGCAAGGAGTACAACCAGGGCGTCGCTTACCTGGATGACGGTACCATGGTGGTGGTGGACAACGCCAAGCGCATGATTTCCAAAACCATCGACATCTCCGTAACCAGCGTGCTGCAAACCACCGCGGGTAAAATGATCTTCGGCAAGTTCGACGACCGCATGCACTCCGTAGTGGCCGAGAAGCATGAACGTGCACCGGCCCCGCGCAAAGCGGAAGCGGTGAGCGAGGGCTAAGTTGAGACTGGGGGACGTCTCCCCATCAGCACAGCCGAAGACGAACGACTGAATCTATATGAAGGTAGCTGTCATCCTCCCCGCCGCCGGGCTCGGAACGCGCATGGGGCGCACGTCCGCGGAAACCGCAGGCACCAGCCGGAAGCAGTTTATGCTGCTTGAGGGCTCACCCATTCTGCTGCACACGGTGCGCAAGTTCGCCGCGAGCGACCGCGTAAGCGAGATCGTGATTGCCTTGCGCCGCGAGGATCTCGAAGCGGTGGGCGAGCTGCTCCGCCAGGAGATCCGCAACAAACCCGTGCGCGTGGTTGAGGGCGGCAACAGCCGGCAGGAATCGGTCGAGCGCGCTCTGGCGGCCGTGAGTCCGGATACTGATCTTGTCGCCGTACATGACGCCGTCCGGCCATTCATCGACCTCGAGATTATCGACAAGGCTATCGACGAAGCGCATGAATACGGCGCGGCCATCGTGGGCATCGTGCCCACCGACACCGTCAAGCAGGTGAGCGGCGCGCAGGCGACCGGCGCCAAAGTTCGCTCGACGATTTCGCGCGAGCGCCTGGTGCTGGCGCAAACCCCGCAGGTATTCCGCTACGATCTGCTGAAGCAGGCCTTCGAGGTCGCGCGCCGCGACGGTTTCGTCGGCACCGACGAATCCAGCCTCGTGGAGCGCCTGGAACAAGTGGAAGTGCGCGTGGTGATGGGCAGTGACCGCAACATCAAGATCACCAAGCCCGGCGACATGGACCTCGCGCGATTGTTCCTGGAACAGGAAACCGCCCGGCAGGCTCTTTCTTGAGCGAATACCGAACCGGGCAGGGCTGGGACGTTCACCGGCTCGCCCCCCACAGGCCGCTGATCCTCGGCGGCGTGACCATCCCCTCTGAATTCGGACTCGAAGGCCACTCCGACGCCGACATTCTGTCGCACGCCATCACCGACGCCATCCTCGGCGCCGCCGCCCTGGGCGACATCGGCATGCACTTCCCCGATACCGATCCTCAGTGGAAAGGCGCCAACAGCCTGCAATTTTTGGAGCACGCTCTCGACCTCGCGAAGCGCGCCGGATTCGCGCTGGTCAACGTCGATTCCACCGTCATTCTCGAGCGCCCCAAGCTAAAGGACTACCGCAACTCCATCCGCGAGAAACTCGCCGACACGCTCGCCCTCCCGCTCGATCGCATTTCCGTGAAGTTCAAAACGGCGGAAAAAGTAGGCCCGGTCGGCGAAGGCAAGTCCGCCGAGGCACAGGCTGTGGTGACATTGAGACGGGAGTAAGGTGAGTAGTCCAATAAATGCGTCTCTCTTGAAAATAGACGCGACGGATTCATTCGCTGCAAGTCGAGCCCTTCGGGGACTGGCTCCACCGTCCCTAATCGAGCCGGGTGCAAAATACCGGCCAGCCCGTCGTGGACGGTGGTGCCTGTCCCCTCTCGCACGAGCCCTCTGGGATTTTCATGCTCGCGGGTGTCGCCTCGGGCGACATGGCTCAGAACTGGACCTTTTTTCCTCGTCCCCTTTTTCCTCACGCGAGCCGAACGCAACGCGATGAAACGCCTCGTGCCAATGTTGGTCGCGGGATACCCGCCGGGCGAAAACTCCGACTGTTGGCGCACGTTTGCGGCTCCATTCCCCGGAGGAACCCTAACGCAAATAGACTATTGCTTTCTGGCCGCCAAAGAGCTAAGAAACAGCCAGGACAAGTTCCCTTCGAGGGCAGCAGAATTCTTATCAGCCCTCCTGGGTCTCAAGCATGTTCCGTGTGCTGGACTCCCGCCAATTGTGACGAGAACCCTCCCCGGTCGTGAGTAAACAGATCGGCCAAAACAGGGCAAAGAAGCCGCTGCATTCAAGCTTCCGACGTTTGGAGGCGTGCTGTCAGCCGTCCTGGTGAACGAGGCACAATCACCTGTTCGGGAAATCTCGATAATTCATTTCGCGATTATCAAGAGTTAGGCGAATGAGTAGCACCTGACGCCTCGTATTTAGGTCCGGTCGTCGCTCCGGCTGCCAAACCGGAGAGGAGGTTGAGATGCGGCGGCCAGTCATACCGGGAATGATTCTGGGTGTGCTTCTGACGCAGTCGCTCACTTTCGGGCAGCGTACTGCTTGGGAGCAGTTGATGGCATCCGGCAACGAATTTCAGGCACAGGGGCGATACGCCGAAGCGCTGACCGCTTTTCGTGGTGCGCTGCAGAAGGCTGAAGGCCTCGGGGAACCTCCGGCGGTAGCCAGGAGCCTCAATGATCTGGCTGTGGTCTCAGTAAACTGCGGGGATTATTCTCAAGCAGAGCAACTTTACCACCGCGCGGTAGCGGTTTGGGAGGGACTCGCTGAGCCAATGAGCCTTGCGGTGACTCTCCGGAATCTGGCGCAACTCCATTGCGCCCTGGGTCGGTACGACGAGGCCGAGGCCTTGGCGCGTCGCGCCTTGGCGCTCCAATCTCAGGCGCAGGGGCCCGACGATTCCGGAGCAGCCATCTTCTTGGAGGGTCTGGGGGACATTCAGTTTGCTCGCGGTCTCTACACGGAGGCGGAGTCGAATTATCGGCGCGCTCTGGCACTCCGTGAGAGAGCGCCAAGCCCGGATGATGTGCAGCTGGCAGCGAGATTGGTCGCCCTCGGCCGGATCTGCTCCGCGCTCGCGCGTTTCCGGGAGGCAGAACGATTTTATCGGCGTGCGCTCTCGATTCGGGAAAAAGCGCTGGGAAGCCGGCACCCGGATACCGCTAGGATCTGGAACAACTTGGCGGAAATGTATCTGTTCGAGAAGCAATACCACAAGGCCGAGCCGCTTCTCACAAAGGTAATTGAAGTTTGGAGCGCGACACTCGGGCCCGAGCATCCTGAGTTGCTCGTGGCCCTCAACAACCTGGCTAGCGTGTACCGGGGCGAGGCTCGATTTAACGATGCCGAGATGCTGTATCGACGAGCTTTGGGCCTCTGCGAGGAATCACTAGGACGCGAGCACCCCTGCGCTTCGGCACTGCTCACCAATTTGGCGACCCTTCAACGCGCAAGCCGTCACTATGGGGAAGCCGAATTGCTCTACCGTCGCGCCATCGCGATTGAGGAGACAACGCTTGGGCCGGAGCATGCGGAAGTCTTCAAGACGCTCAGTCTTCTGGCGGCAACATACTACTTAGACAAGCAGTACCAAGATGCCGAGCCCCTGTTCGGTCGGGCGCTGAAGATAGCCGAGCATTCCTTGGATCCCGCCCATCCTGACGTGTTGACGACGCTGTGCAACTATGCTGGTCTGCTGCGAAAGACACACAGGAAGGCCGAGGCAACCAGAATCGAGGGGCAGGTCCGGGAGCTGCGTGCAAGATCTGATCACGAGAATCCCGGGAAATTCGAAGTGGATTGGAGGGACCTGCAACAAAAGAGTGCGAGTAGCAAAAAGCCCGCTGGCACGCCCAGAGAGACCAGAACTCCCCACCCGCCTGCTTCGAAGCCAAAATAGTGCACGAGAAACGCTTGTGGGAGGGAGCCGCCTTCGGCTTCCCGGCCTAAAGGGGACAGACGCATTTTCCATTGGGCCCCACAGAAAACATCGCCTGCTGGAGCTGAATAAATGCGTCTCTCTTGAAAATAGACGCGACGGATTCATTCGCTGCAAGTCGAGCCCTTCGGGGACTGGCTCCACCGTCCCTAATCGAGCCGGGTGCAAAATACCGGCCATCTCGTCGTGGACGGTGGTGCCTGTCCCCTCTCGCACGAGCCCTCTGGCATTTTCATGCTCGCGGGTGTCGCCTCGGGCGACATGGCTCAGAACTGTCCCCCTTTTCCTCACGCGAGCCGAACGCAACGCGATGAAACGCCTCGTGCCGATGTTGGTCGCGGGATACCCGCCGGGTGAAACGGCCGACTGTTGGCGCACGCATCATTGAAGGACTGGAGCAGGCCATTGCTTGGACGAGGGGCCAGAACGAACGTGTTCGCGTGACGCTGGTAGATGTTCCGGAGATCGATATTCGCGGCGTCCGCCGGAAGATGGGGCTGAGCCAAGCGCAATTCGCAACCAAGTTCGGCTTTCCGCCGGCAACCCTGAGGAACTGGGAGCAAGGCCGGTCTCACCCAGACGCACCCACTCGTGTGCTGCTGGCCGTGATCGCCAAGCACCCAGAAGCCGTGGAGGATGTCCTGCGCAAGGCGAGTTGACCGCGCCGCGCCTAAGCCTTTAGCCTAAAGGTGACAGAAGCATTTTCCAAGAGCCCACCATAATTGCGCCTGTCCCCTTTTCTCCCCTTTTCTCCCGAAGCCGGTGCTCGCCTGGTCCGGCGTCACTTGCCCTGTTCGTTGTACTTGGGCTGACTTCGCGCTATGATCCGCTGCTCCTGCGCTCGGGCTTCATCAATGCTGCTATGTTGCTCAATCACAACTTTGGCGCCCGGAACGGGGTCCTTGCCAGAGCCCAGGTGCTCCGTGACCCTGTCTTGTACACGTCCACGCTGGGCAACCCCGGTATAGTTGTTCTTGCCGCTCTCGGTCACAATCCTGTAGACGACCGGTTTGTTGTCAGGCAATTTGTTGATCCCATGCTGATTGAATGATACGGTTTTTCTCGCCATAGAGATTACTCCTTCTTACTCCTTTCAAATTCGCTGGCTCCTAACAACGCGACGCGATGGCATCCGTCATAGCGCCCTGTTTCAACGTCGCTACCGGTGGCCGCGCGGCGTCACTCCGGGATTCTGGTAGTCGCCGCCGTGGCCGCAATTCAAGTGGCAATTCTCGGGTTCTCCGGTGCAGAGAATAACAGGGCTGGAGCGGTTGCCGTGATGCGCCTCCCACTGCCCCGGGCCGGGGTTTGCGCGGCTGTTGCCCCAAGACAGCCGTTTGTCGCAGCACTCGCACCGGCCATCCGCCAGATCGAACGCCATTTCGATTTCATCTGCTGTGAATTCGTAATCGTCGGCCATATCGCCTATTCCTAACTACTTCTTGCCGCAGGTCTGGCCCACATTGGCAGAAACGAGTGTGTAAGCGCCGATTTCCAGAGACTTGCCGGTCTCGCCATTGTGTTTCTTGCAGAGCGGAACGATGTACCAATTCTTGTCAGTGGTGCTGTCCTTCTGGACGTGGGCGCCCACCAAGTCCGTTTCAAGGCACTTTTCTACGGGGCAGTATGTCGGAATGGTCGAGCCACTGAATTTCTTCCAATGCTCCAACCAGCTACTGCATCTGCAGGTAGTGCCACTGGTACCGTTAACGTTGTTCACCTTCATAACGTTTCTCCTTATGCGTCGATCTCCCTCGATATCACGCGGGCGGCCTTAGCCACCCTCTTTCACATTGCAGCCGTTCGGCGTGTAGGCATTCGTATAGTGCGCCAGAAGATCCGCCTCCTCGTCGGTCCGCTCTTTCTCTTTCGTGTTGAGGTGGACTTGGACGTGGGTTGCACCTTTTTTCCTGATGCAGTCGGCTCGATGGTGGTTGTCGCTGATCCGGTCTGCTAGGTCACCCTGGCCTATGTAGACGGGAAGCCATTGGCCTTTGTCGTTCTTCCTTGAATAGATGTAGTTGCCATCCTGGTTGGCGTTGAAATTGACGGGGAGCGCGTAAACGAAGTACGTATACTTCGTACCGCTGGCGCCAGTCCAATTACATCTCCCAGGCTCTGCCATGTCGATTCTCCTGTTACGTATCCTTCAGTTTTGTGAGCGATTGCGGCGGGGCCCGCAATCCACCCTAAAACTCCAGCCTCAAGTTTTTGATTGTAGCACAATGCAACTTCTCTAGCGGCCAAATTGGATGCACGATATACAAACGTATTATTACTCTGTGCAATTGAGAATCATTCATCGTATGCTGACTATGTAGTTGCTCAATGGAGAAGGATTTCTACCCCCGCTTTGGTCAAACGCTCCGAAAGGCGCGTAAGACCTCCGGATTGTCGCAGGAGGACCTAGCGAAGGCTGTCGGCCTCAACAGAACATCAGTCAGCAACATCGAAAAGGGACGGCAGAAGATTCTGCTGCACACGTTCTGTGACCTATTGCGTGTATTGAACGTAGAACCACGCGACCTGATCCCCCTCCCAATTGAGAAAAAGCCACCCGCCAATCCCGATCTAAGCGGGTACCGGCCGGCTGTGCGCGGTTTCATCTCGAGGGGCATCGGCCTGCCATCGAGAGAGGAGTCGAAGAACAAAACAAATGCCAATTCGCCGCTTCAAGATTCAGAAGCTCGTAAGCGAGTTGCTCGATGAGTTCGAAGTGGCAGAGCCGCCCGTCCCGGTGCGGCGGATTGCACGCGGCCGTGGTGCACGCATATTCCTGGAAGACCAAGAAGGCGATCTGTCCGGGTTCCTGTTCCGTCGGGGAAGCGAGATCATCATTGGCGTCAACACGCATCAGGCACCGGTGCGCCAGCGGTTCACGATCGCACATGAATTAGGCCACTTGCTGCTTCATGAATTGCATGAGCTCCACGTGGACCACGGGTTCATGGTACGGCTGCGCAGCGAGGTATCCAGTCTCGGACTCGACGAGGATGAAATGGAGGCGAACCGGTTTGCCGCGGAACTGTTGATGCCGGCTCGGCTGCTAAAAGAGGACCTGGAGGGCAGAGAGCTTGACCTGACGGACGATGAGACGTTTCGGTCTCTGGCTAAGCGTTACGGCGTCAGCGCACAGGCTCTAGCCATTCGGCTTACAGGGCTAGGGTATCTTCCAACCGTGGAAACTTCGTAGACCCTAAAGGGGAATGTCCCCTTTTCCCCAACCTCTTCTTCCAAACGTCCTCAGAGTTTGGGGACGGACAGGATTTCGAGCACTCGAAATCCATCGTCGTCGGGAGTTCGGGTGAATGTGACTTTGGCCTTGATTCGCGCCAGCGGGGAGAAATGTTCGAGCCGGTCCTTGGGTGCGCGCGCGACATAGTCTTGTAGTTCTTCCCAGCCTTTCATTCGGGCAAGATAGAGGGTGATGCTGAGCATGCGCCTGGGACGCATGTCCGCAGGGTAGGCGGGCAAGTGCGCCAGATCCAGGGCCAGGTTCCGGCACGTGGCGACGTTCTTGGTTGTGGTGCGAATGCAAAAATCCATGGAGGCGCATTGCTGGTGGGTTTTCCCGATGCAGTATTTTACGAGCGGCTCCGGAATCCAGACCAGTTGGACGGCGCCGGGGGTGCTCTTGCCTCCCGGAAGTTGCACGAAGAGAGACGGATCGAGTTCGAGGCTGCTTTCGCCGGGACGAGGGGTCTGGGCCAGGGCGACTACAGAGAGCACGCCGGCGGCAGCCAGTTTCCGCGGCCAATGAAGAGCGTTCATGGTTTGATTATCGCGAAACGCGCGTGTGATGGACTCGATGGCTGGTTCCCACGATCATCTTGGCCGACCGATTTCCAACCACATCGCCAGAGCGCGTTCGACCGGGCCCTAAAGGGGACAGACGCATTTTTAGCAGAGCGCGGGGGCCGATACGCTATGATGGTGACATCATGATGTCACGCACGCAGATCACGCTCGAGCCGGAAATTCAGCGCCGCGCGCGCCAGCGTGCCAGCGATATGGGTGTGTCCCTCGCCGAATACCTCAGGCGCCTGGTCGCGCGCGACCTGGGCGGAGCGCAGCCAAGGGCCAAGCCGTCCTTGGTTTTTGATCTAGGTGCATCCGGCGGCTCCGATGTTGCCGCGAAGAAGGACGCGATGCTCGCAGAAGCCTTTAGATCAAGCGGCCGCAAGCCCCGACGTTCTGCATGAGCCTCTTTGTCGACACCTCCATCTGGTATGCCGCCGCGGACAAATCGGATGCCAATAACAACCGTGCTAAGGCCGCCCTCTCAGGCGGCGAGCCGCTGGTTACTACCGATCACATTTTGGTTGAGACCTGGACGTTGATCCGGCACCGGCTCGGTCGCCGGGCTGCCGAGCGATTTTGGGAAGGCCTGCGATCCGGCGCCGCTATCGTTGAGATTGTGGGTGCGGCGGACCTGGCTTCAGCTTGGGAAATCGGCAGATCTTATCGCGATCAGGACTTCTCGATGGTGGACCGAACCAGCTTCGCCGTCATGCGCCGGCTCGGCATCGATCGCGTGGCATCGCTCGACGATGACTTCGCCATCTTTCGCTTCGGACCAGGTCGCCGATTGGCCTTTACGGTGGTTCGCTGAAGCCCACTTTTTTGCAATGAGCCGCAAAGATTCGTCTTCGACCTCACAGTTCTTACAATAACGTAAGCGCAACACAATTCGAGCAGCCAGCCGAAGCCTCTCATCCGCTTGATCCCCCTCGGCTCTCCAGGATGCCAGCACCCTCTTTTACACTGAGGATCGCTTTGCCGTAGGCTAAAGTCTGCAGCAATTTCGTCGAAGGTATCTCACATGAACCCACAAAACAAGAACGATCGGGCCGCCTGGCTTCAGGGACCTTCCGCCGCGTGCTCGATGCCCGGCGATCTTGAGTCCCCCTGGCGGCTGGTCCTGCTCGGAGCGCCGGGCGTGGGCAAGGGCACCCAAGCCCTGCTGTTGAGCCAGCGCCTGGGCGCTTGCCATCTCTCCACCGGGGATGTCTTCCGTGCCCCTGGAGGCCGCCCTGAATGTGAACAAACGCCGGCCATGACGGCGGCCATGCAGCATATGCGACGCGGCGAGCTTCTGCCGGATTCCACGGTGTGGGAGATGGTCCGCGAACGGAGCGGTTGCCTGCGTTGCCGCGGCGGGTTCATCCTCGACGGATTTCCGCGCACTCTGAGCCAGGCTGAGGCGCTGAAACAGCACATGGAGAGCGAACGGCTCTCGCTCAACGCCGTGGTGAACTACGAACTGCCGCTGGATGAAATTGTCTCGCGGCTGAGCGGCCGCCGCACCTGCAAGCAGTGCAAAGCCGTTTTCCACGTCACGGGGCAGCCACCCAAAAGCGAAGGCGTGTGCGATCATTGCGGCGGCCCGCTCTATCAGCGCGAGGATGACCGCCCGGAATCCGTCAAGGTCCGGATGGAGGCCTACGAACGCAGCACCATGCCCCTGATCCAGTTCTACTCGGGTCTGGGCCTGCTGCTGCCGGTTGCCGCCACCGGATCTCCCGACGCGATTTGCGAACGCACAACGGCCGCGCTCGCAGCGTGCGTTTGAGCCAGCGGCTTACCGCGACCGTAGCAAGCGGTCTTCATGATTCGTTGTTGACCGCAGGCCGTTGACTGACTCATCTGTCGCGACATTACACATCGCAGACGGGGCGACACGGCCCTTACTCACGCCGCACGCCTTCTCTTTCTACCTTCCGAATCGAATCGCTTATGCAGCCGGCGGATCATGGCGAGGGAAGGCCGCGGTCGCCTCTCATCACCTCGTAGACCCTCGTGCGGTTCCCGATGACGCCAATCAGCGCGAGTGGAGCCAAAAATAGGTCAGATGGGCGTTGCCGTCAGTTCCATTTGCATCTGCCGTGCTTCTTGCGGAATGCTGCTGATCTTCTCTACTCCCCCGCCTTGCAGTGCATCTCCAGCCCCGTCGCCCAGCGCCGCTGAAATCCTTTCCAGTACGTCTTCCCGTCGCTAAACGCCGCGCCCACCGGCTCGCCCTGCTTCAGCGGCCACTTCCCGTCGTTCGATCTCTCCGCCACCGGATGCAGATACGCGCGCCGGCTCTCGTCGCCTTTCAAATACAGATCCAGAAACGCCGTAATGAAGTGCTGATTGATCGCCGTAATCCGGTCCTTTCGCCACACCGGCTCGTCGAAATGCTCGCGCGTCGTAAAATCGCCCACCACTTCCGGCGGAGGCGGGTTGCCGCCCACATTGTGGTTCGCGTTTTCGTAGACCAGCAGGCATCGTTCGGAATGGATGGCATGCTCGAACACACGCTTGGTTCCCTGCTCGTACTCGGAAACATCGTCTTGATCGCCCGCGATGAATAACGAAGGAATGTGGATCGCCGCCAGGCTCTCGTCGTCCCACAACAGATACGGCGGTTGCGCGCCCCACGGCGCAATCGCGACCAGCGCTTTGAGATTCTCGCGCCGGCGCGCTGCGAATTTCGGATTCCCTGCCGTCCACTCCTCGAAGTACCCTCCAGGAACGAACGTCATCGCCGGGCTTTTCCTGCGGTAACCCGCGCCGGCGCTGGCCAGCGCTCCATAGCCACCCATCGAGTAACCGACAATCGCCACTCTCGACGCATCCAGCAACCCGTGCAGAAAATCGTCCGCCTTCTGCGACTCTTGCTCGAGCGCTTGCATGGTGAACAGCTGATCGCTCGCCCGGTTGAGCAGCGTGCTCTGGAATCCGCGAACCGCGCCATCCACCGAATCGGTGTGGTCGATCGCTGCCACCACGTATCCCTTGGACGCCAGGTTCTCCGTCAGGTAACTCAAAAACGTGCGCGACCCCGGATAGCCGTGCGACACCACCACCAGCGGAAATCGCTCGCCCTTTGCGGGCGGCGCATCGCGCAGCGCCTTGCCCGCGATCCGAAACGTTTTGGGCATTCCCGGCGGCAGACGCTCCGGATTCCCTGGCATCGCGCTTTCATAGATCGTGCGCTCTTCCCTGCCCTGCGGGATGGTCGCGGGATACCAGACCTCGAGCGTCAGCGGACGGTCGTACTGCGGCGCTTTCCCCGTCGCTTTGTCGAAATGCAGGATGTCCGCCTGCCCCGGGTTGACGATCTCCAGCGTGCGCACGCCCACCGAGTACCGCCCGCCGCGCCAGCTCCGGCGCATCCACGCCCGGAACGCTGTAATACTCCTGTGCCGCCAGCGCCCACGCAAACAGCACCACACCACAAACAAGCCGCCTGCAAATTGGCATCCGACTATGATGCCATCGGTTGGGAGCTGTGCCGCGCGCCGGTGTGCCCGCTCGTACGCTACTGCTTCTCGTAAACCAGCGTCAGCGTCGCCGCCGCGCCAGTGGCGTCCGTACCTTTGGAGGTCGAGGTCATCGTCTTGCCGTCGCTCGAAATCACCATGCGTCCAGTCGCGTGATACTTTCCCGTCGTGTTTTTCGCTTCGTACGTGAAAGTATTGGCATTCACCTGCTTGATCGCGATGCTGTCATACGGCGCCCCCGTGCCCGCGACGGCGGTCGCCGAGCCATCGTACTTCGCCGTATAGCTGGTGCTGATCGCGGTGCCATCCGACCGTTCGCCGGTAGTCGTCACCTTCACGCCGCCCGGAGCCGCTTCCCGCACCGCCGTCAGGCTCTTCACCGGGATCGGCCCCGGTGTGTATTTGGATTTTGCAGGGTTGACCTTCCATGTCCCAATGGAATTGTCTGCGCCTAGAGCAGCCACCGTGGTGATTGCCAAAACGACCAGAGCCCGGCTGAACATTCTTCGCATGTGTGTTTCTCCTCTTGAGATTCTGTTTACGGTGCTGGTAATGCCGTCTCGAAACAACTGGCGCCAGATGTCCCCGTCACGACGCCCGATTGGTGGGAAACACAAACTCGCTGACCGCCTGAACGGCATCCCCTTCGATCAGCTTCGGCCAACGATCATACCACCCTTGCCAGAGGCCAGATCCCTGCGATGAGAAACAGCGCGATCGCCGAGCCTGGCGCTGTTTGTAGGTACTTATCCTGTTGACGTCGCAGAAAGCAAGCTACTCCGAAATCATCCCGATCGTCCCCAGCCACGTCTCCACCAACTGAGGCCATGCGGTAATCGGAAACTTCGTGCGCCGCAGCCCAAAGGCATGCCCGCCCTGCGCATACAAATGCATTTCCACAGGAACCCCAGCCTTCTTCAGCGCAATGTAGTACGCCAGCGAGTCGTTTACGTTGTCCACGTGGTCATCCTCCGCCTGCAGCAAAAACGTAGGCGGGGTCTGGCGGGTGACGGGAATATCGGGATTCAACCCAAATTGTTTATCCGCCATCGTCTCATGCTCTGGCTTACGAATCACAAACTTTCGGGTGCCTCGCTTCGCATCCGATTCCGCCGCGGAAAGCGACAGATGCCCCGCATAAATAACCACCGCAAAATCCGGACGGCAGCTCGCTTTGTCGGCGGCGTCTACAGCCGGATACAAACGCTTCTCAAAGTACGTACTGATCGCTGCCGACAGATGCCCGCCTGCCGAAAACCCAAGCACACCAATCTTGTGCGGATCGATGTGCCACTCCGCGGCGTGAAAGCGCACCAGCCCCACCGTCCTCTGCGCATCTTCCAACGCCATCGGTGATTCCGGATACGGCCCCGATTTCGGATACGGCCCCACATCCGTCACGCGGTATTTCAACAGCACACACGTGATCCCCTTGGGCGTCAGCCAATCACAGACCTCCGTGCCTTCCAGATCGATGGCCAGAATCTGATAGCCCCCACCAGGGAATACGACGACCGCAGCGCCCGTATTCTTTCCCTTTGGCGAATAGACCGTCATCGTAGGCCGCGACACGTTACTCACGCCCACCGCCGGCCTGCCGGCAACCAGGAACTCCTTCCCCGACGCCTCAGCGAACTCCGGCCCAGCGACAGGCTGGGGATCGGGCACCCTCCCCGGCCATATCGGCACCTGCGTATGTCCCGGCGATGGCTGCCACACAGGCTTCTGTGCGCTCAGACCGCCAAACGCAAACACAACACAGAGAGCAAAGATCAAAGGCCTCATTACAATCCCTACAGCTTATACATAACCAGTCACCGCCGGAAGCCGCTAAACCGAATCTGAGTAGGTACTGAGAACTCGGCCCGCTCCGGTGACGCGCATCCTTCCAGCCGCGGGGCTAACTCGACGCCGCGCCCGCCCCCCACTTTTCCCTGCGAACTTCCCTTCCCCGCCCCACTATCTCTCCAAAGCAATAGCACCGATGCGGCTCGTCATCCCATTCCTCTTGTTCTGCGCACTCGCATCCGCGCAGACCCCAGCACCCATTGCCGATCCGGCTTACGCCCCGCTATCCAAAGCGTACGAGTATCTTCGAACCCGGGATTACGACAAAGCGATTGCTTTCTTCGAGAAGGCCATCGAAGCCGCTCCCACTCGACCGTCCATTCGCAAGGACCTTGCCTACACGCTCCTCAAAGTCGGTGAAAGCGAGGCCGCCCGCGATCAGTTTGGGGAGGCCATGCGTCTGGACCACAATGACATCCACGTCTCACTCGAGTACGCGTTTCTCTGCTTCGAAACCAAGAAGCAGGTGGAGGCTCGCCGGATCTTCGACCGGATCCGCAAGACCGGCGATCCCGCCTCCAGTGTTACCGCCGAACAGGCCTTTCAGAATATCGATGGCCCTCTGCGGACCGGCATCGACCGTTGGAAGAAGGCCCTCGAACTCAACCCCGGTAACTTCAGCGCCCATCACGAACTGGCCGAACTCGCCGAGCAGCGCGATGAGCTGGAGCTTGCCGCCGAGCATTACCTCGCCGCCTGGCGCCTGCTGCCGGAGCGCAAATCCGTCCTGCTTGATCTCGGCCGCGTTCTGAAATCGCTCAACCGCCTGGATGAAGCCAACGCGGCCCTGCTCGCCGCATCCCGAGGAGGCGAGCCGCGCGCCGCTGAAACCGCGCGCGAGCTGCTTCCCGCGCGCTATCCCTACGTCTACGAGTTCCGCAAGGCCATCGATCTCGATCCCGCCAACGTCGAGCTGCGCCGCGAGCTGGCCTACCTGCTCTTGCGCATGAATCACAAGGACGAAGCCGAGCGCGAGTTCAAAATCATCACCGAACGCGCCCCCGACGATCTGCTCTCCGCTGCGCAGCTCGGCTTTCTCTACCTGGCCCGTAACGACCGTGCGGCCGCCTTGCCCCTGCTCGAGCGCGTGATGAAGGGCAAAGATATCGAGCTGGCCAATCGCGTCCGCGCCGCGCTGCAACTGCCGCAAACACCCGGGCCGCAATCCCACAACGCGGATACGCAGCCTGAAAAGGCCGCCCTCGATGCCAAGCTCATGGCCGAGCGCAGCATCAAAGCCGGCTACATGAAGGACGCGCTCAAGTATCTCAAGATCGCTCACGAAACCGACCCGCTCGATTTCGCCGTCATGCTCCAGCTCGGCTACGCCTACAACACGCTGCACGATGACCAAGAAGCCATCCGCTGGTTCCGCCTCGCCGAGCAGAGTTCCGACGAAAAAATCTCCGCCGACGCCCGGCGCGCCTTTGACAACCTGCGCCCCGGTCTGGCCCGTATTCGCACCACCACCTGGCTCTTCCCGTTCTATTCGACGCGCTGGCACGACATGTTCTCATACGGCCAGTTCAAGACCGAGTTCAGGCTGGGCAAACTGCCCTTCAGGCCTTATCTCTCGGCGCGTTTCGTTGGCGACACCCGGGAAACTACCGGCGGCGCGCTGCCGCAATACCTTTCCGAGAGTTCTGTCATTGTGGGCGCGGGGATCGCGACGCGCTACTGGCACGGCGTGATGGCATGGGCCGAGGCTGGCGAGGCGATCAGCTATCTGGGCAAGCACCCCGGTGTCGGCGCCATGATGCCCGACTACCGCGGTGGTGTGGCCTTCGCCCGCGGTTGGGGCCATCACATCCGTTCGGAAAAGTCCGGCTTCTTCTTCGAGACCAATGCCGACGGTGTCTTCGTCAGCCGCTTCGGCAACGATTTCCTTACTT
This sequence comes from Terriglobia bacterium, assembly GCA_020073305.1. Lineage (GTDB taxonomy): Bacteria > Acidobacteriota > Terriglobia > Bryobacterales > Bryobacteraceae > QHXW01. The sequence continues at coordinate 281,679 of JAIQFK010000002.1, forward strand.
ACTCGCAGAACCGTGCGGGCTTCACTCCCGTTGCTCTCGGCGCGCTCGGCGGCCTGCGCATGCAGTTCTTGGTCAATGGAAATTTCACCATGGACGACAAACGCCAGGCCTGGGCGAATTTCGTCGAAGCCGGACCGGGAATCCGTTTTCGCTGGCCCTTCATGCCGCCCTCGCTGATGTTTTCCGTCAATGCGATGCGCGGCGCGTACACCCTCCCGCAGTATGGCGCGCGCAAACCCAACTTCTACGATCTCCGCGCCGGATTCTGGTATGCATTTACACACTAATCCTTCAAACAGGAACGACCGTAACTCGCCCCTCGACTCGAAACTTGCCCGCGACTCCAAACTGAGCCGCGACCAAAGGGAGCGGAATTCATTCCACACTCGCAAGAACCCACCACGATATGCCCGTCTCGCGCTCGCGTGGCTCTTCCCCGCCCTGCTCTCCGCCGGTACGGTGTCTCCATCCGGCCCCGCCCCTCTCGCCACCGGCTTCGCCGTTCTCTCCGACGACCCCGGGCCCTGGCCGCAAATTCTGTCCTCGGTTGGCTTTCGTCCGCAGCCTGCCGGCGCAGCCGATATCGTTGTGCTCCGCCCCGGCGCCCCCGCCGCTTCACAGCTCACCGAGCGCGTCGAGCAGGGTTGCTTCGTCATCGTCGAAGGCGCATCCACCGCCGCCGAACTCTTCGGATTTCGTGCGGGTAAGGATCATGTGGTAGTCGGCAGCGTCGAAGACGTGCACCGGCCCAAGTTGCCCATCATCTGGCAGAAGGCCGCCGAGTTGCCGCGCTTCGAAATCCCCAAGCAGGCGCGCGTCTTTGCGAAGGAGCGCTGGACCGGCGCGCCCCTTATCGCCGGCTATACCACCGGGCGTGGCGCCGTGCTCTGGGTGGCCACCAGCCCCGGCGAACGCGGCTATGAGCGCTTCCCCTATATATTGCAGGCGCTCAACGAACTCGGCCTGAATGCCCCGCTTCGTTCCGCCCGCCTCTGGGCGTTCTTCGATTCCGCCTACCGCGCGCGCGTCGATCTCGACTACTTCGCCGCGCGCTGGCGCGCCTCCGGAATTTCCACGCTCCAGGTCGCCGCTTGGCACAATTACGATCCCGATCCGGAGCGCGATCGCTATCTCAAAACCCTGATAGAATCCTGCCACCGCCACGGAATTCTCGTGTACGCCTGGATCGAATTGCCGCACGTCAGCGGTCAGTTCTGGAAAGCGCATCCGGAATGGCGGGAGAAGACCGCCGTGCTGCAAGACGCGCAGCTGGACTGGCGCAAGCTCATGAACCTGGCCAATCGCGATTGCTTCCGCGCGGCGTCAACAGGAATAAAAGAGCTGATAACCCGGTTTAACTGGGATGGCGTCAACCTCGCGGAACTCTACTTCGAATCGCTCGAAGGCGTCGGCAATCCCGCGCGCTTCACGCCCATGAATGATGACATCCGGCGCGAATTCCGCGCCGCTCACGGCTTCGATCCCATCGAGCTTTTTCAGAACCGCAAAGACCCGGAGTCCCTGCGCCAGTTTCTCGATTTTCGCGCGGGCCTGGCGCGCCGCATGCAGGAAGAATGGCTCGCCGAGATCGAAAAGGTCCGCGCTTCGCGGCCCGATCTCGACCTCGTCCTCACTCACGTGGACGATCGCTTTGATACCGGCATGAAGGACGCCATCGGCGCCGATGCGGGCCGCGTTCTCCCCCTGCTCGATTCCCACGACTTCACGTTTCTCATCGAGGATCCGGCAACCGTCTGGAACCTAGGTCCGCAGCGCTATCCCGAGATCGCAAAGCGCTACCAGCCGCTCACTCACCGCTCCGATAAGCTGGCCATCGACATCAACATCGTCGACCGCTACCAGGACGTCTACCCCACCAAACAGCAGACCGGAACCGAATTGTTCGAGCTCGTGCATCTGGCGTCCACCGCTTTTCCGCGCGTGGCTCTTTATTTCGAGAACTCCATCCTGGCCCCCGACCTCCCTCTCCTGCCCGCGGCCGCCGCGGTTGCGCAGCTCGACCGTAATGCAGGCAAGCTGGCCGTGGACTCACCGCATGGAGTCGGTGTGCTGTGGAATGGCGATGCGCTGGTGGATGGAAAGCCCTGGCCCCTGGGAGATGGAGCCACCGTGTGGCTGCCGGCCGGACCGCATACGCTCGAAATGGCGCCCGCTGGCTCCGGTCCGCGCGTGCTCGATTTCAATGGCGATCTTCGCTCCGCGGAGCGCACCGGTCCATCTGGCATTGAGCTCTCGTATGAGTGTGCATCCCGCGCCCTGGCGCTCGTGGATCGCAAACCTTTGCGGCTTGAGATCGACGGTGCGGACGCGGCTCTCACGCTCCTCGACTCCGCCAACCGCTACAGCGTTCTGCTTCCTCGCGGCCAGCACCTCGTCACCATTCACACGGAGTAGCCCGGTGCCCGGGTTGACGCCTTCCGCTGCATCTCGTAGCATGACGGGAGGCATGTCGGAAGGCGCAGCGACCGCGAACGCACCGGAAATTCCGGATAAGCTTTTCTTCCGCATCGGCGAAGTGAGCACGATGCTGGGGCTGGAGGCCTATGTCCTGCGATACTGGGAAACCGAATTCCCAAGCTTGAGCCCGAAGAAATCCGGCACGGGTCATCGCCTCTACCGGCGGAAAGATGTCGAGCTGCTCCTGAAAATCAAGCACCTCCTCTATGAGAAGCGCTTCACCATCGATGGCGCTCGGCAATATTTGCAGGCGGAAGCCAAGGCCGCACACGCCAAAGAATCAAAACAAGAACAGCAGGTTTTGTTTTGCGATCCCCTGCCCGAAATCCGGCGTGAACTGGCGGAAATCTTGAAAATGCTGAAGTAGCGGCTACTCGGTTTCGCCCACGATGGCCGCGTAGATCCGATCCAGATCGTCGGGTGAATAATATTCGATTTCGATTCGGCCGCGGCGGTCGTTTTTCTCGACGATCCGCACCTTGGTGCTCAGCACGCGCTCCATTTCCGCAATCGCGGCTTTCACGTTGGGATCGAGAGGATCTTCCGTCTCCGATCCCGGGTCGCGCGGCTCCATCAGTCGCTTCGTCAGACGCTCGACCTGGCGCACCGACAGACCCTGCGCCACGATTTTCTCGGCGAGCTTGCGCTGCATCTCTTCTTCGGGAAGCGCCACCAGACAGCGCGCATGCCCGGGTGACAGCCGCCGCTCCCCCACGAGCTGCTGTATGTCGGGTGGCAATTGCAGAAGCCGAATCGAATTGGAAACCGTGCTGCGGTCTTTTCCCGTCCGGTGGCCGATTTCATCCTGACTTAAGTTGAGTTCCCGCGCCATCCGGTCAAAAGCCAGCGCCAGTTCGATGGGGTTCAGGTCCTCGCGCTGGACGTTCTCGATGAGAGTGATTTCGAGCAGTTTGTCGTCCGTGATTTCCTGAACCACCGCCGGGACTTCCTTTAGCCCAGCAATCTTCGCCGCGCGCCAGCGTCTTTCTCCGGCCACAAGCTGGTAGCGTGATCCGCTCGACCGCACCACCAGCGGTTGAATGATTCCATGCTGTTGAATCGAGTCGGCAAGTTGACGAAGCGTGTCGGGCTGAAATACCCGCCGGGGTTGCATCGGGTTGGGATCGATGAGGTCTACGTCGATGCGGCCGGCAGTCTCGGGAATTTCGGAAGCCATGGCAGGTGTCGCCGCCGATGTTGGGCGTGTCGGGAACAAAGCGCCAAGGCCCTTACCCAATGCTCTGCGCGGATTTTCTTGTGGCGTGGTCACGATCCAAAAGCTCCTTTGCTAGCTGAATATAGCTTTCTGCCCCCCTCGACCTCACATCGTAGGTCACGATGGGCTTTCCATGACTGGGCGCCTCTGCCAGGCGCACACTTCTCGGTATCACTGTATGTAGTACGTCGTTTCCAAAAAACTCTTTCAAGTCGGCCGCAACCTGTCGCGTCAGGTTCGTCCGGTCATCGAACATCGTGAGGAGTATGCCCTCGATTTGCAGCGGATGTTGAAGGTTGTCCCGAATTCGGTCGATCGTAGCGATAAGCTCGGATATGCCCTCCAGGGCAAAGAATTCGCACTGAATGGGAATCAGCACCGAATCCGCCGCCATCAGGGCATTGAGGGTTAGAAGATCCAGGGCAGGCGGGCAATCAATCAGGATGAAACCATAATCGGCTCTAACCGCGTCGATCTTTTGGCGAAGGCGCATCTCTCGGTGGGGAAGGTCTACAAGCTCTAAATTCGCTCCCACCAGATTCTTGTCTGCGGGTACTAAATCCAGACCATCCAATTCCGCTTTGACAATTGCGTCGCGAATCTCCAATTGCCCGAGCAGAACATTGTAAAGGCTGGGTCGGGCAGGGTCTTTCGAGATTCCGAGGCCCGTCGTCGCATTTCCCTGGGGGTCCGAGTCAATCACCAAAACTCGGATATCGCTTACAGCCAAGGACGCGGCTAGATTGATGGCCGTGGTAGTTTTGCCTACACCACCCTTCTGGTTGGTTACGGCGATGACTTTTCCCAATTTGGATCTATGTTAGCACGGCGTTTCACGTGGAACGTGTGCGAATTCCAAGCCACAAGTATCTCTGGTGACCCCAAGGCAGTCGGACAGGGTCGTTCCACGTGAAACGCGAGGCTGGAGGGCGATCCTTTCCACCGAGAACCGACACGGATCCGGAGATGTCTGCCACTGATTTTTCAATATCTGAGAACTTTACAGCCCGGCAAACGGACCAATCAAACCTCTCGGAAACTTCCTCAACTCGCCTTGCAAGCACATGTACATTTGCCAGTCCGCGAGTGGCCTCCCGCAAGAACGCGCTCTTTCGTTGATGCGACTCGATCAAGCACACAGAGCAGTCGGGGCGCAAAACGGCAACCGGAATCCCGGGGAATCCAGGACCGGAGCCGACATCTGCGATGTTCAAATTGCCAACCGGCAGGTGAATCCCGAGGAAGATGGATTCACAGTAGTGGCGCTCGACGATTTCTTGCACGTCACGGAGGCTAGTCAGGTTTAGAACTCTATTCCATTTATTGAGAAGGAGGAAATGGTCTTCAAGTTTGTTGATTTGAATGGGGGAGAGCTGAACTAGTGAGGTGAGTCGCTGGGACAGAAGCTCAGCAAACACGGGCCATGCTCAAATAGACGTCCAATATCGCGATGGCGGCCGGAGTGACACCTGGGATTCTGGCTGCCTGGCCTAGAGTTGACGGCTGAACTTTTTCCAGCTTTTCGCCGACCTCTCTGGATATGCCGGGAACTCCTCGAAACATAAAGTCTTCTGGAATGCGGCGAGATTCCGCGTTCCTCAGACGCTCGATCTGGCGCTCCTGCTGGGCAATATAACCGGCGTATTTTGTTTCGGTTTCAATCGTGGTCAGGAGTCCGCGGACGGGTTCTTCACCCAGGCACTGCCGGACCCAAGCTTCGATCTCGCCGATTGCAGCCTCTGGACGCTTGAGCCACTGTCCATAGTGGTGTTCCTCAAGAGCATGCCGCAGCTTGGCCCTCTGCTTCTGCTTGGCAGTGAAGAGTTGCCAGCGATGATCAGAAGTGAGCCCTACCCGCCGACCGATCGGAGTGAGCCGCTCGTCGGCGTTATCGATGCGCAAATGGAGGCGGAACTCTGCACGCGAGGTGAACATGCGATACGGCTCATCAGCACCCTTCGTGATTAGGTCGTCGATGAGGATTCCGGTGTATCCTTCGGTGCGGGGAACGACGACGGGATCCTGACCGGTCAACTTGCAGGCGGCGTTGATTCCGGCGATGAGACCTTGGCAGCCGGCCTCTTCGTAGCCGGAAGTTCCGTTGATCTGGCCAGCCAGAAACAAGCCATGGATCGTCTTAACTTCAAGCGTATGAAGGAGTTCTCTGGGGTCGACGGCATCATATTCAATGGCATAGCCGGGCCGGATCATTTCGGCATGGTCGAGCCCAGGAATCGAGGCCACCACGGCTTCCTGGACATCGATGGGCATGCTGGTGGACATGCCGTTGACGTAGACCTCGTTGGTATCTAAACCTTCTGGTTCCAAGAAGATCTGGTGAGTGGGCTTGTCAGGGAACTTGACAATCTTGTCTTCAATGGAAGGGCAGTATCGCGGTCCGATCCCCTCGATCTGGCCGCTGTATAACGGGGAACGATGAATATTAGCTTGCAGAATCTTGCGTGTTTCGGCCGTGGTGTGACCGAGGTGGCACGAAATCTGGGGCCGGTCGATTTTTTCGGTCAAAAACGAGAATGGAGTGGGTACCAAGTCGCCGGGCTGAGGTTCGAACCGAGACCAATCGATAGTGCGGCCGTCGAGGCGGGGCGGGGTACCGGTTTTGAGACGCTTCCATTGAAGCCCGAGCGTGCGCAACTGATCGCCGAGCAAGTTCGACGGCGCCTCTCCGTTGCGGCCGCAACTGTAGGTCATCTCGCCGACGTGCGCCAGGCCGTTCAGAAAGGTTCCGGTGGTGATGACAACAGCGTCGGCGCGTAAAGTCCGGCCGTCGCGGAGTTTCAAGCCTGAAATTCTCTGAATGCCGTTCGACTCGATCAGCAGCTCCGCAACCTCGGCCTGCTTGATGCGAAGATTCGGTTCGCGCTCGAGCACTTCGCGCATCTTCACGCGGTACATCTTCTTGTCGCACTGGGCGCGGGGGGACCAGACTGCGGGGCCGCGGCTGGTATTCAACAGGCGGAACTGAATTCCGACGGCATCGGTGACCTCGCCCATCACGCCGCCCAGCGCATCGATCTCACGTACGAGGTGTCCTTTGGCAATTCCGCCGACCGCCGGATTGCAGGACATTTGCGCGATGAGGTCGAGATTCATCGTGACCATGGCGGTTTTCAGGCCCATGCGCGCACACGCACGGGCAGCCTCGCAACCGGCGTGGCCAGCGCCCACCACCACGACGTCGTATTTTTCCTGCATTGGATATGATTGTAGCGCTATGCGAATTTTGGTTATTGGCTCGGGAGGGCGCGAGCACGCCCTGGCGTGGAAACTGAGCCAAAGCGCGGAGGTGAAGAAGGTTTATGCGGCGCCGGGGAATCCGGGAATGGCGCAATGCGGGGAGTGTGTCGCGGTCGCGGGTTCGTTTTTGGAAGTCGCGGAGAAGGTGAAGGCGGATCTGACGGTGGTGGGGCCGGAGGCGCCGCTGGTGGCGGGAGTGGTGGATGAGTTTCGCGGGGCGGGGAAGTTGATTGTGGGGCCGTCCGCAGAGGATGCGCGGCTCGAGGGGAGCAAGATTTTCGCCAAGGATTTTTTCCGGCGGTATGGGATTCCGACGGCGGAGTTTGTGGCGGCCGATAATCACGACGAGGCGCGGCGGGCGCTGGGGCGATTTCGCTTTCCGGTGGTGATCAAAGCGGATGGGCTAGCGGCGGGGAAGGGAGTCGTCATTGCGGAAGATCGTGCGGCGGCGGAGCGGGCGGTGGAGGAGCTGGGGCCGCGGCTGGTGATCGAAGAATATCTGGAAGGCGAAGAGGTCAGCTTCATCGCATTGTGTGATGGACGTGATGTTCTGCCGTTTGCGCCGACGCAGGATCACAAGCGTGTGAATGACGGCGACACAGGGCCGAATACGGGAGGGATGGGCGCGTACTGCGACTCACGGATTCTGACCGAGACCGAGACGGAGCGAGTGCTGGACACGGTGATGCGTCCGGCGGTGGAGGCGACGGGGTTCACGGGATTCTTGTACGCGGGGCTGATGATGACGGCGGAAGGGCCGAAAGTGCTGGAGTTCAATGTGCGGCTGGGAGATCCGGAGACGCAGCCGCTAATGCATCGCATGACGACGGACTTTGCGCCGGTGCTGGAGTCGGCAGCGCGGGGGGAACTGGGGCGGCACCGGCTGGAATGGCGGCGCGGGGCGTCGGTGTGCGTGGTGCTGGCTTCGGGCGGATATCCAGGGTCGGTTGCGACGGGCGTGGCGATTCGTGGGATTGCAGACGCCGAGGCGGCGGGGTCGACGGTGTTTCACGCGGGGACGCTGGTGGGCGCGCAAGGGCTCGAGACGGCGGGCGGGCGGGTGCTGGGCGTGACGGCGGCGGGCGACGATTTGCGGAGCGCGATCGAGAAGGCGTACGAGGGAGCAGGGAAGATCGAGTTCGCGGGGATGCATTACCGGAGAGATATCGGGCGGAAGGGGTTGAGGAGGTACGGGGTGGGGGGAACGGGTTAGTCTTTCGGGATGCTGTGCTAGGGAGGCCCCGGGGCGTGGAGCGGCGTTGCATATGGCAGAAGGGAAGTAAACGCCTCGACTGGAAGATGTGAAAAAATCGATTTCATTCCGACTGTGAGGGCAATTCTGGCCGAGCGGGAAGCGTGGGATTTCCCCTGAAATGGCCGTCAGGTTGTCTAAGGTGTTCGGAGGCAGGGCAGCAAGCTGGCTTACGCAGCAGGCGCACTACGATCTCGCACACGTCCGTGCCGGCCGTATCAAACTTAAGCGGCTGCAATTGGTTTAAGAGATTGAAGCGAAGGAAGGAAGTGGAGCGAAATTCCCGGGTGTGGGAGAGTTCTTTGTGGCGGGTACTTTGTCCAGATGCCGGGAAAAGAGCGATTCCGCAAGCTGAGTCGAAATCGGGATTTGAGTCTCCGTCCCTGGTTTTCGTGCTGGAGGTGCTGCCATGAATGGGAACAAACGCCCCCTCTCTGTGACGATCCTTGGATGCGTGTACCTAGCGGTGGGGACAATCGGCTTTGCCTACCATTTCACCGAGTTGCTGGCGTTTCAACACGACGTCGTCTGGGAAGAACTCGTCCGGCTCTTAGCGATTATCTGTGGAGCGTTTATGCTCCGAGGCCACAACTGGGCGCGCTGGGTTGCGCTCGCCTGGATCACATGCCACGTAATCCTGAGCGCCTTTCACGCGTTCAGTGAATTCGCCGTCCACTGTTTATTCTGTGCAGTGATTGCCTGGATTCTTTTTCGTCCCGAGGCTGCGCGGTATTTTCGCGGTGCGCGAGTCGAACCAGCGTAGATACGGGAGTCCTGCCACCTGTTCACGGCGACCTGGGGTATGAGCAAAAGGCCGCAGGTCCCCGCAAAATGCGCGTGAACCTGCGCTACAGGTACACACGCACGGGGATGTAACTGGCAGCGAGCTACAAGAGTGAACGACGACCGTGGTGCTGACGTGTCAAGACTCGAGTCAAGGCGCATCAACACAGAGGGCGAATGCCAACGCCTATTCGGTCGCGGCTCGGTAAGCACTAACGACACTATACTGGCGAGGCCCGGAAGAGTGAACGAAGATGAACGATATGGAACCAGTACACGGTCATCGCGCGCGGCGGCTGGAAGACGGTCCGGTTGAATCGGGATTTGAGGTCTCCGTCCCTGGTTTGCCACAATGGGGGTGGTGGGGGGACGTAGCTCAGATGGATAGAGCGGTCGCCTCCTAAGCGACAGGTCGGCAGTTCGAATCTGCCCGTCCCTACCAACACTCATTGCGGTGAGATATCTGGCGCTATTTCTCGGGGTAGTGGCTCTTGGGGCGGACGATCCTACCCAACACGTCTTAAAAGAGGTGGAGCGGCGGTACAACCGGGCGGAGACGCTGCAAGTCGGGTTCACGGAGACTTACAACGCGCCGAACCGGGCCGTGCGCAGCGAGAGTGGCACGCTTTACCTTCGGAAACCGGGGCGGATGCGATGGGATTACACGTCGCCGCCGGGCAAGTTTTTCGGCTCGGATGGGAAGAAAGTATACCTATACGTGCCGAGTTCGAACCAGTTTCAGAACATGAAGCTCAAAGAAACCGAAGACATGCGGGCGCCGCTGGCCTTTCTGTTGGGCAAGCTGAATTTCGAGAAGGAATTTCAAAACATCCAGGCCAAGCCGGAAGGCGACGCTACGCGAATTACGGCCGAGCCGAAGACGGGCAATCTGCCGTATTCCAAAGTGGAGTTTGTGGTTTCGCCGGCGTTTGAGATTCGCAAGCTGCGGATTTACAACCTGGACCAATCGGTGCTGGATTTCGTTTTTGAGTCGGAAAAGCTGAACCCACCGCTGGAGAACGGGTTGTTCCGCTTCCGGCCCCCGGCGGGGGCTGAAGTGGTGGAGGGCGGTTAGGGGCGGCTGGCCGGAGGCCAGCGTGTGCGAAAATGTAAGCACATGGATATCGACCAGCGATTGGATCGGTTGACCGAACGGCACGAAGCGCTAACGCAAAGTGTGGAGTTGCTGACCCATGATGTGCACGCGCTGGCGGGCACCGTGGAGAAGCTACGGGCGGCTGTCAGCGAATCTGCAGGTTTCATCAACCAGCTGGCGCGCATTGCCGAGATTCATGAGCGAAGGATTACGGATCTCGAAGGCGGCGAACCCCAGTAAACCAGGCAAATTCTGATCCACGGTCTCATGATCCCCGGCGTCATTCCAGCCAGGGGGACCTTTCTCTAGAGGGCCATGTCTGACTGGGTGCTGAAGTACGCCGATGCGCGGGGGGAGATTCACCAGCAGGTGGCGCAGGCCACGACCGAGCAGGAGGTGCGCGAGCGGTTCGCGCAGCAGGGGTACCTGATTTATTCGATCCGGCCGCGGCGGATCGCGCGGGGCCTCGCGACGGAAGTCTCGTTGCTGGGCCGGCGCAAGAAACTCAACCTCGAAAAATTTCTGATCTTCAACCAGCAGTTTGTGACGCTGATCCGGGCGGGGCTGCCGATTCTGAAAGGGCTCGACCTGCTGGCGGACCGGCTGACGGATCCGAAGCTGGGCGTGCACGTCAAAGCGGTGCGCGACGAAGTGAGGAAGGGGACGCTGCTTTCGGAAGCGTTTCGCATGCAGGGCGTGTTTCCGAAGATCTACGTGACGTCAGTGATGGCGGGAGAGAAGAGCGGCAGCTTGGCGGAGGTGCTGGACCGCTATATCACGTATCAGAAGCTGTCGCTGGCGGTGCGCAAGAAGATCCTGGTTTCGCTGCTATATCCGTCGGTGCTGATTTTTCTGGTGCTGTGCCTGATCGTATTCCTGGTGACTTTCGTGGTGCCGAACTTCGCGCAGCTTTACTCCAGCATGTCGGCGAAGCTCCCCGCCATCACGCAGATTCTGATTGCGGTGGGCACCACGGCGCGCAACTACGTGCTGGTGTTCTTCGCGGCGCTGGTGGGCGGCATTTTCCTGTTCACGATGTGGTCGCGGAAGGAATCGGCGCGGGAGAAGCTGGATGCGGTCAAAATGCGCACGCCGGTGCTGGGCGACATCTGGCTGAAGTATCAGGTGGCGCAGTTTTCAAGAGTGTTGAGCACGCTGCTCACGGGCGGTATTCCGCTGGTGCAGGGGCTGGAGACGGCGGCGGATTCACTGGGCACGGCGCTGCTGCGGCGCACGCTGGAGAAAGCCGGCAAGATGGTGCGGGAAGGGCAGGCGCTTTCGGGGTCGCTGACGTCCACGGGAATTTTTCCGCCGCTGGCGATCGACATGATCGAGGTGGGGGAATCGACGGGCGCGCTGCCGGTGATGCTAACGAGCGTGGCGGAGTTTTACGAAGACGATGTGAGCACCAAGATGACGGCGGCGCTCTCGCTGATTGAGCCGGCCATCATGATTTTCATGGGGATCTTCGTGGCGTTCGTGCTGATCGCGCTGTACATGCCGATTTTCTCGCTGGCGGATACGATCCACTAAGAAAACAGGCGCCAGGGTGCCAGTTGTCCCGCGGCGTGCATGTAGGAGTGCGCGCCTGCTTTAAGTCAGGATTTGCCTTTTATCGGGACGGGGAGGAGCGTCACGGTTGAAGCGATTCCGATTGTTGGGACGCGGACCACTGCCGCGGCCACCGCCGGCCGTTTTCGGACGGGCTTCGTTGACGGCCAGGGTTCTGCCGTTCACGTCTCTTCCATTCACAGCGGCCATGGCTTTCTCCGCTTCCGCGTCATTGGGCATTTCGACAAAGGCGAAACCTTTGGGTTGGCCCGTTTCCCGGTCCGTCACGATGTTCACACGATCCACAGCGCCGTAGGGCTCAAAGAGCCCGCGGATGGTCTGTTCGGTCGAGCCAAAACTAAGATTACCCACGTAGATATTTTTCATTGTTTGTTCCTTTTCTCGATTAGCGGCAGGTTCATGGCGGGCCGCTCACAGCCGCCGAAAGGCAGTTTCCCCATGTGTTAACGCCGAAAGCCGGTCTCGATCCCTCATCGCGGCCAGCATCGCTCGAACATGAGGCATCGCCCGATTCACCTTGTCCGCAACAGGGCGGTGAACATAGCGTGAAGCCGATCCCTTCATCGCATTACCATTCGGTTCCGATAGATCCGCCATCTCCGTCAGGCATGCCTGGGTGAGCTCAGTTTGAGCTTGCCACGAAGCTTCGTCTTGAGGGTCTTCGTTCTTTAGCCACCGGACGATGCTGTCCAGCAGGCTTTTTGTGCTGCCGTAAAACATTGGAGACTTCCTTGCTTTCTACTTTTGGCTCGGCCGAATGAACCGGAGAACGCGAAACAGCGGTTCCGTTCATCTCCGCAATAGCCGCCCGGCCGCTCTCCAGAGCCGCGGCCCGATCTTTCCGGCGGATCGCATGGACCATGGCCTTCCCGTGCGGAATGGCCCGGTGGGCGTTCTCAAAGACCGGAGCGAGCACGGCCGCTCTACCTTTCGGCCCTTCGGTTCGATAGCCCTTGTACAGCGGTTTGGACATGGCGTGCATCTCGTAAAGACATTGTTTGCCGGATTCGTTCAGATCGTCCCATTCAGCCTCGTCTACTTTTTCCAACGAGCGAAGGATGCTCTGCAACAGAATTTTCGTACTGTCATATAGCATAGTCGGGTCTCATTTATCTATAGGCCCTGGTGTTGGAACTGGGCGATAGAATTTTGGGCTAGATTGACGGATATCTATAGGATAACACACAGTCACCTGTGTTACATTAGAGCCACCCCCAAAAACATGACGACCAAAACGGTTCGCTCCCGATTCAATCATGAAGTAGGCGAGCAGGTGGAAGGCTGCACGATTGTTGAAAAGCGGATCATCGCCCCCCCGAACCCGGCTGAAGCGCGGCGAGGAATTTACGATTACCTGGTGGAAGTGCGACCGACAGCCGTGAATGCCTCTGCTTCTGAAAGAGCGGACCCGGCTCCCACGAATGGGTCTTTCACACGAGCGACTCCCGACGAGATGAGCGGCGGCCGGATTCGGCGAATCCCTTCACGATAAGAGATTAGCAACTGGCCGAGCACATGTCCGGCCACTACAATCCGCACTAGCGGGCCAGGGCGGTTCCGCAGGCGGCGCAGTGGGACCAGTCGGGTTCCACCGCTCTGCGGCATTGCGGGCAGGCTCTGGCCACGGCGGTTCCACACTTCGGACAGAAGGCGAAGCCGTGTTTTACGAGCGTTGCGCACTGGGGACACGGCGACATGAGCGGGTCGCGCAACACAAAGTACAAAATGATGCCGAGCGCGTTGGGGATGAAGATGGCGAGCAGCATCCACACTACGTAGCGCATGCCGCGGCGGCGGGCGTCGGCGTACACATAGCCGACCAGGGCCACGTAGGGGATCACCAGGAGCGGCATCAGTCCGAAGAATAGGGCTCTGCCCCACGAGGGCCATTCGCGCATATTCGGATCATGGTGGGAGACATAGATCGAAAAGGCGCCCAACCCCAGGTAGGCCAGCGCGCCTATCAACCAGGCCACGCGCGGTACGATGCGCAACGCTTCCATAAACCGTTTCATAACATCCTCCTCACTGCCCGGCGCTGGCTGCCGAGCATCACCGCCGCCACAGCCGCGGTCAACCACGCGAACAAAGTGGAGGCCCCAGACCAGATCACAATCCTCACGAAGCCGAACTCCAATACCGACAGCATGCCGCCGGTGAAGAGACGAAACACGATCCAGGTCACCAGTGTCATGGTCCAGCCGAACAGCACCAGAACGGCCAGCACGATGTCGTCCCAGCGTTTCTGAGCCACGGCGGCGCGCTGCTCGAGGACACGGGCGCGGGTTCGCTCAGCCAGGTGCCTGGGCGCAGCGGGCGCCGGGAGCCGCACCAATTCGCGGCTGTAGCTCTGCCACACTTCGAGCTGGCGCCGGCAGGCGTCGCAGACGGCCGCGTGCTGCTCGACGCGGCGCTGGTCATCGGGCGCCAGCACGCCGGCCGCGGCCAGACTTAACAACTCGCGAATGGATTCGTGTTCGCTCACGGGTTCCCTTTCGGCCGAAACTGGTGGTCCAGTCTGTTCCGCAACCCTTCGAGGGCGCGATGCAGGCGGCTCTTCACCGTGGATAGCGGAATCTGCGCGATCTCGGCCATCTCCTCCAACTTCAGATCTTCTTCAAAGCGCAAGGTCAATACTTCGCGATGAATCGCCGGCAACTCGAGCAAGGCAGCCGCAACGGCTGCGGCGCGTTCCCATTCGAGCACCTGCTCGAGTGCGTCCGGTTGAGGCCCAGCCACTTCGTCTCCGCGCAAACGGCCCGAGGGCAGGACGTCGTCAAGACTGTCCGGCCGGGACTTGCGCAGGTGATCGATGGCCAGGTTGTGCGCCACCGAAAAGAGCCAGGCATCGAAACTTCTCCGCGCGTCATAGCGGCGCAGGTTTTCCATGACGCGCAACCAGGTCTGCTGGAACAGGTCCTCGGCGGTGGATGGATCGCCGGAGAACCGCAGCAGATAGCGATACAGCCGATGCTGGTAGCGCGAGATGGCGGCGGCCAACGCATCGGGATCGCCGCGCCGCAGCCTGGCGGCCTCATCGTCCACCGCGGAGAGTGCGGATTCCGAGCTCATGAGGGCTGCCAGGATCATACTCCATAGCGGTATACGAACGAGGGCGGGGAAAAGACCCATGAACGGCCAGGTGCCAGGTGTTAGGTGTCAGGTGTCAGGTGTTAGACTTGGAGGCGCAGAGCAGGAGAGATCACCCATGACTTACTACGGAGCCCGAGATCTGGCAGAGAGTTTTCGCACGGTGCGGAAGAACACGATCATCATCGCCGAGGAGATCCCGGAGCAGCACTACGGATTCCAGGCGGCGCCGGAGACGCGCACGGTGGCGCAGACACTGCTCCATGTCGCGGCGGCTCCGAAGGTGCAGGAACAGATCCACGCCATCGAGCGGCGCAGCACGCTCGAAGGATTCGACTTTCCGGGGCTCATCCAGCGTTTGATGGCCGAGGAGCAGACGCCGCGAGACAAGGCGCAGATTATTGCGCTCCTGCGCGAGGAGGGGGAGCGGTGGGCCAAGTGGCTGGAGAGCCAGTCCGACGAATTTCTCGCCGAGCGCGTGCAATTTCCGGCGGCCATGCCGCTGGCGAGCAAGACTCGCTTTGAGATGCTGATGGGGACCAAGGAACACGAGATGCACCACCGCGCGCAACTGATGCTGATCGAGCGGATGCTGGGCATGGTGCCGCACCTGACGCGCCAGATGCAGGAGCGCCTGGCGGCGGCAGCGGGCAGCAAAGCGACAGGGTCTTCGTAGAGGTAATAGCAGACCCTTGAGCTTGCGCGCCGAGTTGTCCGATCAGGTCAGGCGTGTGGGATCGCTTCCGAGTGCGCCCTGATCCAGGATCAACAGATCCGCCGGAATCGGCGCATTTTCCGATAGCCCCACTGATCGGCAGGAACGACCACCCTGAAAGCGATTCTGGTATCCTGACGCGGGGAAGCGTCATGCTCGACTTCGAGTCGCTGTCATCCGGTAAACCCGTACCCCCCGTGGACGCAAGGGATCGTATTCCAGACCCTCGCGACTTTCCCGCTTCCTGAAGGTATTCAGCGTTTTCGTCCCGACGAGTTCATTGACACATTGCGGAAAGCGCAGTAAAGCCCACTCCGGATTTTTGCAGTTCGCGGAAATCGGGTGATAAACCGGAATCCACACTCACCAGCCCGTGGGCTCGCCTTTGTTCTGCTCGGCGAGCCATTTTTCGAGCGGGGCGAAGTACTCGCGGATAGCGGTGGCGTCCATCTGGCGCTGGCCGGTGAGGGCCTCCAGGGCGTCGGGCCACGGGCGGCTCTGGCCCATGGCGAGCATGGCGTTCAACTTCCGGCCGGCTTCCTTGTTGTCGAAAATCGAGCAGCGGTTCAACGGCTGGGTGCAACCCGCGGCTTGCGCCAAGGCGCGGTGAAACTGAAACTGCAGAATGTCGGCGAGGAAGTATCGCATGTAAGGAGTGTTGGCGGCTACGTGGTATTTGGCGGCGGGATCAAAATCGTTCTCTCCGCGGGCGACGGGAGGGGCGACACCCTGATACTTACGCCGGAGCTCCCACCACGTCTGGTTGTACTTTTCCGGCGGAATCTCTCCTGAGAAAACCTTCCAACGCCACTGGTCGATGACCAATCCAAACGGCAGGAATGCGATCTTCTCGAGGGCTTTGCGCAGCAGCAGGCCGATGTCCTTCGATGCGTCCGGCGCCTGATGCAGAAGGCCGATCTTGACGAGGTAATCGGGGGTAACGGAGAGCGCAATGGTGTCGCCCACTGCCTCATGGAAGCCGTCATGGGCGCTTTCGCGGAACAGGAAGGGCTGGTGGTTGTAGGCGCGCTGGTAGAAATTGTGGCCCAGCTCGTGGTGAATGACGTCGAAATCTTCACCGGTGATATCGATGCACATTTTGAGCCGCAGGTCGTCGGCGGAATCCACGTCCCAGGCGCTGGCGTGGCACACCACGTCGCGGTCACGCGGTTTGACGAACAGGGAACGCTCCCAGAAGGTCTTGGGCAACGGATCGAAGCCCAGAGACGTGAAGAAGCGTTCGCCATAGCGCGCCATGTCGAGGGGGCCGGTGTTGCGTTCGCGCAGGATGCGGGTCAGATCGAAGCCAGGGTCGGCGTCTTTGGGAGCGAGGAGCGGATAGATGTTGTCCCAGGTCTGGGCCCACATGTTTCCCAGCAGATGCGCGGGGATTGGGCCGTTGCGAGGGACCACCTGCTCGCCGTAGGTCTCGCGCAGTTTTTTGCGGACGTAGGTGTGCAGCGCCAGGTACAGAGGGCGGACCTGCTCCCAGAGCCGGCCGGTTTCTTTGGCGAAGGCTTCGGGGGACATGTCGTACTTGGAGCGCCACATGGCGCCGTCGTCGGCGAACCCCAACTCGCGCGCGCCTTTGTTGGCAAGCTCCACGTAACGGACGTAGTCTTTGCGCATGGGCGCCGCGGTATCGTGCCAGCCGCGCCAGGCGTCGAGGAGGTCGGTCGGGTTGCGGCTGTTGGCCATGATGCGGGTGAGATCAGGCTCGAGTTCCAGGCAGCGGCCGGGCTCGGGACAGTACTTGGCCCTTCCGTACGCACCGCCCATTGACGCGACGATGCGCGTGAGTTGTTCGCTCTCTCGGGGGTCGGCGGGCGTGGCGAGATTGAGCGAGAGTTTCAGCAGCTTGATCTTGCGAGCGACGTCGTCGGGCAACTGCATCTTGTCGAAATGCGCGGATTGCTTGACGAGATCGACGGTGGCGTTGATGAGCCGCTCGTCGGCGTGGGCCGCCAGGAATTCGGTATCGGAGGTGATGAAGTTTGACTTGACCCAGTCGGCGCGGCTGCTCTCGACGGACAGAGTGAGGAGCCGGGCCTCGGCGTCATCGATGAATTTGCTGGCGTCCCGCGGGGAAGTTGCGGCGGGAGCCAACAGGCAGAGGGCGAGAGCGGAAATGTAAAGACGGTGCATGGAGACGTTATATGACGGTGTCAGGGCCGGGGGCAAGGCGGATGGGGTGAGCCGCGGCGACGGGTTCGGCAAAAGGGCGCAGGTCCCCGCAAAAGCAGCGTGGGCCTGCGTTACAGTGAAACGATGCGACGGAGGGAATTTCTGGCCCTGGGCGCGGCGGCGCCTCTTGCGGCCCAGTCGAACCCGGTAACTCTGAAGGCGGGGACGGCGAAGGTGGATATTACACCGGACCGGCCGCGGCTGTGCGCCAGCGGCGACAAGCCCGATCCGCCGGTGGCGTATGCGCGGCTGCATTCGCGCGTGCTGACTGTGTTTGACGGCACGAGGCGGATGGTTTTCGTCAATTACGATCTCAACTGCCTGGACGTGGCGACGCCGATCTTGCGGGAACGGGTGGAGCGGGAACTGGGGATCCCGCCGGCGTACCTGGTGCTGCTGGCTACGCACAATCATCAGGGGCCGATTCAAATTGCCGCGGAAAATTTCGACTATGGACGCGAGCTGGCGGAGAAAATCTTCGCAGCCATCCGGGAGGCAATGGCTAGCGAGGACGGGCCGGCCGAGCTGCTTTTCGGCAACGGCTACGGAACGTTCACGCGCGCGCAGCTCAGCCATCCGCCGGATTATGAGATGCAGTTGCTCAAAGTCATTCGCAATGGCAAGGTGGCGGCGCTCCTGTTCAATTACCCGACGCACCCGCAACTGGGTCCGCGCAAGATGTATGGGGCGTCGCATCCGGGCTTCGCCATGGAGGAGCTGGAAGAAAGACTTCCCGGAGCGGTGGCGATTTATGCGGATGCCTGTGGAGGGAACCAGTACACTCTGGCTCCCGCCGGCACCACGGATTTCCTGGCGGCGTGCCAAGCGCGGGGACACGAAGTGGCGCAGGCGGCGCTCGAGATCGCGGCTGGAAAGCTCGAGGAAGTATCCGGGCCGATCCAAAGCCACATGCAACTGATCAGTCTGCCCCTGGCGGACCCGATCCCCTATAAGCAGGCGCTCGAACTGGCGCGAGATGTCCCCATGGATATCGGCTTCAAGGCGTTCCCGGACCCGCGCCGCGACACGAACTGGATCCGCGCGCTGGTTCAACACTATAAAGACGGAGTTCCGTTTCCAAAGCGCATCTCGGAGTACGTCTGCACCGACGAGGAGTTTCTGGTGAAGAAGCTCGACGCGCCGCGCAAGTATCCGTGCCGGTTCGTTGAGGTGCTCGGCGCGCGGATCGGGCGCCTGACGCTGTTGGCGATTCAGGGCGAGCCGCTGGCTGGAATCGGGATGCGCATCAAAGAGGCGCTGCGGCAGCGAGGGCCGGCCATGGTGTTCGGCTACTTCGCCGAGCACAACCTGTACATACCGACGCGAGAGAATGTGCGGCTGGACTTGTATCAGGCACAGGCACTGCGCGTGCAGTATACGTGCCCAGTGGGCTGGTCGTTGGATGTGGAAGAAGAGATGGTCAGGGGCGCGCTGGGAGTGGTGGGAGCCGAGCCGTGGATCGATCCACGCGAGCAGAAGTCTTATCCATTGCGCCGGCGGGAGACGTAAAAGCGGTGACAGGCATTTGTCCCGTTGCTCTGCCGGATGTGGCTTTTAACCAAAGTAAGTATTCTACTTTCGAGCGCACATCAGTTATCTTCTGTATAGGAGCAATATGGCAACGCGATGCTTATACTGCGGCGGATCATCCTGGCGTCCGTTCCGCTGGCTAAGCGATCAGGAATTCTGCAGCAACAAGCATAAGGAACTTTACCGGGCGCGCTTGCAGAGAGTCGTGGGCGAGCTGACCAAAGACGCCGCTCTCGCTCCGGCGCAGGAGATGCAGGCTTCCCCGCCGAAGGATGATTCGCGATTGCTCGCGGATGTTTTGCCGTCCATGACTGCCGGGCTTCCTGAAGCGGCACCCGCCGAAGTAGAGATGGCGCCGTCGATCGTGGTGAGCGACCGCGCGGTGGCGCAGGAGTTGACCGAGATCCTGCACCTGGAGAAAGAGGGTCCAACCACCGTGTGGCTCCCGCCCGACATTTTCGGGGGCGGCCTGCAGCCACGCGAAGGGCAAACTTACAAACAGACCCCCGCGACCATCGCACCCGTTCCAGGGGCAGGCGCGCGTGCGTCGATCCGCCACATGGCGGATGCGCTTCCTCCGACGATCGAGAGCCGCGTGCAGATCAAGCGCTGGGGCCTGAAGATCCAGTTTCAGAAGTCCTGAGAACCGCTTTCTATCCTAAAAATTTATTCCCCGCGATGATACGTACGCTCGGTGTGCCGTTCGATGCGCGAATCATGCGGCGCCGGCAGCCAGGAGTGTTGATGCAAATTTTCCGGCACGTTGCCGCCAGGACATTCTGCCGGTAAACTCGAAGACTTCCCATGCCGGAAAATACGGCCGCCCGAGAATACATCCTGCCGGTATCCCCGGCCCGATTCGTGGTGCTGCACTATCACATTTTCAAGAATGCGGGCAGCACCGTCGAGTATGCGTTGCAGCGCACTTTTGGGAACCGGTTCGCGACGCTGCACGGTCCGGACGCGAATGCAATTCTGAGCAGCGGGGATGTAGCTCCTTTTCTGCTGAACCATCCGAAAATCGTGGCGATCTCCAGCCACCATCTGAAGTATCCGAAACCGGTGGCGCCGGGGATCATCGTATTCGACCTGTGCATGCTCCGGGAGCCGCTCGACCGGCTGTGGTCGATGTACCAACATTTCCGGCGAGCCGATCCGGTGGACGACCTCAGCAGAAAAGCGCAGGAGATGGACGCCCGATCGTTCTTCGATTTTCTGCTTGAGAACCACCCGCACCTGGTGAATGACGTGCAGGTGAACGTTCTGGCGAACGGGGCGGCATACACACGGCCTCCGGACTCGGTGGATCTCGCCGCAGCGCTCAAGGTTGCGCGCGAGATGTCCGCTATCGGGGTTGTCGATTTGTTTGACGAGAGCCTGGTGGCCGCGGAATATTTCCTGTGTCCGGCATTTCCGGGGATCCGGCTGGAGTATGTCAAACAGAACGTCAGTCCGCCGAGGGGCCCGGAGGAGCGGTTTCGCGAGGCGGTGGGCGACTGCATCTACCAGCAGCTCAGCAAGATGAATCAGCTCGACGCCGAACTGGTTTCATGGGCTACGGGCGAAGTGCGCCGGCGCTTCGATCTGGCGCCGAACGCGCTCGAAAGGCTGGCGGCCTTCCGCGAGCGCTGCGAGGAACTCAGAGCGGCGACAGAGCCGGCGCCGGACGCCTGAAGGCGTCGATTCGGAGCGGCCGGGGGAAGGGTGCTGCCCCGCCAAAAAAGCCTGCACGCTGCCACCCTGTCCTGCGTCAATGAAGATGAAGGGCTAATTCCGTCTTTTCAATCATTTATGGGCAGTGAACGGCTAAAACTCCAGGATCCAGCCACGGAAGCGGCTGACACCAAGGCGATTGCGGCGCGGTACCGCTGCGAGTACGTCGATCTGCGGGAGTCGGCGATCGACCATGACCTGTTCCGCTCGGTGCCGGTCGATTTGATGTTCCGTTACAACTTCGTGCCGATGCACGCCGAGAACGGCCTGCTCGAGATCGCGGTGGCCGATCCGCGCAATCTCAACATGATCGACGAGCTGGCGCTGCTGCTCAACAAGAAGCTGCGCATCAAGGTGGCCACGCTCTCGCAGATTTCCGAGCTGCTCAAGAAAACCGAACAATCGCAGCGCGTGCTGGAGGAGGTCACCGAAGGATTCACGCTGGACGTGGTGGCGGACGAGGAGAACTCCGACGAAACGCTCTCCATCGACAAGCTGTCGGCGGTGGACAGCGACATCGCGCCGGTAATCAAGCTGGTGGATACCACGATTTTCAACGCCTTGGAGCGGCGTGCCAGCGACATTCACATCGAATCGCGGGACCAGGAAGTGGCCATCAAGTACCGGATTGACGGCGTGCTGCATTACGCCATGCCGCCCATCGCCAAGGACTGGCACCAGACCATCCTTTCGCGCATCAAGGTGATGAGCGAGCTGGATATCGCCGAGCGGCGCGTGCCGCAGGACGGCCGCTTCCGCGTGCGCTACAAAAACCGGCTGATCGATTTCCGCGTATCCATCATGCCCACCATTCATGGCGAGGATGCCGTGCTGCGCGTGCTGGATAAGGAATCGATGAGCGAGAAGTTCGCCAAGCTCTCGCTCGAAGTGGTGGGTTTCTCGGAAGCCGATCTGACGAAGTTTCGCCGCTACATCATGGAGCCGTACGGCATGGTGCTGGTGACCGGGCCAACCGGGTCGGGCAAAACCACCACGCTCTATGCGGCGCTCAGCGAGATCAAGAACGACGAGGACAAAATCATCACCATTGAGGATCCCGTCGAATATCAGATCAAGGGCATCACGCAGATTCCGGTGAACGAGAAGAAAGGCCTGACGTTCGCGCGCGGGTTGCGCTCCATTCTGCGCCACGACCCGGACAAGATCATGGTGGGCGAGATTCGCGACCAGGAAACCGCGCAGATCGCCATCAACTCGGCGCTCACCGGCCACCTGGTATTCACCACGGTGCACGCCAACAACGTGCTGGACGTGCTGGGGCGGTTTCTGAACATGGGTGTGGAACCGTACAATTTCGTCTCGGCTCTGAATTGCATTCTGGCCCAGCGCCTGGTGAGGGTAATCTGCGAGTTCTGCCGCAAGCCGGTGCACTACCCGGACTCGTACCTGGTGGAGAGCGGGCTTCACCCAGCGGAATGGCGCGACGCACCGTTCTACGAAGGCGCGGGCTGTTTTGAATGCGGCGGCACGGGCTTCCGCGGCCGCACCGCCATCCACGAGCTGCTGGACCTGACGGAGCGCATCCGGGAGATGATCCTGGACAAGCGGCCGACGTCGGAGATCAAGCGTCTGGCGCGCGAGGAAGGGATGACGTTTTTGCGAGAATCGGCGATCCTCAAAATGAAAACGGGCATAACCACGCTCAAAGAGATCAATAAGGTCACCTTCATTGAGGGCTAGGGAATTCTACGCATGAGTCTGCTCCACTCGCTCACATCGCTTTGGAAGGACCCGCCGCCGGCGCTGGCTTTCGAGCTCTCGGAAGCCGGGGTGGCGATGGCGCGAACCGGCAAAGAACCGGATATCGACTTTCGCCCGCTCGAGAGCGGCGTGCTTTCGGTCTCGCCGCTGCGCGACAACATCACCGACGTGGATAAACTGGCCGCGGTCGTGCGCTCGATGGTTCCGCCAAACGGAAGCCGCAAACGGCGCGAGGCCGCGCTCATTCTGCCCGACTCCTGCGTGCGGGTCGCCATCCTGGATTTCGATAGTTTCCCGTCCGATGCCAAGGAGCAGTTGTCGCTGGTGCGGTTCCGGATGAAAAAAAGCGTACCGTACGATGTGGAGTCGGCCATGCTGAGCTACCACGCGCAGAGCGCCGGCGGAGATGGGAAAAAGGTCGACGTGGTGGTTGCGGTGGCGCCGCTCGAAATCGTCTCGCGCTATGAAGCGCCGTTTCGCGCGGCCGCGATCGAGCCGGGCTTCGTCAGCCTGTCCGCGCTGGCATCGCTGGAGCTGATTGCCGAACCCGGAACGGTGGTGGTGGCCAAACTGAGCGGCCGCATGCTGACGATCATGGTGGTATCCGCAGGCGTGCTGAAGCTGGTGCGATCCCTGGAGCTGAGCCAGCCGGGCGTCGCGGAGATTGCGTCCGATCTCTATCCGACATTCGTGTATACGGAAGACAACCTGGGTGTGAAAGCGGAAAAGCTGCTGCTTGCCGGTTTCGGAAAGATGGCGGCGGAGGCGCAGGATCAGTTTGCGCGGGAATTGCATTTGCCCGTGGAACTGGTTCGGGCCGCCGCGGGCCAGGCAGCAGACTATAGTCTGGGCCTGGTGGGTTACCTGAAGTCTCTGGCGGCATAAGCATGAAATTTCCATTGAATCTCGCGACGCAGCCGTTCCGTAAGGATCGACCCATCCTGGTTGCATCGGCTGCGGTCGGGCTGCTGATGGTGGCGTCGCTGGCCCTGCTGGTTTCGCTGGCGGTGGCCGATCACCGGCGCTCGGCCGATACGCGGCGTGTCATCGAGCGGCTGGACCAGCAGCTCGCGCGCGTGGCCAAAGAGCAAGCCCGCCTGGATGGGGTGCTGCGGCAGCCGGACAACGCCGAGGTGCTCGAGCGCAGCCTGTTTCTGAATGCGCTTCTTTACCGCAAGGGGATCAGTTGGACGAAAGTGTTTTCGGATCTCGAGAAGGTGCTGCCGCCGAATGTGCGCCTCATCAACATCCGGCCCACGGTGGTCTCCGAGAACCAGGTCTACCTGGAGATGACGCTGGGCTCGGAATCGCTCCCGCCCGTGATTGAAACCCTCACCCGCTTCGAGTCTTCGGAGGTGTTTGGCGCCACCACGCTTTACAGCACGGTGCCGCCGTCGCAGAGCGAACCCCTTTACCGCTGCCGCGTGAGCGTAAACTATGCTCAAAGACTTTGATCTTCGCGCGCAACTGAAAGACCGGCGCATGGTGGTGCGCGCGGGACTTGGCGCCCTTTTGGCGGTAAATCTGGTAGCCGGGGTTTTCGTGTTTCACCCATTGGGCGGCTCCGCCGAAGACCTGGCGCAACAGTTGGACGCCAAGCAGCGCGGCTTGGCGCAGCAATTGCAGCATCTGGAGCGCACGCGCAACGTGGGGGAGAAAGTGAAGCAGGCCAAAGTAGAGGGCGACAAGTTTCTCGCCGACTACATTCTCAGCCGCCGGAAAGCTTACTCCACCCTGCTCGCGGAAGCCAACCAGCTAGCCGTCGAATCCGGGCTGAAACCGAGAGAATCGGCTTACGCCCCGCCGGAACCGGTCGAGGGTAGCGAAACCATCGAACAATTGAGCATCTCGGCGAACTACGAGGGCAATTATCAGAGCCTGACGAAGTTCGTCAACTTGCTGGACAAATCGCCGCGGCTGATCCTCGAGGCCATGCAGGCTTTGCCGCAAGCGAACGGCGTGTTGACCGTGACCATCAAGCTGGACACGTTCATTCAGGAGGCGTCCGGCGCCAAGTTATGAAGGTGGGAGCCGATCGCCGGAAGGTTGGCATTCTCGTCGCGCTGACGGGGATGGCGGTGTACCTTTTGTACACGAACCTGGCTTCGACGCCGGCAAGATCCGTTGAGGCGCGCCAGACGCGCCTGGCACCGGCTGATCCGGCCGTGGCCACTGCGGTAGCGTCAGCGGCGGCAGCGCCGAGCCGGAGCAGCACCAGCCGCAGTGCCAACCGCCAGGAGTTTCGACCGTCATTCAAACACAAAGGCGGGATAGATTCGAGCACTATCGATCCCAAGCTGCGGCTCGACCTGCTGGCCAAAGTGCAGGCCGTGGAACTGGCGCCGGCGGAGCGCAACCTGTTCCAATTTGGCGCGGCGGCTCCGGTGGCATCCGTCAGTGAGCCGGGCAGGATCATTCCAAAAACCCCGGCCCAGGTTCAGCAGCAGATCCAGGAGGAACAGGCCAGGCAGGCTGCTGCAGGGCCTCCCCCGCCGGCTCCTCCTCCGCCCATCACGTTGAAGTACTACGGTTACGCCGCTCAGCGCGCGGATGGGCACAAGCGTGCGTTCTTCCTGGACGGAGATGATATCTTCGTGGCGGCGGAAGGCGATTTGATCAAGAAGCGATACAAGGTGGTCCGCATCGGCGTCAACTCGGTCGAGGTGGAGGACACGGAGTTCAACTACACGCAAATGCTGCCGCTGGCGGCGGAGGCGGCGGGATGACCCCCACCGGCACGGCGAAAAACGGCGAATCGGGCTATGCGCTGCTGCTGATTTTTGCCATGGCGGCGGCAGTCGCAGTGATGCTGTACCTCGAGTTGCCGCGTGTATCTTTCGAACGGCAGCGTACCCAGGAACAGATTCTCATCGAACGCGGCGAGCAATACAAGCGCGCGATTCAGCTTTACTTTCGAAAGTTCAAAACCTATCCGGCGTCGATCGAAGCCCTGGAGGGCACAAACAACGTCCGATTTCTGCGGCATCGTTACGCGGATCCGCTCACGGGCAAGGACGAATGGCGGTTGATTCACGTGGGCCCGGGAGGCGTTTTCCTCGACTCCCTTACACGCAAGTCCGAGAAGGAGAAGAAGACGGAAGCGAACCGAAACACCTTCATCACGGAAGGCCCGGCAATCGGATCGGCGCTTCCCGACCCGCAGCGTGGAGGCCCGGGTTTACCGCGCCGAGCCAGTGAGGGCGGGCAGCCGCAGCCCGGAACGGAGGGCGGTGGTTCCGCGGCGCTCCCAGGCCAACTTCCGGGTATGTCGGGCGATCCGTCACAGCAAGGCCCAGGCGGCACGCAATCTCCCGTTCCATCGATTCCGGGTGTGCCAGGTGCGCCGAGCGCCGCGTTCGGACAGCCCGGAATAACAGGACAGCCGTCCGCCGATCCCTCGCAACCTAACATGCCCGGGAACGCAACATATCCAACCGGCGCGGATCCGAATCAGCAGCAGGGCATGTCGCCGGCTGACCTCATCGGCAATCTGCTCAGGCAGCCCAGACCCGTTCCGACGCCTGCGGCACCCGGCGGGGCTATCCCCGGCATGATGGGGACCGGGGCGCAAGTTGGCGGGGGAATCGCCGGTGTGGCCAGTAAAGTCGAGAAGGTGAGCATCAAGATCTACAACGACCACGAAAAATACAACGAGTGGGAGTTCATCTACGATTTCAGCAAAGACCGCACCGGAGCCGGGCGGTTAGCTGCGATGACCCCCCAGTTGAATGCGGCACCCGGAGCTGGGGGACAACCCGGCACGGGACAACCGTCGGCTTTTGGTATGCAACCTGGGCTCGGCGGACAGTCGGGATTCGGTGCACAGCCGGGCTTTGGAGCGCAGCCTGGAGCGGCAGGCGGCTTCGGGAGCAACAGCTCGGCATCCAGCGGCTCGGGTAGCGGAAGCACTGGGGGCGTGGGCTCGGGATTCGGTGGAAGCGTGGGCTCGGGATTCGGACCGCCGGCGCCGACTACGCCAGGCCAGCCTCAGCCCCAGCAGCCGCCAAACCCGGTTCAACAACCCGCGCCACAGCCTGCGCCACAACCTGGACCGATTCCCGCGCCGCCACCAACGCCGCCGCCGGACCAGAACGCGACTCCGCCAGAATAAACGGGCGAGCCCGCCGTCATGTAATAGGGAGGGCCACATGTTCAGAGCGATTGCGCTGCTGGTCGCACTCCAGCCGCTTCCCGCCTTTCACAAAGGGTACATTTATTGGATGGGTCTCGAAAACATCCTTAAGAGCTAGCTTTCCATTAATATCGCTATGCGATATAATGTGAATAAGTGCCTCTACTTGAAACGATTACAGACTCAGATTACCAGGCTTTAGCGGAAGTTCGGTACCAGATCCGGCGGTTTCTCCACTTCAGCGAACAGGCGGCGCGCGCGGCCGGTCTTGAACCGCACCAGCATCAGTTGTTGCTGGCGGTACGGGGCCACGACAAGCGCAGCATCGGCATTTTGGCTGAACGGCTGCAGATCCAGCATCACAGCGCGGTTGAACTGGTGGACCGGCTGGAGGAGCGGGGATTCGTTGCGCGGTCGCGGGCGCCATCGGACCGCCGGCAGGTAATGGTGCAACTGACGCCGAGGGGAGAAGAGGAATTGAAAAAGCTCACCACTTGCCATCTCGCAGAATTGCGCGATACAGGCCCGGCGCTCGTAAGCGCGCTCGAAGCCGTGATTGGGAGGGCAAATGGCAGTAACTGAAGGGAAGCGCCCGGTGCGGGCATCGAGCAAGCTGGGCGATTTCACGGTTACACCGCGGACCCTTACGATCTCGGCGCTGGCGGTGGTGATCGGGGCGATCAGCGCGTTTGTGGCACTGGGCCTGTTGAAACTCATCGGCGTGTTCACGAACCTGTTCTTCTTCCAGCGGTGGAGCACGGCCCTGGTGTCGCCGGCGGGGAACCATCTGGGAGCGCTCGAGATTCTGGTACCGGTGGGCGGCGCGGTGATCATCGGATTCATGGCGCGATACGGGTCAGAGCGCATCCGCGGGCACGGGATTCCGGAAGCCATCGAATCGATCCTGATCAACGGCAGCCGCGTGGAGCCGCGTCTGGCGATCCTGAAGCCGCTCTCTTCGGCCATCTCGATCGGCTCGGGCGGTCCGTTCGGCGCCGAGGGACCGATCATCATGACGGGCGGAGCGTTCGGCTCGATGATCGCGCAGTTTTTCCACCTGACAAGCACGGAGCGTAAGACGCTGCTGGTGGCCGGCGCGGCGGGTGGCATGTCGGCGACGTTTGCCGCGCCGCTAGCGGCGGTGCTACTCGCGGTTGAATTGCTGTTGTTTGAATGGAAGCCGCGGAGTTTAGTCCCGGTGGCGCTGGCCAGCGCGACGGCGGGCGCGTTGCGGCGGTACATCATCGGCCTCGGCCCACTGTTTCCGACTCCTCCGCACAGCGTGTTTATCGGGCCGGAGGGCCTGGCCGGTTGCGTAGTGGCGGGAGTCCTGGCCGGCGGACTCTCGGCGTTGCTCACGCTCGCGGTCTACGGGGCCGAGGACCTGTTTCAGAAACACATGCGGATTCACTGGATGTGGTGGCCGGCCATCGG
Organism: Terriglobia bacterium; assembly: GCA_020073305.1. Taxonomy (GTDB): domain Bacteria; phylum Acidobacteriota; class Terriglobia; order Bryobacterales; family Bryobacteraceae; genus QHXW01. Next base: position 309,854 of record JAIQFK010000002.1, read on the forward strand.
TGGACTGGCCGTGGGTTTGGGCGGGTTGGTGTTCCCGCAGGCGCTCGGGGTGGGCTATGACACGATCGGCGCGCTCTTGCAGGGCAGCGTTCCGATTAAAGTGATCTGGGGCATCCTGCTGGTGAAATCGTTCATCTGGGCGTTCTCGCTGGGATCGGGTACTTCGGGCGGAGTGCTGGCGCCCTTGTTGATGATGGGCGGCGCGCTAGGCGGCCTCGAGGCCATGGTGCTGCCCAACGAGGGCGCGGGCTTCTGGCCGCTCATCAGCATGGGCGCGATTTTGGGCGGAACGATGCGCTCGCCGTTCACGGGAATCGTCTTCGCGTTCGAACTGACGCACGACATGAACGTGATTCTGCCGCTGCTGGTGGCATCCGTCATCGCGCACGCCTTCACGTCGCTGACGTTGAAGCGCTCCATTCTTACGGAGAAGGTCGCCCGGCGCGGTTATCACTTGAGCCGCGAATACTCTGTGGATCCGCTGGAAATTCTTTTCGCGCACGAGGTAATGCGCACGAACCTGGCGGTACTCCCAGCCACACTCAGTGAGGCGCCGCATTCGAAGCACAGCGTCCGGCGAGGCCAGCGGCTGTACCCGGTGGTGGGCTCAGACGGCATGCTCGCCGGGGTGGTCACGCGGAGAGATTTGACTCAGCCTGCATCCGGCAACGGATCGAGCAAGCTCGGCGACGTGATCCGGAAAAACCCTGTCGTGGCCTATGCCGATGAACCCCTGCGAGTGGTGGTCTACCGCATGGCGGAAACGGGCGTGACGCGTATGCCGGTGGTGGAAAGCGAGGGGTCGCGCAAGCTGGTGGGCATGATTTCACTGGAAGATCTGTTGCGCGCACGTGTGCGCGACCTGGAGGAAGAACGCCGGCGCGAACGCGTGCTGCGGATTCATTTGCCGTTCGGAGAAGAGCGCGAAGACGAGGGTCAGGCTTCGGGGGTTTCGGGCGGGTCCGTGCGGGATTCTTCCGGTGTCGTAGACTGAGCGTCGGCGGGAGGCCAGGCGTTCTCCACGGGTTGGGGCTCGATGCCGGAGGGTAACTCCCCGGAGGTCATAGCCTCGGCGGTTACAGCCTCCGCCGGCGGCTCGGCGTGATGCTCAGGCGGCGCTTCCGCGTGGCCATGCACCGGCTCATCGAGCGGGACCTCGCACTGGCAACAATCGCTGCAGCAACCGCATCGCTCGCAAATGTGATTGTCGCAGGCGTCTTTGGTGCAGAACGCGCAAATCCGGGTGGATTCCTGCTCGCAGATGCTGCACGCAAAGGGCACTAGTGCTTCTCCGGTTGGGGTGCGCTATCGCGGACGGTCTGCCGCGAAAGCGACTGGCGGCAACGTTGCGCTTCCTCATCGGCCACGTGGCACTCCTGTTCCTTAGCGGTGGCAAGCTCCAAGGCGTATTGCTGCAGATGATCGCGGTTACCGGCGTTTTCCGAAATCGCACCATTCAGCATGTCCGCCATGGGGGGATTCTGGTACTTGCGGAGACCCTCGCCGAGCGAACCGAGCATTGATTCGAGCGTACGGATGCGGAACAGCAACTGCAAAACGCCCGTCAGCTTTTCAGGAGTCCGGTTCAGATCGCGCGCGGAGGCGGCAATCGCTCTCACTTCACTACGGCAGGTCTTGGCTTGAGCGACGTAGGCCTCGGGTGCGCCGGCCGCGATCCAGTTTTCAGGATGGATTTGATCGACAAACGGCGCCAACCGGTCGGCGTGCAACGCGAGAGCGTCCAACGTTTTGCGGATGTCCCAGTCGTTCTGCATGGTCGGCTGTTGCGCCCGGACGGACCAGGCCCCAGCCATCAAGAATAGAACTCCGCTCGCGAGAATCCTCATGCCGCTCTTCCCAATCTAGCAGACTTGGCTGAAAGCAGTTCGGTAGTGCACTAAATCCTGGTTGATTGGGATTCAGTCGCCATTCGGGGTGAGGCTATATTTTCTTGGCTGGTTCTGCCGTTGGTTCCGTGGGTGGAGAGGGGATCTTGCCGAATCGGTTCTCATATTCATTGATGTTCGTGCTCAGGACTCCCAGCATGGCCTTGGCGTGCTGGGGAGACATCGAGATACAAGCGGACTCCTCGATGAACGGCTTGGGGCCGCCGCCCAGTACAAGTTCTCCAAAAAAAATCTTCATGTCCCAAATGCTCGTCTCCACGCGCGCACTGTTCGCATACAGCTTTATGAAATTATCGGAGCGGACTGATTCCAGCTGCCCTTCGCCATCTCCTTTGGTCTTCGCGGGAACTTCTTTCGTGGGTTCAGCCATTTGTTTTTTTAACCGTGGGTTGATACGTTAAGGAGATTCGCCAGATAAGGCGGAATGGCCCGACGTGATGGCAAATTAGTGGATGAAAAATGATAACTTGGTTGCGCAATATCTCCTAGGTAGTAGCCCTGGCAATTCGTGTTTGTCGAGGTGACAATAGTATAGAACCCTCCGATCTGAGCGGCATGATGCTGAACTGTCTTGCGTCTGATCGCTTCATCGGTGCGTCCGTCCTGAATCTTTCCCATTTCGGCGCGCTTTATTGTGGCCAAGCCAACTCCCACATGCAAAGCAAACTCACGCTGGCTCAGTCCCAATCTTTTTCTGCGCGCCCTAAGTTCTTCACTCGTAAGTAGGCCATGCTCCGCGCGGTACTGATCGGCTAGCAAGCGACCAAACTCTGGCATATCGCTGCCCTCAATAGTCTTGTAACCACAACGCGGACACTGCAGCCCTCGCATCTCAACCGTGTAGTCCCTATCCCGGACCTTTCCTGCTAACTGGATGGTCCTCGTCTCCAGGTCGGCTCGTCCGCATTGGATACACCTAATCATTCTGATTTTCTCGATGCTCGTGAATAGAGCAAATAAAGGCTCTCCTGCCCTCATCGGCTCCGCTTAGGCAGAATTTGAAATACATTTCATGATTCGAGAAAAATAGAGAGGACCACCGGAAGGCGAATAGTTCCTCGTGGTAAATTGCTGGCTCATAGGATCGCGCTGGCGGACGCGTGCCAGCATAGTGCTCTGGCGTGACCTCTCCGAATGGCGCAAGGAGAATGGCCTGTTGGTCCTCGGCTAATGTTGTTTCCATCCCGAACACAGCCTCCAGTTCATCGAAGTTCGCTTTTAGCTTCTTCGCATCAGCAGGCAACCATTTCCCTGCTTCCACGAGACTACGGCATTCGCGCAGCTTCTTCGAAAGCTCCTTATGGCTCGGTCGTTCTGGTGGCCTCCGACTTGATGGTATCACGTGATGCCAAACGCGGACAATGGTACGTCTTGCTGAATTGCGCCCTAGTACTGCCGGGAGAAGATTAATTATGGCTCATGCCCGGTCGTGCCGTCAAGCGCTGTGGTCTATCGACATTGACCGACCAGTCAAAACTGTCAACATTGATGGAAATCCATATTGACTTCGTTGACCTACGGCGGTACTGTTATATCAGGCCTAGATAGCTCTAGGGAACGGATGGACCTATGTCAGATCTCAACAATGCAAAACGGATGATCTTGGCTCAATATGAGAAAGAGCGCGACGAGTTGAATCATATCATCTCGCGATTGCGCCGCGACCTGGGGATTGATGGTGATGCTGTGGTTACACCAGAGACGGCTGCGCTAAAAATCGAATCCACGGCTCCTTCGGTTAATATTCAACAACTCATCAAGCCAGGTGACCTATTTGGCATGACGCAAGTCGAGGCCGCAAAAAAGGTATTGCAGGTGACAGGCCGTCAGCCGCTGACCCTACAAGACATCGCGGGCGCTCTTTATCGAGGCAAGGCAACGGAGACATTGATCGAAGGGGTATCTCTCCGCAATTTGAGCAGCCTGCTAAGCAGATCCGATGATCTTATTTCGGTCGCGAAAGGCCGCTGGGGACTGTCGGAGTGGTATCCGAATCGTTCTAAGAAATCGCGAAAAGCCAAGGATGACAACAATGTAACGAAGCCTGAAGAAACGGACAAAAAGGAAATGGCCCGTGAATCCGGCCAAGGCAAATAATCCGCCCTGCTAGTAGTTGAAGCTACCAGCAGGGCTTAACCTCGGGCTTGCGCCAGAGGCAGGGTTTCTTAGGACCCACTGCCATTTTGGACCGAAGCCCGATGAAAGACAAGGTCCAAAGTGACGTGCCACAATTGCCGCTCCGAATGCAGGCGCTTCGGTAAACGGAACAAACGCCAGCGGTATCAGTGTTCCCTCTGCCAGAAGGTTTTCACGGACGCCCGCGATCAGACTCTTGACGGGATGTACTTGCCGGTGGAAAGGGCTGAGATGGTCCTTCGGCTCCTACTTGAAGGCAACTCCGTTTCGAGCACCGAGCGACTCACTGATGTTCATCACACAACAATCCTAAAACTCTTGGTCCTCGCAGGCGAACGTTGCGAACAACTCATGTCCCGCAAAATCCAAAGCCTGCCCGTCCGTGATGTAGAGTGCGACAAGGTTTGGTCTTTCATCGGGAAAAAGGAAAAGCGTGTGCGTCCCGAGGACGATCAAAACCTCGGAGATTGTTATACCTTCGTGGCGATTGAGCGCCACTCGAAGTTGGTTCTGAATATCGCGATGGGCAAGCGCGACCAGGCCACTACAGACGTCTTTATCGAAGGTTTGCGCCACGCAACACGCGGAGAATTTCAGATCACCACGGATGGATTCGTGCCCTACAAATCCGCGATTGAAAATACGCTCGCGGATCGCGTCGATTTCGCCCAACTCATCAAGGTCTACCGCGCCGCAACTGGCGACGAACACCGGTACTCTCCGCCCGAAGTTTCCAGCACAGAGGTGGTCCCAGTTGTGGGTCGTCCCGACCCTGAACGAATTTGCACCTCGATTGTTGAGCGGCAAAACCTCAGCGTACGCATGGGAACCCGGCGATTCACCCGGTTAACTAATGCCTTTAGCAAGAAGTGGGAGAACCACTGGGCAGCCGTAGCGCTGTGGTTCGCCTTCTATAACTTCTGCCGCGTCCATAAATCCCTTCGCTGCACGCCCGCCATGGAAGCCAAGATTACAGATCACATCTGGACCGTGCGAGAATTGCTGGAGGCCGCGTGACCCTATGGTTTCCTCTGCTCGCGCGACCGCCACCACGATCAACCAGAATTTAGCTTACTACCAGCAGTTCGCCGAGAAGGTGGAAAAGACACGGAGAGCAATACGGGTTACACTAGATTCTTCTCATGCGCTTTGTACGCACCATGTTCGCCGTTTGGCTTCTGATTGCCTTCGGCGCGTGCTATGCCATTCCGGCTGCCACGGTGTTGGCGCCGCGCAAGATGAGTTGCTGCCCCAGCGGTTCGCACCACTCGTGCTGCCGCAGGTCAGTCACAACCCCCACTGGATCTTTCTGGACCGCAGCTCCGCAGTGTGGGCAGACCTGCCGGATGCCGGCGAGCCTGTCCGCGCACATGTCTCCGGTTGTGGCGCCGGCGCACGCCACTCGAGACACCGCAACGGTCTCCCAATCGTTGCGCACGCCGGCGGCTGAGCGTTCTGGTCTCTCCTCGTACTTCGCATTCCTGTATCAGCGACCTCCGCCCTCTCGATTCTGAAACGGTTGCTTCAGAACCAGGAGGAGGGGGATGCTTTTTAAACGAGCTTTGTGTCTCGGCGCGCTACTGCTCGCGTCTTATGGCGGCGTCGCGCGGGCGGCGGTTTTTGGTTCGGTCCGCGGCGTGGTGCATGATCCCGATCACCGGCCCGTACCGGCGGCGCAGGTCATTCTCAAGTCAAGCAGTTCCGACTATTCACGCACGCTCGAGACGGGTGGGGACGGCACTTTCGAAGCCACGTCGGTGCCGGTAGGCGCCTACGAGGTGATGGTCACGCGCGACGGCTTCTCGCCGTCGGCTCAGGGCGTCGTGGTGGTCTCCGGTAGCGCGCCGGTTTTGCACTTCCAGTTGGCCATCGGAGCGACGCAGCAGGTGGTGAACGTGGAGGAAGGGGCCCTGGCCGTAAATCCGGAGTGGATGACGCCCACCACCATGGTCTCGCGCGAGGAGATTCAAAACACGCCCGGCGCAGACTTGAGCAACAGCCTGAACATGATCACCGACTACGTTCCCGGAGCGTGGGTGACGCACGACCAGCTCCACGTGCGGGGCGGGCACCAGGTCACCTGGGCCATCGACGGCATCCCCATCCCAAACACGAATATCGCCAGTAACGTGGGCCCGCAGATCGACCCGAAAGACATCGATTACCTGGAAATGCAGCGCGGCGGCTATTCCTCCGAGTATGGCGACCGGACGTATGGCGTATTCAACGCCGTTCCGCGGACGGGTTTTGAGCGCAACAATGAAGGCGAGTTTTTTTCGACCTTCGGCGCCTTCCACCAGACGAACGATCAAGTAAACTTTGGAAGCCACACGGAGAAGTTTGCGTACTTCGCCAGTGTGGATGGGAATCGCAGCGACTACGGGCTCGAAACCCCCGGGCCGGACGTTCTGCACGATCGCGTTTGGGGAATGGGCGGCATGGCCACGCTCATTTACAACCGCGATGCCCGCAATCAGTTCCGGTTCGTGACGTCGCTGCGGCGTGACGACTACCGGATTCCGAACGATTCCGATGCGCAGGCTCAAGGCATCCGCGATGTGGAGCGGGAGCGCGATGCGGTGGTGAATTTCTCCTGGGCACACACGTTTCAGCCTGGTCTGCTGCTGACGGTCTCACCGTTTTATCACGACAACCAGGCCAACTATGACGGCAGCCCGAATGACGCGCCGGTTGCCACCACGCAGCGCCACGGGTCGCAATACGCCGGAGCGCAGATCAGCGTGGCAGCCGTGACGGGAAAGCACAATGCCCGGGCGGGCCTGTATGCTTTCGGCCAGCGCGATGACGAGGCGGTGGGGCTGATCGCCAACGACGGATCGGGTCTGTCGCTCGCCGAGAACCGGGTGACGGCGGGGCATCTGGAAGCGCTCTTTCTGGAGGATCAATACAAAGCGTTTTCGTGGCTGACGCTGACCGCGGGTGTGCGCTTGACTCACTTCACCGGCGCCATCTCGGAGAATGCTGCGACCCCTCGGCTGGGCGGGTCCATTCGGATTCCACATCTGAATTGGGTACTGCGCGGGTTCTGGGGGCGCTACTATCAGGCCCCGCCTCTATCCACAGTCACCGGTCCGCTGCTCGATTACGCCGTTTCGCAGGGGCTGGGCTTCATTCCGTTACGCGGCGAGCGCGACGAGGAGCATCAGTTCGGGCTGACCATTCCGGTGTGGCGATGGGCCATCGAGGTGAACGATTATCATCAGCGCGCGCAGAACTATTTCGATCACAACGCCATTGGGAACTCGAACGTGTTCTTTCCGCTGACGATCGGCCATGCGCGATTGCACGGCTGGGAGGTCGGCATCCGGTTGCCGCAACTGTTTCATCGCGGCGAGGTCTACCTCGCGTATGCGTACGCGCATGCCGAGGGAGCCGGCGCGGTTACGGGCGGGCTGACCGATTTCTCGCCACCCCAGAGCGGCTATTTTTTTCTGGACCACGACCAGCGGCACACGCTGCACACCGGTTTTCATTTCAGCCTGCCGTACCGGATCACGATGGGCGGTAATCTGTATTACGGCTCGGGGTTCACGGACGGTTCGAGCGATGTGCCGGCACATCTCGCGGAGCACACGACGTTTGATCTTACCGCCGGCAAAGCATTTGCAGAAAGGTTCACCGTTTCCGTAACGGCGCTGAACATGGCCAACCGGCGGTTTCTGCTGGATAACAGCCAGACCTTCGGCGGAACGCACTACGCCGACCCGCGGCAGATCTACGTGGAGCTGCGGTACCGGTTTCACTATTGAGTGGGAAAAGGCGCAGGTCCTCGCCAAAAGCCGCCGGGAATGTGCGAAAGAATCGACGGGAGGCTTGCGGCGTTTACCGTTCATGAACAATAAGCCGCAGGTCTCCCCGCAAACCCCGCGGGTAGGCCTGCGCTACAAGTTACAGCGTAATGCGACGAAACAGGCAACAGATGCCGTCTCACTTTGCGGCGAGCGGCCGGAGCCCGAATTCCATGTGCAGGCGGATGCCCTCGATCCAGACCGGGCCCCGATCGTGGTTGAAGGCTGGATTCGTGGCCCGCTGCAGATTGAAAGTGGCGAAGAAGCCGGGGAACAAGCGAGCGCTGTAGTAGCTTTCCCAAACATATTCCGGCGCGTAGTTGAGCCTGCCGTCTCCAATGAGAAAGTCGAGGCCTCCGCGCGCGAGATAGAGGGCGTGGACGCCAGAGATCCCGCTGGCGGTGAAGGAAGTGGCGGCGACATCGTCCTTTCTCCTCCATTTTGTGCCGCGCACGGATACGCCGCCGCTCGCCAGCCGATCGATAGCGGTGAATGCGAAATCCTGAGTCTTGCCGTCGCTCCATCCCAGGCGGGTGAACACGCCGGCATCGCGGGAAATCTGCTGCTCGATGTTCAAGCCGAATCCATACTTGAGAGTTCCGGCGTGGTGCACGGCGGTGACGTCCGGCGCACTCGCGGTTTGTTCGGCCAGGCGCAGACCGTCTGCATAGCTGCCGGAATCGGTGTGATTCAGATATCCGAGCAGGCGAACCGCGCCGGCGCGGGTTCCCACGGAGTACCGGCGTTCGCCTTCGAAGACGTCGCCGCGATCGCGCAACAGGCGGCGGTCGAACCGCAGGCCGTTGGCTTTCTTCGCTTCGGCCACGCTGCCGTATCGCAATGACCCGTTGCGGGTGTGGAACTCGTGCACCATTCCCCAGGTGTAGCCGCGCGTGTCGGCCGGATAGTCCCAAGCGCCGTTGTACATCACTCCCCATGCAAAAAATTGGGTGCGCGGATCGTGCGTATAGGTGTTGGCGTCGAAGAAATCCTCAATGGAGAACCGGCCAATGGTCACGGTATAGCGGGTCATGGGCCGGTCGCCCGAAAGCTGGTTGGCGTCGCTCTCGAAATGTTCCTTCTCTGAGCCGAAGCCGAAATCGTGAGAAAGATAGAGCCGGGCAAGGTAGGGTTTGGGAGTGGCGCTGGCGACGCGGGGCAGTTCGCCGTTCGGCGCGTTGGCGATGCCGTTAACTCCGCTGAAGCCCCGGCCGCCGGCGATTTCGGGATCGAAGTAGAGCTGTGTGTTTTTGTCGAGCTGAAGACCGAGGAACAGAGTCGTGGTGAGGGAGACGACGTTTTCCGGATAATTCTTCAAGCTCAGCGGGCCCTCGTAAGGGGCGTTAAACGTGCCGTGGCGCTGGCCGATGGAAGTGGCCTGAAAGTAGAGATTCCATCGCTCGGCGGGCGAAGCGCCTGCACCGCTGGCAGACTGGTCCCCGGGCTGAGGGGGCGTCTGCGCATCCTGGCCGAAGGCAGGCAGCAGGCAACAAATCAGACTGAGCCGACGGAGGTTCTTGGGCACGGGATCTTGTTCCAGGTCTGACGACGCGCTGCGAACGTTACGATTTCGTTACGCTTCGCAGCAGCAGCGAAGATTTCATCGTACTTAACTATAGTTAAGTATGCAAGCGATTTCGCGCATTCCGTTTTTCCCGACGGCCGGTGGCGGAAAATTACCAGTAACCATTTCTGATTCCCGCAGTATAAAGATCGATGGGAACCCTCCTGCAAGACCTGCGCTATGCCGTTCGGACACTTAGAAAATCGCCGCTGTTCGTCTCGGTGGCGGTGCTGTCATTGGCCCTGGGGATCGGCGCCAACACAGCGATCTTCACGCTGATCAACCAGCTCATTTTGCAATACCTGCCTGTGCGGCATCCCGAAGAGCTGGTGCTGCTCACCGGACGCGGGAACCATTACGGCAGCAACAGCGGCCCGAACGCCCTTTCTTACCCGATGTACCAGGATTTCCGCGACAAGAACCAGGTGTTCAGCGGAATGTTCTGCCGCCATGGGGAGACCATGAGCGCCACGTTCGCGGGTCGAACCGAGCTGGTTGCTGTGGAACTGGTTTCCGGCAATTATTTTTCGGTGCTGGGAGTGGGCGCCGCCGCTGGCCGCGTCTTCACCGCTTCCGACGACCTCATGCAGGGCGGCCATCCGGTCGCCGTGCTCAGCTACGCCTATTGGAGAGCGCGCTTCGGCGGGGATCGCGGCGTGATTGGAAACAAAATCGTGGTCGACGGCTATCCGATGACGGTCGTAGGCGTAAGCCAGCCGGGCTTCAACGGCGTGGAGCCCGGCAACTCGCCGCAGATCCGCATCCCCATCACCATGGAGGACAGTCTGCCGCCCGGGAAGGTGTGGAAGCAACTGAACCAGCGGCGGCGACGTTTCATCCAGGTGTTCGGACGGCTCAAGCCCGGCATGACTCTGGAGCGGGCCAAAGCTGGATTGCAACCGTTGTTCCACCAGATTCTGGATATGGAAGTGCGCGACGAGGAGTTCGCCAAGGCCAGCCCCTACAGCAAGCAGCAGTTCCTGCGCATGTGGATGGACCTTCTGCAGGGCTCCAAGGGACGGTCGGGTCTCCGCGACCAATTCTCGAAACCGCTGCTGGCTCTGATGGCGATCGTGGGCCTGGTGCTGCTGATCGCCTGTTCCAACCTGGCAAATCTGCTGATTGCGCGCGCTACGTCACGTCAAAAAGAGATTGCCGTGCGGCTGGCCCTCGGCGCGGGCAGATGGCGCCTGGTCCGGCAGCTCCTGGTGGAGAGCGTGCTGCTTTCTCTTGTGGGCGGCGCAGCGGGCCTGCTCCTGGCGATCTGGATGGACCGGGCGCTCATCCGCTTTCAGCCTGTGGACGTCTGGAGCATCACGCTTTCCACTACTCCCGATGCCCCCGTGCTCCTTTTCAACCTGCTGGTTTCGCTCGTCACCGGCATCCTTTTCGGACTCGTCCCTGGGTTGCTAGCCACCCGGCCGGAACTGGCTGCGACGTTGAAGGACGAAGGCGGTTCCGTTGTTGGCGGAGCGTCATCCGGTTTGCGCAAGAGCCTGGTGGTCGCACAGGTGGCGCTGTCGCTCGTGCTGCTGATCGGCGCGGGACTTTTTCTCCGGAGTCTGACCAATCTGAAGGAACTGCGCCCCGGGTTTGACACGCCGAACCTCGTCACGGTGGCCGTCGATCCCACGCTCAACGCGTACAAGCCGGACTGGGCCCGGCAATATTACCGGCAACTCACCGAACGCCTCGAAGCGCAGCCTGGCATTAAGTCCGTGGCGCTGGCCGTCATACCTCTGCTGGTTGACGACGAATGGGACAACTGGGTGACCGTCGAAGGGTACACGCCGAAGGAAGGCGCAATCCCTGACCCTCACATGCAATTCTGCTCTCCCCGGTTTTTCGAGACGCTGAAAATTCCCATTCTGCTCGGACGTGACTTCACCATCAAAGATGGTCAGGGCGCGCCGAAGGTCGGCATCATCAATGAAACATTCGCCAAGCGCTATTTTGCCGGCGTCAACCCCATCGGTCGCCACATGGGGTTTGGAGGCGATCCGGGAACCAAGACGGACATCGAAATCGTCGGGGTGGTGGGCGACACCAAGTACGAGAACATGCGCGAACCGGTCCCGGACGAATTTTACGTGCCCTGGATCCAGCAGGAATGGGTCGGCAACATGACGATCTACGCGCGGACCGAAGCCGCGCCCGTGAGCTTCTTCAGTACGTTGCGCCGGGCGGTGCGCGAGGTGGAAGCGAGCGTCCCGATGTATGAAATGCGCACGCTCGATCAGCAAGTCGAGATCTCGCTGGTGACGGAGCGGCTGCTGGCGACGCTTTCGAGCGTGTTCGGAATTCTGGCCACGCTGCTGGCGGCGATCGGCCTGTACGGTGTGATGGCTTTCATGGTGGCGCGGCGCACGCGGGAGATCGGCATTCGCATGGCGCTGGGCGCGACCGGCGGGTCGGTGGTCTGGCTGGTGATGCGCGAAGTGCTGTTCTTGTCCGGGACGGGCCTCGCCATCGGGTTGGCCTCGGCATTCGGCCTCACGCGCCTCGTGGAGGCGCAGCTGTTCGGCGTCAAACCAACGGACTTTATAACGCTGATCGCGGCGGCACTGGGAATCGCGACCGTTGCTATGTTGGCTGGCTACCTGCCGGCGCGGCGAGCCACGGCTATCGATCCCATGCAGGCCCTGCGATTCGAGTAACACGTAAAATCAGATCGTTTCGTTGAGCAGCTCCGGCCTCGGGGACGGGATCACCACCTTATTCACCAGCATTCCCTTGCGGCCGACAACCTGCGCTCCGGCGTCGATGGCGCTCTGCACGGCGGCCACGTTGCCCGTCAGGGTCACGAAGGCCTTGCCACCCAGCGCCATGGCCAGCCGGATTTCCAGGAGCTGCACATTGGCCGCCTTGACCGCAGCGTCCGCGCCTTCAATCAACGCCGCAACGGAAAACGATTCCAGAATTCCCAATGCCTCCAGGCTTTCCACCTTCGACGTTCCGCTGATGGCTGGAAAGACTGCTTCGTGCAGATTCGGAATCACGAACGAATCGATCACGGAAAACTTGCCGCCGCTGATGCCCGCTGAGACGCTGGCCTGGACTGCTGCAACGTCTCCGCGCACCATCACCATGTACTTGCCGGAGCAGATCGACCGCGACAACAACAGGTCCACGTCAGCGGTCTTCAACATGACGTCGCACACCTCGAACCCGGCGGCGATGCTGGTCAGCTCGATCAAACCAATTGAATTCTTTGCCATTGGCTTATGCCACTATCTCGACCATTTCCGGCGTCACCGTGCGCACCTTGCCGCTGATGCCCGCGTGCACGTGCGCCCCCAGCTTGAGATCCTCCACGCGCCCCACCACTTGCCCCGCCTGCACCTTCTCGCCTTCGCGCACCACCGGTCGCGCGGCCTGTCCCGAGTGCTGGCTCATCTTGACGCGCGTCACGGCCGGCTGGCATTCCACTCTCGCGAACGGGGCCACCTTCTCGTACTCTTCAATCTGCAACCGGCGCCGCAATTGCGAAAGCGGCACCCGCCGGTATTCTTTCATGGGATGCAGCTCCACCGGCTTCTGCTGCGCGAACTTCAACCCCGCCGCTCGCCGGTCGTGTTTTCCCTGGTCGCATGCTTCCTTAGGATAAAGATCCTCGGGACACGCGTACAGCGTACAGATCCCGCAGCCGCAACACAGCTCAGACCACTGGTTCCAGATTTCGCCTCCGGTCATCGTGAACCCCAGGCTGCGCATCACCTTGTGCGGCACCACTTCGTAGCCCATCAGATACCGCGGGCACAATTCGGTGCAGTAGCTGCACTGGTCGCAGGCCGATTTGCCGATGTGGTTCATTTCCTGCTGTGATCGTGTGCGGCGCGTCATCAGGTAATGGTCCCGCGGCAGCACAATCAGCCCGGCGGTGGTCTTGGTCACCACGTCGTCCAGATCGAAGGTCAGCGTGCCCATCATGATCCCGCTGACAAAAATGCCGAAGTCGGTCGTCGTGGCGCCCCCGGCCAGCGCCAGCAGGTCGCGGAACGGCGTGCCAATCGGAGCCCAGAACGATTTCGCCTCCTTCACCGCGCCGCAGACGGAAAGGAATTTCTGGGTGACGGGCCGGCCCTGCTCCGCCAGATGCACGTTGTAGAGCGTCTCCACGTTGTTGACCACGCAGCCCACGTTCAGCGGGATTCCCGCCGGCGGAATCAGGCGGCCGGTGGCCGCGTACACCAGTTCGTATTCGTCTCCCGAGGGATAAAAATCCTCCAGCAGAACGAACTCGATCCGGTCTGATTTCAGACTCAGCTTGAGTGCGTCGATGGATTCCGCGTTCTTGGTTTTGACCCCGAACTTCCCCGACTTTGCGCCAACCGCCTCCATCATCGTGGTCATTCCCGCCAGAATTTCCGCGGGAAAGTGCTTCATGATCTCGGCATCCTTGTGAATCAGCGGCTCGCACTCGGCGCCGTTGGCGATCAGGTATTCCACCTGAGACTGCGCTTTGACGTACGTGGGGAATCCGGCGCCCCCGGCTCCCACCACGCCGCACTCGCGCAACTTCTCGCTGAGCATGAACTAACAAGGATATCTCACGCGGCCGGGCGCGGCTCAGTAAAACCCGTCGCTACTGAGCCGCGACTAAAAGGAGCGATCGCGTTATCAGAACGAGTATCCGATCGACACCTGGTAGGTGCGCGGGGGCACGAAGTGTGTGCCGCTGAAAGTCGAAAGAAAATTGTAGAGAGTCACTTTGTTGGTGAGGTTCTCCACCGCAAAGCGCAGCGTCACGCGGCCGCCCTGCTCTTTGTGGAACAGGTTGTCGGTGCCGATGCCGAAGTTAAACAGGTTGCGCGCTTTGACGCGGTCCGGATTGTGGTCGTCGTTCTCGGCGCCGGTCTGCGGAAGCGTGAGGAGCTTGGACTTGCCGACGCCATCGCAGGCGGTGATCGGGCTACCGTATGCCGCAAACACCCCATTGCAGGAGAACCCGATAGCGACCTGCTGCGCCGCGGTCAGCGCCAGGGCGGCCGAGACGTCGGGAACGCCGCTCACCACGAGGCCGCTATCGTAGCGCCATGTGAAATCGATCCACTCCGCGTTGTGGGGCCGCTGATAGCGGAATACCGCGTTCTGCTGGTATGCCTGGTCGTGATCGATGCGGAAGACGCCGCCGGCAAACCCGCCGAGCGGGATCAAGCCGCCGGTTTCGGGTGCGAAATACCGCGCACGCGTATGGCCCAGGGTCATGTAGGCCTGGAATCCGTGCAAGTCGATGGTGCTCACGCGGGCCGTCACGCCGTCCAGCTTGGAGTTGTGCCACGAGATCGGAAACGTGATCGGGGTGTTGAACAAGATGCTGAAGTCATAGGCTCCGTGCGTGTACTTCCAGAAATAATCGGCATCGACAATGAGCCATCGCCCGATCCTTTGTTGCAGACCCGTGTTGAACTGGTTCCGGCGGCCAGGTTGAATGGGGGCGGATTCGGAGCCAAACACGTTCGCCGCCAGGCCGCCACCCCCGGTGCCGCTCGAAAGGATCAGATTCTCATTGAACGGAGTTTCGAACGTTCGCGCGTAGGCGACCCGCAAAACCGTATTGGTGGAAGGCACCAGGTAAGAGACGCCCAGCCGCGGTTGGATGCCGTTGGCTGAAGCCAGGCCATTGTACTGATCGTCCCGCAGCCCGGCGTTGATCGTAAAGTGGCCGAGCTTAACGGTGTCCTGAACATAGAAAGCGTATTGGTTGATGTTGTGCTTTCCATGAAATCCGAACGGCGATCCTCCGCGCGTCAGGTCGTAGGGGACGATTCCCGGTTGCAGGCCCGGGTTGGGCTGGTACGACGGGTTGATGACAGAGCACTGGTTGGGGTCGGTGACGCCGGGTAGCAGCAAGGAGTTGCCATTGACGTCCAGGCACACGGGGTTGTAGACCGGATCAGTGACGCCGAACTGGAAATTTTCCAGAAGCCGGGTTTGCTGAATTTGTGTGCCGACCTTCAGGTTTTGGCGTCCGCGAACGTACGAAAGGTCCGCTTTGACTCCGTAATCCGTCAGGAACCGGTTCTGCGTAGCCGTGATGGGAGTATCGGCAAACAGGTTGCGGCTGGCATAGTAGTTGAACTGGTCGCGGCGCACGTAGGGGTTCACGGTGAGCAGCGTGTGCGAGTTGAACGTGTGCTGGTAGCCGGGAGCGAGGTTCCATGTCAGAACGCGCAGCTTCTGATCCTGGGCCAGCTGATCGTAATCATTGGGAACTTCGAGCCAGTTTCGCGCGGCGAACAGGTTCAGGTGAAGCGCATCGCTGCTGCTGGGTTGCCAATCGAAGCGGTCGAAAATGCTCTCGTTGTTTCCTCGATCGTGAATGGGAACAAATTCGGGCGTGTCCAGGAAATGGCCGGACCGGATGCCATTGAGCGCCACGAAGTTCCCGAAGTTCGGGCCGCCGAAGCCGAGAGTAGCCTCCTCCCCCCAAGTCCCGAAAGAACCCCACTGCGACTCAAGCGTGCCGAACGGCTTGGCTGTGCCCAGACCGGAACGGGTGGTGCCGTTCACAACCAAGCTCGTCTTGTCGCCGTACTGGGCGTCGGGCGTGCCGGTGATCAGCTCCATGCTCTGGAGCGCGTTGAGCGGAATCTGAGTGGAAAACATTTTGCTCTGCTGATCGCTGATGGGCTGGCCATCAATGACGAAACTGACCTGCGCATGATCGCCCAGCGGGTGGAAGAAGCCGTTGGCATCCGCGGCGACCGCACCGGTGCTGTAGGTGACCGCCTCGGTCAAACCGCTGCCGGGATTGAACGTCGGCAGCTTCAAGAAGCTGCTGCGGTCGACGTCTTGATGAGCCGACGGATCGCTCTCGACGGCGGCTGCGAAAGCTTGCACGTCGACCGAGGTGACTTCGGCGGCCACTTTCAACGTGACATTTACCATGATGGGCAACGAGCCGTGCACATCCACACCCTGGGTGGCCTGAGCAAAGCCATTCGCCGTGACAGTCAACCGATACGGATTCTGCGGAACGTTGTTGAAGCGGTACGCTCCGGTGTTATCGGTTTTCGCCGACTGCTCATACCCCGTGACGGAGTTGCGCAACTCGACTCCCGCATCCGCGATGACCGCTCCCGACGGATCGGTCACTGTGCCGGTGAGTGTGCCACCGCTGATCGATTGTGAAAACGTCGGGCTGCTTGCGAGCAAAGCCAGCCCCACCCAATTTAGAAAATGTATGAATCGCACAGATGCATCTCCTCTTCCCGAATGAGTTCCAAAACATTCGCAAATAACAACGGCAACACCGCGCCGCTCATGAGCGCCGCCGGTCCACCGCAAAATCAACTAAGCGAAGTTAGACGAACTGGGAAGGAGGTGCGCGGGACTGGGTAAGCACAACCAGCGCGTCCGGCTGGTGTTGCGATTCTTCGAACGACTGCAGCCACTCGATACGCGCAGGTGCAAGAACATGAATAACAGCCGCGGGTTCGACCAATTGCAGGTGACCCGCGTGGCAGATGCCGCAACAGTGTTCCGGCTCGGCGCGGTGTGAGTGCTCGGGTGTTAGCCAGGCGGCTTGAGAAGAAACCGTGCCGTATGCGATCAGCAATACGAGCACGAGTTTCGCAGCGGAGGTGCGCGGCCCGGCCATTCACTTCATTATAAACCGGGACATCGGCGGGAATCTGAATTGTTAATTACGTCTTCGTGAAGTTGACTACTTCCGGCAGCAATTCGATATTAACCTTATGCTCACAACTCCAAAAATTACATGCCTGGCCTTTGGCCTCGTCTTGCTGACTGCTTCCGCGCTGTTCGCGGCATCGAGCGTGTACGACTTCGCTCTGCCGTCGATTGACGGACAAGACGCGTCGCTCGGCCAGTTCAAAGGCAAGGTGCTGCTGCTGGTCAATGTGGCCAGCAAATGCGGGTACACACCGCAGTACGCGGGCCTGGAAGCGCTCTATGAAAAGTACAAGGACCAGGGTCTGGTGGTCGTCGGGTTTCCCGCGAACAATTTCGGCGCGCAGGAACCCGGCACGAATGCGGAAATCAAGACCTTCTGCACACACAACTACCACGTGAGCTTTCCCATGTACGCAAAGGTCTCGGTGAAGGGCGAGGACAAAACGCCTCTCTATCACTACCTGACCGAAGAAGCGAACCCGGCCACCAACGGGGAGATCGGGTGGAACTTCACGAAGTTTCTGGTGGATCGCAGCGGGAAAGTGGTTGCGCGGTTCGAATCGAAAGTGAAGCCCGATGATGCAGGGCTGGTCGCGGCGGTTGAGAAAGCGTTGAATCAGTAGGCGCCAGACGCCACCAGACGGCTTAGTGAGCAGGTGGTGGTGGAGGCGGCGGTGGTGGCGGTGCCGGAGCCGGAGGCTTGTTGCCGTTGCCGCCCCCGCTTCCACCCCCCGTTCCTCCTCCGCCCGTTCCGCCCCCGGGGAGAGGTCCGCCACCGCCCGAAGACGATGGGACGCGGGCGGTGCGGTACATCACTTCATAGAGCGCTTCGGCGGCGGCACGCATGGCGCCGCGAATCACACCGCCGTGATCGACGCTTTTCGCCTGCAGCGGCTGGGTCTTGTACACCCGGATCCACTCGCCGGCATTCAGGGTCTTGATCCCGCTGGGCAGTAGTGCGTGCCGTACCTCTACCTGTCCCTCATCCACCACGACGAGCGTGGTTGCGTCTTCATCTTCTACGCTCACATCGAAGATCGTGCCGCGCACGGAAATGACGGCGGTGGGCGTGCGGACTTTGTTGTAGTTCGGCTGGCCGCCGATCTTTTGGATCTGAATCTTCACGCGCCCGAGAAAGACCTCGAGCAGATCTTTCCAGTTGCCGGGGTTATCGCGGAAAACGACGCGAGAGTTGGGAAAGACTTCGAAAGTGCTGCCGTCGGAAACCTGCAGCAGGGCATATCCGTCTGTACCCGTAACGATGATCTGGCGTGGCTGCACGGAGTCGCCGACGTTAAGAGCCCACGGCGAATTGTCGCGCAGAATCGAAACCTGGCCGTTGAGCGTAACAACGGTAGCGGCGCCGGTTTCTTCGGCGTGGCCCACAAAAGCGCACACACCGAGCAGGACGGCCACCCCTAGCCATTTGCCCGCAAACCCTTTACGGGGCGCGATTTCCCTTCGTTCTGACACTTTCGCCCCCTAGTCTATCACCAAAGATCCGTTGCAACTAGATCACCGAGGTAAAAACCTTGCAATAACTAGTGTAAATAGAACACCTTATATCCGAGACCCGGTACTTCTGCGGTAAAATAGGACACGCTGATGTGTCAGTTGGCCACACACGCGACAGCCCGTCGGGCGCTGATAGGAGGCCTTCTGGCCTGTGCGGTTGCGCTCGGCCAGACGGCGAGTGAATCCCCACATCCGGATTGGCGCAAGATCGGTAGCACCTCCATCGATCTGATGCTGGCGGCGCCGGCGACCGGACCAGTGGATCAAGTCTGGTTCGCGCAGGACGGGCATACGCTTTACGCGCGCACCCATTCAGGAAAAATCTTCGAGACCGTCGACTTCGAAAATTGGACGTCTTCGGCTGCGCAGCCACCCCGGGACGATGCTACCAGCTCCGCCGAGCGCCTGCCCGTGCAAAACGCCATTCTCCGCGCGAGCACCGCTGATTCCCGCCGCGTTTATGCGCTGGCCGACCATGTGTACGCGTCCGAAGACGGCGGCCGCAACTGGACCAATTTGACGGCGTACAAGGACCAATCCGTGATTGGGGAGGGGCAGCACGATCTGGCGGCCTCGCCTCTCGATCCAAGTGAATTGGTGGTCGGCAACCAGCACGGGGTGTGGCGGTCGGTCGATGGCGGGATGTCCTGGACCGGGCTGAATCGCTTTCTGCCGAACCTGACCATTCGGCGCATTCTGGCGACTCCGGCAAATGGGCGCGGTGTGGAGGTCGAGATCGAGGGCGTAGGCGCCGCTGAATTGCCGCCCGGTAACAACAGGGCTTTCGCGTGGCAACCGGTTGCGGATGCGCGCGTCGACAAGGATGCCGAAACGCGGCGCGACTACTCGGCCCAGCTTGGCGCTGAGATTACGGCGTTTGCGGCGGCGGGTGACGTGGTCTATGCCGGAGCCGCTGACGGCCGGATCTGGGTGTCGCTGGATCGGGGACGCACGTGGAACCTGTCGCCCAGTGGCGCAACCGGCGCGGTGCAGGATATTTTTGCGGATGCGCAGGCGCCGCGCGTTGCACTGGCGGCAGTGGGTGGGTCCGGGGCACACGTACTTCGCACCACAAACACGGGCGGGTTTTGGGATGATTTGACCGCCAACCTCGGCGATGTCGCGGCACACGGAGTGACAGCCGACCGTGTCACGGGCTCGGTCTATGTGGCGACGGATCGCGGCGTGTACTGGGCGCATGAAGAGCTCGAAGCCCCCGGTCAGCCTTCTACGTGGACGCCGTTGTCCGCGAATCTGCCGGCGGCGCACGCCAGTGCGGTAGCACTGGATCCAACCGGCAGCCAGCTTTACATTGCACTCGAAGGGCACGGAATCTATGCGGCGGCAGCACCGCATCGTGGGAGCGCGTTGCGAGTCGTGAATGCCGCGGACTTCAGTACACGTGCGGCGGCTCCGGGATCGCTGGTGAGCGTGCTAGGTGGTCCGGTGCGGTCGGCGCACTCTGGCGGGTTGGAATTTCCCGTGCTTGCGTCATCCGAAAGTGCTACGCAACTCCAGGTTCCGTTTGAAGCCAATGGTCCGTCGGTGTCGCTGGCGCTCGATGGAGTGGCGGGGCCGGTATCCATCGGCCTTGCAGTACGTCCGGCTTCACCTGCGATTTTCGTCGACCACGATGGCGCGCCCATGCTACTCGACGCGGATACGGGCCTGATGCTGGACGCCTCCAACACGGCACGTTCCGGCGCGCGCATACAGATTCTGGCAACCGGACTAGGCCGCGTGAGCCCGGAATGGCGTACCGGGCTGGCGGCGCCACTCGAAAACCCGCCGTCGGTTGTCGCGAAGGTGCAAGCGTTCCTGGACCGCGCGCCGGTCGAAGTCACGCGCGCCACGCTCGCCCCGGGTTACGTGGGTCTGTATCTGATCGAATTGCAATTGCCGGCGTTAGTCAACGCGGGTCCCGCTGAACTCTATCTCACCGCCGACGGCCAGGAAAGCAATCGCGTGCGCGTTTACGTGGAGCCGTAACCCCGGACGCGGCGACGGTTCCCAATGCCGCCGCCTCCAACCGAACCAGCCAGTAGAATTGTCTAACAAACTCATGGAGCGGCTGCGCTCCGGCGAAAACGGCCTATTGACAAGAAACTGCTATTACTTTACTATACAAAGCACTTTCTACCATGGGTCCTCTGAGCCCGACGAACGTCTCACCGATGCAGCAGGTGAGCAGCCTCGCTGCCCTTGTTCTGGTGGCATCCGATGTTTGAAACGCGGTTAGCCCGTCGGATATTCAAAGGCTTCGCAGTAGTAGCGCTGTTGAGTGGACTCGGGGTCGGGGTATTGTTGGGGGCGCTCTGGCTGGAGCACCGGACCGAGATCACCCTTCCGACACCCACGGGGCCATTCGCGGTTGGCCGCGCGACCTATGCGTGGGCCGACGAGGCGCACTTGGACACGCTGGCGCCGGTTCCGGGAACTAAATGCGAGCTCTTGGTCTGGATCTGGTACCCGGCGGCGGCTGGGCCATCGGCTGCGACAATGGACGACTACCTGCCCGCTCCATGGCGAGCGGCGGACGCCCCACCGCTGATTTTTAGACTGTTGACGCGAGATCTGTCGAAGGTCCATGCGCACACTATTCGTAACGCCGATGTGTCACCGCAGCGGCGATCGTATCCTGTGGTGATCATGAGAGCGGGGGCTTCTGCCAATGTGACGAATTACACGACACTCGCCGAGGACCTGGCCAGTCACGGTTACGTCGTCGTGGGCTTCGACGCCCCCTATCGCACGTTTGTCGTCGTTTTCCCTGACGGCCGGGTCATCACAAGGACGCCGGAGAATAACCCGGAACTCTGTTTGGGCCGCCAAGACCAGGAGCCTTGCGCGAACAGGCTGCTGGCTGCGTGGACCGCGGACATGGCGTTCGTTCTTGATCGGCTGCAACAACTGAACGACGCGGACGCATCCGGCAAGTTCACGGGGCGGCTCGACATGACCCGCGTAGGAGTATTCGGCCACTCCTTTGGCGGGGCCGCCGCGGCACTGTTTTGCCACGAAGATGCCAGGTGCAAGGCAGGCATCGATGTGGACGGCGCTCCCCACGGCAGCGTCATTCAGACGGGCATCGACCGGCCGTTCATGTTCCTCCTGAGCGGCCAGGGCGATTTTTCCTCCGATGCGGAGATCCGTCAAATTCAGGCAGATATGCAATCGATTTACGATCGTCTGCCTCCAGATCGAAGGCTGCGCATCGCGATCCGTGGCGCGAACCACTTCCTCTTTAGCGACGACGGAGCCCTGTTGAAGAGCCATATCGTCATGGGGACGCTGCGTATGTTCGGTATTCTCGGTATCGAGGGACGCCGCCAGCTTGCCGTTACCGCGTACTGCGTGCACAGCTTTTTCGACGCATACCTCAAGGAGGGAAGCGTTTCGCGGCTCAACATTTCATCTCCGCTTTACCCCGAGATCCAGGTTCTCAAGTGAATCTAAAGTGAGCCATGGAAGGCCCAAGGGGTTCCTTGGCCTTCTACGCGCAGCGGCCCTGATTGCGTTGCCGCCTGGGGCCGGGGGCTCGGTCGTGCGAGAGGATGCAGCGCCCCAAAAATAGAAAAGCCGCCTCACTGGGCGGCTCCTCGTTAGAATGTCGGGGCAAGGCTGCTATAGCCGATTGACGTTCTCAGCTTGCAGACCTTTGGGGCCCTGCTTAACTTCGAACTCTACCTCCGCTCCTTCATCCAGGCTGCGGTAGCCGTTGGCCTGGATGGCCGAGAAATGCACAAACACATCGTCGCCACTGGCACGCTGGATGAATCCATAACCTTTGGCGGCATTAAACCACTTCACTACACCTTTTTCTTTCACTACGAACTCTCCTAAACATTGTTCGGCAAGCGGAGGCCCCACAACAAAAAAGCTACGACAGAAAACATTCGTAGCTTGATAGGCCCACCGTTCCTGTGCGAACAACCATTTGAAACTACGCCTGTATTGTCTCAGAAGGCCCTCTCAGGGTCAAGCTGGCTATCGGCTATTCCGGGCGTTTTTGGGCCACACTGGAAAGCCGTTTGCGCGTATCCTAACCTGTGGGAGTTGACTGAAGAAAACATTCTCGAGCGGTTGCGGCGGAGGGTCGAGATCCCGCGCGGGTCTGGCGTTATCGCCGGCATCGGCGACGATTGCGCCATTTTTCGCCCGCGGGGAGCCAAAGAGGATCTGCTGTTCACCACCGATCTGCTCATCGAGGGAGTGCATTTCGAACGCGCCACACACACGCCGGCGATGGTAGGACACAAAGCGCTGGCACGGGGGTTGAGCGACATTGCGGCCATGGGTGGCGAACCGCTGTTCTGCCTGGTCTCACTCGCGCTCCCGGACGCGGCCGGACGCCGGTGGGTGAACCAGTTCTATACAGGTTTGTTGAAACTCGCGAAGTGCGCGGGCACTCTCCTCGCGGGTGGGGACCTGGCCCGCGCCCAGCGCATCCTGTGCGACATCGTTGTGGCAGGCTCGGTTCCAAAGGGGCGCGCACTGCGCCGGAATGGCGCTCGTGCCGGAGATGCCATTTATGTTTCGGGGCGGCTGGGCGGGTCCGCTTTGGGGCTTGAGGCAAAGCGCGGGCGCGCGTTCGAGCGTCACGTATGGCCGGAACCCAGGCTGGCACTCGGACAGTATCTGCGTAAACTCGGAGCCACTGCTGCCATGGACATCAGCGACGGCTTGTCGCTCGATTTGCACAGGCTGGCGCTCGCATCGAGAGTCTCGGCGGAAATTGAACGGCCGCCCGCATTTCCCGGAGCCACAATCGACCAGGCATTGCACGGCGGTGAAGATTACGAGCTGCTGTTCACGGTTCCCGCCGGAACGCGTGTTCCGCCAAAGTTCAATGGCCTGGAGCTGACGCGCATCGGCCGCGTGCGGCGCGGTCTGGCGGGCCGCGTATTGCTTGACGGGCGGCCGCTCCCGGCACTCGGCTACGATCATTTCAGGCGCAAATGAATTCTCCCGATCCGGCTCCCGTTCTCGATCTGATCGAAGCTTTTCGCCGCTCGAAGACGATGTTCGCGGCAGTCGCGCTGGGCATTTTCGACCGCCTGGAGCGCGGGTCGGCCGACGCCCAGACTCTCGCGGCTGAGATGCAAGCCAATGTCGCATCGCTCGAGCGTCTGCTGGATGCCTGCGTGGGCCTAGGCTTCCTGCGCAAGAGCGACGGCTGCTATACCAACCAGCCGGTAGCTGCTACCTACTTGTGCCGCTCGAGCGAGCGAGCGCTGACGGGCTACATTCTCTATTCGAACGAAGTGCTCTTCCGGATGTGGGCGAATCTCGAAGATGCTGTACGTGAAGGCAGCCACCGGTGGACGCAGACCTTTGGCCTGGAAGGCAGCATCTTCGACCACTTCTTCAAGACCGATGACGCCATGCGCACTTTTCTGTTGGGGATGCACGGCTTCGGACTGCTGAGCTCGCCAAAGGTGGTGGCAGCGTTCGATCTATCGCGTTTCCGCAGGCTGGTGGATCTCGGCGGCGCCACGGGGCACCTGGCGATCGCAGCGTGCGAGCGGTATCCGGAGCTGCGCGCCGCGGTGTTCGATCTGCCGCGCGTGATCGAGGTGGCACGCGAGCAGGTAAGCCGGTCCGTCGCGGGCCCTCGGGTCGATTTGATGGCTGGTGATTTTTTTAAGGACGAGCTGCCGGAAGCCGATTTGTTTGCGGTGGGCCGGATACTGCACGACTGGTCGGAAGAAAAAATCCGGACGCTGCTCGAGAAAGTGTATGCGCGGCTGCCGGCGGGAGGCGCGTTGCTCATCGGCGAGAAACTGCTGAACCAGGAGAAGACCGCGCCCGTGCCGGCCCTGATGCAATCGCTCAACATGTTGGTCTGCACCGAGGGCAGGGAACGTTCGCTCAGCGAATACCGCGCGTTGCTGGAGGCAGCGGGCTTTCGCGACGTCGAAGGCCGCACCACCGGAGCGCCGCTCGATGCCGTGCTGGCGGTCAAGCGTTAGGTGCTCAGCTCCTTATTGATCAGTACGTGGAATCGTCCGAGTCCGGGCTCGTTGTACTCTCGCTGAGCCGCGCCGCTTGCGTCATCAGGTAATTCCGTTCCGGTATGCTCGTCGTCCGGCCGGCGGCAATCCGGTAGTGTGTGATTGCGGCAGTATGGTCGCCAGCCATTTCCAGTAGATGGGCACGAACCGCGGCGAGGCGATGATGGCCGGTCAGCCGGCCATCGGTGTCAAGCCCATGAAGCAGCTCGAGTCCCGCCGATGGGCCATGCACCATGGCCGCGGCGATGGCGTGATTGAGCATCACCATGGGATTGTCCGACATGCATTTCAGGAGGTCATACAGCGCCAGGATTTGCGGCCAATCAGTATCTTCAGCTCGGGCCGCTTCATCGTGAACGGCGGCGATGGCGGCTTGAAGCTGGTACGCGCCAATCGATCCCTTCGACAGAGCCGCGGTGAGAAGCGCGATGCCCTCGGCGATCAGCTTCTGGTCCCACAGGGCTCGATCCTGTTTCGTGAGCGGGATCAACTCGCCGTCTGGTCCGGTTCGTGCCGCGCGGCGCGCATCGGTCAACAACATAAGCGCCAACAAGCCCGCCACCTCGCCATCGTCCGGGAGCAAATGGTGAACGGCTCGCGTCAGGCGGATCGCCTCATGGGACAGTTCAAGTCGCTGCAGGTGCGGGCCGGCACTGCTCGTGTAGCCTTCGTTGAAGATGAGGTAGAGTACGTGCATCACGGCGCCGAGTCGTTGAGTTCTCTCTTGGTTGGTCGGCAAGCGGAATGGCACGCCCGAAGCCTTGATGCTTTGTTTGGCCCGGCTGATCCGCTGCGCCATCGTCGCCTCGGGTACTAAGAACGCGTGAGCAATTTCAGCCGTGGTCAAGCCGCCGACCGCGCGCAACGTCAGGGCGATGGCTGACGACTGAGTCAGGGCGGGATGACAGCACATAAAGAGGAGGATGAGCGTGTCGTCCTGATCGGTTTCACTCTCCATGTCGGCCGGCGGCGCCAGTTGGTCCATCTCCATGGCTGCGGCGGTTTCCCGGCGCCGCCGGGCCACCTCGCTGCGCAGATAATCCGCCATGCGACGCGAGGCGACCTGAATCAGCCAGCCGCGAGGATTATCGGGAACACCCTCTCGCGGCCATTGCAGTGCAGCCGCTACCAACGCCTCCTGAACCGCGTCCTCGGCGGCGGCGAAGTCTCGGAACCGGCGGACCACCGCGCCGAGTACCTGCGGCGCCAGTTCGCGCAACAGATGCTCGGAAGTGACGTCCCATGGCTTGGGCGACACAGCAAGTCTCGTTACAGAAACTCGGGGGGCGGTCCGCTCATCACCTGCCGCACTTCAATCGGCATGTTGAACGGGGTTCCGCCAGGTCCCGGCGCTGCCGACGCCTGGGCGGCAATCGCATAGGCCCGCTCCGGACTCTTGACGTCGACGACCCAATAGCCGGCGAGAAACTCTTTGGACTCCGGAAACACTCCGTCCGTGACCGGCGTGCCGTCCTTTCCGGCTCGCACGATCTTCGCCTCGTGCGGGCTGGCCAAGCCTTCGGCGGACACCAACTCTCCGGATTCGCGGAGAACCTTATCGAAGCCGATCATGAACGCAATGTGCGCCTGGATGTCCTTCTTGGGCCAGGCGCCAAACGTGTCATAACCCGTCTTCGGGCAGTGCATCATCAAAATGTATTTCATGGCTTCTGCTCCTCTCGATTTTCGCACTGGGTGTGCGCTTTCGTAGATGAGTCGGAGCGTGTTGGGCATTTTCGACATCCCAGAGAACGAAAATCGCAGAAAGATCCGGGTCTACATCGCGGGCCTAGCGCTTCTTCGGCGCGGGCGCCTTCGCCTTCTCGCGCTCGGCGACTTCCTTCGCGCGTAGCTTCGCGATGTGTCCGATCAACTTCACGGGAACGGGCTCGGAGAGCGGGAAGCGGATTGTGCCCTTGTTGACCTCGTATGCCGCAAGCTGGTCCTTGACCGCCGCAACGACATGCTCCGGGGCGGGGTAGAGCGAATAGTGCTGCTTCCACCCGGCGAAATAGAGCACGGCGCGGCCGTGCAGTTTGTACGTGGGGATCTTGTACGAGATCCCTTCCTCGGCTCCCGGCACGGCCCTACGGATAGCGCTCCGCACCCGCCGGAGTGTGCTCTGCGCGGCCTCGGGCTGCGACGCGATGTACTCGTCCACGGACTTAGAGTCGTTCTTGGTCCTCATGATGTTAGTCTGCTCCTCTCAGAGCAATTCTTCCGGCGGCCCGCTCATCACCTGCCGCACCTCGATGGGTTGGTTCCCCCTGTCTTTGCCGCCGGGCGCCGCGGAAGCCCGCGCGGCGATCCTATCTGCCTGTTCCGGGCTCTCCACTTCAACGATCCAGAATCCGGCGAGAAACTCTTTGGATTCCGGGAAGACTCCATCGGTAATGGGCTGCCCGTCGCTTCCCGCGCGAACGATCTTGGCTTGGTTGGGGAAGGCCAGGCCTTCGGCTGCAACGAACGTACCCGAATCCTTGAGCTCCTTGTTGAAAGCGTGCATGAACTCGGCATGCGCCTGGAGGTCCTGTTTCGGCCACTTGGCGTACCATTCAAAATCGGCCTTCGTGCCTGTCATCATCAGGATGTATTTCATCTCTTTTTGCTCCGTTCCAGTCGATGTCACAGCAATTCGTCCGGCGGCCCGCTCATCACCTGCCGCACTTCGATCGGCATGTTCAAGGGTGCCCCGCCGGGTCCCGGCCCCGCCGATATCCGGGCGGCAATTTCATAAGCTCGCTCCGGACTCTCGACGTCGACGATCCAGTAGCCGGCCAGAAACTCTTTTCCCTCCAGAAACACCCCGTCCGTAATCGGCGCGCCGTTCTTGCCCGCGCGCACGATCTTGGCTTGATCCGGCCAAGCTAAGCCATGAGTGGTTACGAACTCTCCGGATTCGCTCAGTTCCTTGTTGATGCGCTTCAAGACGGCGAAATGCGCCTGGATGTCCTTCTCGGACCACGCACGATATGTGTCGAAGCCCGCCTTCGGGGCATTCATCAGCAAAATGTATTTCATGTCTTCCGCTCCTCTCATTTTCACGCTAATTTTCTGTTCTTTCATACGACAGTCGGAGCCCGAGGCGCATTCTCGACATCCGGGACAACGATTTTCAAAAAACTTTCGGCCCCACGCCATGTCGATTTCGCGCCTCCTGGTTCGACTTTCCTGCAGAGGGTTAGAAGATGGCGACGAACGCAGTGGTGATGGAAACCGGCAGCGAGTGGGCGACCGCTTGCCAGGTACAGCAGCGGTTCATGCAGCACCGTGGCCCGGCGATCGACATCTTAGATTACAGCGCCCGGTGCCGGCAGGTGCAGGAACTGGGTGGGGATTGCTATGATTTTGTGCCGCTCCCCGATAACCGCCTGGCCCTGGCCGTTGGGGACGCCTCCGGCAAAGGTCTCGCCGCGGCGCTGATGATATCGAATGTCCAGTCGTCCCTTCGCACGGCGGCCTTATTTACCGGAAACGACGGGGCCGCGGTGCTCGGGGCGGTGAATCGTCAGTTGCACGCATCCTCACTCGCAGATCGGTACGCCACATTATTCTATGGCGTTTTCGACAGAGCAACGCGCACGCTGCGGTATGTGAATGCAGGCCACAATCCCCCGATCGTCATGCGAGGAGACGGCTCGATCATTTGGCTTGAAGCCGGTGGCGCACCCGTCGGAATGTTCCCGCACTGGACCTATGAGGAAGGCTCGGTTCAGCTGAATCCGGGTGATCTGGTTCTGGCGTACACGGACGGGGTGATTGAAGCCGTAAATCCGGCCGGCGAGGAGTGGGGCGTAGAGGGCTTCCGAAGGGCAGTGGCGGAAAGCGACGCACAATGCGCTGACGACATCGTCCACGCGATCTTCACATCCATGGATGAATTTTCGCGCGGATGCCAGACGGATGATGCGACGGTCGTAGCTCTGCAGGTGCATTGAGCTGTCGCAAAGCTCGAAACGCGCGTTCCTGAGGTCAAATTCAGGGGATTACGCCTTTGGAAACTCGGGGTGTTTCTTGATCTCTGCGATCTGTGCGGCGTGGCGCGCAGGGTGTAGCGCCAGCAGCAACAGGCAGCGGTAGCAATCGATTTCGCCGAGCAGCGGATGCGGTGTGAAGAGGCGGCGCAAATCCTGGGTGCAGTCCCGCGCGTAGGCGAGCGTACGTTCGCGGTTTTCACGGAAATGCGCAACGGCCTCGGCAGTTGACGCAAAATGGCCGTGCGGCCGTACGCCGGGCGGCGCCGCGAATTTGCGGCTCCGATCGACAACCGCCGTGGAAAAGCGGCCATCCTTCACTGGATCGAGCGGCATGCCATCCGGATTTGGCGCGCCTTTAGTGACCAGGGCGAACAGGAGATCCTCCGTCACGGCCAAGTGTTCGACGCAATCCGCAATGGACCAGCTTTCCGGCTGCGGCTTGAAGCGAAGCTGTGCGTCGGTGAGGCCGGTGATCGCTAGAAACACAGCGTCACGGCCCTCAACGATCTGCTTCGTAGCGAATTCTCTCTCGGAATCGGTCATGGCGTGCGGATAAGAATAGCACTAATAATTATCGGACCAGCACCGCGGATTTGCTGGCGAAAGCCAGTAGTGCCGAAGGAAAGATTCCCAGGATAAACGTTCCCAGGGCGGGGAGCACCAGTGCGGCTTTCATGCCAACGCCGAGCGGTTCCGCGTCGCTCGCGGCTTCGCTCGGCTCATGCATATACATGACGACCAGGATGCGCAGGTAGTAATACGCCGCCACGGCGCTGTTCAGTAGACCCAGCACGGTGAGCCAAACCAGGTGGGATTCGAGCGCCGCTTTGAAAATATAAAACTTGCCGAAGAATCCTCCGGTGAGCGGCACCCCGATGAGCGATAGCAGGAACACGGTGAGAAGCGCAGCCGTGAAGGGCTGGCGTACGGCGAGGCCCGCGAAGTCATCCACGCCGACGAAACGCTCGCCTTTACCGGACAGATGCGCGATGACCGCGAATGCGCCGATATTCATCAGCGCGTACGCCGCCAGGTAAAACATGGCCGCGGCGGTTCCTGTTTCGGAGCGAGCGGCGACCGCGACCAGCACATACCCGGCGTGGGCGATGGAGCTGTAGGCCAGCAGTCGCTTTATGTTCGACTGCGTCAGCGCCGCGAAGTTCCCAATCGTCATCGAGAGCAACGCCGAGAGCCAGACCAGCGGTTCCCAGCCAGATCCGATTGGCGCGAAAGCCGTCATGAAGATACGCAGAAAGACGGCGAACGCCGCAGCTTTCGGCCCGGCCGACATGAAGGCCGAGACGGGCGCGGGGGCGCCCTGGTAGACATCCGGCGCCCAGATCTGGAACGGCGCGCCGGAAACTTTGAAGCCCAGACCCACCAGCATCAGCGCCGCGGAAACTGCCACCAGGATCGGCGAAGCCGTGGAATCGTGCGACAGGAGCGCAGTGCGGATGGCGGTGAGATTCGTTGATCCCGTAAGGCCGTAAATCCAGGCGATGCCGTAGAGCAGAAACGCAGTAGCAAATGAGCCCAACAGAAAATACTTCAGCGCAGCCTCGTTGGCGCGCTTGTCGTCGCGAAGGTAGCCGGCCAGCACGTAGGACGCGATGGAGGAAATCTCGAGGCCAATGAAAATCATGATCAGTTCGTTGGCGGTCACCATGATGCATTGGCCAACGATCGAGAACAGAATCAATGCGTGATATTCGCCCGTGTCCACGCCCTCGCGGCCCAGGTATCGGTACGACGCCAGCACGGTGAGGATGCCGACGCTGATCACCAGGACGCGGAAGAACGCCGCGAAGCCGTCGGCGATGAGCATGCCCGAGAATGCAGGTCCGGGTGTGCTGTATGCCGAAACCGCGGCCGCGAGCGCGCCAGCCAGTCCGACGAGCGAGATGTGCCCGTAGAGTTTCGACCAGCGCTGTCCACCAAGCGGTTCGAGCACCATGAGCAGCGTGCCCACCACGGTGAGGACCATCTCCGGCAGGAAGCGGAGCAGTTCCACGGTCTGGGGAAAGAAATCAGCGCGCATGTGGAACCTCACGCGCGCTCAGGTAAGGAGCTGGCGGCAGAGCGACTCGGAAACGCACGTTCATTCTGGATTGATCAAGAATGGCCGTGTTGGCGCGCGTGATAGGCGGCAGGAAACTCGGCGTGTACACGCCCATCCAAACCATCATGGCGACGAGCGGCAGGATGGCGGCCCACTCGCGGTGGTTCAAGTCATAGACGTGATCGGTCACTGGTTCCGGAGTATCGCCATAGAACACGCGCTGGTAAAGCCACAGCATGTAGCAGGCCGAGAGAATCACGCCGATGGCCGCGAAGACCGCCCAGCGGAAGTTCGCCTGCGCGGCGCCCTGCAGCACCAGGTATTCGCCCACAAAGTTGTTGAGCGTGGGCAGGCCGATGCTGGCGAGGGTGGTGATCAGAAAGATGGTCGACAGCCAGGGCGCGGGCGTGGCCACGCCTCCGAAATCCGCAATGGCGAGGGAATGCCGCCGCTCGTACAGATAGCCGACCAGCACGAAGAGCGCGCCGGTCGAGATGCCGTGATTCAGCATCTGGTACACCGCGCCATCGAACCCGAGCTGCGTGAAACTGAAAATGCCAAGCACGACGAAACCGAGGTGGCTTACCGACGAGTAGGCCACCAGCTTCTTCATATTCGGCTGCACCATGGCCACCAGCGCGCCGTAAATGATCCCGATGATGGCCAGCACGATGATCCAGGGAGCGCAGCGCCGCGCGGCTTCGGAGAACAGGGGTACGCAATAGCGCAGCAGTCCGTACGTTCCCATCTTCAGCATGACGGAGGCCAGCATCACGGAGCCGGCTGTCGGCGCTTCCACGTGTGCGTCGGGCAGCCACGTGTGTAGCGGGAACAGCGGCACTTTGATCGCGAATGCGACGAAGAACGCCAGGAAGAGCAGCATTTCCTGCCCCGGAGAGAAGGACAGTTTGCCGCCCGCCATCAGGTTCAGGATCGCCGCGTAGTCGAACGTTCCGGCGCGATTGTAGAGATAGATGATCGCCGCCAGCATCAGCACCGAGCCGGCCATGGTGAACAGGAAGAATTTGACGGCGGCGTAGATGCGCCGCTCATGGCCCCAAATGCCGATCAGAAAATACATGGGCACAAGCGAGACTTCCCAGAACACATAGAACAGGAACAGGTCGAGCGAGATGAAGACGCCGATCAGTCCGAACTCCAGCAGCAGCAGGAACGCGTAAAACTCTTTCACGCGCTTGTCGATAGAGCGCCACGAAATCAGAATGCAGATGGGAGTGAGAAGGGTCGACAGAATCACCAGCCAGAGACTCAGCCCATCGATGCCGACGTGAAAGTGGATCTCGGGCGTGGGGATCCAGATGACGTCGGTTGAAAACTGCATGCCGGCAACGTCGCCGCGCAGCCCGGTAGCTAGTCCGATGGAGGCGATGAAGGTGACCAGTGCCATGGCGATCGCCAGTCCGCGAACGAACTGCGGCTTGTCGCGCGGGACAAACAACAGCGCGAAGAACCCCAAGGCCGGCAGCCCGAGTACGAGGTTGAGCAGCGTCATCGAACCGCTCCCACCAGGCCCAGCGCCACCACCAGGATGACCGAGCCGAACACCACCCAGGTGGCGTAGCTGCGAATATTGCCCGACTGGAGCAGCTTGAGCCAGCCGCCTAAGCCCTGCGAGCTCGAGCCGATGCCGTTAGCCGCGCCATCGATGAGGCCGGCGTCCAGCCCGCGCCAGAGCACCACGCGCGAGCCGTTGACCACGGGCTTCACCACGGCGGCGTCGTAAATTTCGTCGACGAAGTATTTGTTATAGACCAGGCGGTAGAGCCCACCGAGGCTGGCGGAGACCGAATCAGCCAGCCCGGGTTTCACCATGTACATCACCCAAGCGAGGGCAATGCCGGCCACACCGGCTACCACCGAGATCGCGACCAGCGAGAACTCCTCGGGCGCCTCCGCAACCGGGAAGAATTTTTCCAGCCACACAGGAACACGGATGAATCCGCCCACCACGGAGAGCACTGCGAGCGCCGACAGCGGAACCGTGATCACCGCCGGCGATTCATGCGGATGCTCGTGCCCTCGGTACTCGCCAAAGAACGTCATGAACATGGCGCGGAACACATAGAAAGCGGTCATGCCCGCCGTGATCGTCCCCACCCAGTACATCCATGGTGCGTGATGATAGGCGGCCACGAGGATGGCATCCTTGCTGAAGAAACCCGCAAACGGCGGCACGCCGGAAATCGCAACGGCGGCGCACATCAGCGTCCAGAAAGTCACGGGGATCTTCTTGCGCAGGCCGCCCATGTTCCGCATGTCCTGCTCGCCGGAAAGCGCATGGATCACGCTGCCTGCCCCGAGGAACAGCAGCGCTTTGAAAAACGCGTGCGTCATCAGGTGATAGATGCCTGCCGAAAACGCGCCCGTTCCGAGGCCCAGGAACATATACCCGAGCTGCGAGACCGTGGAGTAGGCGAAGACTTTCTTGATGTCGTTCTGCGCCAAGCCTATCGTCGCCGCGAACGCCGCGGTGAACAAGCCGATGACCGCTACCATCTCGAGTGCAGCCGGCGCATGTATGTAAATCGGGAACGATCGCGCCACCATATACACGCCCGCGGTCACCATGGTGGCGGCGTGGATCAGCGCCGAGACGGGCGTGGGGCCTTCCATGGCGTCGGGCAGCCAGACGTAGAGCGGAAACTGCGCCGATTTGCCGCACGCGCCCACCAGCAGCAGCAGGGCGATGGTCGTCAGCAGGCCTTCGGGTTTGGAGCCAGCGGCGCCAAAAACCGGGCCGAAGTCGAGCGATCCGAAGTTCACCACGATGAGCAGCATGGCGAGCGAGAAACCGTAATCGCCGATGCGATTCACGATGAAAGCTTTGTTTCCCGCATCGGTGGCGCTCTTTTTGTGGAACCAGAAGCCGATGAGCAGATAGCTGCACAGCCCCACGCCCTCCCAGCCCACAAACAGTACCAGGTAGTTGGCCGCCAGCACCAGCGTGAGCATGAAGAACATGAACAGGTTGAGGTAGGCGAAGAAGCGGGAATAGCCGCCGTCGTGCGCCATGTAGCCGATGGAGTAAATGTGGATGAGCGAGCCGACACCCGTGACTACCAGCAGCATGACGGCGGTGAGGCGGTCGACCGCGAAGTCGCAGCCTACGCGGAAACCGCCGGCGACAATCCAGTCAAAATAGTGCTCGGAATACGGAGCCTCGCCCAGACCCAGCACGGTCTTCAGCGCCCAGGCGAAAGCCATCACCACGCTCCCGATCGCGACACTGTTGACCAGCGTTTTCGAAAAGCGGCGGCCGAAGACGCCGTTGATCACAAAGCCGGCGAGCGGCAGCGCGGGTATGAGCCAGAGTTGCATTAGAAAAATGTGTTCTTAATTCTTCATCGAGTTCACTTCGTCGATGTTCAGGGTCGAGCG
Organism: Terriglobia bacterium; assembly: GCA_020073305.1. GTDB lineage: Bacteria > Acidobacteriota > Terriglobia > Bryobacterales > Bryobacteraceae > QHXW01. Next base: position 343,872 of record JAIQFK010000002.1, read on the forward strand.
ATTTTTAAAAACCGTCAGGATGATCGCCAGACCGACGGCTGCCTCCGCGGCCGCCACAACCATTACGAAGAAGGCGAAAATATGGCCGTTCACCTGCTTGAGCTGGTAGGAAAACGCGATGAAGCTCAGATTCACGGCGTTCAGCATCAGCTCAATGGACATGAACACCGTGATGATATTTTTGCGGAACAGAAAACCGGCGATGCCCAGCGAGAACAGCACGGCGCTGAGAATCAGATACCAGGTGAGCGGAACGCCGTTCATCACTCCAGTTCCTTTCGCGCCAGCACAATCGCACCCAGGATGGCGATGAGGATCAGAATCGAGGTGACCTCGAACGGCAGCAGGTATTGCGTAAACAGGGCGCGCCCAATGTTCTGCGCGGTTCCGCTCTTGAAAGCGCCGAACTGCACCAGGGGAGTGGCGGGAAACAGCCGCTGGATGAAATAACTCACCAGGGCCAGAAACGCGACCAGCAGCGGCATCCCCAGCAACTGCGCTACGAACGAACGGCCTTTCTTCGATTCCGCGCCCGCATTTAGCAGCATGATCACGAAGATGAAGAGCACCATGATGGCGCCCGCGTACACAATGATCTGCGCCATGGCGATGAACTCCGCGCCCAAGAGCAAATACAGCACCGCCAGCGAGCCCATGACGCCGATCAGCGAGAGGGCGCTCGATATCGGATGCGTCTGCACCACCACGTTGATGCCGCAGACCACGGCGATGATCGCGAAGATGAGAAAGAGAATTACATCCATCTCTAGCTCAATGCCACCAATAGCCCAGTAACCAGTAAATTGATCAGCGCAATCGGGAAGAGTACCTTCCACGCAAACCCCATAAGCTGGTCATACCGAAACCGCGGCAGCGTGCCGCGGATCCAGATAAACACGAACAGAATCACTCCGACCTTGGCCGCAAACCAGAACAGCGGAATCAGCGCCTGCTGCAGTAGCGGAATCAGAAACAGCGCCGCGATCGCGAGGAAAATCACGCCCACGATGGGGAGCGTCAGCCGGTCACGCCTCCGCGCCGGATTCAGCCCGTGATAAATCGCAACGAGGCCGCCGGCGGCGAATACGGCTGCAGGCACAAAATTCGAGCCCCATGCTGCGGGAAACAGCGGCTGCCACCCGCCCAGAAACAAGGTCGCGGTAATGCACGAAACCGTCACCATGTTGGCGTATTCCGCCATGAAAAAAGCCGCGAATTTCATGCTGCTGTATTCGGTGTGAAAGCCGGCAACCAGCTCATTCTCGGCTTCGGGCAGATCGAAGGGCACGCGATTGGTTTCGGCGAAAGCCGCGATCATGAACACGAGAAAGCTGACGATTTGCGGCGCTGGGAAACGCAGAATATTCCAGTGCAGGATCGATCCCGATTGCGTGTCCACGATCTGGCGCAGGCTCAGCGTATTCGACAGCAGCAGCGGCGACACGATGGCGAGACTCAGAGGCAGCTCGTAGCTGATCATCTGCGCGGAGCTGCGCAGGCCACCCAGAAGCGCATACTTGTTGTTCGACGCCCATCCGGCCAGCGCCACGCCATAAACGCCCATCGAGCTGATCGCCAGAATGAACAAGAGGCCGATGTTCAGATCGGTAAGCTGCAACCAGGTGCGCTGTCCGAGGACTTGGATTTCGCCGCCAAACGGAATCACCGAGATCGAAATCAGGGCCATGGTGACCGCCAGAAAGGGTGCGAGCAGGTAAATGAACTTGTTGACGTAGGGCGGAATCAGATCTTCTTTGGTGATGAGCTTGATTACGTCCGCTAGCGGCTGCAACAGGCCATGCGGGCCTACGCGCGAAGGCCCCAGCCGCACCTGAATGTGCGCGATCACCTTACGCTCCACCCACTGCAAATAAGCCAGCGTGGTGAGAAGGACGGAAGCCACAACCGCCGCTTTGATGATGCTGAGAATGAAGAAGTTCATTCGCGGTTGAGCCGTTTTTCAAGAACTGAATTCAACATCTTAGAATAGCGCCCCAGCGTGCCGGACGTGAACAGATTGTCGTGCGCCGAGCGGATGGAGTCCACGCGAACCTCGATAGGAATGCGCCCGTTGACGGGCATAGTTTGCGCCGCGCCGCCGGTCATGATGGCCTCCACCGGAATGTCGTAGCCGCGAACCGTCCGGCGAATCTCGTCGAACACCTTGTCCGGCACCCACGGGCCCATTTCGCGGGCCACGCCCATTTCCTTTGCAATCAGGCCGATGATTTCCAGATCCGGCTTCGCACCCATCGTCTGCGCCGCTTTCTGCAGGCGCTGCACTTCGCCGCAGACGTTGGTCACCGTGCCGTTCTTTTCGTATGCCGATGCCGCCGGCAGCACCACGTCCGCGATCTGCGCGGTTTCGGTGAGGAACATTTCCTGCACCACCACGAAGGCTTTCTTGGCTTGTAGTTTGGCGTTCTTCAGCGGATTGGCGCCGACCACCCAAAGCAGATCGAGGTCTTCGGCCGCGAGCATTTCGGCGACCGTCATGCCGGTAAGTCCGAGTGGCTTGTATCCGGGGAGCAGCTCCGGTGTCAGTCCCATGTCAGCGGCGCCGCGCGAATTGGAGTAATCCACCAGCGGCACGTATTGCACCGGAATCCCCAGACTCGCGCCGAACGCAGCCAGCTTGCGCACTGCGCCGCCCTTCATCGCATCTCCGTAGAGAATCACCAGCTCCGGCTCGCCCTTGAGCTTGTCGCGCAGAGACTCGACCGCGGACAATTCTGCACCCGGCTCGGCTCGTAGAAAGGCCGCTGCGTAGTTATCTTCGCGCACGGGTTTGGCAGTGACCACGTACACGTGCGCCTGGTGATGCCGGTAATTCGCGCGGATCTGGAACGAGAGAAACGGCTGTTCGAGCGCGAGGTCCGCGCCGATCACCAGGATGGCTTTCTTCTCGTAAAGGTCGCGCGTGGTGGCGAGTGCGGCGGGGCTGCCGCTCACTGCGTCCACGAGCGTCACCACGTCGCCCGTGCGGTGATGGTCGATATTGTTCGTCGCCAGCACCTGACGCGCGAATTTCTGCAGGTAGTAGTTTTCCTCGTTCGTGGTGTGATTAGAGCCGATGACGCCAACCGTACCACTACGCCCTTTCACTTCCTGAAATTTCTGGACGACAACTTCGAGCGCCTTCGACCAGGACACCGGTTCCAGCTTGCCATCCAACCGCACAAGCGGCGATTGCAACCGGTCCGGGTGATCCTGGAAGTCAAAACCGTAGCGGCCTTTGACGCAGAGAAACTCGCCGTTGATGCCCGAACGGTCGCGGTTGTTTCCGCGTATAATCTGATCATTGCGGACGCCGAGCGTGGTCTTGCAGCCGTTGGAACAGTGGGTGCAGATCGTGCCCGTGTGCTCCATCTCCCACGGCCGCGTCTTGTAGCGATAGGTACCGCTGGTGAGCGCGCCCACCGGGCAGATGTCGATGCACATGCCGCATTCATCGCACTCCAGGTGGTCGCCGTGGTTGGGTGCGATCTCGGACACGGCGCCGCGGTTGATCACCCCCAGGGCATTCACGCCCATCCCCTCGTTGCAGATGCGCACGCAGCGGAAGCACAGGATGCAGCGCGGCATATCGTAGAACACCACCGGCGACCACTGCTTCTCGTCGACGTGAATCTTCTGCTCGGTGAAGCGGCTCTCGCCCACGCCGTAGCGGAAGGCCATATCCTGCAGCTCGCATTCGCCGCCCTTGTCGCACACCGGGCAATCCAGCGGATGATTGCTGAGCAGGAACTCGAGCATGTACTTGCGCGCCTGGCGCACCGGTTCCGATTCGGTGCGCACCACCATGCCTTCGGCCACCGGCGTGGTGCAAGCCACCATCAGCTTGGGCGCCTTCTCGATCTCCACCAGGCACATGCGGCAGGCCGCCTGCAGCGCCAGGCCCTCGTAGTAGCAGAACGAGGGAATCTCAATGCCATTGCGTTTGGCGGCTTCGATAACCAGCGTTCCGGCAGGGGCTTCTAGCTGCCTGTCGTTGATCGTGAATTTGACGGAGTTAGGCATTTAAGCCGTTACCAACTCCTTTTCATACGGGCACGGTTTCCCGTCCAGGTGCGCCTCGAACTCCTCGCGGAATTTCTCGACGATGGAGATCGTGGGCAGCGCCGCGGCATCGCCCAGCGGGCAGAACGTACGGCCTAGCATGTTCTTCGCCAGATCACCCAGCAGATTGATGTCGTCCTTTCGTCCCATGCCATCGTGAAAGCGCGTGAGGATTTTGCGGATCCACGTGGTGCCCTCGCGGCACGGAATGCACCACCCACAACTCTCGTGCGCGTAAAAGCGCATGATCCGCAGCGCCACCTTCACCATGCAGGTGTCTTCGTCCATGATGACGACGCCGCCCGAGCCGAGCATGGTCTTCTTCTTGGCCATGGCGTCGTAATCCATGGTCAGACCCTCGCACTCCGCCGCGGTCAGCACCGGGCAGGACGAGCCTCCCGGAATGAACGCCTTCAGTTTCTTGCCGCCCCGAATGCCGCCGCCCACCTCGTTGATCATTCTGTCCACCGGAAAACCGAGCGGCAGCTCGTACACGCCGGGCTTGTTCACATGGCCCGTGAGGCACGTGAGCTTGGTGCCCCCGGCCTTGGGCACTCCCAGCGCCGCAAAGGCTGCACCGCCATCGCGCAGGATCGGCGGCACCGCGCAGTAGGTCTCTACATTGTTCAGGATGGTAGGGCACTGGAAGGCGCCCACGACGGCGGGGAAGGGAGGACGGATCCGTGGAATCCCGCGCTTTCCTTCCAAGGACTCGAGCAGCGCCGATTCCTCGCCGCACTCGTACGCTCCCGCGCCGCTGTGCGTGTAGGCGTCAAAGGAAAAGTTCGAACCTTGCAGATTCTTGCCCAGATATCCCTTGTCGTAGGCTTCAGCTATGGCTTTATCGAGGATTTCGATCAGGTACCGATACTCGCCACGCACATAGATGTAGCCGGCGTGCGCATCCACCGCCAGGCCCGCGATCAGCATGCCCTCGATCAACTGGTGGGGATCGTTTTCCATCAGCAGGCGGTCCTTGCAGGTGCCGGGCTCGCTTTCATCCGCGTTTACGACAATGTATTTCGGCTTGGGCGAATTGCGCGGCACGAAGCTCCACTTCATGCCCGCGGGAAAACCAGCGCCGCCGCGGCCGCGAAGGTTCGAGACCTTGACTTCTTCGATGATCGCGTCCGGCTTCATCTCGAGCGCCTTCTTGAACGCCTTATAGCCGTCGGTAGCCAGATACGTGTCGACGGCCGCCGAATTCGGCAGGCCGAAGCGCCTCGTGAGCACTTTGGTTTCGAGCGGGCTGGGTGGGTTGTACAACATGCGCTAGTGGGTCTTTCTCAGGCTGTCTAGAAGCTGGTCGAGCTGCTCCGGCGTCACCTTATGGTGAAAGTCGTAGTTCACTTGAAGGGCCGGCGCCCAAGAGCACGCGCCGATGCATTCGACTTCTTCGAGCGAAATCTGCCCGTCCGCCGTGGCTTCTTTATGTCCGATCCCTAGCTTGCCGCAGGCGCGCTGCCATAATTGCTCGCCGCCGGTCAGCAGGCAACTGATGTTGGTGCAGATCTGCACGTGATACTTGCCCAGCGGCTTGCGATGCAGCATCGAGTAGTACGACAGGACCTCCTCGACTTGCATGGGCGTCACGCCCACTCGCCGGGCCACTTCTTCCACCAGCTCTTGCGTGATCGAGCCGATCTCATCCTGCGCGTACAGCAGCATGGGCACCATCGCCGAGCGCTGCCGGCCCGGAGGATAGCTCGTCAGGAGCCTTGCGAACTTGGCTTCGAGTTCTGGTGAAAAAGTCATCTGTCTGCTTCTTAGGGCTGATTAGGGAGACTGGGAGATCGGGGGACTGGGAGGATTTGTCCCTCCTTCTCCCCGTCTCCTTGTCTCCCCGTCACCTGTCCGAATCTCCCAACACGAAATCCATGCTGCCGATCGAGGCGATCACATCAGCGATCAGGGTTCCCTTGACCATCTCCGGAATCGCTTGCAGATTGCCGAAGCTGGGGCCGCGCACATGCACGCGATACGGCTTCGCCGTGCCGTCGCTCACCATGTAATAGCCCACCTCGCCCCGCGGCGATTCAATCACCTGGTACACTTCGCCCGCCGGCACGCGGAAGCCCTCGGTCACGATCTTGAAGTGATAGATCAGGGCCTCCATCTGCGTCTTCATTTTCTCGCGATCGGGCAGCACCACGTGCGGCGCATCCGCGGTCCAGCGCCCGTCCGGCATCCCCGCAAGCGCCTGCTGGATAATGCGTGCGCTCTGCCGCATCTCCTCGATGCGCACCAGGTAGCGCGCATACACGTCGTTTTCAGTGCGTGTGGGAACTTCGAAATCAAACTTGTCGTAACTCGAGTACGGCTGCGTCTTGCGTGTGTCCCATTTCAGTCCCGCCGCCCGCAGCATCGGACCCGTCACACCCCAATCCAGCATGTCCTCGAGCGAAATGAAGCCCACGCCTTTCGTGCGGCCGATCCAGATGCCATTGCTGGTCAGCAGCTCTTCGTACTCATCCACTCGGCTCGGAAAAACATCGATGAAGTCTTTGATGCGCTTGTGCCAGCCGCGCGGCGGTTCTAGGGCCAGGCCGCCGATACGGAAATAACTCGTCATCATCCGCTGGCCCGAGTACATCTCGAAAATGCGCAGGATGTCCTCGCGCTCGCGGAAACAATAGAGGAACACGGACATCGCCCCAATGTCGATGGCGTGCGTGCCCAGCCAAACCAGGTGGCTGTTGAGGCGCGTCAGCTCGGTCAGCATCACGCGCTGCCATTGCGCCATGGGCGGAATCTCCAGCCCCAGCAACTTCTCCGCCGCCAGGCAGTAACAGAGATTGTTCGATAGCGGCGCCAGGTAGTCGATGCGGTCGGTAAGCGTGACTCCCTGCTGGTAATTCTTGACCTCGAATTCTTTTTCAATGCCGGTGTGAAGATAACCGATGTCGGGCTGCGCGGAAACGATGGTTTCGCCATCGAGTTCCAGCAGAAGCCGCAGAACACCGTGGGTGGACGGGTGCTGCGGGCCCATGTTGAGCACCATGCGGCGGGGCCCCGGCGCCTCGGTCTCCTGCGGTTCAGCGGGGCTCTCCGGTTGAACGACCGTTACACCCGGAATGTCTGCATCGCCCATCTAAACTCGGTCCCCTGTTACGGGATAATCCTTGCGCAGAGGGTGCCCTTCCCAGTCTTCGGGCAGCATGATACGGCGCAAGTCGGGATGATTGCGAAAGCGGATGCCGAACAGATCGAACGTCTCCCGCTCATACCAGTTGGCTGACCGCCAGACTACGGTTACCGAATCAATCTCCGGATTCTCACCCGCGAGCCGGCATTTCAGCCGCAGCCGCTCATTGCGCTCCGGCGAATGCAGGTGATAGACCACTTCAAACCGCGGCTCTTCCGGATACCAGTCGAGCGCGGTAACCGTACTCAGACGCACGAACTTCTGTTCGTTCTTCAGATAAGCGCAGGCGTGGACGATCCGCTCCGCGGCGATCTCAAGCGTCAGCTCGCCACGATCGAACTTGCCGCCGACCAGGGCCTCCGGCTCGGCCTCTGCCAGCGCCGCCACCACCGGGAACGATTTCAGCTCATCCGCTATCATGCATTAATGCTTCTGGTCGTGATCCGAGTATGACCAGTCCAGCGCCCCTTTCTTCCAGATGTAAAAGAATCCGCAAAGAATCAGGAGGATGAAGATCAGCATCTCGACGAACGCGAACATCTTCAGCTCGCGATAGACTACGGCCCACGGATACAGAAAGATCGCTTCGATATCGAATAGGATAAACAGCATCCCGACCAGGTAGAACTTGACGCTGAATCGGTGCCGGGCATCTCCGGTGGGCACGATACCGGATTCGTAAGGCATATCCTTCACCCGGTTGCGCACTTTTTTGCCCAGAACGAAAGAGAGGCCCAGCATGAGCGTTGCAATCGCCATGGCGATCGCCACCTGCAGCAGAACAGGGAAATACAGTTCTGGATACGAAGCCGGCATTCAGTTTTTTCCGGGAAACGAAAAAGACGTTTAACTTTGAATATAATGAGTACGAAAACGGAGTGTCAACCTGGAGCTGCGATGGTGCAAGAAGTCACACCTCTGATTTCGATTGTCGTGAACGGCGAGGAGCGCGCCGTGCGCTCTGGCGACACTATCGCGGACCTGCTCAGCGCGCTCGAACTCGACCCTGAACGCCTGGCCATCGAGCTGGACCGCCGCATCGTGAAGCGCGCGGAATGGGCCGGCACCGTGTTGCCAGCCGGTGCCAAACTCGAGATCGTCCGATTCGTCGGTGGCGGCTAGTTACTTCTTCTCGGCTTCGATCTTCTCAATGACCAGCGCCTTCGAGCCGCCGTGCTCGTACACTTTGCCGCTCACGACAACTCTCTGAGCGGCGAAAGGCAGCAGCTTTTCATTTTGGCTCGCGGCCGGCATGGCCTCTGCGATGGGCCAGTAGATGGCGCCGTCGTCCGCCAGAATCACCAGCGGTGAGCCCGCCTTGGCGCAAGCTTTCGCGCAGTCGGGGCTGACTGGTTTCTTCAAATTCTTCGTAAAGGTGCAGGCCGAATCGATCACGTAGCCCTTCACCGTCGCTGTTTTAACATCCGGACTCGCCATTAGCACTAGAGCGCTCGCCAGCGCAGTCATCCAGACAATTCGCATGTATCCTCCTGGGAAAAATAGTGTTCCGAACAGTTTACACGCGCCGCTGGCGAACTCAATAGTATGTTTCTGTTAATTACAAATTACTATTGTCCTGTTTTCGACCTGCCTATACACTGATCCAACCCATGCGTTGCGTTAGTCTCGAAAGAACATTCTTGTTGTCCCTTGTCTGCCTGTCGTGGAGCCTCCACGCACAGGATCCCGTCGGTGTGCTGGAAGGACAGATCAACGATCCGTCCGGCGCCACCGTGTCTGCCGCTGAGGTTACGGTTAGCAATCCTCAGACCGGCTTTACCGCCAAGCGGCGCTCCGCGAACGATGGTGTATTCCACTTCGCGTCTCTGCCCGTCGGCGACTACAACCTGCGCGTCAATGCGGAGGGTTTCTCTCTGTTCAACGCGTCGTCGATCCGCATCGATATCGGCCGCACGGTCCGCATCCCGGTCAAGCTTGAAGTGGCGGTTGGCCACAGCGAGGTGAACGTCGTCGGCACGGGCGCCACGGTCGACCTCGGTCCAACGCTCGGCAACGTGGTCTCGGCCCATGAGGCCAGTGACCTGCCGCTGAACGGCCGCAACGTCACGCAGCTCGGCTTGCTGCAGCCGGGAGTTGCGCCCATGACCGGCGGCCTGGCCGAAGCCGGCGGCCTAGTGCGCGCCAACCAGGCCTACGCGGTGAACGGCCAGCGGCCTGAATCGAACGGCTACCTGCTCGACGGCGTGCCCAACATCGACAACGTGAACGGCGGTTTCGCCATCCGCGTGCCCGTCGATGCCATCGGCGAGTTCCGAATTCTCACGTTGAACGCGCCGGCGGAATACGGCGGCACCAGCGGCGCTACCACCAGCGCGGTGACGAAATCCGGCGGCAACGATTTTCACGGCGATGTCTACGAGTTTCTGCGCAACAACGACCTGGACACGCGCAACTTCTTCGCCTCAACGGTCGAGCCGCTTCACCGGAACCAGTTCGGCGGCACGGTCGGCGGCCCCATCCGCCGCAACAAAGATTTCTTCTTCGCCTATTACGAAGGCTTGCGCGATCGCTCGGGCGTGACCAAAACCGCCATCGTGCCGACACCCGCGCAGCGTGCGGGCGATTTCTCAGGCACAGGCGCGCCGCTGATGGGCTTCAATTTCCAGACCGGCGGGTTCGATCCCGTACCCGGCAACAAGCTGCTGCCAGCGATGATCAATCCGATCGCCCAAAACGCGCTGCAGTACTATCCCCTGGGCAACCTCTCGCCGTCCCTCTTTGCCTCAACGGTCATGGGGACCAACAATTACGACCAGGGCGGTTTCCGGCTCGATCACAACTTCTCGGCCGGCGATCAGCTTTTCCTGCGCTATGCAACCTCGAGTACCGGTGAAGTCGATCCGCTGCCCATCGCCGGCGCCGGCGTGCCTGGCTTTCCCGTGGGCGATAGCATTCGCACCCACTCCGTCAGCGTTTCGGAAACGCACGTGTTCTCCGCCGGAGCGCTCCAGACTTTCCGCGCGGCATTTTTCCGGAACGAATTTATTTTCGGGCAGCGCCTGAATTCCACGCCGCCCAGCTCGCTCGGCTTCCAGTATCAGCCGACGCTCGGTCTTGCCGCGGGCCCGCCGTACCTGATCGTCAGCGGCTACGCCAGTGTGGGAGACCCCATCGTCGGCCCCCAAAACACGTATCAGAACAATTACCAGCTCAGCGATTCCATTTCGCTGACGCGCGGACGCCACAGCTTCAAGTTCGGCGGCGATTTCGCCCGCACGCAGATCAATCTGCTGTTCGGAATCGCCACCAACGGCTTCTTCGTCTTCGCGCCCTTTCCTTTCAGCGATCCCTTTGCCAGTTTCCTGACGGGCAATCCGGTGGTGTTCTTCCAGGGCGGCGGCCAGTTCGACCGCGGGTTGCGCAATGTCATGGTGGCGGGCTACGCGCAGGATGAATGGCGGATCACGCCGCACCTGACGCTCAACTACGGCCTGCGTTATGAGATCAACACCCCGTACGTAGATATCCGCAACCGTATGAACGAGTGGGCGCCGGGCGTGCAGTCCAAGGTATATCCGAATGCGCCGCCGGGCCTGCTGTTTCCAGGCGATCCCGGCGTGGCCCGGAGCGTCGCACCGAATTATTACAAAGGTCTGATGCCGCGAATCGGCGTAGCCTGGGATCCCACGGGCAGCGGCCGCACCACCATTCGCGCCGGATATGGAATCTTCTATGACTCGTTCACCAACGGCGTGGGCGGACCTCTGCAAGCGCCCGTCAGCGCGCTCCCCTGGACCCTGGCCTATCAGCTAGGTGGCCCCGGTTTCGATATCGCCAATCCCTACGGCAACCAGCCGCCGCCCTTCGCGAGCCAGTCCTTCGTCAAGCCGGCTACCGTCCTCACGGTTGATCAGCGCATGCGACCCCCGTATGCCCAGAACTGGAACCTGTCGGTTGAGCGAGTGCTCGGCAAGAATTACCTCCTCGACGTGCGCTACGTCGGCAACAAAGGCACACGCCTGCCTCGCATGACTGAGGCCGATCCGACTCTCTATGGTCCGGGCGTGAATCCCAACAACATAGACCAGAACCGTATTCATGCCGGCTGCCCTTCGACGCCGGGCCCATGCAACTTCGCCTCGGTTGGTATCGTGAGCAACATCTCCAATTCCACCTATCACGCCGGGCAAATCTCCCTTTCGCGGCACTTCACCACGGGCCTCGGATTCCAGTTGTCTTACTGGTTCTCCAAGAGCCTGGATGACGTCTCGTCCTTCAACGTCTCCGGCTCAGCCCCTTCCGACGTCTCCGGCGAAAACGACCTGGCGCAGAATCCCTTCAACATCCGCGCCGAGCACGGGCCCTCGCTGTTCGACGCCCGCCAGCGGTTTTCTCTCAGCGGCAGTTACGAGTTGCCGCACTTGCACAGTGCTCCTCGTGCGGCGGCCATGCTGGTCAACGGATGGCAGATCAACGTGATTGCCAGCGCGTCCACCGGTACGCCGTTCACGGTTTACGACCAGGCCAACGTGTCCCTCCAAGGTTCAGCGCCTGAGATCAGCGGGTTCTATTCCAGCCGGCCGGATCTGATCGCCGATCCCAATGCCGGCCCGCACACGCCTAGCCAATGGGTGAGCCCCAGCGCCTTCCAGCGTCTCAATCCGCAAACGCAGGCCGGACAGTTCGGCAACGAAGGGCGCAACGCTGTGCGTGGCCCCGGCATCGCCAACGTCGATCTTTCGCTCTTCAAGAATTTCCCCATCGGCGAAAGCAAGCGCATCCAGTTCCGCGCCGAGTGCTTCAACATCGCCAATCACCCGAACTTCGCGCTGCCCCAGAACGACATCTCGTCGCCTGAATTCGGCCAGATCCTCGAAGCCGGGCCGCCGCGCCTGTTCCAACTGGCCCTGAAATTCGTCTTCTGATTTATGCGGAAGCTCATCGGCCTCACGCTGGTTGGACTGGTTTTGCTTTACGCCGTCCTCTGCGTGGGGCTCTACGCCGCCATGCGCCAGCCTCCGGAGCGCTTCGGCGCCATCATGAAGTACGTTCCCGAGACCGTGGCATTCCTGGTCCTGCCGTTTCGGCCGTTCTGGATGGTGGCCCGCGCCGGTAACCTCAATGTAGGAGACCCGGCCCCCGATTTTGCGCTGCCGGCGATGGATCACAGCCACGTCGTGAGCCTGTCCTCCGAGTATCGGACCAAGCCGGTGGTCCTCATTTTCGGCAGCTACACCTGACCGCCCTTTCGCCGGGCGGTGCCCGCGCTCAACAAGCTGTACGAGTCGTACCGCGATCGCGTCTCGTTCTACGTGGTTTATATTCAGGAAGCCCATCCAACCGATGTCTGGCAGATGGAATCGAACGTGAAAGACGGCGTGCTGTTCGCCTCCGCGCGTTCGGATGGAGAGCGCAGCGCAACCGCCTCGGCTTGTGTTCGCAATCTCGGCATCCACATTCCCGCCATCCTGGATGGGATCGAGAACAAAACTGAGCGCGCTTATACCGGCTGGCCCGATCGTTTGTACCTGGTCGGAACCGACGGCCGCGTCCTGTTCAAAACGGCACCGGGACCATACGGATTCTCGACACAAGGGCTGGAGAGCGCGCTTCAGCGTGTGGCGGCTAACGGAAAGTAAACCGAGACATCAGGCAGAATGTCCGTCAACTGTAACAGTCGAAACGCGACTCCGCCTATTCGCAACGCAGAGCGATGACGGGATCGACGCGCGCGGCGGCGAAGGCCGGGCGCAACGCGGCGGTCAAGGCCACCAGCGCCACAACGGTGCTGGCGGCGCCCAGCATCCAGGGATCGGTGGCCTTGACGCCGTACAGCAGGCTTTGGAGTAGACGGCGGCTGGCCAGGGCCAGGGCCCACCCAAGGGGAATGCCGATGGCGCACTGCAGCGCGGTTCTCCTGAGGACCTGCCGGCGCAGGTCTTCACCCGTGGCGCCGAGCGCGACGCGCAGGCCGAATTCACGCATGCGGCGGCTGACTGCGTACGTCGTGACGCCGAACAGGCCAGCAGCTGCCAGCCATTCGGAGATCCCGAAGAATGGCGTCCATGGTTTACCGTCAGGCACGTATGGGGCCAGCGCAAACTGCCGTCGTTTGGGGCAGGTTTGAGAGTTTGTTGTCCGTTTGTGGGAACGTGCTGTGCGCCCTCGCTACGAGCGCGGTTCCACCTATGCGGCTCGGTGCGCAGAAGGCAGCAAAGGAGGCCGGATCTCCGCTCTGTCGTTGGGTTCCGCGAGCGCAACGACGGAGGCGCGCGTCACTTATACCAGCCCAACGATGGGGCCGAGGTCCAACTCGCGAATGCCGTCTTGGGTTTTTGCCCAAATCGCCGAAGAAACAGCAAAGACGAGTCGGGCCGAGTGAAATCCAGCTGCGACTTACTTGAAATTCCGGATGGCCGCCGCTTCGTCGTCGTGCACGTCGAAGACCGTGTACAGCTTGGTGATCTGCAGAAGATCTTTGACCCTCTTGGTCAATGACAAGAGCTTCAACTGACCGCCTTGATTCGCGACCGTCGTGAAGCCCGAAACCAGCTCGCCAATCCCCGAACTATCGATGTAGGAGACCTCGGCGAGGTTCAGCAGGATCTTCTTCTGGCCCTTGGTTACCATGTCTCGCAGCGAATCACGCAGCGCGCTCGAGCCCTCGCCCAGCGTAATGCGTCCCGCCACATCCACCACGCTCACATCTCCCACCTGGCGCGTACTTAACTTAACGCTCACTTCGTCAACCTCCTTGCGAATGACTGCTCTGCTATTTCCTCACGAGATACTTGGTCAGGGTGACCTCGGTGCCGTTCGGGGTCAGGCGGCGAACCTGAATGTCATCCATGAATGCACGGATCAGAAAAATACCGCGGCCGCAATTGCGCAGCAGATTGTTGTCTGCCAGCGGGTCCGGCAAGGCATCCAGGTCGAAACCCTTTCCCTGATCCGAAATCACGATGGTCAGCCGGTCAGGCCCCTTCGACACCGATACGTGAACTTTCTTGTGCGCGCTGTACTGATTCCCGTGAACCACGGCATTCACCATGGACTCGCGCACAGACATGCCAATCTTGTGCAGATCTTCTTCTTCAAAGCCGGCTTTTTGGGCTACCTCGATGACGAGGTTCTCAGCGCTATCCACGCTTTCCAGGGACGAATCCAGAAACTGATCCACCGTTTCGGCTTCGCCGCCCGTGTTCTTGCCCATATTTCAAGCTGGCCCTAGCGTGGCCAAGTCGAATCGCTACAATATCCTGCCGCTGAAAGGAAAGTCAAGCGAGATCGGGCGCCCCGGCTGCTAATCCGCGTGCTGGTGGCTGGCCAGCCATGCCGCAACCTCCTCCGCGTGCTTGTCCGGCGGGAAGACCGGGTAGAAAACCTTCTCAATTTTTCCACCCGACAAGATGAGCGTCAGGCGCTTGAGCAGCCGCACGCCCTCAAACTCGAACGTAGGAAGCCGCAAGGCGTTCGTAAGAGCAAAATCCGCATCGCTCAGGACTTCGAACGGCAGATGCAGCCGATTCACCGCCTCCTGCTGGTAATCCGTGGTCTGCGTGCTCAAACCGAAAACCTGAGCGTTGAGCTCGCGCAGCCGCTTGTAATGGTCGCGGAACGAACAGCTCTCGGGCGTGCATCCCCGGGCGCCTGGAATCTCATCCCAACCCTTCGGGATCGGCTGGCCGGGCTTTCCTGTGCGCGGGTAGCCGTAAACCACGGTCCTCTCGCGCGCCACATCCGCCATATTGACGCGACGGTTAGCGGTCGACACCAGCGTGATCGCGGGCATCTTCATTCCCGCTAAATGCCGGCATGCTCCATCATCCACCGGCACGGGCAGATCGGACGGGATGTGGTACAGGTCGCCCTTTTTCACGGGCTCGTCTTTCCTCTGCGCCGCCAGGCCGGCCGTAGCCAAGGTGAATAGCGATCGGCGCGTCATGAAAAGTCTCCGGCCGATTCGGCGCGTCCCTCCGAGCCACGCCCTGATCGTCCCTGTGACAGGCTCTCGAGAAGCCGGAGCGTGGCGCGCGCAATCTCCTTGACCGCATCGTCAAAAACGGCCTGGTTCAGCCTGGAAGGCTTTTGGAAACCGCTGACTTTGCGTACGAACTGGAGAGCAGCGGCGGAAATCTCGTCATCGGTCGCAAGCGCGGCAGGACGGCGGAGCACTTTGATGCTGCGGCACATAGAAGGACGAACGCCATTATCCTACACCGGGGCTCGCCCTGCGATCCGTAACTCGAATTTTGCAGCAATAACTTGTTGACACCTAGAGTCGTCTGGGTTAACCCCTGATACACCACGGGGGTCCGGCCGCAGTATCATAATGAAAACCTCCCCTCTATGCCGGTTAAGAGAAGGATCAAAGATCGCTACGACGCCCTTGATGTCATCGGAAAAGGGGGCATGGGCCTCGTGTATAAGGCCTATGACACGGTGGTGGGGCGCGAAGTCGCGCTGAAGACGTTACGCGACTCACCCAGCAAAATGGCGCTGGATCTGTTCCGCAAAGAGTGCGGCATCCTCGCCTCCATGAGCCATCCCAACATCGTTGAGATCTTCGACATCGGCGAGTTCGAAGAGGACGGCGCTACCAAACCCTACTTCGTCATGCCCCTTCTGCCCGGTGTGACGCTCGACCAGCTCATCCGAACTTCCAGCCAGCGGCTCAGCGTGGACCGCACGGTTGAGATCATTCTCCAGACCTGCCGGGGACTGCATGCGGCGCACGAGCGCGGCCTGGTGCATCGCGACCTCAAGCCCAGCAACATTTTTGTGATGCCCGATGACACCATCAAGATCATCGATTTCGGTGTGGCGCACATGGCTGATACCACCGCGACCATGACCGTCGCGGGCGGCACGCTCCCCTATATGGCGCCCGAGCAACTGGAAATGAAGCCGGCCTCGCCGCTCTCCGATATTTTTTCCCTCGGGGTTGTGTTCTATGAAACGCTGACGCGCCGCCGCCCCTTCGATTTCCCCACCGAGCAGGAAACCGCTCAGGCCATCCTGCATCACATCCCGCCCGCCGCATCCGAGCTCAACCCCGCCGTGAGCCAGGTAATCAGTCGCGTCATCCATAAGGCCATAGCGAAACAGCCGTGGAACCGGTTCTCTACCGCGAAGGAGTTCGCTGACACCCTGGTGAAAGCGCAGCGCAACGAGGCCATCGAGATCTTCGATGCCACCCGCCTTGCGCCGCGCATTCAAAAAGCCAGCAAGGCGTACGAGCAGGGCAACTATCAGTTCGCCGCCGAGATTCTGAACGAGCTGGAGGCCGAGGGCCACGTGGAGACCAGCATGACGCTGCTCCGCCGGCAGCTCGATCAGGCGGTGCGCCAGAAGACCATCGTCCAACTGCTCGAGAGCGCGCGCAACTGCATGGACGAGGAAGAATACCTGCTCGCTCTGCAGAAGGTTCAGGAGATTCTTCAGCTCGATCCCGCCAATACCTCGGCCCTCACGCTCAAGAACACCATTGAGACGCGGCGCAGCGAGGCCAAGGTCGAAGAGTGGGTGAAACTGGCCCGCCAGCATCTGGAGAATAACGCCTTCGGCCATGCGCGCGATGCTTTGCAGAACCTGCTGCAGTTGCGCCCCAAGGAGACCACCGCGCTGCAGTTGCTTGCCGAAGTGGATCGCCGCGAAGAGCAGTACGTACAAGCACGCAAGAAAAAGGAAGAGCTGTACAAACAGGCACTGGACGCCTGGCAGAACGGCGAGATGAGCTCGGCGCTCACCAAACTCGAGCGGCTGGTCGACCTCGACAAGCGCGTGCCCGACACTTCGGCGCCCGAGCGCGGCATTTCGTATCAGAATTTTTACAACCAGGTCCGCACCGAGCACGATCTCCTGCAGAGTTCCTATCAGGAAGCGCGCAAGCACCTGATGGATGGAAACTTTCCCTCGGCGCTCTCCATTTGCGAGCAGTACTTGAGCAAATACCCCGGTCACGCGTTGTTTCAGGCGCTGAAGTTCGACGTCGAGGAACGCCAGCGCCAGGAGCTGTCTTCGCGCATCGCCGAAATTGACCGCAACGTGGAGAGCGAACCCGACATCGACCGCCGCGTCAGCATCCTCAAAGAGGCTCTGCAAACTTACCCCGGAGAACCGCATTTCGAGAAAGCTCTGCGTCTGGTGCGCGACAAGCGCGACCTGGTGAATTCGATTGTCGCCAAGGCGCGCACCTATGACGAGCGGGCGCAGTTCACCGAGGCGCTCGGCCAGTGGGAAATCCTTCAGACCATTCACAAACAGTATCCGGGATTGGATTTTGAAATCGACCGCGTCCGCAAGCGGCGCGACCAGCAGTCGCGTGCCGAAGCCAAAGCCCGATGGGTGGAGCAGGTGGACCGGCAACTCGAGGCGGGGGATTACGAACGCGCGATTGATCTCCTGCGCAATGCCGAGACGGAGTTCCCCGGCGATTCGGAAATGGCCGCGCTTGGCGAGTTGGCCCGGCAGAGCCAGGCGCGCGCCGTCGAAGCCGATCAGACTTTCAGACAGGGCCAGGAGCTATCCGCCCAGCGGCGATTTGACGAAGCCATCGGGCAGTTGCGGCGCGCCTCCGAGATGGACCCGCACAACCGGGTCATTCGCATGTTTCTGTTGGAGACTCTGCTGGAGCATGCGCGCGCGCTCGTGGACACGGACTGGCGTGCTGCGGAGGCGCTGAGCCGGCAGGCGCTGGAACTTGATCCCGACCACGCTTTAGCCAAGGGCGTGCGGACTATGGCGCTCGACCGCAAGCGCGAGGATGAAGTGGGCCAGTGCGTCGCCGAAGCGCGGCGTATGCAGGCGACGGGAAATGTGAAGGCCGCCCTGGCGCAGATCGAGCAGGGTCTGGCAGCATATCCTCGGGAAACGCGGCTGACGCAACTGCACGCCACCCTGTGCAAGTCGATTCCGGATCTTCAGAGCCGCGCGGAGGCAGTGGCCCGGGCTACCGCTTACACACACCCGGAAACCGCCGCCACATCGCCGCCTGCTGCTGCGGACACCGCTCCGGCGGGATGGGAAGAATTCGAACAGAAGTTGCGCTCCCAGACCGGAGCTTCCGTGGCGGAAACGCTCGCTGCGGCCGCTGGTGTAACGGCGGGGCCGGTTTTGTCCGAGCCGGCGGCTGACCCGAATGCCGAAACCACGGTCATCGCGCAGTCGTCCCGGGAGACCGCGGCTCCTCCATCCGGTGGCGCCCCGGCCGAGGCGCAACTCGGCGCAACCATGATGGTCCATACATCCCCCGGGACTGCGCCCCCTCCAGTTCCCCCGAGCGCGGCAGCGCCCGCGCCGGTCGAGCCGCCCAAGCCCGCCGCAAAACCGGTTGCCGCAAAGAAGGAATCCAAGCCAAAGATTCCATCCGGGCCGAAGCCGCCGGTTAACTGGACGGTCATCGGGGCCGCCATTGCTGCGGTGGTTGTTCTGGTCGTCGCTTTTTTCGTCGCCCGCGCGTTCCGGCCGGTTGCCATCGAGGTGCAAACGGTTCCGCCCGGCGCTACGATTCGCATCAACAGCGAAGTCCGCGGCACCAGCAATCTGTCACTCAAATTGCGCGAGGGCACCTACCAACTGAGCGCCGAAAGACAGGGCTACGTTTCGGCCAACATGCCGCTCGTCGTCAAACGCGGATCAACCGGCCTTGTCCGCATCGATCTGCAGTCCGTGGCGCCACCCGCTCCCTTGGTCGAGCTTCGGCAGGTTCTCCGGCTCTCGAGCGATCTGCAATTTGGCAAAGTGGCTGTGGATGACCAGCCGCCCGTCGAACTCACGGAAGGCCAGTTTCCCGATCAGGAACTCGCTTGGGGAAAACACACCATCGAGATCACCTCGGGTAGCGCACGCGCCACCCTCACTTTCGACGCCGCTTCCGGCCATGCGCCGGTACTAGCGGAGAACCCGAAGGCCAAGGAACTGAACGCCGTCGTGGCGACCAGCTTGGGCAACCAGGCGCACCTCCAGGCCAGCCCGTCGCCCACGCCGGTGAAGGTTACCGTGGACAACCAGGATCTGGGTGAACTAGGCGCAGGCGGGCTGGATTTGCCCGCTCTTCCTCTCGGAAATCATGAAGTGGTTCTCAATGACGGCCAGATCCGCCACACCATGACCGTAACCACCAGCCAGGCTCCCGCGCTTCAGATCCAGCTCTACTCCGACCGGAACGTGGGCTCGGTGCTGATTCACACCGGGGAAGACGACGTGACCGTTGAGGTCGATGGCAAGCCGGCCAAAAGGAAGACCAAAGCCGGGCAGGTGCGCATCACCAATCTCTCCGTGAAGCCGCACAGCATCCGGGTGCTCAAGAACGGCTTCCTGGAGGAACCGGCGCAGACCGTTGAGATCAAGAAGGGCGAGGAAGCCAAGCTGGAATTCCCCATGCGCCCGGTTCCAACCGTTGCCGGGCTCAACATTCGTGGGGCGGCGCCGGGATTGCAGGTCAGCCTGGATCAGAAGCACGCCGGAAGCGTGGGAGCCGACGGAGGCCTCTCGCTACCCAATATCGCGCCCGGCAATCACACCATCGAGCTGACCGATGGCCACCGGCATAAACAAATCGCGAAAGATTTCAAAGCCGGCGAGACCTTGGTGCTCGGTCCTCCGGACGTGACGCTTCAAGCCGCCAAGGCGTCCGTCAAGATTACCGTCTCTCCGGCAAACGCGGCGGTCAGCTATAAGAATTCGGACGGAAGACCTCACGAAGTCCGGGGCGGAACCTTGGAACTCGAAGAAGGGCAGTACACCTTTAGCGGCAGCGCTTCCGGTTATAACGACGCCACGCAAACCGTCACCATCGCCTCCGGCAAGCCGAACAGCGTTGCCCTGACTCTCACTCCGAAATCAGGCCATCCTACTTCCGGCCCGTTGACGATGGAACAGTGGGCCCAAGCCTCCGGCTGGCAGGCAGACGGCAAGTGGTACGTGCATCACGGCGGCGGGCTGGTGCTGTATCCCACCCTGCCCAGCTCTGGCACGTTCATTTTTACAGCGCTCCGTCAGGGCGGATTCCTGGGCAAAGGCCGCATTCAATGGGTTGTTGGCTGCGTCGAAAGCAAGAGCGACTACGTTCTGTTCGGCATCGACAAGAAGAATATCCACCGCGCCGAGCTGAGCGCTGGTAAGAAGGTGAAGGATTCCGACAAGTCCGCTCCTCTGAAGTTCCCGGCCGGTAAGGAACTGCAATACAACATCAAAGTTGAGGTCTCGCCAGGAACCGTGGTGACGAGCGTACAGCAGGGCAGCGAATGGGTTGTAGCTGACACCTGGCAGGCTTCCGGGCTCAACCCGGCGCAAGGCAAGTTCGGATTCTATCTGCCCGGCACCGACGAACTCTATATCTCCAACTTCAGCTTCACGCCAAAATAGGAAGGCCGGTGCCGTAGACATCTCAAGGCTGAGACAGGGATGCGCCAGTCTTGGCGCCCGCTGTAGAACTTGGCTGGCTATAGGTGGTGCCGAATAGGTCGGACATCACGTTCACGTTACTGTCGCAGGCATGGTTCAGGCACGGCAATCCAAGACCTCCCTCAATGGACTTAAGCAACGAGAAGTGATTGTAGAGCGTTCCACTCTGCACGCCATGGCTCCCGTAGTTCGTATCCACGATGACCAGGACTTTATTCGTAGTCGGTGACACGCTGTAGTCGTCCTCATCCCACACCACCACGATCGCATTCTTGCCCAGCTTCCAGGCCGGAGATTCTTTGATCGCCGTGACGATGCGCCTCAGCGCCATGTCACCGCGCTGCATCAAGGCCGGGTTGAGACCGGCCTGAGTGCCGTCGTCTTTCGGATCATAGTTGCAGTAAGGACCGGCGTTACCGCGGCCATGCTGATCATTGCACTGATTTGGCGCGATGAATGCGAACGCGGGAACCGACCCGGAGCGGAGGTCGGCGTACAGACCATTCCAGCCCTCGAAACCGGCAACGTTCGTCAAGTCGCTGCCAGGTTCGTCGCCTTCCTGAACGCTGCGAAAATACACGAACGGGTTGTGCTTGGCTGCGTACAGAGCGACGATATCGGAGGCGGACAGCGGAGGCGTGAGGGCCGGCGTGATCGCGCTGAAGTTGGTGAGATTGCTGTAAAAGCCGTCGCTGATGTTGACGCCATCCGCGCCCTGGGGCGGCAGGCTTTCCTGATAACTCTTCCACGTGCCGCCTGTCTCCGCAAGCTGGTCGGCAATCGTCTTGCCCGTCGTGTTGGCGGCCGCCGCTATGGATAGAATTCCGTCAAGGTTGTTCACGCCGGGAGGTCCGCTGGCTTCATTGGTCGTATCAATCGCAGGCGTCGCCGCATCCGTCCCCGTGCCCGCGATGGGGCAAATGTTCGGGGACGACGGATTGTCGGTGGAGACCGTTCCAGACGCGAGATTGGGAGTGCAGTCCACGTTGTGCCAATCCGGATAATTGTCGCTATGCACGCCGAAGTTCGAGCCGCCTACGATCTCGAGATAGTTGGTCAAACTCGGATGAGCGATCGCGTAGAAGTTCGTTGCTGTATTCGCGAGATTGGTCAGGGCGTTGGTATAGGGCAGGTTCGGGTTATTGACAATCTGGCCGTAGCCATGGTTCTCCATCAGGATCACAAATACGCGGTCCAGATGCGGCATGCCGGACGGAACCGGACCTTCTCCTGCGAGCGCAGAACCAACCGTCACAACCGCCAGGTAGGCAAAAAAAACACTTCTCATTTTCACTCTGCTGTCTCCTTCTCCACATGAGATTTTGAGCGGCGCCTCACCGATGTGATGCAGCGCACTCAGTGGAATGTAGCAAAGCGATGACTTTTGTTTGGTTACGGAGAAATAAATTTCCCGTGAAATTCAGGTGTCGTTATTCGAATGGTTGCTGACGATCGGCTGCTTCGGGCAGCGGCTACGATCTTCCCTTGATGTTTACCCACGTGTGCACGTGCGGCGCGCCGCGGAAATACCAGATCATCGTCGGACTTTCCAGTTGCCACACGTCCCATACGCCGTCGTTGCCGATGTCGAGATTCTTGTAGAACGACATGGTCAGTCCTTCCACGCCGCCGCTCGCGCGAATGTCCTTCATGGCCTCGTCGGCATCTTTCTTGCGGAACGGCATTAAGAGGTCAGCCAGCACCTTCTCTACTAGTTCCCGCTGGTCGCGCGCCATGCTGGAAACCGGAAGGCCGGGGATCGTTTCGCCGCGCTTCTTGAGTTCCACCGTTGCGCTGGCTTTCTCCTCGCGCGGATCTCCCAGCAGAGCCGCCGCGCGCTGCTTGCCGTTGAGCGCCTGAAAAACCTCGTTGGCGCGCTTGGCCTGATACCAGTACACGTTTTTCGGATGGTCCGGCGCCTCGTTGAAGTTCTGCGAAGCGTGGCCGTAGAAGATAGGGCCGCCGAATGCCGCGCCGTCTACCGAATCGCCGTCGCACCGAACCGTGCAGTGCCGGCCCGTGAGCACGAACTCGAAAGCGCCCGTGCCCGGTGTTCCGAACAGCGCGGCCGAATATTGGCCCAGTCCGCCGCCGTCCTCCTGCATGTGGTACATCACCTTGTCGATGAACTCCGGATTGTGCAGCCCCCGGAAGATCTCGTCGATCATGGCCTGCTGGTCCGCGTTGAAGAACTCAGCGATCTTGAAGGGCGTGATCATCCAGTTGGCGTCCACTTTCGAACGCAGCGGATCGTTGAAAGGAAACACGACCTTCGCCGTCTGTGCCGGCGTCAGACTCTGGTAGAGCGACGTCACCACGGTTTCGGACGGCCCCGCGATCCGGCTGGCCGCATGTGCCGCCGCAAGACCCACGCCGCCCAGCGCCGCGGTCTTGAGAAACTCCCTTCGCGCCACCCCATCGCAATCCGGACAAGACATGCTTTTCTCCTCCCAGCGCAACGTTATCTCACTTTCCCTGTGACGAAGCAAGGTGGGAAGGGTTTGCCCCCGCGCGGCCGCCGAGCCGCGGCCCCACCCACTTACCGTAAGCCCCCCACCCGCCCCCGTCTCCCGATGCTATGATCGTCGCCATGATCGCACCTGATGTTGCTTCCGAGCTCGATCACGTTCTCGAAAGCTCGTCCAAACGCCTGCTGGCCATCAGTGACGAGTCTGCCGGCCGGCATCCGGCTCCGGAGTCATGGTCCAAGAAGGAGATCATCGGCCATCTCATCGATTCGGCGGCGAACAATCATCAAAGGTTTGTCCGGCTGCAGCTCGAAGAGAGTCTGGTGCTGCCGTCGTACGAACAGAACGGCTGGGTGCGCTCGCAGAATTATGCCGGTCGACCGTGGCGCGATCTGGTCGAGCTATGGCTGGCCTACAACCGGCACCTGATCCACATCATCCGCCATGCGGATGCCGGCGCGGCAAAGCACATCTGGAAAGCGCCTGCAGGCGATACCGAACTGCAATTCCTCATCGAGGATTATCTGCGGCACCTGCGCCATCATCTCGCGCAGATTTTGGAGGGCTGATCGCGACGGCCTCGTGCAGCCGCACGCCAGTCTGCACTTTGTGCGGCAGCTTTAAGGGAAGTATCCCGCCGGCGTCGGTGGTTCCCTCGGTCATTTCCTCGTCGTCCACTTCGATGGCGTACGTGCAGTGTGGTTTGAGCCCCAGCACGAAAGCCTCTTCGTCCTCATTGAGAATGGTTTGAAACTTCTTCGCGTTCTTGCCGAAGAACACCACTGCCGTGTCGAGCGACATCGGTTCCGACGCCAACTGCGCATTGATCACGGTCACAGTTCCGTTGTCAAACAGCTGCAGCTCGCCATCGAAATAACCCAGCCACCGGGCCGATTCGTCCCAGCTCGACCGGACGAACAGGCGTCCGAATAGCTCGTCGTGGAAGACCAGCGGCGTCAGGTAGTAGCTCAATCCTGGGTGATACGGATTAGCCCATAGAAATTCGTAGGGCGCGCCCAACGTGCTTCGCAGCATGAAATTGTCGTGCATCAGCCAGCCCTGCAGGATCTGGCTTTCGGGCGCATTGACATCGTAGGGAAGCATCGCCAGTTCGGCCGCCCGTGCCATGGCGGCGCGTTGCACATCTGGCTCTCCACCTCCTTTCGACGCGGGAACGCGATACTCGCCTTCCGGCGCGGGATACGTCGCGGGGTAAAAGCTGACCAGGTCGTAGATCGGCAGGTTCTTGAAAAACGCCGGCACGGATTCGCGCAGATCGATGTTGAGATTGTCACGGATGGCGTGCAGCATTTCGAAAAGTGCGTAGAAATCCTCGCGCGCTACCACGTTACGGCCCGCCACCAGGGCGGGAGCCACTTCGCCCCGCCACCACGTCCGGATCACGTGGTCGAGCTCACGTTCGGAGACTTCCTGCATGTGATCGGCGAGAGCGATCGCCGCCAGCGCGCGCGAACGGGCGGCGGACACCGACCGGTCGCGGCCGGTCTGCTGGATACCCTTGGCGAGTTTTGCCGCCAGCGCTTTCGATTGCGTGGGCGTCAGCAGATCCTGGCACCAATCAAACACCAGCGCCAGTTGTCGAAGATCCGTTCCCGGCCCCAGCGCCCAGGTCACCGCGCTTCGACCGCTCTTTTGATCTGCGGCTACCCGGTAGTAAAGCGCGTCGGCGAATCCCGGTTCTGGCATCGGGGCGTGGCCGGCCATCAACAGCTCGAACTGCTGCCAGCGCAGCGACCGGCGCTGCTTCTCTTTCTTCAACCGCTCGAGCCGCTGCCGGCCCAGTAACAGTCGCGGATGGTCCGTATAGACGTGCACGCTCTCTTCCTGGCTCTGCGCCGCCAGCGCAACCCAGGCCGATAATGCCAGAACGGAACCCACCCAGAACCGGTGTGACATGAATTCCGATTGTGTCATAGCGCCACAGCCGGGCACCACGACGCCCCAGAAGAGAGTGTGGGGCGAGCTGTCTGCACTTGAAGAATCAATAAGTTAGGAGCGTTCAGAGTTGGCCGCGCTGTTGCTATTCAGTTTGTGAATTGGCGAAGTAACTTGTAACCTGCCCTCTGCTGCAACAGGCAGGATGAGACGGAAGCGGGCAAGAAGAAACAGCGTGCTTGCGGGAGCCGATGTTTTAGTGGTTGTTTTAATGCTCGCCGCTGAATCGTTTTGCTGGTTGCATCAGAGGGGTTTTTTTTGGATACGGATTTTTGCTTCTCTCCAGGGATCAGGGTTGCGGTAGTTATCTGGCGTTCTTGGTGAAGGACAATCGGACGCGGAACCTTTCCAGGAATGGCAGGAAATAGCAGGTTGCCCGGATAGCCCGCCGCCGGATCCCAGCTCGACAACGGGCGGACCGCATCGGACGAGCTCCAGAACGTCGGGGGGCTGGCCGATGCGGTTTTTTCTTTTACCAGGCCAGTGTTCCGGTCCGGGGTTCTTCCTCCAAGCTCGGCAGGTAGAGGGTCTTGCAGTGTTCGCACCGGTAAATCTCGGCCTCCGGCCCGAACTTGCGCTTGACCTCGTCCCCGAAGAAGTACCAGCGCTTTAGATGGCCCGCGCACAACTTCCCTTTGGCGTCTTTCTCGTTGCACGCGCGCATGCGCGGAATCCTGCGTTTGACCTTGGTGCCATCGCTTAGCGTGTCCACCAGCTCCGAGACCGGAACCGGCCTGTCGGACACCTTATATTTCGGGTTTGCCATTCCAACGAAGTATATCAGGGGTGACGGTTTGCGTTCCCGCTGATGCCGTTGTTACAATACAAGTTCAGTATTTTAAAGGAGATTTCTGTCCCCATGGCGAGAGTATGTGATGTCTGCGGTCGTGGGCCGCAATTCGGCCACCGCATCAGCCACGCTCACAACGTGACCAAGCGCCGCTGGAACTTGAATCTGCAAACCGTTCGCGCCATCGTGAACGGCGCTACCAAGCGCCTCCGTGTCTGCACGTCCTGCATCCGCAGCGGCAAGGTCCAAAAAGCCGCGTAGAAGCAAGCCTCATTTTTTCAAGAAAATAGGCTGTGTAAACGCGCCGTTTACGGCAGAGTCCCAGGCCGCAAACCGCACCCACTTCTGCTTCGACAGGTCCACCGGAATCTCAAAACGCTGCTTACCGAATGCCTGCGCCTCGCGCGTGGGAATGACTTTGCGGTCCACACGTTCGCCATCTCCCCAAACCACCTCGACGAACTCCAGCGGAAACGTCCACTCCACATCCGCCGTGATGCCGGATGGATTCACACGGAAATCCCCAAGGAGGACCTCGCCCGTTGAGACGAAGAAGTCGCCTGCGCGCAACGCGCGGTTGAGCGCAGTCCAGTCCGCCGCAGGCGGCAGGACGTCGAGCTTCACGTAGTTGACGTTGAAATCGCCGTAGAGATCGTAATCCGGAAATTTCTTGTAGGTGTCGACCTCGCCCACCAGATATTTCGGCCCATCCCAGTTGTTCATGTCGTCGAGAGTGGAGAAGCAGCGCTTCTCGCACAATCGCGATTCCGAAAGATCCACGGGCATCGCTTTGAACCCCGCTCCCAGCCATTGGTCGCTGCGGAAGTAGTCCTGCTCGCGGATCCGGTCGGGATAGAATGTCGAGCCCTTCGTGCGCGGATGCGTCTGCCACACCAGCGCGTCTTCGCGGCGGAGCATGTCGAACAATTCGCCGGCGTTGGCTGGGTGATACACCGTTCCGTATGGATCGTCCGGCTGCATAAAACTTTGTCCGGCAGTTCTCGCGTGCGTCCAATACACCGGCTTGGGAAACAGCAGGTTGTAGTGGCCGCCGAGATACTCGTTGGCTTCCTCGCCGGGCAGGATCAGGAAATCGCGATCGGAGTGGCGTTGGCAGGCTTCGTAGTAGTTGCGCAGCTCCTCGAGCCGCACGCGCCCGGTGTCTCGCGCATGGCCGTCTCCGTGGAAGTCGTCGAGCATGACGATGTTCACGCCCAGGTCGCGGATTGCCGGGATCCATGGCGGCTGGACGTCCAGGCTGCCCGTTTTGGCGAGCTCCTCCGCGAACGCCGTGTGGAAATGGGTAGCCATCACCTGGTAGCCGGGCAGCGGGCGGAAGCGGTCGCCGTGCGTGTATGCGAGAGCCGCGTCACGCGTGGAAGCGGCATCGCCGGGGGCCAGGTAGAAATAGACCGCCATGCGCTGCCAGGTGCCCGGTGGGGCGTTGTAGAGCGCGTAGACCTGTTCGATCCAGGTAGGATCGTAGCCGCCCGCCGTGTCGCCCTGGCGCACGCCGAGCGAGAAGCTGCGCGCATTCTTCCTGTACCAGACATAACCGGAATTCACTTCGATTTCGCGGGCGAAGAAAAACTGGTGCGGCGGCGGAAAAACGGCCAAACTGCCTCTCGCGCCCTCGGCGATGGCCAGCCGGTTGCGCGCCACCAGCGGAACGGCGTCGCGATTTGGTGTGCCGCCGAATTCATATCGCTGCGGATTTCCCGCGGCATCCCGCCATGTGACACGCTGCAGTTGGTCAAGCGAAAATCCGCCAAGTCCGGCGGTGTACTTGTACGCTACCGAGGGCTGATCGTTCTTGGCGATGGCTTCCATGCGCAACAGGTTGGAGCCCTGATACGCCGTGAACTGCAACCTTCCGGAAAAAATGCCGAGCGACAAGCCGGGAAACGAGATCTCCAGCCGCGCGCCCTCCTGCCGCACCTCACACGAATGCGTGTCGAAGGAGGACGAGGCGCGCCGGATCTCCTCCGGCTTGCGCGGCAGGCCCTGAGCCTCACCGCGCCCCGGAATGACAAGCGGCGCGTCCCAAAAAACATCCCAGCGATGCTCGTCCGGGAGTCCGTGGGCGGCGCGGCGCACACCGCTCACGGTGGTGATTTCCGGAACGAGATCGCGCCCGAGGAGAACCCCATCCGCCGACAGTTCCCGCACTACCGGGGCCGCGTGGTCAATGCCGAACGCCGCGCGGAGGTGTGTACCGTGTTCCCCTGTCCAGGAAATGTCGAGCGTTTCGCCGTGTGCGCGCACCTCGAATGCTTGTGGTGCGGCGATGCCGTGCAGCGTACAGTTGAGGGGGTCCGCGGAGAGTAAGGAGGCCGCCGGAAATAGAAGTGCCAGTGAGAGGCCGACTCCGCCTCGCCGCCGCATGGCGGAATCAAATCTCCGGGTAGAATTCGAAGAACGCGTCGAGCGACTCCAGAAGCTGCTTGCGAATCTCTTTTTCGCTCGAGCCCTCGATGAGATGCATGGTCACCGAGGCTTTGCGGCCGTTCTTGAGTACGACGGAAGCTTCGCCCACCGATTCGAGTTCCTCGCTCGGCAGCAGACGTACGCCGTAGACCAGCGCCAGCTTCGCCATCAGATGAACATTTCTTCGTCTTGCGTGGCGTGATCGACCGACTCGCGCCGGCTGTGCGCCACCACCGAAAGCGCCGCGCGAATGCCGTGCATGATGCCGTCCACCTGCCTGACGGGCTTGAGAATCGCAGCTTTCACGTTCTCGCTCGCCTGCTGCACCTGCTCAATCGTCAAGTCCACTGCGCCATCAATGCGCGCCACCTGAGCGCGCGCGCGATCGCTCGCCTCTTTGACGACTTCGCCTAACCGGTCGACATGCACCTGCAGGGTTTTCACCACCTGCGTGGCATCGGTGGTCATCTGCGAGAATTTGGGCGAGTTCTCATCCACGAAGCGCCGGACCGTGCCGAGGATCGGCGTCAGCGCCTCAGCCACCGGCAGCAGCTTGTCCTGCGTGGCTTTCGTCACACGGTACATGGCGAAGACCACGAAGGCCTGCACCGCAAAGGCCGCCACCGCGAGAAACACACCGATCGTAATCACCCACCGAAAAACATCTTCTGACATTCTGTTAGTGAGCCGCTTGGCCCTCGGGCGTTGCCGGCTGTCCCACAGCCTCGCGGTAGGCCTGCTTGCCGGCCTCCACGGCCTCTGCCAGAGTGTCTTTCTGGCGGCCAATGGCGTCTTTTCCACGCTCGATGATCTCGCTGGCGCCCTCTCGCAACTCGGAACCGCGCTTCTTGAGATACTCCTTGCCTTCGTCTGCCTTCCCCTTCAGCAGCTCTCTGGTCTCCTGACCGGACTTGGGGGCAAAGAGCAGCCCGAGCCCGACGCCCACGCCCACACCCAATAGGAAACTCGCCAGGTCTTCTGTGTCCATTTTTGCTCCTTCGTTTCAGGCCCGGCTTCCGGGATTTTTTCTAACGGAAACCCGTCCCGCCTCGTTCTGTTTCAGTATACTCCGCGGAGCGATTCAGAGGTTTACTCTTCCGCGTAACGCGATTAAACTCAGTACGGCGGAAACGATGCGCCCATCGGGCAAACGCACTTCGCGTGGGTTGGACGCCGGTGAACTTTGGGAGCTTGCGCTCAAGGCTTTAGGGGCGCGCGCCTGCTCCACCGGCGAGCTTCGGCAGAAGCTCGTCCAGCGCGCGGCGCGCCTCGAGGATGTGGACGCCACTCTGGCACGATTGAAAGAATACCGGTACCTCGACGACCGCCGGTTCGCCGAGAATTTTGCCGTCGCGCGGCTCGAAAATCAGCGCATCGGCAAAAACCGGGTGTCGCAGGAACTGCGCCGGCGGCGGGTGGCCCCGGCGCTCGCTCAGACGGCCGTTGAGAAGACCTATAAAGACGTTGACGAAACCGCTCTCATCGAGGACTTTCTCCGGCGGAAATACCGGAATGCGCCGCGGGAACCCCTGTTTGGCGACGACAAGCAACTGGCCTCGGCTTACCGCCGGCTCATGCGCGCCGGCTTCAACACCGGCAACATCATTCGGGTGCTGAAACGCTTTGCCGCCAACCCCGATCTGCTCGACCAGTTCGAGCCGCCGCCCCCAGCCAACGAGGAGTGAAGGGGTCCTCTTCACCGAGTCACGAACCTTCCCGGCGTAGTGAAGAGCCCCCGACCCGAGCCGGTCACAGGCCTTAATCCCCAGAAAATCAGTGATTCCTCGGATTGTGATCACTCCGGCCACGTGGCACGATCGACTACGTGCGGCAGAAAACCGTGTCTACGAGGCTTATAGTTGCGTTTTGGGCCAGCGTCTCCTTCAGGTACCCTCGGAAAACACCTCAGATCGGTGGTGGTTATTGGTACACATTCCAGTGAGAAAACTACCACAAGATCGGAACTCTTTCTTGTTCCCGCGTTCAGTTCAAGGCCCGGTGAGGGAACAGATCCTCGAAAACCCGTTCCGGGTTTGAGGTCCGGCCCCCTCACATCGATTTACGAAATTGGAGCGGGAAAATGGCGACCATTCTGATCGTTGACGATCATGAAGCAAATCGTGAGCTGCTGACCACTCTGTTGGGCTATCGAAATCACCAGACGGTCGAAGCCCGCGACGGAGCGGAGGGCCTGGAGCGCGCCCGGGCTGTACGGCCCGATTTGATTATTACCGATATCCTGATGCCCACCATGGATGGCTACGAATTCACGCACAACTTGCGCGAAGATCCGGCCCTGGCGTTGATTCCAGTCATCTTCTACTCGGCACATTACTTAATGCACGAAGCGCGAGCGCTGGCGGAGCGGTGCCGAGTCGATTACGTGGTTTCCAAGCCGGTCGAGCCACAGGAACTCATGCGGACGGTGGATGCCGCGCTGGGACTGGCGCCGGTTGTGGCCGCACCGCCGCCCGTGGAGGAATTCGATCGCGAGCACATTCGCGTGCTCACCAACAAGCTCTCGACGCAGGCCGAGGAAGTGCAGAATCTGAACGCGCGCCTGGAGGCGCTGATTGAGATCGGACACGAGCTGAACGTGGCGCAGGATCCCTCGGAGTTGGTGGAGAGGTACTGCCGGGCCGCGCGCGAAGTAATCGGAGCGATGTGTGCGTCAGCCTGCATTACCGACGAGAGCGGCCGCGCGGTTCACCGTTTTTGCTCTGGGGGTGTGAAGCCCACAGATGCCGGAAACCCCTGCCCCACCTGCGAGCTGCACACCCCGGTGGCTGAGGTACTGGAAAGTGGGGAGTGCCGGCGCGGCCGGACCTGGCCGGGAGGCGCCGTGACCTTGGGATGCGCTCCGGGTCTCGGCGGCGTCGACTCGTATCTGGTGGCCCCGGTGTTGACCGGGACCCGCACCTACGGGTGGATCGGTCTGGGCAACAAGCTGGGAGATGCCGGATTCAGTGCGGAAGACGAACGGCTGCTGACGACGCTCGCTGCCCAACTCGCCATGGGTTACGAAAACTCGCGGCTCTTTAAGGAGGCGAAGCAGCGCGCCGAAGAGCTGGAAGCTGAGGTAGCCGAGCGCCGGCGCAGCGCGGAGAAATACCGCATGGTGGTGGAGCAGGCTTCCGACGGGATCATCATCGCCGACCCCGGCGGCAACTTCATCGAAGTGAATTCCAGGATGCTGGAAATGCTCGGTTATACGCGCGCGCAGTTCCTCGCGTTGAATCTGCGCGACCTGGTTCCCACAGGCGATCAGAGCCTCGACCCCGTGCGGCTCGATCTGCTCCGGTCAGGCAAAGTGGTTCGCAAAGAACGCCGGTTCATTCGCAGCGATGGCAGCCTGATGGACGTCGAACTCGGCATCACTGCTCTCGAAGACGGAGGGATTCAGGCGATCGTCCGCGACGTTTCTGAGCGCAATCGTTTGGAGACCCAGTTACGGCAATCTCAGAAGCTCGAAGCCGTCGGCCGGCTGGCGGGAGGAGTGGCCCACGATTTCAATAACCTGCTGACGGTCATTCTCGGGCATAGCGATCTGGCGATTACCACGCTGGACCCCCATGATCGCTTGCGCCGCGATCTGGAGGACATCCGCGACGCGGGGACGCGCGCGGCCATGCTCACCCATCAATTGCTCGCGTTCAGCCGTAAACAACTGATCCAACCCAAGGTCCTGAATCTCAATACCGCGCTCGCGAACGTAACCAAGATGCTCGGCCGGCTGATCAGCTCCAATATCGAGATCGTGACCCGGTGCGATGCGGACGCATGGAGTGCAAAAGTGGACCCGGGGCAGCTCGACCAGGTGATTCTCAACCTGGCGCTGAACGCTCGCGATGCCATGCCGCTCGGCGGCAAGCTGTTAATCGAGACCGCCAATCGCCGCTTCGAAGCCGAGCAGATCTCGGGGAAAGGACAAATTCCGCCGGGACATTACGTCATGCTTGCGGTCAGCGACACGGGAAGCGGGATGGACGCCGAAACGCAATCGCACCTCTTCGAACCGTTCTTCACCACCAAGATGCAGGGGAAGGGCACGGGGCTGGGGCTCCCCACCGTTTATGGAATCGTTCGCCAGAGCGGGGGCCATATCGCGGTGTACAGCGAGCCCAGCCACGGCACCAGCGTAAAAGTGTACCTGCCGCGCGCTGCCGAGGCCGCCGACACCACGGCATTGCACGAGGACACCGCTCCGCTTCCCGTAGGCACGGAGACCATCCTGATCGCGGAAGACGAAGATCGTGTGCGGTCGCTGGCGGCCGCGGTCCTGGCGCAACAGGGTTACAACGTCATCGAAGCCTGCGACGGCCAGGAAGCCCTGGCCAAGGCGAGGGAACACGGGAGCGAAATCCACCTGCTGTTAACCGACATCGTGATGCCGAAACTGAGCGGCATGGATCTGGCGGATCAGCTGCGGCGCGACCGGCCGGGCATCCAGGTTCTGCTCTCGTCCGGCTACACCGGCGACACGGTGATGCAGCAGGGCGGGCTGGATGCCGCAACTCCCTTCTTGCAGAAGCCGTTTACCGTGCGCACTCTGGCGCTCAAGGTACGCGAAGTTCTGGATGTCGCGGCGGGAGGCACGCTATCGAAAGGGATGAAACGGGAGACAGCCAAAGAAGGCGGCTCCCGTTATAGCCATCCCGCGTAAGCGCAACCACTCAACGAGGCCAGCATGATCGAGTTCCTCAAGAAAATCTTCGAGGCTGATTTTTTGCCGCACGGGACGTGCTATCTCTGGCAGCCCGGCGTCCTCTGGCTGAATGTCATCTCCGACCTGACGATCAGCCTGGCCTATTACGCCATTCCGGTTCTGCTGATCTGGTTCCTCCGAAAACGCAACGATCTGGAATTCAGCTGGATTCTGTTGGCCTTCGCGGGATTCATCCTGGCGTGCGGTACGACGCATCTGATGTCCGTCTGGACCGTGTGGCATGCCACGTACCGGCTGGATGGCGTAGTCAAGGCCATCACGGCGCTGGCCTCGGTCACCACCGCCGCGCTGCTGGCGCCGATGCTGCCCACTTGGGTCCACTTGCCCCATCCGATGCGTTTGGCGTCCCTGAACCGGGAACTGCGACGGCAAGCCGAGCTGCTCGACCTGGCTGACGACGCGATCCTGGTGCGCGAGCTGGACGGCACGATCCGCTTTTGGAACCGAAGCGCCGAACGCCTTTATGGATGGTCGAGGGAAGAAGCACTGGGGCGGGTGAGTCAAGAGCTGTTGAAGACGAGTTGTCCGGGTACCGTCCAATCGGTTCTGGAGCAGGTGGAACGGAATGGCCACTGGAAAGGCGAATTGGCCCACACCCGGCGCGACGGAAGCATCGTAACCGTGCTCAGCCGGTGGACATCACGGCGGACCGATGACGGCCGGACGGAAATGCTCGAGCTGAACACCGACATCACCGAACGCAAGAGCATTGAGCGCTCTCTCGAGAAAAAGAACGCGGAACTGGAACAGGCCAGCCGCCGCTTTCAGGCACTGCTCGAATCCGCACCCGACGGCATCATCATTGCGAGCGGGAAGGGTGACATCGTTCTGATCAATTCACAAACCGAGTCTTTGTTCGGCTATGCGCGCGAGGAGCTGCTGGGCCGGCCTGTCGAAACGCTGTTGCCGGAGCGGTTCCGGGGAGCGCATCCCGGCCACCGCGCCGGGTATGTCGAAAGACCACGCGCCCGTCCCATGGGAGCGGGACTGGAACTGTTTGGCTTGCGGCGGGACGGCCGGGAATTCCCGGTGGAAATCAGCCTGAGCCCTATTGAAACGGAAGAGGGGCTGTTCGTCATCAGCTCCGTTCGTGATGCCACCGAGCGCAGACAGTTCGAGCACACGCTGCGGGAAAAAAATGTCGAATTGGAGAAGGCCAACTCGGCCAAGGACGTGTTTCTGTCGAGCTTGAGTCACGAGCTGCGCACGCCGCTCAACGCCATCATCGGCTATACGGGGACGCTGCTGATGCGGCTTCCGGGGCCGCTGACCTTGGAGCAGGATCGCCAGCTCAAGAGCATCCAGACCGGCGGCCGGCACCTGCTATCCCTGATCAATGACCTGCTGGACCTGGCAAAGATCGAATCCGGCAAGGTTCATGTACAACTGGAAACCGCCGAATGCCGCGACATTGTGGCGGAGGTGGCATCCGCTCTTCGGCCTGTGGCCGAGGCCAAGGAACTCGTCTTCCAAAGCACATGCCCGGACTTTTCGATCAGGGTCAGGACGGACCGGCGCGCGCTCAACCAGATTCTGGTGAACCTGGTCGGCAATGCGATCAAGTTCACGGCTCGGGGCACGGTGCGGCTCGAAGTGACGGAACGGCCGGTGAATGGCCTCGTGATGACCGCCATTGATGTGACGGACACCGGAGTAGGGATCAAGCCGGAAGATCTGCCGCGGTTGTTCCGGGCCTTTGACCGGCTGCACGATGCGTTGCACGTGGAAGGAACGGGCTTGGGCCTGCATCTCTGCCACAAGCTCGCGGAATTGATTGAAGCCAAGATCGAGGTAGAGAGCGAGCACGGCAAAGGGAGCCGGTTCACGGTGCTGGTGCCGAAAAGCTCCTGAGCAAGCAAGCGAATTCGCGGAATCAACGTTATGAATTGGGATGTACAGCATAAGATCGGAATGGCATTTGGCGCTGCCGCCATCGTGCTGGTCGCCGTCTTCTTACTGCTGGATCAGGGACGTCAAAAACAAATCGAGAGCCGAAACTGGGTGTTGCACACCGAAGACACGCTCCGGGAACTTTCGTTGCTGGTCACGAGGATGACCGAGGCGGACGCAGCGGGGCGGGGATACCTGATTACCGGAGATGCCGCATATCTGAAACCTTGCGAGTCTGCTGTCCGGGAGATTGAGCCGGCGCTGGCTCAATTGAGCCGGCTGATGGCGGACAACCCCGGCCAGCTCGAGCGGTTATCACATCTGCGCCAAGCGGTGCGGGACAACGTCCAGTCAGATAAGGAGGTGCTCGAGGTCCGCAAGAAGCGGGGCGTGGCTGCCGCGGCTCGCGCGTTCCTGGAAACAGATTCACCCCAAGAGATGGACAAAATTTGGATGATGATCGGGCAGATGGGTGACGAAGAACGAAGGCTGCTCGCGCAACGCGAGGCCCGCTTGCAGGCGAGCGATCGAGTGCTGGCACTGGCTTCACGCGTATCGCGCCTCCTGGTGCTGGCGCTCCTGCTGGTCAACTATATCCTGTTCAGCCGCGATGCCCGGCACCGCCAATCGCTCGAGCGGGAGCTGATGCGCAAGAACGCAGAATTGGAAGAAGCCAACCGGCTCAAGAGCGAGTTTCTTGCCAATATGAGTCACGAGCTGCGCACGCCCTTGAATGCCGTGATCGGGTACACGGGTACGCTGCTGATGAGACTTCCCGGACCGCTGACGGTGGATCAGGAGAAGCAGCTCAAGACCGTTCAAACCAGCGCGCGCCATCTGCTCTCGTTGATCAACGATCTGCTGGATCTCGCCAAAATCGAGTCCGGGAAGATCGATATCAAGCTCGAACTACTGTCATGCCGCGAAATCATCGAACAAGTCGCTTCGACGTTGCGGCCGCTGGCGCAGGCCAAGAACCTGAATCTGGAGACGAGGTTACCCAGCAATGCGCTGATGGCGAAAACGGACCGGCGGGCTGTCAGTCAAATCCTCATCAATCTGGCAAACAATGGCATCAAGTTTACGGAGAAAGGCTCCGTGAGTCTGGAACTCTACGAGTGGGCGAACAACGGGCGTGCCATGACGGCGATCGATGTCGTGGATACCGGCCCCGGCATCCGGCCTGAGGATCAACAGCGGCTCTTCCGCGCGTTTGAACAGATAGGCGCTGCGAGATCCAAGGAGGGTACAGGTTTGGGACTCTACGTAAGCGGAAAACTCGCGTCATTAATTGGCGCTCGCATCGAGTTCTCGAGCGAGTTTGGAAAAGGCAGCCGGTTCACTGTGCTGATCCCGAAAGCATAAGCAAATGGTGGCTCGAATTCTCATCATCGAAGATCATGCGGCCAATCTCGATCTGATGACGTATCTTTTGACCGCGTTCGGATACACACTTTTAGGGGCCGCCAACGGCCGCAGCGGCATGGAAATTGCCGCGCGCGAAAAGCCGGAGCTCATCATCTGCGATATTCAGCTTCCCGACATCAGCGGCTACGAAATCGCCGCGCGGCTCAAGCAGGACGAGCAGATGCGAAACACGCCGTTGGTCGCCATCACGGCTCTGGCCATGGTAGGCGACCGGGAACGCGTGCTGCAGGCCGGCTTTGACGGCTACATTTCGAAGCCCATTACGCCGGAAACCTTTGTGGCTGAGGTGGAGAGTTTTTTGAGCCTCAAGCAACGGGCGCCGAAAGAGCATCCGTCGGCCGCGGTTTCAGCCCCGGAGGCGGAGCCGCAGCTACCTTTGAGAGAGCCACTGCCGCCGCGTGCAACGATCCTGGCGGTCGATAACGTCCGGTCCAACCTGGAACTCGCACGGTCCATCTTTGAGCCGTCCGGCTACCGGGTCATGCTGGCGGATGATGTCGAGGCGGCCATGGCGCTCGCGAGACAGACCCGCCCTGACCTCGTGCTGTCGGATGTGAACATGCCGGAGGGCTCCGGCCTGGAGCTGGTGCTGCGCCTCAAGTCTGACCCCACACTCAACGACATTCCTGTGGTCCTGATCTCGGCAACGCTGCCGCGCGACACGCGAGACGATCTGGTGGTGGCCGCGGGAGCCACCAGGTTTCTGCGGCGCCCCATCGATCCCATCGTGCTGCTGAAAGAGATCGAGGACTGCCTGGAAATGTCGCGCCGCGCCCACGCCTGACGCTTAATCCACGACAACAGCGCGGTTGGAAAGCTCCCCGATTTCCGGGATGCGGATGGACACCGTGTCACCGGGAGCGAGCGCGGCAGCCTCGGTAACGATGATGCCGGTTCCGGTGAGCAGCACGGATGCAGCCGGCACAGGGTTGGCGCGCAGCAGATACGCGACCAGCGTTTCGAGTTTGCGATGCAGCCGTGAGGTGGAGACGCTCCCTTCAAACGTAGCCGCCCCGTTGCGCGTGACGGTACAGGTCATCTCCAGCTTGTAGGGATCGGCCAGATCGTCAGCGGTCACGATCACCGGTCCCAACGCGCAGCAAGCTGAATACACCTTCGATTGTGGCAGGTACAGCGGGTTCTCACGCTCGATGTCCCAGGCGGAGACATCATTGGCGAGTGTGTAACCGAGGATGGCGCCGCGGCTCCCGAGAATCACGGCCAGTTCCGGCTCCGGCGCGGTGAATTTCGCATCGGCGCGTAAACCGATCGGCTGGCCCGGGCCGACGCACACGCGCGCTGTCCCCTTAAAGAAAATCTCCGGCCGGTCATTGCGATAGACATAGGCGTACATGCCTTCGCGGGTGCCGTGCTCAGCATCGCGAAAGCTGGCGCTGGTCTCGTAGGTGCAGCCGCACGCCCAGACCTCCACAGGATGCAACGGGATGATTGGCGCCGCCGGCGCAGCGTGGCGGCTGGCGAGCGAGGCCGCGAGCGCGGAAAGCGAGATCGATTCGGCTTCCGCGCGGTGAATCAGGTCGAGCATGGTGTGTCCCGGAATAGGCCTCGCGTTACTGCCTTCAAAGATGGCCGCGCTCGCGTGGCCACCTAGCCGGATTTGCCCAAGTCGCATGAATTACTATATAACCGCAGAGGCGCAGAGAAACAGAGAGTACAAGTTCTCTGCGTCTCCGCGGTGAAATCAGTATTTCAAATACACCGTCTTGTAGTCGCTGTAAAATTCCAATGCTGCCGGGCCTTGTTCTTTGGGTCCGAAACTGGAATCCTTCATTCCGCCGAACGGCAACTGGTACTCCACTCCCGCGCTCGGCAGGTTCACAGTGAGCAGACCCGCTTCCATGCGGTAGACGTAATCGAACACGCGCGACAGGTTGGTGGTCTGGATCGACGACGAGAGGCCGAATGGAATGTTGTTGGCGATCCTCATGGCGTCGTCAAAATTTTTGGCGCGCATCACCGCCAGCACGGGGCCGAAAATTTCTTCCTGCGCGATGGTCATTCGCTCATCGACATCGGCGAAGAGGGTCGGCTCAACGAAGTAGCCCTTGGCGCGCCCGTCACCGGTCATGCGGTTGCCGCCGGTTTTCGGCGCGCCGGCCTCCTTCTTGCCGATCTCGATATACTTGAGCACCGTGTCCATCTGCGCCTGGTCGACCAAGGGGCCGATCTCAATGCCAGGCTGCATGCCGTCACCCACCTTCAATTTCCGCGTGCGCTCGATGAGCGCGTTCAGAAACTTGTCGTAGATTGCCTCCTCGACAATGGCCCGGCTGGTGGCCGTGCATTTCTGGCCAGTGGAAAAGAATGCGCCATTCACGACGTTTTCAACCGCTGAATTAAAATCCGCGTCTGCCAGGACAATGGTGGGATTCTTTCCGCCCATTTCGAGCTGGATGCGCAGCCGGCGCTTGGAAGCTTCGCCGTGCAGCCAGTTGCCGATCTGGCAGGAACCGGTAAACGAGACCGCCTTCAGCGGTTTGGCCTGGAGCAGCGCTGTGCCCAGCTCTCCGCCCGGCCCCGCGACATAGTTCAGCACGCCGCGCGGGATGCCGGCTTCATGGAGCGCTTCTACGATTCTCCACGAACTGAGCGGCGCCGCCGAAGCGGGCTTCAGCACGACCGTGTTGCCGCAAATCAAAGCGGGCGCGAGCTTCCATGCGGGAATCGCGCTGGGGAAATTCCAGGGAGTGATCAGGCCCACCACGCCGATCGGCTTGCGAAAAGCGAACATGTGGACGCGATCGCGCTCAGACGGCACCAGCATCCCGGGCATGCGCGCGCCCTCGCCTGCGAAATAGCGGAAGATATTGATCGAGCGGCGGACCTCGCCCTTGGCTTCGGGCAGCGTCTTGCCTTCTTCACGAGTCATCTCCGCCGCGATGGAATCGAAGCGGCGGTCTAGCAGGTCGGCGGCTTTGAACAGAATATTGCCGCGCGCCGGCGCGTTCATGGAGGACCAGGCGGGCAGAGCCGCTGCCGCCGCGTCGGCTGCGCGCGCTATATCCTGCGGCGTGCCTTTCGAGAACAGAGCGACAAGGTCATCCGTGTTCGCCGGGTTACGGTTTTCAAAAGTCTGGCCGCTCTCGGCCCATTCTCCGTTGATGTAGTTTGCGAATGTGGGGGTGGTCATCATCTCCAGATAATGTAGCGCAGGCCTACGGCGGGGTTTGCCGGAGACCTGCGGCTTTTTGGTTCATGGATGGGCAAAAGGCCGCAGGTCCCCGCCAAGATCAGGCGTGGGCCTGCGCTACAGGTCTTGTGTTTTTTACCGACCGTAAAAGAATTCTTGGGCATCCTGCGCGTTTAACGCTAGAACGCTACCTTCGGCGCCGTGCGCGCGCCGGGCTCGGTCTTGAAGTAGGCATCCTCGCGTTGGAAGCTGGAAAGCGATGCCACAATGTTGTTGGGGAACAACTGGATTTGTGTGTTGTACGACTGGACCGTCTCATTGTATTTGCGGCGCTCGACGGCGATACGGTTCTCCGTGCCTGCCAGCTCATCCTGCAAGCGCAGGAAATTCTCGTTGGCCTTCAGGTTGGGATAGTTCTCCACCACGACTAGCAGGCGGCCGAGAGCGCCATCGAGCTGCGAATTGGCGGCGATCTTCTCGGACGGCGTCTTGGCGCCGATCAAAGACGCACGAGCGGCGGCCACGGCGTCCATCACGCCCTGCTCGTGTTTGGCGTAGCCCTTCACGGTTTCGACGAGATTCGGAATCAGGTCGGCGCGGCGTTGCAAGGCCACGTCCACCTGCGACCAGGCGGCGCTCACGGTCTCCTTCCTGGTGACCAGGTCGTTGCGAATGCCGACGTATTTTCCGCCAAGTGCCAGCACCACGAGCAGCAACACGAGCACGACGATCAGGGCAATTTTCATGAGTGGTTCGCTCCTTATTTCTCGAGCCGGTCCACGGCGTCGATCACAATGGATATCTCTTTAAGATACGAATCCAGCAGCCCCTGCGGTTCCACGTCGCGAGGCTTGAGGCGTTCTTCCCGCAAATCCAGCAACTTAGTGAACGGCAGCGGATCGATCCCAAAAGTCTCACGCGCCTGCTCGACAACGTCGCGCTTCTTACTTTTTGCCGCAACCCCGTTGAGAATCAGCGCGTGGCGGAACAAGACACAGAACGTCGAAATGGAATCGGCCAGCAGCCTTCGCAGCGCGTCTTTGTCCGACAACGCGCCCGAAGCCTTCTGCCTCAGCCGCAGCAGCTTGGCGCGCAGATCATGTTCCACCTGGGCGCGATAGAACGAATCGTCCACCTGCAGATGTGTGATGACGTCCTTGCCTTGCAGGATGCGGTGGTGCGCCTTGATGTCGTGGAACTCGATGGCAAAACAGTCGGTGGAGGTTGCGACCTCGTGCTCGCTCAACAGCAGCGGCGAGGGATTCCCCTTTTCGCGCCACCAGCGAAAGACCGGTTCAGACTGCGCCAACTCGCGAGGGGTCACCTGGTCAAGCACGCACAGCACGTTAAGGTCGGAGAAGCCTTCGTGATGATCGCCGGCCGCCGCCGAACCGTACAGCACCACCGAGACGAGACGATCGCCAAACGCTTTGGTCAGCTTATCCGTTAACTGGTTGAGTGCGCTTTCCATGCTTGACACGATCTTACTACCAGTCGCTTGAGGCGCCGCCGCCGCCCGAGTCGCCGCCGCCGAATCCGCCGAAGCCTCCGCCACCGCCGCCGGAATCAAAACCGCCGAAGCCGCCACCCGAACCTCCGCCCCATCCGCCGCCGCCCCGCATCAGGTTGCCGATGATGAGGCCGGTCCAGAACCCGCCTCCTCCGCCTCCCTTGCCTCCGCGGCCAGCCGCGCGCAGCAGCCAAAACACCAGAAAAAGGCCGCCCAGCAGTGCCGGCCACGGGATGGAATCACCGGAGGACCGCCGGGCGCGCCGCGGCAATTGCGCGTCAAGGGAAACGTTTTTCGCCTTGGCGATGGTCGATCCAATGGTCTGCGCGGCAGCCATCATGGCGTCGCCGTATTGCCGGTTGCGAAGTGCTGGACGCATCTCGCGCAGGATGCTGCCCACGAAACCATCGGGCAGGATCGGCTCGAGGCCGTATCCCACCTCCAGCCGGCTGCGGTGGTCGTTGACCGCCAGCAGCAGCATGATGCCCTCGTTCTTGCCCTTCTGCCCGACTCCCCAAGCGCGAAAAATCGTATTGGCAACGTCGTCGACGGGCTCGCCTTCGAGCGTGGAAATCGTGACCAGCGCCATCTGCGCGCCCGTAACTTGCTCCACGCGCGCGCAGTATTGTTCCAGAGCCGCTTTGCTCTGCGCGTCGATCACGCGCGCGAAATCGCTGACGTAACCTTCAGGCTTGAGCGCTTTCCAATCGACAGCGAAGGCGAGGCCGAGAAAGCAGAGAGAGGTGGCGCAGATCCGGAGCAGCCTGCACATGTTCGGTAGTTTCAGTGTATCGGAACGAGGTGTTAGGTGTTAGGTGTCAGGTGTTAGGGAAAAGCAGACTCTTGCAAATTGGCGGCGTGCTAACATCTAGCACCTAAGACCTGGAACCTAGCAGACGAGGTCTTCCCGCCCGATCTTGAAACCGTTCAGATTCCCCAGCACCGTGAGGCCGATGTGCCTCTGGTCGAAGAAGGTTTGCGCGATACGCTGGACGTCGTCCGCGGTAACGGCTTCGATGCTCTCCACCAGCTCGTCCAGAGTGAAGAAGCGGTGGAAGTACATCTCCTGGCGGGCCAGGTTGGACATGCGGCTGGAGGTGGATTCCAGGCTCAGCATCAGCGAACCCTTCAGGTGGTCCTTGGCGCGGCGGAGTTCCTCATCGGTAATGCGTTCCTGTTTGAGCTGCTGGAATTCTCGCAGGATGGATGCGATCACTTGGCGCGCCGATTCGATGGAAGTGCCGGCGTACACCGAGAGACAGCCGGTATCGCGGTACGGATTCAGCTCGGAAAAGACCGCGTACGCCAGGCCCTGCCGTTCGCGAATGTTCTGGAAAAGGCGCGAACTCATGCCGCCGCCCAGCAGCGTGTTCATCACGTAGCAGGTGAAGCGGTCCTCGTGCGGCACCGGATACGACGGCACCCCCATACACAGGTGAACCTGCTCCAGCGACTTCTTGTTGCGCAACGCGATGCGCGCATGCGTTTGCGGCGCCCGCTCGGCAGCCATGGGGGAGCGGGGCTTCATGTCCGAAAAATAATCGCCGGCGAGATCTG
Organism: Terriglobia bacterium; assembly: GCA_020073305.1. Lineage (GTDB taxonomy): Bacteria > Acidobacteriota > Terriglobia > Bryobacterales > Bryobacteraceae > QHXW01. The sequence goes on from JAIQFK010000002.1 coordinate 386,347, forward strand.
CGAGCATTTTGTGCGTCAAATTGCCGGCGGCTGTGATCACCAGGTTCGCGGGAGAATACGCGTCGCGGTAGTAGCCCTCCATCATGGCGCGGTCGAAACGTTTCACCGTCTCGCGCGTGCCCAGGATCGGCTTGCCCAGCGGGTGATCTTTCCAGAAATTCGAGGAAAAAATTTCGTGGACCAGGTAATCGGGACTGTCCTCGTCCATCTTGAGTTCTTCGAGGATCACGCCTTTTTCCTTGACCATGTCCTCTTCGCGGAACAGCGGGTTGAGCACCAGGTCCGACAGCACATCGAAAGAGAGTGCCAAATGCTCATCTAGCACTTTGCTGTTGAAGCAAACCAGCTCTTTCGAGGTGAAGGCGTCGAGGTTGCCGCCGATCGAATCCACCGAGCGCGCGATGTCCTCCGCCGAGCGCTTCGACGTTCCCTTGAACACCATGTGTTCGATGAAATGCGAGAGGCCGTTCTGTTCCGGAGTTTCGCGCCGCGACCCGATCCCCACCCAGAGCCCGACCGAAACCGAGCGCACGTGCGGCATGGTTTCGCTGAGGACGCGAACGCCGTTGGGCAGCGTGGTTGTTTCGATTTCTCGCGGTTGAGATGTCGTTTTCTGCATGACGGGATGCCGGCAGGAATCCCTCTTACTTGTACCATTTTCCGGCTATTTTTCGCTACAGCGGGCGCGCGTGATACACTGGAACCGGATGCCGCAAGCCCTTCTAGGCATGGAACTTAGCGAGATCCGGCAGGTGCTCGGGGCGAGGGAGCCGGAGTTTCGCGCGCGCCAGGTCTATGAAGCGCTATATCACACCCAAGTACATGATTTAATTCAAATTACGACTCTGCCGGGTAAACTCCGCCAGCAACTTGTATCGGAACATACAATTGGGCTGCCCGAACTGGACCGCCGCTACCAGTCAAACGACGGTACGCGCCGTTATTTGTTGCGTTTAGAAGACGGCCGGACGGTGGAAACCGTCTGGATGCCAGAGGATACGCGGGATACCCTGTGCATCTCGAGCCAGGTGGGCTGCCCCGTGGATTGCAAGTTCTGCATGACGGCGCTGATGGGGCTCGAGCGCAGTCTGACGGCGGGCGAGATCGTGGGCCAGGTGCTGTTCGTGGCACGGGACAACGGACTGCTCGAGCCCGGCTCGCGGCTGAACATCGTGATGATGGGGATGGGTGAGCCGCTGCTGAACCTGCCCAACGTGGTGAAGGCCACGCGCATTCTGGTGGACTCGCGCGGCGTGGGGTTGTCCGAGAAGCGCATCACGCTCTCGACCGTGGGGATCATTCCGAAGATCGAAGAGCTGGGGCGCGAGCCGGTGCGGCCAAAGCTGGCGGTTTCGCTCAACGCGTCGACCGAAGAAATGCGGCAGGAACTGATGCCCATCACGCGCAAGTATCACCTCAAGGATCTGTTGGACGCGTGCCGGGCTTTTCCTCTGCGGACGTGGGAGAAGCTGACGTTCGAATACGTGCTGCTGCGCGGCGTGAACGATACGGACGCCGACGCGCGCCGCGTGGTGAAGCTGCTGGCGCATCTGAATTGCAAGGTCAACCTGATTGCACTGAATCCCGGGCCGGGGATTCCGTACGAGACACCGGACCCCGAGCGCGTGCATGCGTTTCAGGCGATCGTGAAGCGGTCGATGCCGTGCTTTATACGGAAGCCAAGAGGGCTGGATATTTTTGCGGCTTGCGGGCAGTTGAAGCGGAATGAGGGGTAAGCGTGCCCTACGCGGGTGCAATTGCCTTTTCTTTTTTGGTGTAGCAGTCTGTGTCGCGCAAGATGGCACAGCGAGTCTCATGGGGAGTGTGCGGGATATTACCGGCGTTGGCGTCTCCCGAGCTTACGCTGAATTGTGGTCAGAGGGCTCACAGGGCAGAGCATTTCGAGTTCAAGCCGACGACTCCGGAACGTTCCGTTTCTCTGACCTACCCGCCGGTGAATACAGCCTGAAATTCGGCCACGCGGGATTCCAATCGCTTATCATCAAAGGAATCCACGTCTCGGACTCGGAGGAGAAATCAATACCGCCTGCTGAGCTCACTGTGGCCGATAACTTTTGCGGCGGCTATGGGGTGCTTGACTATCTTCGGTTGTTGCCTTCGAGAGGGCAGATTGGGATTCTTCGTGGCAGTGTCTTGGTAGATCGAGGACACAAGTGGGTCGAAAGTCCTCCAATCGCTGGGGTTGATGTGTCACTGATATGCGCCCGTGACACAACTTGCGGTGCGGTGCAGACCGATCCGAGAGGCAGATTCATGTTCGGTCCCATGCCTCCTGGATATTTCACAATTCGCACTCAACGGGTTGGATTTTACCCATTGGATACGCCAGGTTATCGGATTCAACCAGGTTTCGAATCGAACTTCCGGCCCATTTCCATTGAGCGTTGTCCCCGAGGGAACTGCGATCCCAAGCGGCGCCCGAAGAAGCCGCCTGCCTACTGCGAGTAGATTCTGCCAAGAACCACCAACTGGAGTGCGCCCCTAAAGTGACACACGGAAATCAGGGACAGTTCTACATTGAATGGAGAACTGAACCTGATGAAGAAGAATCGAGTCTTTAGCGCGAAGTTCAAAGCGGAGGCGGTGCGCCGGATGCAGTCCGGAGAAAGCCCCTCCGCGCTGGCGCGATCGTTGCGACTGCGCCGGAAGCTGCTGTACGAATGGCGTAATGCGGTGTTGGCGGGCCG